>CAJTPN010000005.1:67728-139159 GCA_910578185.1 uncultured Acetatifactor sp.
TATGAGAACTTTCCCAGATATGAGAACTTTCCCAGATATGAGAACTTTCCCAGATATGAGAACTTTCCCAGATGTGGGAAAGCTTCCCGAATACGGGAACCTTCCAAATGGGAAAAGTTTCCCGCTTGCGGGAACTTTTTACGTCTTTCGCCCTTGGCGCATTATTCCCTTGCCCTCCCTGCACTACGGCACCGCCAGAGAAGAAGCTTCTCTGTCCGCAGACGCTTCCGCCTTCCTTGAGCGCTAAAGCCTCCGCCAGGTAAGGAAACGTTATTTGCAGAAAACTGTGTTACAGTTTCCCTTCAGCCACATGCCGATTCCATCCAATCCGGTTCATTTAATCTTCCACAACTTTTTTACAGTATATACTAGCCCCGGAAATTCTGCAAGTATTATGATAATAACAAATTGCATGCTACTGCTTCTATTCACCATAACAAAGGATTTTTTATCTCAGGCTACAGACAAAACCCTAAATAAATGTTATAATCATTACGATAATGATACAGAGATAAGCGAACTTACGAACAGTGAAAGGATGTCCAACTATGAACATAGAAATACAATGCTGTGGTATCGTGGTCTTAATATTATTATGGTATTTTTCACTCAGGCAAAAGCCCCTGGGCCTTGAATCAGTCAGATTATTTCTAGTCACCATGGGTATGACTTCCTTTTGTATTCTCATGGACATCACTTCCATTATCGCCATCAACAATCGGGCGCTGATATCCGAATTTCTTCTGGCGTTAATCTGTAAAACATATATTATATCCCTGATGTGGGTGGGGTATTTTGGCCTGATCTACTCCAGCACGGACTTCATTGCCACAAGGGAAGTCCGCCGGAAGAAAAACAGGATCTATACCGCCATTGTCCTCATCGGCACTGTGCTTATTTATTCCCTGCCCATCTACTATTTCCTGGAGGGAGAGATTGTATATACCTATGGTCCCAGCTGCACCACCACCTATGTGTTTGCACTTCTCTTTGTCCTGGTCACATTGTATAAGGTAGGCGTTAAAGGCGCAGAGATGAATCCCAAAAGGCGCAGGGCTATCATCCTTTGGATGCTTATCTGGATTATCGGGGCGGCGACACAGTTTTTGAACGCCAATTTACTGTTGGTAGGCTTTGCCTCCGTGCTCGGAATGGTGATCCTGTTCTTTGAACTGGAAAATCCGGAGGCCAATATTGATCGGGAAACAGGCGCCTACAATGCCCACGCACTTGGGGAATATACCAAACTGCTGTATGAAAAACAAGAGTCGTTTTCCGCCATGCTGCTTGCATTGAACGACACTTATATCGCTGAAAATAACAATCAGTCCATTCATCTGGACACCACGCTTGGCCACATTGTGCGCTATGCGGAGAAGCAAAAGGGCGTAAAAGTCTTTAAGACATTAGAACGGGAACTGGTATTTCTGACTTCGGATCAGACACGCATGCAGGAAGTTTTTCAGGAAGTGAAACAATACATTGAGACGGATTGGCAGGCGCGCAGGACGGATGGAGTCCCCGGAATTTCACCCTACTATGTGCTGCTGCCGGATTCCTCCATGCTGCGCAATGTGGAGGAGCTTTTTCAGATGCTGCGCCATTTCCGCGTGGGCAAAAAGGAAAATCCGGAAGAAAACAGTATCCTTCTGGACGAAGCAAAAATCAGGCATTACAAAGAGCGGGAAGAGACGGAACTGTTGATTCGGTCCGCCATTGCAGACGATCGGATTGAGGTGTTTTACCAACCTATTTACTCTGCCAGGCAGAAAAAATTTGTGTCTGCGGAAGCACTGGTACGGATTCGGGACAAAGACGGAACGATCATACCGCCGGGCAGATTTATTCCCGTTGCGGAGAAAACCGGTTTGATTGCACTGATCGGTGAAATGGTATTTGACAAGACATGTGCCTTTATCCGTGAAAATAACTTAAAAGCCCAATACGGGATACACTATGTGGAAGTCAACCTCTCGGTTGCGCAGTGTGAAAATACGGCTCTTGCAGAGACCTATATCGGAATTCTGAAAAAATATGATCTGGATCCCTCCTGTGTCAACCTGGAGATCACCGAGTCCACATCAGTGCTGACCAGAAATACTTTGCTGAAAAATATGAACACTTTGATCGATTACGGCGTCAAGTTCTCCCTGGATGATTTTGGCAGCGGTGCAAGCAACCTGAACTACATCATTGACATGCCCGTATCCATTGTAAAATTTGACCGGGACATGAGCCAGGCATACTTTGCAAATCAAAAGGCAAAATTCGTCATGGAAGCTTCCATGCATATGATACACGATATGAAATTGGAGATCGTGTCGGAAGGCGTTGAGACGGCGGAACAGCTGGAAGCCATTTTGGCCCTTGGCATAGATTATATACAGGGTTATTACTTTTCAAAACCTCTTCCCGGAAGCGAATTTCTGCAGTTTGTAAAAGAGGCGCAGTAAAATTTCTCTCTTTGCATTGCGCACCTGCTGGGGAAGGATGCGGTATCATAATACACCAAAGTACATGGAGGCGTATCATTTTTCCTCTTCCTACCCCATTACAAGCTTTGCCGTTTCTATCAGGATGCATTCCAACACATACGCCCTGCCATACCCGTTATTTCTGTAAATGCGGTATCGGCATCTGCCCCTGTTCACTGCCGCCGCTATATTACGTTCATGGCTCATCCCTTCCATGGTAAAATTGGCAAGTACCTCATGTAGCACACCAATACGACAACCTGACTTTCTAACCTTCAAGAACAAGTCAAAGTCATCATGGAGACTTTCCAGTTTATAAGGGAACTTTACATAAACTTCCCTTTTTGCAAACTGAGTGGGATGATTCCAGCCTCTTGAAGTAGCAAATTTCTGTATTTTAGCACGCTTCACAAAGCTTGTGCCGTCCGGCTTTATCATATTCAAATCCGCATACATATAATCGCATCCGCTTTCTTTCAGAAAACCTACGGCTTTCTCCACCGCCTCCGGCTCATACCAGTCATCCGAATTGATATTGCCGATGATATCTCCGTGAGAAAGCCGAATGCCCTTGTTGATGGCATCATACATTCCCAGATCCGCCTCGGAAAGAATCGTAAACCTAAACCCCCGTTCCAGAAACCGTTTCTCATAGCTTTGTGCCAACGCAACCGTTCCGTCCTCGGAAAGACCGTCAATTAACAAATACTCTATGTTGTCATAGGTCTGGTTTAAAACAGATTCCATCGTTCTGGCCAGCGTTGCCTCACTGTTATGAGTCACTGTTGTAATCGACACCAAAGGGTTCATTTGTTTTGCCCTCCGTCCTTTTTAAAGATTCCGCCCAATCTGCTGTTTCATAATTCCACCCGGTTTCGCTCATATCCAAATCATAGTAGCTGCTGCCAAAAGCCTTTCTGCACAGGTTCCCTGCTTTTCCGGGCAGACGCTTACCCACTGCCACAAACGGAGCCAATAGGGATGTGACCCATATTCCATGTCCATGAATGCGGGCAATCTCCTTCACAAGTTCACTGGTGCTGACTGTTCCTTTATTTTGAGGAAAAAAGACGCCTCCCCTGCCATCCTCCATCAACAGGCGCAGAAATTCACACAAATTTTCAATATACAACATGGAACGCTGATTTTTAACTTTTGGAAATACAGGAAGTTTTGCTGCCATTTTTGCCAACATGGGATAATTTCCCTTGCTCCCCTTCCCATAAATCATCGGCGGACGCAAAACCGCCACCTGAAACCCGTCACCGGCAAGCTCTCTAACACCCTGATCTCCCTGCCATTTGCTGTCTCCGTAGAAATTGGAAGGGCAGGGAATGGTCCGTTTTGTCACGTGTTCCGCTGCGCCGTAAATGATCATGGAACTCATATACACAAATTGTCCCACTCCATCCGTCTTAGCCTTTGCCGCCGTTTCCACAGCCAAATCCCTGTTCACCCTATAGTACTCCCGCCGCCCTTCCTCCGTCACCGTTCCTACATCCGCATGTGCAATCCCGGCCACATGGAACACCGCGTCATACTCTGAAAAACTCATTTCGCGAAAGCTTCCGTCCCGCAGACTGACAGCATCTATCCGAAAGGAATCCGGATAATTTTTCCCCACATATTCCGCAAAAGAGGCTCCAATATAACTGTTTTTTCCGGTGATTAAAACCCGTTTCACGGTTTCCGCCATGTTCTTCTCCTATTTATAGTTTCCTTCTACTCTGCAGCCCCACACACCGGTGCTTACGTTCCGTAACTGTTTTAAAAGGTCGTCCCTAACCGAATTATGAAAGCCGCGGCGCCACAGCACTTTTATTCCTGTTCCTGCCGGGCGCTGTGTTCCGCTTTGTCCATACTGCCGGTTCCGCCTTCCACCACACCCTCTTCTCTGAGCACGCTTAAAAAAGTGCCAAAAAAGCAGCGGCAGTCCATCCGAAAGCCCTTTCCGTTCCTCAGTGCTTCCGTGTATTCTCCGTCCAGCTTTGCCTTTACAGGGATTTCCAGTTCGTCCCGCCCATTGATCTGCGCCCATCCGGTCAATCCCGGCCGTACATCATTGGCGCCATACTTGTCCCTCTCCTCAATCAGATCAAACTGATTCCAAAGCGCCGGTCTTGGCCCTACCACTGCCATATCCCCCTTCAAAATATTTACAATCTGGGGAAGCTCGTCCAGGCTTGTTCTGCGCAGAAACTTTCCAACCTTTGTGATATACTGTTCCGGATCCTTCAACAAATGTGTGGGCATATCCTTGGGTGTGTCCGTACGCATGGTACGAAATTTTAAGATATGGAAATGGGTTTTGTGAATCCCCACCCGTTTTTGTCGAAACAATACCGGCCCTTTGGAATCTAGTTTAATCGCTGTGATCAGAATCACAAAAACCGGGGACAAAAATACCAGTCCCAAAAATGCCATGATAAAATCCAAAATCCTCTTGATCCTCTGGTACATTTCCATTCCATCCTTTCTGCCACGCCCCTCCCATAAACACGACCAAAAACGCCAAACCTGTTGTACTGACATATTCCTCTTTAAACTATCAGTGCCGATATATGATCACCGCACATTATACATGTTTGTCAAACTGATAAGTAGGCACAATCTCCTTTACCATATTCCTGATATCCCCATGCTCTTCCAACGCCATCTCATACAACCGCTCCAACTGATGTTCAAACTCCGCCGAATCAAATTCTATTGGCCTGCCGATATAAATCATCTTATTGGCCGTCTCCCGCAGTCCTTCCTCATTCATCAGAAGCTCTTCATACATTTTCTCTCCCGGCCGAAGCCCTATAAAGTCAATCTTAATATCCTCATCCACTCTCAGACCCGAAAGCTTGATCAGATTCTTGGCCAAATCCACTATATTCATGGGTTCCCCCATATCCAACACAAAGATTTCGCCCCCTTTGGCATAAGCTCCCGCCTGCAGCACCAAGGACACCGCCTCTGGAATGGTCATAAAATAGCGCACAATATCCGGACTTGTGACCGTCACCGGGCCGCCCTGAGCAATCTGCTTTTTAAAAAGCGGGATCACACTTCCATTGCTACCCAGCACATTTCCAAAACGAACCGCCACAAATTCCGTTTTGGATTTCAGGTTCAGATTTTGGATAATCATCTCACAGATACGCTTGCTTGCTCCCATGATATTGGTGGGATTCACCGCCTTATCCGTGGAAATCATGACAAATCGCTTTACACCGTATTGATCCGCCGCCCTGGCGACCTTCAGAGTGCCGAATACATTGTTTTTTATGGCTTCTCTGGGACTGTCCTCCATCAGAGGAACGTGCTTATGTGCCGCCGCATGATATACAATATCCGGTCTGTATGTCTTAAAGATATCTTCCACCCTTGCCGTATTCCGCACGGAACCGATCAGCACCACCAGATTTAATTCCGGATACTTCATGTTCAATTCCTGTTGAATCTCATAAGTACTGTTTTCATAGATGTCAAAAATAATCAACATCTTCGGGCCATGCTGGGCAATCTGCCGGCAAAGCTCACTGCCGATAGAACCTCCTCCCCCTGTCACAAGCACCGTCTTGTTGCATACATAACCAATGATCTCATCCACATTGACCTCAATGGGATTGCGCCCCAGCAAATCCTCAATCTGTACCTCCCGCAGCTGAGACACGTTCACATCCCCGTTGATCAATTGATACATTCCGGGCAAAATCCGCATTTTACAGCCGGTTTCCTTACAGATCTCCAAAATGGGACGAAGCGTGGCACGATCCGCAGAGGGGATCGCTATGATAATCTCATCAATATCATACTTCTGCACACAATCTGGAATACATTCCCTGCCGCCCACAATGGGAACACCCCTGAGATATTTTCCGTGGCAGCCATTGTGATCATCTATAACGCATGAGACATGCATATTCAGATAATGGCTGGTTTCTATCTCCTTTAAGATCGAATTGCCCGCGGCGCCTGCTCCCACGATCATGCAGTTAATCCTGGAAGGAAATCCCCTGCGGCTGAGCCGTCTGTTTTGCAGCATACGTACAATGCGGTAGCTGAAACGGGTTCCGGCGGTAAAAAGCAGCAGAAAAACGCCGTAGGAAAAGGGATAGCTGGTGGGAAGCCTGGTACTGGTCAGCCAGCAGAGTACAGGCTGCATCAGGGCGCACAGAAATACTGCGATCACATTGTTCATCAGCTCCGTATCCGAGGCATAGCGCCATACACTGTTGTACAATCTGAATATACTGAAAACAATCAGCAGCAATGCGATATTGGGCAGATAGCACTCCAATATTGCCTCCCAGTGCGGCCTGAGCACGTCCATAAATTTAAAGTCATAGCGTACATAGAGGCTGAACACGGAAGCCAGAAGGATGGACAAAATATCTGCCATAACCAACAAGGCTATTCTGGTAACTGGTATTTGCAAAATACCCACTCTGACATCATTAAGCTTTTTCATATAAATCTCCTCACATGTATGCATATCAGTCTCGTCAAGCATCACGTTTGCGCCATGCGGCGTGAAGGCGCCGGAGTTCTTTTGGCGCTATGGCAAACAAGGTATGGTATAACTTATTTTTACCCGTAAGTACCGGATTTCCCATGGCACGCAGCCAATGTCTGCGAAGGTATCTCACAACGCTTTGATACATCTTGTGATCCCCCCTCATCTGTGATATGGGAATGTGCAGTAAATATTCAAGCCTTTGGAAGACGCCGAATCGAAATGCCACTTCTGCAAGCTGCGGGTACTCCCGCTCCACGATCTTTGCCACCATGTCCGCATTTTCCACGCAATCGCCAAAAACCCTTGAAAAATCATCCCTGCCAGCCCTGCGGGAATTACTTCCCATTCGATAGAAAACATGATATGCCTGATCCGGCAGTGACACCAATTTTCCCATGCAGGGCAGCATCCGAATCAGCAGATTGAAATCCTCATTGAGTTTTCCTTCCGGAAATGCATCTTTCGGAAAAAGATCCCTGTGTATCAGCTTGGTGCAAAAAGAACAATCCCCTCGATGGAGCAACAGTTCCCGCAAAAACGCTTCGGTTCCAATCACCTGGGGAGAATCCGGCGGCTGGCAGATATCAGGCAGCCGCTCCCCATTCTCATCTATCTCATCCCGGCCTGTCTGTGCCGCCAATACCTGAAATCTCTCCAACTCCCCAAGAAGACGCTCATACATATATGGGGAAATATAATCGTCACTGTCCACAAAACCGATATATTCTCCCTCCGCCTTTGCCAATCCCAGATTTCTGGCAGAGGAGGAACCTCCGTTTTCTTTATGAAATACTTGGATGCGGGAATCTTCTTCCGCCAGTTGATCACATAACTTGCCTGAGCCGTCCGTGGAACCGTCATCTATCAGCAAAATCTGCAGCTTGCCATAGGACTGGGCTGTAATGGAGTGAACGCACCTTGGCAGATATTTCAATACATTATATACGGGAACTATAATCGTTATCAAAGGATGTTCGCTCATTTTGGTCTCCTGTTCCAGTTCCGTTAAACCTGTCTTCAGTTCCTTTTGCTTCGCTTCAATGCCCTTACAGACTTTCCCGTCGTGCTGCAAGACGGCGGCCTGCGCGCTCCGACAGAAGCGGGGCCGGGGCACAGGGCGCGGCCAAGTCCAATGTGGCCGCGGACGCCCCAAATTCTTTTTTCACATCACTTGACGAAAGAATCTTTTGTATCAGCTCCAACAGCCTTTCGGCGGCGTTTTCCGCATTCCAGACTTTCGTGATGGTATCATAGGCATTTTGGCCCAGCCTTCTGCAAAGTTTTCTCTCGTTTGCCAGCTGCTCCGCCAATGAAAAAAGCTGTGCCTTATCCTTATCCCGATAGAGGAGACCATTTTCACCGTTTCGCACCAAATAGGGAACCGAGCCAATCATTTGGTTGGCCACAAGAACGCATCCGCTGTTCATCGCCTCGTTTGCCACCGCCCCCCAGCCTTCCTGACGGTCACTGGTAAACAAAAAGATATCGGCTTTCTCCATAAAGCAGCGCACTTTCTCCGGAGAACAATACCCCAAAAAGCTGACCTGTTCCCTTACATGGAATCGATCGGAAAGCTCCTCCGCGGCCGCCCGCAGCGGTCCGTCGCCAATGATATCCATGTGAAATGCAATCCCTTTTTCCTTGAGATATGCGGCGGTTTCCAGTGCAAGCTCCGGATGCTTCCAGTCAATCATTCTGGCCGCCCACAGAAAGTACGGAATTTTCTCCTGTCCATACCCCTTTCCGTCCAAAAGCATTTCTATATCATAATGCCTGGTCTCCGGAAAATATCCCCAGCAGTACATCTTTCCCGGATATGACCGGACAATGTGAAAGTCGGAAGCCACATAAGCCCCCGCACACAGCAGAAATACCTGTGCATTTCTGTACTGCGTGTGGTCCGTATATTTTTTCTTCAATCCTCTGGGCGAAACCGCCTTCCACTGTCCCGTCTTATACAGCCGTTCACTGACGCGGATCACAGGTCTGCCGGTCTTGAGTCGCTCTACAATGTAACTTTCCTCATCCGTCCCTCCAAACAACACAATATCACTGTCCAGAATTCTCTGTCTGCAAAAAGTCTCTTCCTCATAGAAGCATCTCACATACCCGGGGCGCTCCGTCTCATTCCACCCCATGCGCACCCGCTGCTCCTCCATCTCCTCGGTCTGAACAAAGATAAAACCGCCCTCTGTCAGCCGATTCATGGCATTGCAAAAAGGTATCTGGTGATGATTAATATAATTGGAAACAAATGTTATGATCATATCTCTAATCTTCCGCCTTCAGACGCCCACCTTTTTTGAATCTACGGAATGGGGAACCCTATCATAAATATTTTGATAAATCTCCAGCAGTCTTTGACTGTTTTTTTGCCTGTCATGAGTCAGCATGGCGTGCTGTTTTGCATTCGCGCCATAAGTCCCCATTCTGTCCGGATCACTCCATATCCTGATAACCGCCTTTGCCAGACGTTGGGAAATGGCCTCCAACTCCCCTCCACCGTCACATCCCACGCGATACCCCTGATAGAGGATACCGTCCCTCTCTCCGTCAAACAGACTTGAAATACCGCCCACATCCGCACTGACACAGGGCATCCCCAGCAGCATGGCCTCTCCTAAAGAATTGGGGGAATTTTCTATGGAAGAAGGACAGACAAACAAATGGCTGACCAGATATCTGTCCCGCATTTGTTCTCCGTTTAACCTTCCCAGAAATACCACCCGTTCCTCCAGATCTTTTTGCTCCAAAAGCCTGCGAAGATATTTACCATAGGCGGATAATTTCAATTTTTCCGTCAATGTAGCACAGCGCACAATGCTGTTTCCCGCCACATACACCTTTGCATCAGGATATTTGCCCAAAATTTCAGGCAATGCGTGCAGCATATAATGAAGACCTTTGATGGGATAATCCCCCTGACTTAAGAAGATAGAGTGCGGAATGCACGTTCCCTCCTGCCAGGACGGGTCGTAAAATTCCTCCCGAAGAACTTCATTCATATGATAATATTGTGCTTTGGGATTCCATTCCTCCGCGCATGCCAAATCCCAGTGGGTACGCCCCGTAATATTTCCCGCCAGACCCACCGCCTGACGCTCCATCTCCCCACGCATCACAAACTTTTCCCGCTGCCGCACCAGGCTGTCTTTTTTCAAATAATCCCGCAGAGTCACAGAACGGATCACGTTTTCCGGTAAATTTGCAAAATAAGCCTGCGCATACAGAAGGCAAATACCCTGTAAGCCTATTAACAGCCTGTCTTTTTGGGGATAAATCCGGCACATCGCCAGGGTATGCGGATATTCCGTGCCAAAACAATGTACGATATCCGGTTCCGCCTCCTCCAATATTCTTCCCAGGCTTTTTTCCAATGCACTGTCATAGTTTTCCGGATGACTCACATCCTCAGGAAAGCCAAAATAAGTAAACGCCCCCTGATCAGTGCGGATTTCTCCTTTCAAAACCCCTTCTTCCAGCAGTTGTCCCGACGCCGTATGTCCACTGCACTTCCCCATTGGGAACGCCACGGACAGATAAATTCCCCTTTCACTTTGGGCGCCCAGCACGGCGGACGCCAGTCCGCTCAGCCATCCCTCTTTGTTGGATGCCTCTATTCCCAACTGCCGAGCCACTGCAGGCAGCATAATATTGCATAACCACAAAACCTTCATAAACTACTCCTGACATATCACACTTAAATACAACTTAATTAAAAATCCAGTTTAGATAAGGCAGAAGCCTCACATCCACCGCATACATGCCCCGCAGCAGCATTACAAAATAAGCGCCGAAGAATCCAACGGCTCCCACAAGGCAAAGCCTGCGCAGCCACCCTTTTCGCATCCCTATCAAAAGCCGCGGGATCAGAAACACCTGGGAGATAATCATATAATATCCCACCCTGGATACTTCCGGGATAAAGGAACCGCAGCAGTATACCGTCAGTCCAAACAAATTCAGAAAAAAGTAAAAACGATTCTGTATATCCTCCCTAAGACCATTTCCATAACAAATCACCCCCAGCCCCAGCACACATATACATTTCAAAATATTGGCATAGGAAAGCTCTCCATTGTCAAACATGGAATCCCGGTAATAAGGATAAAAATAAAAAATGATTTCCCTGTAAACATTTTGCCCAAAAATCAATGTAGCCAACACCACACAGCCCGCTGCGTAATGCCACTTTTTCAGCCGGGCCGCCGCCAGGAATCTTGCCGCCAGATATACAGGGATCACCAGCAAAACCGACTTGTGAAACAAAGCCCCTGCCAGGATCCAGAGAACAAACTTACCATATTCCCCGCGCAACACATACTTCATGGCAAAAAGCGCCACCGCAAGTACAAGATAATATCTGACAGAGTTAAGGCTGTTAAAATAATATCCCCCGGTCAGTAAGAGATAAAGAGAAAAGGCAAAACAGCTTCCCTGGTCATGCAATGCCTTCACAAAAAAGAACACCGTCACAAATGAAAAAAAAGCAAATACGGGAAGATACGCATCATAGCCAAAAAGTTTTTGAATCCACTTTACAATCAGGTTAAACCCCGGTTCCGAGGATACATGCCGTCCCTGGGCAATCAGCTTAAAATTATCCCGATAAACCCAATAGTCATTGCCCACCGCAATCCGACAGGCCGATACGCCCGCAAGCAGGCAGTAGACTGCCATCATGACCACATTGTTTGCCGCCTGTCTTCTATCCCACCCCGGTTGTACGCCAAACGCCCTGCCTCCCCCGATATACCGAGGTACATATTCTTTGTTGTCCACCCACAGACCAAGTGTCACTGTCGTCACAGTCAGCAGGATATATACCAATGCGCTCCACTCCACTTAAGCCTCCCTGTCGCTGCAGACGCCCCTTTGCTGCGCCGCGGCATTCATTCCTTCTTTCATCCACTTAAACGCTTTATCCGGCGGCACCTGGGCGCACAGAGTGCCTCTGTGGACCAGCAAAAAACGCCTGGCCATCAGCCCGGAAAGTCTGCCGTAAAGATAACGATACAATATTCCCCTGTCATAAAAAAACTTTTTGTTATAACCTCCAAACCAGGTGGAGTCCCCCCCTGTCTCCACGGCAATGGTGACAGGCGCCGTATATACGCTATATCCCCTGTCCATAAACTCCTTTAAAAACAAACTGTCTTCCCCATTACTGTAGCGTGCGCCGCCTCCGAACAGCAGGGAAAACATTACGCCTGAAGAAAGCAGACTTTCCCGACGCACCGCAAAGCTCACTGCCCCATATCGACCGCAGTTGTACCAATGAACCCTCTTTCGCTCCGTAATAAAATAAGTTCTGCGTGCTTCCTCCACTGTCACATTAAACAATATCATATCCGCCAGAGGATTCCGTTCAAATTCCGCGCTTATCCTTTCCGCATAATCCGGCTCATATACCAGATCCGCATCCGCAAAGAGGCAGATATCACCCTTGGCCCGCATAATAGCCTCATTCCGGCTTCTGCCCACCCCCCGGTCGGGAAAGGAATAAAAACGCGCCAAGTGTCCCTGATATTCTATTTCCTCATATCCTACCCTGTCGCACTGATTGATAATCACCGCGTCCGACGAAAGCCGCATCCGGCGAATCAGTTGATTCGGCTCCTCCTGCATGACCGATGCCAACACTTCTACTTTCATTCATTAGCCTTTCCGCTTTTATGCTTTCCTCCCGGAATCGCCCCATAATACCATTTGATCAGCCACTCATCCGCTTCCCATAAAAGCGCTGCGGTCACCTGACAATCCTGCTGCCTCAAATATTCCAGAACATGCTCCAGCCTTCTGCCCCCGTGGCGATCCGCCCGAACCACAAGCAAAATTCCCTCTGCTTCCCGAAGTTTCCTGCAACTCTCCGGTCGGATAAGGGGTGATTCCACGGCAAACCATCCTTTCCCTTCTTCCGCCCCCTCCTCTTCCCGATCCATCCCAATCTCCGGGCATGCCTGATACAGCCCTTCCAATACTTTGTGCATATCTATCCCCTCCTGCACGGGGCAGACCGCCACATTATTTAATATCCCACCATGGTTCTCAGCCTCTTTTCCCTGCGCTTCATCTCTGAAAAAATACCGTAAATTTTCCCCCAGCTCCGCGCTCTCCAAAGTCCCCACAGCCCTTACCCCATATCGCTTCCAGATGGTACCTGGCAGTCTGATCCTGTCCTCACCAATGATCTGAAGCAGCAAAATAACCACTGTAAAAAAACAGGACAATCCTCCGCTAAGTACCAATGCTCTCCCCACTCTGACATCAGGTATCACCATAGCGGCACTGTCGCCCGGGTCGATCACCACCACGGATGCAATTTCCCTGATCTCTCCCGCAAAATCCTGGGTCATGGCATCCTCCACCGCCCGGGCAATTTGAATACTTTTCTCCGGATCATTGGTGGTGACAGTGGTGGATGGCACTCTCAAATCCGATGCAAGAAATGCTTCCAGTGTTTCCCCAATCGCCGCCTGATCCATATTCCACCCGCTTGCTTCCCCCTCCCCGTCCGTCAGATGCTTCCACACCGCATCCAGAAACAATTCGGACTGCATATAGGTGTTCCAGCTTGTCTGATTAATATATACCGAACCGATATCCTTCTCCTCCGCCCTATATTCCACGCGGTAGGTGGATGTGGCCGCATACAAGGTTTCTCCTCGAAAAATTACATTTTTTATATAATATCCGCCTCCAAACACAGCGGTGCCCAGAACCGTACAGAACAATATGACCGGAAGCGCACGCAACATACACAGCACGGTAAGGCGCAAATCAAATGGTTCCTTTCCGTATATCATTTTTCCGTTTCGCTCCCTTCCGCGTATTTCTTACCTGCCTCCGCATCCCTTCTTCGTTTCTCTTCCCGCAGCGCCGTAATCTGCTCCCCTTCCACGCCCTCGGTGCTGTCGGGCCAAAAGATAATTTTCAAAGTCAGAAGCATCAGCTTAATGTCCAGCCACACGGAATAGTTTTCAATATAAGTCAAATCCAGCTTCAATTTATCATAGGGCGATGTATTGTATTTTCCATAGATCTGTGCAAAACCTGCGAGTCCTGCCTTGACCTTCATGCGATAGGCAAACTCCGGCATAATGTCTAAATATTGCGCAATGATCTCCGGGCGCTCCGGTCTGGGGCCAATGAAGGACATATCCCCTCTCAAAATATTGATCAGCTGCGGCAGCTCGTCGATTCTGCACTTGCGGATCACCTTTCCGATGGGCGTAATGCGAACGTCGTTTTTTTGGGCCAGTCTGGCCACCCCATCCTTCTCCGCGTCTATCTTCATACTGCGAAACTTCATAATGTAAAATTCTCTTTGATCCAGGGTACAGCGCACCTGCTTGTAGAGGATGGGCCCTCCGTCATAGAGCTTGATGGCAATGGCCGTAATCAGCATAAAAGGAAATGTCAAAAGGAGCAATCCCAGCGCACAGGCAATATCAATGGATCTCTTGATAAAACGCTGCTCCATGGTAAGACAATATTCTCTGGTGAGCAGAAGCGGCGTGTCAAAAACATGCAATTCTTCCGCTCCCATCAATATCACATCCGTAATCTTCGGCAGCAGATACACCCGGATGGAATGAGCGTAGCAGAATTTCAGCAGGGGCGTTCTCTCTTCCACAGAGATATCCCCCAATACAACCGCGTTACAAGTCCCTTCTTCATACAGCCGCACAATCGTCCCGATCACCGCATTCAAGCCCTTCCGAACGGAAACCGTCTCGGTGACCATATATTTATCCCCTCGGCTCTCAAACTTGCTGCGAATACTCTCCACCGGCCTGTCCCCGTGTACCAAAAGCAGCCTTCTGGGCGGAAAAATAGACCGGTAAATTCGATTGGCCACATTGATATATACGATAACAATAACCACCTGTTCCAACGACATAAGCAGAAATACATCCGGCACAAAAAGCTGATATGCCATCACAGAAAGCTCTGCATAGATAAACACATTGGCCATCAAAGTAGCGAATACCTGTGAAAAGATCACCTCCGTGTTTTTAAGATATCCCAGCCGCATTCCGCCATACATTGTGGACAACAGATACAGTATCACACCATATATGGCAATTTCCAACAAATGACCCTTAAACCAGAAATCCCGCAGGTCTTCCACCACACTGTATTGAAAATGAAACAGCCAATGATAGGCAAACACCCCTATTTCCAGCCCCAGACATATAATTGTCAAAATCAGATTGATCAGCCTCTTGAATGTTTCCAGCTGTTTTATTTTTCTTTCGTTGGTTTTTATACTCAAAACAGGGATCCTCCCTAAGTAAAATTCGTTCGTCCAAAAAACGACCCTTACAGATTTTTATTAGTATACCACAAAAAGCACTCTAATACTACACTCTTCTTTTTACCGCCCGAAACGCCCAAAAGCAAAAATGATATGCGCTTACAATAATCCCCAGTCCTTCCGCCTTGCGGTACAGATTCCAGATTCGTCGGATAGCTTCCAGCTTATTGGAAGAAAGGGTCTTCCCCGCCCTGCGGTATTTCACCAGGTTCTCATCCAACCCATAGGCCGTGTAACCGCTCCGAAGCACCCGAAACCACAAAGCCGTATCCTCGCTTTTGATCTCCGGCATTTCCAGCTGCTCTCTGCCGATCTTCTCCGTGTCAAACATCACCGTGGTGGTAAAAATCGTAGTATTGCTCAATGCCTGCCTGTAGGTAAGCTTCTCCGGTACACGAACCACCTTTCCGGTTCCTCTGCCCGCTTCATCTGCAAATTCATACCCCGTAAATACAAATGCGGCGTCTTTTTCCTTCATAAACGCCAGCTCCCGCTGCAGCTTTCCCGGCGCCCACAAATCATCCGCGTCCAAAAATGCAATATATCTCCCCTTTGCCTCACGAAGGCCTCTGTTCCTGGCTCTGGCAGCGCCCCCGTTAAAAGGCTGCCTGATCAGCCGGATTCTGTTCTCTCTCTTTTCTTCCAGGTAATTTTTAATTTCCAAAACCGTGCCGTCACTGCTGCAGTCTTCCACCAGAAGAAGTTCCCAAGCCCCATAGGTCTGTCGCCTGACACACTCCATGGTCTCCCTGATATATTTTTCCACATTATAAACCGGTACGATAATGCTGATCAGCTCGTCCATAAAATATCCAGTAACCCTCCAACAGCCGCCCATCCATCTGCAGCGCTTTCTCCATTTCTTTCACCGTTCCGGCAGCGGTATCTCCCGGAAGCAGGATGCAATTTACCCCCATATCCAACGCGTTTTGCACACATTTTTCCATGGAAAGCTCCCCGGCATCCTCCATTCCCGCTTCCGTGGCCTGTTCCATCCACCGGTACATATCCGTAATTTTTTCATCATATATGTCATATGCGTATGCATTCAGCGACTCATCCCACATATTCCTGCCGTAGGGGAGTGTAATGCGGCCATCCAGCTCCCTGGCATACTCCATAATCTCCCGGGGCGCCCACAGACAGATCTCTCCATGGGGCAAAAAATTTGCAAGCTGCTCTAACACCCTTTCGGCAGACGCCTTTTCGTTCCTCTGCGTCCCCACATCCCAGGGCCTCCCGCCCATCCCGCCTGAGAGCATAAGCAATACCAGCAAAAGCAACGTAACCGGAATCCCCCTGCGCCATCCTGAAACTTTAAAATCCTCCCAACAATCCGCCATCAGGATCGTGAGCCCATACGCCGTCATTGCCGTCACGGGCACCAGACTCCAAATCCACTCGTAATCATAAAATTCGGTCTGATACATCATCAGCAATGAAGCCGTTACAGGCAGAATACAACAAAACGTGATAATGGTAGAATACACAAGAAACGGCAGTTCCCGCACCCTTTTTCTATAGCACCATAAAAACAACAAAACGGCCAGCAACAACGCAGCCAGCTTGCCGTTGTCCGTATAATTTTTCCATCCCAGCCAGGCCATTTGTATATTTTTTAAAAACACTGTCATTTCATCGCCCCCTTACCTGCGGACGAGGCAGCCTTCGAATCTTTTGGGACACTTTTCCCACAAAACCGTTGGGCTAACGCCATCCCTGCGGCGACAAACAGACAAACTCCCAAGCCATAATAGGTCCAGACAATACAGCACTCAGCCAGACAGCATAAAAGAGCCGACGCCCATCTTCTACGCAGGCACCGGGACAAAAGCCACGGCAGAAGCACACAGTTTCGCACGGTGACACCGCGCCAACCGCAATACAGCACGCCAAACCCATCCATACCATACAGATAAGTTCCTGTCCAAAAAAGAAACGACACTGCCAGCAAAAAGCATAAACGCTTTTTACGTGTAAAAAGACATCTGCCCAAAGCTGCAAATGCAGCATATGAACTTACCAGAACCAATGCCGGAACAAGACGCCCAACTACAATCTCCGGATTTAACCCTGTGGCCCTGCACAGACTGGCATATAACGTGGGCAGGCACAAAATTTCCAGCCGCAGAGGAAGCCCTGCGGTATAAGGCCGCCCGGTCATGGGGTTCACCTGATAAATCCCATCCGTAGCCAAAAAGCTCCCCACCGTCTCCATGGTCATATCCTGTCTGCGGTATCTATAGTCCCCACTGCAGACAAGAAGCAGCTGGGAAAGGACAAGCAACCCCAAAAGTACCGCCAAAGTCCATTCCGCCTTGTCCTCCGGCAAGATTCTTTTTCGTAAGGAGGCGACCAATGTTCCCATGCCCCTGGTCGGTTCCGGTTCTCTGCCTGGTACGATTGACTTTGTTGGCTCGGTCAGATCCTGTTTCATGGTCAGTTCCTGTTCCATAGGTGACAGAATGGGTTCCGTCCCTTTTGGAGCCCTTGTGAGGGCAAATCTTCTCCGAATGAAAAAAAAGAGTGTCGCCGTGACACAGCCACCCCCCAGTAATCCCATAAAAAGCATGGCGCACAAATGAAAGGGCAGCTTCAAAAATACTGCTGTCAAATGCGCTGTCTCGGCAAATCCGATAATCACAATTTCCGCAAAGATGATATAATCCAGGCAAGTGTTCTCTTTCACGGCATATCCTTTCTTGTTTCTTTTATGGGCGGAGAGCTTTAGGGGGCATACGCATTTTGGGGACAGTGGGTTTTCACTTCGCTCCTCAAATACCGGTATTAACCTCTGCTCAAGCCAGCTTGGCAGAGGCTTATAACGGTATTTGACTCTGCCCTTTGCGCACATTATACCATAATTATCCTTTTAAGTCCACAAAAGCAGCCGGATTTTACACCGGCTGCTTTTCATTCACGCAGTAAGAAGCATGTCTATCCACTCTACTGTTGTCTCTTTTGTATAAGTTGCTTACATTGCCTTGATATCGAGCCGAACCTTATCCGCGATTCTTGCTATATATTCGCTGTTTGTAGGTCTGGTTTTGCCTGAAGACACAGAATACCCAAACATCTTCTCAAAAGTTTTTACATTTCCTCTGCTCCACGATACCTCAATGGCGTTTCGTATCGCCCGCTCCACCTTCTGATCCGTTGTTCTGAATCTTCTGGCAATAGTAGGATACAGCAATTTCGTCACGCTGGTAACCACTTCCATATCTTTTCCTGACAGCAAAATAGCATCCCTCAGATAATGATACCCTTTTAAATGTGCAGGTACGCCTATGTCCAACATAATATCAGTAATATATCTTTCCAGTTCGCAATCCTTCATAGCAATAATCTCCATACGAATTCCCCTTTCTTATGTTTATTGCTACTCCTATACTGCGTTGAACAGATAAATTTTACCATATATGTCGAATTTAGAAAAGACCTGACGCCGCTAAGAACTCGTTAAAAGGATTTCCCAGGCGGGGGCGCAGCATATTCAAAATTGCTCCCGCACCAGGTAGATAGGACGGTTCTTTACTTCCATATAAGTCTTTGCCAGATACTGCCCCAAAATGCCCGTGCAAAAGAATTGCACGCCGCTGGTCATAAGGATAAAGCAGACCAAAGAAGGCCACCCCGACACAGGATCCCCAAATATCAGCTTACGTACTATAATAAAAATAATCAGCAAAAAGGCCACGATGCAAAAAAGTACTCCCATCACGGAAGCAAACATCAGAGGCACAGTAGAAAAGGCCGCAATTCCATCCAGCGAATACAGGAAAAGCTTCCAGAAATTCCATTTGGTCTCTCCCTTTAACCGTTCCACATTTTCATATTCCAGCCATTTTGTACGAAACCCAACCCAGCCGAAAATCCCCTTTGTAAATCGATTATACTCCCGCATGGAGAGTATGGCGCTCACCATCTGTCTGGTCATGATTCTATAATCCCTTGCGCCGTCCATAATCTCTGTCTTGGATATCTTCTTCATCAGCCGATAAAATCTTCTGGCAAAAAAACTCCTGACAGGAGGTTCCCCTTTTCTGGACACCCTTCTGGTTGCCACCGAATCATATCCCTGTTCCAAATAGGTAAACATTTCCGGAAGCAGCGCAGGGGGATCCTGTAAATCCACATCCATGATCACCACATAATCGCCCTTGGCGTTTTCCATTCCGGCAAACATCGCCGCCTCTTTGCCAAAATTCCTGGAAAAGGCCACCAGGTGAATGCGCTCGTCTTCCTCACGAAGCCTTTTGATTTCGGGCACCGTCCGATCCCCAGAACCATCATCCACATAGATAATTTCCAATTCCACGCCCTTTTTTGCAAAGAAATCCGCATTTTTCATAAGCTCCGTATAAAAGAACTCCACATTTTCTTCCTCATTATAGCAGGGTACGATTACGCTTAAAAGGCTCATGACTTTCCCGCCTCCTCCTCATCTCAGTGCTGTATGCCGACCGACAAGCAGTCAGCACGCTGGTACAACATCCGTCTTAAGTATATCCTCTCCTGATTCCATTAGCAAGTAAAATTTTACCGCCCGTGCCTAAACAAGCGGTCATTCATAAATAATTCTTAATTTTCCAGTCAATTCGATGACTACCGATTATTTTTATGGTAAACTATAAGGAAGGTCCTGTGTGCGTTTTTTGCAGGTTTCCTGTATTGTCTGAGTCCCTTCGGAGACACGGTCGGATGCAGCGGCATGACCGGATGTTTAAAATTGCCCGCCCATGGCGGACAGGGAGGTATCAATATGAGAAAAATAATATTTTGTTTTTTATTTTCAGCCATCCTTTTGCTCTTTACGGCTTGCGGAATCAATGATGGGATTGACAGTCCTCTTATTCCCACGCCGTCCCCCACTGACACGACACACCCGGCGACTCCCATGCCGCCCAGTTCCGATGCCCCATCGACTGTCTTTACACCAGAAGACGATACCTTGCCTCCCAGGGAAGGTATGGTACGCAGCCGCCTGACAAACGAATGGGTGGATGCGGATGTGGCAGGCACACGGCCCATTGCGGTGATGACTCCCAACGAAAGCAGCGCAATTCCCCATTATAGCCTCTCCAAGGCTTCTGTCATTTATGAGGCAAACGTGGAAGGAAGCATGACCAGAATGCTGGCCATATATGAGGATTGGGAAAACCTGGAAAAGATAGGTAACATCCGGAGCCTTCGTCCTTATTATGCCTATTGGGCCTTTGAATGGGATGCCTTTATCGTTCATTTTGGCGGTCCCTTCTTTATTGACGACATTATCAATTTGCCCACCACCGAGAACATAGACGGCCTTGAAAGTCTGGATTACAGTGCATTTTTCCGTTCCACAGATCGTCCTCAGCCTCACAATGCCTATGCCACCGGTGCGGGATTAAAGAGCGTTATTGACCAAAAGGGATATTCCATACGATACAGGGGATTGACTGACGATAACCATTTCCTGTTTACAAATAAATTGTCTCAAAATACTCTGAGTCAGTACAATACCGCAGCCAAAAATGCTACATATATTGATATGTCGGGCTGCTATCCACTTACCAGATGTTATTTTGAATACAATGAGGACGACGGACTCTATTATCGTTCCCAATATTTATCCTCCGGTACCGACGGCCCTCATATAGACGAACTCACCGGAGAACAGTTAACCTTTAAAAACATTCTGGTACAGTATGCAGAATATGAAGACCTTGGCGAAGGCTATCTGGCATATAAATGTCACGACACTACACAAAAGGGATGGTTTTTTACCAACGGAAAAGGGATTCCCGTTACCTGGGAAAAAACCAGTGACTTTGGTGCCACCAGATACTATGACGAGTATGGCAATGAGATCATACTCAACACCGGCAAAACCATGATATGTATTGTGAAGGACGGGGATACTTTTACTTTCCGGTAAATATTCTTTAAATCCAAATGGACATCCCTTGGAAGATGGCTGCATTTTCCAGGGGATGTCTGTTTTATTGTAATTATTATATACTTGACCCTCATAACACTTGTCAGGCCCCAAGGATACAGGACGCTTACGGGAATAAAAAACGGCACAGTCCGCAAACCATACCGTTTTCGAGATATATTCTTATGTTGTGTAATAAGCGTATCACAGATCACGCTTCCTTTTAGCTCACTCACCCAAACCGCCTTCCACTGCTTCAATTAACGTTTTCAGAGCGATCTGTTCGTCTTCCCCTTCACAGGAAAATTCAATTTCATCACCACATTTCACACATGCCCCCAACACACTCAGCACACTCTTGGCATTTGCGGTACTTTCACGAAATTTAAACGTAATCAACGACTTGAACTGCATTGCTTCCTTGCACAAAATTCCAGCCGGCCGTAAATGCAGACCGGTAGGATTTTTAATCACTACCTTTTGACTGACCATCGTACTTTCTCCCTCCGTTTGTTGCTTGTTTTGAATACCCTCTGTAATAAGAATACCATTACCCACTGCCAATTTCAAGAAAATTTTTCTATTTACTACATTTATTCACACAATTTCTGAATAAGCTGGGCAAGCTTCTCCGCCTCTTCCCCAATCACCTGCTGATCCTTTCCTTCTATCATAACGCGAACCAGTGGTTCTGTGCCGGACGGCCGAATCAACACTCTGCCCTCTCCGTTAAATTTCTCTTCCAGCGCCTTAATCGCACAAACAATTTCTGGATATTCCAGATATTTTTCCTTTTTGTTGTTTGCCACCTTGGCATTCACCAATGCCTGCGGCAGCACCTCCATAACCTTTGACAGCTCCGACAGGGATTTCCCCGTTTCCGCCATGACCTGAAGTAAGTGCAGCGCGCTGAGCAGTCCGTCCCCTGTAGTGCTCTCTTCCAAAAAGATAATGTGTCCCGACTGTTCTCCGCCCAGGCTGGCACCGATCTCTTTCATGCGCTCCAGTACATAGCGATCTCCCACCTTAGTCTGTTCCATGGCAAGCCCGTTCTTTTCACCCATCAGAAAGAAGCCCAGATTACTCATGACTGTGGCTACAATGGTGTTCTTTTTAAGCTTCCCTTGTTCTTTCATATGACATCCCACAATGCCCATGATCTGATCGCCGTCCACTATCCTGCCGTTCTCGTCCACCGCCAGCAATCTGTCCGCGTCCCCGTCAAATGCAAGCCCCACATCCGCCTTTTCTTCCCCAACCCTTAACTGTAGTTCCTCCATATGCGTAGAACCACAGCCCAAATTAATATTTGTGCCGTCCGGACAATCATGAATCGCCACAACAGTCGCACCCAATCTCTTTAATGCCTCCACGGAAGTATAATGGGACGCTCCCTCCGCACAGTCCACTACAACTTTCATTCCTTTAAGGTCCACCGGCACGGAACGTATCACATGTTCTATGTACTCTTCTCTGGCGTCCGTGTGATAAGTGATACTGCCCACACCGGCACCTGTAGGGAATTTGATCCCCTGCATATTATTCCGTATCTTACCTTCAATAGCATCCTCCATCTCATCCGGCAGCTTATAACCGTTTCCGTCAAAAAACTTTATCCCGTTAAACTCCATTGGATTGTGAGATGCGGATATCACCACTCCCGCGTCCACCTTATGCATCTGTGTCAGATACGCAACAGCCGGTGTGGGCAGCACCCCCACATATTCGCAGTCCGCTCCCACGGAACATGCTCCGGACATGAGGGCATTTGCCAGCATGTCGCCGGAAATACGGGTATCACATCCCACAATCATTTTCGGCTTATGCTCCTGCTTCATTGCCTTTGTCAATATATATGCTCCCGCCTGGCCGATCTGCATCGCCAAAAGCGGGGTCAGTTCTTCATTAGCAATCCCCCTTACACCATCTGTCCCAAATAATCTAGCCATTACTACTCTTCTTCCTCCTCAACCTCTTCAATTACAATTTCCACATATGCATTACCCTCAAAGCGGATACTTTCTGGAAATTCAAAATGCACCGGAACTTCATAAGTGCCTTCCTTCAATTTCTTCACATCTGTTATTCCTTCTTCCTCAAGCCATTCCTCCAAATCAATGGTACCATATATCGTATTGGGCTGTACTTGAGATATGACCGCATTTAATCCGTAAATAGTTATCTGACAGGGATCCCCTTCCTCATTCAGACGCGCCTGAAAGCCCTCCGGCCAATTAAGGATGGCAATATTTTCTCCGGGAATGGTCAGCCTCCGTTCTGCCTCCGGCTCCACATAAGCGATGATATTGACTTTATCCACACGGCTGTCCGCCAGCTGGACACCTACGGGAAGGAAACTCCGGATATTGATATTGCGTATTACATTCTCCTCCGCATCCGTCAGATCTACCTGATCTTCCGAAATGGTAATCTTGCTCACATTGCCCAATATAGACGGGAATGCAGCAATTTTAATTGTGGGCGGATCGCATTCTATGACTCCTGTGGCCAGATATCCTTCTGCCGGAATTCCTGTGGAATTAACCTCAACAGGAACCTCCTTTGTGGCAAGAATACGAACCGTCATCATCACATGATCCGAATTTCTCGTGACATTGGATAAATCCAGCAAGTTCTCGTCTGCATCATAGAACCTGGGTTCCACATTTGCAGTCAGCTGTGAGCTGGCGCCCGTCACATCGAAATCTACCATAGCATACTGAATTTTATCTATGTCAGACTTGGGTCCCGTCACCTGTATACTGTTTAAATCAAGATTAACCTCGGACACCATATAACCCTCGGCCACTTCTCCCGCGATTTTATACCGGATTCCAACCCACTTGCTGATGCGATCCTCCACATTCAGACGAACCACATCCCTGTTCCCGGTAATATTTGTCACCGTCACCGCCTCATTGGCCACGGAATAATTGATTGCAATGGTATTGACCGCCGTCAGTTTACTCATATCCGCTTCGGCCACAATATCCGAGGAACGCAGCTTATCCAGATCGCTTCTGGGAACTTCCACCGTTACCCGGACTCTGTCCGTATTGTCCAACACTTCATAGACCTTATCTTCCTTATCCAACAAATCCACATTTGTCAATACCACGGGAATGTTAGAGAAGGTCCTGGTCTCCTTTGGATTATTGGAAATTACCACCATAAACCAGATGATAATCGCAAATACGACGGAACTCAACTTCAACCCCAGGTTATTTAGAAGCCTTCTCTTCACCTTTTGCCTTTGCTTTTTTATTTTTCCGCCTGTTTCTGCCCTTTGCATTATCTTCTCCATCCATATTCATAATCTGCCCCATTTTCTCTTTCAGTTTGTCTACGCTCAATCCCCTCTCCAAAGTACCTTCATGGGCAATACTGATCCCGCCTGTCTCCTCCGATACAATCACCGTAAGGGAATCCGTAACTTCGGAAATTCCCACTCCGGCCCGATGTCTGGTTCCCAAATCCTTGCTTAAATCCATGTTGTCGGTCAGGGGCAGGTAACAGGTGGCGTACGTGACTCTGTTTCCCCGTACGATAACCGCTCCGTCGTGAAGCGGCGTATTATGTTCAAAAATATTGATCAACAGCTGACTTGTGACAATCCCGTCCACCTCGATCCCCGTCCGCTCATAATCCTTCAAAGATTCCATTCTCTCGATGACGATCAAAGCACCTGTCTTCACTTTGCCCATCTCCATACAGGCCTTTGAGATTTCATTCAGCGTCTTAATGGAAAAAGCATTCCCGTTGTCCTTGCCCGATGCTGAAAAACCCATGGACGGAATGAAATTTTTCTGTCCCAGCTGCTCCAGCGCATGCCGAAGCTCCGGCTGCATCACCACAATAAACGTTATGGCCGCAAAACTAAGTACATTCTGCGCAATCCATATGATTGTAGTCATATCCATCACAATCGCAACAAACAGGAACAGAAAAATGACAATCAGTCCCTTTAAAAGCCTCCAAGACCTTGTGGTCTTCATCCATGCCAAAATATAGTATACCAAAAAAGCGATAATAAATATTTCTAAAATATCGCTCCAGTCCATAGTATTTGCGTACTTCCTGGCCGTCCTCAGGAAATCCCCCACCGCCTCAATCCACCGCATTCCGTCCTGCCCTACTTTTCCTAAAATGACCTGTTATCGGCATCTTAATTAATATAACTCTTCATAATCGTCTGACGCGTTTTCCATGACATTTTCCACCGTATCCTGCCTTACGGTTCTGCCAATAGTCACATTGCTGCGTCCCTGAGGCCGCTGCGCGCCTCTGCCCGAAGGGTTTCTCCCCGTTGTTCCCCTGCCGGCCATCTGCCTCTCCTGCCCCGTTCCTCTGCCGGGCAACGGCCTCTGGGCAGTCATACTTCTATCGTTTACAGACCGTTCTTCCGCTCCTCTTCTGCCGGATACCGCCCGCTCTGTAGTTACACTCCTGCCTGAAGCTGCCCCCTGCCCGTTTCCCCGCTCCGTAGTTCTCACTGGCTGAGAAGTCCTGGCAGGCTGCCTGGGCGCACCGTTTCTCGTCCCCGCCGCACCTCTGGCCTGCTGTGAATTAATCTTTTTCACCGTCTTGGTGGACATGGAAACTGACATCTTGGGTACTGCCTTCACATAATAATAATATTCGTCGTCTTCAAACTGAACCTTTTCCGTTCGGCTGTAATCCACACAAAATCTAAAAAATTCCACCACTTTGGCAATTACAATGGCAAGAAGAGAGCCCAGCAATGCGCCTCCCACAGAAATGTTCACATCATAAAGCAGATCCGCCAGCAGTAAAATCACCACTTCTGTCATTGCCCCTGCAATCATGGCGATTGTCCAGGAATAATCAAAAGACCTGCGCCGAATCAGATAGACCACCAAAACTGCCACAGCAAAAGACACTATCACCGCCACCATGGCTTTGTTTCCTATCAGGCTCTCAATCATAAGCTGCACTTTGGCCAATGCCTCATCATCTCCCATAGTTCTAATGTTTGACGCATTTGCAATAACAGCCTCATAAAAGTAATATACCACCACGCCGCAGATCATGGAAACCACAGACATAGGGCCGCATACCAATCCCACTGCGATCGGAACCACATAAGGTACCTTTAACACACATAAAAGAGGGGTCACGACCACAACAAGGGAATCCTTGGGGCTAAAGCGGAAAAACAGCAGGTACATCACCAAATACACACCCAGCCCAACCAATGCCACTTCCATGGAAAGTGCATACATATGCATCAGGCTGATAAGAGCGGCAAAAAACACCACCGCTCCTGTGGGCAGAAAGGAACAAGTCAGCGCTCCGATCAGCACCACCGCCACATTGTCCATCTGCGTCATATACCCCATTCTGCCGTTAAGCGTATTAAAAGTAATAAACGCCAGCAAAAACTTGGCAAGCGGCAGTATAAAAGGTTCGCCCTTACTGTAGATCAGCTTTAATCTCTCTTTCATTTCCAGTAAAACCGTCATTCTGTCCTCCGGCCGAACTCCTGTTATTGCATCTCGTTATACAGAGAATTCAGCTTTTTTAAATTATGATAATAGCATTTCAGACTTTTTTTCGCCTGAGCATATTTCCAGGAACATGCAAAATAAGTCGCCACGCCGTAACCCACTATTGTAGCGCCAAAATAGATCAAAACATTTTGCGCAAAGGCAATCAGATCCATATCATATATCTCCTCCATAAAGTTCTCAAAGTGATATAGAATGTAGAATCCAAACACCAGCACAAACACCAATGCCGCGCACACAACCGCCTTCAAAAGCTGAATGGCAAGGTAATCGCTGCGAAAATAATTGCCGATCTTCACATTTTCCCTGCCCTCACCTTTCTCATAAGCCGCCATTCGTGTCATCAATATTACGCGCTCCTCATTCAGCATAACAAACCTCCCGTAAAAGTGATATCCATGCACTACTTCAGGAATCGCATCTTCGGTCCCTCTCCGTCATCCTTGGGCCTCTTCTGGGGCTCGGGCTGACCGGATCTGAGCACATCCTTAAAATTCTTGGTCATATTATTGGTACACTTTTCACAGAACCTGCCACTGCGGATTGGCGCGCCGCAGGATTCACAGGCTAACTGAATCGCGGAATCCGGCGCCAGCTCAAGGCGATCTTCCCGCAACCACTGACGGATCTGATTCGGTTCCACATCGCATGCCTCGGAAACTTCGTTAATGCCCACACCCTTGTGCTCCCGAATGTAATCCTTTACCTCCTGAAACTTTTGTTCCAGTTTCTCACGGCAAGCAGGGCAAATTCCCATACCCCCAACATAATTAAAAATACGTCCGCAGCTTCTGCAATTCCTTACATTCATAATATTCCTCCCATGATCATGTCAAAATATGGCATCCAAACCAATGCGAAGTTATAATGCATTTCCCATTACGGCCTCAACCGCCTCCACATGCAAGTGCAATAAAATAAATCTGTTCCACCCCCGCCGCTTTCAGTGTTCTGGCCGCCTCGTCCACCGTACTTCCGGTGGTATAAATATCATCTATAAGTATTACCTTCTTTAATTTTACATCATTTTGCCCTATAATAAAAGCCTTTTTCAAATTATTTTGTCGTTCTTGTGGATTTTGATATTTTAAAGGAGAAGTATTCTTCTCCCGAAGTAAAAATCCCTTGCAAACCGGAACCTCCAGTCGGCTCCCAATGGCACTGGCAAGCAGTTCCGCCTGATTATATCCCCTGGCCGCTTTTCTTTTTCTGTGAAGTGGAATGGGTATCAGCACTTCAGGCTCCACCCTTCTGACAAAATCTTCCAGGTACATCGCCGCCTGTTCCCCGAAAAAATCCGCATACTCCCTTCGTCCGCCATATTTAAAGCGATATATTGCCAGAGAAACGCTTTCGTAGGTATAGAGAGCCCTGCCCCTTACATAATCATGGTCCTTTCCTTCGCAGTCCCTGCAGTACTCCCCCTCCCCCATTAGCTTTTTCCCACATTTCATACACCAGGGAGGCGTCAACAGCTCAAGCTTTTCCATGCATGTCAGACAAATCTTCTCTCCAAACTGCGGCACAATCTTATCGCACACCGGACAGCGGCGTGGAAAGAGCATCTGCAAAAGACACTCATATACCTTATTCATTTTCCATTTTTTAGATTTTATTCTTGTTTTTGTTAAAATTTTTATTCCCATGGCTCCTCATCAGGAACCTTCTCCGACTCTGATCCGATAAATTTCCCCTATTCTCTCCGCCAGCGCGGTATATCTGCGCCGCTCACTTACATTGTCAATCATGCCCCGAACCGTATCCGAGCTGCCCAGGATGGTGACGCAGTTCTTAGCCCTGGTGATTGCAGTATACAGCAGGTTTCGGTTAAACAGCATCTTCGGTCCGGTTAACAGCGGCAAAAGCACCGCCGGATACTCGCTTCCCTGTGCCTTATGAATGGTTATCGCATAAGACAGCTCCAACTCCTCCAGCAGCGAAAAAGGATAGCTCACCCGCCTGCTTTCATCATACTCCACCACCAGATTGGAGGCGCTTTCATTTATTTCCAGGATCTTCCCCATATCCCCGTTAAAAATGCCCATGCCCTTATCAATCGGAATCCCGTATTTACTGACCACTTCCCATTCCAGCTGATAATTGTTTTTGATTTGCATTACCTTATCACCCTCGCGAAACAGGGTATTTCCGCTGGTATGTTCTTTCTTTTTTCCATCCGCCGGGTTCAGATAACGCTGCAGGATACCGTTTAAAGTCTCACATCCCAGGCTTCCTTTACGCATTGGCGTCAGCACTTGAATATCATAAGGGGTAGCCTGTACATACCTGGGCAGTTTATCCTGTATTAGCTGTATCATATGTTTATAAATGACATTGACGTCATTTCTTTCCAGCAAAAAGAAATCTTTTGATTTATTTTCTAACGCAATCTGCCGCCCGTTGTTGATTCGATGTGCGTTGACTACGATATCACTTTCTTCCGCCTGCCGAAAGATCTTTTTTAGCTCCACCATGGGAAAACAACCGCTGCAGATCAAATCCCGCAGCACCTGTCCCGGCCCGACGCTTGGCAGCTGGTTCACATCTCCCACCAACACAAGCCGTGTCCCCGGCGCTACCGCCTTGAGCAGGGACTGGAAAAGTTGAATGTCCACCATGGACATTTCGTCTATGATGACCACATCCGCCTCCAACGGATTCTGTTCGTTTCTCTCAAAATTCACTCTGCGGGTATCTTCATCGGACAGCGCGCTGTTCAGCTCCAACAGGCGATGTATGGTCCGCGCTTCAAATCCTGTGGCCTCCGTCATCCGTTTCGCCGCCCGTCCCGTGGGCGCCGCAAGGAAAATATCCAGTCCCTCCGCCTCAAAATACCGTATCATCATATTTATGGTAGTGGTTTTACCCGTACCGGGACCTCCTGACAAAAGGAACAAACCGTTCCGGATGCTTTCCGTAACTGCCTTAAACTGCAGTTCATCCAGCTCCATCTGCAAACTGTCCGCCAGTTTCTGAAGTCTACGGGCCACCTCCGCTTCCGCTCTTCCATTGGTTGCTTCCCCTTTTTGTTCCCCTGCATCATCCGCAGTGTACATAGGAATATTCAGCTCGTACAGCATTCTGGCACAATTTAGCTCCGCATAATAATAAGAAGCCGCAAATACTTTCTCTCCCTTTATGATCAGCTTCTTATCCATCATCAGATTATCCAGTTGGGGACGGATCTGCCCTTTTGGCACTCCGAGCAGCGTCTCAGCCCGCTCCAGCAGGCTGTCCATGGGCAGGTAACAATTTCCTTCCCCGGTGGACTGCAGCAGAGAATAGTATATCCCGCTGCGGATCCGATAATCGGAATCCATGTGAATTCCGATCTTTGACGCCAGCTCATCCGCCATCTTAAAACCGATTCCCGTGATATCCTCCGCCAGACGATAGGGATTCTCCTTCATGACATTATATAAACTCATACCATAAGTTTCATATATTTTTACCGACAACGCATTTGATATTCCAAATTGCTGCAGATAAACCAGCGCGTCCCGCAGATCCTTTTTCTCCTCCATCTGGGCCGCAATCTCCCGTGCCTTGCGCTCACTGATTCCTTTGATTTCCGCCAGCCGCTCCGGTTCTTCTTCGATGATTCGAAAGGTGTCGTCGCCAAACTTTTTCACGATCCTGGCGGCAAGGGCAGCTCCCACACCCTTGACTGCCCCGGAACCCAGATACCGTTCCATTCCCACGCTATCCTTGGGTATTACCACCTGATATGTACTCATCTTAAACTGAGCGCCATAGACAGGGTGTTCCACAAACTCCCCACAGGCGGTAATATTCTCTCCCTGTGTCAACCCCTTGCACATTCCCACACAGGTGATCTCCTCTCCCCCTGATATCAGGTTCATTACCGTATAACCGTTCTCACTGTTTTGGAAAACAATATGCTCCACATATCCGTTGACTTCTTCCATTCGGTCTCCCCACCGCTTACTCCGCACTGTCGGGAAATCTCCCCCTCCCGGCAGCATTATTTTTATTATAGCAGAAAAAGGCTGCTTCACTATTTGAGCAGCCTTATTTTAAACAATCTTCTATCTCTTTGTCATATGTATTATCCGTAACAGTACCACGACTTATCCAAACCGTTACATTAATCCATCACAGCGGATACAATATGCTCTCTTCCGGCTTTCGGATCCGCCACATCCGAAATTCCATAATTGCGTTTCATCTGTTCATAGAGCATTTGCGCCAGCCCCAGACCGCTTCCGCTGGCAGTCTCTTCCGCCATGCTTTGAACCATCTGATCCTTATAATAATCCATCAGATTTCCCGTATAATTAGATGTATTCTCGTTATTGGGAACGGTCTTCAACATTGCCTTATACATCTGCTCTATAAAATAAGCTTCAAACTGCCTGCACGCATCCATTAACTCCCCGCTGTCCACCTTGGAATAGTCTGCGCCCTCCAGTTTGTCTTGAAGCTTTGAAGCAGTCTGATTGGCGGCAGTGGAATACATATCGCTGTACATGGAAGCCACATTGCTGATATCCATCATATTACCTCCCTGTTTCCATCCCTTTATCTCTTCAGATTGTTGGCCTGCTGAAGCATTTCATCTGATGTGGTTATCGCCTTGGAATTCAGTTCATATGCGCGCTGCGCCACAATCATGTTCACCATCTCATCCACCACCTGCACATTGGAGCCTTCCAGATATTTCTGATGAATCTTGCTCTTTTGTACATTATTATTAGTAGCCTCATTGATGGCCTGGCCGCTGGCATCAGATACTGCATACAGCGTATCCTCCAATCTTTCCAAGCCATTGGGATTGTTAAACTGGAATATACCAATGCTGATGCCTATGGGCTGGGGTTTATTATCCGCATCCGGGTAGCAGAGACGCCCGTCCTTATCCACGGTGATATCCGTAAGTATGTAGTCTCGATTTAAAATGATCGGTTGGCCATTACTGTTCAAGACGGGAAGACCATCTGTAGTGGCAAGCATATTTCCGTTATTTGCCAATGCAAACTGAAAATTACCGTTACGGGTATAGTAAGTATTATTATCGGCTCCTCTGACCGCAAAGAAGCCCTTACCCTCTATCATAAAGTCGGTCTCGCTCTCTGAAGCCACCGGCGTACCCTGTTTAAATATAGTGGAAATAGCAGAATTCCGAACGCCCAATCCAACCTGCGCCCCCACCGGTTTCTCCTCACCATTGGCCGAGGTAGTCCTGCTCTGTAATGTCTGATACAAAAGAGTCTTAAATTCATTTACCTGTGTCTTGTACCCCTGTGTATTTACATTGGATAAATTGTTTGCAATCGTGTCAAGATTTGTCTGCTGCGCAATCATGCCGGTTGCCGCTGTCCATAAACTGCGTACCATAATTCCTTTTCCTTTCTTTCCCCGCACATGCCGGTTTTCATTCCGTCTCCGGTTATATTACCGCCAAAATCTATTTTAAAAAGTCTTTATTCCTATCCCAGCCTGCCAATCTGTGTCACCGCCGTCTCCAGCGTAGTGTCATAAGTCTGAATAATCTTCTGATTGGTCTCGTAAGCACGGGTGATATTAATCATATTTACCATTTCGGAAACCACCTGCACATTGGACATTTCAAGATATCCTGATTTGATTTCCGCAGCCCCCGGCCTTGTGACGGCTCCTTCCACCGGTCTGTAATACGTCTCCCCATATTTCTCCAGGTAGTCATAGTCTTCAAAATCAGTCACCTGAATCCTGGCCACGGTTGCATTGTTCTGAGTGATGGTGCCATCGTCGGCAATTTTCGTATCCAGCAGAGGATTCAACCGAATATGACGGTTTTGCGTATCCAGAACAAAGTCGCCGTCCTCCGTCCTCAGATATCCGTTCTTGTCCAGAGTAAACTGTCCCGCACGTGTATACATGGTAGACGTCTGTCCCGCCTTATTTGTGAATTCAACGGCAAAAAAGCCCTGGCCTGCCAATGCCAAATCATAGGTGTTGCCGGTAACGCGGAAAGATCCCTGGGTATAATCCGTATAATTTTCTCCGATCTTCACTCCCGGGTTATTGCTGCCCACACGCTGAATCAGCCTTGAACCTATTGAAGCATCTCTGATCTTCAATGTGAGCACATCATGAAATGCCTCGCTGGTAGAACCTTCCTTTTTATAACCTACGGTTGACGCATTTGCCAGATTGTTAGTCAGGATATCCATCCTGTTCTGCTCATTCATCATCCCCGTATAAGCAATGTACAAACCTTTTAACATTTAAACGCCTCCTCTGCTGCCCCCATACAAAATCCGTTAATTCTCGTTGTAACCGGACAGGAACTCCACATACTTACCGGTTCCCACCGCCACTGCCGTCATGGGATCCTCGGCGGTCATGGTATTGATTCCCGTCTTTGCTGAAATCAATTCTTCCAGTCCCCTCAGAAGGCTGCCGCCCCCTGTCAGGACGATTCCTCTGTCCGCTATATCTGCTGCAAGCTCTGGCGGCGTCTTCTCCAAAACACTGTGAATCGTCTCCACCACCTGCGCTGTGATTTCATGAAGTGCTTCCTCCGTCTCCTCGGAAGAAACCTTCACCGTCTTGGGCAATCCTGTCACCAGGTTGCGCCCCCGCACATCCATATAATCCGTCTCCGGCCTCTTATACGCCGTACCGATCTTTATTTTCAAATCCTCGGCTGTTCTCTCACCGATTAAAAGATTATGCTTCTTCCGCATATACCGCACGATGGCTTCGTCAAAATCATCCCCAGCCACTTTGATAGAAGCGCTGACCACCGTACCTCCCAAGGAAATCACCGCAATGTCCGAAGTGCCTCCGCCGATATCCACAATCATATTGCCACAGGGCTTGGAGATATCGATTCCCGCACCGATTGCCGCCGCAATGGGTTCCTCAATAATCGCCACATCACGGGCGCCTGCCTGGTAAGTGGCATCCTCCACAGCCTTCTTCTCTACTTCCGTCACACCGCTTGGCACACACACCGCAATCCGTGGCTTCCTGAAAGTCCTTCTGCCCAACGCCTTCTGGATAAAGTACTTCATCATCTTCTCCGTGACAGTATAATCGGAAATAACGCCCTGGCGCAGCGGTCTGACCGCTACAATATTTCCCGGCGTCCTTCCCAACATCAGGCGTGCGTCTTCTCCAATCGCCTTAATTTTATTAGTGTCTCTATCAAATGCCACAACGGAAGGCTCCTTTAATACAACACCTTTCCCTCTGATATATACTAAAATGCTGGCTGTGCCCAAATCAATCCCGATATCCGTACACTGCATATTATAAACCCCTTTCCAATGGATTTCTTTCTTCTTAAACCAATACAAAGTCATACGCTTTATATTATAACCGAAAACAATCCATTTTCATAGAGGGTTTATAAAAATTTTACGAAAATGATGGAATTATGGCAAATATACCCTTTTACCTGTTCCTTCTCTCAAGGCGCTCTTGATTACAGGCTCACAGTTCCGGTAATATCTTTGGGGTGTATACTCATTCAGTCTATTGAATTTGATTGATTCATGGTGTACTTGAAGGGCGCGCACCCTGCATACTGAACACTAACATATTTCTTGGATATTTGAAGGAATAGACTTAGGCGGCTGCTCCTTGCAATACATAATGTTATCGACTCCTTCGTTTTGGATTGCATACCACCCGGGCTCAAGCGACATCTCAAAAACCTTTTCCATCTCCAATTCCGGATAGGCAAGACATTGAATCAACTCGCTCGCTGTAACCGCTAACAATTTGCCCGCAGGAAGATGCAGCCACTTGCATGGGGCTGTAATTTCGGCGCTTTTTGTAATCTCACATTCCTTATCAACACACTCTAAAAGCCAGACAATCATTTTTCCCTGTCCACAAAATTCCCGGATTGATTCTGTTTCCCGTTGCCTTACGATGTTCCAGTCCTCATCTGGAAAATCAAAAATCAATTCGGATTTCCCAGATGAGTCAAGTAAAATATCCATCGCATATAACAGATCGGCATCACTCAACTCTGACAGATAACTTTCATCTATAAAAACCAATCCATCCAACATATCACAATTCAATGTATATTTCATGTACTATTCCTCTTTTCGTCAACTGTAAAGAAGTTTTATACTGGTTAAATATTTACTCAGCACTATTTTAAATCAGCGCAAGCGAGAATTGGGATGTATATTTTATCGGCAGAAATATTTGATTTCTTTAGTTTCCTTTCAAATTTTCATCCCGCTCCAGCATCTTTTTCACATACTGCCCCGTATAAGATTCTTCGTTCTTTGCAATTTGCTCCGGCGTTCCTTTGGCGATCACAGTTCCGCCCCGATCTCCCCCTTCGGGCCCCATGTCTATAATATAGTCCGCCGTCTTAATCACGTCCAGATTATGCTCAATGACCACCACTGTATTGCCGCCGACTGTAAGCCGGTGCAGAATCTCCACCAACTTGTGTACATCTGCAAAATGGAGTCCTGTGGTGGGCTCGTCCAGAATATAAATTGTCTTGCCTGTACTGCGCCTGGACAGCTCCGTGGCAAGCTTAATACGCTGTGCTTCCCCTCCGGAAAGAGTGGTGGAAGGCTGTCCAAGCTTAACATAGGAAAGTCCCACATCGTAAAGCGTCTCAATCTTGCGGCGTATGGAAGGGAGGTTTTCAAAGAAGGGCATAGCCTCCTCCACAGTCATATCCAGCACGTCGAAAATACTCTTTCCTTTGTATTTTACGTCCAAGGTCTCCCTGTTATAGCGCTTTCCCCCGCAAACCTCACAGGGCACGTACACATCAGGCAGGAAATGCATCTCTATCTTAATGATACCGTCTCCCCCGCAGGCCTCGCAGCGACCGCCCTTCACATTAAAGCTGAATCTGCCCTTGCCGTAACCCTTTGCCTTCGCGTCCGCGGTGGATGCAAAGAGATCCCGTATCTGGTCAAACACACCCGTATAGGTTGCCGGATTGGAACGGGGCGTACGTCCAATGGGAGATTGATCAATGGCAATCACTTTATCCAGCTGGTCAACGCCAAGAATCTCCTTATGCTTTCCGGGAATACATCTGGCACGGTTTAGGTTTCTGGCCAGATGCTTATACAAAATCTCGTTTACCAGGGAGCTTTTCCCCGAGCCCGACACGCCTGTCACACACGTCATAATTCCCAAGGGAATTTCCACGGTTACATTCTTCAGATTATTTTCCTTTGCCCCCACAATCTTGAGCCATCCGGCAGGCTTTCTCCTCTCCTCCGGCACAGGGATTTTCAGTTCTCCGCTTAAATACTTTCCCGTAATGGACTCGGGCACCTTCATAATCTCCTCCGCCGTACCGCAGGCGATCACTTCACCGCCGTGAGAACCTGCGCCCGGCCCGATATCCACCACATAATCCGCCGCCAGCATGGTATCCTCGTCATGCTCTACCACAATCAGGGTATTTCCCAAATCCCTGAGACTCTTTAATGTGTTCAGCAATTTGTCGTTATCCCTCTGGTGCAGGCCGATACTGGGCTCGTCAAGAATATAGCAGACTCCCACCAGCCCGGAACCGATCTGCGTGGCAAGCCGGATGCGCTGGGCCTCCCCTCCCGACAGCGTTCCCGTCGCCCTGGAAAGGGAAAGATATTCCAGCCCCACATCCACCAGGAATCCAACCCTTGCGCGAATCTCCTTCAAAATTCTCTCTCCGATAAGCTGCTGCTGGCTGGTAAGCTGCATCCCCTCCAGAAAGCCCTGCAAATCCCGAATGGAAATTGCCGTGATCTCATAAATGTTCTTATCGCAGACCGTCACGGCCAGAGATTCCCTCTTTAGACGCATTCCCTTGCATTCCTTGCAGGGCGTGATCCGCATAAACGACTCATACTCCTGCTTCATAATTTCGGAAAAGGTCTCCTTATACTTCCTCTCCACATTGCGGACCAATCCCTCAAAAGCAACCGGATATACCCCTGATCCCCTCTGTCCCTGATAGTGAACCTCAACCTCTCTGCCCCTCGTTCCTTGAAGCAGTACGTCTTTCACATGTTCCGGATAATCCTCAAAGGGCGTATCCAGGTCAAAATTGTACTCCTTGCACAGCGCCTGCAACACGGCGTTGGTAAAACTGGATTTATCCCCACAGGACTGCCAGCCTGTGACGGCAATCGCCCCCTCCTTGATACTTAAGCTTTTGTCGGGGATCATCAAGTCCTCATCAAATTCCATCTTATACCCCAGTCCAAGGCATTCCGGACAGGCGCCAAAGGGGTTGTTAAATGAAAAGCTTCTGGGCTCGATCTCACTGATGCCGATACCGCAATCTGGGCAGGAAAAACTCTGGCTAAACGTCATGGGTTCTCCCCCAATCACGTCCACCACCAAAAGCCCTTCCGCCAACTCCAGTACATTCTCAATGGAGTCCGCCAGACGACGCTCTATTCCCGCCTTCACCACCAGACGGTCCACCACAATATCTATATTATGCTTAATATTTTTCTCCAGGGAAATCTCCTCGGTCAGTTCGTACAGATTACCGTCTATCCGCACCCGCACGTACCCGCTTCTCTTGGCGCGCTCCAATACTTTGGCATGCTCCCCCTTGCGACCACGCACCACCGGCGCCAGAAGCTGTAACCTGGTACCTTCGGGCACCTCCATAATCTGATCCACCATCTGATCCACCGTCTGCTTTGCAATTTCCCTGCCGCAGTTGGGGCAATGGGGAATTCCGATCCTGGCGTAGAGCAGACGAAAATAATCATAAATTTCCGTCACGGTTCCCACCGTGGAACGAGGATTTCTGTTGGTAGACTTCTGATCAATGGAAATTGCCGGGGAAAGGCCCTCAATCCGCTCCACATTTGGTTTCTCCATCTGTCCCAGAAACTGTCTGGCATAGGAGGACAGGGATTCCATATAACGCCTCTGCCCCTCTGCATATATAGTCTCAAAAGCAAGGGACGACTTTCCGGAACCTGACATGCCTGTCAGTACTACCAGCTCATTTCTGGGAATATCCACATCCAGATTCTTCAGATTATTTTCGTTAGCCCCCCGTATCTTAATGTATTCTCTGGGACGCATCTTTTTGATCTCTTCCATCTCCATCCTACTCCGTTCCTTACTCTATTTTTCCTCTTCCATATCCCGAAGCTTCTGCTTCAGTTCCACCATCTTATCCCGCAATTCCGCAGCCGCCTCGAAATTCAAATCTGCAGCCGCTTTCTGCATCTTCTTCTGCACTTCCCCAATCAGCTTCTCCAGCTCCTTACGGCTCATGGATTCCGGATCCTTCTCAAATTGCATCTCTTCTCTGGCGATCTCTTTGGAAATGGAGATCAATTCCCTGACGGCCTTTTTGATTGTCTGAGGCGTAATACCATGTTCCTCATTATACTTCATCTGAATTTCACGTCTGCGGCTGGTTTCATCCAAGGCAATACGCATAGAATCCGTAACCGAATCCGCATACATTATCACACGCCCCTCCGCATTCCTTGCCGCCCGTCCTATGGTCTGTATCAGAGAAGTGGCGCTGCGCAGGAAGCCTTCCTTGTCCGCATCCAGAATTGCCACAAGGGAAATCTCCGGAATGTCCAGCCCTTCCCGCAGCAGATTGATTCCCACCAGAACGTCGAATACATCCAGTCGCATATCCCTGATGATCTCCGCCCGCTCCAGCGTCTCAATATCTGAATGCATATACTTCACCCGAATCCCAACCTCGCGCATATAATCCGTCAAATCCTCCGCCATGCGCTTTGTCAGCGTGGTGATCAAGACCTTATTGTGCTTATCCGTCTCTTTGTTTACCTCACCGATCAAATCGTCGATCTGTCCCTCCACCGGGCGCACTTCCACCTCCGGGTCCAGCAAACCGGTTGGCCTGATAATCTGCTCCGTTCTGAGCAGTTCATGTGCCGCTTCATAATCGGAGGGCGTGGCGGAGACAAACATCATCTGATCAATATGCGTCTCGAATTCCTCAAAGTTTAAAGGCCGGTTGTCCAGCGCAGAAGGAAGCCTGAAGCCGTAATCCACCAGCGTCGTCTTCCTGGAGCGATCCCCGGCGTACATTCCGCGAATCTGCGGAATGGTCATATGGGACTCGTCCACAATAATCAGGAAATCATCCTGAAAAAAGTCCATAAGCGTCAGAGGCGGAGACCCCTCAGGCATACCGTTCAGATGCCTGGAATAATTTTCAATGCCGGAACAAAATCCTGTCTCCCGCATCATCTCCACATCAAAATTTGTCCTCTCTGCAATACGCTGGGCCTCAATCAGCTTATCCTCGCTTTTGAAAAAGCGCACTTGAGCTTCCAGTTCTTTCTCTATATTGTCACAGGCCGTTTTGATCTTCTCGTGGGAAACCACATAGTGAGACGCCGGGAAAACTGCAATATGACTCAGCTCCGCATGTACTCTGCCCGACAAAGGTTCCACCTCCGTGATCCTGTCGATCTCGTCCCCAAAAAATTCCACCCGAATCAGATAATCACCGCCCTGGGCAGGGTACACCTCTATCACATCCCCATGTACCCGAAAGCACCCTCTCTGTAAATCAAGTTCATTGCGATTATACTGAATATCCACCAGTTCCCGAAGCACCTGATCTCTGTCTTTCACCATACCGGGCCGCAGAGAGACCACCATATCCCTGTACTCGTCCGGACTCCCCAAGCCATAGATACAGGATACGCTGGCCACCACCACCACATCCCGTCTCTCCGTCAAAGAAACCGTAGCCGAAAGACGAAGCTTGTCTATCTCATCATTGATTGAGGAGTCCTTAGCAATATAGGTATCGGAAGAGGGCACATAAGCCTCCGGTTGATAATAATCATAATAGGACACAAAATATTCTACCGCGTTTTCCGGGAAAAATTCTTTGAATTCGCCGTAAAGCTGCCCCGCCAGGGTCTTGTTGTGGGCAATGACCAAAGTGGGCTTGTTCAGGGCGGCGATGACATTTGCCATGGTAAAGGTCTTGCCGGAACCGGTAACCCCCAGCAAAGTCTGGAATTGATTTCCTTTTTTGAAGCCTTCCACCAGCTCCGCTATGGCTTGCGGCTGGTCGCCGGTAGGCTTGTATTCGGAATGAAGTTTGAACAGTTTTTGTTCTGCGAAAAGTCCTTGTTCCTTTTGCATGAATGCCACCTCCATAATTCTAATGAGAACGCCATGTTTAATATGCGAATGAAACATGCTCTTCAGCGCACATGGAATCAAAAATTGAACCAATGTTCTTCTGGGTCAACATTATACCATACAGCATTTTATTTGTATAGATGTAAACAGCATTTTTCAGAACATTCGTTCCAAATATTTGTTCTCTTGTTTTTCATTATACTCATCATCTGCAGGAAAGCTTCAGCATAGCCTCCTCCAAAGTCCTCCCTTCCATACAAAAAAAGAAGTATCTCCATACTTAACGGAAATACTTCTCTTTTTAAAATTTTTAGCAGCCAACGTCCTCCATGTTTTACTTGGTCAACACACCCGTAATTTCATCAAAGTGATACTGCACGCCGTCAATATAAACATAGCCTCTTGCCATAAGTCCTGTCTTGGGATCATAATAATAAGTATTTCCGGCTTGTGTAGGATACAGTTCCGCATCGGCACCTTCCACCGTATACCATCCCTTATACATCCTGCCCTCAGAATCATAACGCACCCATTTTCCGGTCTTATTATAAATACTTTCTTTTACCTGATCAGCCATCTCCCCGCTTGCCGCCGCATTATTTATAATCTCTTCCTCACTGAACTCATCTTCCAAGCTGTAGATATAAGGCATCCAGACCTCTTTGTCATACGCGTCGGCGCCCTCATAGCAGGCATCCAGCCAATGCCATCCGTTAGATCTGGGATCATATATCTCCCTTCCTCGAATGGTTCCGTCCCCTTCAATATTTTTAGGATCCTCATATGTTCCCTGCTTTACGTTTCTTTCATACCAATATTTTTTAGTATCTGTCTTCTCCCACCCTTCCAGACAGGTATGACAAGAAGAACAATATTCTCCAAAATCCGTATATTCCCGTCCGCTGTTATAATTCACATTTCCGGTATAACCTGTATTCCAAAAGACCTCTTCATAACCTTGATAAGCAGGCTTGCTGATACTTTCAAATGCCTCTTCAGCGCCCCTGTAACAGATAGGAAATGTGTCATTCCAAAATGCGCCTGCTTTGATTTCCGTGACTCGATCGGACAAGGACAAATGATGTAACCGATAGCAGTTTTCAAATGCAATATAGCCGATGGAGATAACTGAATCCGGAACTTCAACGTTTTCGCATACGCTAAAATCAAGGAACGCCCCATTGCCAATGGATTCTACCCCATCCTCAATAATAATATATCGTATCAGTCCCGCATACGGAAACCAGGGCGCTTTGGAATTCACGCCAACGGTATAATAGGGAGCGTTCACATAATCTGTCATCCGTCCTGTTCCATAGATACGCAGGCAATAATCATTGGTAATTACCCACTCCAAATCCTGACCACATTTTCCCTGTGCAACATTGTCATATTGATTGCCGTTCAGATCAAGCACCACATTACAGGAAGAGCATACCGTTATTCCGTTATTCACAATATCTCGGCTGTCATAATAGACCTGCCCCTCATAACCCAATGTCCAATCCGACTGGACATATCCGTTATGAATTACCTTATCAATATTATTAAATTCTTCTTCCGTTCCAACATAGCATACGGAACAGGTATCATTGCAAAAGGCGCCTGCATAAATCTCCTTTACACTATGAGGAAGACGAATATGTTTTAACAAAAAGCAATTTTCAAATGCAATATAACCTATTTTTGTAACTGTTTCCGGGATGCTGACGGATTCACAAACGGTAAAGTTCAGAAACGCCTCGCTTCCAATCGATGTAATTCCCTCCCTGACTTCCACCGCCTTAATCTGATTGGCAAACCCGTACCAAGGGGCTTTGTTGTCGTTTCCAAGCGTATAAGACGGACCGTCAACATAGTCTGTCATATCGCCCAATCCTGAAATCACAAGCTTATAGTCTTCCGTAATTCCCCAATTTGCATTTTCACCGCAAGTTCCCGAATACAGATAAGCTTCCTGTTCATTGCCCTTAAGAATATGGTTACAGGCAGAACATTTAATCACACCGTCCTGCTCCTCATTATAACTATGATAATAGACGGAACCGGTATAAGCATCATTCCATTGGCTCGTCCAACCATTTCCGCCAACATATTGGGGCTTGCCGATAGATTCAAATTCTTCTGCCGAACCCTCATAGCAAAGCGGAAACGTGCTGTTGGCAAATGCACCGGCATAAATTTCTGATAAATCAGCGGATATTCTCAGGTGCTTCAGTAATTTGCAATTTTCAAATGCAATATAACCGATTCTTGTAACCGAATTTGGAATATGAATAAATCTGCACATTGTAAAATCAAGAAAGGCCCCGCTTCCGATGGTGGTAACACCCTCTTCAATATATACTTCCTTTACATAGGTTGCATAGGTATACCACGGCGCTTTATTGGCGTTGGTTCCCACGGTATACATTGGTTCCCATACATAGTCGTCCATTGCGCCCTGCCCCGTAATGATCAGGCGATAATCATACGTAATATACCAGTACACATTCTGCCCGCATTGACCTTTATCCCGAAAATCAACGTTTTCATTTACGATTCTATTTTCAAAATCGTAAATATCCGTAAAGTCATAATACGTTTTCCATGAGCCTTCCGCCGCTTTAACCTGTACTCCCCAAAATGCCACAATTACAACTGCCATAAACAACCAAACAACAATTTTTTTCATGATCCAAACCCTCCTGCAATTCATACTTCTACCAAAATCTTTGAACATTTATCTGCATTTTGTCATTCAACAGCCAAACCCCAATTTTTCATCCAAGGGCTTACAACCAGGTAGGCTTTTGATCTTTATGCGTAAAATTTTTCATCCTGGTCTGATAATCGCTGCGTTTCTCACTATAGTAAGCTCTCTGCGTCTCCGACAATTTCCCCTTCTCCCACAACTCATTCAGGCGGGCGTCAAATTCTTTCAGGTTCAGCTGTGCAGCATCCTTATAATTGTTCTCGAAATTCATTTGAATCCGCTGCAGTTTCTCATCTAACTCCCTGACACCACCCGTCTTCTTTTTAAAAAACATACCTCTTTCCCATGCCCTTCCGTCACTTCTTCATCAATTCTCTCAAAACTTCCTTGGCCTTATCGAGCTGATTGTCAAGTTCACCGTTACTGCCGTAATACTTTTCTCCCTCAAACTCACACACCACATCGGGTACAATACCGATTCCATGGATATTATTGCCCTTTGGCGTATAATAAGCGCTGATAGTAAGCTTCACTGCAGAACCGTCGCTGAAAGGCATGATCTGCTGCACAATGCCCTTGCCAAAAGTGGTGGTGCCTACCAGCGTTCCCAGTTCGTAATCCTTAATTGCCCCGGCCATAATCTCCGAGGCGCTGGCTGAGTTCATATCCACAAGAACCGTCAGCGGCACTTCCAGTTCTCTGGTACCATCACAGGTATATTCAGATCTCTTGCCGTTCTTATCCTCCGTATACACGATCATGCCTTTGGGCAGAATCATCCGCGACATCTCTACCACTGCATTCAGACTGCCGCCCGGATTTGCGCGCAGATCCAAAATCAGACCTTTCATACCGTCTCTTCTGGCAGAGGCAAGTGCATTCTCAAACTGACCGACGGTTACCGAGTCAAATTCCTTCACCTGAATATACGCCATACCCTCTTCCAACATGGAATACTCCACCGTGGGAGATTCCACCTTTCTGCGGGTAACGGTAAAGTCAAGATAATCGGAAGCTCCCTCCCTTACGATGGTGATATTTACCGTGGTATTCTCAGGCCCCTTGATGAGAGAAACCACTTCCGTCAATGTCATACCGTATGTGGCGGTTCCGTCCACCTCATAAATCAGATCATTGGTGCGCAGGCCCACTTCCTCCGAAGGCGCCCCGGCAATCGTCCCTGCGATTTTGGGCAGGCCACTGACCGTATCCAGACTGACATACGCGCCGATCCCGAAATACACGCCTTCCGTCTGCTGCATCAGCGCATTTAATTCCTCAGCGGAATAGTACTCGGAGTAAGGATCCCCCAGGGACGCCAGCATCCCCTTATAGATACCGTTTTGAAGCTGTTCCTGAGTAGTCTCCCCCAAATAAAAATACTTTTCTATGGTATCCTCCAATGCCTTCAGCTTGGAAACCATGCCGGAATCAATGGCATTTCCTTCCTCCGCCCCAAGCGCATCGTCAGTGTTTCCGTTGTAATTCACAAGCCCCTGCACATAAAAACCCAGATAACAAATCGCCACAACCAGCAACGCCACTGAGATCCCGGCGATAACGCCTCCCAGGAACAATCCCTTTCGGCTGCCTCTCTCTTCCCAAGACGTTATTTCCGGACGATTCTCCGTCTGCTTCGGGGGAACTTTCCAGGTCTGTCCCGCCGACTGGCTGGAAGCTGCCCCCTCTGACCCGGAAATGTTATCAAAATATGCATTGTTTTCGTCCATACTCTTCTCCTTTCAATCCCACCCGAATCTACTGTTTCAAATACTCCCACGGGGATACATAGGCGCCGTTCAATCTCACGCTGAAGTGGAGATGATTGCCGGTGGAGCGCCCCGTGCTTCCCACCGCCGCAATGGTTTCTCCCGCCACCACCACATCATCCTTTTTCACATACAGCGCCGACGCATGCATATAGATTGTGTACAGCCCGTCTCCATGATCTATCATCACATAATTTCCCATGGTGGAGCTATAGGTCGCCGCCACCACTTTCCCGTCATATGCCGCATAGATAGCCGTCCCTTTGGGAGAAGCAAAGTCCACACCATTGTGAAACTGCTCCACCCCCAAAGTGGGATGTATCCTCATGCCATACTCGTCGGATATCCTGGTAAACGTGGCCAGCGGAAATGTAAACATTCCCCCGTCATAGGAAAGAATTGCGCTGGCGATCAGCTTCTTTTTCTCTTCCGCCACGGCCGCTTCCAAAAGCTTTATTTCCTCTTCCTGTGCCCTGATTTCCTCCTCGTACTCTCTGATGGCCTTTTCCTTGTTGTTAATATCTGTCTCATATGCGATAATATCACGATTCTTCTGTTCTATCAATTCCTCCAGGTTCTTCTGTTCTATTTCCACACTTGCTCTGGTCTCGTCTAATATCTCCTTTTCCAGCTCCAGTTCTTCCTTGCAAAGTTCCACATATTCCCGGACCGCCTTGTACTCCTCCCACATACGCATTCCGTAGGCATACACTTTCTCCACGTAATCCATACGATTCAGGAAATCCCCAAAGCCCCTGGCTTCTGCCAACATATCGGCAACACTTGGATTTCCGGCCTCATACATTAATCTTATGCAGGCAATGGTGGATTCTTTCTGGTCGTCTTCCCTTTTCATCGCCGACTCCAAATCCTTCTGAGCCTGACCGATCTCCTGTTCTTTTATCTCAATCCGGCCGCTCAAATCAGCAATATTGCGTTCTATCTGTTCCAAGCTGCTGTCCAGCTGTACCACATAATTCTTCAGATTATCCTTCTGCTTTTCCAGCTCCTTTTTGATTTCTTTCAGATTGCTGAGACCGTTTTTCATAGTCTCCTTTTCCTTCTTGATCTGAGAAATCTGATCTTCTTTTTCCTTTATGCTGTCAGAAGTGATGGAGGAAAGCCCCTGGGCGGACACTCTTCCCATAAGGTTTCCCCCAAAAAACAAGAAACAAACCGCCACCAACGGCAGAATACAAATCAACTTTTTTTTCATAGGCCTTACCTTACACCTGCAAATGCTTTCTCACGGTATTGATACTTCCCAGAAAACCGATTCCCACACCTATCGCCAAGGATACCGGCGTGAGCACCCGAAACAGTTCCTCCACGGATACAAAATTCAAAAAGCCTGCCAAAATGGTAAACCGTTCCATAATATAAGCTAACACATAATAATACAACATGTAAATCAGCCAAAGGGGCAGCGCCGCCCCCACCGCGCCGATCAGCATCCCTTCCAACACAAAAGGCGCCCTGACAAAAAAGTCCGTTGCCCCGATATATTTCATAATATTGATCTCTTCAGACCGGACGGAAATGCCGATGGCCACCGTATTGCTGATCAAAAAGATGCTGACTGCCAGAAGGATCACAATAATCCCCACGGATACATAGGCAATCAGCAGGTTAGCCCCACTTAAGATATCGGCAGTCAACATGGAGCCGTTTATCTTGCTCACCTCCGGCAGAGATTCCAGCCAAGTGATCAGCGCGCTCTGCATGGACACGTCACTGATAAATACCTCGTAGCTGTGCATCCCTTTCAACGGATTCTCAGGAAACCCCACGGCATATTTTTCAAAAGCATCTCCGAACTGATCCTGAGTAAACTTCTTCCATGCCTCCTCATCCGAGACAAACCGCACTCTGGAAACCTCCGCGCGGCGGGCTATCATCTGACCGATTTCCTCTATCCGGCTCTCCGAGGGGAGCTGTCCTTCCTCATGGCTTGGGTCCAAATCCCATTCACTGTGGAAAAAAACCGTTATGGAAACACCTTCCTCCGCCTTCATCACAATACTCCTGAAGTTCATCACAACAGAATAGAACAGACCGAATAAAAACAGACATGCCGCTATAGTGGCCACGGAAGCCAGGGAATACCATTTATTTCGGAAGATATTCACAAACCCCTGTCTGATCGTATAAAACAAGGTGCTAATCTTCATCTATGTATTCTCCTCCTTCCTCATCGCTGATGATCACTCCTTTTTTCATGGTGACCACACGCTTGTGCATACTGTTGACAATCTCCCTGTTATGCGTCACCACAACCACAGTAGTACCATTGCGGTTGATTTCGTCCAGCAGATTCATAATCTCCCACGAATTTTTGGGATCCAGGTTTCCTGTGGGTTCGTCGGCCAGCAGAATAGACGGATTGTTTACAAGGGCCCTGGCCAATGCAACCCTCTGCTGCTCACCGCCGGAAAGCTGCTTTGTCTTGGCCTTGTATTTGCCTGCCAGCCCTACCATGGCAAGAATGGACGGCACGTTTCTCCTGATTTCAATGGCAGGCGTCTCCACAATCCGCTGGGCAAAAGCCACGTTTTCATATACATTTCTGTCATTGAGCAGGCGAAAGTCCTGGAACACCACCCCCAGATTGCGGCGGAATTTAGGCACCTGTCTATGCTTCAATTTTTCCAGATCACTCCCCATCACAAATACATGTCCGCTGGTAGCGGTCAACTCCCGCAGCAAAAGCTTGATCAGGGTGGATTTTCCCGATCCGCTGTCGCCTACTATAAATACAAATTCCCCTCTGCCAATCCCCAATGTAATCCCATTGATGGCGGGGGAACCCTTGGAATATACTTTACTCACATTTTGTAAACAAATAATGCCGTTGTCCTCTATAAATTGCTCCCGCCTCCTCCATGACTGCTCTTTTTTCGTCATTGTATTCCTCCGTCCTGAAACAGGTAATCATCCAATCGCAAACTAAAAGTCCACATTTTCCATATACTTCATATATTTTACCACCATCAACACAATCTTAAATGTAATGGCGTCCTCAAATACGCGCAGGTCAAGCCCCGTGCTCTTCTGCAGCTTATCAAGCCGGTACACCAGCGTATTTCTGTGTATAAACAACTGTCTGGATGTCTCTGACACATTCAGGCTGTTCTCAAAAAACTTATGTATCGTACCAAGAGTCTCCTCATCAAAATCATCCGGGCTCTTTCCGCCAAAGATTTCATGGATAAACATCTTGCACAGCGGAATGGGAAGCTGATAAATCAGACGCCCAATCCCAAGCTCACTGTAGGCGATGATCTCCCTCTCGTCAAAGAATATCTTGCCCACATCTATGGCCATTTTAGCCTCCTTATAAGAACGGCTGACCTCCTTTAATTCCTTCACCACCGTACCGTAAGCGATCCGGATATCCTTTATGCCCTCTTTCTGCAAAAAGGCCCTTAGAGATTTTGCTGCTTTTTCAATTTCCTTGAGAGAATCGGTCTCCGCCAATTCCTTGATCACGATCACATTGCTCTCGTCCACCGCCGTGATAAAATCCTTACTGTTGACATTGAGATGCGCCCTTACGATCTCCAGAACATTGCCGTCCCGCCCGTTGCCCGGCTCTACCACCATCACTCCACGCGGAACATCTGTCTGAATGTGCAGCTTTTTAGAGCGGCTGTAAATATCCACCAAAAGCAAGTTGTCCAAAAGCAGATTTTTAAAAAAATTATCTTTGTCAAAGCGCTCTTTATATGCCACCAACAGACTTTGAATTTGAAATGCCGCCATCTTGCCCACGACATAGGCGTCTTCACCGCTGCCCCCCGCCATAAGGACATATTCCAGCTGCTGCTCGTCATATACTTTAAAGAACTGATAACCCTGTATTTCCTGGGAATCCGCTGGGGAAACGGCAAATTCCATTGCGGCTCTGGCACTGCCGCCCATATCTGCGGTGGAAGCTATTTCCTTCCCATCCACATCCATCACGCAAAAGTCAATTCGTGCAATGTTTTTCAACCCGTCTATCGTATTCTGCAATACCTGATTTGAAATCATCTGCTCCCCACCCCTTATATTTTGCTCTTTCGGATTTGTATAGACAACCCTTCACTACAAATGTACAAAAAAAAAGGAAAAAAAGCAATAGATTTTTAGGATTTTCCACAAAAAGGCTACCTGGAGCATAGCTCCAGGCAGCCCTTCAAACCGGTACTTAGATATACACGTCAAAATTTGCTCCCACGTTGGGATTAACGCTCCGCTCCATGGCAGCTGCGTCCAGCATTTCTACCATACCTTCTCCCAACGATTGATTTGTGTCCATCGCTTTCTTCAGCACCGCCGTTCCCAGCTGGGATTGATCTGAAACCCTGGCCAGCGCCATTGATACGCCTGCAATATCCATTTCCGCACCTCCTGTTCCACTTACGCATCTGCTCATTTTATTCCGTTCCCTGCAGATTTAATAAGTATATCACACAACAACAATACTTTCCAGTAGCTCCGATAAATTTTTCAATTAATTAAGAAGTTGAAGATACCAACGGCTTTGCCAAAAGCAAAAAAAGCAAAACGGAAAGGGCGTATTGACTTTTTACCTTCAATACGCCCTCTCAAACTTCTGAATCCATTGGACCATACCTCTCTTTCTTATTTAGTTTTCTCTTCCTTTCTTCCGCTTCACCTCTTGTTTCTTTTCTTTGTGGAAGATGTTCTTTTTCTCTCTCCTGTTTTCTGATTTTATTATATTACACAGATCGCATATTGTCAACATATTTTTAAAATATTTTTCTATTTTTTTCAAAATTATTTTTTCTCATTTGTAATATCATTCTTTAGATATTGCAAAGCGCAAAATATAAGGTTATCTTTACAAATTGTCAGAAAACGATCTCTTCCTTTTCCTCACCCTCTGTTACCTGGAAGCACTTACTGATGCACTTTTTCAAGTAAGGCCCGTCGCCTTGTTCTGCCCAGCCGCAGGAACAGCGGCAGCACTGCCAATCGTTTTTTCCTTTCCAGACATAAATATGCCCCTCCCATGTGACAGCCTTTTGTAATTTCACCTGTATACAGTCTTGATTTTTCCCGACAAACTGGAAGTTATAAATCTGTTAAAAAAATCTCTGGTATTTGCTTTTTTCTAAATTTATGTTTTTGAACTTTAGTAAGTGGTATCTCATATTGTCTGCCGCTTTCTTTATATTTATTATCCAGAATATTATTGTAAAGAGAATTGATAAACTGTTTCCATTCGCTTAATCCACTTTTTTCTGCAGCCCCCTCTAAATAAGCAAATCCATCGGCAAGATAAAAAATCTTTAATGCTAATGCTAAATCACAATAAGGATTGATTAAAATCTCTTTTGGGGTTTCAAATCCATCATCCCAATTATATTCGTTCAAAAGTTCTTCCAGATCCTCATATAACATTTATAATGCCCTCCATCCTGATTTGTTGAGCCAATTATAGCACAGGGTGCCTGTCATATCAATGTTCCTCTGTAGAAATCGCCGGAGTTATATTCCAGCAACACTTATTTTAAAAGGGATTTTATTATTTACTTTATCCGATTTATACCCAAAATCTGCAAGCTCAGTTTCTATTTCAGCTTGATTTTGCGTTATATTATTAATGTAACCGTTGTTGTTAGCCATACCAATTGCTATATCCGCAACAGAAACAGCAGAGAAAAGCCCGAGAACCAGTAAAGCTCTGTGCCGTTGGCACCGGAAACCTTCGAACCATAAAACACACTGGCTGCCATATATGCCGTTAGAGCAGTCTGCATTGCCGGTGATTTTACGCTGTTTCCATATGCTTTGTTTGTATTTTTCAGAGTTGAAACAAGCATTATATGTAACGCAAAAACAACGCCCACCGTAAACATAGAGATAACTCCAACAAATCCCCACACTCCTGTGTTTAGTGCTTTTGTCCTTACCATAGTTAATTCCCAGTAGTTATTGGACTTTGGTTTGTTCGGCCACCTTATCCTTAACTATAGCCTTATGTGGTTTCTGTTCGTCAGACCAGAGATTTGCCGCCACCTTCCTTCAGATTCCCCTCGCGTTAATCATAATCCTTGTTATGAATAGGACACCCTTGGTCTTGGCTGTATCCTTCCCACTACCAGGGCGGATTAGGGACTTTCACCCTTTAGAAACGTGTGTCGCAAGGCGCACCGTAAAAACAGCCCCACACCAATGGCATGGGGCTGCTATATAGAACTGTTTCCTTGTGATCAGAAAAACTTTCCGGTACACGCCGGCAGGTTGAAAATCCATTTTGCACAGCCAGTCCCAGCGCCAGTCAGTCATTACATTAAATATATTTCGGCAGCCCTTCCGCCTCCACAACCCAACCCTCGGGAAATCCGGGCGTCTTCTTCTCGCAGCCTTCATAACCGCCGGCCATCAGGGACAGCGCCAGCATCAGCGAACCGTTTCCGGGCAAATACAGCGGCAAATCCTTGCGCAGCTTCTGACGGTTGTTCCCGCTGACCACATAATCGTTCTTGGGTGTATCCTTCAGCAGGATATCTATCGCCAGGGAAGGGTTCCCCAGCCTTACCGCCGTCATAGCCATCACCGCAAAGTCCCATCCCCACAGAGAGGGATAATTCCAGCATTCCAAAATTTTATCCAAAGATCTGCCCATGGTGTCCGGATCACACCGATCGTCCCGCAGCACGCCATAAGACATCAGCATGGACGGATGGTCATGGTTGTATACGGTATAGGTGAGAGGGCATTTCTCATGAGCAAGATAAACGCCTTCTTCCGCCGTAAGCCCGGCCATTTTACCGCTCACTTCCTCCCATTTGGGATCGTATTCCTCAGACAGTTCCCGTCCCCATCTGGCAGCGATCTCAAGGGTAATCTTCCAATAGGATACCTCAAAGGCAGGATTGAGCGTCTCATTGGGTCTGTGGCATTCCTGCACCGGAATCACCGGCGCCACCAGCTCATAACAATCTTTTTGGGCATTGTAAACGGCAATATCCGCCATAAAGTCCGCCGTCTCCTTCACTAATTGCCAATACTTCTTCTGAAATGCGCTGTCATGATTGGCCCGATAGCACAATTCCAACATAAAGATAATATGGGGCTGCTGCCATAAAAGCATGGGCGCCACCTTGGAGGGACTGTCAACGCCCCCAAGCGCGATCATCTTGGGCCATCTGGCTCCCTTATAGCTGTTTCTGGCGGCGTTTTCCCGTGCTTCCGGAAGGTGCTCCATATACCAAGGCAGACTTCGCTCCAAAAGCTCCGTATGTCCCCACAAAGGCGCCCACGCGCAATGCCAGAAATACATTTCCAGATGCATTTTGCCGTACCAGCTGTTGCAGGTCAATCCTGTCTCCTGCGGCGGAGCAGAACCACAGGAATTGATGGCAAGCAGATACATGGACAGAATCATTCTCCGCTCCAGCTCCCTGGCTTTTGGATCAGGACTGTTGTGCATCTGCAAAATAGCCCCCTCCTCCCAGAATTCCTTCCAATAGCGAATGCTGTTTGCTCTGATCTCCTCCCAATCAGTATTTCGGTTTGATTTCTCCAGCGGATTTTCCAATGAGAATCCCACAAACAAAATCATCTCTTCCGCGTTTGTCCCAAGCACCACCCTATGTTCCAGGATTGTTGCTCCAACCTCTTTTCCCGTCCTGATTACCACATAATAGACATCCCTGTCCAGCGTGCGCCGAAGCACCACCCATCCCTCTTCCTGTGCCAGCACCTCCGTAGTATGCCTCTTGGGCTGCCCGAAATCAGAGGCGCTTTTATTGGGAGAACCATAGGGGAAGCCCAACGCCACCGTCAACCCGCCGTCTGCCAGAAGCGGGGAGGACACTCTGATCCCAAGGCTGTCGCTCTCACTGTCGCAGCAGGTTTCCACCTCACACAAAGCCTGATCCAGTGTAAAGCGGCTCTTCAAGATCCCCTGATACAAATCCAGCTCCTGATGTACCCCGTCAAGCTGCTCCGCCTGGATTTCCTTGTCCCGGTATTCCAGGCCGATACGTGCCAGGTTGAGTCTGTGAGGATTTTTGCGGAGCCACTCATAGACTTCCTCGTTTCCTTCCGCAGCATTCTTGGGATATATCACCTTTCTGCCGTTATAGTCAAATTCTGTCATCACAAGATCATCCAGCGTATATGCATAGCGCTCCTTACTTACCGGCTGCGTATGCCATCCCCACTGGGACATGGTGCACAGGGGACAGGTCTCCTCATACTCCCGGTAAAGGGTCTGCAGCCCCGTCACATCCGCCGTAAAAGCAAACTCTCCGTTTCCAACCGTGAGGGGAGAGTCCACGTCCACTTTCTCCAGAACCGGATTATGCCCTGTTACCAGTTTATATCTGTCGATTGCCATTTTTCCTTTCTCCTTTTCTTATCTTTTTCCATATCCTTTTCATATATTCCGATTAGCATACCGACTCCCTCAGTTTGCTGTGCGTATCTCCAGTCGATCTCCGGCGCTCATATGCACCTTGAGTCCACTAACGCCCTGTTCCTGATTATCCCCTTCCGCATATCTTATTTCCTGATTTTGGCTGCATATGACAACCTCTTTCACCCACTTGGGCAAATAAATCTTCACATTTGTCTCCCGCTGCGCGTACATCTCCGCCCACAGCCTTCCTTCTGCCATATCCCATTCCATAGACAGGCTTCCGGTCATATAGCGAAACCCTTTCAGCGCCCCTTTTCCCAGTCTCCCGGGAAGCGCCGGCAGCAGTTTAATACAATCATTCCCCACAAACAACAGGCATTCCTGGATTGCCTGCACCACACCCATGGCAGCGTCCAGCTGAACCGGCGCAAAGGAATCCCTCCCCAGCGTAAGTCCCATGCCGCGCCAATCGTTATGCAAGGTAAAGAAATTTCGCAACAGACAGGATTTATCCATAATATCCAGGCATTCCAACACTTTTTCAGGCCTTTGAAGCCGGGCGTAAATGCAAGCCATATGGGACAGGGACCATCCGGTCTGCGCCCCCAGCACCCTCTTGTCCACAGCCTTTTCAAAAGCAGCCACAACTTCCTCACTGTCCCGCCCGCGCACAATCTCCGTGCCCGGGAACAGGGGATAAATATGAGACAAATGCCTGTGGTTATAACGCTGGTCAAGTCCTTCCTTCTGCCATTCTCTCACATCTCCGTCCTCTGTCACTCCATAGGCCGGCAAATGTTTGATGATATCTCTCCAAATTTCCCTCTTCTCCGCATAGTTTCCGGTTTCCTCGGAAACCTCCAAAAGATTGGTAAACAATTCCTTCATAATGGCGATATCCATTGTGGCATTCTCAACAGAAGGACAGGGATGGGCCATATCCGGATTGTCCTCCGGTATCAGATTACCCGGTGTATTCTCCGGAGAAACGGAAGGATAAATGCGCACCGTTCCATCCGCCTCACGCACCACGTAGTTCTCATAAAACAGTCCCGTCTCCAGCATAAAAGGCAGGATATCCCGCTCCAGCAGCTCCCTGTCTCCTGTGTAAAGGTAATATCTGTAAAACATCTGTGACAGCCATCCGGCACATCCAATCCAGTTTAAAATGACAGGGACAATCTGGGTGGGGAAGCAATGCTCCGGCGTGGTTCCCGCAGGGACATAAATCCCCGGCAATCCAAACAGCTTTGTTGCACATTCTCTAAACTGAGGCATCTTATCCACATAATAGCGTATCAAGGTGATCATGGCGCCTGCCAGATTTCCCGTCAGCGTATGCCAATAAATCATCTCCACATTTTCATTTGCCATATTGTGCGGCCAGCTCATCTTATACCTGCCGTGCCACAGTCCGTATAAGGGGAAGGGCAGCCCATCCTCCCTGGTGCCGCACACCATCAGATAACGCCCGAACTTCCACTGTTTTTCCAACAGCTCAGCAGGCGCTTCCTCTTCATAGGCCGCCGCCAGCAGTTCCTCGTTGGAGGAATCCTTGCGCTGTGACAGGGATAGCTCCGCACTGCGGTAAAGGGCTCTGTGAAGCGTGGCGTGTTCCCCTTTTCTGGCCGGATAGTCAAACATCTCTTCCGGCCATCCATCCGTCAGACTGCCGGATAATTCCTCTGCCAAGCCCACTTCCGGCTTAAGCGCCACCACAACCCAGGTGGCCCCCGTCACCGTCAGGCCGTTCTTTTTCACTTCCGTTGCTCCATCCGATCGGATTTCTCCCAATGCGCCATACCAGAGCCCATCCTCATGCTGCGCCTGAAAGCCAAATCTTTTGCCTTCCGCAAAGCTTAACGACTCTCTGTTTTCCCATTTCTTTTTGGCGTCGTCTTCTCCGGTCTCGTGCCGCACAGCAGCCACCGTCAGTTCAAAAGGCGTCTCATCAGATTCCACACGGCAGAAAATCATATCATTTTTCCTGGAAACAAACAGGCTTCTGCGGTAGGCATTCTCCCCTTCCCGCCAGCTTACTACAACCTCGCCCGTATCCATATGTACCGTTCTGCGGTAATTTCGAAACAGCTGCCTGCCTTCCATGCCCACCGCAAGATCACATACCGGCACCGGATTTCCCAGCCTGGGAGAATATCCCTGCTCTTTCAGGGCATTGGCCCCAAACCAGTTGCCTCCCCAGTAATCCCCTCTGTCGATGGCTGCCCTGGTAAGCCCCAATGTCTCATGGACATCCGGAAGGGTCTGCTGTTTTCCCTTCTCCCATAACCTGCAGTGGTTCACGGCAATCCTCTCCTGGGAGATTCCCCCATAAACCAGCGCGCCCAGCTTTCCATTTCCCGTTGGGGCTGCTTCACGATACAGATCCCGATGCCAAGCGGCAGGAGAACGCATCTCCAAAATATCCTCTGCGGCAAAGCTCCTCTTCTCATCCATTCTTCTCTTCCTCCATAGCCTTTTTTCTGTCAATTCCCAGCTTCTCCAAATATTCTTTGGGCGACATTCCCACCGTTTTCTTAAACGTTCTGTAGAAATTGGAATAATCCACATATCCCAATTCACACCACACTTCGCTGATGGGCTGACCGTTCTGCAGACGCATTTTGGCGTCCAGCACCCTCTTATACCTGATGTAGTCGAATACCGTAAATCCGGTATTACGCTTAAATTCATGGCAGAGATAATACTTACTCAAAAAGAATTTCTGCGTCAGATCATCCAGGGTAATTTTCGTAGTCAGGTTGTCCGAAATATAACGGATAATATCGTTTATCTTATCATTCTGATTGGGCTGTTCCTTTTCCGTCTTCCCCAATAAACGATTTTCTTCGTAAGCCAGATTGATGTCTGCCAGCATCTTCAGAAGTAACGAAGTCATTCTGACGTTGCTGTCCGGCGCAAGGGACTTTGAGTATTGGAGCATTTGATCAAAGTCTTTCTCCAAACCGTACTTTCTGACTACCTCGTGATCTATCTTATTTCCCCCGTTTTCATCCCTGTGGTCAAACAGTGCCAGCAGATTATAATCTTTTGTGTTAAACTGCCTTAAATACTCCGGTTGGAAATAAATATAAATCCTCTCATAGTCGCACTCACTGTTTACTATGACACAGTGTATCTCCTGATTACTGATTAACAGCATATCATAGGGTTCCAGATGATAGAGCCTGCCATCAATGCTGAACGTCACATCTCCCTTCAATATGATATAAATCTCATGATTGTCGTTCATGTGGACCATATGGTTGTTAGTCTGCTTCTCTGCAGCACAATGTTTCCGAACCACTATATTGGAATTCTTTCTTTTCATACTCCGCCCCCATATTCATGTTTATCCCCCTGTTTTCGACCTGTTCCTGCCGTTCTACAGCGGCATTATACCATTTCCTTCCAAGTCCTACCGCCGCATCGGGCAGCGCTATGAAAAATGCTCTTATATTGTCTCCTATAGTATATTCCATTCTGCCGTATTTACCAGAGACTTTTTTTAATTTACATAAATTTTCCAAGTTTGACACCATGACATTGCGATTGAATCACGACGCAGCCTCTCGCATACATAAATCCCATTCCCCATAGCAAGCTGACAAGGTATCAAGCTTAGCAGAGCTGAAGGTGTCCTGAGGACACATTGTTATTATGACCCTCGCGGCATTATTGCCCGCGTGAATAAAAGCGCAGCAACCGTGTACTCATACCCGATTGCTGCCCCCTTTTTCCGCAGAAGCGCAAGCGCTTCCATTCATGCTGCACTTCCGCGGGTATATGATTCAATACTTCATTAAAACAATTACTCTACGCTGTACTCCTTGAACAGATCGTCAACTTCAGCCTTAATCTCCTCGAATGCAACCTGAGGGGTCTTCTCACCCTTGTAAATAGAGGTACATGCGGCAGATACCTTGCCTCTGGTGGTGGAAATGGAACGGCTGTAATCACAGATCATATTGTCATACATCAGCTGCAGCATATCGCCGGATTCATTGTCCATCAGATTACCGGCCAGCAGCTCACTGTCAACCATGTCATGCTTGCTGCAGCGGTTAGCGATTGCTACCAGAACGGCGGCGATCTCTTCCGGCTTCTCTACGTTATCCATCACATTGAACATAGCCTCGGTATAGGAAACCGCATTATACTGCTTAGCAGTATTGCTGGGACCGATAGGCATGGGCAGCAGACCATAGGTATACTGACTCTCCAGAGAACCACCTGCCTTCAGCTTGGAAAGAGTAGCATAGTTTGTTACCATAAACACAGCCTCGCCTGCACTGAAGTTGCCCTCGTTGGTCTTTCTATTATTACTTTCAGGGTGATAATACCCTCTGTTCTGCCAATCAACGGTATAGTTGAGGGCTTCCAGACACTCTGCGGCAAGTCCGTTAAAGGTGTATACACCATTCTCATAAGTTGCAACGGTGCTGCCGTTTGCGGCTACCATTGCCGGATAGAACAGGCCTTCCTGGTTAAACAGGAAAGGATATACGCTGCCGTCGGACTGAGACTGGATAGAAGCCAGCATGTCGCCAAACGCGTCAAAGGTAAAGGTTCCGTTCTTCACCATCTCATACATATCCGGAAGGCCGTACTGTGCTGCCAGCTCTTTGTTGTAAAGCAGCACACCTCTCAAAATATCACTGGAGTTCTGTGTCTTGAAGTGTACGCCGTACCAGTTGCCCTTGAACTGGCCGAAACCGGATGCAGGCAGCCAGGGATTCTCATCCAGTTTAATGATATCTGCGATCCTGGAATCGTTCAGATCCATACACAGATTTGCGCCATAGATCTGCTCCAGATAGGTATCGGAACATCCAAACTCCAGAATGTCACAGTATACGTCGCCGTTGGACTGCGCCGTTACCAAAGCAGATACCATCTCCTTTGCCTTCAACTGCTCAAACTCAAACTTGCAGTTGTAATCTTTCTCAATGGACTCCAGCGCCTTTATCACCTCAACCGTTACATTGCTGGTCTTCTCGGGGCTGGGGTTGCCATTATCATCCTTCTTATAGACATACCTTGAGTCGGCAACGGTACTCAATACCTTAATGACTCTGCCGTTCAAATCCATGGGTGTCTCGATAAAGCCGTTATACTGCTCCGCAAGCTTCTCACCCTCGGACTTTGGCTCCTCTGTGGGCGCAGGCGTATCCGTGGGCGTCGGTGTGCCTGATGCAGGGTCACTTTCCTGCTGGGTATTTTCTCCCCCCACAGGGCTGCTGCTGTTTTCTCCCTCGTCGTTGTTGCCGCACGCTGCGAAGGAAAGTGTCATGGCGCCGGCCATGAGCAATGCTAGAAACTTCTTACCTTTCATAAAATCCTCCTTTCAGGGCAAACGCTTTATGGCGCTCCCTTCATACATAGTTATTTGTTGCTGTTATATAAAAGCATTCCATAATGGTACGAATGCCCTATATACTTGATTATAAAAAATACACCCCCAAAATATACATTCACGGCAGTACAGAGATTTTAACCTGTGATTCCGCTTCGCTCCACGCTCTGAACAAAGAATTTCTGTCCTATGATATACACCGCCATAATGGGTAATACGCAGAGCACTGCCGCCGTATTATTGTACTGCAGTACCATCACTTCTTCCTCGCCCCCGTCCACATGGGACGTCATATTGGCCAAAAGCTGCGTTCCCCTCTGGAACAGGTGGGTATAAGTGCTGTCCGTCCACTGCCATGCAAAGGAAATCAGGAACACCGTCACCATCAGCGCAACTGCACTGGGCAGCATGACCTTGTAAAAGGTCTTAAAAGCGTTGCACCCATCGATCAGGGCTGCCTCCTCCAGTTCCTTTGGCATATTCTTAAAGGACTGACGGAACATAAAAATATACAGGCCGTTCTTGATTCCCAGCCCTGTCAGCGCCAGGATAATGCAGGGCCAGTAGGTTCCCGTCAGCCGCAGTCCGCCATAGAAGAAGCGGAACCTGGTAAACAGCGGGATCATCAGCGTCTGGGGGGGAACCAAAAGCTCCATGATCACCAGCGCAAACAAAAGCTTATTTCCTCTGAATTTAAACCGTCCCAAACCATATCCGGCCAAAGCGCACACAATCACTTGAATGATGGCGATCAAAGCGGAATAACCCAGCGTAATAAAAAATGATTCTTTATAGTTTAATTGCTCCGCAACCACCTTGATATTTTCAACGGTGAAATACTTAGGGACATACTGAACAGATACGTCCAGATAGTCCTCAAAACTTTTGAAGGAATCGATCACCTTCAGCAGGAACGGATAGAGAATGGTGAAGCAGCAGCCCACCAGGATGATCGTCCTTACGATCTTCCAGCCTATCGTTCCCAACCCATGTAAAGAACACCATTTTGATTTCCATTTCTCTAGTCTATTCATATTCGTCCCCTCAGTCAAGATACGTGACTCGCTTCGAGATAATCCCGGCAACCACACCCAACACTACAATTATGATAATAAAGTAGATCCAAGAAAGCGCCGACGCATAGCCCATCTGCCCGCTGCTGAACGCCTTATCCTGGATATAATCCATCACCCCATAGATAGGGTTGGTAAAGGTGGAGATAATCGTATACACCACACATACCAGCAGAGAAGGGGTCAGCATCGGGAAAGTAATCTTCCAAAACTCTTCCCATTTCGTAGCGCCTTCCACTTTTGCGGCCTCAAACACCGACGGGTTAATGGCCTGCAGGGCGCTTAAGAAAATCAAAATCTGCACACCCGAAGAATTCAGGATATCATACATATTGGAGACGATGGTCTGTATGATAGTCACCATGGAGGCGGGAAGCCCCATAATATTCAGAAGCCTCCCTACACCGAAGAAGGTGGCCATTCCCATCTGATCAAAGCCTCCGGATGCAGTGGTTTCCTCTACCAGATTCATGGCATTGTACATTTCGTTAGCGTCTTCCATGTCCGCCACGATACCTACCGCCAATACCACCGGCAGAAAGAATACGGTTCTGGAAAGCCCTCTGCCCAAAAACTTCTGATTCAACACATTGGACATAAAGAAGCTGAACAGAATGATCACCGTGGAATCCAGGAAAATGCCTTTTAATGCGGTCATCAAAGTAGAGACAAATGTGGGATCGGTAAGAAATGCATCTGTGTAATTGTCGATCCCTGTAAATTCCTTCGCTATGTTGTTGAATTCAATGGTCACATCATTAAAGGAATAGATCAGTGAATTAATCAACGCGGGCAGGAATATAAATATCAGTCCTACGATAATCGGCAGCAGGAAAAAGTATCCTGCCATCCCTTTCTTTGTTGAAAGGGCCATTTTTTTCTTATTGCCTTTTCCCATGCCCCTCACCTCCTGACAACCAACCATGACAGCGCCTCAACCGTTCCGTCCTCTGTCTGATAAGCATTCTTGGAATAGTTAACATATATCTTGGTGCCGTCCTCGTAAGTCACACACTTCACATCCTCCGCTACCTGTTGGTGCCGCTGAATCCTCACATTTTGAAGATCACCCATCTGAGCGTTCAGCCGCGTCCAGTTGTCTATGATATCCTGCAGATGAATCTGGTAATTAGCTGAAAAGAGACTCTCAAAATTCGTGTCCTGCAAATTGAGCTGACTGTCGTAAACCAACAGGTAATTCAGCCCGGCGCCACTCTCAATGGCTTCCAGCAGCGCCGTTGCACTGTTGGCCGACTGATTGATGCTGTAACCCGAAAACGGTATATATCCCTTCAGCACCATGCCCACAAACGGTACGCTGTAGCTCTCCACTCTCTGATGGCTTGAAGATGTTGGTACATTGATCAGGGAGTCCGCATACTGCAGAAGGTAATCGTTCCCCATATCTAATTTGATCTGATATCCTTTCCCGGCAATTTCAGAAATCATATCCTGGGTAAGCAGCTGCGCCGACTGTCTTGTCATGCCCTGCTTTTCGCTGTAATTACCGTTCAGATATGCTCCCACCGACGACAGATAAATCTTCCTGCTTCCCGTCTTTTCATACTCTTTCAGGAATTTTTTTGTAATCTCCTCATATCTCAAAGGATTGATCCACCAGCTATAACTCGAATCCCGATTGCTGTTTCCTATTTGCGCAGAAACCTTTGTAATCAGCTTACAGACATCCTCGGTGTCGCCAATACCATAACCCTTTTCCCAGATTCTCATCGGCTCCAATCCGGCATATACGGTATCGTTTTGTGATGCCAGACTGCTTTCCAGCTCCTGAAAGCCTTTTATGCCGCCCAGCTCCTTCTGGAACTTCACCTTGTTCAGCGCCTTCTGCTCCATGCCGCCGTTGGCAATACCGCTGTAGACCACATCCACGGAAGGTATGCCGCCCTGATGCAGCAGTTCCACGATCTCTCCGGCCTGCTCAAAGGTAGTCACCGGATAATGCGTGTCAATGGGAAATCCCACATAGTTCACCGTCTTCTTAATACTTCCTAACAGCTCGATATCCAGAAGCAAAGTATCCTGCTTGGAACTCTCCCGCCTGGTAAGCGCACCCTTCTGCTCCAGATACTGCCTGTAATACCTTGCCATCCCTGAATAGTCTGCATCCTCACCGCTTAAGAAATGATACCGCACGGTGTAATCCACATCAGGCAGCACATTATAATAAGCATATGCCACACCTTCAAATCCGAAGGTATCAATTATGTTAACCGTCACCCAAGGATAGGCGATGTTGTAAGGCATATAGCTGCTGTGGGCCTGGGCCCCCATGCCTCCAATAGCCGCTCCGTTCTCAACCACGGCAAACAAAGACTGGTCTCCGCCCTTGACGCCAAAGACCGGGAAGGGAGAACGGGAAACGCCCATGGTACCAGAGTACATCATCTTGGTCAATTCTTCCCCGTAAAACGGAATCAGAATGTTATCCATGGAGTTGGCGTCAATATCGTTCTCAATAATACTTCCGCTGCCGTCGGGCATAAACACATATCCGTCCTGTTCCGCCCTGGTGGCGCCGAAACATTTCAGGAACTCAACTCTGGTCAGCCGATAACCTTCCGTCCCCTGTATGTCCTTAAGATCCACACTCACAAGCAGATCGTTTCCCTGCAGCCTGTAGCACAGCGGAATCGAAAAGTACGCGGGAATGGACTTGGTTGCGGCCTCCCCCAGCTTGGCAAGCTCGGCTTCCTTCACCGTATCATCCACGATACCCACCAGGGAGTACGCCGCCAGCAGCTCATCCACCGCCTTGGTGGACATGTTTGCCTTCACCTCATAGATGGTGCCGTAGGTCTCAATCTCCGGATATCTCTCCTTATAGGTTTCCTGATCCGCCTCTGTCATTTTGGAAAGATTCAGCTCCGTATAATTGTTATAAAAAGCTCTGGCATCCAGGATGGTAATCTCTTTATTGTTGATCATCTCCTGAAATTTATCCGCATATGCCTGATAAGTCTCATTGGTAAACACATCTACGATAATACTGTCCGTGATGTTGGTTCCTATGCCGTAGGTTACAGTGAGCACATCGTTTTCCACGGACCAAGTCACCTGATCCTTATCCGCCGAATAGGCATCCGGGAAAGAGGACATGGTCAGTCTCTTCTGAATGTCATTGTAATACTCCACCGATACCTGGCTGAAAAGTGTCTTCTGGATTTCGCTGCTGACTGCCTTTTGTTCCTCCGCTGTCATATCATAATAGGCGACATTGGAATACGTAATGTTGCCCGTGGCCTTTTCCAGCAAGGCAATATCATACTGCTTCCCCATATAAAGGGTCAAATAATCGTTTTCAAGCACCGCCTCAAACCCTTCCGGAAGTTCCGGCGTCTTGACGCTGCCCGAAGACTGCTTGTCAAATACCAGCACCGCCTCTGAAGGTGTGTAAGTATACGGCACCTCGTTGTTAATTGTCTCCGTCAGACCGCACCCGCCCATACACAGCGCCGCCGCCATCAGCAGGGAGGCAATCTTCTTATTCCTTCTCATTCTTTTGCCTCCTTCCTGTTAACTGTACCTGAGCAGAAGTTCATCCACAACCGTTGAAACAAAGCTGAGGACCTCCTGCAGCATGGCAAATACCAGAACGATCAACAGTGCGATCACTATCATACCAACCAGAGTAAACAAAAGCACCACCAGGGTTCTCGTCAAGGTGAAATGATGCGTTGTCAGCATACCGGTTATCAGCAGAAACGCCACCCACGTCAGAGAAAGCCCCCCAAGCATGTTATAAAAAACTTCCTCTCTCAGAATAAAAGTATTGCTCACAACAATCATAATCAACCGGATAATAATATATGGCGTCATGGAATATGCCGTAAATATGGCGATATCCTTAAAGGTTCCCTTGCCGTCGCTCAAACAGGTCAGACACCAGTTGGCAGTACACCACGCAAAGTACAAAAACAGCAAAGAACTGACGGTCAGCAGCATATTATAATGAACGCTCACGCCTCCAAAGAGATATCCGGTCCAAACATTCTCCGCTATGGTGACCAATATGGTCATGGTCAGAAGGATAATTGCCGTTTTAAGGCTCCCTTCTTTTTCGTATTTGATATCCCAGAAACCTTTAAACGGATGCACCGACAGATACAAGGAATATTTCAGTTCCTTCAACGTCTTTTTCATTATTCCTCCTCCTCTCCATAGGTGACCAGTTCTCCTCTGACATATTTCCTGATTCTCAAGAAGATCCCCTTCCCCACAAACAACACGATGAAAACAAGTATCGCGGAAACAATATACGGGAAGGACACCGAAAGAGAAGCTTTCCGCAGCTTTTCCTTTGCGTTGGAATACGGAGTCCGGGCATCGGCATATTCATAATAATCCATGGCCTCTTCGTATTTCCCACTGTTATACTCGGCATTTCCCAGACCGATGTAGGGATATTTAAAGTTGGAGTTCAACTCCGTAACCTGCTTCCAGGCGTTATTGGCGTCGGTATAATTTCCTGCCAGAAAATAACCCTCTGCCGAAACCAGCAGACCTCCGTACAGAGTGGGCTCATATACCAACAGGCTGCGCAGTCCTGAATCCAGCACTACGATCTTGTCACTAACATAGTCAATGGCAATAGGCGTCTGCACCTCTCCCTTTGCCGTACCTTTTCCGCCGAATGCATATAACAGGATACCGTCATTATTATAGGTAAAAAATCTCCCCTGAGTGGAGTCCAGCATGGTATAAATCTTATTAGGTCCCAAGCCTACATCCACGATTTTGGACGGACTCTCCACAAACATCAGATCACCTATGGGCGGGTAAACATCCTTTCGTACCAAAACATCTGTTCCCATCATATTCAGCTTTTTAATCGGAGTTACCTTACCGCTTAAATCCTTGCCGGAAATAGTGGAAATAACACTGTTGTTACTTATGGCCGATATGGTACCCCATATGAAATTGTTCCCGTCTATCTTGATATTGTTATATTCCGTAGGCACATAAGTGGTCATGGTTGCCAGCTGCTCGTCGGAATAAAACTTACGGAGCAGCTTTGTGAGCGCATCCACCTGCACCGCAGGCGCCCCCATATAACCTGTAAACACACCCTCTTTGGTAAACTGCATGATACCTCTGTTCACATTGCGCGCCACGATGGAGATTCTGCCCGCGCTGTCCGCCACCGCCTTAATGGGTAGAAAGCTGCTGACGCTGGTGCCGATAATATTTTCCGGCTTTACCACCTCCAGAGAGACGTTTCCTTTCCTGTCGCACACCAGCACTCTGGAATTTCCTGTGTCGCAAATGTACATCTCATCCTTTTCCGACACATATATCCCCTCCGGTTTACTCAGAGTCGTCACCGACCCGTCCGGCATGGTAAATTCCTTCATGACGCCCACATAGTTCTGCTGGCTGTCAAAACAAAAGACAACACCCAAAGTGGTCTCCAGGACAAATAACTCTCCGTTCTCTTTGACGCACATGTCAATCAAATTTGTTACATCATACCCGTCTAACGCGCGCAGGTCCACCGAATAAGCAAATTCATAAGCATCCGGCGTTTCCACCACCCAGCCAAACTCATTGTAGATATACGTATAGTTGTTGCTTGGGGGTGTGTAATATGCTTCCGCCCGTATCCCACTGCCAAGGACCGTGCCCGCAACACACAGTGCTAATATCGTTTTCTTTAATTTCATCCGAGCCACCTTATTCCTTAATTCCTGATGTAGACATGGTTTCGATAACATTGGACTGGGAAATGACAAATACCAATAACGGAGGAACAAGCATGATTATGGAAATCGCCGCGCCCACACCCGCTCTGGCGATACCGCTGGTGGATATCTGGCTGAGCGCGTAAGAGAGCGTCTTCTTCTCCTCCGTATAGATGTATGCCGTTGCACCTGTGGTCCACAATCCCTGCACCCTCAAGATCAGCAGGGTGGCGGTTGCAGGCTTTACAAGAGGCATTACCAGCTTTGAAAACTTCGTCCACTCCGAGGCGCCGTCAATATCCGCGCTTTCCAGAAGGGACATGGGTACCATCTGATCCATAAACTGCTTCATCAGGTATAATCCCAAAGTGGTCGACCATGCAGGAAGGATCAGCGAAGCATAACTGTCAATCAGATGCAGGCTGTTAATAATCAGATAGTTAGGAATCGCCAGCACCGCTCCGCTGAACATCAGTGAAGTCCTGATGATAATGAAGATTGCCTTGGAACCGGGGAAAGAGTATTTGGACAGAGGATACGCCGCCATGGAGGCCAGTATGATATGTCCCGCTGTTCCCACCACCGTGATAAACAAGGTATTGAAAATATACCGAATCATGGGCACCCAGGTATCCGACATTAAGCTGAACAGATCCCTGTAATGCTTGAGCGTAGGGTTCAGCGCCAAAAGAGTGGGAGGAAACTTCCACAACTCGCTGGAAGGCTTAAGCGACATGGATACAGCGTACACCATTGGTATCTCCATAATCAATGTGAAGATTGTCAGAAACAGAATCATGGCAATATCGCCGCCTCTGGATCTGGACAGCCTGGATAATTTCTTGTGTCCGCTTATTTTGTTTTGTTTCAGCATCTTCAATTTACTCACCTACCTTATTGATGCACTTCTGGATGAACTGGTTCAGGAACAGCATGAGCAGGAACAGCACGGTTGCGATGGCGGAAGAATAACCCATCTCAAACCTGACGGTACCATAGTCCTCCAAATGCTGCATAATTGTATGGGCGGAATAGTCTACCGACGGATTGCCTGCAAGGCCCGTAATAATGGAACCGATACTGAAGGCTCCCGTGATACTCATAACCGCGCCGAACAGCAGCTGCGGCTTCATCAGAGGCAGGGTGACATACCAAAGTTCCTGCCAGCGATTGCGGATTCCATCCATTGCAGCGGCCTCATAATATTCCCGCCCAATTCCCTGCAGACCGCCGATAAAAGACAGAAATGATGTTCCCAAGCTTCCCCACAATACCACGAAAATGATGATCGGCACCACATAGTCCTTATTTTCCAGATACTTTATGGGCGCGGTGATAATTCCCCAGTCCAGCAGCGTGGCGTTAACATAACCCTGCGCGTCGCTGCTGAACAATATCTTAAAGATAGGCGTCATACCGCCTGTCAGTGACGGCGCATAGAGCAGCACCGTCAGCACCACTCTCACCGCCCTTGGCAGCTCGTTCAAAAACCATGCCATCACCAGCGAAATAATGTAACCGCCCGGTCCGGTGATCATAGCAAACATGATAGTATTGCCCAACGCCTTGATAAACAAATCGTCTGCCATGAACATCCTGTAATAATTCCGGAACCCCACAAAGGTGGGCGCTTCCAGAAGGTTAAAGTTTGTCAGGCTGAAAAACATGGAGATCAGCACCGGACACACTGTAAAAACAAAGAACAATACAAAGTAGGGCGCAACAAACAGGTATTTACTTCTGTTTTTTCCTATATCCTTCAGGGTCTGCCTTACATCTCTGTTGAGCCTTTCCCCCAGCGTAAGATTATCCCGTATAATCTTCTCGCTTCTCTTTTCCGTCATTTCTGCTACAAGTTTTTTTCCCACGGTAAGCCCTCCTAATCTGCGGCTGTTTTCAGGCCGAATTCCTGACGTTTCATAGTGATTTCTTCCGTAATGTCATCGGAATGTTCCAAGAGCGCCTCCCTTGGATTCTCATCGTCGTTGATAACCGCAAGCTTAGCAAAATTCAGATTACGTTCCGTATAATATCCGCCCGGAATCTGCGGAATTCCCCGCAGATTGTGAGTCTGGCTCTCAAGGGACCTTCTGTCCTTGCCCGCCCAAGCGAACTGCATCAATGCATCCAGATTTGCCGTATTATATCTCGCGGCAGCCCCCATAACGGCCTCCAGCTGTTCGCCGAACTCATATTGAGTCTGGGCAGAAGTCCACCATTTGACAAATTCCCATGCAGCATCCTTGTTTTTACAGTCGTTGAGCATCATACATCCCTGTACCGTAATGGGCGCCACATTGTTGATGGTCCCATCCTCCTGCTTCAGTCCCGGAAGCTCTATCATGGCCCATTTACCCTTGATCTCAGGAGCAGAGATGGAAAGCAGGTTATACGTGGTATATTCCGATATACCAATGGGAATCTCCCCTGTTCTGAAACGGTTTTCAAAGCTATAGTCCACCGGAAGTCCGTACAGCTTATAAAAGTCCGTCCAATACTCAAAGGCGTCCAGAGATACTTTCCTGTCCAGAGCGGAAGCAGTGTGATCTTCCGTATAATACTCCCCATTCATCTGATAGAGGAACATGGAATAGGTTCCCATGGTGGAGGGAAGTGCAAAGTTCATATTCTGTGCCTGCAATATTGCCAGTATTTCAATGATACTGTCCCATGTTTCCAGCTGGGACACATCGATTCCAAGTTCCTCCATAATATCCGTTCGATAGAACAGCATAGGGAAGGACATGGTCTCGGGCATTCCGTATACCCCTCCGTCATAGATAAAAGGATCGATGGCATTTTGAGAATACCTTGCCGCCATCTGCTCAAAATCATCAAAGTTTGTCAGATCATACGCCGCTCCACGCAGTGCAAAGTCCACTGGTTCCGTCTGCGGCACCTGCAGCGCAAGATCCGGTCCTCTTCCGGACAAAGTAGCTGTCAGCAGCGTACTTGCCGGCACCAGTTGAAGATTCACATTAATACCTGTCTGAGCCGTAAAACTGTCTTTTATCATCCGGTTTAACGCCATAGCCTGATCACGTCCTCCGGTCAATCCGGAACCAATCCATACGGTGACTGCATCCGACTTTGCGCCTTCGCCGCTGGAAATCATACTGTAATCATTTACAAAAGAATAAAAGAAATTCATGGCCTGCGTCACAATGCCCATACCAAATCCGTCGTTTGCCCTGTCAACCTTGGCAGAGGTCTCCGCCACATACAGATAATCAACCAGAAGCGGCTGTTGTCTCACGGTAATGATCCACTCGCCGAAGCTTCCCAGCAAATCGCGGAACCGCTTGTAATTGCTTGCGATACGACTGGGCTTATCATACATTTTATCAAGCACCGAAATCAGCTGTTCCAGCTGGGAGGTAAGCGCCGCCCTTGCTCCCGTCATCTCTACCATAGCATTGTAGATCACGGTAAGCCTCTCTTTATTTTTTTCGATCTGCTCCAAGGTATCCGGCATATAAAGCGCGATCTGGTAATCCCGATCCGTATCCGGCGTAGTGCTCAACAGCGCAAGCAGATCCAGGTTCACCGCCGAGAGCTCCTCTAAGATAGCGTCCGCTTCCGTCAGTATATTGACCATATCGCCCATCGTATTCTTCAATGTGATGGTATGCGTTCCGGCCTCCAGATAAAACTTCCACGCCTCTTTTCCATTTTCCTCCCCAAAAGAGAATACCTGCCAGTTATCGTCAAAGTAAAAGTGTACATCTCCCGCTTCCGCAAACGGCAGCATATCGTCTATGTAAAGAGAACGGTTAAAATAGATATCTTCTATAAAATTCTGTTTTGCCCGGATACCGATATTGTAATATCCACTTACAGGCACCGTAAATTCCCACTTGATCCATTGATTTGAATACTGCCATGGCTCACCGCCCACCACGTTGAGCAGCTTTTCCGAAAAGCTGTAGGGCTGGTTTTTCGTGGAGGACGAGTCGCTCTTTGCATACAGTGTGGGAGAACTCTTCTCCATGGCATTTTCCGCCTGAATAATGCAGATGCCGTTTTCCAGCGCCCCCGCTACCTCCTGGGCACCCTGCGAACCGGTGGCCTGGCAAACCTCTTCATAGGTGGAAGGCGTCAGGCTTCTGGATTCCAAGGTGATCTGAGAGATGACCATGGGCTCCTTTACGGATTCCAATGTAAGCACATGATTTCCCTCCGTCAGGTAGCAATACATTGCCGGCGCCCAATATCCGTCCGCGTCTATCATATACTCACTGTTCCAGCATCTCTTTTCTATCTGGTTGGGGCGAACCGTCTCGCCGCTTGCATTGGGCACCTCGTCCACGTAGATCCTGGAAAACTCCACATCCTGACATTCCTCATAAGGATACTCGCCATCGATAAGAAGTCCTCTCTCAATGTTGCTTCCGTAACCCTTTGCCGTGAAATAATCAAATTTAAAGGCATACAATCCGGCCTTATTCACCTTAAAAGAAAAGCTCACCGCCCCCTCTTCCTCAGTGACAACGGCCTGCCTGCCCTCATACTCGCCGGATTGGACTACACTGCTGTCCGCCTCCTTTACCAACGCCGAAACCGCGTCGATCCGGATCACCTCGCCGTTGAAATCCCCTTCGCCGTATTGATTCATATAACTGATATAACGCCCGTCGGCATAGGAGCCCACCGCCGAAAACACATCGCCTGCGGCTTTCAGTTCTCTTTGGTCGTCTTTGGAGAACAGGTTTATAACAATAATTACGATTGCAAGACAAGCTGCCACCAACAGTATCTTTTGCCATCTTTTTAACAATTTCAGCTTTTCCATTCTGTGCTTTGCCCCCAATTTCATAAAATCAACTAACAGGAACAGACATTGCCATCTTTATTTTCGTCATTTTCCCATATCTTCTCTGCATCTGTAATTATAATTTTACTATTATGCTTAAAACAATCATATAGCGCAGGTTGTTGTTAACATTGCTGATATTGCTCTCTTATCTCATAAATCTCTTTCTCCACCGCCGAAAACAACCTGTCATATCCATTTTGTCCGCACATTACGGACAAAACACTTTGTATACCGCCCCTCTTTTTATCTTCTGCAAAGCTTCAAATACTGCGCGTAAGCCATAAAAGTAGCCGCTATGCCCTTCCTGTCGTCCAAGGTTACCGGCTCCGACAGATAGTACGCGATCGTGCCGTCCCGCCTGCCTTCCTTAGGCCCCAGGCCCGCCACGCTGCAGTTATCCTTGAGATGTCCGTCCTCCAGTTTCTGTTCAATCACCGCTTCCAAAATTTCCTCGCCGATGTGACGATATTTTTCCTCCAGCAAAACCTTCAGTCTGCAAGCCTTCAAAATGGACGACGCCACCATAGACGACCCAGAAGTCTCTATGTAATTTCCCGCAATCTCCGGATGATCTACCACCTGATAAAAGAGTCCGCTCTCTTTGTCACGATGTCCAAGGATCCCTGCGATCCCTTCCTTATAAATATCCGACAACTGCCTGAAATGATCATAGACTCTGCCGTCCATCTCCTCCATGGTATCCACCGTGGCAATCAAAAACCAGGCAATCGCCCTGAGCCAGAAATTCGCCGAACAGCCTGTTTCGGAATCTGCCCAGAAAATGCTTCGGGATTCATCATAACCATGATAGAACAACCCCTTCTCCCGGTTAAACATCTTTTCCCTCACCAATTCAAACTGCCCGCAAATATCCACATACCTGTCTTTGCCGCCATACCTAGTATTGTACGCCATATAAAAGGGCTGGGCCATAAAAAGCCCATCCAGCCACACCTGATTAGGGTATATCTTCTTATGCCAGAAATTCCCCGCCGTTATCCTGGGCTGCTCCATCAGCTGTGAAAGCAAAATTTCCGCCGCTTTCTTATATTTTTCTTCCCCTGTCTGTTCATAGGCAAAGAGTACCGCTCTGCCCGGAGCGATGTTATCCAGATTAAAGTCTTCCCGTTTATAAAAACCAATGCCGCCCTCATGATCTATGTATAAATTCATATACTCCACTACGAAATCCCGAAAACACTGATTTCCTGTAGCCTCGTACAACTGTATGGCGGCAGTCAGAATACATCCGTCCTCATAATTCCACTTATCCAGCCTGACTTTGCTTAAATCCTTATAAAAATCCTCTATGAACCGTTCCAATTTTTCCACATTTGCCTGCTTTAACATATCTGTCCTCCCAACCGTTTTTTTCATTATATCATGTATATACCATCACAAGAATTGCTTTTTTTGCTTCATATCTGCTTTTTTGCCTATAATTCATTGCATAAATTGCTTTTTTATTTTCATAATTTTTATTCTATTTGTACAAAAAATCGAAGCATAAACCTTTTTCCCTCATCATTATTTCTGTAAAACAATAAGATGTCTCCATCATACGCACATCATTTTTATTTTCAACACAGCAATTTAAACAATTCTATATCTCCTCGATTCATGCCACAATTAAACCAACAACAAGAAACCGCTCACACCCCGTCCCAAAGCAGATGCGCCGGGCGGAAGTTCAGGCGCTGCAAGCGATTGAACTTCCATCCCCGGAAAGGGCGCTGATGCGTAGAGACGACACTGGAAACAGTCTCGAAGCAGATGCGCCGGGTGGAAGTTCAGGCGCT
>CAJTPN010000005.1:139463-141514 GCA_910578185.1 uncultured Acetatifactor sp.
GCGATTGAACTTCCACCCCTAGAAAGGGCGCTGATGCGCAGAGACGACACTGGAATAGGAGGACAAAAATCATGACATCTGTTACATTGACCACATCGGGCAACAACTGTACCCTCTCAAACGGCATCCTGACACTCTCCTGGAAAGAAGACGGTACCATCGGTTCCATTATCCGAAACGGCGTGGAACTGGTCTGCAATACGCCAGAGCGCTCTGACACAGACGGAGCAACCGTGTTTTATGTAGATTATCACGCGGAAGGGGGCTTCCGCAAATACCGCACGCCCAAACTCAAAGTGATTGAATCTACCCCTGAGATGGCCCATATCGCTTATGTGGACGCCACCGGTTATCTGGCCATCGAATATCACATAATCCTGATGCAGGGAGAGAGCGGCTACTATTCTTACGTCATCGGCGCCAATAATACTGATACGGAATTTGATCTGTCGGAGTTCCGCATCGTCTACCGCTGCGGCAACCGTATTTTCGATCACGCTTACAATAATGAACGCCATGGACTGCAGCCTACCAAAAAATACATGGAGCAGTACGAAAAGCTTTTTGACGAAACTTATCGCCTGCCTGACGGAGAAAAGTATACAAACGGCGATGTGTACTCCAAGTATGACTATGCGGGATACTTTTCCAAGAACCCTGCCTGGGGACAGTACGGACACGGTTACGGCTTTTTCCTCATTCCCGTCTCCACGGAGTATTACCCTGGCGGTCCTCTGAAGCAGGAACTCCTGGTTCATTACAACGGCATTGTATTAAATTACTTTACGGGAGCTCATTTTGGCTCCGGCGCTTTTCGCGTGCCTATCGGCTGGAAAAAATTCTACGGACCCTTTTATCAATATTTCAACGAGGGAAACGACCCGGAGGCCCTATATCAGGATGCGCTTTCCGTCGCCGCAGCCGAGCAGGCAAAGTGGCCCTACCAATGGGTCAATGACCCTCTCTATCCCTTAGTTCGCAGCCAAGTAACAGGAAAATTATTGTTTAATGACGGGACTCCCTGCAGGAATACCACCGTCATTTTGGGCAAACCAGGCCTGAATATTGAAAGGCAGACAGCGGATTATATCTACTACACCACCACAGATGACAAAGGCTTTTACACCCTGAAGAATGTAAGATTCGGGAAGTACTCCCTGTATGCATACCAGACATTTCCCTATTGGGACGAAACTGCATTGTGTGAAAATACATCTCAAGGTACCACTCAATGCATCGGCTCCAATACCGAATGTCTGCAGGCTGACGGCATTGTGATTTCCCGGCCCACACAGACCCTCTCCGATATCACATGGAAGGTTCCCAGGGATAAGGTGCTGTGGCAGTTAGGCAAAGCCACAAGAACCTGTGAAGGATATCTCTTTGCCGGTGAGCTGCGCAACTACAAATGGCCCCAAATGGTTCCCGAAACACTGCACTTTATAATAGGAAAAAATACGGAATCCAAAGACTGGTATTATGCCCAGACCAAACCGGGTACCTGGTACCTGCACTTCCATCTGGATGTGATCCCCTCCGCTCCCTGCAAACTGATTATTGCCATTGCCGGCGCAAAAGCGGGGCTCCTGCGGGTAACCTTAAACGGCGAGGAGGAAGCCCATCTGGTAAACCAGACTTTCCTGGTCAACGACGGAGCCATTTACCGCAGTGCAACCCTAAACGGACGCTATCGGCGAATCGAGATTCCTATTGACCCTGAACGCCTGCAAACAGGTGAAAATATCCTTATGCTTCACAACAAGGAAGGTATGGTAATGTACGATACCATATTGATGACGGAAACGATCTGATAAACATTCAAACGACGCACATATAGGGCAAACGGCAAGCCATGCACGCAGCGCAGTCTCCTGCAAAAAGAGTGAGAATAAAACCCTACACGAAGCAACCGAAACAGGGTGTGTATTCACCCAAATAAAAAGAACAGGAAATAACGAATATGAAACATTTTAATCCCCGTGATTACGGCGCCGCAGGGGACGGTATACACCTGGACACCGAAGCCATCCAAAAAGCCATAGATGCGGCGG
>CAJTPN010000005.1:141524-175064 GCA_910578185.1 uncultured Acetatifactor sp.
CCGCCGCAAAGGGAACCGTTGTACTTACCCCCGGTACCTATCTGGTCAGCTCTCTTTTTCTGGGCAGTCACATGGAGTTTCACCTGGAGGAAGGCGCAAAACTTTTGGGCACCACGGAGGAATCCCAATATCCCGTCATGTCCACAAGGGTCGCCGGTATAGAAATGGACTGGTATGTGGGTATCCTTAATATCAACGGACAATCCGATGTAAAAGTGTCCGGCGGAGGCATTATAGATGGGCAGGGGCCTTATTGGTGGGAAAAGTACTGGGGCACAGACAGAAAAGGCGGGATGCGCAGTACCTATGACGCCCGGGGACTGCGTTGGTGTGTGGACTATGATTGCAGGCGCGTCCGAAACCTTGTGGTCATGAATTCGGAAGACATCGCGCTTAGCGGATTTGAAGCCGTTCGTTCCGGCTTCTGGAACATCCATATCTGTTACTGTCAAAACGTGACCGTGGACGGACTATATGTCCACGACAACGCAGGCCCCAGCACAGACGGTATCGACATAGACTCCTGCCGCCATGTGGAGATCAAAAACTGCCGTATTGCCTGTAACGACGACTGTATTTGTGTAAAATCCGGCAGGGACGCAGACGGTTTGCGGGTAAATCGTGTCTGTGAGGATGTTTGGATTCATGACTGTGATATTTTAACCGGCAGCGGCGTCACGTTGGGCAGCGAAACCTCTGGGGGAATCCGCAAGGTTCTGATTGAAAATGTTCATTTTCGCGGCACCTCCTGCGGCTTCCGAATCAAGTCAGCCCGTACCCGGGGCGGCCTGATAGAAGATATTCAAGTGCGCAATCTGGACATGATTAATGTAAAGCGTCCCTTTCAAATGGACTTGGACTGGAATCCCGCTTACAGCTATTGTACTCTGCCTGCAGACCACTCCGGTGAGATTCCAGCCCACTGGCACACTCTGTTAAAGCGCGTTTCGCCGGAACAGGGAAGACCTCATTGCAGAAAGATCGCCATTGAAAATATCACAGCCTCCGTAGAAGGAAATTATAATGGAATTTCCCGGGCCTTTGAGATTTCCGCCCCTGAGGAAAATCCTCTGGAGAACATTTCCTTTAACCATATAAGGATTCAGGCAAGGGAATTCGGAACTCTTGCGGGAATAAAGAACTGGAAATGGAATGACATCATAATAAGCACAGGCGCCGGGAGTTAACCCTCCGGCGCCTTCTTTTGCCATTCCCTGTTTCAAATGCTCTATGTAAAGGATATTATACCACACCCTTTTGCAGCATCACATTTGCATAGAGAGCTTCCTCCCCTGTGGCTATAATGGCATAAGCATTCTTCGCTTCCTCATAAAACGCAAAACGTTCCACATGCCCTATGGCCTTCTCTCCCCGCTGGTCGTAGTGGCTGATCAATTTCTGGTACGACTCCCAGATGGGGGTTTCCACCGTGTCACCCGGCACTACCTGCATCAACTGCACAGGTTTCTCCACATAAGTATCCAGAGGAAACAATTCCAAAATTGCTTCCAGGATCTGCGGTACACCATGTCCGTCCATACGAATTACTATATGATCCCTGCCCATGGCCTCCGCCGGGAAATTGCCATCAGCGATCACAATCTTGTCCCCATGCCCCATCTCACACAAAACTTTCAAAAGCTGGGGTGATATGATTTTTGGTATTCCTTTTAACATAAGTTTGTATCCTGTTCTTTTTATTTTATATTGCGATACATAGGCCCATACGCCGCACAAGCCCTGTAGTCCTGCCCTTCCTTATCCATGCCAAAGGCATTCCATGCTGCCGGGCGGAATATGTCCTCCTCAGGAACATTGTGCATACATACAGGGATACGAAGGATGGAGGCAAGCGTGATCAAATCTGCACCAATATGCCCATAGCTGATGGCGCCATGGTTCGCTCCCCAGTTATTCATCACATCATAGGCCGTTTTGAATGCGCCTGCTCCCGTTGTCCTGGGCGCGAACCAGGTACAGGGCCATGTGTAATCCGTGCGCTTCCACAAAATATCCGTCACCTCGTCCGGAAGCTGCACCGTATAACCCTCACATATCTGCAGCACCGGTCCCAATCCCTTGACCAGATTCAGACGGATCATTGTCACCGGCATTTCAGAACGCGTCACATACCTGGATGAATAACCGCCTCCCCTGAAATATCCGCTGTCTGCCGCACACCATGTAGTCGCATCCAGACATGCTTTTTGATCCCCTTCCGTCATTTCCCAGAAAGGCTTCATCACACCATCTCCCTGGGCGCTCTTCACCTCCCCGCAGGCGTCCAGACATGCGGCACCGGAATTGATCAAGTGAAGAAATCCGCCGGCCTCTTTCGCAACACCCTCCAGATCATAACCTGTTGCCTTCTTAACAGCCTCCGGGCTCCAATAGGTACGCACATCCGCAAAAATCTGCGCCCTGCCCGTCAACAGCTTCATAAACAACATGCCAATCCCATTTAAAGTATCGTTTTCCGTCGCCAGCACATAAGGCTCCCTTGCACCATTCCAGTCAAAGGAAGAGTTGAGAATCGCCTCCGCGAAATCCCCGTTTGGATAGAAATCCGTCCATTGCCTCTGTCCCTGGAACCCTGCGGCAAGGGCATTATGCCCTACCATCTCTTCCTCCCGTCCTTCGGGCAGATTCGGATTGCCGTTCATCAGGTCCTCAATGATACATGCCATCTTCACCACGAACTCCCAATCCTTCTCCTTTTGCTCCGGACTCTTTTTCACAAAGTCCGGATTCTTGTCAAAACCTTCCTTACAATTTTCCTTTGTCCAGGCAAGGGCTTTCTCATACTCCTTGACATTGTAAATCCCTTCACTCATCCGGCGAATGATTTCCACCTCGTCCACGGATTCCATCCGCATCCCAAGATATTCTTCCATAAAGTCCGGATCAATAATGGATCCTGCGATTCCCATGGTCACGGATCCGATCTGTAAATATGATTTTCCCCGCATGGTTGCTGCAGCCACTGCAGCCCGTCCAAAGCGCAGCAGCTTAGTCTTCACATCCTCCGGAATTTCCGTGGCGTCCGCTTCCTGCACATCATGACCGTATATGCCAAAAGCAGGCAATCCCTTTTGAGCATGTGCAGCCAGCACTGCCGCCAGATACACAGCGCCCGGACGCTCTGTGCCGTTAAAGCCCCAGACGCCCTTGATGGTCATAGGATCCATGTCCATGGTTTCCGATCCATAACACCAGCACGGCGTCACGGTCAAGGTAACGGATACTCCCTCCCTCCGAAACTTGTCCGCACATGCCGCCGCCTCGGCCACACGCCCTATGGTGGTATCTGCGATTACCACCTTTACAGGCTCACCGTTGGAATAAAAGATATTTTCCTCAAAAAGCTTTGCGGCACTTTTTGCCATGTTCATAGTCTGCTCTTCCAGGGATTCCCTGACCTTAAGCGGCCCCCGCCTACCGTCGATGGTAGGACGGATACCTATTACCGGATACTCCCCGATCAACCTGTTCTTTGCCATACTTCTTACCTCCATCTATATGATAATTCAATCTTATTCCTTTTTACCTGCAAAAACAATGACCTTTCTTGCTTTTCTTAGCGAGAATGATCTGGCCAGACCAAATTGTTGTTCACCCCGAAAGATTAGGATTTGAGAAATCTGGCGAAACTAATTTTCATTATCAAATGGTAAAACCTAAAAATGTGAAATTGACTAAATAGAAGAGAATTTCTATAAAATAACTCCCTTTTCGGAGTTGTGTACCCGCTGAAAACGAGTCTATAAATATACATTGCGGGTGGCAGGCAAATACTTTACAATTAAGCATATAAAATCAAAATTTAGAGAGGTATTCCTTTATGAGTAAATCTTTTGCAGAAATGGAAGACATGTACAAAGAGGTTGTTAAAAGATTTAATAAGATTGAGTTACGGGAGTGGAAAGCAGAAGGTGCTATGATTGAATTGGCCAAGCAAGTTATGATCAAAGAAAAATATTATGCATTAGAAGGGGATGTGCTCAATGTTGACAAGTGTTTAGGCAATGAGATGGCGGATGTAATTGCGCAAATTATGAGATTAGCCGATTACTACAAAATTGATTTAGAAAAAGCTTTCATCGAGGCAAGAGAAGATGAAGACAGATACTTAAAATCAAGAGGTGTCTAAAATCTATTTTGCAGAGTTTCCAAGTGAGTAATTATTTGCAGGAATATGCATTATGTTTCAAGTTTATGTAGTAGGAACACTTTTCCAAAAAGGGAGTAAAATAATTATGCTACATGCTTCGTGCTGTTCCCGCAATGGGGAACTAAAGGAGATAAACACATGGAATACCTATTGGAAACAGAACATTTGAGGATCAGAAAATTTGAACCAAGGGATGCTGACGACTTGTATCAAAACCATTTGGAAGAAGAGGTAAAAAAATGGATTCCAAATGAAAGTTATACAAATCTCAAAGAAGCACAGGGTGCGGTCAAATTCTATACGGATTGCGTAAACAGTAAACACCTGCCCTACGTATTGGCCGTCGAAAATAAAGAAACAGGAGAATTGATCGGAGATACGGGGGTAAATGAGGTAGACGGACATCCTGACCAAGTGGAAATAGGTTACGGAATCTGTAAAAAGCACAGCGGGAAGGGATATGCCACGGAACTGTTGAGGGCAATGACTGACTATATCATCGAAACCTTTGGCATTAAAACCTTATATGGACGGGTTATGAAGGGAAATGATGCCTCTGTAAGAGTCCTTAAAAAAAACGGATATCAATTTGTCAGAGAAGAACTCGGCGCGGAAGACGACCCTTACGGAAACGGGATGTTAATTTTCATCCTTTCAAGGGTCTGACTTCCTCTCCGTAATTTTATCCTGCTCTGTGACGCTTCAAAGGCTGTCGTTTTGCGTCACACGCTCCGGGCTCACCTCCTGCAGCCTCCGCCGTTTTGCCCGCAGCCATGATGGTTTTCACCGCAGCCTCCATCTTCTCCATGGCTCCCATGTCCGTGATGATCACAATGAACATCAGGATTATAGTTCAATTTTCCTGCCAGCAGCGCTTCTACTGCTTGATCCGCGCTTCCTGCAACACCACCATATAATTGAATGCCTGCTTCCCCCAAAGCCGCCTGGGCGCCGGCGCCGATCCCGCCGCAGATCAGCGCATCCACCTTCCACCCCAAAAGCAATCCTGCCAGGGCACCGTGTCCGCTCCCTTCGGTGCTTACGATCCGGGTATCCGTCACTTTTCCTTCCTGTATCTCATAAATCTTAAATTGCTCCGTATGCCCAAAATGCTGGAATATATTACCGTTTTCATAAGTAACCGCTATTCTCATAACTTCTCATCCTTTCCATCATGATAAAAAGCGCGTCTTGCGCCGCTATGATACACAAGTATTATAGTCTGAAAAAGGCCGGAAGTCAACAAGACCTGAATATCCTGTCTGGCTGCTGCGCTGATTATCCTGTTATATTCATAATGAGCATAATTTACCAAAATTTCATTGACAAACTCAGATATTCCATGATATAGTGATTTCGATAAAGGGAGTAGCCCGCATGGATCCCCTTCCATGTGTACTGTGCCGTCAATACGATCTTCCCCCCTTTGAGATCCGGTGCAGTATGAAAAAGAGCAAGACTTTATTGTGCTTTTGCGCAGTAAAGTTTTGCTCTTTTTTTCTGCCGTAAGCAGTCCATACTTTGAAACCAATATAAGAAACATCCCTGCAAGACAAATTTGAGTCCATTCGCGGTAAATGTTCATGCAAAAGACTGAATCCATTTTGTAATGAGGAAGGGGAATTTACCGCGTGCCAACAGGACACACTAATATGTACGTATTATGGAGGAGACACACATGGCTGAAATTCTTTTATCACTCTTAATGTTATCACTTGGCTTCCTCATGCTGGTCAAAGGCTCTGACTGGTTCGTTGACGGTGCCTGCGGCATCGCATCCAGATTCGGAATCCCACAGTTGGTCATCGGCCTCACCATTGTGGCCATGGGTACCAGCGCACCGGAAGCCGCCGTCAGCATCACCGCCGCCATAAAGGGCAGTGCGGATATCACCATCGGAAATATTGTGGGGAGCAATATTTTAAATATTCTGATTATACTGGGGATTTCCTCAGTGATCACCCCTCTGGCCGTCTCCCGGTCCACCATATTTTATGAGATTCCCTTTCTGATCGCAGTGACAGTGCTCTTGTTTTTTCAGGGAAGGAACCAGACGGTTGGCTTTTTAGAAGGTGTCGTATTGCTGCTGGTTTTTGTGGTATATTTTGTATATCTGTTCTTTATGGCAAAGAAGGGACACGGAGCCAACGGGGCCCCTGCAAAAGCCAACAGCCTGTGGCGATCGGTTCTGGGAACGGCAGCGGGGCTTGTCATAATTGTGGCCGGCAGCAATATGGCCGTTGATTCTGCAAGCACCCTGGCAAGGATTTTCGGCATGAGTGAAAGATTTATCGGTCTCACCATTGTTGCGCTTGGGACCTCTCTTCCGGAATTGTTCACCTCCGTTGCAGCCGCCAGAAAGGGAAACGCAGATATCGCCATCGGCAATATCGTGGGCAGCAATATTTTTAATATCTTATTTGTGATCGGAATCTCCGCACTGATCATCCCCATCCCGTTTTCGGCGGACTTTTATGCAGATACACTTACTGCGGCAGCAGCCGGCGTCCTGCTGCTCATCTGCTGCGGGCGAAGCCGGAAGTTGGGACGCATTAGCGGAATTCTGATGCTGCTTGGCTATCTGTGTTATTTTGTCTTTATTTGCCTTTGAATAATCGGAATAGCCAACTGTCTGGATTAGCCTCAACTCGATTGCAAAATGATTACCTGCATTGCCGCCCGGAATAAAATTACCGTTTAACTGTTAAACTAATACTTATGCGGCCGATTCCGCCATACAGGAAAGTCCGCGCGCATCACGAACCGGAAAGGAGAAAGGTTCTATGGATATCTTTAACATACTGGAACTATTGGGAGGCTTAAGTCTGTTTCTCTTTGGCATGAATATCATGGGACAGGCCCTTGAACGCCGTGCAGGCAGCAAGCTGCGCTCTCTGTTAAGCAGACTGACCACCAACAAAGCCGCCGGACTCATGACTGGCCTTGGTATCACGGCGGTAATCCAAAGCTCTTCCGCAGCCACTGTGATGGTGGTGGGCTTTGTAAACTCCGGCCTCATGACATTGAAGCAGGCAATCAACGTGATCATGGGCGCGAATATCGGCACCACGATCACCGCCTGGGTCTTAAGTCTGGCCGGAATCGACAGCGGCAATCTGTTTGTAAAACTTCTGAAGCCTTCCTCCTTTACGCCCCTTCTGGGTCTCGTAGGTATCATTTTTTACATGTTCTGCAAAAAGGAATACAAAAAAGACACAGGTATGATCCTGTTGGGATTTGCCACTCTTATGACAGGTATGGAAGCAATGTCCGGCGCCGTGGCCGGCCTCCGGGACGTTCCCGGCTTCCGGGACCTGTTTCTTGTGTTCCAAAATCCTGTCCTTGGGGTATTGGCAGGCACCGTCCTCACTGCCATCATCCAGTCCAGCTCCGCTTCCGTGGGCATCTTACAGGCGCTGGCCGTCACCGGGCAGGTTTCCTACGGCGCCGCCGTTCCCATTATCATGGGGCAAAATATCGGTACTTGTGTGACAGCCATGATTTCTTCCGTGGGCGCAAACAAAAGTGCAAAGCGTGCCGCAATGGTACATTTGCTCTTTAACGTAATCGGCACATCCGTCTGGCTCACCGTATTCTGGCTGATAAAAGCAGTGACGGGACCGGCTTTTTTAGAGGAACCCGCCACTCTGTTTGGCATTGCAGTGGCACACTCCGTATTTAACATCCTGTGTACCCTGTTAATGCTTCCCCTTTCCGGTTTCCTGGAAAAGCTGGTAACACGTCTGGTACCGGATGCCAGCCGTCCTGAAGTACCGTCGGAACTGGATGAACGGCTGTTGAACACCCCTCCCATCGCCCTGAAGCGCTGCCGCGAGACAGCCGCAGATATGGCTAGAACATCCGTCGCCGCCCTGAAGGCAAGTATGGACGCCCTTTTTCACTACTCTCCCCAACTGGCTTCCTCCATCCGCGAAAAGGAAGAATCTACGGACCACTATGAAGATATCTTGGGAACCTATCTGATCAAATTAAGCGCAAAACCAATCAGCATGGCAGACAACGAGGAAGCGGCAAAGCTTCTGAAGATCATCGGCGACTTTGAGCGAATCTCCGATCACGCGGTAAACCTTCTGGAATCCTCGGAAGAAATGCGAAGTAAAAAATTTGCCTTTACCGAAACCGCCATAGCCGAACTTCATGTGCTTTCCTCCGCGGTTTCCGAGATTCTGGAACTGTCCTTAAACGCTTTCCTGTCCGATGACCCCAAGTCCGCCTGCCTGGTGGAACCGTTGGAACAGGTGATTGACCAGTTGAAAGAGCAGATGCGGACCCGGCACATTCTGCGTATGCAGCACGGCGTCTGTTCCATTGAGGCCGGCTTTATATGGTCGGACCTGCTCACAGACCTGGAACGCACATCCGATCATTGTTCCAATATTGCCGGATGTGTTATAGATATGGCGCGCCACAGTCTCAACCTCCATGAATCCCTTCGTAATTTCCGAAATGACAGCGAAGAATTCCGCCAAAGCTATCAAACTTATGCCGAAAAATACTCCATTGAGACAGTTTTGGCGTAAAAAGTCAACGCAAGGCCCTGGTTCACCTTCAAACCACGGCCTTGCCTGTCATAACCATCCTTTTTTTCAAAGTATCCCCTGTACTTTACATACATCCATATTCCGTATAATGCCCCTTTGTCTCCCTTTTCACTTCGTAGAGCGCCTCGTCCGCATGGCTTAACAATTCATATATACTTTCTTCCGGATCCCTGGTCCACGCAAATCCCCCGGATGCGCTGATCGCCTTATACTCCTTGTCATCCATCCGCACCCGACTGGCTCTTAACTTTTCATAGAACAAATCCAGAAAACCCGTAATTTCCGACTTTTCTCTGCACCCAAAGACCATCATACAGAATTCGTCCCCTGAACGTCTGGCACACAAAAAATGCTCCTTGGGCATGGATTTCATCACTGCGGAAAAAGTCTGAAGATATCGGTCTCCCGCATTATGTCCGAAAGTGTCGTTTATGGATTTAAAAGAATCCAGATCCAGCATCACTACGGCGCACATCTGTCTGTCAGGCATTCCCCGCAGAACGTCCCCCGCCAGCTGTTTAAAATGATTATACTGATACAACCCCGTAAGCGGATCATGGGTATTTTCATACTGCATCCTTCTCTTTTCCAAAATATCCCCCGTCACATCGGTAATAACGCCGAGATACCCTTCCTGCGTTTCCGACATATGAATCCTCACATACTTGGAGGTATTCACTTCAAATACATCCTTTTCTTCCTCTATTGCCTTCCTGGTGATCTTACGGATATATCTGTCAAAGAGCTCAGAATCTCTATACAATGCCGCCTGATCTTCCTGAATCCCCAGCAATCCCTTTACTCCGGAAGTGACAAAAACATGCCCCTGCCCGCTTTTATATTCAAAAGCCCCCAGCGGAATACCACTGATATCTATGATGGCGGATATCCGGTTGGAAATGCTGACAATGCTTTTGACCATCGTATTGATTCCCTCACTCAGCTGCTCAAACTCTCGATTTCCTCCCACCGTTACGGCTGTGTCCAGATTTCCTTCTGTGATCGCAGACAAACTTTCTATAATCTGATGGATCCCGTCGATTACCTTTCGGCGGACCAAATAATACAGCAGCAAAATCACAGCTATTTCCACCAGTAAAAGATACACCAATGTAGTGAGGGCATTTTTCAAAAGTCTCTGCAGCAAGATCTCCCCGGGCAGCGCAGCACCTATCAATACATCGCCGTATTCCCTGCCAGCCACATAGATAATACTGCCGTTATCCTCCCGGATAAACCTTCCGTCCAAGCTGCCGAGCAATATGTCCGGCCGATAATGTTCCTTCCCAAATTCCCCTTCCATACCATCCGAATGTCCCAAGACCGCTCCTGTTTCCCTGTCAACCACAAAAAGCTCTTCCCCCACATCCGTGGGAAACTTGGAAAAAATATATTCATACGTATTTCTTGACTCCAATTCCAGCTGGCGTATGGGCTCAAATCCAACCTGGACAATGCCCTTCATTCCCTTTCTGCCCACCCCGACATATTTCATCACTTTATTTTCCGCAGCATTTGGCATGGCATCCTGAATCAGATAAGGCTCTTCCTCCCTGCTATCCAAAAGCGCCAGAAACGCCCGGGTCTGTTCATGATCGTCCATGTCTATTCCTATATATTGCGAAACGGAGGAACAAACAATAAATCCGTTTTCATCAATAACATGCACCTCGTCCACATTCAGCAGCTTGGCAAGATATTGCATCTGTCCCACATCCATGGACGTATCCTGCTGCCCGTTCAGCACATATTCGGCAGCCCTTGCTCTGGTAAGATAATCCTCGTCCAGATTTTCATTCATCAGCGCCAATTCCCTCTGATTATTTTCCAAAGTGTGTATTACCTGATCCGTTTTCGCCCAAAACGAATTCAGCTGCTGATTCGTCAGCGACCGGAACGTTATGACCAGATGAATCAACAATATCAGCGAGATAGCAACCGTCATGATCACGAAAATATACTTGATAAAAGTTTTCTGCATGCAAAGTGCCTCCTATTCCAGTACCGAATCTGCCCTCCTGTGCATATCCACAAGCGCTGCAAATTTGGACGCTACGCATCCACATTTCCAGCGATGCACTTACGGGCAGATTCTGTTTCCAGTACCCCATCTGCCCTCCTGTTCATTTGCATTCTTTTTCATTATACTCTCATAATCAGTCAGCAACATCCCCCTCTTCTTCGCAAAAGGCACCTAAAATTTCGCAAAGAGCGTGATTTGGAAAATTCCTTCCTCACAATAGCAGCCGATATTTCCACCTATCTTTTCTGAAAATGCAGATACGCTCTTCATGCCCAATCCATGATCGGCTCCATTTTGGCTCCTCGGGAGTCCGCTGTCAGGATTAAAAATAATCTTCTCCTCACACTCATTTTCCATATGTACCAGCAAATATTCCCGGTTACAATGGACCTTTCCCCTCACATACCTTTTGTCCACTCCCAGTTTTTCCACACAATTCAAGGCGTTTTCCAAAAGATTTGCTATAACCGAAGCCAGCTCATACTGATTTACAGGTAATTGTCTTGGGATATCCAGCTCAAGGCAAACCTTGGCGCCACAGGCGTCAGCAGACTCTATCATCTGGGACAAAATAGCATTTACAATGAGATTGTCGCAATACTTTACTACCTTATTCTCATCCGCCACATCGTTAATATGCATGGTAATCTTTCTGATTTCGTCATACTCCTCCTGATCCAGCAGCGAATCAATCATTCCGGAGTAATGCCTCATATCATGCCGTAATATCTTCAAATTTTTTTCCGACTGCTCCACAAGATAATATTGATTTTCCAGCCCCTTGATATAAGCCTGAAAAGTTTGATTTTTCCAATAAATCTCACTTCGTTTGGATTCGCTTTCCACATACCGCATCACTACCACATAGGAAACGAACATGGTCAACATAAAAATAATGGTACCCGGAATATTGTCTGGATATTCATCCAGCGTATGCGGAAAAACTGCAATACAGAAAAATCCGCAATAAAAAAACACAGGGATCAGACATAGCTCCCACCAGTTGCCTGCATACTGCCTCTCATAACACTTTAACCATATCTTCCTGAGCCGTACTGTCAATAAACACAAGATGACAAAATGGAGCATAATACTCCCGCCCAATGCAAGTATCGCATTTTTCGTATAAATATGAATAACCGAGGCTGCAATACTTCCCGCTATCACATAATTAGACGAGCTTAACACCATAAACAGTACCTTGCTTTCCCTTTTTGCGGCAATAAAAAGCCCTGTGGACTGGGTAACAAGGATCTGCAATATGGTTACCAGAAAGCCGCACCAATTACTGTCAGGAAAAATATTTAACCTCACACAGTCCAAAAGATTCAGCGCCATAAAGGAAGCAGCGCATATCCCCAAAGTTTTTGCCCTGGAATAACGATGCGTTACAAACAAATAGATAAACGCCATCAAAAATACATGACTTATCATGTACGATATATTTTTAAAGTATTCCACACTGATTCTCCCCACATATTTTCCGTCGTACGCTTCCAAACTTCTCAGCACAGCCGACACGGACAAGGCAGGAAAATTTTACGCGTATTTTCCCGCCACAAATATCATATACGCTTTCTTCACATCCGCAGCCCTTGCCCTGCTGATAGGAATCTTCCCGCCCCTTTCCATCAGAATCTCACTTTTATCCATTCTCTTCACCTGATTCAAATTCACCACAAACGACTTGTGAACCTGCAAAAATCTATCATCCTGCAGCAGCTCTCCCACTTGCTCCTCAAAAGATCTCCTGATGATAACGCTTCTGATATCTTCTCCGTTTATCAGATGAAGCACAAGCCTTCTGGAGGCACTTTCCACAGACGCTATCCGGGAATAAGGTACCGTCGCCAGCCCTTCCCCGGTCCGAACCTGAAATACCGGATCCCTTTCCTTCTTCTCATGTGCCAGCACATAATCCAACGCCTCATAAAAGCTTTCCTCTTTGACGGGTTTCAGTAAATATCTTACCGCATGTACCCCATAAGCTTCCATTGCATAGTCCTCCGAGGAAGTGATATAAATGATTGCCTTGTCCTGACTGCGCTCCCGAATCTGTCTGCCCAAATCAATTCCGTTTTTCTCGGACATAACCATATCCAAAAGATAGACATCCGCAGAAACCCCTTTCCCTATCTCACAATACAACGCCTCCGCATCCGTAAATTTTTCCGTTTCCATTTCCAATTCAGGATGCCCCGCTCCATACTGCAGCAGCAGCCTTTCCATTTCCTGTAAGTCTTCCTCATTGTCATCGCACATCACTATTTTCATTTGTTTTCCCCGGCTTCTGGCGGCACCCTTTCACAATCTGCTTTACAAAGTCCCTGCCATTTCTCTTTGTCAGTATAACACAGTCGGTGTATTTTGAACACATGATAATTTATTATCAAACTTGCATCTATGAAACCAAGCCATAAAAAAATCCGTATTCCCCGATTTCTCAAGGAATACGGAACAAAAAACTTTCTTGTTCTCATATGAGTGGATAAGAATATTAGCAATGGTCCTCAAACTTCTTCCGCCCTGGCGCTCAAATATCTGCGCACGGCTTTTACCCTTGTACCGTTCTGGCTTGCAACCATCTCCTGCAAGGCCCTCTCTCTTGCCTCCCGGCTGGTTCGCATGTGAACTGCGATGGACACGCCAAAGCTGATGAACAAAAACGCATAGAAGCTGATCCCTCTGGAAACCAGCATCGCCGGCGTCACCATAGCCGCACCGAAAATGGATTCAAACGCCTTGACAAAGCTCCCTTCAGCAGCACCCACTGCGCCGGGCAGCGGCAGATTACATACCGCCAGCGTCAATAAAGCCTGAACGCCCGCAACTTGAATCCAACTATGCTCCGTTAAGCCCAGTGCAAGATATACCGTCCATGGCACGGAAAAAAGCAAGCCAAGCTGTATCACGCACAAAGCCAGCACACGCAGCACCAAGCCCGGATTGTGCTTTACACATTCAGCGCCTCTGGCATACTCCGCAAGCTGATGCTCCAGCTTTTCCCTTGCAGCTTCCGGATTACGGAGTATACGGATTTTGGTCAGCAGTGCCAGCACGCCCTCACAGATGCGTCGGGTAGGTCCCGGCAAAAACATTACCATAGCCATTCCAACCGTGAGCAATATCATCATCCCAGCTCCGTAGAGCAGCAAAAGTCCAAGTCCGCCGTCCATCTCCCCGTGAGCCGAAGGAAAGAACAGCCAAATCCCCATTCCCCAAAGCAAAGTGGCAACCTGATAGCAGGATGCGATCAGCATCATATTCAACGCGCCGTGAGCCGCAGGGATCTGATCCTTGCTCATGTAATATACCTGGGCAGGCTGGCCGCCTGTAGCTGAAGGCGTAATGGAACTCACATAGAATCCCACAAAAGAATATCCCAGACAGCGCCGGTAGGTCACGGGATGTCCGAATCTGCTCAGAATCTGATAGGAGCAGAGCGCCTCACAGCCCACATATCCCAGCATTAACACCAAACCCAGCAATAGAAACTGCGGTTTCATCTGCTTTACACAGGCCCATAACAATCCAGCTTTCTGTCCTCGGAGCAATACCGCCCCCGTAACTCCCATCAAAACCGCCATAAACAGCAGCCCCAGCCAGTTTTTCTTTCCCTGTATCATACTGCTACCCCCTTATTTTGTGCGATAACCTCCATCAGCCCATTCAAGCTTTCCGCCTTCATCTGTTCTTTCAGCCTCCCCATACGCATCTGTGCACCGAACAGGCGTTTATCGTCCATCAATATTTCCTGAATCTCGCAGGCACAATTTTTCTTCTCTGCTATCCAGCCGATCCCTTCTTCCTCCAGCCAGCGGGCATTTCCCCGTTCCTGCTGCAGTTCGGGCGGCCAGGTCAAAATTGGTACCTGGGCAAAAATTGTCTCAAATAGCGTGATGCCCCCGGGTTTCGTCACAATCAGATCCGCCTTCGCCATATACTCCCACACCTGACTGGTATATCCGATTACCTGTATGTTCTCCCAACGGCCATGGAGCCTATGATACAGTTTCTCATTTCTTCCGGTGATAATAGTGGTATGTGTATCCGGTATGGCGTTCAGCGATTCATAAAAGTCCGCAGATTTCGGCAGAAGCCCCAGGCCGCCGCCCATGATCAAGAGTTCCCGTTTTTCACCCTTTCCGCTCTGTATCTTGTGAAACTCCTCCCTCACGGGAATACCCGTGACACAGATCACTTCCGGGTCCACTCCTTTTTGAATGAGCTGCTCACGAATCTCCCTGCTTGGAACCATATAACAATCCGTATTCTGATTAATCCATTCCGGGTGGGAGCTCACATCGGTGACACAGGTAATCAATGGCAGATCCAACCCGTACTTCCCCTTCACCCCCGCCTTTTCTTTCAAAAGGGATACCACCTGGGCACAGAGCGGATGGGTGGCAATCACCGCATCGGGACGATGCTGATGAAGCAGCTCCGTCATCTTATCCAGAAGCAGCCCCTCAAAAGGAGGGCGGGCGTCCGGATGCCCCATAGCAGTCAGCTTATAATACATATTAAACAAATGACTTCCGTGTGTAACTACCAAATTAAAGCCCTTATACATGGCATCCGCCAGATTAGGCACAGCAAAGGTCAGAAAATCTTCCACTTCCACCTTAGCGTCAGGAAAGTTGTGCAGCAGTTGTTGCCGGAGAGACTGAGAGGCACTCCAGTGACCCATGCCAAATTTTCCAGTCAATATCAAAATGTTCATTGCACATTCTCCTATTTATAGTTCCCGCATACAGGATATCGTTCCTTGAAGTGCTTTAGCACAATGTGCCCTTCAATGCTCTTGCCCCGGAAAAATATTCGTTTTTGAGACCCTTTTATTTCCCTTTTGGCATTAAAGTTTCGTTTCTGCGCTCCTGCATCGAGATTTTTTGTTCCTTTAAACGGATTTAGTATAGCATGCCTTTCTTAATATGCCCACAGAAAAAACTAAAAAATTTATAAAGAAATCCACAGACACCTCAAAAGTCTTCGCTAAAATCCCCTTCGGATACCAAAACCAATGCCGTTTACGTGAATTACTGACTGTCTGAATCATAAAACGCACCCGAAAACGGATGCGTTTGAGGCTATTTGGTCAAAACAAGTTCACCGGGATAAGCTTTCATCACTTGATGAACTTCTTTTATATTTATTTTACTATCTTTCGGTACACTGCAATAAAATACAGAATCTCCGCCGCTGCCGTCAGGGACCAGGAACACAAATACAACAGATACAGCGATTGTATGGTTCCGAAGTATGCAAAAACGGTGTATATCCAGACGATCCTGAATACGCAGGACCCCATAATGACAATAATGGTCGGCAGAATACTTTTGCCAAGCCCCCTGGAAGCAGCAATGGAACAATCCATAAACGCCGATACGGCATAGGACAGCGCCATGACGGAAAGCCGCAGGCTCCCGGCCTCCACCACGGCAGTCTCATCGGTAAAGAGCGCCAGAAAGGGATATCGAAAGATATAGATTCCCACCCCGATAAGCAGCCGGAATACCGATTTGCATAACCCGCTTCATTATATTGTACTTTAGTTTAATCGCCTGAAACCGCAGTCCAAAACCCTCAGTACTCCTGAAAAGTACATAAAGGATCAGGAATGCCGAGAGATATTGCGAAAAAATACTTGCCGCCGCCACGCCTGCCACGCTCCATCTGCACACAATGACAAAAAACAGATTCAACACAACATTGACCACACCGGAGAACAAAAGATAGTACAGGGGACGCTTGGTATCGCCGGCAGCGCTTAAAACGGCATTGCCGAAATTGTACAGCCCCAGCGCAGGCATACCGCACAAGTAGATGCGCAGATAGAGCAGCGCATCGGCCATCAGTTCATCCTTTGTATGCATGGCCGTGAGAATGGGCCGTGAGAAAGCAATGCCAAGCACCATGATAAGCAATCCTGCCGCAAAGCACAAAATAAGCGAAGTATGTACCGTCTCCTTAAGCTCCCTGTGATTACGAGAACCGATGTGGAGGGCGGTCAGGGCGTTGACACCGCTTGAGAGCCCTATGAGAACGCCTGTAAACAGAGTAACCAGAATGCTGGTGGAACCCACGGCCCCCAGCGCAATGGCCCCGGCAAACTTTCCCACCACCGCAATGTCCGACATATTGAACAGTACCTGCAAAATATTGGAAAACATCAGCGGAATACTGTATACTATGATCTTTTTCCAGAGAGATCCGCTGCTTAAATCCATTTCTTCCGTCTTCATTTGCAATTCACTCCCCTGGGTGATGATATATCATAACCGCTAGTGTACTGCCCCCCAGGTCTTCCTCCCTGCCGCGTCATCTTTCTTCTCCGGAAAACACCCAGTTTTTCTGTATTCTAAAGCTCAGGAAAAACAACACGGTGTCCACAATTACCTTTGCTCCCATAACCGGAAGCAAACGCTCCAACAGCGCAACCAATATGGCGCTGGCCGCCATCTGCCCTATAAACAACACCAGATACCTGAAAATCTCCCGCCCCATGGGCATACGGCTCCGAAAGCTAAAGTGCTTATTCATCAGGAAATTCACGCTTCCTGAACATATCCTTGCCAAAATTGTGGCAAGGATCACGGTTTCCGTCCTTGCGAAAAGTAAAAGTATGGTAAAAACACCGAACAAAATACAGTCAACCACCGCTCCCGTAACGGACGCCAGCAGAAACCGCACAAACCTCCCGTACACCCTCAGAGAATCCGCCACAGGCCGGAAATGAGAAGATTGATTCTTTTCCTCATAAACGGTCTCAATGGGAATCAGGCAAAGCGGCGCCTTGCGCACCGCATCCATCAGGAAATTCATCTCGTATTCATAGCGCTCTCCCTCTTCCGACAGGGCCAGTTCCAACAGCACTGGCGGGATCCCCCGAAGGCCCGTCTGCGTATCGGGGCAAGCGACTCCGCTGATCAGTCGAAAAAATACGCTTGTAACCCGGTTGCCAAACCGGCTTCGGGGCGGCACTTCTTTTCCGCTAAAATCCCGTACACCCAAAACCAAAGCGTCCTGCTCCCGGCTCAGCGATTCCGCCACCGCCAAAATATCCTTTGTCAAATGTTGACCGTCAGCGTCCGCCGTTATGCAGCTTATCCCTTCTCCCCATTTTGAAACCGCTGCTTGAAACGCCGTCTTAATGGCAGCGCCCTTACCCCTGTTTTGTTCATGACGCGTTACCTGGCACCCCAATGCCTCCGCCTGTTCAAAAAGGTCTCCATACTCCGAACCGCTGCCGTCGTCAACCACCAGCAGTCTCTCAAAGCTTGCTTCCCGCAATTCTTTCAGCATATGCAGCATTTTTTTATCAGGCTTATATGCCGGAATAATGATAACCGTTTCCAAGGGATCCATTTCCCATAACCTCACTTTTACTCACATTTTCTACAGGTTGTGTCTGAAAACCGTTTCGCAAAACAAATTATTCTGTTTGCCTCCTGAAATCCACTGTGCAGATGGAACTGCAGGCTTATATCATTCTCCAGCTCACAATCACTGGCAAACTCCAGACAGCCCATACCCTTTGCCCATGCTTCGCATGCTTCCAACAATTTGCTCCCAATTCCCTTTTTCCGGTATGGCTCTTTTATAAAAATTCCTTCCAGATAACCTACCGTACCTCCGCTTGTCCCTTCCACATAATCATGACGCAGTCCGCATTGGGCGAACCCTGTCGCCTCTCCTTCCTCCACCGCAAGAAATACCGCGCTGTTCCCGTCCTCTATTATGTCCACAAATTCTTCTTCCAGCTCTTCCTGCGTATGTGCTCCCCATATCTGAATCGCCAATGATGCCGCAACGGCAGCATCTTCTCTCACGGCTTTTCTGATCTCCATACCATCATCCTCCGTTCAGGCTTCTTCCATCAGCATGCTCCATTTGAATTCCATCACGCCTTAGTCATTCTATCATAAAACTTTGTATTCTTCCACGGAAACCTGCGATTTCTTCTTTAATTTTTATTTACAAGTCTTTCCAAATCCCCGGAGCGGAGGTCTAAACTGTTACTGCAGCTCCAAAACATCATTAAAAGAACTTTCCACAACCGGAAATACAATCCGCATCTCAAATCCCTTCCCCCACTGAGAAACCGCCTCCATGGATACCTTCAGGTCTTTTGCAATCTCTTTAGCCAGATACAGCCCCATCCCGGTGGCTTTCTTCCCGTCTTCTCCCGATTTCCCCGTAAATCCTTTCTCAAAAATATAAGGCAGATCGCAGCCCCGCACTCCCATACCGTTATCCCGGACACACAGTACACAGTGCAAATCCTCCCTGGCAAACGTGAAAGTAATACGAGGATTTTCCCCGCTATACTTTAAAGCGTTGCTGACCACCTGGCGCAGCAGAAACCGAAAGCCCCGCCTGTCCGTATAGACAAAACCGCCCTCTCCGGGCATGTCCGCTTGGAAATGCTTTTCCTCCAGCAGCGGCTGGTAATCCTCCAACACTTCCTCAATACAGGGTACAATATCCACATATTCAAACAGATAATCTTTCCTGGCTCCCTTAACCCGGGCGTAGAACAGCATCTGATCAATAAACTCCTGCATACGATTCCGAATGTAATCCAGCTTATGCCCCACCCCTTCAGGAAGCTCTTCCCGCCGATTGTCCAACAATAACGTCAGCAGCGAGAGCGGCATCTTCGTCTCATGGGCCCAAGATTCCACATATTCCTCATATTCCCCCAGACGGGCCTGAAATTCATTGTAATCTCTCTGTTTCTCTCTCAATACCGCTCCAAGCAGACGTATCGCCTCTCTCTGGGCAATACCCACAGTCTTCAGCAATACTTCCTCATGGTACTCATCCGGCATGTCCAGAAATGCAAGAAATGCCCTCTCCCTGCGCTTCTCCCGCATTATAAGCCACCCGCAGACTGCAGATGACATCATTATAGTCGCCAGCAGAATCACCGCCACCAACACTCGAAACGCCTCCACATCTGCAATCCACAGAAGCAAGGCCGCAAAACCATCCACTCCAAGCAGAATCGTCAGCCAAGGCATATATTGTGCCAAAATTCTCCCATTATGTCTCATGCATTCCTCTCCTGCCTTCTTCCGCCCCTTTGCCCTGCGCTTCCCATTTCATTGTATTTATTCCGGCCCTTCCTTTCCATCCTGCTCCCCCATCCCGTGTGCATCCTTTTTTGCCCCTTCATCCGCAACAAGCTGATATCCCACTCCCCGCAGAGGAACAATCCTCTGACGCATCCCCAATCCTGCCATGGTTTTCTTCAATCTTGTCAGGTTCACCTGCAGCGCGTTCTCGTCAATAAACGCCTCAGTTCCCCACAACATCATGCACAGCGCCTCCTTTGTAATCACCTCGCTGTCATGACTCAGAAACGCCTCCAGCAGCCTGCCCTGATTTTGCGGCAGAACCACGGAACGGTTGTTGATATAAAGAGTATATGTTTGACGATCCAACAGGAAATCCTCACCCTCCAGCAGATTCGACCTTCCCTCGTAACGCTTTAATACATTGGATATTCGTGCCAGCAAACGCTCCTTTCTGCAGGGCTTGGTCAGGTACTCATCCGCCCCCAGATCCAGCGCCTGCAGTTCATCCCGCATCTGATCCCTTGAGGTCAGAACCAGAACCGGAATGCCGCTCTTTCGTTTGATCTCCTGGCAAATACGGAATCCGCCCACGCCGGGCAGATTCAGATCAAGCAGTACCAAATCTACGGATCCTGCCAGAATCTGTTCCGCCACATTTTCAAACTCCTCTATTTCCCTGACTTCAAATCCTGCCCTGGCAAGCATTTCTGCCAGTTCCCTGCGCATCAGCACCTCGTCTTCCACAATGGCAATACATTTCATAAAAATGCCTCTCACTCTTCACGCTCCGGTACCATCAGCGTCAGGAGATACCGACTGCTCCCCCGCCGTACCGCAGCAATATAGATAAATTCTACCACAAAAAGCGCCAGAATCATAGCCGTCGAAACCCACATCATCTCCCCCATGTTTCCCCGTGTACCATATGGCAGCAATCCGGCAAACAATGCCCTTACGCCAAAGAGACTGTTGATAACCGCTACTGCCGTAGGCATCCCAAAATACCACCCTATCTGCTTTCCTGCAAAACGGCACAAGATTCCGTAATCCGCGCCCAGACGGATCAGCGTTCTATACCTGCGGCCGGACTTTTGCTGTCCCATCAAAAACTGAACACCTATGACCGTATTGGCAATGATCAGAAAGATAACAGCCAGATAAATCGTGATATAACTGGCCGCAACCATGTAGAATAACTGGCGTCCCATATTCTGCAGATAGCTCTCATACCGAATTCCCGCACCGTTCAACTTTTCATTCATTGCCGATATGGCGCTCAACAGCTTCCCGTTCCCTGCCTCCTCCACTGCCAGGACACCGTTTAAATAGACGCTATAGTCCCCCTGTGTATAATATTCAAACATTTCATCCGGAAGAATCAAAGCAAAGGATATTCTAATGGCGCGGTCCGTGACCAGGCTGACGGTCTGTATTTCCCCTGTCAAATACAACGGCTTCTCCTCCAACATGACTTCCGGATCCTCTTCCAAAATACTGTCCAGCAGTTCTTTCTGCTGTAAAGTAACAAACTCGTGATCCATGTAGATCACCGCCTCCCCCGGAGCCAATTTCAGCTGTGTTCCACCGGCCGCCGCCAACAGATGATTATACCCACTGAGGGAAATCAAATACGGAGCCTTTGTATAGCTCAAATTATTCAAAAGGATATCCCTGGCCTGGGACTCCGGCTTGGCTTCCAGCGCCTCCATGAGGGCATCCATTTGATACGCACTTTCATGATCCTGCGTAAAACGGCTTCTCCCAAGCCGTATCTCAAACAAATCCGAAAACTGATCTTCCAGATGATTCTTTTTCAATGCGGCCCAAACCGATTCCACATCCTCCCAATGCCCTCCAAACGTATAATCCATCACATGTTGCCCAGAGCCTCCATAGGAACGGGCAATCGCTACTCCTGCCCCAAAGCAGCAGAGCGCCGCACATATCAGCAGAGAACTGACCGCCAGCAGATTGGAACGTAGAATAACCGTCTCCTGAATCTGTCTGAAATGAAACACATGGAGACGCCGATTCTTTCCACCATGTCTTACAAGAAATCCTGTCACAGCCCTAAGCCCATAAAACAAAAGCATTGTACCCAAAACACCCATAAACAGCGTCAGCCCCATCCAATTTACTTCCCTCCAGGCTAAACCGCTGACCGCCAATCCACAGGCCGTCCCCAGACACAATATTCCCAGAGTCACCGCCCCCGCATACACCGGCCCGGGCAGCAGCGGCTTCGTCCCTCCTGGCATATCCACCAGCAAATCTCCTATATCCCGCCTGACAATCCTGCCGCTCAACAAAAGAAACGCCGCCAGTTTTATCAATCCAAATCCCACCGCCGTCCATAAAACCGCCGCAGGTGAAAAAGAAAAGCGATGACCAATAATTCCAAGCCCAACAAATCTGGCTGTGACCAGGCTGATTAATTCCGACAGCAGAACCGCCGCAGGCACCCCAACCAATAGTGCTAATAGACTATTTCGAAAATCCTCCATAAGCAGCATGACAAACAATTTCGGACGACGCATCCCAAGCATCAAATAGACGCCAAACTCATGCCGACGCTTCTCCATTCGAAATTTCCCCGCATAATAGATAAGGAAAAACAAAATAAAGAGTGTCAGACAGTAAAACAGAGGAATCATCCTAAGCAATCTGTCCACCGCTTGACTTTCCATCTTTGCCAGAAAAAGCATCACATCCTGATGGGACAGCGACAATATAATGTAAAAAGCAATAATGGACACCAGCAGGGAGGAAAAAAACAATCCGTTCTCCTTCCTGTCCCTCCTGCTGTTTCGCTCAACCAATCTAAAAAACATTTGCACTCCCTCCCCCCATTTGAGCCGTTACTTTCAGAATTCGCCCATAAAATGCCTGCCGGGATTCCTGATCCATATCCCTGCGCAGCTCATGAAAAATTACCCCGTCCTGAATAAACAGAATTCTCCCACAATAACTGGCGGCATTGGAATCGTGAGTCACCATCAGTATTGTGGCCCCCTCCTCCCTGTTCAGTCCCGCCAGCTTTTCCATCAGCGCCTTTGCGTTTCGGGAATCCAGCGCTCCCGTCGGTTCATCTGCCAGAATCATCTTGGGTTTTAACACCAGCGCTCTGGCAGCCGCCACTCTCTGCTTCTGACCTCCGGACATCTGTGAGGGAAATTTATCCAAAACATCCTCAATCTCCAGGTAGGAAGCAAGCTGACACAGCCGGCTCTCCCCCTCTGCTTCCGGAACATTGTGAAGGGATAACGGCAGCATTATGTTCTCCCATCCGGTCAGATTATCCAGAAGCTCAAAATTCTGAAACAAATACCCTATCTTTACCCCACGATATTCCGCCAGTTTTGCCCCCTTCAGCCTTTGAATCCTGACCCCTTCCAACACCATCTCCCCGCTGTCTGGCCGGACAACTGTGGCAATACAATTCAACAGCGTAGACTTTCCCGAACCGCTGCTTCCCATAATCCCCAAGAATTCTCCCGGCATTACCTGAAACGTAATTCCATCCAACGCCTTTGTCTGATTGGTTGATTTCCCATAAAACTTCTTAAGTGAATCAATCTTTAAAACAGGTTCCATTTTTATGCCTCCTATTAAAATCACTGCGCGACTTCACACCTGCGACAATTTCTTTTTGTCTTTACGCTTTACCCGGGCGCTTTGCGTTTCGAACTGTTATCATATTATCATACCTCAAAGCGGAATAACACTTACAGTTGATGAAAGGTTTCAGAACCTTCTGTAATGCGTATCTATTATCGAAGGCGTGGACGCAAAAAAATCTCCGGTCTTTGAAAACAACCGAAGATTTTCTGCCATACCTTACAACCTGCTCCTCTGAAAAATTATTCTTAATTATCATTGAGATTATAAAAAGGCGACCGGAAAACCGGCCGCCCCATTCACAGGAACCTTGCTTTTACTATAATAGTCCCACATTTCACCTCAACATACCGAGACATCAAAGCAGATAAATCATTCTTCAACATACTTGAGACTTTCAACCACTTTGTAAATAATTTCATCTATATCGCCAGGATATGTCTCCGCCTTCCCAACCAAACATTTAACCGTATCAAATACCTGCCCTCCGGCAACGGTACTTCCTATCCACATAACCATTCTGATCCAGAAGCTTCTCCATCTGCAATAAAATACGCCCCAAGTTATCGTTTTCCTCTTTGGCCTGTGAAACCACCACGTCCTTATTATTCTTCTCCCTTTTCGGAAAAGTGTTCCCAGTGCATATAGTTGAAATATAATCATACTGTACTTTTAGAAAATTTTATGAATTCATACGGCAATCCTATATCTTCAGAATATTTACAGATTTCTGTTTTTTCGTCATCATTCATTTCGTCATAGAAGGGGCGATCTGATACTTTCCAGTATGTTTTCACTTCGTCTATTTTCAATACATCACCCCATGGGGCAGTATACAATTTCCCGACTTTGTATTTCCCGATTTCTTTATATACCCTCGTGGTATAACAATACCCTAATTTATTTAAATAATTTTGAATTGACTCATATTCATGCGTAAGGCGTTATCGCCCTTACCATAAATTCCCCATTGCCATCTTCTCCAGCCCGGTCAATGTTTTCCGTCATGTCACCACCACCTGCATACATCCGGCCAAGTCCTGCCAGCACTTCTACGAAACGTGCACCGCCAGGCACACGGCGCACAAAAAGCTGCGAAGGTATTACCCTCGCAGCTTCTTAACCGCCTTTTCCGCAATCAGACATTGTCCGTGCTCTTTTAAGTGCAGCGTCTGTTCCTCATTGGCTGCATAAAGCGCGACAAATTCCAATGCCTGTATACATGCTCTGCTGTATCGCTCATAAGATGCGCGTCCTTTTAAAAGATACAGATAGTATAGACCGTCCATTTCATACAATGCCGTATCCACCTGTAGATTTCCCGGCAAAACGGCGGCATATTCCATTACTTTTCCAATCCCCGCAAAGGCAAACACTGCAAACCCAGGTCTGTTTTCCTGTTGCTTCTGGGCCGGCTTCTCCTCTTTCTGAGCGCCCTGGGCGTCCTTTTCCTGTTGCTCATCTACGCCGTCCGTAGTGTTTACCTGATTTAATTTCTCCCGAGTCTTCTGCAAAAGGCGCTTCATTTCCCTGAGACATTCAATAAATTGGTCTCCCTCTTTCACCTCCGAATCCCTCTCGGAAAAGGTCAGAATCAATCCCTGGTCCGGCAGCATCATAATCTGCAGATCAAAAGCAAACTTCGGCGGTTTATAACCCACTACTTCTTCCGCCTGTTCAATAATCTCCTGTACAATCTCACGCGCCTTATCGCTGCGCATAATAAAATCTTTATAATCGATGTCATACTCTTCCAATTCCTCATTGGACAAAAAGCACTTCACCGTTTTGTCATCCACCCGTTCAATCCTCATACCTACTCCCTTCTGTGCCACGCACATACAAACAAGGGTATCCTCCTGAAAATGTCTCCCTGTGCGAAAACCCCTTTCAATTTCACACCTGTAAGCGCACTATGTCAACTAATACAAATGCCGCAGCATTCCAGCCCTCACTTCATCCGTTGCCGCATAGAAACCGTATCGCGGACAAGCGCTCTCACTTCCAAGATTATGATATCATAGTATTCGGATTTTTTCAATTATATAAGTTTTCCATCTTATACAATATTTTATACAAAATAACCTAAAAATTTTCGCAGGAACCGCTATGTTAAAAGAAGGAAAGCTGCTCATACCGCTCCGGAAATTCCCTCAGATACCGAAAGCATTCCTCCACATCGCAAAGAATTTGATTTTTTTTGCATTTTTCATAAAACAGCTCCATCAGTTCTCCGTTTCTGTCGCTTGCAAGTTCGTATCCATATCCGTATTTCCTGTGATATTTTCCCTTCATCCCGGGAAAATGTCGATCCAGCGCGGCATAATAATATTCCCTGCTGCCCTCCCGCAAAGTCATTCCCATGCCAAAGCATATGATTCCCCGCACCTTTGCCTGAATACAGCAATCCAAAATACGTTCAATATTCTCTCCGGTGTCATTGATAAAGGGTAAGATCGGCGACAGCCATACGACTGTGGGAATTCCATGATCGCGAAAGGTCTCCAATACCTCCACTCTTCTATTGGTCGTACACACATTGGGCTCCAGGATACGGCAAAGATCATCGTCATATGTGGTCAGGGTCATCTGCACCACGCACTTTGCCTTTTCGTGTATCCTTTTTAATAGAGCCAAGTCCCTGAGAATCCTGTCGGACTTTGTCTGAATTGCCACGCCAAACCCATAACGCTCTATGATCTCCAGGCAATGTCTTGTCAATCCAAGCGTCTCCTCACAGTGCATATAGGGATCACACATGGCTCCCGTACCGATCATACATTTTTTTCGTCTGGACCGAAGAGCCTTTTCCAACAATTCAGGTGCGTTTTTCTTTACCTCAATATCCTCAAAATCATTGGTAAACTGATAACATTTGCTGCGACTGTCACAGTAAATGCATCCATGGGTACATCCTCTGTAAAGATTCATGCCGTTTTGCGGAGACAAAATCCCTTTTACATCCGTATAGTGCATCCTACCTTCCTCCCCTCAATTCACAGCTTTCTTCAGCAGCCGTATCCCGGATGGCAACAATTCACACAAATGGCTGAAGCGCTGCCCAGAATCAATAACAACCTCCAAGAAATCAAAAGCCTTGTTCCCGCTTCCTGTTTATGATAATATAAAAACAGCAGCCTTATGGCTGAGGCCATACGCAACCAACGCTTTGCACCCCTCCCGGGAATAACCATCATTGAGGTAAACCAATGTTTAAAAAATATTTCCTTCTCTTTCCGGCTTTATTTCTTCTGACCACAGGCATTCCTGCTAAAGCGGAAGAGCTCTCCCCTTCCTTCACCCTTTCCACCGGCGGTGAAGGCGCTTATCTAAAAGACGGAGAGCACGGCACTTCCTATTCCTTTGAAGAAGGCGCCACCGTCACTGTCCGTTCGGCAGACGGCAGCGCCATGGCAGGCATTTATATCATCTGGGATAGCCCCGTAAACCAATGGAACCTGCGGACGGACTCCGGCGTAATCACCTGCGGCCAAAATGGATTTCTGCATGAATTCATTTCCCTGGAAGCTCCCACCGCCAGCGCCGTCATTACCGTCCCCTCAGGCGGCGCACGGATCAGCGATATCCGCATTTTCAGCCAGGACGGGCCGCTTCCGGAGGATGTGCAGCGCTGGAATGCCCCTTGTGAAAAAGCGGATATTATGCTCGTCCCCGCTCATGCGGACGACGAGATCCTTTTCCTTGGCGGCATCATTCCCACCTACGGAGTTGTTGGTGAAATGGACATTCAGGTGGTCTACATGGCGGAATTCTGGAGTTCGGCCAAAATCCGGGAACACGAAAAGCTTGACGGTCTTTGGGAGGCAGGTCTGAAAAATTATCCAGTATGCGGCAACTTTAAAGATTTGTACTCCAAAACCATAGAGGAAGCCCAATCCCAGTATTCTTTTGATGCCATGACAGAATTTGTCACAGCACAGATCCGGCGCTTCCAACCCCAGGTAATCGTGACACACGATCAAAAAGGAGAATATGGTCACGGATTCCACATGCTTACCTCACTGGCAGTTACCACGGCGGTAGAATATGCAGGTGACGAAAATCGTTATCCCGACTCAGCATCCGCTTACGGCACCTGGGACACGCCCAAAACCTATCTCCACCTGTATGAAGAAAATAAAATCCGTCTGGATCTTCGCCAGCCAATAGATGCTATGGGAGGGCGTACCGCCCTGGAAGTTGCCGCCGACGCCTACAAAAAGCATGTATCACAGCAATGGTGTTGGTTTTATGTATCCGATGATTATCAATACAGCTGCGCGGATTTCGGACTGTACAGAACCACAGTTGGCGCCGACACCACCGGAGACGATCTGTTTGAAAATCTGAAGACCTACAAGCTTCAACAGCAGGAAAAAGAAGAAGCGCAGCGTCAGGCGGAAGCACAGGCCGCCCTGGAGCGACAGCGCCGGGAAGAGGAAGCCAGACGGCTGGAAGCGGAGCGGGAATCCGCCAAACAGCGGGAACAGGAACAGGCGGCGCAGGAAGCGCTCCGGCAACAATTAGAAGAGTTAGGCCGTCAACAAAAAGAATTGTCGGCCCATCGCTCCCTTGTGCTTGGCATATTGCTGTCCGTGATCGTCATCCTGGCCTCCCTGCTCACCTTCGGCATCCTCCGGCTGCTGAAACGAAGAAAATAAGCCGCCTGATTTTATGAGAACACCCCATCCGCCCATAGCTTTCGGAAAAATCCCCGGAAGCCTTCATCCAAGGCCAACTCATCTGCGTTGGCTATGGACGAATCCACATACTCCTGTTCCAATTCATAATAATACTTCCCTGTCCTTACATCTACGGAAAGACTGTCAAGCGGAAATCCCTTCCGCCTGACGCCGGACCAGGGCTTTGAGGTAATCAAAAAGACTTCGCTTACCAGGCTCTCATCCATACATTCATAGACATGATCTCTGTCCAGTACAAGGCAGATGGCATTATGGTACCTGGCCCTCAAATCCCCGTATTTTGCGGCAAGGCCGCCATAATATGCCTGCATTTCCTCATCTGTAAGGTACTTCCCCTTTACCGTTCTCACATGAACGCCAGGTTGAATCGCCTCGGGCAAGCCTTCAAAATATAAGCCGGAATCACAGGAAAAAACCGGCACTCCAAAAAAAGCATAATAGGCCAGCGCCTTTTGCCTGGCATTCTCCAGGGGAGAGCTTCCGTCCTCAGGCACAGGCGGCGCCTCCCGTTCCATATCGGAAAGGCCTAATATTTCCAAAGGTTCCCCCATATAAAACTCGCCGCCCTCTCTTGCAGACAATTCCGAACCTGTCACAAGCCCCGCCAAGGCCCGCCTCATCACTTCCAGCTTGGCAGCATTTCCCGTACCGTACAGAAGCTTCATAATCCCCTTTCCTCCCGCTCTTTCTTTTTACTCGAAATCAGACCGGTTCAGACAAAGTTCCTCTCCTGCTTTCAGCTCCACACTCCGCTTACCTTTGCCATATACAAAGGTAGTTTCCAGCGGCAGCTGCGCTCTGATATGACAGGATACCAGCTCTCCGTCAGCCCATTCCAGCCCAAGGCTTCCGCCGCCGCATATGGTCAGCCCTTCCAGGCGGCCCTTACTCCATTTCTTTGGCAATGCAGGCAGCAGCAGCACCCTGTCCTCATCGCTTTGCACCAAAAGCTCCGCTATAGCTGCAGTGGCGCCAAAATTGCCGTCTATCTGGAAGGTGTGTCCCTTGCCTCTGGGATGGGTATCCATCAAATTGGAAAACGTGGACTGGCTCCACAACTTTTGCAGATTCTCAAGCGCCTTCTCCCCATCCCCCAGCCTTCCGTACAAATTTACAATCCATGCGCAGCTCCATCCCGTATGTCCGCCGCCATGGGTCAGACGCCGCTCCAGCGTCCTGGCTGCAGCTTCCGCCAGATCCGGCGTCTTATCCACTGTGATCTGGTGAGACGGATGAAGCGCATATAGTTGAGAAATATGACGATGGCCAGGCTGTGCTTCCTCATAATCTTCCATCCATTCCATAATCTGCCCGAACCTTCCCACTTTTGTCCCGGGAAGACGGTCAAGAATATCCTTCGTGCCATCCACCTGTTCCTCCTGTATCCCCAGAACCTGTGACGCTTTCAGATAACCCTCAAACAAATCCCGCAGAATCTGATTGTCCATGGAAGAACCCGCACAGACACATCCTCTGACGCCGGAAGGCAGGATATATGTATTTTCCGGCGATACGGACGGACAAGTTGCAAGCCTTCCATCCACTTCGATCAGATAATCATGGAAAAAGAGCACCGCATCCTTTAACAGAGGATACATGGTTCGAAGAAAAGCCTCATCCCCTGTGTACACATAATGAGTCCAGATATGGGTGCAAAGCCATGCGCCTCCCATAACCCAATAGGTAGCCGGAATATAGATATCCTGAGGCGCACAGTCTCCCCATAAATCTGTATTGTGGTGCGCAACAAATCCCCGGCAGCCATACATACGCTTCGCCACTTCCCTGCCCTTATCCCACATCCTCAGCAGATGAGTAAACAAAGGCAGATGGCACTCCGGCAGGCTGCACATTTCCGCGGGCCAATAATTCATTTCCGTATTGATGTTGATCGTAAACTTGGAATCCCATGGCGGCGCCATTTCTTCATTCCAGATTCCCTGTAGATTGGCAGGCAGGCTCCCCGGGCGGCTTGAGCTGATCAGCAGATATCTGCCGTATTGGAAATACAGCGCCGCAAACCCGCCGTCAAATCCTTTCTCTTTCCCTTCCTCCATTCGCCTGTCTATGGGAATATGGTTCTCATTTCCCTCCAATTCCAACGTCACCCGTCCAAATAGCTGCTGGTAATCTTCCATATGCTTTTCTTTTACATACTTATATCCATCTCCCTGGGCCTTGTCCAAGGCTTTCTTCACAGCCTGTTTCCAATCCTTTTCATAATAAGAAGTCTCACAGCTAAGATAAAGCGTCAGCTCCGCGGCGCCCTCCACAACAAGATGTTCTCCCAGAACACTGACCTTTCCTCCCAGCGCTTCCGCACGCAGTGCGGTCAAAAACGCAACGCCGCCCACGCCCAAAGTTCCGTCCATATAAATCGTACACGCGTCCAGTTTCCCCGTATGATCATAGAACTTTGCCCGCCGCAGCAAGGCATCCAGGGAAATGGTACCTCTCTCCGCTTCCATATGCACGACAATTACACCATGGGGATAAGAGGCCAGATATTCCTTGCGGATTTTCCTGCCGGACGTCTCAAATACTTCCGTTACAATTCCCTTCTCCAAGTCCAACTCACGCCGGTAATCGGTCTGTTCGTCTCCCATACCATAATAGTTAAACTCCACGGTACCCAATGGCTGATACAGACGCTCTCCTCTGGGCGTTCCAGAAAAAGTATAGCGAAGCAGCCTTTCCGCCTCCGGTATTTTACCTGCCAAAATCAACCCGCGCACTTCCTCCAGATGTCCAAGGGCGTCCGGATTAATCCTGTCCACATGTCCACCATACCAGATACTGTCCTGATTCAGCTGCAGTGTCTCTTTCTTCCCTCCACCGGATACCATCGCCCCCAGCCGCCCGTTTCCTATCGGCAGCGCCTGCTCCCATTTTTCCGCAGGCTTCTCAAACCATAACATTCCCATACCAAGACTCCTTTTCTGCATCATGACATAGTTGTCATTTTAAATTGAACCCTTTACTCATGCCATCCGCTACCAATATCACAAGCTTCCGGTTCCGTTACCATATGATTATTCTATGCTATCCATTCCTGCCTGTCAACGAAAAGCGTTTTCTCTCCCGGCGCCTTTATCCTATTCTTTTCATTCTTTTTTCATACACTGCTCCATATGAATGTGTTATAATACACTCATAAATCCGGCGGTCATGCAGCTGCCGCAATTTGCACCGGTAAATTTGCCGCGCAGTTTTGCTTCTTTTGTCGCCGTATCCTTGCCCCCAACTGCCTGTGGGGCAGGAAGGTATTTGTTGGAACGCTCCCGTTCCGCTTTGATTGTAGGTAACACATGAAAATGCTCTTTGCCAAAACAGCCGAAACCTACTTATCCGCCGGTAAAAAAATAGGCTCTTTTTGCCCTTTTCCCACAGCTTCCCGGCGTGAAGAATATAATTTCACTGCCCCGTAAGCTGAAGCGAAACCTGATTGCTTTGGGTGAAAAATATCTGGGTTATTCGTTTCCCGTCATTCGGGCTACAGATTTCATGGTTTATAAGCGCACAGGCAACCATGTGGATTATGAGGCAAAATATTTTGCCAGGCGCTACGCCCTGAATTCCCTTGTGACGGCGGAATGCATTGAATACCAAGGACGCTTTACAAATGATATCGTCAACGGTATCTTTGCCTTCTGCGAGGAAAGCGCATGGCAGCTTCCCCCCCACAATTCCTGTCCGGGCGACGGCCCCCAGGCGATCCTGCCTGACGCCGCGCGCCCCGTATTGAATTTGTTTGCATGCGACACAGGCACAATGCTTGCATGATTGGCACAAAATTTTTACAAATGACATGTTTATGTCAAATAATTACTATACTATAACAAAAGAGGTAATCATGGAATACTCATTGAACAATTTGGTCTGGTTATTTATCATCTACTCCTTTGCAGGCTGGTGTACCGAAGTATGCGCCTCCGCAATCAGCCGCAGAAAATTTGTAAACCGAGGCTTTGTGAACAGTCCCCTCTGCCCCATTTATGGCTTTGGCGCGGTGCTATTCGCCGTATTCCTGCCAGAATTAACCGGGAATCCCTTTTTCCTGTTTTTAGGCGGTCTGTTGCTGGCCACCACCCTGGAATATGCCACAGGTATGGCAATGGAACGAATTTTCCGCAAAAAGCTGTGGGACTATTCCCATATTAAATATAATTTAAACGGTTATGTCTGTGTCAGATACTCTCTATTATGGGGGCTGCTTGCACTGGCCACCATGCTCTTCATCAACCCCGCCCTGTGCGGGATGCTGGGGCTGATTCCCTATCCGATCACTCTGGTGCTGCAATGGGCCGCAGTTATCCTGCTGCTCCTGGATTTTATCACCACAGCCATGTCCGTCCTTGGCATGCGCATCACGGCTAAACGGCTCTCACAACTGTCTGAGGGAATGCAGCATACCTCAAAATTTCTGGAAAACAAACTAACTGTCAACATCCAGAAACGTATGCAGAAATCCTTTCCCTCCATTGACAGAGAGACAATCATTGAAGATATTCGCAAAACTACGGAAAGCACCGACGCCAAAGCCAGAATCTTTGCCCGGGGATGCAGCTTTTACAAATTGGTATCTCTGTTTTTCATAGGCGCTTTCCTGGGCGATATCACCGAAACCATCTTCTGCTTTGCCACCACAGGCATTCTGATGAGCCGCAGCAGTGTAGTCTACGGCCCCTTCAGCATTGTATGGGGCCTGGGCTGCGCACTTTTGACCGTCTTCCTATACCGTTATCGGAATAAAAGCGATGGCTATATCTTTGTGGCCGGTACCCTGCTGGGCGGTGTCTATGAATATGTCTGCAGCGTGTTTACGGAACTGGTCTTCGGAACCGTTTTTTGGGATTACAGCGGTTTCACCTTTAACCTGGGAGGTCGTATCAATCTGTTGTTTTGTTTTTTCTGGGGGATCGCGACGGTGGTATGGCTTAAATTTTTCTATCCCAGACTTTCAAACCTGGTGGAAAAGCTGCCTTACCGGGCCGGAAGAATAATTTGCAACTGTATGATTGTATTTATGATTATCAATATGATCATCTCGTCTTTGGCTCTGGCTCGCTATACGGAACGCCACACCGTTCCCGGTGAAGCCGCCGCACCAAATGCCATCGAGGAGTTTCTGGATTCACGCTTTCCAGATGAAAGGATAGAAAGGATCTATCCCAACGCCATCATTGTGGATTAACTTCACATACCATAAGGGAATTTTAAGAAGTACAGCAGCATTACATTCGTCTACACGCTCAAACCAAATTGGCTTGCAGCATAGCACAATGAATGCGGCGTTGACTTGACTATTGCTCAACGAGCAATATATGCTCAACGAGCAATATATGCTCAACGAGCAATATATGCTCAACGAGCAATATAT
>CAJTPN010000005.1:175163-185074 GCA_910578185.1 uncultured Acetatifactor sp.
TGCTCGTGGGAATAAAACGGGGAATCACATATGAATAATGATACTTACTTTTTTAATTTTATTCAGGAGATACGCAAGAAACAAAATCTGTCTATAAAACAGCTCTGTGACGGACTGTGCGGTCAGGATACAATAGATGCCCTGGAAAGCGGAAAATGGACTCCTGATAAGCTCCTTCAAGACTTTCTGCTGGACCGGCTGGGCATCGGTGCGGAAGATTATGAACATCTGTTGTTCTCTTCCGATTACAAACGCTGGATGGATAGGCAACGCATTCTCCATCATATCACTTATGAAGACATTCGCCGCGCAGGAAAGCTGCTTGCCAGGTACTTGACAAATTATGATATGAAAAGTCCTCTGGAAAAGCAATTTTATCTGAGTATGCGAGCACAAATCCGTCGCATGAGAGACGGCGGAAGAGCCCAGCTGTTCGCCCTCTTTGCAGAAGCGGCAGCCTTGACAATACCTGCCTCAGCCCAAATCTCCCTGGGAAATCTTATCCTGTCCGCCCAGGAGTTAAATCTGCTGTTGGAAGCAGAGCATTACCGTCCGGAGGGAGAGCGAATCCATAGATACCTGGAAATCCATGAATACATAATAAAGAGAGACATGGATCGCTGGAGTCTGACCAAAATATATCCCAAAGCTGTATATTTCCTGTGCCGTTTTGCATTGTCGGAGCAAAGCCCCGCCTGTGAACCCCAAATGCTCCTGAAATATTGTCATCAGGCTATAGAACTTCTACGAGATAATGAACGAATGTATTTCTTGTGGGAGCTTCTCACCATACAGGAACAGTTAGTTCATATCCTCACAAGACAACTGCTTCAAGATGGGGAATCAATAAAGGCTGAAGGCGTGGAAAAAATATTCCATGAAAATCTGGAATGGAAGCTGCAGCTGGAATGTATTTACAAAGAATATAAGGTTCCAAAAGAAACCTTCGAGTACTGTTATCTCTATGTTCAAAAAGGTGTATCCTGTATAAACGACATTATCCGTATCCGTCGTCAAATGCTTGGAATGAACCGCCGTAAACTGTGTGAAGGCATATGTGATGAGAAGACGCTTGGACGCCTGGAGCGAAAGCAGACAAAGTCCCAGCGGGCCATCGTGGAAGCATTGCTGGAAAAACTGGGAATTCCGGCAGATTTCACGCGGACGGAGCTTGTGACTGCCAGTCAGGAAGCCAGGGAACTAATGACAAAACTCCGTATTTATTCCAACCAAAAACAATGGGATAAAGTGGAGCGGTTACAAAAGGAAATCAAAGCGTTAGTACCCATGAATTTAAAGTGTAATCAGCAGGCGATTATGAATAAAGAGGTTCGTATTCGTTGGCGGCAAGGCGAAATTGACAACCAAGAATATATTAGACAAATGAAGGACGTATTGGAGTTAACATTACCTTTGGAATCCTTTTTTAAGAAGGGCGAAAAATACTTAACCTATGAAGAACAAACCTGTATTCAAAACTTAATGTTGGCGATGGAAAAGAATTGCAATGAACATCTGACCTGTATGCTTCAATTTGAAGCAATATACCGGCCTTATTTTGAAAAAGGGCTCTATGAAACAGTATCTGGTATGTATGACTTCATAATGAATTATGTGGCAAGTATATTGGGATCCCTTGGAAAATATGACCAATCTGACCAATACAATGTCATAATTTTAACAGGATGCCTGCGTTCCCGCAGGTCAGGAGCAATCCACGAAGTCATCTACGACTACTGGTGGAACCATGACCAGCGGAAACAAAAGAACATTCCAACAAATATAAAATTAGATAGTATAAAAGAGCTGTCAAAATGTATATTTTTCAGCCGAATATCAAAAAGTAAAAAAAATGAAACTTTTTATCGGATGAAATTAGAAAACTTAAAAGACAATAATGCCTTATAATCTATGTTCGTCCGTGTTTTCCCGATCGCTTTGCGGCATAATTCCCGGATCTTCCTCATTCCTTTCATCCCTCGTCCCATTTCCAATCCACTGCGCGTTGGTCACGCCGCCGGGGGCAGTGGGTGCTGACACCGTATTCCCGGCCAGTAAAGTCAATCCTAAGCTGTCCTCTGAACACCTTAGGATTGCCCCTTGCGGCATTCGCCAACTGTCCGCGCAGGCGTAGCCGCCCAGCTCATTACCCGCGAGAATAAAACAGGTAAGCCCCACTGCAGAAATCTTTCCCAGCTTTCTCATAAAATATTTCATCGTTAATCCATTCCCCTTTCTTTTCTGTTGTGTTTCCTGTTACTTTTTATGATAGTTCCGTAAAAACTCAGCCCAAGACACCGTGAAGGCTCACGAGTGTCTTGCAGCCCTGCCAATCAAATGCATCCTCTATCAATGCTCATCCATGTACAGTTGAACACGATTTTGGATCACCGCCGTCACCTCCTCTATGCTCTTGGTACCGGAAAAGTATTCCTCTGCCTCTTCGCAGATGATATTCAAGATTCCCTCCGTTCTCAGCGGAGGGAATCTTGCGTCTTCCAGCATCACTTTCACCTTTTCCACCTTTTCCTCGGTGGGATCAAATAGCTCCCGATACGCCACATAACCCTCTTCTGCAAAAATCTCTGCATGATTCCCCATTGTTTTCCCCCCTTGGCTGGTTTCATCATCGTAAAAGACAAACGCCCCCTGGGAGATTGCGTTATCCGCCCCTGAAAGAAACGCATCCTTATACACAGGGTACTCTATATTGTCCATAAACTGCACCTGCTCCGACAACAGAAATTGCAGAAACTCCCAAGCCCCCTCCTTCACGGGCGATCTGCTGTTCACCGCCATCCAGATCGCGCTGCTGCTCTCCGGATGACGGCCATCGTCATAGAAATAGCCCATCGGTTCCATCCCCTGCTCTTCCAACTGCTCCCAAACATAATCATAATCATAATAAGTAAAATCCCCCTGATAGGTGGCTATAACAGGGCGAATCCCTTTCCCATCATCGGCATACCGCTTTGCCGCTTCCAACATCCCGGCAAACAATCCTCCTCCAAAATCACATTTGCCCCCTTCCCAGTCCACCATTCCCCACAGATCCTCCGAACCCTCCAGAAAATACAGCAGAATCCGCCTCGCCCCATAGCTTTCAAACACGCCCTCTTTGTCATAGTTTCGCAGAGCCTCCACCAGTTCGCCAATATCCGGATCCGTGTTTTCCCCAAGCACCTCCCTGGAAATGCTATATAGATTGGCCGACACGCTTATATTGATCCCGTAGATGCGCTCCCCATCCCTTAGACGCGAAAAGGCCGCAGGGAAATAATCCTTCTCCCGGATTCCGGATTCTTTTATCCAGGGCGCAAGATCCTCCAAGTAACCGTTTTGAATCAGCTGCCACGGCTGTTCCAACAGCGGGGCACAGATAATGTCCGGCCCCTTTCCCGTTCCCAGCTCCACCAGCGTCCTGGCGCCAAAGTCCACTCTGTCAACTCCCTCCGGGCTCTCCTCCAGATACACATAGTACTTCTCATTGGACTGGTTAAACAAAACCGCAAATTTTTTTATCTCGGATTGAAATACAGGTCTCCGTACCAGAATAATCTCCCTGTCTCCCACCGGATCATAGAGCTCCAGCGTCTGCACTCGTCCTCCGGACTGCAAAACCTCCAGCTTCCCGTCCTCCAAAACCTGGAAATCCTGTACGCCGTTCCCCGGACTGTAAGCGCCGTCAAATGGCATAATACACTCTAGGTCCCCCTGCCGCAGATCAACCGTATACAGTCCTTCCTGATTCAGCAGATGCAGTCCCTCCTTCCCGGCTCCGATAAAGCAGTTATTTCCCCTTGCCAGTTCTACCGCTATGACGTCCTGCATAATCCCCGTATCCGGATCCAATTCCGCCAGCCGTCTGCCGTTATCCCCCTCCCACAATATCAACAGCAGCCTGCCGTCGGACAACTGTGTCATATCCTCCACCATATCTCCCTGTCTGCGATACAGTTCACCGCCCTCCGCGTCCAGCCGGATCAAACCACTGTCTCTGCCCTGAGACATCAGGAAACGGTTTCCATCCCTGTCCAGAAACCATTTGCACTCGCCGTATTCCATGGGCGCACCCCCCAGCAATTCCTCCTTGCCGCCGTCCTCTCTGTACAGACAGATATCCAGTTTCCCCTGAGAATTCTTCTCCCCCCAGATCTGCACTGCCTCCCCCTGGTAAAACTGCCGGCCCAATTGGTAACCTGTCCCCCGGCCCTCGGGTACAGTAACCTGACGCTCCTCCCTGCGAATCGTCAGTCCTACCAGGCTTCTTCTGTCCGCCCCATTCTCCTTTCTCCCGCAGCCTGCATCCAAGAGGAATAATGCCAGCAAAAGCGCCAGATACAGTACCTGTCTGCCTGTGAATCTCCCAAATATTTTACCCATAATACCCCCTTTTTCCAGCCTGCCTGTCGCCTTACTGATATCTATCCGCCAAAAGCCAGACATGCGCAGGCATGTCTGGCTTTTCCGTTTTTAATTTTAAATCACGGTATCAGTAGCTGAACCAATCCCCGCACTTACAATATCTTCTGTGATTTTCCAAGTCATAGATATCATAATCGTGCTCTTCATAGGTTTTATTTTCATAAACTTCCGTATGTCCACAAGCCTTACATCTTATCGTCGTCGTAGACCAAACGACATGATATGTTGGAGCAGGATCACCATAACTGTACTCCGTCGTTTCGCTAATATTGGGCCTGGTGCAGCACGCATACGCCCTTCCTGCAGCCTGTGCCGTCGCCAACGAAGACAGTGCCAATACACCCGAAAGCACAACCGTCGTCACACACTTTTTAACATTCATACTTTTTCCTCCATTTCACAGGCATTTGAGTATGTCATATCCACCGCTCTGGCCATTCATGCAAAAACAGCTTCCGATGCATAAAACCGGCATCTCCTGACGCCCTTCATACCCCATGCCCTTTTCTTTGTACTTCCTGTTCCTGAATTACATTCTTTTGTATGAGATTTCACGAACCCTTTTCCTGCAGGTTTCCTCTGTCCTTAAATTAATTATACAAAAAAAGTTCCCTGGAGCAAGAGACAGAAACAGCATTGCAAATCCGGCAACTCTGTCCCTTGCTTTTGGGAACCTTCCATGATATAATTATTTTTTAGTGGCATTATTTGCCGTTGCTGATCCTGCCATACATCTCAGGTCTCCGATCCCGGAACAGCCCCCAGCTAAATCGCAATTCTTCTGCTTTCTCCAAGTCAAACGCCTGCAGAATAACCTTCTCCTCTGTCCTGCCCGCCTCCTTTATAAGCGCCCCCGTCTCATCGGTAATAAACGAAGAACCATAAAAAGTCAGAGCCGAAGCTTGTCCGTTATTGGCTTGGTTGGGACACACCTTTTCCTCTCCGATACGATTAGCCGCCACCACGGGAATCACGTTTGCCGCAGCGTGACCCTGCATACAGCGTCTCCAATGCGGCATGCTGTCGCATGCAATAATAGGCTCGGAGCCGATTGCGGTGGGATAGAGCAAAAGCTCCGCGCCCATCAGCGCCATGCATCTTGCAGCCTCCGGAAACCACTGATCCCAGCATATACCCACGCCGATCCTGCCGTAGGCGGTATTCCAAACACGAAATCCCGTATCTCCCGGTGTAAAATAAAACTTCTCCTGATAAAAATGGTCATCGGGAATATGTGTTTTGCGATACACGCCAAGAAGGCTGCCGTCAGCATCTACCACAGCCACGGAATTATAAGTCACATTTCCCTCCCGCTCAAAAAAACTGATTGGCAGCACTACCTTAAGTTCCCTGGCCACCCTGCTAAAATACCCCACTGCAGGATTCTCCTCCACGCTCATAGCCAGACCATAGGTATCATAATTACGCTCCTGGCAGAAATACCATGTTTCAAAAAGCTCCGGCAGTAAAATAACCTGGGCTCCCTGTTCCGCAGCCTTACGTACCCACTGCTCCGCAGCCTTGATATTCTCTTCCCTGGAACGATTGCAATACATCTGCACCGCTGCAACTGTCACTGTTCTCATATTGTTTTTCCTCTATTCCGGTTCCGCAAGCATCTACCCGGACAGCCCCCTGCCCAGTTACATGATTACCGACCTGTTCCGTGTCATGTTACGTTTTATTTGGATGGGATCTGCTGTGTAATACAATGGATATTACCTCCGCCGATAAGAATGTCTCTGGCGTAAATCTGAACCACCCTGCGATCCGGAAACAGTTCCTGCAAGACCTCTTTTGCCTTCTCATCGGCGGGATCTCCAAATCCCGGCATCACAACGCTCTTGTTTGCAATGTAGAAATTCACATAGGAGGCTGCAAGCCGCTCCCCCGGCATACGGGTCGGTTCATCCCAGCAGGCGTCCAGTCCCCGGCATTCCTCCTCCGTGATCGTTACCGGCCTGGGCAGCGGCAGTTTATGTACCGCAAGCCGCCTGCCCCTGGCATCCACCGCCTGCTCTAAATATGTCAGGCACGCCGCCGACATGGCATACTGCACATCCGTCTCATCCTCTGTCCATGCCAGTACCACATGTCCCGGTGCGGTAAAAGCGCAGATGTTATCCACATGCTCGTTTGTCTCGTCCCCATAGATTCCACAGGGCAGCCAAAGGATTTTTGACACATTTAAGTACGCCTTTAGATTCTCCTCAATTTCCGCCCTTGCAAGCCTGGGATTTCTGCCTTGGCTCAACAGACAGGACTCCGTAACCATACAGGTACCTTCTCCGTCCACATGAATGGAACCGCCTTCCAGAATAAAATCCCGTTTATCGTATACGTCCAAATCCAACAGGTCACAAAGTTTCCGCGCCATCCGATTATCTTTGTCCCACGGAAAATAAAGCCCATCATAGAGGCCTCCCCAGGCGTTAAATCCCCAGTCTATCCCCCGGACATCTCCCTTATCGTTTTTCACAAATGTGGGACAATAATCCCGGGCCCAGGCATCGTTGCTGGACATCTCCACCACGCGTATCCTTTCGGAAAGCAAGGCTCTGGCATTGTCATATTGCGCCTCGCCTGCACATACCGTCACATGTTCGGACTCCGCGATAGCTTCCGCCACCTGCACAAATGCCTTTCTGGCCGCATAGCCGCCATATTGCCAGGAGTCGGAACGCTCCGGAAATATCAGTATGCATCCGTCATGCCGCTCATATTCCGCAGGCATACGAAATCCGTCTGCATATGGGGTGGAAGCCTTAATGATCCTCATGGAATTTCTCCTTAATATTTTTTTATAGATTTTATAATTCCTTAAGCACAAAGTCAAACTTTAGACACATTTTTAGGTTATGATAAGTACATAAACAAAGGAGCTGTGGGGTTTTAACAAATTGGGGTTAGGGTTCTGTCAGCTTCGACTAACAACAACACTGCTTCGGCAGTTTCCAATATACCTTTCTCTTTCATGTTATTCCTTATAACAAGGGCCTCGGCAATGCCGGGGCTTTTGTTGCCTTATCACATTTCCTTCTTAACCCTGAAAAAAAGCTTTGTTGTCAGACGCGTTACAGCCGTCCCTTAAAATCCTCATAGCCAAACTGTTTTATCAAACGGTATTCACCGCTTTTTTCCCGCAGTGCAATCCCGGGCAGAGGCATCCCGTTAAAGGTATTATTCTTGACCATGGAATAGATTGCCATATCGCCAAATACCAGTCTGTCCCCTTCCTGCAAGGGTTTGTCAAAGGAATAATCTCCGATAATATCCCCTGCCAGGCAGGTGGGTCCTCCCAGCCGATAGGTATACGCCTTCTCCCCGGGAAGCCCGCTTTGAAGCAAAGGCGGCCTGTATGGCATCTCCAGGACATCGGGCATGTGACATGCTGCCGATGTATCCAAAATGGCAATCTCCATCCCGTTTCGGATAATTTCCAGCACCGTCGTCACCAGAAAACCGGCATTCAGCGCAACAGCCTCCCCCGGCTCCAGATACACTGTCAAACCATACCTTTCTTTCATTCTTCCAATGCATCGCTCCAGCCGGGGAATATCGTAACCCTCCTTGGTGATATGGTGTCCCCCTCCAAAATTGATCCACTTCATCCGGGACAGGTACTTACCAAATTTCTCTTCCACCGCATCCAATGTACATTCAAGGGCATCGGAATCCTGTTCGCAGAGCGTGTGGAAATGAAGACCGTCAACCAGCGATATCAAACTGCTTCCACCGTTTCCTTCTCCGGAAGCCGCCTCCTCAAAGCGCTCCGCTGTCACGCCCAGCCTGGAGCCCGGCGCACAGGGATCATAAATAGCATGTCCCTCCTGGGTGGAACACTCCAGATTCACCCGCAGACCAATACTCTTCCCCGCTGCTTTTGCCCTGATCCCAAACTTTTCTATCTGCCTCCAGGAATTAAACACAATGTGATCACAATACCTTAAAATCGCTTCAAAATCCGCTTCACCATATGCAGGAGAAAAAATATGATTTTCCAGCCGCCCAATGGATTTTTCCTTTTCTTCAGCCCCAGGCCTAATCATCTCCTCAGCGCACAGTCTGGCCTCATACAAACCGCTGGCCGTGGCGCCGCAAAGATACTCTCCTATCAGAGGGTATAAATGATACATGGAAAACGCCTTCTGCGCCAACAATATTCTGGCTCCCGTCCGATCCATAACGCCCTTTAATACCCTTAAATTCTTTTCAATCAAGGCCTCCTCCACCACATAGCAAGGGGTAGGTAACTGGGAAAAAAACATTTTTCTTCCTCCGCTTTCTTCTTTCCGTCCGTATCACTCTGCCAAAAAATCAATCAGGTTGTTTCCTGGCCGGGAAATCGGATCCTAATAGGAATTGACTGCCGGCATTATGCCAATCAATACACCTCCGATCCTGGGTTCATTATATTCCATAATGAACAGATTAACAAGCAAATTGCAATTTATTCCTCAGAAATCCTAAGGGAATCTGATACTAATCCACAGCTTTCCGTCCCGAAATCGGGATACAATCCTTCCATTCATCCGCTCCACCAATGTTTTCGCAATCGCCAACCCCAGACCGGTGGATTTTCGTGAGGCTTCCACAGTATAAAACCTGTCAAACAGCTTGCCTGCCTGCACTTCATTCAGCTGAGAAGCCCCATTGGCAAAGATAATCTCCCCATCATCCGTAAGCGTAATATCCAAGTCCCCGTCACTGTACTTTATTGCATTATTAATCAAATTGGAGATCACTCTGGACAGAGACGAGGCATTCAATTTCCTCACTATCTTTTTTTCTGTAATCTGCACATTGGGCGTAATCCCACGCTCCAATAATGCGGCATAAAAACCCCCAATACTCTCCTCTAAAACGCCATTCAACACCACTTCCGCGGCAACAGGCTCATCTTCCGCATCCATTACCACTGAATAGCAAAACAGCTCTTCCGTAAGCTGCCGCAGAATATCCGCTCTGCCCTTAATCACCGACAGATACTCCGCCACTTCTGAGCTTTTCTCACATGTATCCAAAAGATCCAGATAAGCGCAGATTGCCGAAAGCGGTGTGCGGATATCATGAGAAATATTGGTTATGGCATTTTTAAGCTCCAGATCTCCCTGCCGAAATTGATGCCGCTGTCGGCGCAGCTCCCTCAGCTGAATATTGAGCCTGTGGGCAAATCTGCACATGACGACATCACGGGATGATATGGAAATCAATGTATTGGTATCTTCTTTCAACTTCTCTTCCAGCCCTTCACTTATTTCATCTGCCGCCTTCCGCAGCAAAATAATCTTGATTCCTAGCCCCAGCGACAATATACACAATACACAGCAAACCCCAATCAGCCATAACATGTTCCGGCGCCTCCTATGTCAGGGCACCTGCGCCCCCTGACATTCCCTGTACTTATTTAATATCCTTTCTAACAAACAGAAAACTTCCCAATAGTGTAAATACTGCAAAGACAAACAGCGAATACAGCGGCAGCC
>CAJTPN010000005.1:185084-202041 GCA_910578185.1 uncultured Acetatifactor sp.
ACAGATTCACCACCTTTAGAAACGCAAATTGGAGGGCCTGGCCTGTGGGCAGCAGATCATAGATAAGCTGATAAATCTCCCGTTCTTTATCCTTTAAATATTTGGGATTGGGTTCCGTATACAATTCCAATTGTCCCGACTCCGACATGGTATAATTGGTGACATATTCCGGCGCCTCAAGCTTTGAATTCACTATACCTGCTACGGCTAAAAACAGTACTACCCACATCATACCGGTTACCGCCACTGCCGCCTTGCTGCTCCATACCATGCTGGTCATAGTAAAAATAGCGCAAAACGCCGCCGTCAGGCAGAAGCTTCCAAGCAGCATCCCCAAAACGGCCTGAAATTCCATTTCCAGCGGACCGACAAGAAAAATACCGACAACCAATACGGGAATCAAAAAACACAGACACATGAAAAATGCCGCAGCCAAATTGACAATCAGGCTGGCAAAATAAATTCTGATCCTGGGATGTCCAACAACTATCTTATTCCTGATTGTGCCGTCACTGTACTCCGTTCCCAGAAAAAGGCTGCAAAACATTGCCATGGCAAACCCGATTACAATCGTATATGCAAATAATCCATTATCTAATTGAACTGCATTTTTATATTTGATCAAATCCCAATACTTATTTCCAACCAAGTACAACCCCAATACAAAAATAAAGATACACTCTGCCCAAAATAATTTACTCTTCTTTAATCGCGAAAAATATGACGCCAAAAGCTTACTCAATTCCAATACCTCCTATATCTGTACCCGCTTACGGGTACTTATGTTGATCCCTTTACTGCAACGCCCGGCGGCTCCGTTACGGACTGTTATAATTGCTGCCCCGCCAAATTACCTGCGGGCGGCATCAGACGCCCCCACAAGACTGATATAATAGTTCTCAAGGCTTTCATCCCGTTCCTGCATGGACCTGACCTCACAGCCTTCCCTGTTCAAAGCCAACGTTAGTTCCGTGACCGTAATTCTGCCGAAAATATCAGCCTGCCAGTCAGAGATCACCGTATATTCCAACCCCTTCTGGTCCAACACTCTGCACATTGCCCGGATATCGGATACTGTTATTCGTATACATTTGCGACAAGCCGTATCCAGTTCTTCCGCGCTGATCTCCTTAACAATTCTACCATTGTCGATAAATCCAAAATGTGTGGCCAGCCTGGATAGTTCATCCAAAATATGACTGGACACCAGAACGGTAATTTGACGTTCCCGATTCAGCTTCAGTATCAATTCCCGCATCTCTACAATCCCCTGGGGATCCAGTCCGTTTATGGGTTCGTCCAGCACAAGAAAATCAGGATCCCCGGCCAACGCAACAGCTATGCCAAGCCTTTGACGCATACCGAGAGAAAAATGCCTAGCCTTTTTCTTACCCGTATCTCCTAATCCTACCAGCTCCAGTAATTCCTGAATACCGTCAAAAGAGGGCAGCCCCAAGATACGGTATTGTTCCTTCAAATTCTCCTCAGCCGACATATCCAGATAAATGGACGGGGCCTCTACCACCGCGCCCACTCTCCTGCGGCTTTTTTCCATTTCCTTTCTCCCGTTTTCGATTCCATACAGGCTGTACCCGCCTTCCGTAGGCTCCTGCAATCCACAAATCAGGCGTATCAAGGTGGTCTTGCCCGCTCCGTTTCTGCCCACAAATCCATAGATTGCACCTTTGGGTACATGCATGGAAAGTCCATTTAAAACTTTATACCTTCCATAAACCTTTTTCAGTGCCGTTGTCTCCAAAACATACTCAGCCATTTTTTCCTCCATTTCATTCACACTGTTCCATGCCCGTTCAGGGGATAAGATGATCTTACGTCAAAACAGTTGAGAAAACGGTTAAGAAAACAGTTGAGAAATAGTTGTGTTTTATTTCTCCTTCATTTTAAATCCAATGCCCCATACGGCCTCTATATAATCTCTGCCTCCAGCGTCCCGCAGCTTTGCCCGCAAGTGACTGATATGCGTTTTCAGAGAACTTTCCGTGCAGTCCGGCGTGTCTTCGCTGATTCTGTCAAGCAGCAAAGATTTCGTGACCACCTGTTCCGGATTTCTCATAAGCAGTTTTAAAATGGCATATTCTGTTCTGGTCAACCGCACGGAGCATTCCCCAACAGACACCGTATGTTTGTCCATATCCAGCATCAAATCCTTAAACTTCATAGCCCCAGCTCCCCCAATGCCCGTACCTTCCCGAAGCTGCACCGTCACTCTGGCCAAAAGCTCCTTTTGATGAAACGGCTTCGTAATATAATCCGCCGCACCGCCCATCAGGCACTCCACCTTTTTGTCAATATCCGCCTTGGCACTGAGCACAATAACCGGAATTCCCTTGATACGCTTCAGCACTTCCTCGCCGTCCAATCCCGGAAGCATTAAATCCAACAGCACAAGATCCGGCCTGCTGTCGGAAAGCATCAGCAGACTTTCCGTCCCCGAGTACGCGCGCAAGATCTGGTAGCCTTCCTTTTGCAGCATTGCTTCCATTGCGTTGCCAATATGGATATCATCTTCCACAATCAGAATATGTTTCATATATTTTTTACTCCGCTCCCATCTATATACTGTCATCCCTCACGGCCTCACAGAATATGATACCCGTTCCTGCCAGTCTTCTTACATACAGTTCAGGCAAAATACCAAACCGTTATCTTTAAACATTATGTATCAGGAAAGTTTAAAAAGCAAGACAAACCATATGGTCTGCGCTCATAAATAAAGACTATGCTTTCGGTTTTGAGTTTCACCAAATCAGCCCTTTTATGCTCATAGAATTTACCGCCGATCGGGAATTTACGAAACACACAAAAAAACTCCCCTCAGACCTTCCGAAGGGAGTCAATGCATTCCAATGCAGCAATCGCCGCTGCCAAAACCAATACAAACACAAGATATATCACATATGCCGGAAGTTGGGCTAAAGCGATCAGCGCCACCAGCGGCACTATGCCCGTCACCATTCCAACCAACATCGCAACAAGGGTGGATGCGCTCTGTTTTACCACTCTTGTTTCGTTCTCCCAATCAAAGACGGGAAATTTACAGTTAATCACAATTCCTATCCTTGCGGAAAAGATAATATAAACTGCCGGTACCGCCAAAAGCCACAGCAGACTCACCACATCCGGTTTCAACGCGATCACAAGCAAAAGCTCCGACACCAGATAAAAAGGAAACGCCACCAATATGTTGGCAAACACCATACTACGCGTGATGCTCTTTCCCGACACCGGCAGCGTCCGCATCATCCACCACTGTTTTCCTTCCATGGAAATGGCACAGGAGGTCATAGGCATCATTGCAGGCAGCATTCCCAGCAGAACCGGGAGCGCTCTGCTCACAATGCCCGGAATTCCCAGCGCCTTCTCCACATCATCCGTTCCCATGATCAATATTGCAGCTGCAAGGAGCACCATAAGTACATTTCCGACCAAAGTATTGGTCACGTACACCACCGATGAAAAATATCTCCGGATTTCCCTGTCCACCATGCTCCAAAATGCAGATCTGACCTTCAGCCCTTTCATCCGGTAATTACCCTTTGTCTGATGAACGCCAAGCAGACTGCATATCGTTCCGTAAAAGGGCCGCAATACTTCCAGAAAGAGAACAAAGCTCAAAACGGATACTGCCAGGAAAAGGAGCAGCATTCCCAAGTTCCCCTTGATCATAGCCTTGGACAGCCAGAGCGCAGGCGGATAGATATGGCCGATCTGCTCCTCCAAAAGGGGGGCCAGCTGCCACACAAGATCTTCCAGCTGGCTTTCATCCATTCCAGATATGCTAAAACTCCCAAACAAAATGACACATACAAACACCATGGTCAACAAAATCGCTGCCAGATTCTGCTGCCTCCACCGGCTGCTGATGCCGGTGATCAAGGCTCCCACCACAGACGCAAGCGTCAGCGGCAGCATGGGCAAGAACAAAATCCCCATAAGACCATACAGATAGAATGTCACCCCCGGCCGCTCCGCGATTCCATACACTGTCATCCCCGGCAGCATCACCAACAGACCAATACACATATCTGTAAAATACATGGACAAAAATCTGCCGGCGATAATCGACCTTACTGTAAACGGCAGCGTAATTTGCTTCTCATAGGCCCCCTTTTCAAACAAAACCGGCCCTGCTTTTAACATGGTAAAAACAAATACGACCCCTGCAACAAGCACCCCCAGAACTGCCGGCACATAATCCCCCATCTCCATATAGATCAGTCCATAGGTGGTCATGCCCACATACCCCATCAGCATCATGATCACCAGACACCATAACGCCCCCATAAGCCGGTATCTGTTTTTTTTCTTCTCATCTTTTGTATACCTGAATTCATTCCAGCCTAACAGGTTGCACAGAGAAACCCTGAGCAACCATTTAATCTGTCTTACCATGTCTGGCCACCTCCATAAAGATATCCTCTAAGGAACGCTGCTTTGTCAGTTCTTTTGTGTCCCCTTCTATCATCATCTTTCCCTCGGAAATGATCCCTATCCGATTACAAAGCTTTTCTGCCACCTCAAGTACATGTGTGGAAAAGAAAATGGAACTCCCCTTCCCACAGATTTCATGCATCTTTTGTCTGAGTAATAAGGAAGCCTCCGGGTCAAGCCCTACAAAGGGTTCGTCCAGAATCAGCAACTTCGGTTCATGGATCAGAGCGCCTATCAGGGCAAGCTTCTGCTTCATACCATGAGAATACGTAGACACCAGATCTCCAAGCGCCTGATAGATTCCAAAGTCATTTGCCTCCTTCTCAATGCGATCCTCTCTGTCCTTACCGGATATCTCAAATACATCCGCCATAAAATTCAGATATTGTATCCCTGTCAGGTATTCATACAGATCAGGATTATCCGGAATATACGCCATAACCCTCTTGCAGGCCAAAGGTTCCCGACTTATGTTTTTCCCGTCCACTAAAATCTCTCCCCGGTCAAAGCCATGGATTCCTACAACCGCTTTGATGGTCGTTGTCTTGCCGGCCCCGTTATGACCGATAAAGCCGTATATATCCCCCTCGTGAACCGTCAGTGACAGATCGGAAACCGCCGCCTTTGCGCCCTGATATGTTTTTGTCAAATTTTTAATTTCCAGCATTTCGCGCCTCCTGTTTAAAGTTCCGTCCCTTATCTATAACGCCCGGAACGGTTGTATTGTCCTATCGACATTTCTCAGCCGGACAATTTAAAGCTTCCGCCATGCGCCGTCTGAAACGTTGATCTTGGCCGTAAAATCATTATACCTTTAGTCTACCCCCTTTATGTGTCCGATTCAATGGAAACGGTTTCAACTTATGTTAATAAAAGTTTCCTGCCGCGATATTTAAAAGGTATACTTGACCCGAAAGCCCACCGATGTTAACATAAAACCTGAAATCTCTATATCATTAAATGCTTACGACAAAACAGCGCAAACGTGAACAGGACTTTCAGCGCATGATCATCTATAATCAACCCATACCAGGAGGGTTAAACGAAGTGTCAATACTACTGATACAGCAGGCAATCTGCTATATGGAAGCGCATATTTTAGAAGACATAAATTATACGGAAGTTGCCAAAAGCGTACATATGTCAAGCTATCATTTTCATCGCACATTCAGTTTTATCACAGGAATGACAGCGAATGAATACATCAGAAAGCGACGTCTTGCCTTGGCTGCCAGGGAGCTGCAAACGACGAATATTTCGGTGATTGCAGCCGCATATAAATATGGCTACGAATCTCCCGAAAGCTTTTCCAAAGCCTTTTCACGATTTCATGGCTCCACCCCAAAACAGGCAAAGCAAAAAGGCACCAAACTTCATTTATTTAATCCTCTTGTGATAAAAATATCATTGGAAGGTGGTAGTATTATGGATTACAGAATTGAGCACAGAGAAGGTCAACGATTTTTGGCATTGGTAAAATCTTTTCCGAATGAAATCATCAATGATGACAGCGATCACAGCATTCCTGACTTCTGGACAGAATGTTCTGAGAAGAACCTGATTGCGCCCATGAAATTGCTTCCCGTTGAAGGCAAACGGGATGTGTACGGTTTGTGCGCTCCTGCCAGAATCAATGAAACCCACTTTAATTACGGAATCGGCATCCTGATAGACGAGGATACGGATCCCGCAAACTTGGATCAATTTATCAAAAGCGGCTATTCTATCTGGGAAACGGAACCTGCAGACTACGCAGTGTTCAAATGTTTTGGATCCAACGGAGATTGTCTGGGCGAAACATGGGGTAAGTTTTTCAAGGAATTCATTCCGCAGACAGGATATCAGCAGACAGACGATACCGACTATGAAATTTACTTTGAAAAGGGTGAACAGGGTTTGTTCTGCGAGTTATGGGTTCCTGTGAGTCAGAAACCATAGAATGCATCAACTGTTTTCTGACATATGCAAAGAGGGGGTCTCCCCCCTCTTTCTAATAATTCATTCCCGTTATTCGAAGCGCCCCCTCCTTAACTCCGAACACAATGTTGGGTAAATCCTTACCGGACAGCACAAACCCTGCCATACTCGGCTTCAGATCATTTTCATCGGACTCATCCATCGACTTTCTCAATTCTTCCGTAAAGACAGCTTCCTTTCCCAAAGCAATAAAATCCTCTCTTGCAGTAATCCACATGCCCTCTTGCTGTTTCCGGAAATATAGCGGGAATGCCATAAGGTCTGCCAACGCCTCCAAATCCTGCTCGGCCACAGCCTCCTTGATCTTACCGGCAAAAACGGTTACAGCTTCTTTATCCACAGAAAAGTTATCCGTATAATACGTCTCATTTACATCCTCTTCCGGAATACTTTGCTGATCCGTAATTTCAAACTCTATGGGGCCAAAGGCGCCTGGAGCAATCTCATATTTTGCAAATACGACGACGGGATTGCCTTTTTGGTTCAAATAAAATCCCGTATCCGGAGTAATGCCCGTAAAGCCTCCTTCTTCCGCAGAGAAAAATGAAATGCCTTTTGCCTCCATATCTTTCATTTGTTTGTAAATACAATCATTGGCAATTTCAATATAATTCTCTCCCAGGAGGTCTTCCAAAGTCAGCATCTTCATGTTCGCCAGATCCATAGTATAATAATTTATCGTATCACCGGCGGACGACCAGTTTTCATCTCCCCATATGGAAAAAGAAAGATATTCCTCTGTCTGGGCTTTTATATCGTATCCCACATTAAATTCCAGATGATGTTCCTCCCATTCCTGCTGCGTCCCGCCGGTGGCCAGAAATGCCAGCCTGTATTCTTCCGCCCGCTGCATAGCCTCTTTTGCATATTCTTCACACAGATTGTGAATTTGCTGATTTACCTCCTGGGCCAGACTTTCGGTATCAGCCGCAATGATTTCCAGGCTGGGTATCTCCACGGTCATTTTAACAGCATCCGTTTCTTCTGTATAAGACCTGAAAGTAACAAGTCTTGCAAGACTTCCCAATATGGGTATCTCCCCCACCGCTTTGGCAAAAACCGTGCTGGTATTCACGGATAAGGTAAACAGCACTACTCCCGCAGCCGCACAGACACCCGCTGTCCTGTATAAAATTTTTCTTCCGGAGAAAAACGTTCTTTTGTTCAGCCTGTCATCATATTGGGAAATCGCTTTCTCCACTCGCTTTGAAAGTTCTGCCGGGATCTCAATTTCTTCATATATTCGTTTCGCCTGTTCCAATTTGTTCTCCTGTTCCATTCCCATACCTCCTTGCCCGTCTCCACGGACATTCGCTCATAAATTTGAAGTTACCTTCAGGCTTCCGCTTCCATCCTTTGTTTCAGCATCTTAAGTCCCCGATACAATTTGGTTTTTACCGTGCTCAGATTCATCCCCGTAACGGCCGCAATTTCCTTCAATGAAAATTCTTCGTAGTACCGCAGCTTAATCACCGTCTGTACATCCCGGGGCAAAGCATTGATCTGTTCATACAGATCGTCGTAAAGCTCATACTTCTTCTCATAGTACGGAGTCAAGTCAATGATCTGCTCATCCGGCAATAATTCCTCCCTCCTCTTTTTCAGGAAGGCCATACTCTCATTGACGAGAATACGGTAAAACCAGGTCTTGACCGCCTCCTTGTTCTTCAGGCTCTGATAATTCTCCAGTGCCTTGCAAATGGCGTTTTGAACAATATCCAGCGCATCTTCCTTGTTGCGCACATAGCTGAATGCCAATCTGTAAAATTTGTTTTGCGTCTCCGTCAAATATGTCATCAGCTCAACATAACATTCCGGTGGACTAATGTGATTGCCTCTCATATTGAAACCTCCTCGTCTTATAGATAAATAATAAAGCTGATAAGTTTCAATAAATAAAAATAATGTTGATTTCTTCCGCAGGGAAGCTTTTTTGATTGACAATCTTCCCCATTGCGAGTACCATTTATTTATGAAAGTTTTCAAATCCCGCCGAACAATTTCATAAAGCCAAGATTGCAGGAATACACTTTGCAGCATCTGTACGATCCCCCGGCCTTTATACAAGGCGGCGTGATGGGCCAAATGATTGTTTATCAAGAAAACTTCCCTATTCCCGGCAGCACCGCGCAATGTGGCCGACAACGCCATAGCAGCCCGCCGGAAATAGAATTTTGATCCGCAAAAGCGATTCTACTGCCGGGAGGAAACAAATGAAGCTCAATACATCAAAGATAACCATCTCAAACTTATGGGATGTAATTCAGGAACATGAGGGGAAAAGCTTCCTGACAAAGAAAGGACTTCCCTTTACCTATGTCATCAAAGGCGGCGAGCTGTTCACCGACAGAAGAGAACGCTCCATCACCAGAAGCACTTTCGAGAAAGCCTATGCCAAACTGATCAAAGATCAGGAAGGCGAAAATGCCCCCAGAGTTATTATCGGCCCCAAGACGCTGAATGTATATGGCGCCCCCTACGTATGGGCTGTTTTTACCGGTATCGGTTTAATAGACGAACCACAGTATATTCAGCAGGAAATGGAACTTTAACCGGCCGATGCCGCCACTCAAAGCTCACTGACAGTTTAAAACGCAGGAATCCGGTATCTGGTACCTGCGATAACGGATGCGGGGCATAAAATTATAATTGACGAATCCCTCCGTTTTATGTTACAATAAATTATCCTTTTATAGGACAAAATACAGTGAAATGTGTGGAAAACAGATATCCGGAGTCTTCCATGCAAATATTTTGGCAACCGTGTTGCCTTATTGATTGAGTTAAAAGCTCAAATTTTATAAGTTGGTTACTATAAACCGGTGCTGACGCACATCTAACTTGTGAAACGGTCAATAAGAGTAGTAAAAGTAAAATATTTGCTATATAGACTCTAAAAACCAAATATCTGTTGTTTTCATACTTTCGGCATGTAATGTATTTCCCGACCCTAAACGCCGGAGACGAAAATAATAGAGAGTTTTCAAGGCAAGTGAAGATAAGCGTCACTTGCCTTTTTTGTATGATCCGATAAAATACTTACGGTCACTTAACCGGAACAGGAGCTTTCATGAGTGAAAAATTTAAATTATACGGCTTTAATAATTTGACCAAGTCCTTGAGCTTTAATATTTATGATGTCTGTTACGCCAAAAGCCAGCGGGAGCAGAAAGATTATATCGCATATATTGACCGGCAGTATAACTCAGAACGTCTTACAAAGCTTCTGGTAAACGTGACGGATATGATCGGCGCTACCGTGCTGAACATATCCAGCCAGGACTATGAACCTCAGGGAAGCTCCGTCACCATACTGATCTCCGACGAAAATAAAGTCCCCATTGGCGATACCACAGTGGCACACCTGGACAAAAGCCATATCACGGTGCATACCTATCCGGAGTACCACCCGGAAACCTGCCTTGCAACCTTTCGGGTGGATATTGATGTTGCCACCTGCGGAGAAATCACACCTTTATCCACCCTGGATTTTCTGATCGGCTCCTTTGACTCCGACATCATTACCATGGATTACCGCGTTCGGGGTTTCACCAGAGATGTGAGCGGTCAAAAGCTGTTCATGGATCACCGAATCACCTCCATCCAGGAATACATCGCCTCAGACACGCTGCGCCGCTACGACGCATTGGACATAAACGTATACGAGGCCAATATATTCCACACCAAAATGTTAATCAAGGAAATTGACCTGCAAAATTACCTGTTTAACAGCGACGTCTATGAGCTGCCGCCCAAGACCCGGCTGGAGATCATGGACAACCTGCGCCGTGAAATGATAGAAATCTTCAGCGGCAGAAATATCTATTAATTTTCCATAGGGCGTTTGCCCGTGAGCCACAAGCTGCACTGCAGCCCAAGTGTAAGAAGGGACAAGTTTAAAATGGGGCGTTTTAATCAAGCAAGAGCGCCAATCTATGAGGCGCTGGAAGAATTCCGCAAAAATCGAATTGTACCCTTTGATGTTCCAGGCCACAAGCGGGGCAGAGGAAATCCTGAGCTGGTGGAACTGTTGGGACAGCAATGTGTCGGCATCGACGTAAACTCCATGAAGCCTTTGGACAACCTCTGTCACCCGGTTTCCGTTATCCGCGAAGCGGAAGAAATGGCTGCGGAAGCTTTCGGCGCGGCATATGCCTTTCTCATGGTCGGGGGCACCACATCCTCCGTTCAAAGCATGATCCTGAGCGTGTGCAAAAAAGGCGACAAGATCATTTTACCCAGGAATGTTCACAGAAGCGTCATCAACGCACTGGTGCTCTGCGGCGCAATTCCCATTTATGTAAATCCTGACATGGACGTCAGATTGGGTATCGCCCTGGGTATGAAGCTTTCCCAATTAGAGCGAACCATGCGTGAAAATCCGGATGCCGTAGCTGTCCTGGTCAATAACCCCACCTATTATGGGATCTGCTCCGACTTAAAAAGTATTGTAAAGCTGGCCCATGCCTATGGGATGAAGGTATTGGCAGATGAAGCTCACGGAACACATTTCTATTTTGGGGCAGACATGCCCATATCCGCCATGAGCGCAGGCGCTGATATGGCCGCCGTCAGTATGCATAAATCCGGAGGCAGTCTGACCCAAAGTTCCTTTCTGTTGACAGGCCCTAAAGTAAGTCCGGGGCATGTGAGACAGATTATCAACCTGACCCAGACTACCAGCGCATCCTATTTATTGTTGGCAAGTCTGGATATCTCCCGGCGAAATCTTGCCCTGCGCGGAAAGTCGGAATTTGAGAAAGTGGTAAAGCTTGCGGAGTACGCCAGAGAAGAAATCAACCGTATTGGCGGATATTACGCCTACCATTCGGAACTAATCAACGGCGACAGTATATTTGACTTTGACAAGACCAAGCTTACGGTAAATACCTTGGGAATCGGACGGGCAGGGATTGAAGTTTACGATCTGCTCCGGGACGAATATGACATTCAAATGGAACTGGGCGACATTGCAAATGTATTGGCATATATCTCCATCGGCGACAGAGAACGGGATATGGAGCGCTTAATCGGTGCCTTAGAGGAAATAAAGCGCAAATACAGTCAGGATAATGGCGGAATGTTCACCCAAGAATACATTGAGCCCAAGGTTGCGGTCTCTCCCCAAAATGCTTTTTATGCAGAAAAAGAATCTCTGCCTCTCTCGGAGACCAGGGGACGTATCTGCAGTGAATTCGTCATGTGTTATCCGCCCGGTATTCCTATCCTGGCACCGGGAGAAGAAATCACCGCCGAAATTCTGGAATATATCCTTTATGCCAAAGAGAAAGGGTGCTCCATGACCGGGCCGGAAGATGCGGGAATCCAACGGCTAAATGTCTTAAAGGAAGAATGGATGTAAATAAGGAGGTATCAATATGGAATTATGGTTTTCAGAACCACATACACCCAATGTAAGGCTTTCTATTCGGGTGGACAGACAACTTTACAGCGGCGAAAGCGATCTGCAGAAAATTGATGTGTTTGAATCACCGGAATTCGGACGCATTCTGGTACTTGACGGCTATGTAATGCTGACGGAAAAAGATGAATTTATTTACCACGAAATGATTGTTCACGTTCCCATGGCGATACATCCCCAGGTGCAAAAGGTGTTGGTCATAGGTGCAGGAGATGGCGGTGCCATACGGGAATTGGCCAAATATCCAGAAATACAGCAGATAGACCTGGTGGAAATTGACGAGGAAGTGGTTAAGGTTAGCAAAGTCTACCTGCCCAAAGTATCCTGTGCCCTGGAGGATAAACGCCTTCAGATTTATTATGAGGACGGTCTGAAATTCGTAAGGCGCAAGGAAAACGAATACGACTTGATCATCGTGGATTCTACCGATCCCTTCGGACCGGGTGAAGGACTGTTTACGAAAGAATTTTACGGAAACTGTTACAAGGCTCTGCGGGAAGACGGCATTATGGTCAACCAGCACGAAAGTCCTTTTTATGAAGCGGATGCCACGGCATGTATGCGCGCTCACAAACGAATTGTGGAGAGCTTCCCCGTCAGCCGGGTGTATCAGGCCCACATTCCTACCTATCCCTCAGGACACTGGCTATTCGGATTTGCCTCCAGAAAATATCATCCGGTTCATGATCTGGACGAAGAAAAGTGGCTGGAACGCGGAATCGAAACAAGATATTATACGCCAAGACTTCATGTAGGTGCATTTTGCCTGCCCGGCTATGTGGAAAAACTGCTCAGAAAAGTAGAAATCCGGGAATAACAGGTTAACACTGCAGACACACTGCGCGGTTTTAAAGGTTCACAGCAGGCGCTGAGGGAAGCGGAAATCGCCTGTCAGTGCCGTAAATGAGAGTTAAGGTAATTTCAGTTTGATTCGCGGCAAGCCGCGGGGTATTTGACCCTCGCGGCATTCGCCAAATGCCCGCACAAGCGCGGCGCCTGGCTCATTGCTCGCGGGAATAAAGGAGAGTAACGATGTCAAAAATATTAATCATCGGCTGCGGCGGAGTGGCTTCTGTAGCAATTCAAAAATGTGCAAAAAAGACGGAGGTATTTTCGGAAATCTGCATTGCAAGCCGCACGGTATCAAAATGTGACGCGCTGAAGGAAAAATTACAGGGTACCACAGACGCACTGATCAGCACCGCCGCGGTGGACGCGGACAATGTGGAAGCTTTGGTGGATTTGATCAAAAAAGAACAGCCAAAAGCCGTGTTAAATCTGGCTCTGCCCTATCAGGATCTGACCATTATGGACGCCTGCCTGACCTGCGGCGTGGACTACATTGACACGGCAAATTATGAGGCTGAGGACACGGAAGATCCCACTTGGCGCGCCGTCTATGAAAAGCGCTGCAAAGAAGCGGGTTTTACCGCATATTTTGATTATTCCTGGCAGTGGGCCTATAAAGAGCGCTTTGAGAAAGCAGGCATCACCGCGCTGTTGGGCAGCGGCTTCGATCCCGGCGTCACCAGCGTTTTCTCAGCTTACGCTCTGAAACATTACTTTGATGAAATTCACTATATTGATATCTGCGACTGCAATGGCGGCGATCATGGCTATCCTTTCGCCACCAATTTCAATCCGGAAATCAATCTGAGGGAAGTGTCCGCCAATGGCTCCTATTGGGAGAACGGTCACTGGGTGGAGACCAAGCCGATGGAGATCAAGCGGGAGTATGATTTTGCTCAGGTAGGGAAAAAAGATATGTATCTGCTCCACCACGAGGAGATCGAATCCCTGGCAAAGAACATTCCCGGCGTCAAGAGAATCCGATTCTTTATGACTTTCGGCCAAAGCTACCTGACACACATGAAATGTCTGGAAAATGTAGGAATGCTTCGGACGGATCCGGTACTGTTTGAAGGCCGTGAAATTGTTCCCATCCAATTTTTAAAGACACTTCTTCCCGACCCGGCATCTCTTGGCCCCCGTACTGTGGGCAAGACAAATATTGGCTGTATTTTTACCGGGATAAAGGATGGGAAGGAAAAATCTATTTATATTTATAATGTCTGTGACCACCAGGAATGCTACCGGGAACTTGGATCTCAGGCCATTTCCTACACCACCGGCGTTCCTGCCATGATCGGCGCCATGCTGGTGATGAACGGCACATGGAAAAAACCAGGTGTGTTCAATGTGGAAGAATTTGATCCGGATCCCTTTATGGAGGCGCTAAACGAATACGGCCTGCCCTGGATTGTGGATGAGCATCCGGTATTAATCGAATAAAAAGACCTCTAAGCCGATTCCACAGACGGAGCGGAAGGCCGGCTCTCACAGGCTTTCACCAAAACCTTATGGACGGAAAGGGATGCGCTGCAGCCATCCCCTTCCGCTGTCAAAATAACGGAGGGCGATCTGGCCGGTATCTCACAAAAAATAATCTCACCCTCCCCCTGCTGAAATTCAAACAATATTCCATCAGAATAAAGCGCAACTCTTTCACAATTGCTGTAACAGGTAACGGCGTAGTTTCCGCTCCTCATCTTTCTCACACTTTCCGGAACCAGATAGACAAAAGGCTCTTTGCTCCATCTTGCCTTATATTGATAATAAAGTGAAGTCGGATACAAGTCATCACACCCAAAAAAGCTCTTTTCCATGCCGCGGAAGACCGGTATAGCTTCCTCGCGCATGACGCTTACATCCGGCTCCCAGTCACAGACCCATAGGTCTCCCTTTTCCCTTTTTCTGACCAACACCAATATTCCATATCTATCACAGAGCTGCCGAAACTGCATTAAGGGTCTGCCTGGCTCCCCTTCCGTTTCCAGGCAGATACAATTTGCTCCCACACACATCAGCAGCCGCAGATCCTCCAGAACAATCCTCTGCCACTCCGTCCCCGATCTATCAAAAGGGAGATGGTATCTCACCGCCTTAAGTTCAAATGGTTCCCCATTCAAAAGTAATTCTCTCCTGCCGCTGCCGATTGCCGTTTTCAAGTTTCGCAGAGCCAGACTTCCCAAGAGCCTGTCCTGAGGCCTGCCGTCTCTGTCCTCCAAAACCGCTTCCAAATCATAGAAATATGGATTCTTAACGGCTTGCCAAAGATTTGGCTGCAGGAGAATGGCCTTTAGAGGTTCTTCCTCCTGCAGCGCCTGCAGCCCTTCCCACACCAGGTTGCCTTTTCTGTCAATCAAACGGACTCTGACTGCCGCCTGCTCCTGAATGGAGTCAAACTTTCTCGGAGGCCACTGTACAAAATGCATTTTCCACTCCAAGCTCACCTTGCCGTTTTCTACTACGCATGAGGCCCAAACGCCACCGCCTGGCGCTTTCTCGTCAAATTTCATACACCTTACCTCCGTAACCGATTTTTCCCCCATCCGGCTGCTCCTTCAGTCTACAATGCCGCAGAGCACAATGAGATACCTTCCCTTTTACTTCCCGCGCCGCTCTTGCAAAATCGCCGCATTTTTTTCCACCTCTTTTTTGGTCAAAGGGTAGGCGAACTGTATGATAAGAAATACGATCAAATAGCAGACTCCCGGAACCAGTGTCGCCACCGTATAAACCCTTTCCGCCACTTCCTCTGTCTGAGAAGGCGCCTCCGACACATAGCCTATGGCTGTCAGGACAAATCCTCCAAGTCCGCCGGCCAATGCCTGACCAACCTTCCGCGCAAAGGAATAAACCGCATAGACCGATCCGTCCTCCCTCTTTCCCGTCACCACTTCCTGATAGTCGATGATATCCGTGATATACGCCCATATGACCAAGTTAAACAATCCTGTCCCAAGGGTGGCCAGAAAATAAAATACCATAAAGGACGGGATGCTTTTCAGCCGCAGAAAGAACAAAAGCAGATAAATCACTGCTGCTACTAACATCCCCAGTGCCCCCGCCTCTTTTTTGCCAAACCCGGAAACGATTCTGGAAATAAAAGGAGCCAGGGCCAGCGTTCCGACTACGCCCAAAACATTAACTATGGACATTGCCTTTGCATTTTTGAAGTAATCCAGGAAAAGGTAATTGTTCATTGCCTGCCCCAACAGACTTGCAAGGAGCAGCATCAAAGCGGCACATACCAATGCGAGAAGCGGTCTGTTTTTTCCCAGGCCTTTAAGCATATCCCATACGCTATCCTTCTGCTCTTCCTTTTTATCAAAGAATACCCTCTCTTGGCACAAAAAATAGCATAACCCATAACACACAATGGCCAGCACGCCAAAGATTACCGCCGTTACCGTAAAGCTCACCGGCTTCACAATCTGATTGCCTGCCTCATCCGTTTCATATATGATCAGCGGCACCAATACGCCTATCACAAGTCCCGCCAGGCTGGCTCCCACGCTTCGGAAGGTGGATAAAGAAGCTCTTCCCTTCACGTCCGTGCTGATAACGGAAGCCATGGAACCATAGGGAATATTGATGGCCGTATAACAAAAGCTGCTCCACAACAGATAAGTAACGATCACATAGGTAAGCTTGGCCCAATACACCCAATCCCGTACAAAATACAGATACATAATGGTGCTGGCAACTGCCACAGGAATACTCATTCGACGTATCCATGGCCGAAATCTGCCGTCCCTGGCCGGTTTCATATGATCCACAATCCGCCCCATGGTCACATCCGTAAACGCGTCCACAATCCTGGCCCCCAAAAAGAGAAGTCCCACCACATACCCGCTTAAACCCAGTACCTTGGTATAAAACACCATCAGGTAACTGCTGGCAAAAATAAAACTGAAATCATTACCGAAATCCCCGAAAAGATATCCTATCTTATCGGCAAGTCCAAAAGGCCGAATCTTCCCGGTATCCTCCGTTTTGATATTTCCCTTATCATCCACTGTTCCTGCCATAAAAAAACCTCCACAGCGTTCAATCGTCATAGTACTATCAAAGTTTCTGACTTAGCATTTCACGCTGTGAAGGGAATTATGCACTTTCAAGCCTAAATCTTATTCGGTTTCCAGTTTTTACATTTTTTAGAAATTCTGTCACATCCTCTTTAACCCACTGATGGCCCATGCTCAAATTTCTTATACGCTTATATCCATAGCCGCTCCCACGTCAGCCGTGGCTGCTCCCACA
>CAJTPN010000005.1:202051-226432 GCA_910578185.1 uncultured Acetatifactor sp.
CGCCACCGCCACGTCCACCACGGACCCAACTTCCATAGCAATCTCAGCACTGTTCATTTCACTGTATGCTTCCATCATCATATCCAACTCCGGATCTCCGGTAGGACCTCCGTAATTGGCCCCAAGCCCCATCTTGCTCTCCTCTATATCTTTCTGTTCCTTGGCCTTCCGGGCTTTTTTGCGCCGCTCCAGCTCTAAGCGCAGAGCCAGCTCCCTGGCTTTCCGCTTTGCCTCCTCAGCTTTCTTGCGTCTTTTCTCCATTTGCTCTTCCTTTCGGAGCGCTTTCACCTTTGCTTTTACCTTACCGATCACTTTCTTCAGCTTATTGACCGCAGACCTGATCTCACCGTCTTCCGCTCTGCTTGCCTTTACGGCTCTCACCTGAAAATAAAGCCTGGTCTGAATTGCCTTCAGCGCCGGAATTTTTTCCGCCTGCGCAATCAATGTCAAATCCATGGTAGCATCGTACAAATTTTTACGGTTCTTGGGATCCATTGCCTTTTTAAATGACTCCGCCTGCTTTTTCAGTTCTTCCAGCAGCTTATTAATCCCTTGGTTTTCTTCTTCCTCTTTCTTTTTCTTCTGCATTTCCTGGTACCGCAGCCAGGCATTTTTCTGTTCTTCCTGCCGCGTCAGCAGAATATTCCGGGAATTCTGTCCCTCCTGACAGCCTTGGGCGGACTGCTCATTTGTTTTCTGCCGCGCAGCCTGGCCGCCCTGCTGCATGGCCACAGACCATTGCTGCAGCGTCTGCTGGCTGTCTGACTGCTGCATCTGACTGTTTTGTAATTCCTGTGCAATCTGGCCGTTTTCCGGAATTGCCTGAACACTCTCATTGGTCTGGACGTCCTGATTTGCCTGACCGTTTTCCCGCCCAGCCCGTACATTCTGACTACTTTCGCCTTCTTTACGGCTCACCTGCGCCTCCGGCAGAAGCTCCTGACCGCCAGCCTCCCCACGCAATTCCCGGTCTTTACCAGATGCCTGTGCCTCCTGGCGCAATTCCCGACCTTTACCAGACTCCTGCGTCGCCTGGCGCAATTCCCGACCTTTACCAGACTCCTGCGTCGCCTGGCGCAATTCCCCACTGTTACCAGACGCCTGTGCGCCAGGAGGCATGATACCGTCGTTCGCCCTTACTTCACGTCTGCCTCCATATGGACTCATCGTCCCTCTTGCAATCCCTTTTAATCTATCCATAGACCTTTTCCTCCCACATCCTTGTGATCGATATACCAGTATCTACCAATTATATCGGCCAATACAGCGGATATTGCAATATCCGTCATTAAAATAATTCCCTATTGAGTTTGTCATGTTTGCTTGATATCACATTCTTTTTTATGGTAGAATTATGGAATCAGGTTAACATCACCTTTCAAGGAGGATGTGGGCCAAAAAACAAAGTCCTTGGGAAATTTCCACAACAAAGTGGCTTCACGCAAAAAGCCCTGGAAGCGCTTACGGACGTTTCCCGTCAGGCTATTCATGCGATTGCAGCCGGAATATCAAAAAAGGAGCCTTCCATGCAGCTACTCCATCAATCGCTCTGCGGGGACAAGATGCTCAAGGTACATTACATTTATCACAGCGGATTCCTGGTAGAGACCCAAAAAGTTTATTATATATTTGATTATTACAAAGGAAACCTGCCTGCGCTGGATGTGTCAAAACCCGTATTTGTATTTGTCAGCCACAGCCATGGGGACCACTATAACCCGGAAATTTTTTCCCTGCTCACTTCCATGGGCATGGAAAAAATTTTGGCAGTTTTATCCAATGATATTTCATTCAAAAAATACCCCTCCTGCCTGATGCCAGCTTCTATTGACACACTGGAAACCGTGCGCAGCCAGGGCCTCATTCCTGTCATAAAAGTCTACCATAGCACCAGCTATGAACTTCCCTGCCAGACATTGCTTCAAACCCTTCTGTCCACGGACAGGGGTGTTGCGTTTCTGCTGTCTGGTCCGGATGGCATCGTTTATCACGGCGGCGATTTAAACGATTGGATTACGGAAGACATGCCCCAGCAGGAACGGCGTCAGATGACCGGAAGCTATCTGGCCTCCATCTCCGGGCTGAGAGGACGGGCCATTGATATTGCCTTTCTGCCCTTAGACCCAAGACTTAGAAAACATTATGCCAAGGGTTTCCTGGAATTCCTGCAAACAGCAGACGTAAAACATGCTTGTCCCATGCATTACTGGGATCAGCCCCAGATCATAGAACAATTCCTGCGAGAGTATCCTGAATATGCCAGTACGCTAGTGTGGTAATCAATACAAAAACCCGTCAATTACCATTCTAACATTTCCTTTTCAGAGCAAGAATGCATTAAAGAAAACACAAAAAATCAGGGCCACCGGAAAAGAATTTCTCCACAACCCTGATTTTTATATTCATATAACATTTAAATATATCTAAGAAATCCAGACAAACCGGCACCCGTTACAATCAGTCATAATACTGGAATCTTCCCACCAGTTCCTTCAGCAAATCTGCCTGACTGGACAATTCCTGTGATGCGGCCGCGCTCTCTTCGGAGGTAGCGGAATTGGATTCCACTACAAACGCAATCTGACTGATTCCCTCTGAAATCTGAGTTGCCGCCTCGGACTGGTTGTCGGAAGCCTCTGCAATCTCCGCAACGGACTGATTGACGATCTTTGCGTTATCCACAACGGCAATCAAGGATTCTGCCGTGGATTTGGTAAGCCTTGTATTCTCCTCCACTGCAGAAATAGCACTTTGAATCAAATCCTTTGTATTTTTCGCCGCCTCGGAACTTTGATCCGCAAGCAGTCCCACCTGTGTAGCCACCACGGCAAAGCCTTTCCCTGCCTCTCCGGCTCTTGCGGCCTCAATGGACGCATTCAGGGCCAAAAGATTCGTCTGATCCGCAATTTCTTCTATACTGCCGATAATCTGTGCAATTTTGTCCGAGGCCTCCCTGATTTTGGCCATGGCGTCTGAATTGTACTTCATCTGCTCGTTACTCTCAATCACCTGATCATTCATGCTGTCAACAATAGCCCGCACCTTATCCGCATTCCTGGCGTTCACCTGTATCTTTTCGGTAATATCCGTCACCATCGCCGTCAGCTCTTCAATGGCGCTTGCCTGATCGGTAGCGCCCTCCGCAAGCGACTGCGCCGCGCCGGCCAGATCGGTAGCACCTCTCTGCACACACTGCGCATTGTTGTCAATCTCCCTCATGGCATTGCTAAGCGCCTCCACAATTCCACGGAACGACTCGCTGATCTGCGCAAAATCCCCCTTATAGGTGGTATCTACATTGATTCTGAAGTTACCCTTTGACAGCTCCGCCAACTCGCTGCTGATATCTGAGATGACATGATTCAAATCATGAATGGTATCGGCAAGGCAATTCATTAATATGGCCGTCTCATCATTGACCTCCGGCACCGGAGTATCGGAATGAAGATCTCCTTGGGATAAAAGCTTTAAACGTTCCACCGTAACGGCAATGGGCTGCGCAACTGCCTTTCCCAACCTGACTCCATTTCGTATTCCCGCAAAGGCAAAGATCACCACAAAAATTGCCGTAAAGACCAAAGAGAGATAAAACATCCCCAGGAACTCGTTTCGAACCGCCGCAACCCCAATGCTCCATCCGTCCGTATTGGGTACCGGTGAGTATGCCACCACCTTTGTCACGCCCCCATAGCTGTAGCTGCCGTTTCCGCTCTCTCCTGCGATCATCTTCCTGCAGATCTCACTGAACTTTCTCAGCCTGGGATTATCCTGCCCAACCTGAATACAGTCCTCCACGCCCACAATTTCGGAGTTGATATCCGCGATGGTAATTCCGTTGGAGTCTACCATAAAAGCGGTTCCGCCCTTCCCCACCTTTATGGAACGCATAATGTCATTCAGGAATTCTCCGTTTGGCACATAGACGATAACACCCACTGGCGTTGTTCCGGGAATACCGCCCTCCCACAAGGGTGCCGACACGGCAAAGGATACTGCATCGGTGACCGGGCTGTAAGAAGGGGTGGAAACATATGTGTTCCCCATCATACCCTCCTTAAAATAATCCTTATCGGAAAGATCCACTCCTGTAATGACGTCAATCCCCTTACTGTCCAAAAGGAATCCGCCGTCAAAACTGTGATCTCTGACTCTCTGATCCAAAATAGAGGCTTTTTCCTCCGCAGATCTGTTGGGATCCGCAAGCCTTGCAATACTTCCCGTCTCATAAGCCACCGAAATATATTTGTCAATTGCCGCGGACACATAGTCGGCGGCCACATCTGAGGTGTCGTTCAACGCTTCCGAAATGGCACTGATAGATGAGATAAAGCTGAGAATAGACGTGATAATACCCAAAACAATACAGGAAAATATGATGACCTGTCCAAAACGCTTAGATATTTTTCTTTCTATACTGACAAATTGCCCATTCTGTTTGTTTTCTGTTCCGTTATATGTACTCTCTTCTTGCATAATTCTTCCTCATTTCTGCACTGCATTCAACTCATTAACTGCGTCTGGCAGCACGCAGACACAGCTATGCTTAAAAGTTACAGTAATTGCCTGTAAAACGGTACCTCTATACCTCCTTTCAATACTTGATTGACAGAATAAGCAACTTAAGCTTTCATGTGCATGAAAACTAATCCTTTATCTATTATATCAAACAATTCAGAATATTTCTACAATTTGATGTTGATTTTTAGTTCTGGGTCTGTAATTTCTTCCCTTCCCGGGCATACAGCCTGGCATTCCTTAAATTTCCTTCCACCTCCGCCTCCGTCACCGGACGTTTCACTACGCCGGGATTTCCAATCACCAGCGAATAATCCGGAATCACGGTTCCCTGTGTAACCAGCGTTCCCGCGCCCACAATACAGTTCTTTCCGATATGGCAGCCGTTCATCAGGATGGCACCCATGCCGATCAGGGAACCGTTTTCAATCGTACATCCGTGCAGGATGGCGCCATGCCCCACGGTCACATCTTCTCCAATATTAACCGAAAATCCCTCATCCACATGCACCACACAATTATCCTGAATATTGCTTCCTCTGCCGATGCGGACCGGTGCTCTGTCCCCCCGCACTACAGCATGGTACCAGATACTTGCCTCCTCCCCTAATGTCACATCCCCCAACACCACGGCACTGGGCGCAATCACTCCCTTCAGACCTTCCCTGCGGCAGTCCAATGACGTCAAGACTGGCTTTTGGGCCTGTGAATTCCAATGAAGTCTATGCAATTCCCCCTGTCGCTGCATTTGCGCAAAGCCATTCTGCCGCAATGCCTCATACAGCACAATGGACACGGCGTTTGACAGATTCAGAGAACGGATGTCCGACAGCATGGGAATACGAATACAATGAGCTTCATGCTCTACCAAAATTTCCTCCGGAATGCCGGCGCTTTCCTTCCCAAACATAATATAATCATCCTGCCCATAGGCAACTTCCGTATAAACATACTTGGCCTTTGTGGTGGCCATCCAGATGGTTGCTCCCGGATGCGCTTTCTTAAATTCCGAGAAGTTAACGTATCTGTATACTTCCAAGTGCTGCCAGTAATCCATTCCTGCGCGCTTAATAGACTTCTCGTCCAGTCGGAAGCCCAAAGGTTCTATTAAATGGAGAGACGTACCTGTAGCCACACAGGTACGTCCGATATTTCCGGTATTTCCCGGTATTTCCGGTTGATGTAATACAATATGCATATCCAAACTCCTATTCCAGTCCTCAAAAGGAACTGTGTTCCCAACAGCGGCTGTGTCTCACATCCGCCCCCTGACACCCAGCAGCCAGGAACACTTCAAAAATCGCTTTTCTTTACACCGCCCCAATTACACTTTGGAAGCCGCCCGCAGCCTTTCCACAAACCGCTCCAACCTGCCGATGGCAGTCTTCAAATGTTCCAGCGAATAAGCGTAGGAAATGCGCAGATACCCTTCCCCGCAGTCCCCAAAGGCAGTTCCTGGTACCACAGCCACCTTCTCCTCCTCCAGGAATCTGGTAGCAAATTCATCACTGGTCATACCAAATTCACGGATACAGGGGAATACATAAAATGCTCCATATGGCTCAAAACATTCCAGCCCCATCTCCCGAAAAGCATTCATCAAATATCTTCGTCTCTGATTGTATGCCGTCCGCATCTCAGCGATATCCTCATCCCCATTTTTCAATGCCTCTATGGCCGCATACTGACTGGTGGTAGGAGCGCACATAATGGCAAACTGGTGTATCTTAATCATCTGCCCAATGATCTCTTCCGGCCCGCAGGCATAGCCAAGCCGCCATCCTGTCATGGCATAAGCCTTGGAAAATCCGTTGATCAAGATTGTGCGCTCCCGCATTCCCGGAATCTCCACTATAGAAATATGTTTCTCCTTATAGGTCAACTCCGAATAAATCTCGTCGGACATGACAAATATGTCATGTTTTATAATGACCTCCGCAATCGCTTCCAAGTCCTCCCTCTCCATAATCGCCCCTGTGGGATTATTTGGAAAAGGCAGCACCAATATTTTGGTTTTATCCGTGATAGCCGCCTCTAACTCTTCTGCGGTCAATCTGAATTCATTTTCAGCCTTCAGGTCTATGATTACCGGTGTAGCCCCAGCCAATATGGCACAAGGTTCATAGGACACAAAACTTGGCTGAGGGATGAGCACTTCATCCCCGGGATTTACCATAGCGCGCATCCCCACATCAATTGCCTCGGAGCCTCCCACTGTGAGCAGCACCTCTTTCAGCGGGTCATAGACAACGCCCTGTTTTCTGCGCAAATAGGTACATATTTCCTGGCGCAGCTCTTTCAAGCCTGCGTTTGACGTATAGATAGTCCTTCCCTGTTCCAGCGAATAGATTCCCTCGTCCCGAATATGCCACGGCGTATCGAAATCAGGTTCGCCCACCCCCAGGGAAATGGCATCCTTCATCTCACTGGCAATATCAAAAAACTTCCGGATACCTGAAGGCTTAATCCCTACTACTTTGTCTGCTAACGGATTTCTCATGGGGTAATCATCTCCCTTTCGTCTGCTTTTTTCGAAGAAAACACCGTTCCATAATCCTTATATCTCTTCAAAATAAAATGCGTGGCGGTACTGAGCACCGTATCCAATGTGGAAAGCTTATCCGAGACAAACGCAGATACTTCCCGCAGCGATTTTCCCTCCAATATGACCATCAGATCATACCCGCCGGAAATCAGATATACACTCCGAACCTCCGGATAATTATAGATACGCTCCGCAATCACGTCAAAACCCTGACCTCTCTGGGGCGTCACCCGTACCTCAATCAACGCCGTCACCTTTTCCTCTGACGCCTTTTCCCAGTTGATCAGTGTGTGATATCCGCAAATGATCCCTTCCGACTCCAATGCGGCCAGTTCACCCACTACCTCCGCCTCTTCCACACCCAATAACACGGCCAGTTCCTTCAAGTCAATACGGCTATTTTTCTCAATTAACTTCAACAATTCCTGTCTCATTACAAAAGCCTCCATCGTAAATTATCGTATTTATTTTTGCCTGATCTCATAATGCAATAACCGCTTTTGCCGATTTACATATATATTTGATCCTGCTTTGGTCTGTCCAGGAAACGGATTTCTTCCCCATTAGAAAGGATTCTGCTCTTTCCCTCTGTCACCCTGCCCACGATCACCGCAGGAATCCGCTCCTCCTCAAGCGCTGCCAACAGGCCCTGACCGTTCTGCGTCGTCATAATCAGACAGCCGCCGGACAACAGCTCATAAGGATTCGCATTACAGCACTCGCACACCTCCACCGTCTCCTGACGCAGGGGCAGCTTTCTCAAGTCTATTTTCAGTCCGACGCCAGCGCCCTGGGCCAACTCCCATAAGGCGCCAAAGATACCTCCCTCCGAAGCATCATGCATGGCGCAGACGCCGGACTTCACCGCTGCCTCCGCCTCCGGAATGATGGACTGATAGCGCTCAAATCCCATCGCCTCTTCCACAAGATATGCCGGATACCTGCCAAGCAGCTTCTGCCGATATCTTTTTGCTAAGATCGCCGTTCCCTGCAGCCCGATCCATTTACTGATCAAGATATCCTGACCGGGCGCCGCCCTGTTTACAGTATGGACTTCCCCACCATACGGCCTGCCATACCCTGTCACCACCGCTAAAGGCGCGCCTGCCATACTTGTAACCCTGCTCTGCCCTCCGGCCAACTCCAAAGATAGTTCCTGACACTTAATTCGTGCCTCTGCCATCAATGCCTTCAACCCCGCCTCTTCCACATCTTCCGGCAAAAACAAAGTCAGCAGAATCGCTTCCGGTTTTGCTCCGCCTGCCGCCAGGTTATTGGCACACTTTTGAATCAACTGTCCCAAGGTCATCCCAGGTTCCGTCACGCTCCGCCTCATCACCCTGTCCATGGACATTCCGGAAACATCCCTTTCCTGACCCAAATCACCTTCCCACATCTTGTCTCGGACCACACAATCCGTCCTGCCATAAGCTCCCGCCGCATCATTCCTGCTCACGTCCTCTTCCGGCAATGCAATCACCGCCTCCTGAACACAGGAAACCAAATTTTGTCCGCTGCCAAACGAAAAAATGGCGCAGTCTGCCCCTACCCCTGCGCCACTTGATATTTTATCTCTATTCGTCACAATCTGCCTTAAGACAGAGCGCTCTAACACACTTCCTGACACTTTCCCGATTTTCATGTCATTTTTCCCCAAATCCGATTTCCTCTGTCCGTCTGCGTCAACTTTCTCACCCTGCCGGCAGAAAGGGAATCAGTGTTTCCCATTATTCTGGAAGGAAATGATACAAAATACCAACATGTTACTCCTCATCGTCGTAATCATCATCATAGTCTTCCTCTGGCGGCGCCGTGAGTATTGTAATGACATTTCTCACATGATCTACATTGCTGGTGCCAATTGCTGCCATAATTTCCTCATACTTCTGCGGATCCTCTGTGGCGGTGCCTACGGTTGCGCTCCTTGGTACCATCTTATAACTGCTGCTGTTCACCTGTGTGCGGCTGACTTCTTTTCCATCTTCCAGCACTACCTTCCACAGCTGCGCCCTATAGCCAATATGGGCACTGTCCGCAACAATATAACCCAAGGGCTTAGTGGCGTCAGCATAGATGATATCCGTCGGATGATTGACTTCCAGCACTTTGCTTTCATATCGAACCTCCCTGTTGGAAGCCCTGTTTTCCCTGCCATAAATATTAAATGTAATATGCTTGTTCTGTGTGATTCCTTCTATGTAAACAGGATACTCCAGGTTATTTACAAACTTGAAGTCCTTTCCGGCGCTCTCCGCAATCGCCGCGTCTGCGGAAGGCTCCACATAATTGACAATCATGGAATGATTATGACGCTCCGTCACCTCCAGCTCCGCTTGCAGCACCGCATTGTAAAGCGTGGTGGATACTTGACAGATGCCTCCCCCCAAGCTGTCCACTACCCTTCCGCCCATGTATGAGCCGGCCATATAATATCCGTTTTCCACGCTAAACGGCGCAACCTTTTCATACATGGAAAATTCGTCACCCGGGTATAACAGCACCCCGTCAATTAAATTACATCCGTTTGACACATTTTCACTACGATTAAAATTTGAACTTGTATAGGAAGTGGTAAAACTGCCCAGCACATCCTTCACCTGCGACAGCTCTTCCAAACTTCCCTTCGGTTCCACCACAACAATATCCAAAGCAATGGCACAGGCCTTGCGATCCCACTCCTCCGTCAGATAATGACTTATCTTGTCAATGGAAGTTTCCACATCAATCGAATATCCTTTACGCCCTTCCACTATCCGGAAATCCTGATTTTCGCGGATCAAATCAAACGGCACTGCCTTCACGTCATACTGTGCGCATTTTGCTATCAGCACATCGCTGATCTTCTGTATATCAAAGGAAAGCATCACTGGGTAAACAAGATTTTCCCTCTCCAGATCCTTCATTTTCTTATACCGTTCGATCACATTCCCCCGAACTCCCACCGCCAAAGCGTCCTCCACCAGTTCAGGATTTGCCCAGTTGAGTCCCAGCTCATCAGCAGTCACTGTCACCGTCTTGTTATCCGCTGCAATCAATGTAATCTCCGTATTTCGCAGACTATCCACATATGTGCGAATCGTCTGTTCCGCCTCTGCGGCACTCATGCCCGAAAGCTCCATATCGCCTGCATAAATCCCTTTTTTTATGGTCTCCTCTCCCTGCGCCATAGCCGTCACGCTGAACAGAAATATCCATGAAAACATCAGCGCAGAAAAGCAGCCTCTTTTAAACCATTTTTTCATATGGCAATCTTCCTTTCCACTTGAATTATAAAAATAAATATGATATAGTTGGAATTATTATGGCAACGATCAGAATAATTACAATTATTGCTGAAGCACGTTGCTTTGTCTTTTTGTTATTTAAATTAAACATGGCCGATTCCTCCCTTCAGAGACTTTGTAACAATTCGCACAGCCGGCTCAAACCAATTTCAATTTGACAAAACGCAGTTCTCTGGGACAGAAGCCGGTCAAAGATATATTTATTTCCACGATGCCCTGTGGTTCGGACAAAAGCCATGTATTTCCAATAAAAAATCACATGGGACTATACTTTGGACTGCCCTGTCTGTTACAAGAATTTACCCTATGAAAGGATATTATATATGATAATCGGTTTTTTTGCAAGTTTTATTGGGTTCACTATTATTATTTCCGTCTTTCTCAAAAGAAATTCGAGACAAAGCCGAGAGCAAGTACAAAGATTCTGGGCCAGGGAAGCGGAGGCAAATTCCGTCCGCCGTAAATCTCTCGACGGCCTGCATTATATAAAGATTCCTCTGGAAGATTTTCCCACCCAGCTGCTACCGGAAAACCCTGTGGTCACAGAATGTATTGACATCCTGAAAACGCTTGCCACACAAAAGATCGTAAATCTCACCGGCTGGTCTAATACGGATTTAAAATTGGAATACGGCACCGCCAACATAACACTGTTGTCGGATTATGATCAGAATTTTACCTTACTGGTGCGCACTCTGCAGAAATGGGCGGATGCGCTGATCGAATCTCAATATATGGAAGAAGCCACAGTGCTTATGGAGTATGCCATCAGTGTGGAAACCGATGTTAGCCGTACCTATTACCTGCTGGCCGATTACTGGCTCTCTCAAGGCGAGGACTGCCAAGTGGAACGACTGATAAAAACTGCCGAAGGACTGCACTCTGCCAGCAAAGAACCGATTGTCCGGAAACTGCGGGAAAAACTGAACAAATAATACTTTCTCCTAATCATATCTATTTCTGAAACTCTTGCTGCTGCCTGAATTCAGGCAGCTTTTTTATTTCCAAATTCTTATATGTCGCTTTTAAATATCCTTTATTTGTTATAAATAATGATACGCTGCTGCCTGCGTGAAGGGCCATAAATAAACATACAAACCCATATTTTTGACTTTTTTATGGGATAGGAAATGTTGTATTATCATGTCTCTGTTACAAAAAAGAGATTCGGCAGGCACGGCAAAAGATATTCCCATCATTATGGGCGGAACTTGATATTTTGACAACAACGATATTAGTTGATAGGAATCACAAGGTGGGATGCCGCTATGTACGGTAAGAAAAAAGCCATTGAAAATATCTTGATACTTTCGCTTGATCTGACTTGCCTGATAATTGCCTTGGGTATTGGATTTGGTGTCAGGTATGGCATGTTGTTTGGAATTTACGAAGCATGGGATAGACAGTGGGTGTTGGGGCTTTTCTTGGGAGTTTACGTTGCATTGACAATATTGCTGGATCCATATCACCATTTCTTTCGCAGAGGACCATGGGAAGAAATGAAACAAGTACTTAAAAGTGTAACATTGTTGTATCTTGTGGTTTTGGCATGCTTGTATCTCTCCCACCAGTCGGGCGAATTGTCGCGGCTGGTGTCTGTTTATTTCCTGGCGGCAAACTTTATGTTGACATATGCCGGAAGACTGGCTTTTAAATTGTTCATGTTAAAAAAATACCGCCACAGCCGTTATAGCAGTCGATTGCTGCTGGTCACCGGGATGGTAGATGCAGAGAAAGCCATTACAAACATTCTGCGCTACAACGAGTGGTTTCGGCAGTTAATAGGTGTTGTGCTGATTGATGATCCGGGACTTGACTTTGTTGCGGGCATTCCGGTAGTAGCGGACAGAAATACATTTCTGGATTATACCGCGCATCATGGCGTGGATGAAGTGTTTATTACCGGGAATATGCTGTCTGATTTCCCGACGCTTACACATTGGATCAGTGAACTTGGACAGATGGGTATTCTGGTAAATATTAATATCAGTGCTTTTGACATTGCATATACAGGCAAAAAAACCTTAGGACGTGTTGGGAAATATGCTGTTGTGGCATTTGCAAGAAATATCTTCTCGATGCGCCAGATAGTGATGAAGCGAACTTTGGACATTCTGGGCAGCTTGATCGGAATGTTCATACTGGGCCTTTCAACACTGATCGTAGGTCCCCTTATCAAAGCGGACTCTCCCGGTCCCATATTTTTTAAGCAGACAAGAGTGGGTAGAAACGGCAGAGAGTTTACTTTTTATAAATTCAGATCCATGTATATTGATGCCGAACAACGCAAACATGAATTGGAATTAGCCGGTTGCAATGAAGTGGACGGCCCCATGTTTAAGATGGAAAATGATCCGCGTGTGACTCGGATGGGAAAATTTTTGCGCAGGACAAGCATAGATGAGTTGCCTCAATTTTGGAATGTATTGAAAGGCGACATGAGTCTGGTAGGGACAAGGCCGCCTACAGTAGATGAATTCAAACAATACGAAGCCAAGCATAGATGTCGATTAAGCATGACTCCGGGACTGACAGGATTGTGGCAAGTCAGCGGAAGAAGTGATATCAAAGACTTTGATGAAGTTGTCCAGCTTGATATGGAGTACATAGACAACTGGAGCATATGGAAAGATATTCAGATCTTGCTGATGACTATAGGGGTTGTAATCAAGGGTACCGGTTCCAGATAAGTTATAAGCCATTTGCACCAAATTGCATGCTCAGGCAAGTAAGAGACTGATTGTGCAAATGTGGAACAAAATAAATCAATTGACTTGACCTATTGCCTGCAGGAATATAAATTCCTGCGGTGGTAAGGAGGATAATCATAAATGGAATATGGGTATGAAACGGAAATTGACTTGAAAGCTTTGCTTTTTTACTTCTTATATAAATGGCGTTCGATTCTGGTGATCGCATTTGCTTTCTGCATATTTCTAAGCGGCGTCAAAATAGTGAGTGAATTGATGAAAAGCTCTGATTACGTTGAAGAGCTTTCGCCAAAGGCTCGTGCTTATGAAATTGAAAAATTAGAATATGAAATCAATATGGCAGCCTATCAGCAAAATATGACAGTTTATCAGGGATGGCTGGAGCAACAGGAAGATTATATGGAAAATTCCATATTAATGAAGACGGATCCTTATCAGAAACCGGTTGCTTCGGCTGATGTTTTTGTAAAGCTTTCTAATGAAGAATGGGAACGCCTGCCGGATAATCTTGGCCTGGATCCAACAGATAGTATTATCAAAATGTATACATCCAATTTTCACTCCAATATTGACTGGACAGCTATTGAAGAATTGACCGGCCAGGAAGCACGTTATCTGAAAGAATTGGTGACATTAAGCACGGACTATAACAGCAATACGTTTACGATTTCGGCGACTTATTCCGACGGTGAAACGGCACAGCAAATACGGGAGGTTATTCTGAAACAGGTTATGGACAGATATGCCCATATGTCCAAAGACCTGGGCAGTCATACACTGACATTTGTGAACCCCTCCCTGACCTATGTGATTGACAGTGAGCTTGCAACCAGACAGAAGCATAACGCTGATACCATAACGGAATATAAACGCACTTTGCTGGATTATCAAAAAAAGCTGGAAGATCTTAAAATGGCTCAACCTGCGGAACCTTTAGAGATAGGATTCGCAAAATATCCTTTGGTTGGTTTTGCGGCAGGCGGTTTCCTGGCGGTATTGTTTTATGGAATGTTCTATTTCTTAGGCGGTAAGCTTCACGGAAACAATGAACTGAGAAGTCGGTATGGCTATCCGCTGTTAGGCATCATTCCTGAAACACAAAAGAAAGGTTTCCTGCCAGGTATAGACAAATTTTTGTTGAAGCTGGAAGACTGCTCCATGGCAGTTACGCAGGAAGAGGCTTATGAACGAATATCCAGAAATATGGCAAAATTGGCAGAAGATAATAAAACACTTTTGCTGACCGGTACTGTTCCCTTGGCAAAGCTGCAGGAAATTGCATCGTCTGTCACCCTGTGGCCGGAAAACGGCATTTCAATTGTTGTAGCCCCTAATCTGAATATGGATGCCCGGTCACTGAAATTACTGGCGGATTGTGACGCGGTGATATTGGCGGAAGAAACAGGGAAATCAAGAATTGCTCAGATTCAAAAAGAATTTGAAACAATCAGGAATTTTAAGAAACCTGTGACAGGCTACATTTTATTTTGAATCGGTGCCCGGGTAAATGAAGAAAGATATCAGTCTCCAATATGATACGGGAGGTCTGGGACGGTATAGAAAGGTAAGTATCAGAGGTTTGGGAAAAAAGAAATGAGGGAAACCATTTGAAAGAGAAAAAATATGGTGATTACCCTTTGCGCATTGCCTATCTTGGACATAAAAATTGTCTTGAACGATCAGGCGGTATAGAAGTTGTGGTATATGAATTGGCAACCCGAATGGCAGCACAGGGGCACAAGGTGACTTGCTATAACCGCAGCGGTCATCATGTAAGCGGCAGTGAATTTGATGCAGTAAAACGCAAGTTTTACAAAGGCGTGCGTCTAAAATATGTTTTAACTGTTCGACGTCGGGGATTGGCCGCAATGACATCCAGCATCAGTGCCGCTTTTTGCGCAGCGGTTGGAAAATATGATATCGTACATTTTCATGCGGAAGGTCCGGCGTCTATGTGCTGGCTTCCAAAATTATTTGGGAAAAAAATTATTGTCACAATTCATGGTTTGGATTGGCAGCGTCAAAAGTGGGGAAAGTACGCCAGTCAATATATAATGCAAGGGGAAAGATGCGCGGCAAAATACGCGGATGAAATTATTGTTTTAAGCAAAGACGTTCAAAACTATTTTCGCAATACCTATGGAAGAAATACCAAATTGATTCCCAATGGCGTAGACAGACCTGTTATCAGGGAAGCAGACCTTATAGTCAAACAATTTCATCTGATGAAAGATGATTATCTTTTGTTTTTAGGGAGACTGGTGCCTGAGAAAGGCCTTTCCTGTCTGATACAGGCCTTCCGCAAAGTTAAAACAACAAAAAAACTGGTTATTGCAGGGGGCGCTTCCGATACGGATACATTTGCGAAAGAACTTAAATATGCGGCACAGGGAGATGAACGCATTCTCTTTACAGGTTTTGTACAAGGGCCGTTGATGGAAGAACTATACAGCAATGCCTATACATATGTCCTGCCTTCGGATTTGGAAGGTATGCCGCTTAGTCTGCTTGAGGCAATGAGTTATGGCAACTGCTGTGTTGTAAGCGATATTTCGGAATGCGTGGATGTGGTGTGTGATAAAGCAATGGTATTTGCGCGGGGAGATGCAAGCGCATTGGCTGATTGTTTGCAGAAGTTGTGCGATGACGAGAAACTTACCGTCAAATATAAGGCGGAAGCGGCTGATTTTATATGTGGAAAGTACAGTTGGAACGACATGGTACAAAGAACCGAAAAACTATATTGGGATACGTTTAACCACAACCGTTCAAATAATTCTCATTGTTCGGTCTCCAAAGGAGATTCCGTATGAAAATATTAATGATCAATAAATTTCTGCACCCAAACGGAGGTTCCGAGACTTATATCTTTAAGTTAGGAGATTGCCTGGAAAAAGCCGGACATGAAGTGCAGTATTTTGGAATGGAGCATGAAGGCCGTTTAGTGGGGAATCGCATAGGCTCATATACATCTGATATGGACTTTCATGGCGGAAGTAAAGTTTCAAAATTACTTTATCCGATTAAGACAATTTATTCCTGTGAGGCCAGGGATAAAATTCGACTGGTATTGGAAGATTTTCAGCCGGATGTATGTCATCTGAATAACTTTAACTATCAGCTGACGCCCAGCATTCTTCTGGAGATTCGAAAGTGGGAAAAACGTTGGAATCATCCGTGCAAAATAATTTATACGGCTCATGACTATCAGCTGGTTTGCCCAAATCATATGATGAATAACCCAGGCACACATAAAAATTGTGAAGAATGTCTGGGCGGGCGCTTCACCAGATGCGTCAGAGGCCGATGCATTCACGGCTCATTGGCCAAATCCGTTGTGGGTATGGCCGAGGCTTTTTTCTGGAAATGGAACGGTGTATATAAACACATTGATACGATCATCTGCTGTTCCTCCTTTATGAAACAAAAGCTGGACAGTAATCCTGTTTTTCGTGATAAGACCGTAATGCTGCATAATTTTATTGATAGTGCGGACACAGATACGACAAACACGACTGCCCCGCCAGTAACGGCAGAAAAGGAAGCGGCAGATAACTTAACAATAAAATCAGGTACGTCTGATAAAAAAGATTACGTCCTTTACTTTGGAAGATATTCATGGGAAAAGGGAGTCCGCACACTGATAAAAGCATGCCGGGAGCTGCCGGAAATCAGGTTTGTTTTTGCCGGAAGCGGAGAATACGAGGAAGAATTGAACTCTCTTCCTAATGTGAAAAATGTCGGTTTTTTGACAGGCAAGGCATTGGATCAACTGATTCGTGAAGCCCGGTTTTCTGTGTGCCCTTCAGAATGCTATGAAAATTGTCCATTTTCCGTTATGGAAAGTCAGGAACGCGCCACTCCCGTACTTGGCGCCAGGGTAGGCGGTATTCCGGAATTGATTACGGATGGTGTAAATGGCAGGCTTTTTGAGAGTGGTAATGAAAAAGATCTTGCAAGATTGATTCAGGAAATGTGGAATGATTCGCAGGCTGTACAGCAATATGGAGAAAATTGCAGGAAAATAAAAAGAGACTCGCCAGGCAGCTATTATAATAAGCTGATATTGTTATACTCGCCGGAAGCTCCGGGGGGGGGTAAAACATGTATAGCTTACAGGACTTATTCTGCCGCTGATATGGAAGTCAATGACCCTGCCGCAAGCAGCGGGGCGTGGAATTTGAAACTCCCCAAGGATCCTGAGACGGGCTATGTACTTTACTTTGGCCGTTTTTCTAAGGAAAAAGGAATTCAAACGCTAATCCAGGCCTGCCGGGAGCTGCCGGACATTTCTTTTGTTTTTGCCGGTACCGGACCAATGGAAGATACTGTTTCTGCAGTGCCTAATCTGGTAAACGTAGGATTTCAGAAAGGCAAAGATCTGGAACGGTTGATCAGGGGGGCTCGCTTTTCCGTTTATCCGTCGGAATGGTATGAAAATTGTCCTTTTTCCGTCATGGAAAGCCAGGCTTATGGCACGCCGGTTTTGGGGGCGGCAATCGGCGGCATTCCAGAACTGATTACGGACAGTGTGAATGGCCGGCTGTTTGAAAGCGGAAATGTGAAGTCACTGGTGAAAGTTATCAGGGAGATGTGGGATTCGCCATCGGATATAGAGAAATATAGGACGAATTGCAGACTGCTGCAACGAGATTGTGCAGTCTCCTACGCAAAGAAATTAACAAAGTATTATTCTTCCGGTATTTAAAAAAATGCAATAACAATTCAAACATAAAATTTAATTTATCAATATGGCAGAACCAATAATTAAGTATGGTACAGGTGGCAAATTTGAGGAAAAGATTATGAAGGAAAAAGGTAAATATAGACTTTTTATCATATTCCTGTATTTTTTTATCTTAAAAGATTTACTCGAACAGAAGATAGGTGTTATCGGTTATACCGACGAACTTTTTGCGCTGATCGCCTTACCGCTCTTTCTTCTTTTTTTGAGTAAAAATCAATTTATGCTGCCCTGTGCCAAATATGGATTTGGAAAGTTCATAGCACTGTTTTCATTGATTGGATTTGCGGGCAGTATAATTTATGCTTATCAACCCTTGAGGGTGACATTATCGGATATGCTGTTGTGCCTGAAATTTTGGCTTGTAATCTATGTTGGCAAGGTTTTTTCCCAACACTTTTCTATCAGGGCATATGCCGGAAAAATATATTTTCATGTGAAACTTTTGACTTGTATGTTTGCTATATTCATCCTGGTTGATAATGTATTGAAAATCTTTCCATCGTCAATACGTTACGGCTTGCGCTCCACACAGCTCTTTTATAGTCTTCCAACCATATTTGTTGCAAACTGTGTGCTGCTGACGGCAGTTTTGCTGATGGTATGTAAATACGTAAAAGGAAGCAGAAAATACTTTGGCCTGCTGCTGATCATGATGTGTACCTCTTTGAGAAGTAAAGCCTTTGGCGTAGCGCTGGCGATTGCATTGATCTATTATCTGGTGTTTCGAAAACATCAAAAAATACAGCTTAAGATGTTTGTGCTTTTGATTCCAATGGTCATTGCGATAGCGTGGCAGCAAGTGGAATTTTACTTTTTGGGCAGTCTTCAAAGTGGTTCTGCCAGGTTTCAGCTCTTAGCGAAATCCTTTACAGTTGCATCCGATCACTTTCCGATTGGAGCAGGATATGGTACCTTTGCATCACACTTTTCGGGCGTAAGTTACTCGCCGTTATATGAAATGTATGGTCTGTCCCAAATTCACGGATTGACAAAAAGTGCTCCTTCATTTGTCAGCGATTCTTTTTGGCCTATGGTCATGGGCCAATTTGGCTGGATAGGAACCCTTGTATTTCTGCTTGCCCTGCTTATGCTTTTTGTAAAGATTCAGAGATTGAAGCAAGTAAATGAAGCTTATTATGCCAGTGCGTTAAGTATATTTGCCTATTTGATGATCTCTTCCATGGCAGAAGCTTCCTTTGTTCATTCCTGTACCATCCCTGTGGCATTTCTTCTCGGAATTTTAACAAATCAGGAAAAGGAACCGGAAAAAGAAGCCAACAATGGATTACAAGAGGTATACACATGAGTCAAAAAAACGCCATAGCCTTGAAGCAGTCAGAATCTGCTCGGGAGCACTGGGTGGATGATATCAAAATATTAGCGTGCATTTTAGTGGTTCTGGGGCATTTTTTTCAAAGCATGACGGAAGCGGGTATTATGCGGACCACCCCTTTTTACCAATGGTTTATCCAGTGCATTTACCTTTTCCATGTGCCGTTATTTTTTATCTGCAGCGGATACTTATACCAGAGATCTGGCACAAACCATTCCTTTCGCTCCTGGTTAGTTAATATCAATAAAAAGGCGCTGGCGCTTGGAATCCCATATATTATTTTTTCCAGTGCCACATGGATAATGAAAACTGTATTCTCCGGCTCTGTCAACCATACCGCAGGCGACAGTTACCTTGGGACAATATTTTTAACACCTCTGTCGCCCTATTGGTATTTATATGGTTTGTTTTTTATTTTTTTATTCACACCTGTTTTTTGCGACAGGAAATGGGCTGTAATAGGACTTAGCGCAGCAATATGCTGCAAGCTGCTCAGTTTTGCATTCAGTTCCGGCATTGCGGCTGTTTCCTATGTCCTGTCTTATGAAATCTGGTTTGTAATCGGGATGTGTTTACATGTATCCGGACTTTTAAAAACAGTGAATGGACGAAAAGCACGTATAACAGGTATTTTGGCGGCGATTGCTTTTGTTTTATTACATTTAGGGGCTTTTTTCTGCCAGATCCATCACCCGGTTATTGATTTTGCATTGGGAATCACGGCATGTATGGCAGTAATTCTGCTGATTGGATTTTCTGGCAGAAATAGTCAAAATAAAGTGTTGAATGCTATGGCTCAATATACCATGCCTGTGTTTTTAATGCATACCATGTTTGCCGCTCCGGTCAGAATTTTATTGCTGAAGCTGGGAATTCATTCCCCGATAATACATGTCGCGGCAGGACTATTTATCAGCTTTGCAGGTCCCGTAATGGCAGCGGAACTGATGCGTCATATAAAATGGTTAGATTTCTGTATCTATCCCACCAAGTATATTGGAAGGAATAAAGGTATGAAATCAGGAAAGGCATAACGAATGTCCAAGGAAAAACGTGTGGAAGCTTTGAAAAGAGATTCTTTAAAGCAAGAGAGTTCAAAGCAGGAATGTAAAATTCATTATAATTCACTGGATTGGCTGAGAGTCCTTTCGGCAATCGGTATTATTTTAATGCATGTGCGCGCCAATAGTGGGTATCACATTGATGGTTTTGTTTATAACCGGCTAATTCCTTCGTTTACAGATCTGGTTTTTTTATTTATGGTAATCAGCGGCTTTTCCATGTGCTGCGGATATTATGATAAACTGCGGCAGCACCAGATTTCATACGAAGAATTTTATGGAAAACGGTACAAGAAAACCTGGCCATACTTTGCCCTGTTATGTCTGCTGGATCTGGTGGTTTCGCCAAGTATCACAGCCCTCTACGAAGTGTTTGCCAATCTCACACTTTGTTTTGGATTGCTGCCGAATGCGGCCATTTCAGTCATTGGTGTGGGTTGGTTTCTGGGCGTTGTGTTTGTGTTCTATCTGCTTTTTCCTTTTTTCTGTTATTTATTATCAAATAAGGGCCGGGCGTGGCTGGCCATGGGCGCCGCCTTGATTTTTAACATTTTATGTCAGATTTACTTTCTGGATGCGGAACATGTAACAGAACAGTTTCAGCCCAGGGCAAGCTTTGTCTATTGCGCGGTATTTTTCCTTGCAGGCGGAATGATTTTTCTTTACCGGGAACAGCTTGGAAAGATTGCCGGGAAATATCAATGGATTTTACTGTTTTTATTACTTGGGACAATAGCCGGATACTATATTCTTGGCAGCTTCGTATCATTGATGCTATTGGCGTTTTCGCTGCTGCTGATTTGGGCGCTGAATTGTAATTGGGGGGGGTATTTGCAAAAAACCATAAAATTTCTGAGCGGTATTACCATGGAAATTTATCTCTGCCATATGATTATTTACAGAGTAATAGAGAAATCAGGGCTTTGCCATTTCTTCAAATCCGATGTAATCTCCTACATTCTCACATCGGCGGGAACCTTAATGGGTGCGGTTTGTTTTGCGGTTATCTCACGCAAAGTTATGGCATTCATCGGGAAAAGAATGCTTTCTGCAAGGGCATTTCCGCTACATGTCAAAGAAAGGTAATTGTTCGATTCAACATGTTAACAGCAAATTTAAAATCGGAATGAGAAGTTTGGTACCAGCGGCACAGGCGACAATAAACATGAAAGGATCAGGATGAAAAAGAAATTACAACGATACTGGATTATGTTTCGGCTGCTCTTCTTTCCTCATGGCAGGGATGCGGCCAAGTATATCAGAAAAAAACATATTTTTGCATTGTTTGGAGATCAATGCGCCTGGCACGCCAAGAAGATTCCTTCGGAGCCGGAATTAATATCCATCCATAATAATGTACATATTTCTGCGGATGTACGTTTTATAACCCATGACATTATCAGCGATATGTTTAATCATCATCCCCAATATGCCCGGTATGGTTCCTATCCATTTTACAAAGGGAAAATAGAAATCATGGATAATTGTGTGATAGGCGCTGACAGCATTATCATGTACAACACAAAAATTGGTCCGAATTCCATTATTGCAGCCGGAGCAGTTGTGACAAAGGATGTACCCCCCGGGGAAATTTGGGGGGGGGTACCAGCCAAATTTATTGGAACAGTTGACGATCTGGCGCACAAGCGCCGTGCAGAGTCAAATTGAGAAAGGAATATACTTCCCATGCTAAAGAAACTATTGCATCCTGCGGTGGTACGGCTAAAAACAGCAGCTGATCGTGGGGCACATGATAAATATATGAATACTGCCCTGCCGGAGCAAATTAGAGAATTATACCGCCGGGAAGCTGGAAAAAGGTGCTTTATCATCGGCAATGGTCCCAGCCTGAAGATATCAGATCTTGACCTGCTGCAGAAAGAAGACTGCTTTGCATGCAACCGAATCTATGGGGTATTTGAGAAGACGAATTGGCGCCCAAAATATTATTGCGCCCAGGATGCAAGAGTATTGGCACAGATCAAGGATGAATTGTCCATAGCCATAGATAACTGTGAGTACGCATTTTTGCCCTATAACTTCCGGAAAATGTATCCGGTTTCCGTTATGAGCCGCTCAAATCTCTGCCTTTTTTATCATCCATATGTATCGGTCTACAGTCAAAACGGGAAATATCCGGAAGGACTTATGCCTTTTTCCGATGACGTCAGTTCCAGGATATATGACGGTCTTTCCATTACCTACGGAATGATTCAGATCGCGGTCTATCTGGGATATACGGAAATCTACCTGGTTGGAATCGATCATAACTATGCAATGAAAAACGGTGTTGTGGATGGAAGCCAAAGTTATGCGGAAGGGATACGGCCAATTGATATGAGCACACAATTTCCGCCGGAGCTTCTATTATGTGAAATCTCCTACCGAGAGGCCAGAAGATACTGTGAGGCAAATGAAATCAAGATTCAAAATGCCACTCGCGGAGGTAAGTTGGAAGTATTTGAAAGGGCATCACTGGATTATTTGCTGAATAATCAAGAGGAAATAAAATGAATAATCAAACATTAAAAATAGGTGTTCCATATATTGAAAGCACGGATACGACAGCCAGGTTATGTTCGGATATTCTATTACCGGGCGGGGTATCGAAGGTATTTTATTTTGAAGTGGAAAAGAAATATGAGAAATATCTGTGTGCGGAAGTGTCCGATGCGTTTGTGATAGGAATATTAAATTATGCTTTTGCAAAAGGCATAGACATTTACTGCCAGGCACCTGTTACAAAGCGGCTGTTGTATCAGCTGAATACTTATGTACTTCCCACTTGGCCCACAACCGGAAATGCTTGTTACAAAGAAATCAAGCTATCGGCTGAAAGTTATTGCCAGCCCATTGAAAATGCCGGCGCTGTGGGAACCGCTTCCAGCGGAGGCGTGGATTCTTATTATTCCATCGTAAGGCACAGCAAGGATCAGAATATAAGTAAGCGCTATCGGCTAACCCACTTGCTCATTGCCAACCAGTTTAACATATACCGGTCGGAGGAAGACACCCGTAAGGAATTTGAGGAACTGAAGGAAAGCTCTCTGGAGATTGCAGAGAATTACAATCTGGAGCTTGTGACGGTTTACACCAATCATCATGAATTTCTCTTTGATGGTTTTGTACAGCAATATTCCTTTCGGATATGCTCCTATATATTTGCACTGCAAAAGCTTTTCGGCGTGTATTATGTCAGTTCGGGCGTTCCGTTCCTTTACTTTGATTTTAACAATCATGATTCCGATGGTGCGGATATATTTAATCTGTCCATGGTATCCACCGATACGTTGACCTTTTATTCTTCCGGAGGCGAGGTGGGAAGAACGGATAAGATTGCCTATTTTGCGGCGGATCCGTTTATTCAAAAGCATTTGAAGGTATGCAATTATAATATGGATGTGAACTGCAGCACCTGCGAAAAGTGCCTGCGTACAATGACGTCTCTTGACATGATTGGACGCCTGAATGATTATCACGCAGTGTTTCGGTTAGACGAATATAAAAAGCGGAAAAACAAGTATCACGCCACCGTACTTGCCTGGCAGTGGGAAGCCAGCGGCGATCTGATAAAAAGTGCCGAAAAATATGGTTATTCCTATGACGGCTCTTCCAGACTCCGCGCTTGGATATGCTGTCGTCCGGTCTGGAACCTGAAAAATCTGCTGAAAAGGATCAAATTTTTACGTAAGCTGTATTTCAAGCTTCATTTGGATTATCTGGTCTACGGCAAGGAAAAGGCAACCATATACCGCTATGGAACCGAATATGAAGAATGATGTGGCTTGGAGGCTATAGTGAAAAATGTGCTGACACACATGAGGAGGAGGAACTACATGTTTGACATTTTTGAACGTAAGGAGTCGCAAGTAAGGTCTTACTGCAGGAAATATCCTGTAATATTTGATAAGGCATTTAATGCAGAACTATTTTCCGATGAAGAGGAGAGATTTATTGATTTCCTGGCATCAGCCGGATCCATGAATTACGGTCACAATAATCCGGAAATTAAAGAAAAGATCCTGGAATATCTCTCGGAAGACAGAGTGATCAATTCCCTGGATATGTATACCAAAGCAAAAGAGGAATTTCTGCAAACCTTTACAGAAGATATTCTGGAACCCAGGAATTTGGATTATAAGGTGATGTGCTGCGGCCCTACCGGGACAAACGCAGTGGAAGCCG
>CAJTPN010000006.1:0-2100 GCA_910578185.1 uncultured Acetatifactor sp.
TGGCAGCGACAGGTATTCCCACAAAAACGCCGTAAGGCAGAAACCTGATCATGGATAACATATCTCGATATATATATTTAAACATAAAGTTTTCTCCGCAAAATTTACTGATAACCGTCCCAATGATCCCCTGCGTGCTCCCATCTGTCCTTTTCTTCCGAAAGCTTTTTATTCATCCAGGCCACGGCCTCAACGACGCCTTCCTCCTCAAAAGCACATTCCACACATTCCTTCTCTTCCTGGGGTGTCATAAAAAAATTAAATGGTTCCGGCCACACCGTACATCGAAGTTTCTTTTCACCGTCCTCGCCGTTAACCCCTTCAAGGCGATAACGCATTCCCTGGCAGCATCCTGTAAACTCCGTTTTTTTCAAATATTCCATTGACAAGATATCTTCTCGTAAAATCAACTCTTTCAACCCCATCCACCCCCGCCGCAAACAAAATGGAGGCATAAATTTTATTTAACATCACCCCAATCCCAAACTTTCGACCGAGATGATTGCTTAACCACTTACTATAAGTATACCCTATTTTACATGACTTGCAACCCTTTAAAATAAAAAGATTTCCTCTTGGAAACCTTCTTTCTTCACATAAAAAAGCGCCACTGTGTGACGCTTTTTAACCAATCTGTCAGATGCTGTTGCTCATTTCCTTTTTCAGCTGCCGCATGATCTTTTTCTCAAGCCTGGATATGTATGATTGGGATATTCCCAACAAGGATGCCACTTCTTTCTGCGTCATCTCCTGACCATCCTGAGTGCCAAGCCCAAACCGAAGACTGATAATGGTCTTCTCCCGGTCCGAAAGTTTGCTGATGGCATTTAACAAAAGCTTTCGCTCAACTTCATTCTCAATGTCACGATAAATCACATCCTCGTCCGTGCCAAGAATATCCGAGAGCAACAATTCATTCCCATCCCAATCCACATTCAGCGGCTCATCAATGGATACTTCCAGCTTTGTCTTATTATTCCTGCGCAGATACATCAATATTTCATTTTCTATACATCTTGAAGCATAGGTGGCCAGTTTGATATTCTTATCCGGCTTAAAGGTATTAATGGATTTGATCAGCCCAATCGTCCCGATGGATATCAAATCCTCCACCCCCACTCCCGTGTTGTCAAATTTTTTGGCTATGTACACAACCAGACGCAGATTATGCTCTATCAGAATTGCCTTGGCCTCGTCGTCATATTCCGTGCCAAGATCGCTGATCACCTTACTCTCCCGCTCCAGTTCCAGCGGCGGCGGCAAAACCTCGGCTCCGCCAATATAATGAACCTCGCCCTTTCTGTGCAGAAGTAAATTATCCCTGCGTATCATTTTAAACTGCATTTTACCCGGTATCATTACTTTCAGAATCATTTTGCCTCACATTCTGCCGTTTCTTCGGCTTCCCTTTCCGCCCTTCCGCAAAGAGCCCGGGATTTATGATCATTTTTATGGATTCCGCACCAGCACTTCCCGCCTGGGAAATTTCCTCGTCGCTGACAGCAATATACACATTGTCATATGACAACACCATACCGTCCATCTGAAGCCTTAACCTTGGCAGCAGGTAGCCCTGCAGGATCCCTCTTCTTTTTCCGATACTGTGGTAGGGAATTGCCCGAAAACCATCCATCTCACCCTTCCAGAGTTCTTCAAATACCTTTCGCTCCACCACACAGACCGGACTCCCGCTGATCGGCTCTACCAAACTGTTTCCCGAATCAATCAGAGCATGTACGGTCATCTCTTCCCCCTTACGGATCAAAGTAGCTCCGCACAGGCTATCCTTCGTCTTCAGGCCATATCTGAACCTGAGAAACATTAGGAACACCAATCCTCCCGCCCCTAAAATACCCAGAACGCCATTAACCGTCTGCCACGCAGGCCCTGCACATCTAACCAGCAAAAGCAGCGCTCCTCCCATCCCAAAAGAGTAAAGCACCAGTCTCTCCAACAACCGCAGAAACATTCTCAAGCTCTTCACAGGAAAAGCAATGCATATCATCCCAACGCTTCCTCCCAATATTCCCAACGCCAGCCCTACCGCTACGGGGGCGGTACCAAGAAACGGAAGCAGAAAACATCCCGATCCTACGGCGG
>CAJTPN010000006.1:2110-144793 GCA_910578185.1 uncultured Acetatifactor sp.
TGCCGCCAGCCTGCCTGGCCCGGCAATTCGAAGCGTGCTGCGATCCACAAGGATTAAGAGATACAGGTTCATAATAAAATTAAGGAAAAACAAACTGTCAATATATAGCTCATAGTGCATTGGCATCATCCTTTTCATAATTATTATAAAGGGATATGACTTAAGAATTTGTCAAATAGAGGGTAGATTTACAAGAAATTTTCGACAAAAAGAGCCGGACTGTTTAAGCCCGACTCCTTCAAAGTTAATATTATTTTTTTTGCTGCAGGAAATCCGGTATTTTTAAGGTCTTTTCCGGAACAGAGCTGCGAACGGACACCGGTTTCTGAATATTCTGCAGCGGCGCCTGCTGTTCCGGCCCTGTGGGAACCGGATTCTGCTGCACATTCAACCCCTTCAGAGAAGGGGGAACATTGGAACTTCTGTACGCAGAACCAACGCCAAGCCTGGACTGAAGCAGATTGGTATTCACCGATTCGTCCAGTCCGGTGGCAATCACCGTAACCGTACAACTGTCCGTCTTGGATTCATCATACATTGCACCAAAGATAATATTGATATCGTCTCCCGTGAGCTGCTGGATATAATCGGCCGCATCGCTGGCGTCCGGGAGGGTAATATCTCCCGACACGTTCAATATGACATCCGTCGCCCCGGTGATGGTGGTTTCAAGCAGCGGACTCTCCACAGCCATCTTCACGGCTGCCAGTGCCTTATCGTCTCCCTTGCCCTCACCGATACCAATATGAGCAATCCCCTTGTCCTTCATAACTGTCTGGATATCCGCAAAGTCCAGGTTAATGATGGCAGGCAGATTAATTAAATCCGTTATCCCCTGAACCGCCTGTTGAAGCACTTCATCTGCTTTCTTAAGCGCTTCCGGCATGGTAGTGCGCCTGTCCACGATCTCTAACAGCTTGTCATTGGGGATCACGATCAATGTATCCACATTTTCCTTGATACGTTCAATACCTCCCAGCGCATTGGACATCCGGGTTCTCGCCTCAAAACGAAAAGGTTTCGTCACCACTCCTACGGTAAGAATGCCCATCTCTTTGGCGAGTTTTGCAACCACAGGTGCGGCTCCGGTTCCCGTACCGCCGCCCATTCCGCAGGTGACAAATACCATGTCGGCTCCCTTTATCGCTGCGGCAATCTCTTCCGCACTCTCTTCCGCGGCTTTCTCGCCAATCTCAGGCTTTGCACCGGCTCCCAGCCCCTTTGTCAGCTTCTCACCGATCTGCAGCAGTTTTGGTGCCTTACAGAGCTGCAACGCCTGCTTGTCCGTATTTACTCCAATAAAGTCTACGCCGTCAATTTGTTCATCTATCATTCTATTTACAGCATTATTACCCGCGCCGCCCACACCGACTACAATGATTCTGGCAGCGGATTCAGCATCGTTTGTCTTGATCTCCAGCAAAGGTATCTCCTCCTTCTCTTCCACTTCACTCCATATCTACTATCATATAATTTTTTTGGGATTTTAGCAACTATTTTCTAAAAAAAATATGGATACTGCGCAACTATTCGTAATGCGGCTCCGAAAAGTCAGCAATCACAGTGCCTCCAGGGACACATTGCTTTTCGATTTTGCATAACTTATGGTCCGTCATTCCGGTTTGAACGTATATTTACCGCTATCTTCATCATATGTCTGCATCTGAAGCGTACCGCTCTTCCCCGCAAGCTGCTGCAGGAATTCCGGAAGCAGCATCAGCTTGTCCTCCAATGTGGACGCATCTCTTCCCAAGGATACCTTGACATCGTCAAAAAACACCGTAATCTCTCCGGCCTTATTAAAGTAAATTTTATCCGCCACCAGACCGTATTTGTTCAATAACTTGGTAATATTTAAAATGCTTCCGAAAACATCCCGATTTTCTACGGGAAGCGTCTTGCCAACTACCACATGATCAAACTCCAGTCCGGTCACCTGAGGAACACCCACGGTTCTGGTGCCGGAACTTTCCACCACACATCCGTCCTTGTCAAAATATACATAGGTATCCAGATATTTGACACACCCTGTCAAGGTTTTCTCGTATACAATGATCTTGATGGTATCCGCCGATAGAATGTTTACATCCAACACATCCACAAAGGGAATTCCCTCTATCTCCCTGTCCTTGTATTTAAAAGACAGATAGAGGGAATTATCCCCCAGCACACCGTCCATAACCATGGCTTTGATCTCATCTTCCGTATAATGGACATTTCCTTCCACATAGACATTCTGAATGGTATAGGTTGTTTTGATATAGCCGCATACTCCCAGCGCTACCGCCAGTAAAATCACCGCCAATATACAGATACCTACTCTTTTGCTCTTATACACTTGCCACCCGCGCTCCTAACTCTCTGAAATCTCTGCCAATATTTTCATATCCCCGGTAGATATACTGACAGCCCTTCACCACCGTTTCCCCTTCCGCCATCAGTCCTGCCACCACCAGGGCCGCACCTCCCCGCAGTTCCCTTGCACACACTTCGGCGCCGTGAAGCGCTTCCACGCCCTGAACACAGACGCTGCGAGAATCTCCGATCCGGATTTTTGCATTCATTTTCTCCAGATCTTCCACAATGCGGAAACGATTTTCAAAAATTGTCTCCTTAATACAACTGCATCCGTTTCCCAATGTCTCCACAGCCAGCGCCACGGACTGCAAATCCGTAGGAAATCCCGGGTAGGGCGCAGTCTCAAGCTGTACCGGGTTTGGCCTCATCGGCGCCTGCACATAAATTCCTTCCGGCGAACAACACACCTGTCCCCCCATCTGCTTCGCCGCCTCTATCACCGCTCCCATCTCTTCTCTTGGCGCCTCCTCCAAAAGCACACTTCCCCCAATCCCGATACAGCCAAAGAGGTAAGTCCCTGCCACAATTCTGTCCGCAGGCACGTTGAATTCACATCCCCGCAAACGTCTGCCGCCGCGAATCACCAGCCTGCCTTTTGCATTTTGCTCAATAACGGCACCACAGCATCGGAGATAACGACACAGCGCCAATACTTCCGGTTCCAATGCCGCCCCTTCCAAAACAGTGTCGCCTTCCGCCATCACTCCTGCAAGTATCACATTCTCCGTGGCTCCCACAGAAGGAAACGGAAGACAAATCACGGCGCCGTGCAGGCCGGAAGCCTCAGCCCGAAGCCTGCCGTCTTTTTCCGTAAACCCAACGCCCATCTGTTCCAATGCAGACAAATGCATATCTATGGGGCGGGCGCCTATCACGCAGCCCCCTGGATGTTCCATCACTACCTCGCCGCACCTGCCGATCAAAGCGCCCAGCAGGCACAGGGAGGAACGCATTCCTGTCACCGCCTCCTCCGCCATCTCGCACTTTCTCACACTGGATGAATCTATGACAATTCCATTTTCCTGCCAGTGTACGCCGCATCCCAAGCTTTTTAACAGGCTCACCATGGAATACACATCCGCTATCCTGGGACAATTTCTGATGACAGAGTTGTCCCCCGTAAGCAATGTGGCTGCCAGTATCGGCAGCGAAGCATTCTTGGAGCCTTGAATCCGAACCTTTCCCTGCAGAGCTATTTTGCCCTGAATATGAATAGTATCCATAGAAACACCATCCGGTTTCACTATTTGACCTATTCTATCCTATGAAGAAAAAGCCGCTTATGTACCTTGTCCGTTATGATTCCGCCCTATATGGCCCACCACATGCCCATTGCCCCGCTTTGTCGTGAAGGTTACAATCTGACCTTTGGCGCCATAGAATCAAAAAGGACTTTGGGCGTTCTATAACTCTTTCAGTTGTATTCTCTTTGCCACGCTCAAAACCATTCCTATCTCTATCAGGAGGAACATCACCGAGGAACCTCCGTAACTGATAAACGGCAGCGATATTCCGGTGTTTGGTATGGTAGCCGTCACCACGGCAATATTCAGAATCGCCTGAATGATGATATGTCCCATGACGCCTACCACCAGCATGGCGCCGAACAAATCCGGAGCATTGTTGGCAATCACCATCATACGCCACAACAGCATGATAAACATCAGAATGATCGCCACGGCGCCAAACAGGCCAAGTTCTTCACAGATAATGGAAAATATCATATCATTTTGGGCTTCCGGCAAAAAACTTAACTTTTGCATGCTCTGTCCCAGTCCCTTGCCGAAGATGCCGCCGCTGCCGATGGCGTACAAGCCCTGCAATGTTTGAAATCCCTTATCCGTGGGATCACTTTCCGGATCCAGCCAGGAAAGAATACGATTGCCTCGAAATGCAAATATTTCGCTTCCCGAGACCACCAGATAAACCACCAATGCCGCCGCCGCAAGCACTAACAGAGCCATAATGATGAACTTCTTGTAATCTGGACTTGCCACAAACACCATCAGTATGGAAATACCTATCACGATGATAGCGGAACTTAAATTCTTAGTGATAAGATATATCTCCAGTGCAATGGGCATGGGAAATGCCACCATCACAAGAAATCCCTTCATACTGCGGACAGCCTTCCCCATCTTGCATACCATTACCGCCAGAAAAAGGATCATCGCCACCTTTGCCACTTCCGCAGGCTGTATGTTATACTTGATACCCGGAATCTGGATCCAACGTCTGGCACCGTGGGATTTCACTCCCAAAGGCGTCATTACTAACGGTATCATCCCGGCCGCCACAAAATATCCTATCAGATAGAATCTCTCCCAGAAATGATATGGAATATTGGCCACAATGATCATCAGTCCCAATCCTATAATAGCGGCAACCAGCTGCCTCTTCAGGTAATGTGCCGAATCTCCAAAATCGGTAAGCGCCGTATACGAGCTTGCGGAATATATCATGACAAGCCCGAATCCCAGCAAAAACAACACGATAAACAGGAGGCTGTAATCAAAAAAGTATTCCGACTGTTCTTTTTTCTTTCGTTTTGGATTTCCTTGGGAATCCTTTCTTTCATGGGAGTTTTGCCGCCCCCTGGATTCACGCTTTCCCTGGAAATTTCTCACGCCATAAGCCTCCATACTTTTTCCTCATTTCTATTCCAGTTCCGTCCCTTTTCTACATCTTCCCTGTATGGGAACCCTGACGCTTCCGGTTCGGGACTGTTTATGGATTCCGGTTTTGTCACGCGCCTTTGACGCATTGTTCACTATAATGACCAAACCTGTCAATCCGGCAGTTGACGGACATACTCCTTAAACTGTCTTCCTCTTTCTTCATAATTGGAAAACATTCCCCAACTGGCACAGGCAGGCGACAAAAGCACCGCATCTCCCTTTTTCGCCAGCTTGGAGCAAAGTAAAAGACACTCCTGATAACTGTCTGCAAAACGAATCCTTTCATCCGGAAAGCCATGTTTCCTGGCACACGCGGCAATCTTTTCTCTGGTCTGGCCAATCAAAACAAGCCATTTTACCTTCCCGTCAAAACTTTCTATCCAGGCGTCAAATTCACTCTCCTTATCGTATCCGCCGCCGATTAAAACCGTGGGCCTGTTCATTGCGCGTATCCCCTGAATGGCTGCGTCAGGATTGGTTCCCTTGGAATCGTTATAATAGTCCACGCCTCCCTTAGAAGCCACAAATTCAATCCTGTGTTCCACGGCATGAAAATTTTTCACCACGTCCAAAATGACTTTCATGGAGACCCCCATGCCCTCTGCAATGGCAATGGCAGCCATCACATTTTCTACATTGCACATCCCCACCAAATTCATATCTCTGTGAATATCAAGCAGTTCCTGTTCCCGTCCTCCCGCCGCTTTAACAATCTTATCTCCCTTGAGATAATACCCTTCTTCCAAGCTTCCTGCGGACGAGAAATACACCGTCCTGGCCGGACACCTTGAACCAAAATCCCTGGTATATTTATCTTCGTAATTCAGCACGCAGATGTCTTCTTTTGTCTGGTTCCGGGCAATGGCTTCCTTGGCAGCCACATATGCCTCCATGGTATGATGCCGGTTGAGATGATCCGGCGTTATGTTCAAAATGGCCGAGACCCTGGGCGCAAAGTGTGATATGGTCTCCAACTGAAAGGAACTGATCTCTCCCACCGTCACAGTTTCCGCCGTGGTTTTTTTGCACTCCTGAGTATATGGATTACCGATATTCCCTACTACAAATACCTTATCCTCTCCCAGATGCGCCTTCATGATCTCACCTACCAGGGTGGTTGTGGTTGTTTTGCCATTGGTACCAGTAATGGCCGCAACTTTGCCCCTTTCCATGCGATAGCCAAGCTCGATCTCACCGATCACTTCCGCGCCCTTTTTCCGCAAAATCTCCACCAGCGGAATATCCACAGGCACACCGGGACTGAGTACCACCACTTGCGTCTCCTCCAAAACCTGCCCGGGCAGCTCCCCCACCATACAGGAGGCATTGCTGCTCTCGGGAAGCTTTGCACAAAGCTCCTCTATTGTCATATTTTCCCTGCTGTCATACAGAGTTACCTCCGCGCCCATATGTTCCAAAAGACAAACGGCGCCAATTCCACTGATACCGGAACCGATGACAAGACATTTCTTCCCTTTCATTTTTCCATTTCTCCTTACTTTAGCATAGACAGCGCCGCCAGGCACATCAGCGCCGTTATAATGGTAAACAATGCCGTAATCCGGGTCTCCGACCACCCGCAGAGCTCAAAGTGATGATGGAGCGGCGCCATTTTAAAAATACGCTTTCCCCCGCTGATTTTATAATAGCCTACCTGCAGAATCACAGAAAGCACTTCCGCCAGGTAAATCACTCCCACAAAGGCTATGTACAAGGGCATCTGCAGCAGATACCCACACCCTGCCACAAAGCCTCCCAGTGCAAGGGAACCCGTATCCCCCATAAACACTTGGGCCGGATGCACATTAAAAAGCAAAAATCCCAGAAGCGCCCCCGCCACCGCACAGGCCACCGGCTCAATTCCGCCGGCCACACCTATGGCCGCAACGGAGAAGAACACCGCTATCATCAATGTAACGCTTCCAGCCAAGCCGTCCAACCCGTCCGTAAAGTTAGTCCCGTTTGCCGTACCCAGTATGACAAAGAATAAGACCGGCACATTCCATATGCCAAAATCAAGATATTTACCTGGAAGATACGGAATCCGCATTGCCAGACTCACATCGGTATAATGGGTCAGGTACCAGGCAAATATTCCTGTGACGGCAAGCTGCCCCGCAAACTTCTGCCATGGCGTCAATCCCATGGAACGTCTGCATACCACCTTGATATAATCATCCATCAGCCCTACCAGCCCAAATCCCACCGTCAGAAACAGCACAGGCGCTATCTTGGGATAATCCTTAATAAAGAGCAGGGAAGTAGCCACCACACTCAGTAAGATCAAAATGCCTCCCATGGTGGGAGTCCCCGTCTTCTTTAAGTGTGCCGCCGGACCGTCGTCCCTGACCATTTGACCACACTTCAGCCATCTCAGGAAAGGAATCAAAACAGGTCCCAGCAAGGCACTGATACCAAAAGAAACCATTACTGCCATCATGCTAATTTTGCTCATTCTCATCCCCCGCTATACCCAAATATGGAAGTATATTTTCATAAAGCTGACGAATGATAGGGGCTGAGACCTGACCTCCGTAATATACCCCCTGGGGATTGTTCACAATGGCTATGGCAATCACCTGCGGGTCATCCGCCGGCGCAAACCCCACAAAAGAAGCTATGTATCTTCCGCTTCCCCTGGGAAGCGTCTGACTGGTAGCGGTCTTGCCGCCCACCCGGAAGCCTTCCACCTTGCCGTTGATACCGCTCCCCTCCGATACTACCTTTTCCAGAATCTCACGCATGGTTGCACTGGTCTCCTCGGATACAATACCTGTCGTCACCGGATATTCAAATACCTCTGTCACGTTTCCCTCCGCGTCAATGGTTTTGACTCCAAAGTGAGGCGTAACCCGTCTGCCGCCGTTGACAATAGAAGCCGCCGTGGTCAGCAGTTGAACAGGCGTGATCTGGAAGGACTGGCCAAAAGCCACTGTGGCAAGTTCCACATTTCCCATGTTTTCCTTCTTGTGCATAATGGTGGCCGCCTCACCTGGCAAATCAATCCCCGTCCTGGTCTTTAAGCCAAACTGTTCAAAATAGCCATAATAACTGTCCAGCCCCAGCCGCAGCCCCACTGTGATCAACGCAGGATTACAGGAGTTCATCATCGTATGAGTGAAATCCTGGCTGCCATGTCCCGCCACCTTATGACAGCGTATTTTTCTATCATCCACAATTATGTATCCGGGACAGTGAAAAGAGCTTTCCGGCGTCACCACCCCTGCCTCCAGCCCTGCCGCCGCCGTGATAATCTTAAACGTAGAGCCTGGCTCATATGTATCGTTGATACAGCCGTTTCGCCATATTCCGTTCAGTATATTCTGCTTCTCCTCCGCAGTAATGTCCTCCGGCGTACCTTCCGGCAGCTCATAGGGATTGTTCAGGTCAAATTCTGGAACATTTACCATAGCCAGCATCTCTCCGTTTTGCGGATTCATCACCAGGATGGAGACGCTGTCCGCCTGCTTGGTGGCAAGCGCCTGGTTTGCCAGCTGTGTGGCATAGGTTTGGATATTCATGTCCAGACTGATACACAAATCCAGCCCCTTTACAGGTTCTATCCTCCGCTCTCCCGCCGATTCCACTTCAATGCCTTTGGCATCCGTTACCGTCAGAATGGTTCCCGGCTCCCCTTCCAGGTAGCTGTCATAGACAACTTCCAATCCGATAATCCCCTGATTGTCGCCGCCGGTGAACCCCAAAACCTTACTGGCCAGATCATCATAAGGATAATACCGTTTATAATCTTCATCCACTTTCACACCCGCAAGACCATATTCCCTTATTCTGTCTCCAATAGCCTTATCCACATTACTCTTGATACGCTCTATGGAGGAATACTTTTCCACCCGTTTCCGGACATATTCCTCTGACAGTCCAAGTTCCTGACACAGAATCTCTATAACTTTCTCTGAGTCTTCTATTTGATTGTGAATAACGGATACGGTACATACAGTCTTGTTATCCGCAAGCACTTTACCGTTACAGTCAAGGATACGCCCTCTTGCGGCCTTGATACTGCGCTCCCTTTCATGCAGATCCGTGGCAAGCCTGGAATAATGATCCGCCCGCCATACGCACAGATACACCAACCGCCCAAACAAAAAGATAAAAATTCCCGTGCAGACAAAAAATACAACCAATATTTTCTTCCTGTGGAAGATTTTATTGTTATCTGTCAGCATACAAAGCCTCACAAATTAGGATTAATATACTTTATTCCTGTCTTTATAAGGTTATGAATACAGTTTTAATACATTTCTTAGCCTTACTGTCACTGAATATTTGGATTTACCGGAATTTCAGGATCCGGTACCGACTCGCCCCCTTCTATCGGAAGTCCCGTCTGCGCGTCATACTTCATACCCGTATCCGGATCAACCCGGTACCCTGTGGCAGGATCTATGGGATATGTCATCCAACGCAGCGGCGGACTCTGGCTGCCTTCTCCTGTTTGATCCCCCTCCTCCTGATCCAGCGCGTCCTCTTCCGGTGTCTTGGTATATTGTGTGGTAATCTCCAGCTTCAGAGCTTCCAGCTCTTCTATCTCCTTCTCGGACAGTTCCTCCGTCATAAAAATATTCAGGTACGGCAGCACCTCCGTGAGTATACTGCGGACCAGTTTGGTGGCAAGCTTGGTAGAACTGCTCTGATCCTGTACATTAGGCCTGTCCAACACCACATAAATGGCAATCTGAGGATCATCCGCCGGTGCGTAACCAATAAAAGATACCACAAATTCTTCTTCCGATCGCTTGTGTGTCTTTTCATCAATGGTCTCAGCCGTTCCGGTTTTGCCTCCTATGGCATAGCCCGCAGGTCTTGCCGATACCCCCGTCCCCTCCGTCACCACGGCTTCCAGACACTGTCTTAAGAATTCCGAAGTGGACTCGGATACAGTCTGCTTCAAAACCCTTGGTTCAATATTTTCCACTGTAGCGCCGTTTGCATTGGTTATCTTATTCACAAGATGGGGTTCATAATAGTTTCCGCCGTTGATCAAGGAACAAAATGCTGTAATCATCCCGATCATGGTCACATTAAAATTTTGACCAAAGCTGTTGGTAGCCAAATCAGTAGGTCCCATTCTGTCCGGCGTGTATACCAGACTGGCCGTTCTGGCCTCTCCTGCCAGGTCCACGTTGGTTTTCAGCCCAAAGTTAAAAATCTGCTGAAACCTGCAGAATTCCTCATTTCCTAGTTCTTCCGCTATCTTCATCATGGCCACATTACAGGAGCGTGCCACCGCCTGTCGCAGGTCCAATACCCCGTCGTAAGCATTATGGCACTTTATCTTGTATCCTCCCATTTCCAAATAGCCGTTGCACTCATAGGTGTCCCCTCTGGCAATGGTACCGGACTCTAAGCCCGCTGCCACGGTAAAAGGCTTTGCCGTGGAGCCCGGCTCGTAAGTCCCTGTGATACAGAAATTTTTCCAGAGATTATTCAGGTTCAGATACAGCGCATCGTTCCCCATCTCCGCCAGCGTTTCCTCCGTAATGTACGTATCAGTTTTCCGAAGTTCCTGATAACCGTTTGCATTGGTGACAAGCTCCACCATCCTGCTGCCGATCAGCGCCTTAGGTTCCCTTACATAATTCAGATCATAACTGGGATACTCTGCCATGGCCAGAACCTCGCCGCTGTTTACCCACATGATAACACAGGCCGCATGTTCCGCTCCGTTTCCCTGAATCACGCCATCTTTGTATTCCTCATTAAACTTTTGCAGATGTTTTTCCACTATCATCTGCACATTTGCATCAATGGTAGAATGAATATTATATCCGTCCACGGAGGGCTTCACCGTGCGTTCCAAGTTCAGATCATCATTTAGATAACCGTACTCCCGGCCGTTGATACCGTTTAAAATGTCATTGTAATACTCCTCAAGTCCATAGCTCCCCTCATTATCCCTGCCGGAAAAGCCAATCACACTGGCAGCCAGGGAATCATAGGGATAAATCCGCTTGTACTCTTCCTCAAACCATACGCCCTTTATATTGCTGTTCTCAAGGAGTTGAGCCGCCTGAAAGTCGTTGATTTCCTCATATGTCAGCTGCTTCAGCGGCACAAAATAAGCCGAATTCTCATGGGTTGTAATATACTCCCTTATGGCGGCCATATCCAGATCAAAGTACGTTCCCAGCGCCTCCAGGGTAGGCTCCAGATAAATCTGCTTTTTATTGACCTTGGATGTCATCACCTTGGCATCAATCACCAGATTGTATACCTTTTCACTGGTGGCGAGCCTGGTTCCCTTCACATCCACAATATCCCCCCGCCTGAACGGAATGGTAACGGAATCATAACGCTGCTGGGACAACACCTGTTTCTGATATTTTGTGCCATTCTCACGAGTGATCCAGGTAAGTCTCACAATCAATCCGATAAAAGCCAAAAGCACCAAAACATATAATATCACCAGCTTCTTCTGCATTTTTACAGAAAACTTGTTTTTCTCCACAACCTGCGCTTTTTCAGACTTCCGATGACCGGCCATCTGAATCACTCTGCCGCCGCTGTTTTGAACGCTTTTGCCACGACGGCTGCTTTTGCGCTGATTTCCACTCCTGTTGCCGTTTCCGCGCCTGTTACCTCTCTCCTCTTTCACGCCTCACCTCTATTGATCCTTTTCCGTCACCCGCCGCATATAATCCCTGCCCTCATTCTCGTATGTGATAATCTGTCCCTCCTGGGCATATACCATCCCCAGCTCTCCTATTGCAATGCGCTTGATCTCCTCTAAGTCAATGCTGTTGACAATACGGTTATATTCCTCATCGTTGAGCAGTTTTTGGTTGTTCAGCTCCCGCTCTTTGGCGGCCACCGTCTTGGTCAAACTGACAAGATCCGACTGTAACTGGATAAAGTTTACCAGAATATAGGCGGAAGCACAAAGTGCAGTGACCAGAAACAATACATATCTGGCGCTCATGTGACTTGCTTTGTCACGATTTTTCCGAACTTCCGTATTCTGTTTCCTGACGGGTTTTTCCACCCTGCGCTTTGCAGGTTCCAATTTCCGCACGGTGTTCCCATAGACATATACATCGCCGTTTCTGCGATAATTATCTTCTCTTCCGGTACGTCTTTTATCATTTGCAGTTTGTCTGTAAGTACCGTTATTCCTGCTCATAATTTCACTCCTAACCAAATGTTTTACCCCGCCCATAATGTCGGGATATGCGAATCCATTCTTATCATAGTTTTGCGCACTCTCCGTTTTAAAATTGATTGTCAGTGTCTGCGAAAGACTCTCAATTTTGCACTTCTGGAGCGGCTGTTTTCCGTAAGCTCCTTTTCTCCGGGAACGATGGGCTTTTTCGTGACCATGTCCCCCTTTGGTACTTTTCCGCACACACAGACGGGAAAATCCGGCGGACAGATACAAGGGGATTCGTTTCTTCTGAAAACCGTTTTCACAATACGGTCTTCCAGGGAATGAAATGTGATCACACATAACCTGCCGTCCGGATTCAGTATTTCGATGAGATCATCCAGGGAACTTTGTAACGCCTCCAATTCGCCGTTACATTCAATGCGGATTGCCTGGAATGTCTGTTTGGAAGGATGTCCGTCTCTGCGCATTTTCGCCGGAATCGCCCCCCTGATAATCTCATTTAATTCAAACGTAGTTTCAATGGGCTTGTCCGCCCTTTTTCTCACAATGTGCTTTGCAATGTTCTTCGCAAATTTTTCTTCACCGTAATCCCTCAGAATGCGGTACAGCTCACCCTCCGAATAATCGTTTACGATCTCTTTTGCCGACAGAATCTGCCTGCGGTCCATCCGCATGTCAAGAGGCGCGTCAAAACGATAGGAAAAGCCTCTGTCCTCCGTGTCAAACTGATAGGAAGACACTCCCAGATCCAGCAGTATGCCGTCCACGCCCTTCACTCCTTGAGCCAGCAATGCGGATTTGATATTGCAATAATTGTCATGTAGAATGGAAACTTTGCGGTCAAAAGGCGCCAGCCTTTCTCTTGCCGCACAAATTGCGTCTGCATCCCTGTCGAAACCGTAGAGATGACCGTCGGTCAGCCGCCTGCACACCTGGCTGGCATGTCCTCCGCCTCCCAACGTGCCGTCCACATAAATGCCATCCGGTTTGATATGCAGTTGTTCCACCGTTTCCGCAAGCAACACGGAATAATGTTCAAACTCCATCACGCAGCTCACCCTTTCCGTAACGATTTGAAGACTTCCAAAACCGTTAGATCGTCAACCCCAGATTTACCATGCTCTGAGAAATCATTCCGATATCCACCTGTTCACTGTTGGCATTCCACTTCTCAAGACTCCATATCTCAATACGACCGCCCGTCCCCGCCAAAACCACATCCTTTTCCAGACCGGCAAATTCTCTTAAGTCCTGGGGCATTAGAATACGTCCCTGCTTGTCCACAGTGACATACTGTGCACCCGATAGAAAAAACCTTGCAAACTGTCTTGCTTCCTGATTGATCAATGGCAGTGACGAAAGCTTCGCCTCAAAGGCCTTCCAGTCCTCATCGGCATACACAAACAGACAGCCATCCATTCCCTTCGATACCACAAATTCATCTCCCAGGATCTCCCGGTACTTTGAAGGAATACTCAACCTGCCTTTGGGGTCAATTGTATGATTGTATCTGCCCATGAACATCGCAATCACCACCATTCAAAATGGGTTCGGCAAACATCCTCTCATAAAAACCTATCTTATGGGTTTCTATCCCACTTCATGGTCTTTAATGCCATTTCTATCCCACTTCTTAATAAAGTTTAATATAAATTGCAGATTTTGGCAAGAAAAAGTTTTGTCCATAAGACACAAATAAGCGCCTGCAAAAATTCTGCATAGCGCTTAATTTCCATTTAAGATACAAGATATGGTATGAAGAACTAGAGACCAGTCCTACATATATATTATTCCCCAAAAAGGAACTTCTCACAATTCGTTTTCTTTTACTCTTATTACCGCACACTTTTTAATTTCCAACCCGACAAAAGCAGTCTTCACTTTATTTGGTGTCCGTGCCCTCTCGTCCGACCCGAAACCGCACCCAAACATCCACAACTACCGCAAAGATAACCATTAACAGCGCCAGCACCTGTGAAACCGGAACCGTTGTCCCAGGAATAAACAGCGTGTCGGTACGAATTCCCTCAATAAAAAACCTACCCAACCCATAACCGCCCAGATAGAGCAGACAGAGCTCTCCGTCAAATTTCTTGTGCTTCCGATAGAAAAGCAATGCCGCAAGTACCAGAAGATTCCAGACGCTCTCGTACAAAAAAGTGGGATGAACATTGATATAATTTGCCCCCTCAGGAATGTGGGCGGCTATATTTTCCGAAATGTCTCTGGCGCGGACAGCAGCCGTAGGAAGCTGCATGGAAAAAAGCCCATCGTAATATTCCCCAAATACTTCCCGATTGGTGAAGTTCCCCCACCTGCCGATTGCCTGTCCCAAAATCAGCCCTGATATGGCCGTATCCCCGATCAGCAAAGGATTCTGTTTCTTGATTCTGCAATAGACAAACAGAGTGATAAATGCCGCAATGACGCCGCCATAAATTGCAAGTCCGCCATTCCTAAGGTTAAAAATCTCCAATAGATTATCCTTATAATGGTCCCACAAAAATGCCACATAGTAGATTCGGGCGCCAATAATGGAAAAAAACACCGCATAAATGGCAAAGTCCCAATACATATCCGCATCCTGTCCGGACACTTTTGCCAGATGCGCTGCCAGAAGGATACCCGTGAACACGCCTATACCGATAAACACCCCGTACAACACAATCTCAAAGCCGAATACGCTGAAAGACCTGGGTACATCCGACAGATAAATTCCTAAATTAGGGAACGCAATATCACCCGCATTCATGTTAACTCCTCCCGACTTCAGACATTAAAACGGAATAGAATCACATCGCCATCTCTGACTATGTAATCCTTGCCTTCAATACCCACCAGACCCTTTTCACGGGCCGCCGCCAATGAGCCCTGCTCCAACAAATCCTTGTAATTGACCACCTCTGCCTTGATAAACCCTCTTTCAAAATCGGAGTGAATCTTTCCTGCGGCCTGGGGCGCCTTCGTGCCAATTTTGATCGTCCATGCACGTGTCTCATCCTCTCCCGCAGTCAGGAAACTCATAAGTCCCAATATATGATAGCTCGCCTTCACCAGTTTCTCCAAACCGGATTCCGACAGCCCAAGATCCTCCAAGAACATCGCCTTCTCGTCTTCATCCAACTCAGAAATTTCCTGCTCGATCTGGGCGCAGATCACAAAAGCTTCGCTCTCCTCTCCCTGGGCAAACGCCTTTACCCTGGCCACTCCACCATTGGATGCGCCGTCGTCTGCCAAATCTCCCTCCGCCACATTTGCCGCATAGATAACCGGCTTATCTGTCAAAAGATTACAGTCCCGAAGCAGCCCAAGTTCGTCCTCATCCGCAACCTCCAGTGTTTTTGCCGACTTCCCGGCTTCCAGGTGAGCCTTTAACCGCTCCAGCAGCGCCAGCTCTTTGGCGCAGGATTTATCCATCCTGGCCGCCTTGCTCACCTTCGCCATTCTTCTCTCCAGCACTTCCAAATCAGAGAAAATCAATTCCAGATTGATGGTCTCAATGTCTCTTAAGGGGTCCACACTGCCATCCACATGTACCACATTGGAGTCCTCAAAACACCTGACCACATGGACGATGGCATCCACTTCCCTGATGTGACTTAAAAATTGATTGCCCAGTCCCTCTCCCTTAGACGCTCCCTTAACCAGTCCCGCAATATCCACAAACTCTATAACCGCCGGCGTAACCTTTTTAGACTGGTACATATCCCCCAACAGTTTTAATCTCTCGTCGGGTACCGTTACAATTCCCACATTGGGATCAATGGTACAAAAAGGATAATTTGCAGACTCCGCTCCCGCCTTTGTCAAAGAATTAAACAATGTGCTCTTTCCCACATTCGGTAAACCGACAATTCCTAGTTTCATTTTTATTTCCTCCCGATAAGTATTGATCGCTTTGTTAATATTTCTGCCGTATTTTCTTTTCTTTCAGTTCCTCATAAAGCGCACAATAGTTCTCATAACGCATTTTGCTGATATTTCCTTTTGCCACCGCGTCCTTGACGCCGCAGATTTTCTCTCCCAAATGAGCACATCCGCCAAACCTGCAATTTTTCTCATGCTCCGCAAATTCGGGATAATACCCTGCCAATTCCTCTTTCTCCACGGATAGCAAGTCCAGGGAACTGAATCCAGGCGTATCCAAAATATAGGTGTCCCTGCCGATGGCTATCAGCTCGGAGTGTCTGGTGGTGTGTTTCCCACGCCGGGTCTTTCCGCTGATTTCCCCCGTCTCCATGACAACCTCCGACTGCAGACAGTTGATCAGGGAAGATTTCCCCACACCACTGGGTCCTGCTACTGTGGTAGTCCTGCCCGCAAGATGTCCCCTCAGCTCTTCTATTCCCTCTGCGCACAGCGCGCTGGTGGCAAGCACCCGATAGCCACAGTCCCCATAGATCCGCAGGTATGTCTCAAGTTCCCGACTGTGGTCAATATCCTGCTTGTTGAAACAGATTATGGTATCCATTCCCTGCAGCCCCATCATAATGAGGAAACGGTCAAGTAACTGAAAGCTTGGCTTTGGCTCGGAGACAGAAAAGATGACCAGCGCCTGATCCACATTTGCCACCGCCGGTCGAATCAGTTCACTGTGCCGTGGCAGCAGTTCCCGAATATTGCCCAGACGCTTCCCGGCATCCAACTCATCTACCTCGACGTCATCTCCCACCAGCGGCTTACGGTTATCCTTCCGAAATACCCCTTTTGCCTTGCATTCATATATGACGCTTTCCGACTCCCCCTCGCTGCAGACTGCCCGTCCAATGTCCGCTACCCGTCCAATGTCCGCTACCCGTCCAATGTCCGCTACGCGGACATAGTAAAACCCTGCAATTCCTTTAACTATCTTCCCTCTCATGCTTCCCATCCCGACTTATTCCGCAATGAAATCAACTCTTCTGGTAAAAGAGCGTTTTTCCGTACCGCCCGGGATGGCAATCACTTCGCCGGTCACAGGATCCCTTGTGGTAGTTCCGCCCGTCTTCACCGAATAAGTGATGGTGATGGTTCCTCCCGGGGAGGTAATTCCGTAATAATTTGCCGCCTGGGGAAAACTGGAAGTTTTTGTCTCCAAAAGTACCTGTCCATTGTCAGCGACCAAAGTGATTTCCACCTCTGTTCCCGTCACATAATCCGGCGCTTCTTCCACCGTAGGCGCCGTAATACTGGCAGCGCACCGATAGGTAACGTTCTGTACCCCCTTGCTGACCTTGATATCCACCGAAATCCCCGGCTCCACAAAAGACCCTTCCGAGTAACTCTGATAACAGATTTGCCCCTCTTCAAACTCCGAGCTGTACACCTGGCTGACCTCTCCTATCTCCAATCCCGCTTCTATGGCCGTGATCGTTGCATCTTGTTCGGAAAGTCCCAACAACTTGGGTACTCTGACTCTCTCCTTCCCAAGGCATATGGTAATTGTAATGTTTGTTCCCCTGGCCACCCTGGTCTCAGCGGATGGAATCTGGGCCATCACCCGATCTTTTCCCACATCGGCAGAATAAGCTGTCTCCTTGGTAACCGCAAATCCTAGGGCGGTAAGCTTTTCATATGCCTCCGCATATGTTAGATTAAGCACTTCGGGTACTTCTACTCCCTTGCTTGCCGTCAGGATAACAGTACTGCCCTCCGGAACATCAGCGCCTGCCGCAACATTGGCGCGAATTACCACACCCACCGCAACCGTCTCTGATTCCTCATATGCCACTTCTGACTTCAGTCCATATCTGATCAGTTCGTTTCTGGCTTCTTCCACGCTCTTACCACTCACCACCGGCATTTTCACATACTTTGCGTCGTCCCCGGTAACAAAGGGGGGTTCCAATGTGGCCGACTGGCTGCTCTGGTTATCGGGATTGTCCTCCTCTCCCTGGGTTCCAAACACATTGATTGCCAGAATGATTACAATCACACAGATAACCACACCTCCGGCAAGCGCCAGAAAAGTTGTAACATGCTCCATTCTGGGATTATAATCGTACTCGTCGTCATCCTCGCCTTCCCCTTCGTCCTCATACACTTCCTCCGCCTCGGAACGAAGACGCATTGTGTCTTCCCTCTCGGTATAGTCACGACTTTCCTGATAAGCGGACCGGCGCTTTATCTGTTCCATATCCCTGGGCGTAATCATTCGGGTACCGCCGTTTAAATCCGGTTCCTTCTGCACTACAAAATTTTCATCCGGATTCATCAACGACTGTTTTAAGTCCGCAATCAGCTCCTGCATATTCTGATACCTGCGATCCGGAGATTTCTGACAGCACTTTATTACGATTCCCTCCACACTGTCAGGAATTTCCGGAACAAATTCCTTGGGAGAAGGCAATTCCTCCTGAATATGCTTAATTGCGATTGCCACTGTCGTCTCGCCGTTAAAAGGAACCCTCCCCGTGAGCATTTCAAACATGGTGATTCCCAGCGAATAAATATCGCTTTTTTCATCGCTATATCCGCCCCTTGCCTGTTCTGGAGAGGTATAGTGGACGGATCCCATCACATTGGAGGTAATGGTATTACTGGTGGCTGCCTTGGCAATACCAAAGTCCGTCACCTTTACCTTCCCATCCCTGGAGATAATAATATTCTGAGGCTTGATATCCCTATGAATAATATGATTGTTATGGGCAGCCTCAATTCCCATACTAACCTGTATCGCAATGCTGACTGCCTCTTTAAAAGACAGCCTCGCCTTTTTTTCAATATATTTTTTGAGCGTGATCCCTTCCACCAGCTCCATTACAATATAATAGATATCATCTTCTTCGCCAACATCATACACGTTTACTATATTGGGGTGCATCAGCCCTGCCGCCGCCTGTGCTTCCGTGCGGAACTTTGAGACAAAATTAGCATTTTCGCTGAATTCCTGCTTTAAAACCTTTACCGCCACATACCGATTCAGTTTATGACATTTTGCCTTATAGACATCCGACATACCGCCGGTACCGATTTTTTCAAGAATCTCATACCTGTCTCCTATCATCATTCCAATTCTAATCATATATGCTCTCCATTCTAACTGTTGACCCCAATTAAAATTACGCTGATATTATCTCTGCCGCCGTGTTCGTTTGCGGCTTTCACCAGTTCCTGCGCCTTCTCCACAGTATCCCTGGCCCCATCCAGTATCATCCGTATCTCCTCATCTTCCAGCATATTCGTCAAACCATCCGTACACATCAATATTTCGTCGCCTTCTTCCAACTGTACCGTAAAGAAATCAACATTCACGGTCTCTTCAGCCCCCACCGCCCTGGTGATAATATTTTTATCCGGGTGGCATCTGGCGTCTTCTCTGTTCAGTTCGCCTCTGCGCACCATTTCCTCTACCCAGGAGTGATCCCTGGTAACCTGACGTATTCCCTTGCTGTTGGCCACATACAGCCTGCTGTCCCCCACATTCGCCACAAAAAGGCTCTTTCCCTCACAGGTGGCGGCTACCAGAGTGGTACCCATACCTTCCAGCCAGGGAAAAAATGCCGCACGCTGACGCACCAGTTTATTGGCTGCCTGAATCGCCTCATCCAGAATCCGCGTGGGATCCGTTTCCAACGAAGACGAAACTTTTTCCACAACTGTCTCCACCGTAACCCTGGAAGCATAGTCGCCTGCATTATGTCCTCCCATGCCGTCCGCAACCAGAAACAGGTTTGACAGATGTCCTACCTGTTGCTCCGATGAGTATACATAATCCTGATTTAATTTTCTCTTTCTTCCTATATCAGTTATGGAAAACGTTTTTAACACGTTTCATTTCCTCCAATGTCCTGTAGCTAAGACCTGTGTCTGCGTCGCAACTGCCCGCAGGCACCGTCTATATCCCTGCCCATTTCCCTTCTAATAGTACCATTTATTTTATTTTTTTCAAGCATATTTTGAAATTCCCGTATTCTGCCCGGCTTTGGACGCACAAAATCCCGCTCCCTGACAGGGTTAACGGGAATCAAATTAATATGGCAGCAAAGAGGTCTGGCAAGCTTTATCAGCGCCTCGGCGTCCTCGTCCGTATCGTTCACTCCCCCCAGCAGACTATACTCAAAAGTAATCCGCCTGCCGGTTTGTCGAAAATAATCTTCACAGGCCTCCATCAATTCCGCAATGGAATACTTGGAGGCAATGGGCATCAGCTTCCTGCGCTTCTCGTCGGTGGCCGCATGCAGAGACAGGGCCAGCGTAATCTGAATCCCCTCCTCTGCCAGCTTCCTGATGCCAGGTACGATGCCGCAGGTAGACACCGTAATATTTCTCTGGCTCATATGCAGACCGTTTTCATCGGTAAGCATTCGCAAAAACCGCACCAGATTGTCATAATTGTCAAGAGGTTCCCCTATGCCCATCACCACCACATTGGACACTCTCTCCCCGGTGAGCAAAGTAATGGCGTATACCTGATCCAACATTTCAGAGGGCAAAAGATTTCTCTCCAACCCGTCCAAAGTGGACGCACAAAACCGGCAGCCCATGCGACATCCCACCTGAGAAGAGATACACACACTGTTGCCGTGATGATATTTCATCCATACGCTCTCCACCACATTGCCGTCGGAAAGCGCAAACAGAAATTTTCTGGTGCCGTCCATGGCGGATTCCTGCACCTGTACCGCCCGCAATGCCGTATACTCGTATCGCTCCTCACAGGCTTCCCGCAATGCCTTGGGAAGATTGGTCATCTCATTGAAATCTCTGGCCAACTTCCCATGCATCCACTCATACATCTGTCTGGCGCGGAAGGGCTTCTCACCCATGGCCGCCAGTTCCTGTGTCAGTTCCTCCAACGTGAGTGACTTCACGTCTGTTTTTTGCTTTTTTATTAAATAATTATCCAATTTTTCTTATCCTCGCCCAAAGCTTTCGTCGGTACCTTCTCATATTACAACGTCCGAAAAACCTAATATCATCTTATGATATAACTCAATGCATTAATTCAAGAAAGCCTTCGGCTCCCCCTGCGCGTCCGTACCCTGCTGCCTACTTCTGAACCTGGCGATAAAAAAACCGTCCGACTCCATGTATCCGGGCAAAAGCTGTATACAGGCTGCTCTTTCCTCTTTTGTCAGGCCAAATCCAGAGTCTTTGCCCGCTTTATCCAGATCCGCCTCCAGACGCTTCCTTTGTTCCATCAAAATGTCAGGAAGCGTTTCCGAGAGAGGCATCGGTTCCAGCCCAAGTTCCCGGGTGAGAAAACGCACCATTTCCTGATTCTCCCCGCTGTTTATGGTACAGGTACTGTACACCAATATCCCCCCCGGTTTCAAGTAGCCTGCTGACGCTCTTGCGATCTGTCTTTGCAGTTTCGGCAGGCTGTCCATATCTTTTCTGGTAATACGATACTTAATATCCCGCTTCTTGCCCATTACCCCAAGCCCTGAGCAGGGTACGTCCAGCAAAACCACGTCCGCCGTCCCCACAAGCGCCTCGTCCGTCCCTGTGGCGTCAAATACCTCAACCTTCATATGATCGGCTCCCATACGTCGGATATTTTCCTCTATCAATGCCGTCTTTTCTTCCGATACATCCCGGGCAAGAACCAAGCCCAACCGTTCCTTCTCCCCCGGCAGTCTTTGTCCGTCCCCCACGGCATGTTCCCGGGCCAAGATACTCTTGCCTCCCGGCGCGGCACAGACATCAATGACAAAATCTCCCTCTCTGATACCTGCCGCTTCCACCCCAAGCGCGGAACTCACATCCTGTACGGTACACATTCCCTCCTCAAATCCTGGCAATGTATCCACGCTCCCCATATGTCCCGGCTGTGTAGCCAGGTACACCCAAGGCAGATACATGCTTTGCCGCAGCTTTATCCCCGTTTCCTCCATCTTCGCGCAAATCGCAGCCCGTTCCTCTTGAGACAGCTTTAAGGCAAAGCGCAGTGAAACTGGATGAATCTCCATCAGCTTCCCTAAAAGTGTTGACGTAATATCGCTTCCATATTCATCCATCCAAAGCTTCACCAACCATTCGGGCATTGAATATTTAACGGAAAAATAGCTTACAGGCTCCTTGTATCTATCCGGCAGCGGAAGATTTTCTTTTTCTCTGGAAATCGCGCGCAAAATACCGTTTACAAAACCTTTCAAACTGCCAAATCCCCTCTTTGACGCCAGCTTACAGGCCTCATTACACACGGCGCTGTCTGGAACAGAATCCATGTAAATCAGTTGATAAACGCTCATGCGCAGCAGACATCGGATCAGGGGGCGCATCTTTTTTACAGGTATTTTGGAGTAGTGATTCAGATAGTAATCCAACTCAAGCCGTCTCTCCAAAGTCCCCTCCGCCAGACGCTTTAAAAATGCCTTATCCCGCCCGTCCATATAATCATATTTATCCAATACGGCTTTCATCAGCCTGTGTGAATATGCTTCATCCCGTTCCAATGTAAGAAGCATGTCCAGGACAATTTCTCTATTGTTCTCCCCCATATGGATCTCCTGACCAAAGATTTACATCCGCCCCTTGAATACCTGATTCTCCACATGAATCTCCTCCCGGGCGGATGCATCCTTTTAATTTTTATAAAACCAGTGGTGTGATGACTGGAATATTCTCAGCTAAAGAGCCAGAAATCACTATTGTACTGACACAATTACTTTCAGCTAAATGACACAGAATGAATTTTCAGTCTGCCGGGCGGCGGAAAGAGGCGATGCAGCGGCTTCGTTGACCGATGACAACAAAGAGTTAAAACTCTTGGCAGATGGAAATTCAGACAAGTCATGTGGCGAAATATAAATGTGTCAGTTCACTAATCATCATTTCTGCGATTTCCCCCAAACAGAATCACCAGACGAAGCAGCTGTAAAATTGCGGAAGCCGCTGCCGCTACATATGTCATGGCTGCCGCAGTCAGCACCTTCTTACATCCGTTATTCTCCTCCCGGGACAAAAGACCATACTGCTCAATCTTTGCCACTGCCCTTGTGGATGCATTGAACTCCACCGGTAATGTGACCAACTGAAACAATACTGCAAGCGCAAAAGCCCAGATACCAATCTGAATCAACACCTGGTTCCAACTCAAAATCACACCCAGAAAGATCAATGGAAATCCCAGCTTACTGCCGATATTGGCTACCGGTACCAGCGCTGTTCTGAAATTCAGAGGCGAGTATCCCTTTGCATGCTGAATCGCATGCCCGCATTCATGGGCCGCCACCCCCACGGCAGTAACCGAGGGCTGGTTATATACGCTTCTGGAGAGTCGCACCGTATTGGTGCGGGGATCGTAGTGATCTCCGCTCTCCCCGGACAGACATTCTATTTGTACATTGTAAAGCCCCTCGCTGTTCAAAATTCTCCTGGCAGCCTCCGCCCCGTTGATTCCGGTACTGTTGCGGATTCTACTGTATTTGCTCATAGTACTGTTCACCAGAGCACTGGCGCCCAGGCACAGAACCATACCAATAAGTACCAAAATATAAGTGGGATCCCAATAAATCATTCCTTATCGCTCCTCTCTTTGCCCCAGAATTTCCCCTGGCCGTACTTTCACTCCCAACAAGAAATCATGCGCCGTCATCCGTTTTTTGCCTTCCATTTGAAGCTCATAGATACATAATGCTCCTTTTCCCGCCGCCACCGTGATAGAATCCTTATCCGTCCTCAAAACTTCACCGGGTGTCCGCCCACAGACATTTTCCGTGACAACAGGTCCGGCGCGCCAAATTTTCATCTGTTTCCCCCTGTATTCCGTATATGCGCTGGGCCAGGGCGTCATGGCGCGAATCAATCTGTCGATCACAGCCACATCCGCTGTAAAATCAATGCGCCCCATTTCCTTGTCTATTTTGCTGGCATAACAGCTGAGTGCGTCCTGCTGCCTTTCCGGAGTCAATTTACCCTGTTCCAACAACGTAAGTGCCTCCGTGATTGCCTCTCCGCCCAACAGCATCAGCTTATCATGCAATGTCGCATAATTATCATCCGAAAGAATGGGAATTTCCTTCCGATAAAGCATATCCCCCGTGTCGATCCCGGCGTCCATCTGCATAATAGTGATTCCCGTTTTCTCCTCACCGTCAAGGATCACATGCTGAATGGGAGAGGCCCCTCTGTACTTAGGCAGCAGGGATGCATGAATATTCAGGCTCCCAAACGGCGGCATATCCAATATTTCCTGTGACAGAATCTGCCCGAAGGCAGCCACGATAAAGACATCCGCCCCATACTGCCTAAGCTCTGCCATGGCCTCCCGCTCCCTGATCCGCCGGGGCTGCATTACGGGAATCCCATGGGCCAGAGCGCATACCTTAACCGGAGACGGCACTGGCTCACCGCTTCTGCCCTTTGGCTTATCGGGCTGCGTCACCACCCCCAGAATCTCATGTCCGGCACGAATCAGCGCTTCCAGAGCGCCGGCCGCAAAATCCGGTGTACCTAAAAATAAAATCTTCATATTCCCACCTCTGCAACTATCTTTCTTTGTATATCATTTCTCAAAAGCGGGCGGCCCCACCTCACTGTTCCTCTGTCTCCTCTTCACACGAGGTATCCTGCAGCTCTCCTTCCACCTTATCTACATAAAGTTTCCCATCCAAATGATCCAGTTCATGACATACCGCACGGGCAAAAAGTTCCGTGGCTTCCAGTTCAAACTCTGTCATATTTACGTCCAGGGCCGCCACCTTGACATAGTTGGGACGTCTCACCTGTCCGGATTTCCCCGGCACACTCAGGCACGCCTCCGGGCCAAACTGCTCCCCGCTGCTCTCCACGATCCTGGGATTGATAAATATATGAGGATCATCGCCATTTACGTCAATCACCACAATCCTCTTCAAAATCCCCACCTGGGGAGCCGCCAGCCCCACCCCGTTGGCCTCATACATGGTATCCAGCATATCCTCAATGAGTTCCTTGATGCGAGGCGTCATCTCCACCACCGCCTTACACTTTTTCGTCAAAACTTCTTCTCCGATTTCCCGTATATTCCTGATTGCCATTTCTCCTGTCCTTTCTAATTTACACTATTTTTGCTCTTTTATTCCCTGGTGCATTCGACAAATACCACAGAGATACGACTGAAAATAATCCTTGCTACGAAAAAAATGCTGTTATGTTTTGCCGGATGTCCTATCATCCTCACAATGTATTCATGGGATCAAAATCAAACTGAACCGAATCCTCCCCTGAAGGCTGCCTTTGCATTTCTTCTTCCAGCAGATCCTTTATGTTTACCAGTTTACCATACTCCGGGCATTTCACATAGAATACAAATCTAAAAATATCATTAATTCTTCCGATGGAAGCCGATGCCGGTCCTATGATCTGAACATCGAAAAACCTGCCGCCTTCTTCGCCGCCGAAACAGGTCCGTCTCGCCGAAGCCGACAACCTGTCTGCCAGTGCGGCGCCTCTCTCTTCCTCCTTTGAAAAAACCTGCACCGCCATCATATGAGACACAGGAGGATACCCAAGCATTTCACGATATAGAATTTCCTCTTTATAAAATGCTTCATAGTCCTGGTCTGCGGCGCGAACCACCGCATAATGATCCGGCTGATAAGTCTGTATCACGGCCTCCCCGGGCAGATTACCTCTTCCGGCCCGTCCAACCGCCTGAGTCAAGAGTTGAAAAGTTCTCTCACCGGCGCGATAATCCCCCACACTCAAAGATAAATCTGCCGCCAACACGCCCACCAGCGTCACCCTTGGAAAGTCATGCCCTTTTACGATCATCTGTGTGCCAATCAACACGTCCGCTTCCCTGTTGGAAAAGGCGGATAAAATCTGTTCATAACTATCCTTGCTCTTTGTGGTATCCGCATCCATGCGTAATGTGCGCACTTGAGGAAACATTTCTTTCAGCTTTTCCTCTATCTGCTGGGTTCCCGCCCGAAAACCGCTGATATACCGGGAACCGCATACGGGGCAAAGCTTCGGCCTCGGCTCCCCATAACCACAATAATGACAGAGAAGCATTCCGTTTTTATGTTCCGATAAAGACACATCACAATGAGGACATTTCATTACGTGTCCGCAGGAACGACAGGACATAAAGCCCGAATACCCTCTTCGATTCAAAAAGAGAATACTCTGCTCCCCTTTTTTTAGTCTGTCATCCAAAAGCTCCTGAAGCTTTCTGCTGAATATGGACCTATTGCCCTCCTTTAGCTCCTGCCGCAGATCAACCGTATACACGGTTGGAAGACTGCCCCCGGTCAACCGCTCCTTTAGCTGAAACAACTTATACTCACCTGTCCTGGCACGGTAAAATGCCTCCAGAGAAGGGGTTGCGGATCCCAATAGTACGCTGGCCCCGTGGAGTCTTGCCACCTCCAACGCCGTCTCCCTGGCATGATATTTAGGTGTGGCCTCGCTCTTATAACTCCCTTCATGTTCTTCATCGATCACAATCAGGCCAATATTGGGAAACGGTGTAAACAGCGCTGAGCGGGGACCGATGATCACATTTATCTCTCCGTTTTTAGCCCGCTGACACTGATCGTATTTTTCTCCCTGTGAGAGAGTGGAATTCAATACGCTGACACTGTCCCCGAAACGCCTGTAAAATCTAAGCAGGGTTTGATATGTCAGAGCGATCTCCGGTATCAGCACAATGGCCTGCCTGCCCCTTTGCGTTATTTCTTCAATAAGTCGCATATAAACTTCCGTTTTACCGCTCCCAGTAATCCCATGCAGCAGATAAGTTGCGGGCTTTCCCCCATCAAAATCCGCCAGCACTTCTCTCACAATCCGTTGCTGCGCCTCACTCAGCTCCTGCCGCTTCTCCTCCACACTTTCCATTCTGACAGGATTGCGAAAGGATTGGGTGCTGATAATCTGTATGACGCCTGTCTTCTCCAGGCTTTTCACCGTCTGAGAGGACACTCCCAGCTTCCCCGTGACCCATTCGTAAGGAAGTGTCTCCTGATCCACCAACTCCTGCAAAAGCCTCTCCTTTGCGACTTGTCTCTTTCTTTTGCTCTCTCCCAGCAGGGAAATCACTTCCTCCCTCCCAAGCCTCCTCCTGATGGTTTTATGTTCCAGTTTCTTTACCGACTTCTTGGCAGGTAAGACAGTCTTCAGCGCCTGTATCATGGTTGCACCGTAATTTTTTCGAATCCAGCCGGCAAGTGCAATCATTTTTCCTTCCACGCCCACGCCCCCCGGAACAATCTCCCGAATGCACTTCATCCGGGCGGGATCAAATTTACATACATCCCCCAACTCCATTACATAGCCATGTATCGGCTTATTGCCGCTGCCAAAAGGCACCTCCACACACATCCCTGTCTCTAACGTCTGTCGAAGTTTATCAGGCACGCGATATTGAAAGGTCTTATCCAGTTTCTCATGGGAAATATCCACTATCACATCTGCGTATAACTCACCCATGGGAGCCTCCTATTCCAGTACCGTTTCTTCGCTTTCGCTTTGAAACTGTTTTTATTCCAGTACCGTTTCTTCGCTCTCGCGCAGAAACTATTTTTATATATGTTTAAGTCCGCCCTCCAGGAGTTTTTGGATTATTTCCCGCTCATCCATGGGATATTTGATCCCTTTGATTTCCTGATAATCCTCATGCCCCTTTCCCGCCAATACAATCAAGTCACCCTCTTTTGCATTTGACAGACAATAGGCGATGGCTTCCCTCCGGTCACAGATCTCCACATATTTGCCATCCGTTTTGCCGATACCAATTTTGATATCCTCCATGATGGCCTTCGGCTCCTCAAAACGGGGATTATCGGAAGTAATCACAGTAAAATCCGCCAGCCTTCCGCTGACTTCCCCCATCTCATACCGTCGCTGTCTGGAACGGTTCCCGCCGCAGCCAAACATACAGACCAAGCGCCCTGGACGATATTCCCGCAAGGTGGTCAATAGACTCTCCAACGCCATAGCATTATGCGCATAGTCGATCAAGACCGTAAACCGGTCGGAGACATCCACTCTCTCGATACGCCCTTTTACCTTTACAGATTCCAGCGCTTCGCGGATAGCCGGAATTTCAACCTGGAAGTGGCGGCAGATCGCAATGGCGCAAAGAGCGTTATAAACGCTGAAGCGTCCGGGAAAAGGCATCCTCACATCAAAGTCCATCAATCCAGCCACCTGGAAACCCACCCCCAACTCCCCGGGGCCTTGCACAAGCTCAAGATTCCGGGCCCGAAGCATACACGCCTCCCCCGTGCCAAAGGTCTCCAGCTCACAGCTGTGCCCCTCTACCACATTTGCGGTGTGTATGTCATCCCCATTGACAATTCCCACACGGCATTGCCGGAATAGCCTTCCCTTACATTCCAGGTATTCCTCAAAGTCCGCGTGTTCGTTGGGTCCGATATGATCCGGTTCCAGATTGGTAAAGATACCGTAATCAAAAACAAATCCCTGTGTGCGGTGAAGCTTCAACGCCTGAGAAGATACCTCCATCACCACCGCATCCAGCCCGGCATCCACCATCCTGGCAAAGTCCTCCTGAAGCCGATAGGATTCCGGGGTGGTATTATTCGCATGGATATGCGTCTCGCCGATTATCGCCTCAATGGTTCCTACCAGTCCCACCTTTAACCCCGCATGTTCCAAAATAGATTTGACCAAGTAAGTGGTAGTGGTTTTCCCTTTTGTACCAGTGATGCCAATCACCTTCAGTTTCTCCGCCGGATGCCCAAACCAGGCCGCAGAGATATATGCCATGGCGTATCGGGTATCTGCCACCCGTATCACCGACACATTCTTCCCCTCCAATCCCGTGACCGGTTTGGATGTCACCACCGCCACGGCACCCGATTCCACCGCCTGCGACGCAAACCCATGTCCGTCGTAGACGGCGCCCTCTATACAGATAAAAAGACTTCCGGGCGTAATCTCCCTGGAATTGTAAACTACCGCTCCCACTTCCACATCCGTCGTTCCCTGTATGCACTCATAATCCAATGTTTCCAATAAATCCGCCAGTTTCATTATTCTCCGCCTTTTCTCCGATTTCCCATCCCACATCCTTCCCCGTCAATCAAGAACTGGGGCAAAACACAGTATATATCAAAATGTGGAAATATCAAATCCATGCCCTTTTTTGTGCATTCCATATTATTTTACTCTAATTTACACATTTCTACCACCCCTAAATTTCTTTTCGTAAAAATTATGTTAACCGTTCATTACAGTTTTGACAGTCCCTCACTGGAAATTATAATTTCGTCTCAAAAGGACTTTTTTAAATTGCCCCGAAATACGCAAACCTGCAGACAAACCTCCCAGTAATATCCGTCATACAGCCCCTCATAAGAAAAAGAAAAGAGTCCCGGCAAAGGCCGAGGCTCTTTTCTTTTTCTTATGAGGGGGAGATAGTGAGTTCATCAACTATCCGAGATACATCATATCTAATAATTGTGTCTAAATTGTGTTCATTTTCTAATTTAAATGTTAAAAAGGCATTAACCCAGCATAAAAAGTCTCATTCTTTTGATTCTTCTTACAGCCTGTCAACAAGCGCGTTCCTGATCCATCTTTTGTTTAACCTCTATGATTTGTCTTTTCTTCTGACAAAAAAGAAGCCCCAGCTTCCGCCGGGACTTCTTTTCTTATGAGGGGGAGATAGTGAATCATTCATCAACTATCTGAAACTTATGATACAATCAAATTGTGTACAATCTGTGTTTAAACTATAAGGAAAAAATAAATTATGTATAAAAGAATTAATTCCTTACAAGACATACTCAAGCTGACAGTCACAGGGTTCCTTTTCCACATGCTCTGCATGGTATTCTTCCGCCTCCACACAGCCTCTTTTTTTGTAAAACCCCTGACTCTCCACTGCAGAATGGGCGGAAATATACAATTTTTCGGCGCCCTGCAGTCTTGCCCACGTCTTTGCTTCCTCAAATAATCTTGTCCCTGTTCCCCGGCCGCGCAGTTCTTCCGACACATAAATATGTACCAGATCAATGTAATTCATTTTAGAGCCAAATAGTCCGGCGGCCACCGCCACAAACCCCTTCAGCAAGTTTCCCTCCCATGCACCGTATACCATTCCGCCGTCCGCCAAAATGTCTTTTAACTGCTCAACCAACTCTTCAAGTTCCTTTTCATCCCAATCGTCTACAAAAGTGATATCCTTTACCAACCATTTTCCCTCAACCTTGCGCAGGCATCTGGTTACATTTTGATATCTGCGAAATTCCCGGAAAAGGTTCCTGGAAACTTCCTCCTTCTCTATCCATCTATATTCCATGATATACTCCTCTCATTCCATCCTCATCAGGTTCCACTCTCCGGGCCAAGACAGTTGCCCTGGGATCTTTGACCTTTTCATGACTTCTTTATTTCTACGTCAAAAATACCTCCGCCAGATTTTCCCCACGCTCCTTCTGCTTTGCCCAAATCTGCTATTCCTTCTCTAACAAATCCAGGTAGACTTTCATGGAAATCCGGCCGTTTTCCCAAGTGGACGCATTGGCGGCGGCAAGCGCAGCCGCCTTGCGCAGCATGATATCTGGATCATCTTCTGCCAACTGGCTCATACACAGGGATGCCACCACCGTATCGCCGCATCCCACCGTATTCATGGCCCGTACCCTGACAGCCTCCTGATACAACTCCTGCTGACTATCCACATACAAAAGCCCCTCCGCCCCCAGGGACACAACGACTTTCACGCTTCCGCCCGCCGTCAGCTTTTTGGCCTCTGCCACCAGCTCCCTTTGACTGGTAAGTTCTCTCCCAGCCAGATATTCCAGCTCCTTTTTGTTTGGCTTCACAAGATCCGGCCCAGCCTTGAGCCCTGCGCGCAGCAGTTCTCCGGAGGTGTCCAGGCATACCCTGCAGCCAGCCATGCGGCATTCCGCAATTAACTGCCCGTAGATATCCATCGGCACCCCTTTGGGTACGCTTCCCGACAACACCACCCATTCACAAAGCTCCAGGCACCCAGAGAACTGTTTTCTGAAATTTTCCAATTCCTTTTTAGATACCTCCGGTCCCGGCTCCAGAAGCTCCGTAACCGCACCGTCCGCCGTCAGAATATTTACATTGGTTCTGGTATCCCCCTTTATCCTTGTAAAATGACATTGCACTCCCATGGCTTCCACCGCATTTTCTATCAGCTTTCCGCCGTTTCCTCCAAGAAAGCCTGCTGCCGCTACCGGCATGTGAAATCCTCGAAGTACCTTTGCCACATTGATACCCTTTCCACCTGCCACACTTCCGCTCTTTGTCAGCCGGTTCACTTCCCCCGGCCGCAATTCTCCCAGTTCACAGGTCATATCCACCGCCGGATTCAGCGTTACTGTTAAAATCATTTCTGCCCCTCCCCTGGTTTCCGAGAATCCTTTTTCAAATCCAGACGCTTTTATTCCTTCACGCAATCACCAATTCATTCCAATCAATATTTTGCCCTGTCTGCAAAGCCAACCCCAGATTGCCTTCCCGTAAGGCCATGTTTTGTGGCCCGGCAAACGTTAAAGCATAAGCTGACTCATCAGCCGCAAATCGCTTCGGGCCCCCTTACATTTCAGGAATAATGCTGCATCACAAACTGCAGCTCCGTCCTGCCCCTGTATGTATTTCTGCCCAACTGATATACCACCGACACACAAAAATTCCCCCTGCCGTCATACAGGGCTGCTTCGCTGCCCTTACCGAATTTTTGTTCCAAAAAACTTCCAAATTTCGCCAAATCTCCAAAAAACACCAACTGCTTTTCGGCCCCCTCCGGGGTCATGATACGGAACCTGCCAAAATTTTTGTTTGCTCCCATCTTGACACCCGATTGGAAAATCAGATCTTTCTGGGCAAAAAGCGGTTTGGGATTCCCCACGCCGAAAGGTTCCAAAAGTTCCAGATTATCCACGATTTCGTCGCTTGCGTAACTTAAAGGCATCGGCACATCAATATGAACCTTGGGGATAAAGTCATCCTCCTTCAGCCCACACCTCTCGTTAAGCTCCCGGCGAAATGCCTCCATGTTTTTTTCTTCCATGGAAAGACCGGCCGCCATGGCATGACCGCCAAACTTGGTAAAATACTGTTTTACCTCCGTCATGGCCTCATACATATGATATCCTTCAATGGAGCGTCCAGATCCCTTAACTCCTTCCTCTCCCCTGGTCAGTACAAAGACAGGATGATTATAACGCTCCCGGATACGCCCTGCAATGATCCCCGCCAGACTCTCATGCACCTCCGGCAGAAAGACCACAAAGACCTTGTCCCGCTCCATATGATGTTCCGCAATACAGCTTTCCGCCTGGCACACGCCTTGAAGCGTCAGATTTTTCCTGCTGTCATTCAATTCTTTTAAATCCCTTGCTGCGCTCATTGCATCCACATGGGTCTGACTCTGCAAAAGCTCCAACGCCCTCTTTGCCGTATCCAATCTGCCCGTAGCATTCAGACAGGGTCCTATCACAAATCCTAAGTGATAGGCGCTAAGCCTGTCCGGCTCCAGACCGTTTACCTCCATCAACGCCCTTAATCCCTGATTCTGTGTAATTTTTAAACGTTTCAGTCCCTCTTTTACAAAAATCCGGTTCTCGTCCTTTAGTTCCATTACGTCACAGACTGTAGAAAGCGCCGCAAATTCCAAAAATTCCCCCATGGCCTTTTTTAATTCCCTGCTGCCTGTCTTTTCCGTCAGTGCCGCCATCACTTTATAAGCCACCGCACCGCCACAGATACCGGGAAACGGATAGCCGCACCCTTCCTGTTTGGGATCGATTACCGCCATTGCAGGCGGAAGAAGCTCACGACGGCCCTTAGCCTTTGCAGCGGCGGCGCCCTGCTTTCCGTTCCCACTTTCCAAAGCTTCTCCATCATCCAGGGCAAACGGCACTTCGTGATGATCCGTGACAATCACCGTAATACCATAAGAATTGGCAAGCGCTATCTGCGGCCCTGCCGCAATGCCGTTGTCACAGGTCACAATCATACCAACGCCATCCCTTCTGGCATCTTCGATCAAGCTGTCATTTAATCCATAACCGTCATGAATGCGGTGGGGGATTGCCGTGTCGGCCCTGGCTCCAAGAATCTGCAGCCCCTTTGTGAGAATATAGGACGCACAGATGCCATCCACATCATAGTCCCCAATCACACGGATAAAAGTGCCCTGCCCTACGGCGTCCAGTATCTTATCCACGGCAAGCTCCATGTCCTTTAACAGCCATGGGGAATAACAATCCGCCAAGGTTCCGTTCAAAAACTTATCCACTTCCGCCTCCGTCGTCAAATCGCGGTTGCGCAGGATCCTGGCCAGTACCGGACTGATGTGAAATTTCCTCGCCCATGCATCAAAATCTGCTTTTTTCGCCGCCACAAACCACTTCTCCATCCGGGGGTTCCTCCTATTTATAGTTCCGTCTCTTCGTTTCAGCGCCCCTGTCTCATTTAAAAACAAGTCTTTTAACAGTGTATCATCATTCCTGCGGATCTGCAAACCGAATCTGTTTTTCCTATGCAACATATCATTATATCATTTTTGATAGCATATCTTTTGACAATTCACCCCTGCGGCAATATCAGTACAGTAAAAATATATCAGTTTCTTCTGATATCCCCGTCTATCAGTTCCAATGCTTCCGGACGCCCCGCCTCGTCATAAAGAATTTGCCAGCACATATGCTCCTCTGCCCAGGGAGCGCAGCTGAACAAAAGTTTTCCGTCCGTCTCCATATCATAGGCCAATACCTTGCCGATTTCCTTTTCCCCTTCTCCCTGCCGCAGCTCCAGCCGCCAATATGCCCCTGTGGCAATCTCCATACACCAGACCGTGTCATGAGTATAGCCCACCGTCTCAGCCCTTTCCTCTCTATCCCCGGAATCACCATATACCCTTGGATCCAGACTGAAAAACAGGAAATCATCGGTTCCAGTCAAAGGCCTCCCACAGATGGAAGCAAAAACACTGTCATTTCCGTCCGGCCTCAAAATCAGATAACGCACAGGGAGGCGCTCCTGATGGGCAAATTCCAAAAAAAGATTCTCCCCAAAATACCTCTTTCTGCCATAGGAGACTAAAGGCCAGTTCTCCTCCAAAAGTGATTCCCCGTTCTCCTGCACATCACAGTCAAAGTCACCCTCTCTTCCGACCAAATCCACCTGCCTGTCTCCCACCTGCAGATGGGTTTCCCCATAAGAAAGCACAACGTCTGAAAGCGGCAGAGGTTCCGTCACCTGTTCCAATACTTCCCCTGTGATTCCATCCAATAAGAGCTGAAACTTTGTGTCTTTCCAATCATTAATGACGGTTACCACCACATTGCCGTCCCTTTGCAGGGCAAGGGCCAGACGATTCCCCTGAAATAGCTTCACATTGTATAGCCGACGCTTCTTGCCGCTTTCATGCTCTCTTACATAAAGCCCTCTCCCACAGGAATAGTAAATCCCATATTGGTTTACCTGATATCCGTCCATAGCCCATTCGCTCAGGATACGGCTGCTGCCATCCTCCGGAGTGTACCTCCACACACCGTTATGCCTCTCATGATAGTAATAGATACCGTCCACCAATGTCCCCGCCGATGCATTGCAGCCCATGCGAAACAGCCCAAGCCTGTCTATCACGCTTCCCGTACCTGCTATCATCAATACCATACACGCGGCCAATAACAGCCATTTGCGCAGATTGCTCTTCTTCACCATCCCCTTCTTTCGGAGCGATTTGCCCTCACCGTCTTCAACCGTTGGCCCGCCGAAACCGGCAAGACTTTTTCTTTCGCTTCTCTCCAAAAGCTTCTCGTCCAAATTACCTATGGCCTCAAATAGTTCTTCCCTGTTCACAGACATACCCCTCCTTTTCCAGATACGCTCTTAAAGCCTTGCGGGTACGGCTTAAAATAACCGAAACATGGTTTTCCTTTAACCCGTACCGCAAAGCTATCTCCTCCACACGCTCCGCAAAAAAATATCTCCGCACAAATATATTTCCTTCCCGCAGGGATAAACCGTACACAAAATCCGTGATAGTCCGTCCAAGCTCCCTTGCCAGAATCTGCCCCTCCATATCGGAGCCATCCGAAACACATTCTCCCAATTCTTCCAAAACCAGTTCTATCTCACCGCCGCCCCGTTTTACTGCCCGATCACGACGATAGCGATTAAAGGACAGGTTCCTGGTTATCTTTGCCAGAAACATACACAGACAGTCAGGGTATGCGGGCGGTATGGCATTCCAGGCACGCAGCCATGTATCATTGACACATTCCTCCGAGTCCTCCCTGTTTTTCAATATGGCGTCCGCCACCCGAAAACAATAGGCTCCATATTTCATCGCCGTCTCCCTGACGGCTTCCTCCTGCCGATTTCTATACATGTCCATGATTTTTTCGTCCGTCATACCGATCCCTCCCCCAGGCCGCAGGCAAAGTCCGCTACATAGTTTCCGGCATCATCCCCCCGCCGGACTACCAAATTTCTTCCAAATGCCCTTCTATCATATAAGACCCCAAATCCCCTGTCAATCTTACAGCCTTCATCAAAAAACTAATTTCCCACTATATTGCGATTTCTCAAGTCAATCCGTAAGATCAAAAAACCTTTGACATTCAGCATCATCTTCTGGGAACGATGGGCTGCAAAATATCAAATGGCAATGATAAAAACAGTCAGGGCTGAATGGAGTAATTCCACATAAAGCCCTGACTTCCATTTTAATTTACTTACCCAAACATCCTGCTCATATTCTCTTCCGTAATTGACGCCATGACAACACAGGAATTTTCTCTTGTTCCGATCTCTACACAACAACGCACAAAAACTGTACACATCTGCCTGTGTTATCCTACTTTATACCCGTTTCCCCAAACCCCTTTCAGATACTGGGGTTGTTTTGGATTTTCTTCTATTTTTTCTCTGATATGGCAGATGTGTACCGCAATGGTATTATCCACTCCAATCGCCCGCATATTCCAGATATTTTCATAGATCTGGCTGTTGGAAAACACCCTTCCCTTCTGTCCCACCAAAAGCCGAAGTATCTTATATTCTACCGGCGTCAGCCGTACCATCCTTCCATCCACCATAACGCTTCGCCGCATATCATCCACAACCAAACCGCCCACCTTATAAATCCTGTCAATATTATCCCCCATTCCTGCCATCTGCGTATATCTGCGCAGCTGAGACTTTATACGAGCCAGAAGTACCAACGGATTACAGTCCACTGTCACATAATCGTCCGCCCCAGCCTCCAACGCCATAATCTTCGCTGTTTCCGCCGTCTGCGCCGAAACAACAATTAACGGAACAGGACTCTTTCGTCTCAAACTAAGGATCAATTCAATCCCCTTATCCCAGCCTTTTTCATTTAACTCCACATCCACCAGAATCAAATGTACTTCAACATCCTCCAAAATAGGATACAACTGTTCCGCATTGGCTGCAATCAAAACGGTCAGACCCTCTCCCCTGCAAAGAACTGCCATCTTTTCCACTATTCCTGTCTGATTATTATAAACTAAGATTCTCTTTTCCATTATATCCCCACTTTCCGTCACAACTCCGGAGCACCTTCATTTGGCCCACAAATCAATTCCACTTCCCGCGTCTTGAAATTGATCATAACCTGGCAACAGTTCCCGGACTCTGCTCTGACTAAATAAGTATCCTCATATGTCATTTCAATTGACTCCACAGTTTCCCCTCCGAAACGGCGGATCATAAAAAGTAACACTACACCAACTGAATGTCCGTCATATCCGCGCAATACAATCAACATGCTTGACGATAAAACCCAATCAATCACGTTTTTCCTCCTCCGCTCTGTCCAGTATCTGCCGCAATTCTGACAATTCCTCCGGACTCAAGCGCCGCTTCTCCACAAATCCACTCACCAGCATACTGATACTGCCGTGATAGACCCTGTTTAAAAAGCTTTCCGTCTCCTTTTTAACCGCTGTCTCACGTTCGATCAAAGGCGCATAAGTTTTCATCTGTCCGTTATCCTCACAGACGATCAGTCCCTTCTCCGTCATTCGCCGCAGCATTGTCAAAGTAGTGCTCCTGCTCCATCCGGTACGCCCCACCATATCTGTCACAATCTGACTTCCCACTTTTGGAGAATACTCCCACAGGCTCTCCATCACATTCCATTCCGCTTCGCTTAATTCCTTCATAGCGCCCCCATTTCTCCAGCTTTTCATATGATTTATACCATCACTTCTGTCTACACTGTAAACACAGTATAGCATATTCTGTTTACATTGTAAACAGCAAATTACAGTCAAAAACACATTTCCTAAAACACTACCATAAAACAGCCATTCAAACTATAAAGACAAGAATTATGCTCCGAACAGTTACCAAACATAGATGAGAAGCTCTGAGTGTTTCTTTTGCATACGGTTTTATTTCAGAAAAAAAACGGTAAACCTATAATGGATTTACCGTCGTTTAAAGTGCTTCCTATTCCTTCAGAAGTAGTTCCTGTACAGATTTTTAATGTCCATTGTGCTGTTCATACCGGGAGCCTGATCATTCTTGAATACTCACTCAGTTCAAAAGCATACGAATGTTATTTCCTATAATAATTAATTTGGATCAGTTGGCACATCTCGCTGAAACTCAAGAATGTCTCCCGGCTGACAATCTAAAACATCACAAATCGCATTAAGTGTGGAAAAACGTACAGCACTTATTTTTCCTGTTTTCATTTTTGAGAGATTAACATTTGATACGCCAACCCGTTCTGCCAATTCGTTAAGTGATATTTTACGGTCGGCCATTACCCTGTCTAAACGTAAAATAATTGCCATCTTTTCAATCCCCTAAAGTGTCTCGTCGGCCTGTTGCTGCAAAATCACGCCATATTCAAATATATAGCTTAAGCATAGCACCACTCCGCCGATTAATGCTAATTCCAACTCACTGACAAATGATGTGCGAGCGGTGGGAGGTCCCCAAATGAAAAGGACAGCGGCTTCTAAAACATTCTTATAAGCAAAAACCCCCAGAAGAAGCAAACCAATATAACGCACCAGATGACTGCAAACCAATGTAAAAGGACTCTCGTCCAATTTAATACGGCGAAAGACAGAAGCCAGACACCATAAAATTGTCGCAAACAATACCTGGTATCCTAATGCTATTAACCAAACAATACCAAACAATGTCTTACATGAGTATTGATGCATGTGAAAACTGGTATTGGTTACAAATAAATATAATCCCTTGTCGCCAATATGAAAACCAACCTTAGCGTTACTTCCAAACTGTTCTGCAATAAATGATGATTCAGGAGTAACTAATGCACATATCCCCAAAAATATCAATACCATAAGCGACAATATCAAATACACCCAAAACAATATGCATAAAAATTTCCCAAGAGCATTGCAACGATTTTTCATAATACTTTGCTTGTTTTCCAATATGGACATAACATTCCTCCTCTTTTTTGTAAAACCCATTCTCATACTATTTCCTCATACTATTTCTCTAAATAATATATCATATTTATTATGATTGTCAATAATTTTTTTATGATAATCATTAATTTCCATTTATTTCCCTTGTTTCCCTTGTTTCACTCATGGGTAAGGATATTTCAATCATTTTTCGTTCCGAGCAATCCGCCACACATGGAACTTTCCTGCCGTAACTGCCGCCGGAAGCCCGCCCGGTGCCATAATCCACTGACTTGCTCTAACAATCATAAAAACAAAAAAACTTCTGTTTCTTATCAAAGGGTACTCGCACTGACTCTCGGCCTCTGAAAATAAACAGAAGTTTTATATTTAATTCAAAAAGCTTTCAGGATATAAAAGTAATCGGCTATTTCAATTAATAGTCCAGCAATATCGGCACCTGATTTTCCTCCGCAAATTTCAGCCCGAAATAAAAAATAGAAAAGGCAAATTTTGCCAAGGATTGTGTGTCATATTCCATATGCTCCGCCTCCGTGGTTATCTTTCCGTCCGCCCCTATCTGACCGTCTGCCGGATAGCCTTCGGTTCGGCTCCAGCCGAGAATGGTATCCTCGTCCGCCTGCCATGCCAAATCGTTCAACGTTTCCAATTCCCTGCGAAGTCCGGCTGTGGTGGCAATCATTGTCTGGCAGCCGGTTGGCAGCGGTGCCTGGAACAGAATGCCGTCCGGCAAAGGAAGCCAGCAGCTTGTATCCCGAAACAGGGACCAAATTTTTTCCTGATCTTGCGAAAGCCGGTCAATCAAAGGATGGTTCCTAAACTCCCAATGCTTTTTAACAGTGGCTGGAACCGGTTCCCCATAGGAATGACAGGCGGCTACCAACAGCATGGCCCCCATTGCGTCCCAATCCGGCTTATCGGTAAAATACGGCTTATCGTTATCCTCGATCCAGGCCGCATAAGGCTTTTGCCCAGGCCTCATAACTGCCGCCAATATCTGATCACGCCAGTTTTCAACCTCCTCCTGGATTTGAGCAGGAGACATTTTCTCCTCCTCTGAAAGTACATCCCCCTCCGCAGTAACGCGATGAAATCCATACCCGTTTTCCTCCGCCCACTGCCAAACGACGGTTTTCCAATTATGCGCATAATACCTTGTAAGTGTTCCTGCATATAGATCAAGTCCCATGGCAACCTCCCAATAAAGTCCGTCGATTCCTTTACTGCCTGTCAAGCAAAAAGGATAGTTCGTTTTTCACCTTGCACAAAACTTCTTTATTTCGCCCTGGGCGCAAATTTCATGCGCAAAATATACCAAAGGCTGCCGGCCAGACAAATAGAAGAATAAGCGCCGCAGACAATTCCCACCATCAAAGGCAGCGCAAAATCTTTGATGCTGGTCACACCCATCACATACAGCACTGCCACCATGATAAAAGTAGTCAGGGAAGTAAAGATACTCCTGGACATGGTCTGGGTAACGCTTCTGTCCACAATCTCTTTCAAATCTTCTTTATGGGTCATTGCCCCTATATTCTCGCGCACACGGTCAAAAATGACAATGGTAGCGTTGATGGAATATCCCACTATGGTCAACATACACGCCACAAAGGTATTGCTCACCGACACCCTGGCCACCGCATAGAAGGCCAGCACAACCAGAACATCATGAAGCAGGGCGACAATACTGCTGATGCCAAATCGAATATCGCTAAATCGTATTCTGATATAAATCAACATACAGACAATGGCCACGATCACCGCAAGAATCGTATCCGACTTCATCTCATTGCTGATGGTGGAACTGATGGTCTCGGAATTGATCAGTTCCCTGCTAACCCCCAATTTTTCTGTGAACATTTGTTCCAAAGCCTGTCTCTCTTCAACCCCCAGGGACGATGTCTTGAAAATCACTTCCCCGGAATCCTGTACAGTCTGGATTTGTACGCTGCCCCCGACAATTTCTTCGATCAGCGGCGCCACCTGGGAATTAGCCTTCTCCAATGTCATCGCCTCCTGGAAAGTCACCGTGGTAGCCGTGCCGCCCTTAAACTCAAGGCTGTAATTTAACACATCGCCGGTAGAGGCTTTGTTTATCCCCATCACAACAAATCCTGCCAAAATGATCACACCGGATACGGCAAAACAGATTCCTTTCTTGGACAGAATGGAAAGTACCTTTCCTTCCTTTCCCAAACCATATAATTTCTCGCTTTTCAAACCCAGGGCATAAAATGCATAAATCAGATACCTGGTGACCACCAGGGAAGTAAACATGGAAAGCACAATACCCAAGGCAAGCGTCTGGGCAAATCCCTTTACCGTGCCCGGTCCCAGCAAAAGCAAAACCCCCGCCGCAATCAGTGTGGTGATATTTCCGTCCACAATGGCTGACAATGCCTTGTCAAAACCGATCTTAATGGCATTGCGTACCGTTTTACCCGTTGCAAGTTCCTCCCGGATACGTGCAAAAATGATGACATTCGCATCCACCGCCATACCGATGGACAGGATAATGCCCGCCACTCCGGACAGAGTAAGCGTCATATCAAAGCCTCTTAAAAGCAAAATTACTAAAGCCACATAGGAGAACAATCCGATCACAGATGCCACTCCGGGCAAAAGATATACTACAATCATAAATACCGCCACAATCCCAAGGCCGATGGCGCCGGCTTTCAGACTGGTGTCGATTGCTTCCACACCCAGCTGCGCTCCTACAACCTTGGAGTGCAGTTCCTCCAGCTCAAGTTTAAGTCCGCCAATTCGGATGGTGGAAGCCAGACTTTCTGCTTTCTCATAGGATTCTATGGGAGATATCTGGGCATTGCCGTCTGTAATCGCCACATTTACCTTTGGCGCGCTGATGATATTTCCATCATAATAGATAGCCAGCGTCTCATTCTTATCACGCGCATTCTCTGTGGCCTGTGCAAACCGCTCCCTGCCCTCCTCGGTCATCACCAGATCCACCGCATATACTGAATTCTGCAGGGTATTATTGGTTCTGGTGGTACCGGCCTGCGCATCCTTCACATCCGTACCCTGAACCAGAATGGAACCATTTTCCAGCAACTCTTCTATGGACTTATGCAGCACATAGACATACCCGTACTCACCATTCGCGCCGGGAACGCTCTGCTGCGAGTAGTTTAAATTGCCTTCCGAATCGGTCTGGGCAATAAAATACAGCGCTCCCGGCCTGCCCAACTCCTGTAAAATAGCATTGGCGTCCTTGACGCCCGGAATCTCAATATTTATCCTGTCGCTGCCCTCCTGGTAGACGATCGCCTCCGTGCTGTACTGTTCCACACGCTTCTGCAGCTTTGCAATCGTATCCTTCATATCGGTAGCGCTTGGATTCTCCTCTCCCACCACCTGATACGTAATACTGACACCGCCTGCAAGATCAAGCCCCAGCTTGATACTGGAGGCGCTTCCCTCCCCTTCCGCATTCACGCCGAAGATATCGACATAAATCACTCCGGTCAAAATCAATAAGATACAAAGCAGTATCACTATTGCCCTGTCTTTTTTCATACGCTTCCCACCTTTCCCTTCTGTTAGGATTTCACAGCAATTCGACGGCCTCAATATCAGTTATTGATGCATTCCGGCCGTTGCCCAAATCTTTATCCGTTTTCCATGGCCTCATGGACTTTCAGCATAATCGCACATTCCACTCGCTTTCTCTCCAACTCACAGCCCACATCGTAAGCATCGTTGATATTGCCATGGAAATGATACGCGTTTGCAGCACAGCCGCCGCTGCAGTAAAACTTTGCAAAACATTTTTTGCACTTTTCCTTTGCATAGACATTACAGCACTTAAAAGAGTCTCTGATATCTTCCCTGAGAATCCCGTCGTAAACATTTCCCATGAGGAATTTTTCATTGCCCACAAACTGATGACAGGGATAGAGGTCTCCCCATGGCGTCACGGCCAGATATTCCGTCCCGGAACCACAGCCGGAGAGCCGCTTGGCCACGCAGGGCCCCCCTTCCAGATCTATCATAAAGTGAAAGAAGTGAAACCCTCTGCCTGCTTTCCTGCGCCGAATCATCTCCGCCGCAAGCTTATCATATTCTTCCTTCAGCTTCGGCAGATCAGCCTGTGTAATGGCATAATCATCCGTTGGTTTCGCTACCACCGGCTCCACCGATATCTGTTCAAATCCAAGATCCGCCAAGTGAAGTACATCTTCGGAAAAATCCAGATTATTATGGGTAAAAGTTCCCCTCACATAATATCGCATTTGTTTCCTGCTCTCAGCTGCCTTTTGTAATTTGGGCAGAATCACCTCATAACTGCCCTGTCCGCCCCGGAACGGTCTCATGGCGTCATGGACTTCCTTTCGCCCGTCAATACTTAAGACCAAATTAGCCATCTCCCGATTGGCAAATTCCAGGATTTCATCATCAAGCAGCACTCCATTGGTAGTGAGGGTAAAGCGAAACTTTTTATTATGGGGCTCTTCCAGGCTTCTGCCATACGCCACCAGCGCCTTTACCACCTGCCAATTCATCAGGGGTTCCCCGCCAAAGAAATCAACCTCCAGATTCACGCGATTGCCGGAATTGGCCACCAGGAAATCCAGCGCCTTTTTCCCCACTTCAAGACTCATCATGGCCCGCCTGCCATGATACTCTCCCTCCTCCGCAAAACAATACCTGCAGGCAAGATTACAGTCATGGGCAATGTGCAGGCAAAGAGCCTTGACCACTGTCTGTCTCTTCTTAAACTCAAACACGTAATTCTCATAAATATCCGGGGCAAAAAGCTGTCCGGCAGCTTCCAGCTCCAACAGCTCGTCCACCGCCTCCCGGATCTCCGCTTCCGGATAGGGCAGGTCTGCGATATTCAGCACCGCAGCCTTGATGGTATCGGCATTTTTAATGCCCTCGGTAACGAGGGGCTCTACCAGTGGAATCATATCATATACAATATCATCCACCACATGAACAGAACAACTGTTCACATCCAATACAATATTTACGCCGTTACTTTTATACTGGTGTATCACTTTCTTTTTTCCTTTCACAAAGTTCAAGCAGCGACAATAATCGCTGCTTGCTCTGACAATAAAGTCTTTGCATATGTGGTTGCTTCCACGGCCCTTTGATTAAACAGCCTTTACTACTCTCTCACAGCTCTGGTTTCCAACGGTGCAGGAAGTCTTACATGCGGACTGACAGGATGTCTGGCATTCGCCGCAGCCGCCCTTTTTCATGGATTCCTTTAAATTTCTGGTAACCAAAGTCTTGATATGCTTCATAACAGTACAGCCTCCTTATGTTATATTCGATTCCTATACTTACAACTTGGTCTAGTATAACATAAAAATACCATTTGTAAAAGACTTTTTTAAAAAAATCTTAATAATCATGCTCTTTTAATCATCGAAACAGGAAACATTCGTATCTTGTTTTGTCAGCGGACAGTGACTTTTTCAGCTGAGCATCCCTCCCAACATGCCTCCGCCGGCACAGAGCACAAGTGTGGTCAGGAAGGAAGTTCCCAGATGAACATCTCCTTTTCCCACACCAAAAGATACCGCAGCCAACACCAGAAAATAAGCCGCTCCCATCAACAGTCCCCACAAAAATCTCCGGTTTTGCATTTTCCTGCCCGTGGTAAATCCCCCGAAAAGCGTTGCCGCCACATAGATCACAATGATGGCAGCGGAGACGATCTTCTCTCCCAAGTTCAGCTTATACAGCAGAAATGCCAGTATTACAAGCATTACTCCCGTAAATATGTACGAAAAAAGCAGACATTTCAGCAGGAAAATAACCGGGATTCCCTCCTCTTCGGACGACTGACTTCTATTTTCCACTCGCAGCATATTCATACCCTCCTCATCCTGGTTCCTAACACTATAAACTTTTTATAAAATCATATGCCGGAAGCTTCAAAAACTTGACAATTACATTTACTATATAGTATATTTAATTCTGACTATTAATAACTTATCTACTATAATTTAAAAAAGGAGTGAATTTTTTGGACGTCCCAGGTGTCATACAATTTGTTGTTCTCATTTTTCTTGTGGTTCTCTCAGGCTTTTTCTCTTCGGCAGAGACTGCGTTCAGCACAGTCAACAGAGTGCGGATACGCACGCTTGAAGAAGAGGGCAGCCGTCGCGCGGCAAAGGTTAACAAAATTTTGGATAATTACAGTAAAATGTTAAGTTCCATTTTGATCGGAAACAATATCGTAAACCTGTCCGCATCCGCCCTTGCCACTACACTTGCCATGCGCATCAGCCTGCCCGTGGGTATTGCCACCGGTATTTTGACTATCGTAGTGTTGCTCTGCGGCGAAATTATCCCGAAAACATGGGCAAGAATTTCCGCGGAGAAAATTTCGCTGGGTTACAGCGGCATCATTTATGGCCTGATGCAGCTCCTGACGCCGGTAATCTTTGTGGTTGATAAAATGTCAAACGGCATTCTGCGTCTGCTGCGCATCGACCCCAGCAAAAAGATCACCACCATGACCGAGGCCGAACTGCGTACCTATGTGGATGTAAGCCATGAAGACGGTGTCATAGAGACGGAAGAAAAAGAAATGATCTACAATGTGTTTGACTTTTCGGATGCATTGGCAAAGGATATTATGATTCCCAGGATCAATATGGTAACCGTGGATCTTGATGCAACCTATCAGGAAGTTCTTGATGTCTTCCGGGAATCCATGTACACCCGCATCCCGGTCTACGAAGGCGATATGGACAATATCATTGGTTTGATCAATATAAAAGACTTCATACTGACCGGAAACAGCACGGATTTTCATATCAAATCCATCCTGCGGAACGCTCATTATACATATGAATTCAAAAAGGTGGCGGATCTGCTTTATGAGCTCCGGGAGAAGACCACCAGCGTCACTTTCGTACTCAACGAATACGGCACCACCGTGGGCATGATCACTCTGGAAGACCTGTTAGAGGAGATCGTAGGCGAAATTCGGGATGAATATGACGCGGACGAGGAAGAACTAATCAAGGAAATCGACGAATATAACTATCTTGTGGAAGGCAGCATGAAACTGGACGATATCAACGATGAGCTGGGCACAGAACTTGACAGTGAAGACTACGATTCCATCGGCGGTATCATTATAGAAAACTTAGACCGCTTGCCGGAAGATAATGAGGAAGTCTCTCTGGAAAACGGCATTCACTTAAAAGTCCAGGGAATCGAACAGAACCGTATCGTCAAAGTACTGCTCACGCTGCCCAAAGAACCTCCCAAAACTTCCTCCTCGGAAGCAGTCAACGATAAAAGTTTAACCGGTTCTGCCTCCCAGGAGACAGGTTCCGAATCTACTTCATAAAAGTTTCAAGACCTGTTTGAACAAGCGCCTGCCGGGCGCACTGTTACTCTGCAAAAAGGGGCGTCTCACCAAAGACCGCCCTTTTTTTGCTGTTCTTATCCTTTTACCCCTTCCCTCTTCTATCCAAAGCGTCCCGTCACATAAGCCTCCGTCCTTCTATCCCTTGGCCTGCAGAAAATACTGTCGGCATAACCGGATTCCACCACTTCCCCTGCCAGAAAAAAAGCCACCTGATCCGACACCCTGGCCGCCTGCTGCATGTTATGAGTCACCACCACCAGCGTATATTTTTTCTTCATCTCCCGCATCAATTCTTCAATCTTCATAGTGGAAACAGGATCCAGCGCCGATGTGGGTTCATCCATCAACAGTACCTCCGGCAGCACCGCAAGCGCCCTGGCAATGCAGAGCCGCTGCTGTTGACCGCCGGACAGCCCAAGCGCCGATTTTCTCAGCCGATCCTTAACCTCGTCAAATATGGCCGCATCCCGCAGCGCCTGCTCCACCCTTTCGTCCAATTCCTCTTTCCTTTTCATTCCCTGCAGCCTGGGGCCATAAGCCACATTATCATAGATGCTCATGGGAAAAGGATTTGGCTGTTGAAACACCATGCCCACCTTTTTCCGCAGTAATGTGGTATCCACCCTCTTGTCATAAATATCTTCTCCGTCCAAAAGCACCCTGCCCTCTATTCTTGCGCATTCCACCAGATCATTCATTCTGTTAAGGCACCGCAAAAAAGTGGATTTGCCGCAGCCGCTGGGGCCGATAAAGGAGGTGATGCCCTTTTCCTGGATTTCCATGTCAATATGCTTCAAGGCATGGTTTTCTCCATAATGCAGATTTAAATTTTTCACCGATATTTTACTTTGTCCCATTTTCCCGTATTCCTCCGGCATTACGCCTTCCGGAATCCCCTTACGGCCAGTTTCAGCAGCATATTGATCAGCAATACCAAAATCAACAACACACAGCCGATGCCGAAGGCCAGCTCATATTCTCCGTTTTGCATCTGCAGATACAGTTCCACAGTAAGCGTCCCACCGGAATCCCATACTTTTTCCCACAACCTGACTATGTTCTCCCCAATCTCCCGCCCAAGCCTTGGCAGCATTCTGGCGCTGCCTGCGGTAAAAATAAGCGCAGTGGATTCTCCCACAATCCGCCCAACCGCCAGAATCACTCCCGTCAAGATTCCGGGTGCAGCAGAAGGCAACAATACGGTCCGAATCATGTGCCATTTATCCGCCCCCATACCAATGGCCCCGTTCCGATAGCTGTCCGGCACATTGCGCAGGGCTTCCTGTGTGTTCCGCACTATAAGCGGCAAAAGCATCAGCGTCATAGTAAGCGCACCGTTTAAGAGGGAATACCCAAGTCCCATGACCCCTCCGAAAAACACCATTCCAAACAGACCGAACAACACAGAAGGGATTCCTGCCAAAAGCTCCGTGGCAAACGAAAAGATCTGTGTCAGCCTGCCCTGCTTTGCATACTCACTCATATAAATCGCGGCGCCCACACCCACAGGAATGGCAATCAAAAGCGTCATCACCACAATATACAGGGTATTCACCAGATTTCCGGCAATTCCCATTGTTCCCTTCAAAGAATTGGTAACCGAAGTAAAAAAGCGAATGCTGAAAACCCGAAATCCTTTCCAAAACAGATAGCCTATAATGCCCACCAACAGAAATACCGACAAGGATGCCGCGCCATAAATGGCCGACAGCAAAAACGCCTCGCCAGGTCTTTTGCGCCGTTGATACAGAGAATGGCTACTCATATTTCTCTTCCTCATCCTTTACAAGACCTTTCAATACAAGCTGAACCAACACGATAAAAGAAAGCAGAACCAGGCCGATGGCAAACAATACCTGCCGGTGTGTTCCCTGGGCATATGCCATCTCGCTGACAATGGCCGTTGGCAGAAAGCGCACGGACCGAAAAGGGAAGGGCAGGTTAACGCTGTTTCCCGACACCATAATAATTGCCATCGCTTCTCCCATTGCCCTGCCACTTCCCAACACCGCCGCCGTTGCAATACCAGATCTGGCAGATGGCAGTACCGCGCGGAATATTGTCTGCATGTGGGAAGCGCCAAGTGCCAGAGACGCCTCCTTAATATCCCTGCGCACCGACCGAATGGCGGTCTCACTTACATTGACCACTGTTGGCAGCACCAGTACCGCCAGCACTAACACCGCCGAGAGCAGGTTTGCCCCGCCTGTAAATTGATGGGTACCGGAATCCGAAAACAGCTTTCTCTCCAGCCGGTACATCAGAGGACTCAGCAAATAAAGTCCCAGCAGCCCGTAGATCACGGAAGGAATTCCAGCCAGCAATTCCACCGCAGCCCTGATGACGCCTGCCAGCTTCTTTCCGGAAAACTCCGCCAGAAATACCGCAGTCAGAATTCCAAGCGGTACACCGATCAAAACCGCAAAGAAAGTTCCCACCACGGAAGTCAGAATGACATAAGCGATTCCGTAAGCTGGTTCTTCCGCCGTAGGTTTCCAGCTGGTTCCGGTGAGAATTTCCCTTACTCCCACCTCCCGAATGGCAGGAAATCCGCTGATAAACAAATATACGGTCATGGCAAGCACCGCCGACAGCGCAAAAGCTGCGCATCCTCTGAAAAAAATTCCTGCTATCCGCTCTCCTGGAGACTTCTTTTTACGCCCTCCAAAAATAGATTCCTTTTGAGAATCTTTCATGACTCCCTCCTCTCCGCCCGGTTCATAAAAAGAGAAACAAGAAAATATATTCTCAGCGCAAAGACTCCAAATATGTAAACCACGCCCTCACCAGTCTGTTTTCCTTTTCACTGTCCCCTTTGGTGACCATCACAAAGGGCCTGCACAAAGGATAACTGCCGTCTTTCACATTCTCTGCCCCAGGCTCCACACCGTCTATGGATACTGTATTCACCAAATCATTCACAATATCGAAAGATATGTATCCCACAGCCCCCGGCGTCATTGCAACCCGGGCCATCACGGCTCCCCCACTGTTTAATTCATTTCCATAAGTACAAACGTCCTCTATCCCCAAAAGCGATTCAAATGACGCTCTCGTACCAGAACCGGCCTCATGGCCTATGACGACGATGGGAAGCTCCTCTCCCCCAAGCTCCGACCAGTTGATTATCTTTCCCGTATAGATCTCAGCCACCTGCGCTAATGTAAGCTCCTCCACACTATTTGCAGGGTCAACACATATGGCAATCCCATCCATGGCCACCACATGCCCAACTGCTCCCTTTTCCCTCTCTTCCTCTTTCAAAAATCTGGAGGAATTGCCGATGTCCGCACTACCGTTTAACACGGCCTCAATCCCGGCCGAGGAACCAATATACTCCACTGTCACAGTGACATTCGGATATTTGTCCATAAATCCTTCCGCAGCCACACTTGTCAGCTTCTCCATAGAGCTGCTCCCCGAAAGACGCAGCACTCCTGAAAGTTCCGTGTCATTGCCGTTTGAATCGGATACGCCTCCGCCGGATTTCGTCTGCCGCCCGCCGGGAACAATCACGCTTCCCCACAGCCATATAAGTCCCAGCATTACCAATCCGATGACCGGCAGCCATTGATATGTACCACGAACCCTCTCATTCGTAATATCATTTTGGTTGCCCTCCATTATGTCCCCCAAACGGTAGCAAGTATTCCTTCCGCAATCGCCCTGGCAATATCTTCAAACCGTTCATCAAAGATCTGATTATCCGAATCCGTATTGATAAAACCCACTTCCACCAAAACGGAAGGCATCTGTGTCCTGTTCAATACCACAAGATCCGATCGCTCATTTACTCCCTGATTTTCAAATCCAACCTGTTCCAACTGGGAATTGATATTGTTTGCCAGCCTTGCGGCCTCCCCATATTGATTGTAAACCAGTGTCTCCACCCCTGCGTACTGATTTGGGTAGGGGCTGGAATTTCGATGGATGGAAACAAAATAATCCCCCTTCACCGCATTCCCTTCCTGAGCCTTTCGCGTAGGCGATTCATAGACATCCGTCGTCCGGGTGTAATATACATCCACGCCGTTTTGTTCCAGAATTCGTCCCACCGCCAGCGACAACGCCAATGTGTCATCTTTTTCCTGCCTGCCGTTATAGACTGCTCCCGGATTATTACCGCCATGTCCCGCATCAATTACTACCAAAGCCATAAAAACAGACCCTCCACATACCCTTTTTATAAGATATGTGGAAGGCCTGTTTATGGTTCCAACAAATTTGATACCACCCAAAAGAAGTACTTTCAGGCTTTCTATATACTCTTGTCTATCTGAGCGCCTTTTATGTCCTCTATGGCCACATTCATTTCGCTCAAAATACCCTCTATCTGACGTTTCATCTCGGCAACCACCTGGTTCTGATCCATATTTTCATTGATCGGCATGTCCTTGATAAGCTCTTCCATCTCTTCTTCTTTTTCTTCCCGCTTATCCAGGAGTTCTTCCATCTCTTCCTTCTTCTCCTCGATCTTCTCGGATTCCTCCTCGCGTTTCTCCTGTTCCTCGTCCAGATGATCCTTGGAATCCTGTATCACCATGCCGATGACATCATCCCTGGCGGAATTCATAATATCTTCCGCCCGATCCCTTGCATCTGCTATGGGATGAACTTTCGCCCTCTCCATATGGATGCCCTGAATCACGGCGTCTTCCTGCATAATCTTACCGTCATTGCCAAAAATTATCGCCCGCGTCTCCCAGGCTCTGTCATCTAATGCCATGACCCTGGTCTGATACTCACTAAGTCCTCTTTCCCGAATCTTGGCTATCTGTTCCCTCTCCTCCTTGGTCAACTTAATCTCACCGTAAATAGAGTATTTGGACGCGTTTTCTTTTTTCAGCAATTCCAGTTCCTTCTGCTGGGTACTGTCCGCCTTGACCTGATATCCTTCCATCAGTTCCTCGGTCTGCCGGGCAAGCTCCCCTATCTCAGCAGTCAACTCCTTATTATCCTGCCGCAGTTCGCTGATCTTGTCCCTGCTCCTGCCAATCTCCTCGTCCATCTTACGGTCCCCGTTCCACGCATCGTTAAAGACCTTCTGCGCCCGCTTCTGTGCCCGCTCAATACGCTGCTGGATTCTGTCCTGCAGAGAAAAGTCCCCCTGCATATTTCCCGCAAATATGGTCTTTCCGCCGGACTGACCATCCTTGATTTCCTTCATGCGCCTGTTTTCCTGTACGCTTCTGCACAATACCGTAACATTGTTCTCTACCTTCATGGCCGCCCCCCTGTTTTTAATGTTTCGTCTCCGCGCTTCCAGACTGTCATTTGCTCCACAGCACACTCACCATACCATGCGCCACACCGACATTAAGCTTCTTATGTATATATATCGGCATTTTTTATCAAAACTTTACCGCCTCATGCAAAATCGCGTACATATGTGTCCATAAACACACTTGTACGCGATAACCTGCTTCACCCAAGCAAAAGAACTGCTTCACCCGGCAAACTGAGAATGGTACAACGTCGCATAAAAGCCGTTTTTGGCAAGCAGCGTCTCATGACTCCCCTGCTCTATGATGTTGCCGTCCTTCATCACCAGAATGATATCCGCTTCCTGAATGGTAGAGAGCCGATGGGCTACAATAAAGCTGGTCCTGCCCTCCATCATTTTCGCAAAAGCATTCTGAATCCGAAGCTCCGTCCTGGTGTCAATGGATGATGTAGCTTCGTCCAGTATCAGCATTGGAGGAAGGCATAGCATCACTCTGGCAATGCACAGCAACTGTTTCTGCCCTTGGGACAAACTGCCCCCGTCCTCCGTGATCAGCGTATCGTAACCTTCCGGCAAACGCTTGATAAAGCTGTGGGCATGGGCGGCCTTTGCGGCCTGCACTACCTCTTCCTCAGACGCGTCCGGCTTACCCATGCGAATATTGTCCCTGATGGTGCCGGCCCGCAGCCAAGTCTCCTGTAGTACCATACCATAGCTGGTGCGCAGACTCCCTCTCGTAATCTCCCTGATTTCCGTGCCGTCCACAGCTATCCTTCCGCTGTCCACATCATAAAAACGCATAAGTAAATTAATTAATGTAGTCTTGCCGCAGCCGGTGGGGCCCACAATGGCCACTCTCTGCCCCGGCTTTACCTCCAGATTAAAGTTCTCAATTAACTTCCTTTCAGGTACATAACTGAAATACACATTTTCCAGGCTCACATTACCCTTGGCGTCCGTAAGCATTCTGGCCTCAGGGCTGTCCGGCGTCTGAGGTTCCTCGTCGATAAGCCTGAATATCCTTGATGCACATGCCAGGGCATTTTGCAGTTCCGTCACAACCCCTGAAATTTCGTTAAAAGGCTTTGTATACTGATTCGCATAGCTTAAGAAACAGGAAAGCCTTCCCACGCTGATGCCTCCGCTAATCGCCACAAACGCACCGAAAATCCCTACACTGGCATAGACAAGACTGTTTACAAAACGGGTTGCCGGATTGGTGATGGAAGAAAAGAAAATTGCCTTCAGAGAACACTTTTCCAACCTGCCATTGATCTCCGCAAACTGACTTCTAACTGCCTCCTCCCGTGAAAATGTCTTCACCACTTTTTGATTCCCGATCATCTCCTCAATCAAAGAGGTCTGCTCTCCTCTGGTCTCAGACTGCTGTTTGAACATCTTATATGTTCTGGTAGCAATAAATCTGGCAACCAAAAAGGAAACCGGAGTGATACATACCACCACCAGCGCGATGGGAATATTGGTGATAAGCATAAACAGAAGCGTTCCCAATATGGTCAGCACACCGGTAAACAGCTGGGTAAAGCCCATAAGCAGACCGTCCGCAAACGTGTCCACATCAGCGATGACCCGGCTTACGATATCCCCGTAAGCATGGGCATCCAGATATTTCAGGGGGAGCTGTTCCAGCCTGTGAAAGGCATCCTCCCTGATATCCTTCACCACATGGTAAGTAATATGATTATTACAGGTATTCATCACCCATTGGGCTGCCGCCGTAACCGCCATTGCAATTCCTATCTTTATCATCATGGAATAAATGCCTGAAAAGTCCACCAGCCCCTTATCGATCAACAAATCTACCGCATCGCCTGTCAAAATAGGAATGTAAAGGGTCAATGCAACCGTAACCGCCGCCAGAATAAGCGAAAAGCCCACCAAAAGCCAATATCTCCGAATATAACGCAGCACTTGACGCAAAGCCGCCATCTGAGAGTTACCTTTTACCGAATTATTTCCCTTGTGATCCGTCGCCATGTCTATTTTCCCCCTTTCTGCGCCTGTCCGTCGAAAGCTTTTGCGGCCTTCAGCCGCTCCTCCGGATATTGAGAATAATAGATTTCCTGATATACCTGACAGTTTTTCAACAATTCCTCATGGGTTCCGATACCTGCCATCTCACCGTCGTCCATGACTATGATCTTATCCGCATGGCGAATGGAAGACGCCCTCTGGGAAACGATAAAGGTGGTGGTATCTCCCTGCAGCCCCCGCAGTGCTTGCCGCAGCTTCGCATCCGTGGCGTAATCCAGGGCGGAGGCGCTGTCGTCTAAGATCAAAATCTCCGGCCTGCGCACCAATGCTCTGGCAATGGTCAGCCTCTGTCTCTGGCCTCCTGACAGATTCTTACCGTTTTGAGCCACTTCCGCGTCCAACCCTCCCGGCTTGCCTTCCACCACTTCCCTTGCCTGCGCCGTGTCAATGGCACGCCACATTTCCTCCTCCGTTGCATCCGTTTTCCCCCACTGCAGATTGCTGCGGATCGTACCCTTGAAAAGCACCGCTTTCTGGGGAACCATCCCAACACAGCCTCTCAGTTCTTCCTCCGGAATCTGCCGGATATCCCTGCCCTTAAAGCGAACCGAGCCTTCCGTCACAGGATAAAAGCCGGGGATCAGATTGATCAGAGAAGTCTTTCCTGACCCTGTACCGCCGATGACTCCCACCGTCTCTCCCCGGTTAACCGTGAAGCTGATCTCATGAAGAGTTTCCGCCCCCGCTCCCGCATAAGTCAGGGATACATGGTCAAACTGCAAAAGAGGCGCGGACGTAACGTCAGCACAATACGCTTCCAGTGCCCCTGCCGGATTTGTGTTTTGAATCTCAAACACGCCCGCCACACGGTCCGCGCAGGCAAGGGCCTTGGTGATTGTGACAATCAGATTTGCCAGCTTAATCAATTCCACCAGAATCTGCGACATGTAATTGATAATGGCAATCACTTCCCCCTGGCTCAAGTTTCCCACATTTACCTGAATGGCGCCCACATAGATCAGCACAATAATGCCTCCGTTTACAATCAGATATGTGACCGGATTCATAACCGCGCTGATCTTCCCCACAAATATCTGACTGTCCGCAAGGGCTTTCGTATATCCCATAAATCTGGCTTCTTCTTCCGCCTCCTTATGGAATGCTCGAATGACGCGCACACCGGTAAGATTCTCTCTGGTTACGCCCAACACCTTATCCAGTCCTGACTGTACCTTTTTATACAAGGGCATGGTCCAGATCATAATGCCAAACACCACAATCGCCAGCAGCGGAATCACCACAACAAATACCAGCGCGCTCTTTACGTCTATGGTAAAAGCCATGATCATCGCGCCAAACACAATAATGGGTGAGCGCAAAAACAGACGCAGAACCATATTCACACCTGACTGCACCTGATTGATATCGCTTGTCATACGAGTAATCATGGTGGAGGTTCCCACTCTGTCTATATTGGTAAAGTCAAGACCCTGGATGTGGTCAAACAAAGCCTGACGCAGTTTTGTAGAAAACCCCACCGCAGCCTTGGCGGCAAAAAACTGGGCCGTGATAGACGAAACCAGCCCAACCACTGCCAAAACGACAAGGTACAGTCCCATCTTTCCAATATATCCCATATCTTTATTTACAATTCCCACGTCTATGATATTTGCCATCACCAGAGGCACCAGCAACTCAAAAAACGCCTCAAGCAATTTAAAGAGCGGCGCCAGAACGGACTCTTTCTTGTAGCTGCTTAAATATTTCATTAACCTTTTCATTACATGTCCCTCTCTGAATACAAAAATTGGCAGATTGCCATACTGTAACCCTTGATCTCCCCATATTCTCTCCAAACCAGTTTTCTGCCCTCCGGTGTCTCTTCCGTTCCCGGAAGCAGATTTACTTCCAAAGCCCCCGCTATTCCTCTGCCGGTCAGCTTTCCATAGGCTTCTTTTCTTGTCCAGAGTCGATAAAAAAGCGCCTCTCTCTCCTCACCGCACGCCTGCAGCGCACTGACCTCATCGGCCGAAAAAAAGCGCTGGGCAAGCCGCTCCATGCCGCCCGCCCCGTGCTGTTGAATATCCGCGCCGATCTCCCGTGTGGAAACGGCACAAATTACATAATTTCCCGAATGAGAAAGATTAAAATAAAAAGGATCGCCCTGCAGATATGGCTTACCGTTGGCTCCGTACCGATACTGCAGAGCAAGCGGCACGTTCAGACGTCCAAGCAGCTCCGGAAATGTAAAGCACATCAAATCACAGACAGATTTAACCTCTTGCGTTTTCCCAAAGCTTCCCACTCCCTTCTCCGTCAACCCAGCCGCAATACCATTCTTCTCCGCCAGTGCTGTCTCTTGCCGCCAGGATTCTGTATGCTCCCCTGTGTACATGGCCTCTCTCATTGCGTACTGCATCAAAAGCCCCGCCCCCAAGCATGCCGCCCGGGGACGCACAGACTTTATATGATCCGCTTTTTTCCGCCGTTCACAATCCACTTTGTCAAACGCTTCCGCCAACAGACTTTCACAACTTTCCACGCCTCCCCCCCGCTCTTTCTCTGTCCCTGGAAAGTCTTCTATGGAGAGCAGATAAATCCTGTCCTGCATATTTTGTACCGTCCTGTTTCAACGTTTCCGTACCTTCGTATTTCAAAGTATGCCTTTACGAATTTGCCCTACTCCGTAACGCGCAGGTGCAATTCTTCCAACTGTTTTTCATCCACCGTCCCGGGCGCTTCCGACATCAGACAGGATGCGTCCTTTACTTTGGGGAACGCGATTACTTCCCGGATATTGTCTGTCTTCGCAAGCTGCATTACAAAGCGTTCCAGACCGATCGCAAGCCCCCCATGGGGCGGCACGCCATATTTAAAGGCATCCAACAGAAAACCAAACTGTTCATAGGCCTTTTCTCTGGAAAAGCCCAGCGCCTCAAACATCCTTTCCTGCACGTCGCTCTGGAAAATTCTCACGCTGCCGCCTCCCAGTTCCATTCCATTGACCACAATATCATAAGCCTTCGCCCGCACCTTACCAGGATCCGACTCCAATAAATCCAAATCTTCCTCCATTGGCATGGTGAACGGATGATGCATGGCAACAAATCTTTCTTCCTCATCGCTCCACTCAAACTGCGGGAATTCCGTCACCCAAAGGAAATTGTATACATTCTCATCCAACATCTCAAGCTGCTTTGCCAGTTCCACACGAAGCGCTCCCAAAACGGACCACACCAGCTTCAACTTATCTGCGGCAAAGAGAAGCAAATCTCCCGGTTCTCCGCCCATGGCATCCACCAGCCCCTTTAACTCCTCTTCCGTCATAAACTTGGAAAAAGAGGACTTATAGCTCCCATCAGACTGTACAGCCAGATATGCCAGTCCCTTCACGCCATATCCCTTTGCAAATTCCACCAAAGCGTCGATCTTTTTCCTGGGCATCTGGGCCTGCCCTTTCACATTGATGCCCCTGACGCTGCCGCCAGCCTCCAGGGCTCCCGTAAACACGCCAAAACCGCAGCCTTCCACCGTCTTGGAAACATCCACAAGCTCCATGCCAAAGCGCGTATCCGGTTTATCGGAGCCGAAACGGTTCATTGCCTCATTCCAGGTCATTCTCTTAATAGGCAATTCCACCTTAAGACCAATGGCTTCCTCACAGACTTTCGCCACCATCCTCTCAGTTACGTCGATCACATCCTCCATGTCTACAAAGGACATTTCCAGGTCAATCTGCGTAAATTCGGGCTGCCTGTCCGCACGGAGGTCCTCATCACGAAAACATCTGGCTATCTGAAAATATCTATCATATCCGGAACACATCAGCAGCTGCTTAAAGATTTGAGGAGATTGGGGCAGAGCATAAAATGAACCAGGATGTATACGGCTTGGCACCAGATAATCCCTCGCCCCTTCCGGCGTAGACTTATTCAAAATAGGGGTCTCTATCTCCCAGAATCCCTCCTCCTTCAAAAATGCATGGACAGCGGAAGACATCCTGCTGCGCAGCATCAGTTTTTCCTGCAGATCCGGTCTGCGCAGATCCAGATACCGATATTTCAGCCGCAGCTCTTCCTTTGTCCTGGAATCCGATTCAATAGGGAAAGGCGGCGTCTCTGCCTCGGACAGAATTCGCAGCTGTTCCGCCCGCACCTCAATCTCTCCGGTAGCCATATTCTCATTAACCGCATTCTTTGCCTCCGCCCCGGCACGCCGCTCCACCCTGCCGGTTACAGCGACCACAAACTCACTGCGCAATTTCTCCGCCTTTGTAAAGTTTTCTTCTCCGCAGTCCTTTTCCTCAAATACTACCTGCAAAATCCCCGCCCTGTCGCGCAGATCCACAAAAATCAACCCACCTTTATTCCGCTGCTTCTGTACCCAGCCCATGACCGTTACATTCTCGCCCGCGTTTGCCGCTGAAAGCTCCCCGCAGCGATGGGTCCTCTTTAATCCTTTCATTGACTCTGCCATTTTCTTTGTTCTCCTATTTTAGTTCCGCCCCTTCTCTACTACGCCCCTATGGGGAAGAAACTCACATCCGCACAAAACGCTGATGTGTTTTCTTCCGGGCGTTTCCGTTTCGGGGCTGTTTTATTCGTTCCCTAATTTTTCAACGCTTCCTTATAAAATTCTTCAAATTCTTCATATCCTTCCGCCTGGAGCTGCCCTTTCTGGAACTTTTTGTTTTTATTCATCCGCGCCACAAGCACCTGCGTTCCTTCCTTACGGGCCTCCTGAGCCTTTGCGATAATCTCACATAAGGCTTGACCGCCCACTCCCTTCTCAATCAGATAGGCCTTCTTTCTTGGCTTATCCGGAACCTGGAAACCACTCTCTGTTAACACCATGATAATGCGCTCAAACCCTATCGAAAAACCGCATGCCGGTACCTCATTCCCTGTAAATTTTCCCACCATCCTGTCATATCTGCCTCCGCCCCCACAGCTTCCGCCAAACTCCGGTATGGCAATTTCATAAATGGTACCCGTATAATAAGACATTCCCCGCACCAGAGCAGGGTCAAATACCATTTCAAATTCACAGGATCTGGTGGCGCGGACACTTTCTATGATCTCCCGCAGGCCCTCCAGAACAGAAGTATCCAACAGCCCTTCCAGCTCTCTTTCCAGATAAGCCACACCGTCCTGCTCCTGTCCCAACTTCCGATAGAGTTCCAAATACTTTTCCACCGTCTCCCGCTCTAAGCCATTTTTCAACAACTCCTCTTCCACACCTTCAATACCGATCTTGTCCATTTTATCCAGTGTGATAAATACGCTGTCATGTACCTCATCCGGAAAACCGCTGTAAGCTGCCATTGCCTTTAACAGCCGCCTGTCATTGATCCGAACTTCAAATCCCTTAAACCCAAGCCTTCCCAAAGTGGTGGTGGTGGCAAGAATCAGTTCGATCTCCGCCAGATTAGACGGTTCTCCGAAAATGTCAATATCACATTGCATAAACTGACGATATCGCCCTTTCTGTGGCTGTTCCGCTCTCCACACATTTCCAATCTGCAGCGCCTTAAAAGGAGACGGAAGCTGCGCCGCGTTATTGGAATAATATCTTACCAACGGCACGGTCAGATCATAGCGAAGGCCGCTGTCCACCACATCCTCCTCCCTGGCCGCATCCGCCAAATTTAATTTCTCACCGCGTTTTAAAATTTTATAAATCAGCTTTTCATTGTCGCCGCCCTGCTTATTAGTCAGATTGGCGATACTCTCCACGCTTGGCGTATCGATTGAGGTAAAGCCAAACTTCCCATACGTATCCTTGATTACACCTATGACATAATCTCGAATCTGCATCTCTGACGGCAAAATATCTTTCATCCCTCTGATGGGTTTTTTATTAAGCGCCATAGTTCCTCTCCTCTTCCGCTTTTTTTTCTTATTATAATATATTTTTTTTCATCAACTGTCAATATTTTTGTGGCGATCCCAAAAGGGGCCAAATGGCATTGATGGTGATTATGACAAACACTGCCGAGAAATTAAAACACGCCTCCAACAACTTCTCTGTATTGCTGCCATGATACTTCTGCACGCAAAATACCGGGGTCAAAAATCTTTAACCCCGGCATCTGCAGGCTGCAGACAGATAAGTCGTATCACCTCATTTCCCCTTCTTATCAGCGCACATAATATCGCTCAAAACTTCTTTCGGGATTTCAAATTCCACCACTCCCATATACATCGGCGCCACATCTCCCTCCTGAAAAGCTATTACCACATTTCCCTTCTCATTCAGATAAAAAGAAGTCTCCTCCGTAATGGACTCAAAATCCATACCTTCTATATCCGAATCCAGCCAATACTTCTTCTGTTCATCTTCCCTCATCTGCCGCCGCATTTGCTCCTTAATATTGTCACTGATTCTTGCAATATAGTCCGCTCCGTCCGCAAACAAATCTTTTAACCGCATCCGCTCTCCGGTCTTCAAATCCACCGTATAGTAATAATTTTCTTCGTACCCGCTGGCCATGGCCTGATAACAGATTAATTTCAAGGTAAAATAATCCTGGGTTGTGGACATGATCTCGCTCTTTACCTCAAGATCCCTATACCCCAGTTCATTCTGTGCATACTCCATAAATTCCCGCCGCAACGCATCCGTAATCGTTTCAATTTCACGGTTTATTTCATCCGCTGTTTTCTCCAGCTGCTCCTGCAGCAAAGCATCCCCTGCCTGCTTTCTAATTTCTACATGGGGAATCTCCACATCCGCTTTGTGCCTGTCATCCTGATACCGATAGCTGCGAAATGTCACCACACTGATCAACTGGCCAATAAACGGTACCTGTTCCATGGCATGTGCAATTACGGGCGATGCATTTGGTAAAACGACAAATGTGATAGCCAATGCGGCTGCAGCCGTCACACACTTCATCCAATATCCCCTTATCAGCTCCCTGCGGTTTTCCTTCTTTGCCTCCGCCACCCTTCCGCGCAGCCTCTCCAACTGCTCATCCGACATCTGTACTGCAAAATATTCTGTTTTCAATCTCTTCAATACCTCTTCCGTCTGTTTCCCATCTTCCATACTGTTTCCCTCCGTTCCGGTGCCGCAACGCCCCAACCGGACAATCTCTCTGCCATCCCATACCTGCGCCACCCCCGCCATTTCCGCACAGATATCATGTGCCTCTCATTCCCTTTCAACAACAGATCTCATTCATCCGACAATCTAATGCGAAGCTTTTTCATACTTCGATATAATCTGCTCTTGATGGTACTCAAATTCTCGTTCAGAATTTCGGCAATTTCCTCCAGCTTTTTATCTTCAAAGAACTTCATCACAATAATTGCTTTCTCCTGCTTTGGAAGCGCGTCCAACGCATCCTGTAAATCCACTTGGGTATAATCATCGTCCGCCGCAAATTCTGCCTCGTTTCCCCGCGCTTCCTGAAGGTAATCGTAGGATTCAAACCTGGGCTGCTTTAAGAAGTTAAAGGTCTCATTCAGCATAATGCGATATACCCAGGTTCTTGCATACTCCGGATTACGCAGCGTGTGACTTCCCCGCAGCGCCTTGTAAGCACCGTTTTGCACTATATCAAACGCATCCGCCTCATTGTGCACATAACTATATACCAGTCTGTAATATTGATTATACTGTTCTAACACCACCTTCTCTATGATTTCTTCGTTGCTCTTTCTGTTTTTTCCACTCAAAATCTGCAAATTTGCTCACCTCCTCTTTTGCGCTTCCCTCCGCTGCAAATTCGGCGCCTATGGGGATTATTTCACTACCTAATGATTAGACAATAAAATATGTAAAAAGTTTCAATCCCTCCGTTACTTTCCACATTTGATATCAATCTGCCGTGATACCACTGCAAAAAACCAGCTTTCATGACAAACAAACTGTCTGCTTTGATCGCTGTCCGCCATGCAGAACATTATGGGCGGGAAGCGAACATAGATTTCTTCTCCACTCCCCTCCTTTGAACTAAATGAAATAATCTGTCCCTTCTCAATCCATTCAGCCTTCTCCTCAAACTTGAATGTATTCTTCATCAACGCGCCGGATATGTTGGACAGTGCATAACCTTCTCCGGTATCCTGGCGGCACAGAGAAAGCGATGGAAACTTTGGAATCACCGATCATATATCCATAAGCAGTAAACTTCCAATCGGCAAAGTAGTAATGTCAAAATGCCTGCCAAGTCAAAAACGGACGCAACCGCCACCGGTTCCGCCCGTTTCCATTTCCATGTCACAAAATCCATTCGAACGCACCATATGGCGTCCGTTCCACCGTTTCAGTTTTTAAGTTTCAGAGAACCCCTCTGCCTTCTGACGATATTTAATATCCATCAGAGCATTTATATCATTATTAAACATCTGTTCATATTCAGAATTATACCCCACCAATATGTGAGGGTATTTCTTATACCACTCCTGGATCTTTGCAAGTTTCTCTTCCGACACCTTCACCTTCTCCATCTTTCCGTCCGCAAGCCCCAGGCAGAGATTATAGTTTACCGTACTTGACCTGGCGCTTGGCCTATAGGATTCGGTAAATACCCATACAATCTGATCATTCTCCAGCAGAATCCGATCCAAATCATAGCTGAAAGTCCAACATCTGCCGATCCAGACATTGCCAAACCGCTCGGCCGAACCAAAGTCACTGTCAAGCTGTTCCAAAGTAACTTCAGAGTGTGCGGTCAGATAGCGATCTACCTGTTTATGTACCGATAAGTTCAAATTCCTTACAATGATAATTATAGCAATCACCACAAAAAAAACGCCTATCCCGGATCCAATATAAATATTGCTCAGAGATTCTTTTCTGGCCAACATCGGTGTCCTGCCGCTAAGCGCCACAAGAGCAGCCTCCCCATACCGCCAGAGAAACCCTCCTCCCATTCCCAGACAGATCAAAACGAATAAAGCAATATTGGTCCATTTCTTGATTGCCAGTTTCTTAATCATTCTCTTTTCTCTCCTTTCACTTCCCATCTTTGTCAAACAAAGTAATCTCGTTTCAGGCAAATCCTTTACAGTTTATTCTATCAAATATAGAAACGAAATACAAGACATATGTTTCATCATTCAAAGAGAAATCATCCCGAAATCCGCTATCATCTGTTCGCCGTCAATTCGGAAGATATGGCGAAATTTCTCAAAACAGCAAATGATAATTGTTACCACAGGAATTTAAAAACCAATTCCAATTTATATGTGAACTCTTTTCCATAAAGATTGACAACAAGAAAAAATATATGTATAATAAAACACATGTTCACTCTGGTAAGCGGAGGAGGAGCGTGCTGCGGCCGCTACGGTGACTGACCGCAAAGAAGCATGTGGCCGGTAGCAAAACCGGCAATGTTCCTTTCCTTGAATTATAAGTGGTCAGCAAACTAAACCTGTGAAAGGGAAATAAATATGGTAGTGAAAAATTTTTATCAAAAACAGGATATACGGCTTAATTACTATGAAATAAAAAACGACTATCAGCCTTTAGTCCTTATTCACGCTCAGGGAGTAGATGCCACAAGTTTTAATAATATATGGAAGCAATTATCTATGTGCTACCATCTTTATTCCATAGATTGTTATGGACATGGCGAAAGTCTGCACGATGCAGCACATTATAATATAGTTGCTATCGGTAATGCAATTCGTTGCTTTATTGAAGATGTGATTAAGGAAAAAATATATCTTTTAGGTCACTCCTCCGGGGGATTAATCGCAGCTTACATTGCTTCCAGCACGGATCTTTGTAATTACCTTATTTTAGAGGATCCGCCGTTCTTTTCCTCACAGGGAGAACGACGAAAAGACACGTTTAACTATATTGATTTGTCAGAGAAAAGTTAAAGCAAAAGCTAACAGGAATGGCGGCAAAATATAGAAAAAAACATCCCAATAAAAATTTAAAAGTACCGTTCTGGCCTAAGTATGCACTCAGTGGCTTTCAAGGCATGAACCATTACGACCCGCTATTTGGGGAAACCTTTTTTAATGACAGCTTTCATAGCAAAATACCACATGAAAATATTTTAAAAAATATCAAATGCAGGACAATATTTATGAAAGCACAGACCAATATCTCCAAAGATGGAATCTTGATGGCGGCGTTAAGCGAAGAGGATTTAGGAAGGACTGCAGAGCTTATTGCCGAATGTAAAATACTCCGCTTTGATTGCGGACATGGTATTCACATTGAAAAGCCAAAAAAGTTTATAGAATGTCTGAAAAAATTGAAATGACAGCAGGAACGGATGACTGATAGAAATCAAATTTCAGGAGGCAATTATGAATATTTATGAAACTTGTCCAGTGTTAGAAAGCGAAAAATTTTTAATCAGATTATTTGAACAAAAAGATTGTGATGATTTATTAAAAGTTTACAGCGATAAAAATGCTTTACCATTTTTCAATAGCGATAATTGCAACGGAGATAATTTTTATTATGATACAAAAGGAAAAATGGAAAAAGCTCTCAGCTTTTGGAAGCTATCCTATGAAAACGGTTGGTTTGCCAGACTTTCTATTGTTGACAGAAAAGTATCAAACGTAATCGGAACCATTGAATTGTGCCTGCGAGTTTCCGAAGATGAATTTAATAATATGGGAATTTTGCGAGTTGATGTGAAAAGTGACTATGAAAGGGAAGAAACATTGTTTGATATTGTTTCGCTTATTACCCCGCATATTTCTGAGCTGTTGGGATGTAACGGAATACTTACAAAGGCTCCAATATACGCCATAGAAAGAATGAAAGCGCTTCAAAAGGCCGGATTTATTAAGGCCAAGCATTTCCTGAAGGGAAAAAACGGCTATGTATATGATGGATATTGGACAACCAAATAACCTATTCAATCTTCTAAGCAATTATTGTCATTGAGAAATTTAACCGACTGCTTGGAAAAGTGACAAAATTGCAGTCGATTATCAAAATAAGATTTCTGTATGGCGGTCTTGGAAAACCCAAGCCGCCGTTTCTTTTGCCCGCATTTTTATCATATCCATTCACTTGGGAAACAGATACCCTGCAACATTTCGTAGCCCCACCTCTTATTTTGTGTTCGCTAAACCTATGACAAATACATACCTTGTAATCACTACATATGTGTTTATTATTGGATAAAAAGGTTATCTGACAGGAAATATGTTATCATAAAAGATTTTGAAATAGATGTCAGATTTTTTATGAAAAGTTGTGTATATAGGTGAAAGGAGGATTTACATGGAGGATAGCAGCATTGTTCAGCTGTATTGGGATAGAAATGATCAAGCCATTGAAGTAACGGACGCCAAATACGGTCGCTACTGTAAGAGTATCGCCAAGAACATACTGAACAACGAAGAAGATGCAGAGGAATGTGTCAATGATACCTACTTAAATGCATGGAACGCCATGCCAACCCACTGGCCTGAGCAGTTGGCGACATTCCTCGGTAAAATTACACGTAACTTATCATTTAATAGGTACAGACATGACCATACCCAAAAGCGAGGCCGCGGTGAAATAGCACTTGTTCTAGATGAACTTACCGACTGTATCTCAGATGTCGACAATGTGGAGCAAGTCATTGACCGTCAAGAACTGATAAAGGTTATTAATTCATTTGTGAAAAGTCTTCCAACAGACAAACGAAACATATTTGTTCGTCGCTATTGGTACGCAGATTCAGTTTCTGATATTGCAAGAGATTATGGTAGATTGCAGGGTACTATATCAAAGACACTGGAACGGACACGAAAACAACTAAAAGAATATCTAACAGAAAGAGGCTTTGAAATATGAAAAAAGAAGATTTTTTTGATGTCCTGGGCGATCTTGATGACAATATTGTGGAAGGAGCTAAGCCAACTATGAAGAAGAGCATAAATTGGAAAATTTGGGGAACTATGGCAGCTTGTCTATGTTTAATAGCCGGTGTGGTAGCAACATCAAAAATATCCAGTCCTTTACCCCCCATGGAAGGCGGCAGTTCTCCAGATGGAATATGGCCCGAAGGTGCTGATCCTATCATAGCAAGTATTGCCGTATATCCTGCTAATGAAAATGTTGAAAATATTGAAACTGCCACTTGTGAAAAATTGGGCAAAGAAGAAGCCTATGCAATGGAAGTCCTAGGGGAACATCTTCCAACATGGCTGCCAGATAGTGTTTCCTTTGATTATGCAAATCTGTATGAAACAACGATGAAGGACGGCACAAAATATTATATGCTGCGAGCATTCTATACAACAGGTAAGGGCATTCCATCTTATATTGTGGATGGAGAAACAGCTCAATCCTTTCCAGACAACTTTCACGATGAATTTGCCGTATTCGTAATGAATTATAAACCTGTATCCCAAAACTCTATTCACCAAATTGGAGACTTACCGGAGTTTCTTGGCAGTACATGGGGCGGCGATACTTTCTTTTTCGAGTTCGAGAATGTATACATTGGCTTCTCTCCCAGTAGTCCCGAATTCTCTGTAGATGAGATTCTTTCAGTCATAACATCAATCAAATAGCATAATTAGTTGTATTTTATTTGGGATCTTATTTGCAAATATAGAAAACAATTACAGGTGTTAGATAGTTAGACTATTTCACTACATTTATAGAGGAAACCAAGAAATTAGAAAATCCACAGGGATGCGCTTACTATTGAACACAGGGAAAAGAAAGAATATGGCACGTTCAGCTATATCCCCTTATGGAAAACGATGGAACAGAGAGGTATCACGCAATATCAGCATATCAAGGATTTCCTTGTTTCAACCGGCACCTTGGATACACTTCGGAAAATCAAGAGGCTCACAGTAAACCCTTGAGACATTGCGCTCGATTTTTGACTGTACGCCAAATGATATATTAAAAATAGAAAAGGACCAAAACAAAAAGGAACTTCCGCAATAACATTCCGGCAGTTCCTCTTTATTGTGCCTTACCGTACTACCTTTGAAAATAAGTTTTTTCAAAGTGATACTTAGCATAACATTTTACCGTAAACGTATGAGTATGACACAGGATGTCTTGGCTGAAAAAACGCTTTTAAGCCGCTCCCTGTTTTTATGACAATGGTGCTTTCACACCCCAATCAGCGCATCAAAGGTTCCCACCATATTAAGCCTCCCATATCCCCACTCCCTGTTGGGATATACAATATCATAACTTCTGGAAGCTCCCCGGACAAAATAATTCTTTATTTCCTGGCTTGCCACCACTCGATTATTCCCCTGTACCACCGCCCATTGCATAAACTGCGCCACAGCCCCCGCCGTGATTGCCGCTGCCAGGGAAGAACCCGACTGCCTGCCTTGAATGGTGGAAACATTTACACCAGGCGCTGCAAAATCCGGTTTAATCATACCAAGCCTGGTGAATCCCCTTCCTGATTCAATGTAAAAGCTATTGTTGGCAGCATCATAGGCAGACACACTGATCACGTTATCAGCCATGGAGGGTTCCGTCAAGGTAATGTAGGGAGTGGCTTCCAGGAAATAAACGGACGTATTCAAAAACTGTGTTATGGGAAGCCACATGTGGAATGTTCCGTTATGCACTTCCCCGGAGGCTTCCACCCGAAAGGTCCATATTCCAGGTGTGGGTGCTACAATGCGCATCAGAATCAGCTCTTCTCCAGACACTGGCTCCACCAGGACACCTGCTATCGTTATCCTCGTCTTCTCATAGACGAAACCATAGGTAATACTGTCCTGAATTCCCAACCGAAGCGCTGGAATGGTTTCTCCCCCCGGTGAACGTACGGACACGGTAAAAGTATCCGGCACATTTCCCCACAGTTCCAGTAGAAATCCTTCCGCATTTTCCCCCACTCTGACTTCCACAGGTATGCTTTTGATATCCGCTCCGCCCCGATTGCCTATATTTCCCTGGTAATGATGGGAGGCGTTGCCCTCATTTCCCCCGCAGACTACCACTGCCCTGCTGCGCTTGGAGGCAATCTGATCCAGATAACGAGGAAGCGGTGCCCTGCCCGTATGATCTCCATAATTTGTCCCAAGCCCCAGGCAGATCACCACAGGCCTGCGAAATTCTTCCGCAAAACTGTCCGCATATTGCACCGCAAGCATGATATCACCTTCCTCATAAGCTGGCACACCGGAAGGTATCAGATAAAAATCCCTCAAATACTGTTTACATTCCTTTAATTTCACTACTACAATATCCGCATCCGGCGCAGCTCCCAGATAGCTGCCCTCTAAGTGACTTGCCGCCGCCACCCCTGCCATAATACTACCATGGCCAATCTCATCCCGACTGGGTACTACCATAAAAGGATCCTCTGTCTGCAGCGCCCGATTAATATCTTCTCTGGTGTATTCCGTTCCGAAAAAAAGTCCCTCCGGAGGTGTGCCGGTCTGGATTGTCTGATCCCAGATTGCCAATACACGGCTGTTTCCCTCTCTGTCTCTGAAAACCGGGTTAGTATAATCAATGCCCGTATCAATAATCACCAGGATTACCCCCTGCCCTGTCAGATTCAGCGGTTCCCGTTGGACTTGTGTAATGCCGCTGACGATCAAACTGTTTGGATCAAAGCCCACCGCTCCCTGTTCCTGCATCAGCCCATACACTTTTGGTATACTCTTATAATCGTAAAAATATTCACTTGTATTTCTGATATCATTTTCACTCATATACACCAGAAAAAAATTTTCTATTCGATGAAAACAGCTGTCAAATTGTTCACTTTCCAACAAATAAACAGGATAGTCCGTAATAATATTAAAATAATTATTAGATAATGCTTTATCCCTACAATCCATACCTTCAGTCCCCTTTGACGATTTTAGGAAATGCCTGAAAATAATTCCCTAATGTACTGACACATTTACTTTCAGCTAAATGACGCAGAATGAATTTTCAGTCTGCAAGGCGGCGGAGAGAGGCGATGTGGCGGCATCGTTGACCGACGACAACAAAGAGTTAAAACTCTTGGCAGATGGAAATTCAGGCAAGTCATTTGACGAAATGTAAATGTGTCAGTACACCAGGTCTTTTCGAGCCTGCCCAATTCTAAAAGCTATCATTTTATCATATGTGTCTCCATAACCTTTCGTTCCGTATTTCCGGCTTCTATTTCTACTCTCCCTTTGCACAATGAAATTTAGAAACAGAAACACTCGGTTTGACTTGTCCGCAGGCATAAAACTATCCCGATCTAAGATAATATTTACAAACGGTATGATAATAAAAATCTAGATAACTGTATTTATTTATGGTATGATTTTAGCTGTATCACAAAAAAGCTTCAACAAAAAAGATGTCCTAAACTAAACGGCAAACCAACACGGCAATGAAAACAAGGAGTGAACAACCATGAAAATAAAGCGAATTTCAATTTTTAGTGAATTCAGGTGTACCGCAGAGAAATGTCCGGCAAACTGTTGCCGCAACAGCTGGAAAATACCCATTGACCCTGATATGTATACAAAATATTGCCATGAAAAAGGACCTCTGGGACTGCTGCTGCGCTGTTCTGCCATAAAAAGGCACGGCATAGCCACTTTTCGGAACACTTTCCAAGGCTGTCCTTTCTGGGGAACAGATCACCTGTGTAATCTCCAGAAAAAATATGGCGTATCCTATATGCCTGTAGTTTGCAGACAGTTTCCAAGACAGCTTTACAATCTGAAGTTTTTTTGTGAAGAGACGCTTTATCTGGCGTGTCCTGAATCCGCACGGCTTTTTCTGGAATTCTGCACCGAAGACAAGCCCTTCACATTTACTGTGACAGAAGAAAATGTCAGCTATAAAGTTAATACCACCAATGATGATAAAGCATTTCTGGATGAGCTGCTGAACGCAAGGAACGAGCTGATTACGATGTTGAAAGAAGGCGTTTCTTTTGACAGTATGGCAATATTAAAGTATGGGCAGGATGCGCAGAATGCCTGCCTAATCCAAAAACCTCTCCCAAGCCCACTGAATTACGAATCCCGTGAAAAATATCGGCTAACCTGTGAAAAAACTGATCATATGCTTTTTAACGGCTTCTATCATCCAAGGCTTCGAACCGTATCCCCCCATTTATACAGTCTTTGCCAAAGGTATATCCGGAACTTTGGCAGGCCTGGCAGAAAAAATACCGTTGACGCCAACCGGAAACTTGCCGCCCTGAAAGAGAACCTTTACCAAAAACTACCGGATTTGGATAAACTCCTGAATCGATATTATGAATATTATCTGTTGACTCACTTTTTAGATATATATGAGAGCTACGACTTTTTAAAGTGCCTGTTCTACGGTATCGCCAAGTCGAATCTCTTGTGGCTCCTTGTGGCTCTGTACGCAGAGGATCAAGAAACACTCAATATCCCGGAGCTTGCCATCGTTCTGGCTGTATATGAACGAAGGGCGCCGCAAATACAAACCGGGTTGTTTCATTTAGACGCTTTTCAATAAGAAGCTTTCCTCCACCAAAAGCTTCCGCTTCCGCTCAATCATTTCATCAATTTTATCCATATAGAGAGCCACCTCTTTCACATTCTCGCTTCTCTCGATGCGTCCGTCCGGATATACCCGTTTGGAGATGCTGCCTGCCCCCAGGGCAATTATGGTCTGTTTCTCCTCCATAATCAGCACATTGTATAGCCCCAGCTTCCCCTCTCTTGCATAACCCACATTCTCAAAATTTCCGGCCATATTTTTCTGGCGATAAAGGTAGTATGGCACAAGTCCCAGTTTCTTTGCCCCATCCGCCGCGATTCGCATCGTTTCATCCGTATTGCACATCCAGGCAATTACTTTTCCTGCCACATCCCGTTCTTCCTGCAGCCACTGATTCAGGCGGGAAGCCCTTTTAACAGCGAGAGAGTGAACGGTAAGACTATCCGGCGCAAGCGCCATGATCCTGTCCATGGTATATTGCACATCCTCCTGCGTCTCCCCCGGCAACCCCAGAATCAGGTCCATGTTAATATTGTCAAATCCCATCTTCCTGGCCTGCACATAAGCGTTTTCCACCTGCTCTACCGTAGCATTCCTGCCAATGATATCCAATGTCTCCTGCTTCATGGTCTGAGGATTAATGGAAATTCTTGTAACTCCCTGCCGATACAGTACCGCCAGTTTTTCTTCCGTGATGCTATCTGCCCTGCCGGCTTCCACAGTAAATTCCTTTACATTAGAAAAGTCAAACAGCGTCCGGAGCGAGGTGAGCAGCCTGTCCAACTGCACCGCTTCCAGAGTAGTCGGCGTGCCACCGCCAATGTACACACTGTCCAACGGCCTGTCCTTGTACTGCCTGGATACATACTCCATTTCCCGAATCAGACAGTCGATATAAGCATCCACTTTTTTGCGGTATGCCGCTATGGGAAACGATGTAAACGAACAATAAAGACAGGTCGTAGGACAAAAGGGAATGCCAATGTAAAGACTATAACCCTGACTGTATCCGTCTGCATAACCGATTTCCGAAAGCAGCTCTCTTTCTCTTTTTGCAATATCAACGGACAGTCTTGCTTTCTCCTCGGTCACATAATGCTTCTCCTGGTAATACCGAAGAATCTCCTGCTCACTCTTTCCTTCTTCAAGCATGGTCAGGGCAATCTTTGTAGGACGTATCCCTGTGAGATTTCCCCAGGGAAGCTTTTTGCCTGTAATCTGACTTAACACAGAATAAAGAAATCTCTTAAAGCCATCCTTGTATCCCCCATCCGTTTCCTTAACACGCGCAGTATCGCTTTGGCTCCAACGAAACTCTTTGCCGTCCACTTCAAGAACCGCACCATCCTCCTCCAGGCAAATACGGATCCTTATCTGCTCACGTATCTGAACATTTTTCCCATCTTTACACTCCGGTATCAACACCTTCACCTGTTCTTCCGGGTAAAATGCTTTAACCAACGCATTTACATCATATTCAAAATTTTCCCTGTTTAAATCAACTACGAGCATTTTATTCTCCTATCAAAGTTACTGCGCAGCGGCACTCAAGCTTGAAATGCCCTCGGCGCACTGGTTATGAAAACATTAGCCGAACGATTTCAGTTCCGTACGTGTATTTCTCCAGCCTTCTACCGGATAAACTTAGGACACATAGCATCCAGCTATCTTAAATAGCCATTTTTTATAAAAAGGAACTTTGGCATATGAGAAGCCCACCAGTCTGTTATGCAGCATCCATACCGTCTTAAGTTCCGCGCCCGTGGGTTCTGTCCTGCCAAAGGTATTTTTCTCCAATATGGTACAGAGGGTCTCATATTCTTTCCGTTCTACTTCCGGGCAGATGGTAAGAATATTCTGCAGCAGTTCCTCTCCGCCCACAGGCAGATACCTGGGACATCCTGCGATTTTCAGTGCCTTTCTTAAATTGCCGTACAACAATGCAATTCTCTCCCCGTTTCCCGCCCGGTGCAGCATATCCTTCCAGCGGCGCCTCCCCATCCTGAACAGACATCCCCACACGAAATATACCGAAATGAACAGTAACACCGTCCCCAGCACATAAAATAACATCCTCTGATTTTGCTCTTCAGCTTCAGGCGTTGGCAGATCTTCTTCCCTTCCTCCAATGTTTTCCGGCCGAATCGGCTCTTTTTCCGTTTTATGATTGGGTTCCTGTTGACTTGCCGTCAACTCTTCTTTCATCTGGGATGGTTCCCTCTGTTCCGGCAATTCAGGGAGCAACGTCTCTCTTTCTTCTTCCGACTCCCACATCTCTTCCTCATGCCAAAATCCAAGGTCCGCTAACTGTTCTCTTCTGTTATCTTCCCCAAAAGCCACCGCTCCCGGCGTCATTTCCACAGGCACCCATCCCACACCGTTCAAATATACCTCAGCCCATGCATGAGCCTGTTTCCCCGTGACTACAGCCCTGTAGCCACCTCCGATATTTCTGTAAAAATCCGCCGGGGAAACAACATATCCTGTAGCATACCTGGCGGGAATCCCAAAATAGCGCAGGGCAAGCACCGCGGCAGAAGCAAAATGCACACAATAGCCCTCGTGACTTTCAAAGAGAAAATATTCCACAAAATCCGTCCCTGCAGGATTCTTCTCCGCACCCAGGTTATACACCGCCTGGTGTCCCAGAAAATCCATTATATCCAACACACACACCGTTATGTCCTCTGTCCTGATCTGCGCTTCTGACAGACATTCCGTCAGCCTGGACAGACTCTTTTCAGGATATTCCAGAAAGGTGTCATAGACATATTTGCGATAGGCTTCCTCAAGTTGCTTCCATTGCCCTGTCAACTCCAAATTTGTACCACTTCCCGATAAGTATCGAAATTGGAAGTCATATACGTCACTTTCCCACTCTACTGTTCCGTCCCCGTGAACCCGATGTTCTTCTGTTAAAAGCACCCCGTATGGATATACACTATAGCTTCCCCTGCCTCCCAACTCCTCAATTCGAATATGCTCCGCATCCATCTCAGGCCTCAGACGTTCCATAGCCTCATAACTGATATTTACCAAACTTCCATAATCTTTTGGCAGTTCCAGGCCATTGGTGCGGTAATAATTCTCCAACATTTTATCCTTTTGAGCCGTCCATTCCCTTTCCCCATATACTCCGCCCACAAATCCTTTTAAATACAACGCCCCCTGCGGAATCCTGTCCACGATCACTCTGTACATTTCCGATGAATTATCACTGTAAACATTCGTGCGGTTTAATGCTCCCGTCACATCCACACCCGGTCCCACATCAGAAAGCGCATTCTGTATCCCGGGTATCCATTCATCATTGACTTTTCTGTAAAACTGCTCCCTAAATTGCCGTGTTTCCTCATATTGTTCATCCAGCACAGGCAGCAGGAATCGATAGCATATCCCCATACAAACGCCGGCCAAAACAACAGTCTCTGCAACCGCCCGGCCCCCTGCAGCGGGAGCCTCCGCAAAATCCTTCTGTACCAGCGCCGCCACAGTTCCAATGATGCACAGAACAATGGTCGTTATCTCCGGAAAGGTATTCAAGCAACAGGCCAAGGAAAACCACACTACATGTTCTGCCACAAGGCAAAAACCCCTGTCCCGCTTCCAGAATAAACCTTTCAGTATCTCCAGCGGAAGTAGAATAAACAATACGCTCAAGCTGCCAAACACCTTATCCCACTGCTGATCCCATCCGGCTTTGGCAAGGATTTCCCTTCCATCCTGCCATGGGATCTGATAGCCATAGCGCTGGTTCAAATCACCCACTGTTTCGCGGAATGCAAGAAACCCGCCGCCCTCCAGTTCCCTCCTAAACAGGACAGCCAATCCCACATACACGCCAATGCACAAAAACAGGCGAAAGCAGATTTTTCTTTTATCCGTACCGCGCCAGATCAAAATAACCGCCGCACATAAAACGGTCAGACCTGCAAATAATATAAGGGATGACAATTCTCCGTCCTCAGCCCCGGAAAACCTGATCCCCTCTTCCGAAGAGACAATATCTAAGCGGAGCCCCAATATATCAAATAATGCCCCCAAAATGCCCATGCTGTTTAAAAGCAGAAGCAAAACCTCAAATGCCCATCCCAATTTCTTCATATACACATTGTTCTCCGATATACAGCTTGCAGTCCTCATCCAGACGACAGCTCCCCTTTAAAAAGGGGATTTCTTCTTCCGCAAGCAGCTGTCCCATGTCTTCCCGCATTAAAATTGCATACGCCCAAGCATAAAGCGCTTCCATGCTCCGCATCTCATGCCGATAAAAGATGCCCTGCTGCTGCCATACAATTTCCGGTACCATACGCGTCGCCCCGCTCTCCCCGATCAAAAAACAAAGCAAAGAACAGGCTGTATCCAGATACCTGTCCCATTTTAACGCCTGGTCACAAAAACCATCCGAGTAATTCAAAAAAAGCCGCATAGAACCGGTTTGCTCATACGCTCTCACCTGTAATGCTTCAGTCTTTACAGACAGCTTCCAATAAACACGATGTATACTGTCGCCGGGTTGATAATCTCTCAATGCCGTATCCCCATCCTGCTCCGCCGCAAAAAGTTTTGCCCGCAAGCCGGATTTCTCCATTTCTTTCTGTGAAACTGGCGTAATTACCGGAGTCACACACAGCCTTATGGTTTTCCCCTTCCTTACAGGCAATGAAAACAGTCCCAGATAGTCACAGACACCGGCTCTCTTTATGGCAAATCTCGCCTCTCCGCAGTGAGCCGCCGACAATTCCAGAGAAAGCTTTTTACTCCCCCTGCCAACGCCATAAAGCCACTCCTTTTCAACTACTTCTTTTTCACCTTGTCCTCTATAACGCAAAGTCACAAATATTCGTGCTGTTGGCAGAAATCCTTTATTTCCTGCAATAACAGCAAGCTTCAAAGGTTCTCCCCGCGTCACAACAGACTGTTTTATTTCCACGTCAACCCTGCAAAGAAACGCTTTGGGCAACAGCAGCAGCAGGCTTGCAATAGGAATTACCACAACGCAGCACAACAAAAAGCGAAGTACCTGAAAGTCATATAATAACGTAAAATAAATTCCCGCCATCAAAAGCAATAAATAGCAAACTCTCCTTGCTGTCATATCCCCTCACTTAATCAATCGGTTTCAAGGATGTGGTTCCCTCACATGCGCCAGTATCTCTCCAAGGATGTCTTCCGCTTTTTTCCCGTTGATCCTTGCTTTCTGATTCAGTCTGATCCGATGAATCCCCACATCATAAAAAGCTCTCTTTACATCCTTTGGCACCACATAGTCCCGTTTCTGCAAATATGCGTACGCTCTGGCCATCTTACCCAACGCCAAAGTACCGCGAGGGCTGAGTCCCAGCTCCAGCAGCCCATGTTCCCTCGTCTGTGTTGACAAGTCTACCATATATTGATAAATCCTGTCGTGGATAAAGACTTTCGCCGCTTCCTCCTGCATAAAAAGCAATTCCTCCCCGCTGACAACAGGCTTGATATGCTCCAGCGGACTGTCACTGTGGCGGCTTTTCAACATCATGACCTCATCCTCCGGATTCGGATACCCCATGCTGATACAGATCAAAAATCTGTCCATCTGCGCTTCCGGCAATCTCTGCGTGCCAAAAGAACCTACAGGATTCTGCGTTGCAAGTACAATAAAAGGACGGGGTACCTGTCTGGTAATACCGTCTACCGTCACACTTCCTTCTTCCATTACCTCCAAAAGCGCTGACTGTGTTTTGGGTGAAGTTCTGTTAATCTCATCTGCCAACAGCAAATTACACATAACCGCCCCCGGACGGTACACAAAACTGTCGGTCTCTTTCTGATACATGGAAAATCCTGTAATATCGGAGGGCATTACATCCGGAGTAAACTGCACCCTGTTGGAGCACAGCCCCATTGCTTTAGAAAAGGCAATGGCCATCTCCGTCTTACCCACGCCGGGAACATCCTCCAAAAGCACGTTCCCGCCTGCCAGAATCGCAGCCATCACCTTCTCTATGCAATCCTTCTTGCCCACAATAACTTTTCCGACCTCTTCCATAACCCCATGGGCCTTGCGGCACATGGTTGCCATCTCCATTTCTGTTCCTGCATCCACTTTCCTTTACCTTATCCTGTTCCTGTCTAAGACAGCGATTTGGTCTATTCTCAAACCGCCGGAATTCTCCCTGTCCATTCCTCCCATGTCTAAAGAATACGCTTTTCCCTGAGCTGGCATCGCAAATTCAGACACAGAAAGGATTATGTTCTTTCTCATGTCCAATGGTAGTGCTGTCGCCATGCCCTGGATACACTCTTGTGTCCTCCGGCAGCACAAACAGCTTTTCCTTGATGGAATGCACAAGAGTACCCATACTGCCCGTAGGAAAATCTGTCCTGCCCACCGATTCTTCAAACAGGGTATCGCCGGATACCAGAATCCCTGCTTCCGCAAAATAGTAGCAGCAGCTTCCGCCCGTATGCCCGGGCGTTGCGATCACCTTGCAGCTCATTCCTGCCAAAGTAATCTCATCGTTGTCTTTCACATAGACATCCGCGCTGGCGACGCAGGCTCTCCCTGCCTGTTTTGATATATTGAGCCGGACATCCTTAAGCAGCTCCCGTTCCGCTTCACAGGCATATACCTTGACGGGTTCAAGCCCGTCCGTTTCCGCAGCGGCATTTGCGGCATCCCTTAGTGCCTCCAGCCCCCAGATATGATCAAAATGCCCATGTGTGAGCAGGATTCCTGCCACCCGAAATCCGTTCTTGTGCAGTGCCCCATAAATCCTGTCGCCCTTGTCCGCAGGATCCACCACAATCACTTCCTGTTCTCCGTCCCGGTACAGAAAGTAACAGTTTGTCTGACAAACACTAAGTACCATGCGTCCGATCTTAATCTCTTTCATATATTATGCTCCCGTCTTATGTTCCACATTTCCCTTCCGGCTTCTGCCGTGTGGCTGGACCAAATCCCCGATCATCCTGTTGTGCGCTCAATGTCTATCACACTTTCAATCCCCTGAAGCTTGTCAATGACCCTGTTGAGTTCCTCTCTGCTTTCCACCTCAAAGGTAAGCAGTAAAGTCGCTATGCCCTGCTTATTTGTCCTGGAATTAATGGACTGAATACTGATATTCCTCTCTGTCAGCGCCTTGGAGACGTCAACCAGCAATCCCTTTCGATCATTGGCAAATATTTGGATCACTGCCTCATACTTTCCCTGAGCTTCCTCCGGCTGCCATTCCGCATCTATGACACGGGCCCTTTCCAACTCCGGGAGATTCATCACATTGACACAGTCGGTCCTATGGATGGATATCCCCCTGCCTCTGGTGACAAATCCCAGGATTTCGTCGCCGGGTACAGGAGAACAGCACTTGGAAAATCTGACTGACAAATCCGCAATCCCTTTCACCGCAATACCGCTTTTTGCCCTCATTCTAGCAGGCTTTGCAGCGGCAGACATACTGGCCTCAGCGATACTCTCCAAAACCTCCTCGTTGGTCATCTCCTTCTTGTGATCCCTGTCAAAGAGCTCCTGCATCCTGTTAACAATCTGGCCTTCCTTTAATGCGCCATGCCCCACTGCCGCCAGCACAGCATCCCAATCCCGGAACCCGTATTTGCGCATTATGGCATCCATGTATTCCTGTTTCATGAGATCGGGCAGATTCACGGATCTGGTCTTACAATAACTTGACAACAATTCCTTACCCTTGACGATATTGTCTTCCTTCAGCTCATTTTTAAACCACTGATTGATCTTATTTTTTGCCTGAGTACTCTTGACAACATTGAGCCAATCCCGGCTTGGGCCCTTGGAATTCTGAGAGATGATAATTTCGATACGGTCACCGTTTTTGATTTCATAATCAATAGTCACCAGTTTATCGTTTACCCTGGCTCCCACCATGCGGTTGCCCACCGCAGAATGAATGCTGTATGCAAAATCAATCGTGGTTGAACCTGCCGGAAGGTTTTTCACTTCACCCTGAGGTGTAAAACAATATACATTATCGGAAAACAGATCCAGATCATTCTTCAGCAGTTTCATAAATTCTCTGTTATCCGACAAGTCCTGCTGCCATTCCAATATCTGACGCAGCCAGGACAGCTTCTCCTCTTCCTGGGCTTCAACCTTCTTGCCATCTGAGGCTTCCTTATACTTCCAGTGAGCGGCAATTCCATATTCCGCAGCCTTATGCATTTCAAAGGTTCTGATCTGAATCTCAAAGGGCTGTCCGGAACTGCCGATCAGCGTGGTATGCAGGGACTGATACATATTTGCCTTTGGCATGGCAATATAATCCTTAAACCGCCCGGGAATGGGCTTATACATCTCATGGATAACCCCAAGCGCCGCATAACAGTCCCGAATACTGTCCACAATAATACGCACTGCAAACAAATCATAAATCTGATCCAGTGTTTTATCCTGGTTCTTCATTTTTTTATAGATACTGAAAAAATGCTTTACGCGGCCATCCACCTTCGCCTTGATGCCTGCTTTTCGGATGTGATCGCTGACCTCGTCCACAATACTCTGGATATATTTTTCACGGACGCTCTTGCGCACCGCAATCTTTTCCACCAGATCATAATACACCTCCGGCTCCAGATATTTCAGAGAAAGATCATCCAGCTCCGTCTTGATCTTGCTGATACCAAGCCTCTGGGCTATTGGGCAATAGATCTCCAGCGTTTCTTTCGCAATGCGCTGCCTGCTCTCCGGACTTTTGTATTTCAAAGTTCGCATATTGTGCAGTCTGTCCGCAAGCTTAATCAGGATCACCCGAATATCCTTGGCCATGGCAAGAAACATTTTACGCAGATTTTCCGCCTGCATTTCCAGCTTCTCATCCACCTGATCCGTCCCGCCGGAAAGAGGCAGACGTTCCAGCTTTGTGACCCCGTCCACCAAAAGCGCCACATCATCGCCAAACTCCTTCTGCAGATCCTCATCCGTCATGATGGTATCTTCCACCACATCATGAAGCAGTCCCGCTATGATCGTCTCTTTATCCAGCTCCAGGTCCGCCAAGATGATCGCCACATCCAAGGGATGAATGATGTAAGGCTCCCCAGACTTGCGGAATTGATCCTTATGCGCCTCCGCCGCCATCCTGTAAGCCTTTTCAATCATTGAAATGTCATCGCTGGGATGATATTTATGCACACGGTTGATAAGCTCCTGGTATAAATCATTAGGATTCACGAATTCTTGGAACTTCATCATCTTACCATCATCAAAAATATCCTCTTTCTTTTCTTCTGCCATAGACATTCACGCTCTCCTGCTGTTTTGTGATTCTTCTAACGAATCTACTTCCCATCGTAGCAGATCGCCGAATCCAAACGATACCCCGCAATCTTTTCACGCCCTTTCAGACCGGCAAGTTCTATCAGCACCACAACCCCCACAACCTTACCGCCCAGTTCTTCCACCAGTTTAATCATGGCCTCGGTGGTACCTCCTGTCGCAATTAAATCATCTACAATCAACACCTTCTGTCCCGGCTTGATACTGTCCTTGTGCATCTCAATAGTAGCCTTACCGTATTCCAGATCATATGAGACGGAAATTGTCTCCCTGGGAAGCTTTCCTGCCTTCCGAATCAAAACAAAAGGCTTTTTATTATTATAGGCAATGGGGGTTCCAAATATAAATCCTCTTGACTCCGGCCCAGCCACCACATCATATTCCAAATCCCGTATCTTTTCCTGCATGGTATCGACGGCAAGCTGCAGCCCGTCAGCATCCTGCAAAACACTTGTCACATCCCGGAAAATGATTCCCTCCTCGGGAAAATCAGGTATACTCACAACATATTCTTCTAATTTCTTTGCACTCATCTCTTCCCACACCTTTCTTATGTATCATTATATCATCCACTTCCGCCAGGGAACCCACATTTTAAAATTCCGGACAGGAATCCACATTTATGGCCGCATCACACCCGCACCGATCCACAAAATATTTGATAATATCACTCCGTGTTACAATTCCGATGAACACATTCCTGTCGTCTATAACCGGCACAAAATTCTGGCTTTTGGCACGCTCCAGCAAATGCTCCATGGCCGTGTCAATACATGCGGGTTTTACCTTTCCGCACTGTATGAAGTCCCTCACCGTCATATGCTCCAGTTTTTTCAGCGTAATATCCTCCAAGCTCTGATTGTATGCAAGAATATTCCAGAGGAAATCTCCCACACTGATAACCCCCACATAACGATCCTCCACATCAATGACGGGGATTGCGCTGAAACCGCTCCTGCGCAGCTTCTCTAGTCCCTGCCTCAATGTCATATCATCGCGCAAATACGCCACTTCCGACTTTGGCAATAAAAACGATGCTATATTCACTGCTCTGTTCCCTCGCCCTTCTCATCTTCCCTGTTTTCGTCAATGCTTTCCACTTTCTCACCCACTTCTTCCGCCGTTTCGCCTTCCTCCGGCTCCTTTTCGGCCTCACTGTCCTGGGTAGGCTGCGACTTTGAAACCGGCTGTTCTTTTTCGGCGGAAGTCTTCTGATCTGTCACCTCCGCATAAGTACTGTCCACCGCCGTCATCCTTTCATGATATTTTTTGATCTTTCCCGCAAAGTAAAGAATGATAATACCGTCCGTAATACCACTGAAAATCAGGGCACCGCCGATCAGCTGGAAAAAAAGCAGCAGCGACTCAAAAGGATTTAACACCAAAACAACGCCAAAAACGACATTAATTGTCGCCAGCACCAGCATCATCACCCAATTACCGTAATCCATCCTTTTCATGTCGATCACATCCTGCAGCTTGCGGCAGCCGCTTGCAATCACCAGAATTCCCAATATGATAGGCACCAGTTTAAGCAGTTCTTCCACTTTATATAAGACTACGATCCCGATGGCGATACTAACCAGCCCGTACACAAAATCATTGCGATAATAATTCTGGTGCGCATCCCGAAGCAGATAACATATCATGGACACCGCACCCGCTATAATAAGCAGCGCGCCCAGTAAATATCCCAAAACCGTAAACATAGTCTCCGGAATCACAATGCAGACAACCCCTAACACAATATACAATACCGAAAGTAAAATCGCATCCCATTTAATCTGTTGTAATATTTTTTTCATTATAATACCTCCTGCATATCAAGTTATTTTTACACAATATGCTGTCAATAAGGATTTTGAAATTTTGTCTCAAACTTCCGGACATGCTGCCCTCGGCAACGCAGACAATCCGTTCAACGCAACAAAAATCGCCTTGCAATTCTTCTGTTACAAAAAAACTCTTTCCCAGAAAAGCCTTCCTCGAAAAGAGTCCTTAATCCGTCGCAACCGCCTTCCGTCATTTCCTGCCGCAGCATTTCTTATATTTTTTGCCGCTTCCGCAGGGACAGGGATCATTGGGATATACCTTTTCCCCCTTTACAATAGTGGTTGAAGACTTTTGTTCCTTGTATAAAGCCTTTCGGGTATCCTCATCAAAAATATCGTTCCATTCTTCCAGGTTATACAGCCAGTCAGCATCCACCGCCACCATGTTTTTATAGAGAAGCTCCTTGTCAAAGCCAAGGTTAACCACCGTATCCTCCTCCATCTCTTCAATGGGGTTTTTCTCCTTCAGGCTGTCGTTGATCCCGTCAAGAAAACCCGTCATGGTCATGACCGAAACCTGAAATCTATCCGCCAGCTCCTTCACCGTCCCGCTTACCACTTCATCGGGAGTTTTCAACAGTCTGGCATAAATTTCCTTCTCGTCCAGGAAATACGCATCCCATAACTTCTGCAGCCTGTCTCTTCCCAATTCCTGATTATAAGCCTGTCCTTTCCACTTTTCCAATAACGCCATCGTATCTACCACCTTTTTCGTATTATTCCTTCCGGCATTCCGCCGCTTCTCTTCCGAAGGCAGACGCCCGCTGTTTCTAATAGTATATAACAGAATAAATTTGAACACAACATAAAAATTTTCAAAATTCATGATTTGCATGTATAAATCTTTTTTTCCGTGCAAAAATAATTACTGTCAAGGAACCCCCTCCTTTGATCTTACAAAAGATAAAAATAATACTTAGGTTCCGCGATTCGGAACCTTATCCTCCCCTTTGATCCCGGGCTTCGCGTTGGTGCAGGTCCGGGATTTTTTCGCTGTCCGAAATATTGACATTTTCTGTTAAAAAGTTAATAATATATGAAAGGATTATGGAAGCTGAATCGTATTATTATTAAAGACACGAAATAATATGGAGGAATCGAAAATGAAAGTAAAAAAAGCAGTTCTGTTTCTTGCGGCTGTCCTTGCTGTCTCACAAACATCCATAACGGCCATGGCGCACGGACACGGAGGCGGACACGGACACCGCAGGGTATCCACGCCGACTTACAGTGTATCCACGCCGACTTACAGCGTATGTTCTCAGGCTGACTGTATCGCCACAGGGACGCACAGCCACAACGGCGTTACCTACCTGGCTCACGACCACAGCGTATGTACCGTAAACGGATGCTTTTCCACCCAGGCCCACTGTCACGATGGCGTAGCCTATCTCCCGCAGCAGCACAGCGTTTGTTCCGTGAGCGGATGTCTTTCCACCGAGGCCCACTATCATGACGGTGTGGCCTATCTCCCGCAGCAGCACAGTGTTTGTTCCGTGGAAGGCTGCTTCAAGACCGGGGTACACTACCATAACGGCGCCGCCTATCTTCCTCAGAAACACAGTGTTTGTACCATAGACGGCTGCCTTGCAACCGAAGCGCACTATCATGATGGGGCGGCTTATCTTCCGCAATGTTACGGCGTATGTACCGTAGACGGCTGCGACTTAACGGAAGCGCACTACCACGACGGCGTTGCTTACCTTCCTCAGTGCCACGCCGTATGTACCACGGATAGCTGCATTTACACGGGAACCCACTGTCATGACGGCGTTGCCTACCTTCCCAGGAGACATGCCGTGTGTGAAATAAACGGATGCGCTGCAACCGAAGCACACTGCCATGACGGTGTTGCCTACCTTCCCCAGTGTCACTCCGTCTGCGATGTAGAAGGCTGTACCACGCCGGGAGCCCACTGCCACAACGACGCCACTTATCTGCCGCAGACTCAAAATGACAGTTACGGCGCCGGCACCTATGGTTCCCATCACAGCGGCAGAAGACATTGTCGTTGACACCCTCGAATAACTATCATGCGTAGCGAAGAAGATGCACGACGGGCCATAGGCCTTTATGCCGATACCGTCCGCCGTATATGTTTTATGCATTTAAAAAAACAGGAAGATGTGGAGGATGCCTTTCAGGAAATTTTTTTGAAATACATCCTCAATGAGAAAATTTTCGAAAGCCATGCTCATGAAAAGGCATGGCTTATTCGAGTTACGGTCAATGTGTGCAGGGATATGCTCAAGAGCCCTTTTCGAAAAAGGGTTTGTTCCATTGAAGATATGACCGTTGAGCCTTTTTACATTCAAGAGGAAGAAGGAGAACTCCTGTCCTGTATAGCGCAGCTGCAGTCAAAATACAGAAATGTTCTTTATCTTTTTTATTATGAAGGGTATTCTGCGGTTGAGATCGCAAATATTATGCACAAAAAAGAAAATACAATCTACACATGGTTAAACCGGGCCAGAAAAGCATTAAAAGAAAAACTGGGAGGTGATCCGATTGGATAAAATCACATTTAAGGTATTCGGCAGAATCCACGCAGAAGATACGCTAAAACAGAAAACCACCCAATATCTTTACTCCGAAATCAGGAAGCGGCAAGTCAAAAGCCACAATAAAAAATTGGGATATCTTGTGGCATGGGCCTCCATTTTTGCACTGCTCTTGTGCGGCGGACTGACCGGTAAAATGTATTTCACGCCCACCGCCTATATTGACATCGATGTAAATCCATCCATTGCCCTCACCGTAAACCCCTTCGGCCGGGTCATCCGTTACGGTGCGTACAATGATGACGGAACCAGCATCCTCAACCGAACAGATATTTCCTATATCGATTATCGCAAGGCTCTGGAATTGCTGCTTAGCGCTATGGAAGCGGATGGGTATTTCGCACAGGACTACCAACTGTATGTCACGGTACAGGCCGGGGAGAACCAGCGGGAAAGCAGCATTCTTTCCGATCTGGAACAAACCATTCAAAGAACCTGTGAAAGCCATCATTACAATCTTTCGGCCCACGTGTACGCAGTCACGGAGGAAATTAAGCACTGTGCCGCCGACTATCAAATCAGCCCTGCAACCTATCTGGCAATTCAGGAGCTGATGGAAATTGATTCCAAGACAACCTTTGAAGAATGCCTGGGACATTCCCTCCACGAATTACATCAACAAATCAACGAAAAATGCCATGAGCAGGACGGGAACGGCAAGACCCACGGACACGGAGGGCATGGCTACCATAATTGACAAAGTACAGCCATGCCCCTTCACTTCTCTCCCTGCCGGATAAAATCCTCCTCCTTTAACAGAGAAAGCGCCTCCTTATCCGGGTTTTCAATTTGGACGACACGTTTTGCGTGACACATAACCAGATCGTCATAGACATTTCTTGCCATTCGTGCATTTGCAAAATGAGCTTCTCTCTTTTCCGTTCGGCCAAAAAAATATTCTTTGATCCTGCTTTTCAGAGCATCATCCAGACAATAGTCATTCTTTTTGCACATAACCTCCAGAATTTCTTCCAGTTCCTCGGCCGAGTAATCATCAAATTCTATAAAGGTGTTAAATCGTGAGCGCAGTCCCGGATTGGCCTCAAAAAAAAGTGCCATGGGTTCCGTATATCCCGCCACAATTACCACCAGATCATCCCTGTAATCCTCCAGCGCTTTAGTCAGCTCCGTGAGACACTCCCGCCCGTAGGAATCACTGTGATCATTTTCGGTTATACTGTAGGCCTCATCAATAAAAAGGACTCCTCCTCTTGCCCTGTCGATCACTTTTTTAACCTTTAACGCCGTCTGCCCCTGATAGCCTGCAATCAAATCAGTTCTTGAGACTTCTACAAAATGACCTTTTGTCAGGAGCCCTATCTTTTGATACACTCGGCCCACAATGCGCGCAACCGTGGTTTTGCCGGTGCCGGGATTACCGGTAAACGCAAGATGAAGCGTACTTTTGGCTGTATTCAGTCCCTTTTGTCTCCGCATTTTCTGCACAGTCTGATATGCAATCAGATCACTTACTTGCTGTTTCACATTGGAAAGCCCCACAAGCTCGTTTAATTCTGTCAAAAGTTCCTGTAAGCTTCTGGAGTCCTCCACATCCTGTGGCTGGGCATTACAAATGCCATAAACCCTCATAAATCCATAATAATCTATCAGACTATCCTTCACGGCTTTCCCGTACTGAATTGTCTCCCTGGAATACAGTTCCTTATTTCCGGTCAAATCGGATATCTTTTGACATAGTACCCTGGTTGCCTCCTCATCCTGTGTCTCCACAATCGCCTGTGCGCATTTTGTTATCTCTCCGCAGGCCCCTGCCATGGCATCCAATTTTGAGGAATAATCCAATAAAATTTTTTCATATTTATGATCCATTACAAAATCCCCAATACATTCATAATCAACTGCAGTACGCTGAGGCTTATGGCACTGCCCGCCAAAAGATAGGCAAAAGCAACCTTTCTCTTTAACACCATGTATGGATTCACCGACCTGTCTTTCTTTCTGTTGCACATATCCTGTTTGGGCGCCTTCGATGATACCGTTTCCACAGATAAATCTTTTTCTCTCCCTGCAGTGTTTCTTTTCTCCAAAAATCCCGAAAGATATTCCACATTGTATTTTACATACTCAAATTCCTTATTCAGACGCTTAAGATCCCTCCACATTTCATCGATATCCTTTAAATGATCATACTGATCCACCTGATCTTTAAACTGCTCCAGGGCCAAAAGCGTTTTCCTTTGGATCTCTATGGTTTTATTAATCTTTTGCTGGGCCTGACAGGCTTCCTCCGCCGCCTCTTCCGCCGCATACAGGGCCACCAGAATCGCCTGTATATAGTCTTTGTCCAAGGAATCCAGGGCGGTATAAACCTGTCCGAACATTTTGACACATTTCATGTGCAGACTGTTAAAGCCTTCCAGGTACTTTTGAACCTCCAGAATAAAATCATTCATTTCCTTTCCTGTTACCAAATGATCAAATATTGGTATCAGGCCCTCCGAACTCACCTGATTAAAATAAATGAACGGCGAAATTTTCTGCGAGAATTCGGCGATCTGCTCTTTTGCATCTTCAAATGTATGCGTATTAATATTCATTCTCATGGTGTCCTTCATTTGTCCTCCATTCCGGCAGCGCTTTCCCCCATCTCCCCATAGAAAAATTCCCCTCCCACATTGCTTCCCGCTTCTGATGTATCCGGGAAGAATTTTTACTCCTCATTGGATCAATTTCACCCTTTTATAACGCGCCTCCTGTAATCCTTTTTAAAATTGCATCCATTTCATCAAAGGTTTCCTTATTTTTCTGTTGTTCGGATCCCGTGCTAACTTTCGATGTGATATTATCTATGACGCCCCTCATCATCACAGCCGTCGCCTCATGCCTCTCCTTTATCTCTTGCCGTATCCTGCTTCCCTCTTTTTCAACCCTTAAATGGCTTGCCTCAATCAGTTCACCTTGCATCCGCAGCACTTCATTGGTTTTATTGATCTGCTCACCGGTTATTTGGGCTTTCTGCTGTTTTGCGATCAATTTGTCAATAAAATAAATTACCAACGCTCCCAAAAGTCCGCTGACAATCGCTCCCATCAGGATCCCCACCAGGCTGCCAAGACTGCCAAGCAAAGGGATTTCCACCGCAAAAAGAGGCACCGTCATCAATCCCTTTTCAATCGCTTCCCCAAGGAGGATGGCTCCTGCCGCGCTCAGACCGGTTGTAATGATCTTCCCCACCTGGGCCATCATAATACCCACAGGCTCTCTTTTATTTCTCGGGTCCCTGATATATGCCACAGCATCCTTTAGCGACGCCCATCCCTGCTTCATCAGTATCCAAGCCTTTTTAATGGTACTCACAACCGGCCCCAATATGGACGTTGCAATCACAGTCAGCGCCGTGTCCCCCACCAGAATCAGATTCTTACGCATATCCGCCACAAAAGAAAGAATGGCTTCTTTGACAGACTGCAGCAGCATGGCCAGTGACCTTTCCGCAGATTTCATCCACAAGACAAATTTTCCGGTCATCTTCCGAACCAGCTCCGCCAACAGCTGCAGCGCCACTGCCCTTACCGCCTTCCCCGTAATCCGGAAGGCTTCGGCTCTCCTGGACTTCCTCCCGGCCTCCATGGACCTCTTCTCCCCCTCTTTTTTTAACTTTTCATAGGCTTCTCTTGCAACTCTGTCCCGTTCCATCAAAGCCTCCTCATCAAGATCAAACCTTTCTGCCGGCCGCTTCCCGTCCTTTTCCGAATTCAGCCACTCCGTCATGGTACTGTCACCCTTAGATATATTTGCACGGGCATCAAGATCATATAGATTAGCGTCGCTATTGGCAAAATCTATTTGCTCTTGTCTTGCGAGATGTGCATTTGCTCCCGCATCTCTGTTCATCTCCGCCGCACAGACAGCATGCTCCTTGTGTATTTCTTTCGTCCCCCTGGGACGCCCTTTGTCTATATCCTTGCGGGAATCTTTTTTCAAACTGATCTTTTCTTCACCTGTTCGGTGATCCTTATGTGTGACTATATTTCCCTGCTCATCCCGCTTAAAACGAGACTGGTACTGATCAAACCTTTCCTGATAATTGATCTGCGTATTGTGAGCGGCAATGTGTCCCTGTGCAAAATTTTCCGTGGTCTGAAAATGCGCATCCTTGCTTAAGTCCAGGGTCAGCCCGTTATTTGCCTTGATAAAGTCCTCTCCGGCAACCAAGGCAATCTGATTGGTGAATTGTTCCCACACCGTTTTCAAAAGCACATCCCCAAGTGCTTCCGGGTTACCCACCTGATCTTTTTGCTGCTCCAGAAATTCCAGTTCGGATGTCTGCAGTTCCAATTCCTCCTCCAGTTTCCTTTCAAGCATGTCAAAGTCCAGAAATTCTTCCTTTTTTTCTTTTTCATCCATAACCGCATTTTCATTTGACATTCTCTGTTTTCCTCCCGTTGAAAGTCGCTGCGCCACGGCACAATAGTGGGAAATACTCTCAAGGGTCTTTGTGACTTCACCTGCGCCGTTATCACGTCTTCCAGTTCCGTCCCTAAACCGCCCCCTATCCTGCTCTGATCATATCAAAAATGGCGTCTCCATAACTTCTCATCCACATATCACATGTAAATCAGAAGACTGCGTTTACATATACACCTTAGTCAAAAGCAGATTACATACACAAAACGAGTCCGCCCTTCCTTTACGAATAAGAATATTATACCATGCTTTATCCTTTATGTAATCTTTTTTCAACGATAATAACCGGCAAAAATCATTTGATTCCTGCGTTTACATATAATTCTATTAGTATTATAATAATTCTTTTGGTTTATTGAAATAATATCAAAATAACAAATAATGTCAAGTAAACCATAAGGAGTACAACATGAATATAGATTATATCTCAATCGGAAACCGCATCCGTACGGCACGCACGAATTTATCTCTCTCCCAGGAACAACTGGCAGAAAAGTGTAATTTATCCACCTCCTTCATAGGGCATATCGAGCGCGGCAGCCGAAAAATGTCCCTGGAGACGCTTGTGTCCCTGTGTGATGTTTTAAACGTCAGTGCCGACTATCTTCTGCTTGACAATATGCCCGAAAACGATATGGTTCTCAATCAGGTCTTAAATGAAGCAAAGAAAAAAGGCAGCTACCAATACGCCAAATTAAGCACCATTATCAAAGCTCTGGCAGAAGTCATTGATAAAATATAAGTCCTTTTTCAATTTATTATAGTTTTATCCAATGACAAAAACTGTCTATCTGAAATTTTTACTGTGATTTTCTTTCCAAATCAGGATTTTTATTGTATGATATACACAGAATGAAGTTTGTAGCATGAAGGCATCCCAATAAACAAGTACGGTTCGGCCATCACAAAACTCTCATAAATGAAAAGGAGCCGCAAAATTGAAAAAAAATAAGGAAACAAACACAACTTCCGGTAAAAAGATAAATTCCAAACAGGCAGTTGCTCTGGCCGGCGTGATACTACTGGTTCTATTGTACCTGATCACCCTGGTGGCAGCCGTAACAGACAGCTCCACATCCGCCGCCTGGTTCCGTCTGTGCCTGTGCGCAACCGTTGTTCTGCCCCTGTTGCTCTGGATCTATACTTGGATGTACAGCAGGCTGACCGGGAATTCTGCCATCGGAGACCCAAAAAAAGAATTGCAGGAAGAATCCGGACAATCAGGCTCTCATCCGGCGGAAGGTCCCCGCACAGATATCTGAAAACGGCGGCAAAAAACCGGTCTCTAAACGTGGCAGTTCTTATGAAACCGCGCTTCCATAGACCGGTTAACCGCATTTCAAATCAGAGATACATTTGCCCCTCCAAGGAGAGCTTCAGACATCTTGGCTTTCTCTCAAAATTCCCTCTAACTCCTCCTGAACCTGTTCCTTTGTACGAAATACAATGCCGTGGAAACCAAGCGCTCTGGCCGCCTCCACATTTGCCAGTGTATCATCTATAAAAACACTTTCCTGTGCCTTCAGTTCATAGCGCGCTAAAAGAAGCTGGTAGATTTTGGCGTCGGGCTTGATCATCCTATCCTGATATGACAGGATGCCCCCATCCATATACGGTATAAAATCCAGAGCATCCAAACAGTCCCTGTGGGCCTTGTCCGAAAAATTGGACAGATAATACACCTTGTATCCCCTTGCCTTCAAGTCCTGTATCCAGGGAATTGCATAGTCACGCTTTGCCACCATTCCCCCAATATGATTAAAGGCGAGATAAAGCTCCTTCTCAATCTCCGGATCCATCCTGACAAATTCTTTCATCAGTTTATCCGCATCCCATACTCCCCTGTCAACTTCGTTCCAGAGGGGGCTTAGGAAAGACGCCTTTGCAATCCTTCTTATCATTTCTTCCTGAAATCCTTTATCCTGCAGAAATTCTTTCCAACGAAAATCCGTTAAAACATTTCCAATATCAAATATAATATTATAAATCATATTCGTTTTCTCCCATAATATCCAAAAGCTTGCCCGCCGCTATGGAAAAAGGCATTTTACTGCTGGTCACCACGCAAAAATGCCTTTTGGGAATCATTTTATTAAAACGCAGCTCAAAAAGCATCCCTGATTCCAGATCCTGCGTGGCAAAATCTCTTACCACACATCCAATTCCCAGATTCCGCAGCGCAAACTGCACTATCATATCGCTGTTTGCAAGCTCAAATTCCGGCTGCAGCACCAAACCATTCCCTGCCAAATAAGCATCCATATAGCTTCTGGTGCTTGTATTAGCTTCCAGAAAAATCATCGGCAGCTGCTCCAATTCCTGAAAATCCAACATCTTATTCTTATAAGAGATAAAACGTCTGCCCGCTACAAATACATCCTCAATCTCCCGCACGGGCTGCGCCTGAATATCCCCGTTATGTTCAAAAGGCGTGCTGACCACACCGAAATCAATCTTGCCGGAACGTAAAAGCTTCAGGGTGTCCGGCGTGGAAGCATTGCTTACAATCACCTTAATTCCCGGATACTGCTCGTGAAATTTCTCCAAAAAGGGAAGCAGATAAAAGCGCAGTGTCATATCGCTTGCGCCGATGTGAACCTCTCCCAATTCCAGATTCCGCATCTGCTTAACCTTCTCTACTCCGTTTTCTATCTGCTCATAACCTTTTTCCACATAGGAATACAACAGCTGTCCTTCCCCCGTCAGCCTGACGCCCTTAGCCGCACGGCGAAACAGCGGGATTCCAAGGCTGCGCTCCAACTGTTTCAGTGACTGGCTCACCGCCGGCTGGGAAATGGAGAGCTCGTTTGCCGCGCCGGTAACGCTCCCCAGCTTTGCCGTATAATAAAACACCTTGAAATACTCCAGATTCTCAACCATGCGCTTCCCATCCCCTTCGATTTCCCCAACCCCGTATACCGGAATCTACGGATGTGTGTATATGATATCTTCCCTGCCGGGGCCGTTGCTGACCATGGTAATGGGATAACCTATCCGCTCCTGAATAAACTCAATATATTTCCTGCAGTTTTCCGGTAATTCTTCATATTTCCGAATCCCTCGTATCTGACACTTCCAGCCGGGCAGCTTTTCCAATACAGGCTTCGCTTTCTCCAATTTGGCCGTGACAGGGAAATCCGTGGTAATCTCCCCATCAATCTCATACCCCACGCACACAGGTATTTCCTCCAAATACCCTAATACGTCCAAAACGGTAAAAGCAACATCCGTGGTCCCCTGCAGACGGCATCCATATTTGGACGCCACACAGTCAAACCATCCCACCCGTCTGGGCCGTCCTGTGGTCGCCCCATATTCTCCGCCGTCACCACCGCGCCGGCGCAGTTCTTCCGCCTCTTCTCCGAAAATCTCCGAGACAAAAGCGCCTGCTCCAACGGCAGAGGAGTACGCCTTACAGACCGTTACAATCTGCTTGATCTCATATGGCGGAAGTCCTGCGCCGATTGCACCGTATGCAGCCAATGTGGAAGAGGACGTAACCATGGGATAAATGCCGTGATCCGGATCCTTTAACGTGCCCAACTGCCCCTCCAGCAAAACAGTTCTGCCATCCTTCAAAGCCCTGTCCAAAAAAGCGGACACATCACACACATACGGCGCAATCATATCCCTGTATTCATGTAATTCTTTTAACAATTTCTCAGGATCAATCAACGGCTTATGATACAAATGCTCTAAGAGTACGTTTTTTGTCTCACAAACACGCTTAACCTTCTCTGAAAGCAGCTCCTCGTCAAAAAGTTCACTAACCTGAAAACCAATCTTGGCATATTTATCGGAATAAAAAGGAGCAATGCCGGACTTAGTGGAGCCGAAAGATTTTCCTCCCAGCCGCTCCTCCTCATACTGATCAAATAAAATATGATAAGGCATAACGATCTGAGCCCGTTCGGACACAAGAATCCTGGGCTTTGGCACTCCCCTGTCCACAATGGACTGAATTTCCTGAAACAAAAGCGGAATATTCAGCGCCACACCATTTCCGATCACACTTGTGATATGACTGTAAAAAACGCCGGAGGGCAGTGTGTGCAGCGCAAATTTACCGTAATTATTCACGATGGTATGTCCCGCGTTTGCACCGCCCTGGAACCGCACAACAATATCCGCTTCCTGCGCCATCATATCGGTAATCTTACCCTTCCCTTCGTCGCCCCAGTTTGCTCCTACGATTGCCTTAACCATATCTTTCCTCCATCCCCCGCCGTCCTTCGGCAGGTTTTTTTCATTCGCGGATACAGTATAACACATTATATATCATAAGTAAAATCAATATATTTTATGCTTATTATAATTATAATTTATTTATTTTCAGATTTCCTGGTCATTCCAAAACTGGCCTTGTCCTGATTTCTAACCATCTATAGGCTCCTGGCCTTCCGATGGCGTCCAATCCATTTCAGGCTCCTGGCCTCTCGACGAATTCCAATCCATTCCAGGCTCCCAGCCCTCCGGCGGGTTCCAATCCATTCCAGGCTCACGGCCTTCCGATGGCATCCAATCCATTTCAGGCTCCTGGCCTCCCGGCGGGTTCCAATCCATTCCAGGCTCCTGGCCTTCTCCGGGCATCATCCCCTCCGGTAACGGTTTTGTTCCCGGCTCCTGCGGGCCTCTTCCATTCCCCCGGTCTCCTCTGCCATGACCTCCAAAACCGCCCATGCCGACGCCATTTCCGTAGATCAGACCGTCCAGCGTCACAGATTGTGCACTATCTCCCGCCGAGATCGTATAAGTTCCTCCTGACACCATTTCGGGACAACTGAACACTACAGACTGATACGATTTTTCCGCCGTATAGGAAATCAAGTGTTTCCCTTCCAAATCCGTCACAACGATTTCACTTCCGGCAGTTTGACCGCAAAAAACAACAAGAGCGGAACCTTGGGTGGATGTTTCCCCGAAATTCATCGCCATCCCCACACTGCCAACAGCCATCACCACACCCCCTGTGATCTGCCCAACGCCGTCATAATCCAATGCGCCGTCCATATTGCCCACAGGCCCGGAAATATAGATTTCTCCTCCTGTGACTGTCAGATTTCCGTTAGAGTCCAATCCATCCCCGTCCGCATTCACATATATGGTTCCGCCGGATATCAACAGCGATGAACCTCCGCTGGCGTCAAATCCTTCCCCTCCGGGAAAGCCGCCAAAGCCGCTCTGATCATTTCCACCTGCTGCATTGATACCGTCATCCGATGCATACAGCTTCACATACCCTCCGGATATCACCACTTCATTTCCCTCAATCCCTTCATAGCTGGTAGAAATATCAATATGACCGCCTGCAACGGTCATCTCCTCATCCGCATGAAATCCGTCATCCCCTGTTGCGATCTGATAAACACCGCCATATACGGTCAGACTATCATTGGAATGCAGTGCATCATCCTGAGCATCTATCACAAAATTGCCGTCATTTACCACAAAGGCTTCCATTGCTTTCAATCCCTTTGTGCTCACAATATCGCCTTCCTCATTCTTATTGGGAACCTTATTGCTGCTGCCTCCTCCTGTGGTAATCACAAAGTCGCCCCCGTCAATCTGCATGAAATTACCAGAGCTGACACCGTCCCCCTCGGCATCGATCACAAAACTGCCTCCTCCAATATAGACATATCCCTTCTCTCCATTGGTATCATGTTCAGCATGGATCCCGTCCTTGCCGGAGTCCAACGAAATCCTGCCTTGTGCAATGCAGACACTGTCCTTACCAGAAAGCCCGTGGCCTGCGGCCTTCACTGTAAGATTCCCGCCCGTAATCTTCAAGTCATCCTTGGCTACAATTCCATGACCTTTTACAGCCCCTACTTCCAGGCTGCCCGTCCCGTTTATGGTCAGATCACATTTTGCAAATACGGCTCCGTCTATGTGATTTCCGTCCAAATCAGAATAATCGCCTCCGCTTTCCAATTTATTAACCGTCCCCTCCGCTATTGTGAGAAACACCTTATCCGCAGATTTCACATAGAGAGCCGCATTGGAGCCGTTGAATATTTCCACTCCCCCAAGTACCAGCTGTACCTTGGCGGTATCCGGCGCATCCACCAAAAGCATGCCTTCCTGCCAAGAGCCCTCCAACAAATAGACCCCCTCCTGGGTTACAGTCACATGCCCCTCTGTTATCCGAACCGTTTCGGAATCACACGCTACCGTTTCCCCCTTAAAGATAATGCGCACGCTCGTATCCTCTTCATAATCTCCACTCATATCCCTATCCGTAAACATATCAACATAGGACACCATCTGAATCCCCGATGCGTTTACAGGGACCATTCCCGTCTGTTGCCCCGAAGCCTTCTCTTCCTCCCCCAGGCGCAGCAGTGCATCCGCCTCATCCGTTATCCCATCCGCCGATTTGCCGCAGCCTGTCAGAAACCATAACCCCATTCCAAGTGCCATAACTCCATTTATCCATCCATATATCCTTTGTCTGCCTGATCTTGGCTTCCTCATATTGACTCCCATCCTTCCCTATAATTCACAGACAACCGTCTCCTGATGAGAAATGGATATTTCCAGATTCCCATTGCGACAGCGCAGCTTGTCTATCAGCTCCTTTTCCGCTTCCGCCCCGTTTAACACCAGATGATATGTAAGCTTGAACAGACTGCCCATATTGGTAGTCTTCACCTGCATCAGTTCATGGGAAGAAGTATACTTTTCCAGAATTTCATCAAACACACCGGTGTAATCCAAGTCTTCCGGAATAGTAATATGCAGAACCTTATACTTTTCCCTGTTCTTTTTCTCTCCAAAGTCAAAGCGACTATACAACAGTGTGACACCATTTAAAACTACAGCAAACAAAACTGCATATCCCAGATAGCCCATGCCTGTGATCAGCCCTGTACACATGGCCATAAAAAGAGCTCCTATTTCCTTTGCCGTTCCCGGTACCGAGCGAAAACGCACCAGACTGAATGCCCCTGCCACCGCAACGCCAGCGCCGATATTGCCGTTTACCATCATGATGACCACACATACCACCGCCGGAAGCGTGGCCAAGGTCACCAAAAATCCCCTGGTGTACCGGTTTTTATAAGTATAAAGAACAGCGGTCAGCAGTCCGATCAGCAGCGCCGTCCCCAGACATGCCAGAAATTCCGGTATCGAAATCACGGATGTAAACTGAGTGTCAAATACTCCCGCAAAAAATGTGTTAAGCATAAGCAGCCCCTCCTTGTAATGTTCCTGTTCCTTTTTCCTCCGACATCATCATCCTGTACGCATTTCCATATTTTGAAAAAGTAATTCTTCTGATTTTTTCCTGCGATAACGCCCTGACCATCCACAGCGGCATGGTTCCAGGCGTCTTTATTTCCATCAGCACTTGACCCGGTTCCAAAATACCTGTTCCATATACGCCCGTTCCAAGTGACAAATCCGTATTCCGCCACAGGATATTTTCATCAAAAGTCACTCGAAATTCGCTGGGCTCCCTGGTAAAATACGCCTCCCTTTCATAGGAAAGAAAAACTCTTGGCCCCAAAGTCTGATAAAATTGCAAGAAATAATCAATCTCTTCTGTAATCTGTGTTTTTATGGGAGGCCTCGCCGTCCGGGAAAGATAACCCGAGGCCAGGTTTCTGGAAATTTCCATCCGGCGCTTATACACCACAGAATCATATTTCTTTTTCAACTCCACAAACACCTCTTCCTCCGGTCCCGCCGCTTTGTAACTCCTGACACGCAGTTTCTCCTTATAAACCGGCTTCTCAAGAGATTTCCTTACCAACCGGAAGGTATCCGTATCATAATAAATATTCCTGATGGTACTTCGCCCATAGTGATCCAATTCCATAAAGGGTTCCATGATTTCTAAAAGCTTTTCCCGCTGTCTGCGGGTAATCAGATATTTAATTTCATACCTTTGAAATACCATCGGCGTATTTCCATTACTGCCCATTCACTGCTCTCCTTTCCCCACCGGGTATCAGGATTAACCCCCTCCCGGCCACGTCTTGTATTTTGATACCCCCATCTTACCAGCCCAACCTAAATACTGCCTAAAAGAAATGTGAAGCTTTTGTGTTTTTCTTTTGCAGGATTTATAGTATAATAATCCCAAGTGGAGCTGTTGCGCAGAATTCAGGCGGAGCAAACAAGCTCCCGCAAACGGGAACTGGAATAGGAGAAACTAACCACATGCGTCTATTGATTGCAGATGATGACAGAGATATCGCAAGGGCGTTGACCGCCCTGTTTGAACATAATCACTATGGCGTTGATACAGTTTATAACGGCAATGACGCGTATAGCTATGCCCTGGAGGGCAATTATGATGGCATTGTACTGGATATCATGATGCCGGGTATGGACGGCTTGGAGGTATTGCGAAATTTGCGCGGAGAGGGAATCAAGACGCCCATTCTTCTATTGACCGCAAAAGGCGATATCGACGAGAGGGTATGCGGTCTGGACGCCGGCGCGGACGATTACCTGCCCAAGCCCTTTGCCGCCAGCGAACTGCTGGCAAGGATTCGGGCAATGCTGCGCCGAAAAGACAATTATCAAATGGAACTGCTGGAATTTGAAGGAATGAAGCTTGATCTGTCCACCTTTGAATTAAGCTTCAGTGAGCATTCCCTGCGTCTTGCCAATCGGGAATTTCAGATGCTGCAACTCCTGATGCAATCCCCAGGAGCCGTGATTCCTACAGAACAGTTTATGGAGCGGATCTGGGGTTGGGATTCGGAAGTGGAAGTAAGCGTAGTCTGGGTATTTATCTCCAATCTAAGGAAAAAAATAGAGAAATTAAATGCTCCTGTTTCTATCAGAGCCATTCGCGGAGTTGGATACTGCATGGAAAAGAAATTTTGACCCCTACCGCCCCATTGCTCCAGGTCATATGGCATACATAATATAAACGTTCCAAAGCCCCAAAATCCCCCTCCGGGAAAACCGGGAATATTTCCTCGAAAGGAGTAAAACGCCATGATTCCAAAGCTCCGGAAGAAATTTATCTCCATCACTGCCGCCGCCCTGTTTGCGGTGATCCTGATTGTCATCACGATCATCAACACCGTCTTTATCATGGACAGCAACAGAAATTTAAACGCCCGTCTGGAGCGCGTCATGGACGAACGCGAACCGGAATTTCAGCGCCCCGGCGGACCGGAGAAGCCCTTTCCCCCTTTTGATATGAAATTAAAGATCCGTTTTGACGGCTGTGTGGTTTATTTAAGCGACGACGGCGCTATCAAAGAAATACGACAAGATACCCCAGGACACTATTCCCGGGAAGAGCTTCAAAATATTGCGGATGATATCTCCCGTAGAGACAAAGAAACGGGCTGGTATCAATATTACAAATTCCGCCTGGAAACCAGAACATTACAGGATGGCAGTACGGAACTTGTACTGGGCCTTGTCAATGCCTCCTCGGATCTGTACTCTGTCATCACCATGCTTTTGATTTCAGGCGTCACCGGTATCTTTATCTTTCTGCTGGTACTTCTTATCATCCTATTTGCTTCCGGCCGGGCCGTAAAGCCCATCGAAGAAAGCTATGCCCGGCAAAAGCAGTTTGTCACCGACGCAGGCCATGAGCTAAAAACGCCCCTGACTGTCATCTCCGCCAACAATGCGCTATCCAGAATGATCTATGGCGACTGCGAATGGTTTGACGGCATTGACAGCCAGGTAGCAAAGATGAACGGCCTGGTCCGAAGCCTGATTGCATTGGCAAGACTGGACGAGGAACAGACCCCCGTCTTTGCTCCCTTCGATATCAGCGACGCAGTATACGATACGGCTAAGTCCTTTGAAAATTTGATTCATACAAGCGGCAAAATCATCACTTTTGATATGACGGAAAATCTCATCTATTCCGGCGACGAATCCAAGATCCGGCAATTGATTTCCATCCTGGTTGACAATGCCGTAAAATACTGCGATGCCAACGGTAAAATTGCCATAAGACTCACCGGTGAAAGGAAGCAGATTTGTCTCCAGGTCATAAACGATTATGCAGCGGCGGCGGAATGTGATTTCAGCCGGGTATTTGAGCGCTTTTACCGAGCGGACAGAGCAAGGACGCCGGATGGCAGTTATGGGCTTGGGCTTGCCATTGCGAAGTCCATTGTGGAACTGCACAGGGGGGAAATACGGGCAAAAGCAATGCCCCATGGCAGAATATCCTTTGAGGTGATGCTGAGCCGCGCCGCCAGTTTTCGTTAAAATAGTATTATTTCAACAGATCACACTCAAGTCAAATCCCATGGGGACATTGTACATGTTGGAAAGAATCAAAACCACATATCCAATTGTTTTATCTGATTTCCGTCATCAGATCCAGTACCGCTTCAAAGCCCTGTTCTGCCGCCATCTGTGCGGGCGTTACCCCCTGGTTATTAGGGTGATTATAATCAGCTCCCTTCCTGATCAGATACCGCGCATCTTCCTGACCGCCAGCTTCCAATGCATAATGCAGCGCCGTATTCCCTTCCTTGTCGACCTTATTGATATCCGCCCCGGCCCCAAGCAGTTCCTTAGCCATCTCCTTATGCCATTGAAACATCAATGCTGTCCTGCCCTCCTGGTCCACATGATTTACATCCACACCTCTGTCCAAAAACAGCGGAAGCAATTCCCTGGTATGATACCGAAGCAGCATAAGAGGTGTTCGCCCCTCCTCGTCAGGAATGTCCAAATGTTTCAATGTCTTCAGAATGGCCGCCATCGGCTCCGTTTTCACATCCCAGCTATATCCTTTTTCCATTAACGCACAATGGGCAGGCGTACTCCCCTTAAGGGTCTTCATGGTATCATCCGCACCGGCGTTCACAAGCAGCTCTACCACCTCCTGACAGCCCTCCATACAGGCCAGATGAAGAGGCGTAACCCCTGCTTCCCCAGGCTCGTCCTGGGTAAGATTTACATCCACCCCTTTTTCCAGCATAATCTTCAACATTCCCAAATGGCCGTTTTCCGCGGCACGATGCACTGCCGCCCTCCCATCATTATCTCTCTGCTCCATGGATTCTTTCGAAAAAAACGCTGCCGCTTTCTCCAAATAGTTCTCCTTTTCACCACCGATACAGCCCTGGCTATTGGATGCCAGAAGGTTGGCCGGGGTCCGCCCTTTTACCACCGCTTTTTCCATATCCACTCCCAATTCCACCATCTTCCTGAAGACTCCAAATCCAAAAGCAACCTCGAGACATTTGTCCCGCAGACAGAACGCTTCTGACTTATAATAAATGAGATTGGTAAAGTCCATCCCCTCCTCCTTACAAACCTCCAGTACGCTTGCTTCCTCATCGGACATCAGCGCATTGTGCAGAATATCCATCACTTCCCCAAATTCGTCTTCGTCGTCCGGATCTATCTGACGGATCAGCATCTTTGTCAGATACAGCGCAAGCCCCAGAGCATCCCTGCTTTCTCTGCTCACTTTACAAAAAAAATTGCTGGTAATCTGGCTCAGCGGAAACAGATCCATCTTCGGAACAGGGTCTGCACCGTGTTGTTTCAGTGCAAGATACATGGCCTCATTGTGAAATTCAATCGCATGCTCAATGGGCGTCAAACCTCGTTTATTGGCCACATTTACCATTTCCGGACACCGCTCCATCAGCTCCAGAGCAGCCGTATTATGACCATTTCGCCTTGCCATCATCAAAAGCGTATTGCCGTCTTCATCCACATAGTCTGTTTTAGCGCCCTTATCCAGAAATACTTTCGCCAGCGGCCAGGTATATTCGGAGCTATAGTCCGTAGACAACAGCTTTTCCAGAGGCGTAAGCCCGTCAATATTCTTTCCATTGATGTCACAGGTCAACAGACGGGCAATCTCCCCCCTCTGTTCCACGCTTCTTTCCAGACACGTGCCGTCAAATGTAAGCATCCCATCCGAAAATCTGGGATACGCCAGAAAATGATATGCATTCATATCCCTGTCGTCACATTGGGCGTCACTGGCGCCATGCTCCAGCAAAAGCCTGACCATACCCAGATTACTCCTGGCACAGGCTAAAAGAAACGGCGTCAGTCCATGCCCCTTTTGGTCGGGCAAATTGATTTCCGCTTCCGTGATTCTTCCGTCACAGAGCATTTTCTCCACCGATGCATGGAAATTATGCCATACCAGAAGGTGAAACAGGTTAAGTCCCACTTTTCCCACCGGCGCCAGTAATTCCTCCCTGCCGCACTTTGCCAGGCATTCCTCCGCTTCCTCCACAACACTATCTTCAAACCTGTTATCCCAATAATCCGACTTTTCCTCGTCATCCTCCCACCAGGGGATAAATCTGGCCTGATTAAATTTTTCACTGGAAGATACCAGCAGCTCCGTCAATTCTTTTACATCCATATTTTCCTCCTCGTTCTTCCGACCCAAACAGCTGAAATAGAAATCTCTCCTCTGATAATCACTCCATAACAATCCCTGATAGAATATCTTATCAGTTGAATTCTCCTGTGGAGTGGCTAAACAAGGTCGCTTCGCTTTTTGGGAACAGTATAACACAAAAGCAGAAAGAAGAATAGGATTAATTTAAAGTAGTTTCTGCTGAAATCACATTAACTCTTTCTTTTCGTATACCACAAGTGCAGCCAGAAACGCTGCACATAGTATGGCCGCGCCGATCCCCATACCGCACAGCCATGCACTCTCATCTGCTCCTGCAAAAATATCCGCCGCATTACAATAATAAAACGGCGTCACATATTTTATCTTCTTCAGTGCGGGAACCACCCTGCACATCAATTCCATCATATAAAACAGCACCGCCACTCCCACAGAAGCGCCCACAGGCCGCTTCCGGCACAGGGCAGAAAGCAGAAAACACAGAGTTCCGATCTCAAGACACATCAAAAATGCCGCCCCATGATAGCGGACAAAGCTTACTCCATCCGGCATATCCCCCATCCACGCAAAACCGGCCAGAATCAGACAGATACAAATTCCATGAAACACCGCCAACATAACCACAAGCGCACCATACTTTTCACACAAAATTTTGCTTCTGCCAAGGGAATGAACGTTTAAAAATTCGTAAGTCTTTCCCTCCTCCTCCTTTGCAATGAGCCCGGCGCCCAGCATCGCGCCATACAGAGCCCCGCCCAGGGATAACAACATGGAAATTTCAACAGCATAATATCCTTCCAGCGTTCCGATACTCACCCTGTCCATTCCCAACGCCTCCGAAAACGCTCCCATATCAGAAAACATCTCCGACATTTCTCCCACAGAATCCCCAAGACTGTCAAATAAGAGCAGACACCCCAGGCACAGCCCTCCCACACAAAACGCCCAAACCAACATTGTCCTGAAATTCATCCTGCATTCCTGCCAAAATAACACCATAATCTCGCTCCTTTCTACCCTACGCTTGTCTCATTGGAGTAAAAATGCATGAAAACTTCCTCTAAAGCCGGTTCCGATATCAGCAAATCCTTCACTTCCATTCCCCTCAACGCCTCCAGAAGCGCTGCCACCTCCCCATGCCAGGAAAAAGAAAATCCATCTCCCAACGCCGTGACTTCAGAAATCCCTTCCATTTGAGGAATAAATGCCGGACCGGAGATTCTCACCTTGCGCAGCTTTGTCCTGGTCAAATTTTCCACCGTATCCACCTTCACCAGTTCCCCGTCCCGAAGGATACCCACATGCCTGCAATACCGCTTCACCTCGGAAAGCACATGAGAGGATAAAAAACAGGTCATCCCATCCCGATTGCGCTCCATAAGCAGATCAAAAAACGCTTCCTGCATCAGTGGATCCAACCCGGAAGTGGGTTCGTCCAAAATCACCAGCTCCGGCCTGTGCTGCAGGGCACATACAATACTGACTTTTTTACGGTTTCCAAGGGATAATTCCCGAATCCTTTTATTCCTGTCCACCTCCAGTATGGCGCACAATCTCCCGGCTTCCTTATCACAGTCCAGTCCCCGTAATCTGGCAGAATACTTTATCACTTCTCCCACCCTCATGGCCGGATAAAAATAAGCTTCGGAGGGCATATACCCAACCCTGTTAAAAACTTTACGCAAGATCCTCTTTTCACCATTTCCACCCGCCGTTCCCATCCTCTGACCAAGCAGGCAGGCTTCGCCGGAAGATATGGAAATCATTTCCAACAGGCATCGAATAGATGTGGATTTTCCTGCGCCGTTGGGCCCCAGATACCCAAAGATATCACCCTCCTTCACCGCTAAGGTAATATTCTGAATTCCTCTGTTCTTACCGTAGCGCTTCGTCAGTTCCTTCATTTCGATGGCATTCATCTCTTCTTCCTCCCTTTTGATATGCCTGCAGCATCACATTCAACTGCTCTGTATCAATATCCCGTTTCGCTCTGTTGACCAAGTATGCGCAGAAATACGCCGCCACACAGAATAACGCAAAAACAGCCGTGGTCATCAGCTCCCTGTCAAACCATCCGCACAGATAACTGAGCCCGGCATACATTACGGAGCATAAAAGCATGTATAAAAACTGCCTGCCAGACAATCGCTCCGTCTCGTCAAAATTACCCAATATCAAAACCTGAAAATATCCCATTCCGTAGGTGGCAGCAATCATCTCAAACATATGGAGTAATCTGGCCTCATAGACGCCATGGAGCAAAAGATACATACAGTAAAAAAACAAAACCACAAAAAAATAAAGACATGCCTTGTATTCGATACCGATTTCCATGCTCAGATACCGCCTCAGCTTTTCGTTTTTCAACCACTTTCTCACATTTTTTCCTCCCTTCTTTGAAATTTCTCACCTCTCAACATCCGGACTTCCTCTCCTTAACTGCTCCCGCAGAGTTTCCGCATATTTTCTGGAAATAACCACCTTCTCGCCGTTTTTCAGCGCCGCCAAAATCCGCCCTCCCGGCTGACTTTTCAGCCAATCCACCTTGTACAGATTGACCGCCATGGTCCTGGTACATCTTGCTATGCCAAGCTCCCCGTATCGGTATACAATCTCTTCCAGCTTTTCCCGTAACCGGTAAACCTCCTTTTCCAGATATGCATACGCCACACCCTCCACAGTCTCAAAATAATAGACATCCTCCGGAGCAAAATAATAGACCTGACGCGCGTCATCTTTTGTTCCGGCCATCCGGCTGTCGCTATCCGAAAACAGTTTGACAACATCAGATATTTTCCGCGTCATCTCCCGATATCGAATTATTATTTCTTCCTCTCCCGAATCTGTCTTCTGAAGAATAATCTTCATGGCTGCCGCCTTTCTCCCGGTCAGATCCTTCTTAACAATCCATCTTCCCAAGGGTTCTTATCCGAAAAAAATATCCTCCCGGTTTTCTTCATTATACCCGGCAGACTACCAAAAAAGCAATGTCTCAAACGCCGGAATGCATATTGACACGCCCGAAATGCACAAAGACCTGTACATCCAAAAATATTATCCTTCTGTTTATCCCAATCTTTACCCAAAATTCGACGGCAGTTGCGGAATACCTTTACACATTTCCCCAAAACTGTTATACTTTTTTTGTCCGTCTTCCATTTCCTCCGCCAAAATTCCCCTTCGCGGAAAAAGCCATGACGGTTCGGCCCGCGCCATTGATATGGATTGTATGAACCATTACTTCGACTGGAGGAAACGACACAAAAACGAAACGGATTTAACCAACAAAACAGGAGGCACACAATGATTTATGCAGACAGCGATTATCAACAATATGTCCAAGTCTTAAAAGATGAGCTGATACCCGCAATGGGATGCACGGAACCGATTTCCATAGCCCTTGCCGCAGCAAAAGCCAGAGAAACGCTGGGACACCTGCCCGACAGGCTGATTGTAGAAGTAAGCGGCAATATTATAAAGAATGTAAAAAGCGTGGTGGTTCCCCATACGGGCGGCCTGCGCGGAATCAAAGCTGCGGCTGCGGCAGGAATTATTGTGGGAGATCCCTCACGACAGCTGGAAGTTCTCTCCCGTGTTACCCAGGAGCAGATCGCCGAAATCGGCAAATATCTCAATTCCGTTCCCATTGAAGTGAAACACAAGGAAACTCCTTACATTTTTGATATTATGATGACGGCCTATTACGGTAAAGAAAGTGCATATGTACGGATCGTGGAGCACCATACAAATATTGTCAGCGTTCGGCATAACGACATACCGCTCCTCAGTGAGGAATTGCCTCCTGAACATACAGCACCGCCTGATCATGCCGGGCTATCCGTTGAAAAGATCATAGAATTTGCCGACTGTGTACATATTGAAGATATACAGGATATATTAGATCGTCAGATCAACTATAATATGGCCATCGCCCAGGAAGGCTTACTTGGCAATTACGGTGCAAATATCGGCAAGACACTTCTGGCAGGACATGAAAATGATGTGAATTATAAAATGAGAGCCTATGCAGCTGCTGCCAGCGACGCTCGTATGAACGGTTGTGAATTACCGGTTATCATCAATTCCGGAAGCGGCAATCAGGGTATTACCACCAGTGTGCCAGTGATCGTCTACGCACAGGAAATGCAGATGTCCCATACATTACTGCTCCGAGCCCTGTGTGTCTCCAATTTGATAACGGCTCACCTGAAGACAGGAATCGGAAGGCTTTCCGCATACTGTGGTGCAGTCAGCGCAGGATGCGGCGCTGCTGCCGGTATCGCCTATCTGCAGGGCGGAAAATATGACACCATCGCACACACGGTGGTAAACGCCCTGGCCATGGATTCCGGCATTGTGTGCGATGGCGCCAAGGCCAGCTGTGCCGCCAAAATTGCCTCCTCCGTTGACGCCGGTCTGCTGGGCTTAATGATGTATCAACACGGAAACCAGTTTTTTGGAGGCGATGGTCTCATCAAAAAAGGGGTTGAAAACACCATATCCAATATCGGACGTCTGGCACGGAACGGCATGCAGCAAACTGACAAGGAAATCATTCGTATCATGTTGGAAAACTGAAAGGATTTTATGGCTTGATTTTTTTGTCAGAATACCATACACTGAAAGAAAGGGATAACCCGGGCAAAAATATGAAAACAAAGGAGTCAAAAAGATGAGCATGCAGGAACTTAAGCCCATTAAGGAAGGAAAAGTACGGGAAATTTATGATAACGGAGACAGTTTGATCATGGTAGCCACGGATCGTATCAGTTGCTTTGATGTGATTCTGGGCAACAAGGTTGACAAAAAAGGTACCGTTCTGACCCAGATGTCAAAATTCTGGTTCGACATGACAAAAGATATTCTGCCAAACCACATGATCTCCGTGGATGTAAAGGATATGCCTGAATTTTTCAGACAGCAACAATTTGACGGAAACAGTATGCTCTGCCGCAAGCTGAACATGATCCCCGTAGAATGTATTGTACGGGGCTATATCACCGGAAGCGGCTGGGCAAGCTATCAGAAAGACGGCACAGTGTGCGGTATCCGGCTACCGGAGGGCCTGAAAGAATCCGACAAGCTGCCGGAGCCCATCTATACCCCTTCCACCAAGGCAGAACTGGGGGAGCATGACGAGAATATTTCCTTTGAGCAAAGCGTGGAATACCTGGAAAAGCGCTTTCCCGGAAAAGGTGCGGAATATGCGGAAAAGCTGCGCGACATGACCATCTCCCTGTACAAAAAGTGTGCAAAATACGCTTTGGAACGGGGTATTATCATCGCTGACACCAAGTTTGAATTCGGTTTGGACGAAGAGGGCAATATCGTTCTGGGCGACGAAATGCTCACTCCCGACAGTTCCCGCTTCTGGCCCGCCGACGGCTATGAGCCGGGCCACAGCCAACCTTCCTTTGACAAGCAGTTTGCAAGAGACTGGCTGAAGGCAAATCCGGATAACAACTGGGTTCTTCCGGAGGAGATCGTAAATAAGACCATTGACAAATATCTCCAGGCATACGAACTCTTAACCGGAAAACCACTTTAAAACAGATTTTTACTATGAAAAAGGCAGACCATCGCCCTGAAACATGGTCTGCCTTATATTTTTCAAACATTAATGTTTTTCCTGTCACTCCTTAGGACTTTTCTTACCTTTTCTGACAAAGTATTCGTCAATATTCTTCTTGATATCCATGGGTTTTAACACCTTGGACAGGTATCCCGCCGGCTTTAAGGCCAGAACTTTGGCTATACTCTCCTTATCCACCTTTCCGGTCAAAAAAATAACCGGAATATCCGCCATATCCGTCTCGGAACGAATCATTTCCAACACCTGTTTACCGTCGCAAACCGGCATTTCATAATCAAGCAATATCAAATCCGGCCTATCCAGCGCAATGCTCCTGATGGCGGAAAAACCAGACTGTGCCAGCGTAACCTGGTAGTCCTCTTCCAGCAGCCCCTTCATAGCCTCTCGTACAACCCCCGAATCATCCACCACCAGGATTTTGTTCTTATATTCTTGCTTCTGTTCTTCTTTTTCCTTTTCAAGGTATTTCTTTATTTCATCCATGGCATTTTCTGCCGTGATAGAAGGAACAAATCCATTTTGAAGCAAATGAGGTGCCATGACGCAATACGCAAAATATCCTTCTCCCGTGTCAAACAGCAAACTGCACTGTGGACGCTCCCATTCAAAAATCCTCTCAAACTGATCAAAGGTGATCAAATTCTCTTCTATCACTTCATACAGTTCCGCAGTGGGAAAATGCGCCCGGATACGATCCACAAACTGCCTGGCCATATATCTGGTAGTATTCATAATCATTACGTCCACTTCATCCGATTTCACGCCCAAAATCTTCCCCACGGAATTCATCAGAAGCTTCTCTTCAAAGATCATGATAATCTCCCACTTTTCCCCCTTTTCCGTGGCATATACCAGACGGTAATAAATTCCGTTTCCGAATTTCTCCCCGCCATAATTATTGCTGATGGCCCGAGCTTTCATCTGGAACATGTCATGCAAAAGCTCTATAATCACCTTCCGCATGGCGGACTGTTCTTCTTCCGGCAGAAGCCCCACCCACTTACTTGTCAGTTTCCCCGTAATTGCACGGTCTTCCGTCAATGTGTGTCCGATCAGCCATCCCACGCAGACACCCATGAAATGATTCAGCGCCTCCCCGGAATAGTTTGACCTTTCCAGTTCCTTCTCTAACGCCGGAAGGGTTTTCTGCCGAAAATTGTCGTGTAGACGTCTGTGGGTATCAAATCCCAGATAACCAATAGACGCCATATACATTTCTTCCTCCGTGAAATGCTTCATTGCATGTTCTTTAAAATACTTGATTCCTTCCTGATAAACCCATTGACTTTTCTCATCTTGTGCCTTGGCAGCAAGAAGCTTGTTCAAAATGCTAAATAGTTTCTTGTGCTCTCTGTCAATAAATTCCACACCAATATTATAGCGTTCCTGCCATACTAACTGACTGCCCATGTTATTCCTCCTGTTTAAGTTACGTTTCCATACTTCAGCACCCACAAAAAATAATTTACATCTGCAAAGGGCGCAGCCGAAATTTCCTTTTATCTATCTAAACAACACCTTGTGCTTTCGTTTCGAAATTTTTTAATTCCATCCTGTGAAACTACTAATATGCGACAGGATGTCTTTTGGCATTTCTAAGCCGGACTGTTTACAATTCCCGCCTACGGGAACCTGTATTGGTCTCTTTATGCAACCAAAATCATCCGATTTTACATCAGCTTTCTCAGTTCCCTTAAAACCTGACAGAAGGTCTGATCAAAGGGAAACGGTCATTCCTGACTATGGAATTATCTACCATATAACTTATTCTAGTATATCACAATGGTGTACCTTCTTGTCAAGATATTTACATATTCTTACCGGAGTCTCGGCGTGCGCCTCCGCCCTGTCGCAGACCTATCCTGAACGAAACAGAGCCTAGGAAGTCACAAAAAAAACGAAAGCTTCTAATTGCTTTCGCTTTTCCTTTTTTCCAATGGAAGATTTCTCCCACCGGAAGATTTTAACTTTAACTGCCTGTCAATCACCACCGAAATTCTGGATTTTACTGTCTCCGCAATTTCCTGTGTGGTCATCCCCGTATATTCCTCATACGGGATGGGACTCAAAAAATGTACCTGTGTCCTGACTCTGCGCAGTGAATTGACACCAAAAGGTTTGTATGAGTCGATAATGGCAACCGGTACAATCGGCACCCTGGCCTTGGTTGCACACTTAAACGCACCCGCCATAAATTCCTGCAGGTCATTTTTATTGTGATCATATCCCCCTTCGGGGAAGACGATGTAACGCCGTCCTCCCCTGACTTCATCCGCAATCTTAAGAATCGTTCTCATCTGACTCTTCATGTCGTGCTTATCCAGCCTGCTCCCCTGCACCAGATCAATAAAAGAATCCGCTATGGGAAGCTTCGACCGATAAGCATCCATTACAATGGTACAAGGTGTGGGATGCGAAATCATGATGCCTAATGTGTCATATTTACCCTGATGATTGGAGTACATGACGTACCCCCCCTCCTTGGGTAAAAGCTCCTGCCCGTAACTATCCGTCTTGATTCGCCCATTGTGCATCATAATTGAAATACATCTACGTGCAATCCGATAACGTTTTTCTTCCGAATAATCCTCCACATGCCGCGCAATATAATGTACCTTGCAGATATAGTAGATTATAAACGGCAGTGAAATCAAAATCACATAAAACATCCTCAACATAGCCCAATTTATTCTCCGTAAAAAATGACTACCCCACCACTGAACCCTGATTTTCCCGGGAACATGGCGTATCATCTGTAACGCCATCCCAACAATAAGTACACAGTTTACACCTGTCTATGCCCACGGAAGCAATCATATCATCCAGTCTATGATAGCGAAGACTGGTAAAATTCAACTGCTTTCCAATGCGCCTCACCATCTCCTTATATTCTTCCGAATCCGGATTTGCATATCTTTTCAAGGTGCTTTCCTCAAAAGTTCCCCCTCTCATACTTTCCTGTTCTATTTCTTTCATAACCCTTCTGGCAATCAATTCCATCTCCGAAGCGGAGCGGGAAAAATTCAAGAATTTGCAGCCATATAATAGAGGCGGGCACGCAGGACGAATATGAACCTCTTTCGCTCCGCTCTGATAGAGAAATTCCGTAGTTCCCCTCAGCTGGGTTCCTCTCACAATGGAATCATCTATCAACAGCAGGCTTTTATCCTGTATCAAATCCTGCACGGGAATCAGTTTCATCTTGGCGATCAAATCTCTCTGAGTCTGAATCGCAGGCATAAAAGAGCGCGGCCAGGTGGGTGTATACTTAATAAATGGCCTGGAGAAAGGAATTCCCGACCGGTTGGCGTATCCAATGGCATGGGCTGTCCCCGAATCCGGCACTCCCGCCACAATATCAGGCGACACATCATCCCGCTCGGCCAGCAGCGCCCCACAGTTGTAGCGCATTTTCTCCACACTGATACCCTCATAGGAAGAGGAAGGGTAACCATAGTATACCCAGAGGAAGGTACAAATTTTCATCTTCTCACCAGGCGGCACCAAAGTCTGCATCCCCTCCGGCGTCACCACCACGATCTCCCCGGGACCAAGTTCCCTGTCCGCCACATATCCCAAGTTCAGATAAGCAAAGCTCTCGAAGGACACACAATATGCGCCTTCTTTTTTCCCCACTGACACCGGTGTCCTGCCAAGCAGGTCTCTCGCCGCATAGATACCCTTGGGCGTCATGAGCAAAATAGTCATGGAACCGTCAATATTCTCCTGAGCATACCGAATCCCTTCCACCAGATTATCCTTTTGATTAATCATGGCAGCTACCAGTTCAGTAATATTAATATCACCGCCGCTCATCTCCAAAAAATGAGAATGCCCCTTGGTAAACAGTTCTTGAATCAGTTTGTCCGAATTATTCACCTTGCCCACTGTGGCAATGGCATAGGTTCCGTGATGAGAACGAACCATCAAAGGCTGCGGCTCAAAGTCCGAAATACATCCAATTCCCATACAGCCCCGCATTTCAGTTACATCCTTGTCAAATTTCGTGCGAAAAGGCGCATTTTCAATATTGTGGATCGCCCTGTCGTATCCCCGCTCTCTATCGTAAACAGCCATTCCGGCACGTCTGGTTCCCAAATGGGAATGATAATCCGTGCCAAAAAACAGATCAAACACACAATCATCCTTGGCGGCAACTCCAAAAAAACCACCCATGATATTTTCCTCCTAATTCAACTGTCGCATACGACAATTTGTTCTGTCTCTTACTTCTTCGTCCTTATACATTGATTTCGGCCTTTACGCCCAACAATTCTGTATTTTTCTCCAGTACCGGCCGGATCACATCCGCCAGGAACGCCTCCACCTGTTCCCTGGAACGTCCCACATATCTGGAAGGTTCCATTGTTTTTTGCAAATCCTCCAGGGTCATGTTAAACGCAGGATCCTGGGCTATCAGCTCCAAAAGATTGTTTTCCTTACCCTCTACCTTTACATTGCGGCCTGCTTCCATGGATAATTCACGGATTTTCTCATGAAGCTCCTGACGGTTTCCGCCCAGTTTCACCGCATCCATCATAATGTTTTCCGTGGCCATAAACGGCAGTTCGCTCATCAGGCGCTTTTCGATGACTTTAGGATAGACCACCAGTCCATCCGCCACGTTCAGACACAGATCCAAAATCCCGTCCACGGCCAGAAACCCTTCCGGAATGGACAGACGCTTATTGGCGGAATCGTCCAAGGTTCTCTCAAACCACTGAGTCGCGGAGGTAATGGCAGGATTGAGTGCATCTATCATCACATACCTGGACAGAGACGCAATTCTCTCGCTTCTCATGGGATTGCGTTTATATGCCATGGCGGAAGACCCAATCTGACTCTTTTCAAAAGGCTCCTCCACCTCTTTCAAATGCTGCAGTAATCTGATATCATTGCTCATCTTATGAGCCGATGCCGCGATTCCGGCCAGAACATTGGCAACCCTGGTGTCCACCTTTCTGGAATAGGTCTGTCCTGATACCGGATAACACTCCTGAAAGCCCATTTTCGCCGCAATCATGGGGTCAATCTTGTCTATTGTCTCCTGATCTCCTTCAAAAAGCTCCAGGAAGGAGGCCTGTGTCCCTGTGGTCCCCTTGGAACCCAACAGTTTCATACTGCCAAGCACATAGTCAAGATCCTCCAAATCCAAGTAAAACTCCTGTATCCACAATGTAGCCCTTTTCCCCACCGTTGTGGGCTGAGCAGGCTGAAAATGCGTAAAAGCAAGCGTTGGCTGTGCCTTATATTTCTCCGCAAATGCAGCCAGCGCGGCAATGACATTGACCAGTTTCTTCTTTACCAGCTTCAGCGCTTCCGTCATCACAATGATATCCGTATTATCTCCCACATAGCAGGAAGTCGCTCCCAAATGAATGATGCCTGCGGCTTTGGGACACTGCTGACCATAGGCATACACATGACTCATGACATCATGACGTACCTCCCGCTCCCTTGCCTGTGCCACTTCATAATTAATATCTTCCGCATGCTCCTTCAGCTCCTGAATCTGTTCATCGGTGATCACCGGTTTTCCGTTCTGAGAAAGCCCAAGCTCTTTTTCCGTCTCCGCCAACGCAATCCAAAGCTTTCTCCATGTGCGAAATTTCATATCCTGAGAAAAAATATACTGCATCTCCTTGCTGGCATACCGCTCCGACAAAGGGCTTACATATCTGTCCGTACTCATTCTTACCTCCAACTTCCCGGGAAGCGTCTCCCGTTCCTGTATTATCTAATCACAAATTTGTTGATCTCATATCAGCTTTATAAGATTTCATTCTCTCCGCATCCTCCCCGGATATCTTCCCTGGGTGGCTTAAGCGGCGGCGAACCCATTCTCATATGTACCTGCTTTCCCCTGCGCTGTAATGCCAGCAATCCGTAATAAGCTGGGGATGCCAAGTCCTCCCCGCCAAAATCACAAACGCCGAATACGCCGCACTCTTCTTGCAATTTACTTTGTTCTTCCGTCTGAATGTAAGTGCTTTCCATCACCGTTTAACCCTTCCTTTCCAAGGACAGTTTCCCGCCCCGTGTCAAACGGCCGCTCAAAGGCGCACCCCTGCCCGGGACGGCGCCTTTGCCTGATTCAAAAACAAATTTCCACAACTATCATAGCCTACATTGCACAATTCGTCAATAGCCCAACAGACTGATTGTCTCACTGCTTTGCCTGACCTACCATCTCCATGATTTCAAACGCATAGGCCGGATATTTATCCGCCACATCCATGATCTCCCCTTTTGCCGTCTCCGCCACATTGTTGTTGTAATCCATCTGCTTGCGCAGTGCCTGTCTGCGCTGAATCAGCGCATGACGAATCTCCACCATCTCTCGCTTATCCAAAAGCGCCGCAGGCTGCCCCGTCCATCTCTCTGGGCTTGCCACACGGTAATTGGACATTTTGTCCACCAGCTGTCTCTGATAATATTCGATCTTTGCCTCCGCTTCGGCGTACTGCTTCCGCTCCTCTTTTTCCTGTCTGTACTGGGTCCACAGTTTCTCAAGCGAGACGGCATTTTTCGTACCATACTTGATACAGAGGTAATCCGTCAGATTCCGGTTGTTGACATATCTGATTTTCACTTTATTCTGCAGCAGAATCAGCCTATTGACAGCATTCTCAACCCTGCGCAGCTCCCGGTCGCCATCCGTGTACTTCACCCACACCCAAATCATCGCAATCACCACCGCAAGCACCGCCATCAAATATCCCACTCTGGCGTTCATCTTTAATGAAAGCTGCAATACCAGAAGCATCCCGATACACAATCCAAATGCCACCAGGAAAATCATCACCATCCCCCGCAGGTTATTCAGCAGCGTCTCCAGCTCCTGCCTGCGGAAATCGTAGGCATGCCTCTCCCTGTCCAGGCGCTGCATATCCTGTTTCACCTTCACGCCATAATTTTCACACTCTTTCAGTTTGCTGATTCCCTCCTGGATTTCATCCTCCTGCTTACGCATGCGATAGTAATCCCCATCGTTCATCCTGCCGGCTCTGCCCTGATACCGCTGCCGTTCCTGCTCCAAAGTCACAAGCCTTCTGGCTATGCCGTCCAATTGTTCCCGTTCCTCAGCGGGCAGCGCCTCTATCTCTTCGATATCCGTCAAATAAGAGGTTACCAGGGAATACTCTCCGGTCAGCAGGTTGATCTCTCTGGTGGCTTCCTCCATCTGTTCCAGGCAGCTCCTGATATACTCGCTTCTCTGTTCTCTGTCACCAAAATCCACCTCGTCTCTGTCATAGACGATATTTTCCCAGTCGTCCGCCTTGTTTTCCTGCCGTTTGTTTCTGCCAAATATTTTTGAAAAAAATCCCATTCCATCTCTCCTACTCTATGGTCCTGCGGTAATGATCCTGTAAAGCTCTCACCATTCTCTCGCTCTCTTCCAGATATTTCCCCCTGTCATCCTCACGCAGCACGCTCCTGTTATACAGCCGAAGATAATCCGGCTGTCTTTCCCATTCCGCCATCGCCCCTCCAAGCCTCTTTTCCATCTCTATGCTGTCGCCAAGCAACTCCGGATGTCCGGTCACAAATTCCACGTATTCCTCTTCCGGCAGATACATATGCATCGCTGTCAGATAATCAATACGACTGTCCTCTCCACCGTCCAGCTCATAGGCGCGCAGAAAGCATTCCGCCGCTTCCTCATAGAGCATCATCCCGGCAAATGCCACTCCTTTGTTATGCCAGATGGCAGCCAGACAGGATGCAGCTGGCAGTACCCCGCCTCCCGTATCCTGTTCCCGCCATTTTTCCAGAAGCGCGTCATATCCTTTCAGAGCGGACTTGTATTTCTTCTTTCTGACCAGATGATCCACCTGGGTCTTTCGCCTCTCTATGGCGCTCAGTCCAGCCCCTTGCTTTAAGACCCTCTCCACCTCCTCCACGGTCCTGTTGTCATAGAGTCCCACATACTGCAAAAGCGCCACGGCAAACGCACTCAACGATCCCTGCTTATGGACCAAAGGATATAAAAGCTTCACCAGCTCCTTCAAATCGCATTCCTGACCCAGCCAGTTTAACAGCCTGTCATCCAGAAAAGCCAGATCCAGAAGACAAGCGTTCTCTCTCACACAATAACAGAGTTCCTCCACACAATAAACATTTGTCTCCAGCCCCGGCACGCAATATGGTGTTTTTGCATATTTTCCTACGCTGATACTGACACGCATTTACTCACTACCCCTTTTCGTCTTTCCCTACTGCCAAAGCGCCCGTAAGCTACCCTTCAACACCCCTAATCCGGCTGATGACTATTGATTGCTAAATCCGTATGGTCCGCTTCCAGACCCGCCCGGAAGAAGTTCGCAGCTCTCCAAACCCAAGATCTTCCACTTCAACCACCAGACAGTCTTCCTCTTCCAGAAAGAGATGGATGCGCAGTCTGGCAATCGTCCCCGGGAAATTCTCAAGCAAAATCTTTTCCTGCCTGACGTCCTTTCCCATCAGCGGATTTACCGTCAATGTCAGTTCATTGCCCTCCTGTATGTAAAAGTCCGCCGTCTGTCTGGCCTCATACCAGTTGACGCCGGCGCCCAACAATAAACAGTAAGTATTTTCTCCACGATGCAGCACTTCCATACCAATATTTGACTTCAGCTTGTCCTTGCCAAGGAATACATGGTTCTTACCTGCTTCGCACGGCTCCAATCTTTCCTGCATTCCGCAGCATGCGCCCTTGCCAAACAGATTATTCCCCTGAAACACACGCCTTCCCTGACAGAGGCTGCGCAGAGAACCGCTCATCCAATCTCCTGCAAATCCATCTCCCACAAGATATATACTTCTGATCCTGCCGTCCTTGCATTCCTTTTCCACAATCCGGCCAAAGGCCCTGTCCCTCTCCCGGGCGTCACAGACATCCTCTCCGGGAAACGCTTCGTACTCCTTTGTCTCAATAAAAACCGCTATGGGCACAGTTCGCCTGTTACATTCCATCCGATACACCCGGATGGTGTCCCCCCTATAGTCAAACAATACAGACATGTAGACCCACAGCTCCTCCGGCTGACGCAGCATATAACTGTAGTAGCTCTCCCCATGGCTCTGGAACATAACCCTGTCCCTCTTCAAATGGATACTGTCAACCATATCATATAAAACTTCCAGTGTCCTTCTGTCAAGTACGGGACAGGTAATCATCAGCGCGGCGAATTTATCCGGCTGCCCCACCTGGGCCAACAGTCCCAGACTCTTTTTAAAAAACAAAGCCAGGAGAGATACAGGGTCATAGCTCTCTCCCTCTATGACCACCAATTCGCCGTCCAGCGCCAGCTCCCAGAGATTTTCAACCAGGATCCCCTCCTGCTCACTTGCCTGCCGAAGCGCCTCCCTGCCATAATGCCATTGATTCGTTCCAATCCGTTTACACAATACCGCAGGAATATTGTAAGCCTCCGAACCGGCTACCTGGGAGATCGTCTCCACATTTCCGCCCGCCGACAAGGCATAGCTGATCTGGCAATATTTGTTTCCCATGTCATATCCCACAATTAATTTACTGCCGTTTAAAAAGCCCATGCCGCCCCCTACGCTTTTTCAAAAAGCTTTATTTCAATTCAAATAATCGACCGTTCAGGAAATCCTTTCTGTAATATTCCTCCAAGAGATCGTCCATTGCGCTGTATTCCTGGAGCGACTTATGGATCACAATATCGTTGATCAGCCGATATCTGCTGTCCTCACCCACATCGTCCCCGCCGCCCTCCAGCGTTCCGCTCTCCGTGAGCTGTTCCTCCCCGTCCCATTCTTCGGTGATGTAATACTGAAGACTCTCCCCAAAAAACAGCACAAACTCTTTAAAAAACACACCTGCAAACGCTTCTTTCATGGATTCCGTCATATACCCCTCCGGCTGTCCCTCTTGCCCCGGTATCACATAATGAACACGGGCTTTTGCCCGGGGACTGGTGCGGTATTCCAGAATGGTCTTGTCCGCCAGTTCCTCCGAAACCAAGGAGCATTTTCCATATTTCTTAAAGAATTCCAATCTGACCCCCTCGTTGATCAGATCTGTCAGGAAAGCTTCCAGCATGGCGTCCCTTACCGCCTCGCCGGCCTCGTCCGCTTCGCTCTTTACTTCCAGTTCATATTTTGAATAAGCAAGCTTACAGATCTTCTGCACAGGCTCTCCGCTCAAATACATCCGCTCTATCTCACGAAAAACCTCTTTCTCCGTCACACGCTCCCTCACAAAATAGTCATAGGCACATTGAGCGAGAAATGCCTTCTCCAGCTGAGAGTTGGCCCCCATATCAATGTGATAACGGAAAATCTCCATTGTCTCCCCCACATAAGCGCCTGAATACAGCATCTGTATCAGAATCCTTTCACAAAGCGCCCCACAGTTCACGCCGAAAGACCGAGCCGTTTTCCAGATATCACGTAAATTTTTCACCATTCCCCGGTAATGCATGGCAAGATACGCCAGTGTTGTGCTGTCATATTGCCCTTTCCGAAACGCATATGCCGCCGCAGCCGTCAACACGGGATTTTCTGACATGCCCCATTGCTCCATCAAAGGTCCCAGCAGCTGTAATACCACTTTGGCGTCAACCGAATATGCTCCATAGACTTCCAGCCATTTCCCTGCCAGATCATACCTCCCGCAAACGGCCATATATTGAAACACAATCCCCCGCTGTTTTGCCGTCAGCCCCCGGGACGGAATCTCCTCCAGGTACTGTCCCATAGCCCGCAGATCATTTTGGCCATGATAATACTCCAAAATATGTAAATACAGCTCTGCTCTGATTTTGGGATCCGCGCTTTCGGACGCAGCAACCCTTAATTTCCTCTCTATTCCCCCTGATAATTCTTTTTTATACACGCAATTATTATCACACAGGTAAAAATCCAGTTCGGGATTATGAAATTCCAGCGGCAGCAGCCATCGCAGAAATCTGCCTGGAATCATCAGCTTTTCAATGGTATACTCCACATTTGTCATATACCGGTTCCTTCTGGCATCCTCAAAGACAATGGTATACTTACTGCCGTACAGCGCCACCCAGGTACTTTTATCGGTCAAAACATACTCTGAAGGCCGCAGATTTCCCGGCTGGTATACATATACCTTTTGTATTCTCCCGTCTGTCACCCTGATAAAATGGGCAAACAACAGCCTGGAAAAAGGCCCCGCCGTCTTTTCATCCAACATATCCTGTCGCAGCAGCTTCTGATATAAATTCGCCAGGTATTTATTAATATGTCCCTTTTTGATCTGTTCTATTATAAACTGTTCCATCCGCGGCCTGTAGGCATGATAGGTTTCTCCCAGCTGAACCCGGTGTCGAAGCAGATAATCGTACAGATAGGATGTTCTGACATAATCCATACGGCTTTGATAGGAAAAATACATGATCACAGTCTTGGGGATTTCTACTGCTTCCATGGAAGCTTTCTCATCCAAATCCAAAGACAGCATATAATATTCATACAAGTTTGTGATCCGAAGCTGTGCTTCCACGCCTGCCTGATACCAGCCAAAATAACGGCTTCCGGCCTTTCCTCTCTTAATCAAAAGGGTACAAAGCTCCTGGAGAAGGCGCTTTTTTTCCATGGAATTACCCCGATCCGGCTTCTCGTATAACGCTGCCAGAAGTCTGCAGAGCACTTCGGAAGCTTCTTTTGACCTGCCCGCCAGACCGCCTACCAGTTCTTCCACTTCCCGTCTCAACGCCCCCTGTTTGACGCCGTAATACAGTACCTGCTGTTCAAACCTTCCCAGCTTTCGCAACAAAGAAGGATTGCCGTTCAGCAAAATCACCGCCTCTATATAAAGTACCGGGCTGATACACCCCATTGCAAAGAGCTCTTCCAAAAATCCCCATCGTTCCCTGTCGGATCTCTGATAGGTTTCGGACAAATATAATAACAGCCATGCCACTCTCCAGTTGGAAATATCCCGTTGATAAATGCGCTCCACCCTTCCCGCCACCTGAACGATATAATCCGCATCCCCCCGCAGCAGAGTTGTCAAATACAGATAGTAGGCAAGCAGCACATCCTCCGGAGGCCTTTTTTCAAATAAATCGGATACATAATCCAATATCCAGCCGGCTTCATGCAGACGCTTCTCCGTGATCAAAAGCTGTGCCTGGAACAGTCTCGCCCCAATGTCTTCTTCATCCATTGCCACCATTCCCTCCACCAGCCTGCCTGTTTCTTTCAGCCATGCGGATGTTTCAATCTTTTTCAACCGGAACGCCTCATAAAGTTTCATCAGCTGAATGGTATACTGCTTTTCCGACAAGAGCTGGCTGCCCGGAATTCCAGCCGAAACCAACCTGATCTCCACAGAAATCGCCAGTTCGCCATAGGGATGACGCAAGATGATACGTCCGAAACGACGCCCCCTTCGGCAAAGATTCATATCAAAAAATACAGGAAGCACACATCGGTTCCCCAGAAAATCATCATCTGTAAGCGCTTCCTTTTCCGTAAACAGGAATTCACCCTGACATTCCACTGCAAGCCGCGTATAACCCCATCCGTTTCTTACAATATGTACTTCCCGCTCCATTACCCCAACGGAAGACCCGATCACATCTGCTTCCACGCAAATATGACTCTCCTCCACAAGGAATTCCACCTTTTGTTTCCTGCCTGTCTGAAGAAGAAACTCCTCCACATTCTGCTCTCTGCCTTCCACGGCGGAAAGCGCCCTGTAGTCCTCTCCATATTTTGCATCACTTCCCGAAAATACACAGCAAAATTCGGGAAGATAAAACATTTTCACAGCCTCCTGCCAATTATTTTTTGCCAGTTCGGCAAATTGAAACAAATTTTTTACCTTGCCTCCGGAGAATTCCGGCACGGTATGTTCTACTGACGCAACAAAAGGCAGATAATACTCCCCCCTGTTGCTGATTATATAAAAGCTGCCCTTGACCACATCCCCTTCTTCCAGCGTATCCCCGTGAAATCGAAAAAAGATCTCCCTGTCCGTCCCGGAAAACGTATCCGTCATACAGAGCATCCTCCGGTCCGAAGAAATAATCCGACCCTCCGCAAATTGACCAGGCAACGCATAAATGTGAAAGGAGCCCTCACATAGCTCCCCTTTTTTCAGGGTTAATTCTATTTTTTCACAAGAAAAATCCAGAGAACCATCCTCATATTCAAAGTTTCCCTCCAGAATCCGACCGATTATCTTTTGCATTTATGCCTCACCCACTTTTGCCCAAAATAACTGCCCTATGACTGATTATACCAAATCTTCAGCCATAGGGCAATACGTTAAAGGCTATGCTATTGCATATTCAGTTTCCTGCTGGTCACCATCCATGATATAAAATATAATACAACCGCCATCAACAGTGTAACAGCAAGGCTAAATACCGTGTGAAAATTCACATAATTACCAACTCCCGAATTCTGCAGAGGAATCATAAGCCACTGACTGACAGATTCTATCAGGCTGCGAATTATGGATATTCCAATATAGCAGACAATGGCCATTACCACCCTGTATTTAGTGAAAAGCTGTCCCAGAGAAATTGCGCCAAACAGTATAGTCATTGTGACAAACGGAGAAACCAAAATGCCGATCCCCCAAAATACCAGGGTTCCCGTCATATCCCAGCCAAACTCAATATTGAACCAAGCGGGCAGATCCAGCAAGTAAGAACGAATCTCCTGCCAGGCACTTGCCATGGTATACCCGTCTGCGCGAAATACGCTTGTAAAGCAGGCGACAACAAACAATATCACGGACAAAGTAATCGCAATCATGGTCAATAAAACCCATACGCCGCTGACCAATATCTTGGTGCCCAAAATCTCATGTTTCGTCACCGGCAGCGTATGTAGAAGATAACCCTGATCCGTGTACATGGTCTTGTAAAAATGCAAGCTAAGATAAATATAGGTGCCGTATACTACCCCGATCAGCATGACTACATACATTATCATCATAAAAACACTGACAATGTCCATCAGATTCACACTATAACGGGCATTTTCCGTATTACTCCACAAAGGGCTCTGAAAGGCAAGCCATCCGAACAGGGTGATCAATACCGTCGCGCCCAGCAAAAGACATCCCACTTTATAAGTACTCTTAAACTCATGTTTTATCAATTTTCCTAACATGCAAACACCTCCCTGAAATAAGCGTCCACAGATTTGCCATGCTGTTCCCTGATATTGTCGACGGAGGTGTAAAGCACCAGATACCCATAGCGCATAAAGATAACCTCATCCAGCACCTGTTCGATATCTCCGATCAAGTGTGTGGAGATAATTACGGTGGCATTGGGATTATAATTATTGATAATAGTCCTCAGAATATAATCCCTGGCGGCAGGATCCACGCCGGCAATCGGCTCATCCAGAATATAGAGATCCGCATTACGGCTCATCACCAGAATCAGCTGTACCTTCTCCTTGGTTCCTTTTGAAAGAATCCCCATCTTGGAATTCGGATCTATGTTCAAGCTTTGCAACATCGCTATCGCCTTTTCAGGGGAAAAATCCTCATAAAAATCGCAAAAATAATCCAATATATCACTGATCTTCTGATTGCCCGCCAGATAAGTCCTGTCCGGCAGATATGCCACATGCGACTTGGTCTCCACCCCAATCTCATATCCGTTGATCCGGATAGTGCCCCGGGTGGGCGTCAGCAGGCCATTGATCATCTTGATCAATGTGGTCTTGCCGCTTCCGTTTGGCCCTAACAGTCCGATAATCTTTCCCTTCGGCAAAGTAAGGTTAATGTTGTTTACCGCAATATGCCTTGCGTCATACTCCTTGGTCAGACCCACGATCTCGATCAGCTCACTCATTTCCATACCTCCCTCTCATCGCATCCAACAGCTTTACAACCTCCTCTTGGGTATAACCCAGTTCCTGCATTCTCTTAAAAAAAGTCTCCATGCACTGTTCCGCCAGGTTTAGTCTTGTCTGCTGTATCAGCTCGTTGTCTTCCGTAACCGTCCTTCCGTTGGTCCTCTGTGTAATAATCAGCCCTCTCCGCTCCAATTCCGCAAAAGCCTTCTGCATCGTATTGGGGGTCACCGCAGCTACGGACGCTAATTCCCTGACACTGGGCAGCTTCCCTCCCGGCGGATAATAGCCGGAGACAATCTGGACTTCCAGTTTCTCAACCAACTGGGCGTAAATCGGTCTGTCAGTACCTAAATCCCATGCCATTTCGCTCCTCCTGTCTCATGTTCCGTCTCTTTGACGAACTGTTATCCATTTCGGCAGATATCGTGTTAATAACAGCTCCCATCTATTGTATCATCAACATAGTACAATAATACAATATTTTTATCTGTTCGTCAATAAATTTCCGGAACATTTTTATGTGGAAGTGCACAAACAAATCCCGCAATCATTTTGACATGGCGAAAAGCGGCTGTCTGAACCGATTCCTGCTTCGTCACAGGTCGGTCATGCAGATCCTCACCCTACTCCATAGTTGGAGTCAACTTTTTCCATCAACTCATCCAGGCAATTTTCAATGTAATTGATACGTTTTGTCAGCACCCTTCTCCAAAGCCTGTCCTCGTTCCCCTCTATCTGCCCGTAAATCACATCACAGTATTGGCTCTCTAAGCCAAATCTCTCCCTCAACAGGTTGTCTGCATACTTCTTACTACGGTGATTCCACAGAATCATCTTTACATAATAATTAATGATCTTGCGCAGTCTCAGCAGCTCTTCTTCCTTGCCGCTCCATTGTTCGTCCACTTCCTCCGGCCCTATGAGCGTCAAAATGAAATTTTCAAAACAATACTTTGTCATCTCCAGAAATAATTCCAGATCCATATCACGAAAAGGGTATCCCTCTTGGTATGTGATACAGGCTTCTTCCATATAATCAAACAGCCAGTTCAAAAAACGCACGTTTTCATCATCCTGTATTTCCGATAAACCGGAAAGATATCTCTCTGGTTTTCCGCCGCATTGAATGGAGACCTTTTTGGCAAGCTCAATAATCCCGCTCAGCCTGGTCTTGTTCTCGTCCGTCCTCTCTCCTTCCGGCAGCCTGACAGTATACTGATCCACCACCAGGTCATTCAGCAGACACCTGCCAGTCATCGCCTGACTGAAATCAAGAAGTTCCTTTTTTAGAGTATCTATATCTCCCATCATCCTCATCCTCTCTGTCCATGCCTGTCTGTCTTCCAAACACTACCCTTTTTTCATGCACATCTTCATAAAAACTGCTTCTGCTGTTTAAACATGCTTTTGTTCTGCTGTAATGATAGAAAAGACTCCTGCCCATATCGGCATCATCCACGCCCGGCTTATATGCTTCATTTTTTTGAAGCGCCGACAACATTTTGATACCGTTTTCAACAACCGCCCTGTCCAATTCCTTTCTGCTGTATTTTCTCTCCCTGGCAGGAAGATACTTGGCATAATCATACCCCTGGGGAGAAAGTGTTACATACTTATCGTTAAATTCTCTGACATTAAATAGGCACTTACAGCTTTTTATCGTGTTTTCAACAATATCTACTTCAATTTCCAGGCTGCCGCTGATCTGACAGGGCGTACGATATGGACTCTCATAAAGCAGCCTGACCAATCTATCCAATACGTCATATTTTCTGCTCATCCTGTCGTATGCTTCATGTAGCTTTAACTCCTCCGACTCCTCCCTGCTCAGGGAAGAAAGTAAGCAAAACTGACTGATGACGGATATTGCGTCGAAATGCTCCTGAAGTCTTCGGACCATGTCATGCTTTGTGTTTTCAATCAACTCTATCATAATACAGCTCTGCCCTTCATCCCCCATAACGGAGCCGAATATATCCGTAAACGCATGCTCCGCCCGCATGGTTTCCCGAAGCCTGCTGCGATAGAAACCGACTGACTTCTCTGCATCGTCTAATTGATGATTTTTCTCGCCTGTCCTGATAAATCGCCTTATGTTCTCCTTAAGCTCCTGCAACGCCTCATCACATTCCTGAAGTTTTTCATCCCTGTTTATTTTACTGTCTTCTAAAATGCGTAACTGTTCCATATCCGCTCCTATTCCAGTTCCGTCCCTTCTCTTCTACGCCCACTCAGGGGAGATATTCAGTCGTAAATTCATCGACTGATTCTCTCCCTGGCGTTTCCGTTTCGGGACTGTTTTATTTTTCCGCTCCTGCACTTTCAAGCTCCACATATGATCTCCCTGCCGAAAACGTATTCAATCGTCAACATAACAGTCCGGGAACCTGACCAAACTGTTATATACTGTCTTCATGAAACGCATCCTAATTTTCATTTTGGGTCTCTCTGCCTGCGTCCAACAGTTCATTCCTGATACCGAAACTTAGTTTGTCTTCATGTAAAACCATTTTGTCAAAATACAATTCCAAAAACACGCCGCTGCAGCCATTCCTACAGTTGGCTTCACATGCACCGCATGATATTTTTTTCATTAAAGAGCTTCTTTCATTTCCCTGTTTGGCCGGCATACACACATATCCGATCTCTCCGCCCTTTTTCTCCATCGCCCCGCAGGAATTAACCATGATCACCACGCACCCTAACTGTTCCGCCAATTCGCAAGCCTCGGAATGCATATCCATGGAAGGCGAATATGCAGGAACAAAAAGAAGGTTAATATTCAGCCTTTTATACATTGTCCTCACATCCGGTTTTAACAGATCTTTACAGATCGCTATACCGATTCGCCCGAAATTCTCAATTTCCAAAACAGTATAACCCTTATTTTTCTTGGAATACAGATGCTCCAAATATTCTTTCCCATCTTTTTTGTACTTGAATAATGCCTTTTTGAAATAATGAAAAATTTCTTTACCGTTTACATCCGTCAAAATCGAATAATTTGTACAGTTTTTCCAAACGGAACCGTTGACGGTCAAATATGCCTCTGGCCCCGGGCTTGACCTCAGACACTCCAAAATTTCTTCCGTCATCAGCATTTCCGGCAAAATCAAGCAGTCCAACGTTCTCCCTGCCAGCCCCTCCCAAGTTCGCTCATATCTCTTATTTAGATCTTCTTTCGGGCTGCTCTTCATTCCGTGTATCTCAAAGTTTCCGTTCTCACACTCTATTTCGAAAATGTCTTTAATATGTACATGCGTCAACGGAACCATACCAATTGATAACTGCATATGGCCTGAAAAGTGAGAATAAAGCAAGCTGTCCCTGGAAGCTCTGAAAAAGCGCACCGGATGTTCTTCAAAGCTCTTTTTATACCTGACGGAATAGTTTTTGATCTGATAGTCTATATCTTCTATACTGCTCTCCCTGGGTTCCCGAAACGGCGCATATCCATTTTCATCTTTCCTGCTTTGCACCTCGTCAAAAAAACTGTTTACCTTCTTGGGCGTGACCAACACTTGATCGGTATACTGCCTGTTCAACCCTTCGTATTCAATAAATTCCTCCCCCGTGCCGCTTCTTTCCGCCAGCCTTGGTTCTATCCTGTCATCTATCACCAATGCTATGGCAAACAGCCTGTCCACATTCGCTTCCCTGCCTAAAAATTCCTCAATTCCCTTCTTTAAGTGTTCAAACGCATGTTTCTTATATCCTTTTTTGCACTCCACGTCATATTGTGAAAACACGTCCTGTAATTCACCTGTATATTTCAAGGGCCCTCCGCTGTTATAATCATAATCCGTATATAACATGGTCACTTCACAACACAGCGCCAGCAAGTCATAGATATTTTTGAGACACTTGATCTGACCGACAACTTCCATCTCTTCCCCTTTTGTGTAAAATTACCCTGATTCCCGCCAAAGCTCCTGTTTTCCTGCACTTATTTTAACACAATAATCTTTATCTGTAAATGTGCCGAACCATATTTTAATGAGCCCGTTAAAATCGGCTGCCGTTTATTCTGCAACCGATAATTACCATATAAAAAACAAAAAAAGGTATCCTTTTTGCTAAAAACGCATATATTTACCATAACTAATCGCTTGCATCCGCCGGGTAGGTATGCCCCCGTGGACGCAGAAGGAAAACTATGCCTGATTCTAACCTTATCGCCGCACAGGAAACGGAAAATGCCAACGCTTCCTATGAAGGCACCATACAGATCAGCGTGGTATCCTCCATAGGGCAGGTTCCTGTGGAAAATGCCACCGTCACAATATCCTATACCGGAGACCCCGGCTCTCCCCTGAAAGTACTTACCACCGACAGCTCCGGTCAGACCCCTGTGACTGAACTGCCGGCTCCGCCGCCGGAACTGTCCCTCCAGCCGGAAAACGAACAACAGCCTTATTCGGAATACAATATAGAAGTCACGGCGGAAGGGTACGAGCCGGTTCTGGTATCCGGTTCGGAAATCCTTGCAGGCCAATTCTCCCTGCAGCCCATTCGAATGAATCCCCTGGCCGCAACGGAAGAAGAGGAAAAAGTGGTAATCATCCCGGCTCATACACTGTTTGGAGACTATCCGCCCAAAATCCCCGAGGATGAGATCAAACCCATGGCAGAGACGGGTGAAATCGTCCTAAGCCGTGTGGTGATTCCGGAGTATGTCATCGTTCACGACGGTGTCCCAAACGATTCCACCGCCCCCAATTATTGGGTCCGCTACCGGGACTACATCAAAAACGTCGCCTCCTGCGAAATTTATTCCACATGGCCGGAGAATACCATTTATGCCAATATTCTGGTGATCATGTCCTTTACCCTGAATCGAGTGTATACAGAGTGGTACAGAAACCAGGGCTACAACTTCACCATCACATCCTCCACCGCCTATGACCAGAAATGGATATATGGAAGAAATATTTTTGAAAATATAGATTATCTGGTAGATACCATCTTTACAAATTACCTTTCCCGTCCAGGCGTTCGGCAGCCGATTTTTACTTCTTACTGCGACGGGAAACGGGTAACCTGCTCCGGCCTGAGCCAATGGGGTTCCATGTACCTGGGCGAGCAGGGCTACTCCCCCATTGAGATTATCCGATATTACTACGGAAACGATATGTATATCAACACGGCGGACATCGTATCCGGTGTGCCTTCCTCCTGGCCCGGTTACAATCTTGGCATCGGCGCCTCCGGAGATAAAGTAAGACAGCTCCAGTCACAGCTCAACCGCATTGCCAGAAACTACCCTGCCATCCCAACCATCACCGCTGACGGCATATATGGTCCTGCCACTGCGGAAGCCGTCCGCACCTTCCAGCGGATTTTCCATCTGCCTCAGACCGGCGTCACCGATTATCCCACCTGGTATGAGATATCGGAAATCTTTGTGGGTGTATCCAGGATTTCAGAACCTGGTTAAAACGCCGTAAATTATAAATAAACCCCTTCTTTTGTGTGTAAAAATTTTGTGCCGAAAGAGGATGGCAAACAGGGTTTGTCAACCAAATTTGGCACAAAGCACACCAGCAAAAACAGTCTCAAAAAAGCTTTGCCATTACGGACAATCGGACGAGAAATTACTAAGGCCAAGCAAAATTCTGCTCTCACGCAGCGCATTGCTGGAATCATAATCATATTCTATTGTCTGAATATTCACGTTCGGATACATCTCTTTCAACTTTTTCACAATTCCCCGTTCACTGATATGGCTGACCAGACACCCAAAAGGATGAACAATCAGCACATGTCTGCATCCCCGTTCCACGGCAGCTTCCACTTCGGCTGCAACCAGCCAGCCGTCTCCCGTGATGCAGTCGCATCCAATGGTTTGAAGCGCCCGCTCCTTTAACCTTGCAAATGGCGGATCCATCTGAAATTGCCCCTGTCTCCCCACCTCCTCATACAGTTCACGCTGTATTTTCTCCAGATAGGCAATGGCCAGTTCATAGCACCGACGAAAAACCGGCTTGGAAGTATCTGTCAAATAAGCCCTGTAATCGCTGTCCAACACATAGATGGCATAGTTGATAAATCCTCCCATCATGCATTGACAGCTCTGCCTGTCCAGATATTCTTCCAGATGATGATTTCCCAAGGCAGAAAATTTGATATAAATTTCCCCTGCCACACACACCTTCTTTTTCACTGCGGTATTTGTGGGAATCGCTGCAAATTGTTCCACAATATATCTGTAGACATAACGCCTCTGACCTGCCCGCAGACGCCGCGCCCTGATGCGTCCCCCAATCTCCTGTTCCAGCCTATGTCGCACCGCTTTCGCAGCGCCGGATTCACACTCATATGGCTTGGTCTGCTGATAAAGACTCATAATCAGATCCCCGCAGCAGACTGCCGTAACCGCGTCCCGAAACAGCCGGGGCGTAATGCGAAAGCCAGGATGCTTCTCCTGACCTTTATAGTTCAGTGAAATCACAGGAATCTGTTCATATCCGCATTTTCGCAGCGTTTGTATGATCACATGATAATAGTTGCCCGCCCGGCAGGCCCCTCCTGCCTGAGGTTCCATAAAGGCAATCTTATCCGCAGGATATTCCCCCTGTTCCAGCGCATCCAGTACCTGTCCTATGATCAATATTCCTGGATAACAATAATCATGATTGATACGGCGCAGCGCCTTGTCCTTCAGGTGACGGCTCCCGTGCATCACCGCAAAGCGATAACCGCTTGCCTCAAATGCAGCCTTCAGGAACGGAGAATGATATTCCAGCATTTCGGGCAGAAGAATCGTATGCGTCTTTTTCATAGCCCTGGTAAACGGAACATTGATTACTTCCGACATAATGAAACCCGCCTCCTTTTACACCGCTCTTCCAACAAGACGGCAGCATGCCCAAGTCAGCGTCCTCTTTTCCTTCTAAGTGAACCTGAGGTTTGAAAAACAGCTGCCTTGCATAAACTGACCGCAAAAAATAAAATAACTGTAGGAAATAATTTGAAATACTGTTATAATTATATCACAAAATATCTCCGGAATACATTTTTCCAGAAATAGTTTTCATCACTCATTGATTATTAGAAGAAAAGGGAGGAATGCGGATGCAATTTTTTCAAAGCAATAACAGCCTGATTGCAAAACACCGAAATGAAACCGTGCTGATTCAGGCATGGGGAAAGGATGCGCTGCGGGTCCGAGCCACCCAGTCGGCCCGATTTTGCGGGGCGGACAACGCTCTGGAGACGGCGCCTGCCAAATACACCGCTGAAGTCCAAATTACGGCCAAAGAAGCCGTTATCCGCAACGGTCTCATAAGCTGCGTCTTCCATAACGGCGGTCATATGGAATTTTATCGCGGCAGCCAGCGCATTCTAAAGGAATACTACAGGGATTGGGGCGGCGCCAATGAACACAGTCCCAGTCTGCGTCTGTGCGCCCGTGAATTCAAGCCCGTAAGCGGCAGTGACTATGAAATCACAATGCGTTTTGAAGCCAATGAGGGAGAAAAGATCTTTGGAATGGGCCAATATCAGCAGCCAAATCTTGATTTAAAGGGCTGTGTTTTGGAACTGGCACAGCGAAATTCCCAGATCAGCATTCCCTTCTACCTCTCCAATAAGGGATATGGCTTTCTGTGGAACAACGCCGGGATTGGCCAGGTTTGTTTCGGCGCAAACTATACCCAATGGCACAGCAAACTGTCAGAAGAGCTGGACTATTGGATCACGGCAGCCGATACCCCAAAAGAACTGATGCACAATTACACAGAAGTCACTGGACGGGCGCCGGTATTTCCCGAAAATGCCATGGGCCTGTGGCAGTGCAAGCTGCGTTACCGAACCCAGGAAGAAGTGCTGGAAGTTGCCAGAGAATACAAAAGGCGGGGGATTGCGCTGGATATCATCGTAATTGATTTCTTCCATTGGATCCGCCAGGGAGACTGGAGCTTTGACCCCGAATACTGGCCAGATCCACAGGCGATGATGGACGAATTAAAGGAAATGGGAACCCGTTGTATGGTGTCCATCTGGCCCACGGTAGACAAAAAAAGCGTAAACTTTCGGGAGATGTGGGAAAAAGGCCTCCTGGTCAGAACGGAACGAGGCTCCGCACAGTGCTTTGATTTCCAGGGTGATACCGTAATTTATGATGCCTTCCACCCGGACGCCCGAGCCTTTATCTGGGAAAAGGCAAAAGAAAACTACTTCCGCTATGGCATTGATACCTTCTGGCTGGACGAGGCGGAACCGGAGTATTCTTCCTATGATTTTGAGCACTACCGTTACCACTCGGGCGCCGCCCTCAAGATCAGCAACAGTTATCCCCTGTATCACGCCAAAGCGTTTTATGACGGCTTAAAGGCATCGGGCCGAAACGACATTGTAAATCTATTGCGGTGTGCCTGGGTCGGCAGCCAGAAATATGCAGCGGTGGTATGGTCCGGGGACATTAAATCAAACTTTGCGGCTTTGAGGGATCAGTTAAGCGCCGGACTCAATATTGGGATGGCTGGCATTCCCTGGTGGACATCCGATACGGGCGGTTTCTACGGCGATGTGCGGGACGCTCATTTCAACGAACTTTTAATTCGTTGGTTCCAGTTTTCCACTTTCTGTCCTGTGCTGCGTATGCATGGCAACAGAGGGCCATATGACACGCCCAATCTGTCAAATCTGGATTACGGCGGAGGCTTCTCCCCTACGGGACGTCCAAATGAGCTGTGGAGCTATGGAGAAGAAGTATATGAAATCTTAAAAAAATACCTGGATATCCGCCTGGGCATGAAGGACTATATAAAGTCTGTGATGGCGGAGGCAAGCGAAAACGGCTCCCCGGTTATCCGCACTTTGTTTTATGAATTTCCCCGGGATACAGCCTGCTGGGACATTGACGACCAATATATGTTTGGGCCCAAATACCTTGTAGCTCCCGTGCTGACCCAGGGCATGACAGAGCGAACTGTATATCTTCCCCACGGACACTGGCGCAGTATCCACGACGACACCGTATACAGCGGCGAACAGACAATCACAGTCCCAGCCCCCCTTGAAATCATCCCGGTCTACGAAAAACTTGGATAAGTTTCGGCACTTAAGTGCGAAGAAAGAACCGATTATTAACAGCCTCGAAGCTAATCGACCGAAAAGAACTTTCGGAGGTTGCCTTTTGCAAAACAGCTCTTTTACATGGGAGCGTCTTTGTGTAGAGGAAAAACTAAATCAGGAGAACATAAAAATGCAGATGACATTACGCTGGTACGGCAGCAAGTACGATACCGTAACATTAAAACAGATTCGCCAAATCCCCGGTGTCACGGGCGTCATATCCACATTGTACGCCACAGAACCGGGTGAAGCCTGGAAGACGGCAGATATCCTCTCTCTGAAAAAAGAAATCCAGGATGCTGGCCTGGAGCTTGCAGGCATTGAAAGCGTGAACATTCATGACGCCATCAAGATTGGCAGTCCCGACAGAGATCGCTTTATCGACAATTATATTACTACGCTGGAGCGATTGGGACAGGCCGATATCCACTTGGTCTGCTATAATTTCATGCCTGTGTTCGACTGGACCAGAACGGAATTGGCAAGAATGCGCCCCGACGGTTCCACGGTGCTGGCTTACACCCAGGAAGCCGTTGACGCCCTGAGTCCGGAAGATATGTTTGCATCCATCAACGGGGATGCAAACGGCTCCATCCTGCCCGGATGGGAACCTCAGCGCATGGCACACATCAAAGAGCTTTTTGCACTGTACAAGGACGTGGACGAAGAAAAGCTTTTTGCCAACCTGAAATATTTTCTGGAACGTATTATGCCCGTCTGCGACAAATATGATATCAATATGGCAATCCATCCCGACGACCCCGCCTGGAGCGTGTTTGGGCTGCCCCGTATTATTATCAACAAGGCAAACATTCTGCGCATGATGAAAATGGTTGACAATCCCCACAACGGCGTCACCTTCTGTTCCGGCTCCTACGGTACCAATCTGGAAAACGACCTTCCTGATATGATTCGTTCCCTGAAAGGCAGAATTCATTTTGCCCATGTGCGCAATTTAAAATTTAACTCTCCCACGGATTTTGAAGAATCGGCGCATTTGTCAAGGGATGGCAGTTTTGATATGTACCAAATCATGCTGGCTCTGTATGAAACAGGATTTAACGGCCCCATACGCCCTGACCATGGCCGTATGATATGGGACGAAGTGGCGATGCCGGGATATGGTCTCTATGACAGGGCCCTGGGCGCAACCTACTTAAACGGATTGTGGGAGGCCATTGAAAAACAGCATTTCTAAGCGTCCTTTGGGCCAAAAAGCATTGCATAGATTTCTTTGCAAATAGCAAAATAGTATAACGCATAAGAAATCCCATTGACACAAATACTACAAATGCATCCTGTAAAAGTTTGACTTTTGAGCCAAATTTCACACGAAAAGCCCGAACCCCAGCACTCAACCCATTGCTTGCGGGAACAAACGCGTAAAACACAACGCAGAAACGGAGAAATATCATGAAATTGACCAGAGCCGATGTGGCAGAAAACCGCAGCGCTTATATGGCTGCCGGTTATTCTCTGCCCACTTTCGATTACGAAACCATTCAAAAAAACACTTATGAGCGTCCGATCTGGATCCACTTCGGCGCAGGAAACATTTTCAGGGCTTACCAGGCCAACATCGTCCAGAACTTATTAAATGCAGGCGTAATGGACACAGGGCTTATCGCGGCGGAGGGCTATGATTACGAAATCATTGAAAAGAGCATTCGCCCTCACGATAATCTCACCATCCTTGCCACCCTGAAAGCCGACAATTCCGTAGAGAAAACCATCGTGGGCAGCATCATGGAAGCCCTGGTTTTAGACAGCTTAGACGAAAAGGAATACTCCCGTCTAAAAGCAGTTTTTGCCAATCCCTCTCTGCAGATGGCCAGCTTTACCATCACGGAGAAAGGATATGCCGTGTACGATGCCAAAGGCAATGTACTGCCTGCCATCCGGGCAGACTTTGAAAAAGGTCCGGCACAGCCGGACAGCTATCTGGGCAAGGTGGTGTCCCTTTTATATCACCGCTTTTTAAGCGGCAGCTTTCCCATAGCCATGGTGAGCATGGACAACTGTTCCCATAACGGCGACAAGCTGCAGGCAGCCGTGCTGGCCTTCGCAGATACCTGGTGCGAAAAGGGCTTTGCCGAAAAAGGCTTTCGTGATTATGTAAGAGACACTATGAAAGTTTCTTTTCCCTGGACCATGATCGACAAAATCACCCCCAGACCGGACGCAAAGGTGGAGGCCTTGCTTGCCAAAGACGGCATAGAAGCGCTTGATGCGGTGATCACCTCCAAAAACACCTATATCGCTCCATTCGTCAATGCGGAAGAATGTGAGTATCTGGTAATCGAAGATCACTTCCCCAACGGGCGCCCGGCCCTGGAAAAAGGCGGCGTTATATTTACCGACAGGGAAACCGTTGACAAAGTAGAAAAAATGAAGGTATGCACCTGCCTGAACCCGCTTCATACCACCCTTGCCATCTATGGCTGTCTGCTGGGCTACACCCTGATATCCGAAGAAATGAAAGATCCCCTGCTCCGAAAGCTGGTGGAAACCATTGGCTACCAGGAAGGACTTCCGGTGGTGGTAGATCCGGGTATCCTGGATCCTGAGGAATTCATCCATCAGGTATTAAATGTGCGTATCCCCAATCCTTTTATGCCGGATACTCCTCAGCGTATTGCCACGGATACCTCCCAAAAACTTGCCATCCGCTTTGGTGAAACCATCAAAGCCTATGAGGCCGATCCCTCGCTAAAGACATCCGATCTGAAACTGATTCCTCTGGTATTTGCCGGTTGGCTGCGCTATTTGATGGCAATCGACGACAGTGGAAACGCCTACACCCCCAGCGCCGATCCCCTGTTGGAATCGGCAGGCGCCTATGTTGCAGATTATCAGCTGAATGATTCGCCCAAGGATCTGTCCGGACTAGATAAGCTGCTCTCCAATGAGAAAGTTTTCGGCGTAAACCTGGTGGAAATAGGTATGGCCGAACTGGTAAAGAAATATTTTGAAGAATTGTCCTCCGGCAAGGGTGCAGTAAAGGCCACACTGGAAAAATATGTAAACGGTTAAACTGTCACATCCCCATTTGCACCCACAAGCACACTGGTCAGATAGTCGAATGAATACCTTTTTAACCCCTTCATACCAAAAGGCCTTCTCTTGCAACTGTACAAGAAAAGGCCTTTTGATTTGGATTGATTCCCATATACTCACCAGATTCATTGTCGCCATGAACCAATTTTGTCTTTCACGGCATTATGGTATTCGAGATTATTTGGTGAGCATCAACATAATCTCGTTGCTCCTTGCAATAAACCTGGTCATGGCTTCCGGTGCCAGAGGTGCCTGTTGTATTTTCGCCAGATCATAAAGCTGCTGGCAGATCATCTCCACGTTTTCATCTTCCTGATGATCGTTTACATACTGAACCAATGCGTTATCCGCGTTCAGGATCAGCGTCTCACCTTCTCCTCCGCCAAATCCGCCCATATCCATGCCCGGCATGGAATACATCTTCATCATATCCTGCATACGCCTGGTATCCTCGGAAAGAGTCAACACGGAAGAAATCTTTTCATCCTTAAGCTTTTCCACCTTAACTTCCAAAGTTTCATTGCCAAGCGCTTTCTTCATCAGCTTGCCCAGCTGTTCCGCCTCTGCATCCAGTGCTTTCTGTGCTTCCTCATCTGTCTCGGACTTAAGGGCCCCTGTTACATCCGCATCGATTCTCCGGAACCTGACACCTTCGTTCTTGGATTCCAACTGCTGAACAAAGGGCTGATCGATATTGTGAGTCAGAATCACTGCATCCATACCGGCGTCTTTAAACATCTTAATATATTGGCTCTGCTGCTTTTCGTCGGTGACATAATAGATGGTTTTCTCCTTCTTCTCTCCGGATTCCCTTTCCTCTCCGCTCTGATCATCGGATACCACCTCCGCCTCTACCTTCTCGCCGTTTTCGTCCACAGCATTGCCTGTCTTTTCTTCGTCCTCCCCACCGTCGCCAAGGGGCTTCACCTCCAGACATTCCGGCAGAGTCATATATTTTCCATCCAGGTCTTTGAACAGGATATAGTCGTTCATCCTCTCGCAGAACTTATCATCCTTCAGGCAGCCAAACTTGATAAACGGACTGATATCATCCCAATACTTATCGTATTCTTCTTTCTCCGTCTTACACATTCCGGACAGCTTATCCGCCACTTTCTTGGAGATATACTCGGAAATCTTCTTTACAAAACCATCGTTTTGCAGGGCGCTCCTGGACACGTTCAGCGGCAGATCCGGACAGTCGATCACACCCTTTAACAGCAGCAGGAATTCCGGGATAACTTCCTTGATATTATCAGCAATAAAAACCTGATTGTTGTATAACTTAATGGTACCCTCTATGGATTCATATTCCATATTGATCTTTGGAAAGTACAGAATTCCCTTCAAATTAAACGGATAATCCATATTCAGATGAATCCAGAACAGGGGCTCCTTGTAATCATGGAACACCTTGCGGTAAAACTCCTGGTATTCTTCTTTTGTACAATCGTTGGCATGCTTTGTCCAAAGCGGCGTAGTCTCATTGAGCAGTTCCGGCCGCTTTCTGATCTTCAGCTTTTCTACATTATCCTCATGATCTGCAGCACTTTCTTCCGCATCCTCTCCCTCTTTAGCTTCCGGCGCTTCTTTCTTTTCCGGATGAATCTCCTCTAACACCACATCATCGTCAAGCTTCTCGTCCGCTCTGATAATCTGAGTCTCTTTTGTATCTGCCTTGGCCAAATAAATTTCCGTAGGCATGAAAGAACAGTACTTTTTAATCACCTCACGAGCCTTATATTCGTTGCAAAACTCCAGGCAATCCTCATTTAAGAACAGGGTGATGGAAGTGCCCACCTCCGTCCTCTCTCCATCCTCCATGGAATACTCTGTACCGCCGTCGCATTCCCAATGAACCGCTTTTGCGCCTTCCTTATAGGACAACGTATCAATATGCACTTCATCCGCCACCATAAAAGCAGAATAAAATCCCAGTCCAAAATGCCCTATAATCTGATCCGCATTGCTCTTGTCCTTATATTTCTCAATAAAATCCGTAGCGCCGGAAAAAGCGATCTGATTGATATACTCCTCCACTTCCTCCGCAGTCATCCCAAGGCCGTTATCCGTCACAGTGAGCGTTTTCTTCTCCGGATTAACCACCACGTCTATCCTGGGACGATATCCGTCAGGCAGCGTATATTCCCCAATCATATCCAACTTCTTCAATTTCGTCACGGCATCACAGCCATTGGAGATCAACTCCCGGTAAAAGATGTCGTGGTCGGAATACAGCCACTTCTTGATAATCGGAAAAATATTTTCACTGTTAATTGACAAACTGCCGTTTTTGGAATTTTTACCCTCCATTTTTACAACATCCCTTTCTTTCTATTATTTTTCGGAACCAATCGCTTGTCTTTCTGAAATCAAGTTTAAGTCCCCCAAGAGAAAATGTCAAGCAAAAATTAGCACTCATTTCAAACGAGTGCTAATAACCATGTTTCATCTACTGAAAAACCCTGCATTTATGCGGTTTTCAGGATTCTAAAATTTTTCTAAACTGGGTTGTATCTGCAAACTGCTTTCCATAAGATATGCGGCACAATTTGCTGGCGTCTTAAATCATCTTAGACAAATACCAAATATCACTCAGAAAAGTATTTGGCGTACACCGTGAAAAATTCCGTGGTGGTCACAGCCTCGTCACGAAGCAGTGAAATCTCATTCCAGAGCTTTTGATTCAGCTGACGCGCAAGCGTTTCCACAAAGGCATCATATTCCTGTCCAAAAATCTCTCTGCGGCGTTCTTCCACAATGATCAGCTTGTTCAAATCGGTCTGCTCCCTGTCAAAAGTGCTGATGCACTTGATAATATGGTATCCCGAGCTGGTTTCAATCACCTGGCTGATACCGTCCGTATCCAGAGCAAACGCCGCCTCCTCAAAAACCTGATCCATCTCTCCCTTTCGAAAAGAATAGGTGATAACAGAATCCTCACTGTAGCGGGATGCCAGATCCAGAAAATCCTGTCCTTCCTCCATGGCCAGCCGGCGTATCTCACAGGCTTTTTCATAGATCGTCTGCTTCACCTTATCCGTATAAGCCGTTCTTTTGCCCGTACTGTCTGTGGCATATGTGCGCAGCAGTATATGCTGCACTGTAATGGTACGGGCCTCGTCATCACTGATCTCCGGCCTCACATCCTGAATAATAAACTGATAGACCTTATCCGCCAAGGCGTATTCCCGGTATAGACGCTCAATAATATCTGCGTCCACTCCCATCAGTTCCTTTTCCGTCTCATTCAAAGAACCAAAGTACTCCGCCGCAGCCTGCTTTACGCGCTTTTCCTCTTCCTCCTCCAATGTGACGCCCCGATCCTTTGCAAGTAAAAACATTGTTTTAATCTGCGCAATTTTTGCCAGAACTGTTTCCTTCACATTCTCTTCCAATGTGACGCCCTCTCTGGAAATATTCCATACATCCGGACTGTAGACACTCTCATATTGATTTCCGGTATTGGTCAGATATACCATCAGCTCCGGTACCGTGCACACTCCGTCTCCGATCCGGAACACCTCATCCCTGCCAAGCCCCGTAGTAAACACTACCTTGGCGCCGTTGCTGTCGTTGGCGCACGCCGTAAGGAATAGCAGCGGTAAACAAATTAAAAGCACCGCGCTTATCCTTTTTTTCCATACCTTTACGGTATCCGGTCTTTTCCCCATACAGCTCTCCTCACTCTATTACATGGATCCAGCCCTTTGGCGCTTCTATCCTGCCCATCTGGATTCCGGTAAGGGTATCATACAGCTTCCTGGTCACAGGCCCCATCTGTTCCATGCCGCTTGGCAGACAGATTTCCCTGCCGTGATCCACAATCTTTCCCACAGGTGAAATAACCGCCGCCGTACCGCACAAGCCGCATTCTGCAAAATCTTTGACTTCGCTTAAGTACACCTCTCTCTCTTCCACCTCCAGCCCCAGATACTCCTTTGCCACATACATTAGAGAACGACGCGTAATAGAGGGAAGAATACTGTCCGACTTGGGTGTGACCACCTTGCCGTCCCCCGTCACAAACAGGAAGTTGGCGCCCCCTGTCTCTTCCACTTTGGTACGGGTTCCCGGATCAAGATACATATTTTCGTCATATCCTTCATCATGAGCGCTGACAATCGCATGGAGACTCATGGCGTAATTTAATCCCGCCTTAATATTGCCTGTCCCATGAGGCGCCGCACGGTCAAAGTCACTGACGCGAATGGTAAGAGGCTTCGCACCACCCTTAAAATAGGGTCCCACAGGCGTGCAGAAAATACGGAATTGATACTCATTGGCAGGCTTTACCCCAATCACGGAATCGGAACCGAACATATAAGGACGCAGATACAATGTGGCTCCGCTGCCATAGGGAGGCACATAAGCCGCATTCGCCGTCACCACCTTCGTAACCGCATCCACAAAACGCTCCTTGGGAAATACCGGCATTTCCAGACGTCTGGCAGATGCTTCCATGCGCTCCGCATTCAGATCCGGCCGAAAGGCCACAATATGCCCGTCGTCGGTGGTATATGCCTTCAATCCTTCAAAAATAGTCTGCGCATACTGCAATACACCGGCACACTCGTTCAACACCACATTCGCATCCGCTGTCAGTACGCCTTCATCCCAGGCACCGGCCTTGTAATTGGAAACATACCTTTTCTCCGTTTGGATATATCCAAATCCAAGGTTACTCCAGTCAATATCTTTCTTCTCCATTTTAAACTACCTTCTTTCTCTATATTATAGTGTATGATTTCTTCTTTCTTATTCCCCTGACGCTGCCTCCTGTCATGTTGCATTTCACACATTGGAATCAACGGACAGCCCTGGGAAATCCGTAGCTTCTATTATATGCCATCACATTGGGAAGCGCAACATTTTTTCTTCCTGTCATAACGAAGGAAAGTGTAAGCAATATCAAAATACGTCTGCTCGTCGCTGTCCGCAGTGATCTCCCACTCTGGATCCTTATCCAGATCAGGGAAGTAAGCATCCGCCTCATAGCTGTGATCTATTCTGGTAATATGGATCCTGTGGCAATAAGGCAAAAGCTGATGATAAACGCTCTCTCCCCCGATCACATAGACATCCCCGCGGGGATAAGCCTTCAACTTATCAAACAACTCCTCCAGGGAACTCACCACCACAGCTCCCTTCACCTGATACCCCGGCTGCCTGGAGAGAATGACATTTGTCCTTCCCTCCAGCGGCATTCCCTGAGGAAATGTCTGCAGAGTCTTCCGTCCGTAAACCACCACCTTTCCCATGGTCTCCGTCCGAAAATGCTTGTGATCATTGGGAATGCGAACAAGAAGCTGTCCATTTCTCCCGATGGCCCAGTTGGCGTCTACCGCCGCAATCATATTCATGTTGATTTTCTCTCCCATATTGTTTCCAAAGCCAAAGCACTCTGTCTAATAGTCCGCTCTCTTATCCTCTACTCCCACTTATCGCAAAGAGAATTGATCTGATCCGCTAGTTTCCCCATATCCTTATGAGCCATTCCCTCGCTCTTCTCCGCCAGCTTAAGCAGCCTTCCTGCCGCTGCAAGCAGTCTTGTATAAACTCCGGACAATGCCGTGATCTTTGTTTTCTTTTTTACCGGTATCGGAGCTGCCTCATAGAGCACTTTGCCGGACAACAGATCAAATTCGGTTCCGCTGTATGGCGCATAGGTGCGGAAGCCATGTTCTACTTTCAGGCATTCCGCAAATTCTGTGCAGACGCTGTCTTCCCCATGTACCACAAATACCTTCTTCGGTTTCTCCTCAAATCCGGATATCCATTCTATCAGCCCATCCTTATCCGCATGTCCGCTCATTCCGACCAGTTTCCGTATCTGGGCCCGCACATAAATCGACTCGCCAAACAGCTTCACCTCGTCGATTCCTTCCACGATCAGCCTTCCCAGTGTACCCACCGCCTGATAACCCACAAAGAGAATCGTACACTCGGGCCGCCACAGATTATGCTTCAAATGATGCCTGATACGCCCAGCCTCACACATACCCGAAGCAGAAATGATCACTTTCGGCGTATCAATAAAGTTGATCTCCTTTGACTCCTCGCTGGTAATGGCAAGCTTCAGTCCCGCAAATGAAATCGGATTGATTCCCTCCTTCACCAAATCCATCGCCTCATTGCCAAAGCATTCCCAACGATTATCCTGGAAAATCCCCGTGGCTTCCACCGCCAGGGGGCTATCCACGTATACCGGGAAGTTTTCATGCCCCTTCACCATGCGTTCCACCTTGATAATGCGCAGGAAATAAAGCAGCTCCTGGGTTCTCCCCACCGCAAAGGACGGTATGACCACATTGCCGCCCCTGTCGAAAGTCTCCTTCAGAATAGCCGCCAATTCCCTCACATAATCAGGATTCTCCGCCGCATGAAGCCTGTTGCCGTAAGTGGATTCCATCACTACATAATCCGCTTCCTTCGTATACGCAGGATCCCGCAGAAGCGGCAGATTTTTATTGCCGATATCACCGGAAAATACAATTTTCTTTGTATGTCCCTCTTCCGTCAGCCACACTTCAATACTTGCGGAACCAAGTAAATGTCCGATATCCGTAAAGCGAATCCTGACTCCCTGGCACACTTCTATCTCTTTATTGTAATGGCAGGGAACAATACACTTGATAACCCCTTCCGCATCCTCCATGGTATATAACGGCTCCGTAATCTCTACACCCTCGCGCCTCCTGGCCTTTCTGTTTTTCCACTCGGCCTCCATGATATGAATATGGGCACAGTCCCGCAACATAATACTACACAGGTCGGCCGTGGCGTCCGTGGCATACACCTTCCCCCGAAATCCCCTGGCATACAAAAGCGGAAGAAGGCCGGAATGGTCTATATGCGCATGCGTCAAAAACACATAGTCAATCTGTGCCTCATCCACGGGAAGCGGGACATTTTCAAATACATTTACGCCCTGCTCCATTCCGTAATCCACCAGAATGTGCTTATCCCCGACTTTAAGATAGTGACAACTGCCTGTTACTTCATGATCCGCACCTACAAAAACCAGCTTCATACCCTTTTCCTCCTGTTCCAGTGCGCCTCCTCACTACGATGCCCCTTGCAATGCATCTTCGTTCCGAGACCATTTTCAGTTTCTATATGACATTTCTAAGCCGAACCGTCCCAAGCCCCCACTTTCCGAAAATAATACCGCTCTCTTCGCTTCGGCACATTTATCTCATTCCCCTGCTCCTCCATAACCATCCGGTCTTTGTCAGACATAACCATCTGTGTTATAATGATTATACAATATTTATGTAGAAATTACCATTAAAACTTACACTTCATATTCTTTTCCTGCAATTTGGGTTATAAATAAATTCCAAATAATCCCGGCAGATTAACACTTCATTTTGAAACGAGGGGCATCAAATGCTGATTTAGATCGGACTGTAATATCTTTTACTCTCCTGATTAAAGTGATCTCAAGATTCTTGGAAAAACAGTTTACAAAATTTAGATCATATTGTATTATCTTCTTAAACGTAGAAGGTGAAAAACTGAAAACAATGTTCAGCGAAAAGCTCAAAACTCTACTGAAAGAACAGGAACCCACAATGGGAGAATTGTATCAAAAAGGCCAAGTACTCTCCAAACAGAATTAACTGCATATAAAACAGACTGCGAAAAGCCTTGAAAGGAACAGACTAATGAACGAAGATAAATCAGATTTTCACCGACAACATTTTGAAAGCATCCAGGCTCTGCGGGGCGTTACAGCCCTTTTTATCCTGCTGGAACATATCAGGTTCTTAAACTGCGGCGCCTTTGGAGTTGATATTTTTTTTGTCATCAGCGGCTTTATGATTATGTTTTCCACACACCATCATACCAAATATTTCCTTAGAAAAAGGCTTATCCGCATTCTTCCCCTGTATTATCTGATGACACTTGGCACCTTCCTGCTGCTGATACTGTTTCCGGGAATGTTTGAACAGACCAAAGCCGACCCTGTATTTCTCATAAAGAGTCTCCTGTTTATCCCCTTTGATATCGGAGGCGGCATTCTGCAGCCTTTGATGCGCATTGGTTGGACGATAAATTGCGAAATATTCTTTTATATACTGTTTTTCATCTCCATGCGTATCAGTCATAAATACAGAGGTCTCATCTGCGCGCTCTTTTTAATTCTTTTGACGTGTGTGGCATACCTTCTGCCCTCCTGTCCGGTGCCCCTGGCCTTTTACGGCAGTCCTGTGATGCTGGAATTCCTCTTTGGCATCATCTGCTATTATGCTGCCCGAAAACTGTATGAATTCTATGGAAATCATAAGCTTCCTTCCTGCCTGTTTCCTTTTGGCTGCCTGATTCTGGCAGTTTTGTTCCTGATGCTTCTTTGTACCAAGCCCTTCGTAAACATTCTCGGTTTTGGCAGACCTGTTTATTGGGGCCTTCCCGCTTTCATGATTGTACTGTGCACTTTCCTTGCAGGACTCTACGAGAAAAAAATCCCCTATTCGCTGGCAGCGTTGGGAGACATAAGTTTTTCCCTTTATCTGATACACTATTATCCCGTAATGCTGCTGGACCGGGCAGTTTTTGACTTCTCAGCCCCCACTCCCCTTGCCTTCTTCGGGACAGCAATCGCCATCGCGGTAAGTGTAGTACTCGCCCTTATAAGCCACCAGGTGATAGAAAAATCACTGACTCTTTGGCTGCACAGAATCTGGATTCCCTCCGCCCCCGCCGCGTAATAAATTACTTTAAATTTTTTGATGATACTTTTACAAAATGATATTGACAAAAACAATTCTGCATAGTACAATGTTATTTGTTCGGAAAGCAAAGCGTTGTATGCGATAGTGGCTCAGTTGGTAGAGCGCCACCTTGCCAAGGTGGAAACCGCGGGTTCGAGTCCCGTCTATCGCTCTTCTTTTTATATAGCGGAATCTCATAAAATGTGGGGTTCCGCTGTTTTTTGTGTACATGTGTTCTGATTACATTTGATTACACTTTATCCCGTGAAAGTACGCGCTCAATATTCTCATGTGTCCGGGCATTTGTCACCCGGTTATAGCAATAATTGTGGAAAGTCGTGTGCTCGTCTTCATGCCCCACCAGCTCACGGATTTTGTCGATGTTGATTTCACCGGAGTCTATCAGTGCGCTGATGTAGGTCTTGCGGATTTTGTGCATGGTCTTCACCGTGGCAATGGTATGGCTGCAATATTTCCTTATCCGGCAGTTGAGCGCTCCGGCATGGAGCGGAACCAAAAGGCAGTGTACTGGGTTCTCTGGTCAGAGTGGAAGATAAGCCCGTAAGGGGCGTTCCGCTTTTCATAAGCCTTTTTAAAGGTACTTATAACCAGCTCTGCATCAGGCTTGGCAGAGAGATTCCAGGAAATGACCTTTCTGGAAAATAAGTCCATTACAATGCACAAATAATACCATTTGCCGAAAGCCTTGATCTAGGTAATGCCGCTGACCCAAAGGAGGTTTCGAGATTTTTGCCGGAACTGCTGCAGATGATTGGTACAGTTCCCGTTGTGCGTATGTATGCTGCGAACTGCAGGTTTTGCGGTAGACATTTGAGGCAGCTGCAGGTTTTCATCAGGCGGTACACTCTTCCGACACTGATATGGATGCCATAATCACGCTGGAGAACAAAGGCGACCCTAAATGGTCCGAGCCGCTTGCTGCAGTCGGCGTAAATATGGAGGATCAGAGAAGAAATATATTGATTCTCCTTGATGGGGGGAGGGGGTTCAGCAGGGAAATGCTTATAGTAGTTGATTCTGTTGACAGGAAGAACCTGGCATAGCGTTTTGATATCATTCTGGAACCGAAGCTTATGAACCGCGTCTAACCGTTGTTTGAGTGCGGCGTGAAGCTGGCAATCGCTTTTTTTCGTATAAGGTTCTCCTCATCAAGCTGGGCATTTCGCTAATGCAGTTCCTTAACCTGCTTTGCGGTAAGGACCTCGCCATCATTGATTTCAACAGTTGAATACTGCTTGATCCATTTGACGAGAGCGGATTAGGAAACGCCGTATTCTTTGCAGATCTGGGATTGGTTTTTTCTATTTTGGTGGAGTGAGACAAGGGATTTTTTGAAATCTTCAACATATTTGGCATAGTTGTTTGCAGCCATAAGATACCTCCTTTTTGGTGTCTGATTTATTGTGACTGGCAGTGCGTGTTTGTGTCTACTTTTTTTAGTATAGATCGAAATTTCCTCCTACTCAATTATGGAAACAGAACAGTCGGCGGGAAAGGAGATGATTTAGTAAAACTGTTCGGATATAACAAGT
>CAJTPN010000006.1:144803-149487 GCA_910578185.1 uncultured Acetatifactor sp.
GGTAAGGACCTCGCCATCATTGATTTCAACAGTTGAATACTGCTTGATCCATTTGCCGAGGGCGGTTTAGGCGAATATGAAACTATTGGCAAGGAGCAGACCAAGACCGCCACAGAGTTATCATATGCCGAGGTAATCAGTTATAACAAAAAGAACCTTGAGAGGGAACTTCAGAACGAAAGCCGACAGCATAACAGACAACAAAGCAAGACCAAGCGGAGGGAGGAAGAAATTCAATGAAAATTCGATAGAAATATGAGTGTGATTGTGGTATTCTGTTAGAAGTACAAATCGGATTTGGAGGTATCAGCGTGAAAAAAATATATTGTATTATAGCACAGTTGATATTGTTGCTATGGTTTTTTTGGATATGACAGGATTGTGTTTTGGAAATAAATGTTTAGTTTCCAGGTCATATAAAGATGATGGTATATTTTTTTTAATTTATTTAATAGTTGTGATATTATTCATTGTTAAAGAACAAATTGGTAAATGGTTTGTAATTGTATGGCTTTCGATGTGGTTTGTGATACAGTTTATCTGCCACGAATGGTACACTATTTTTAATGATGGATTTATGGGTACATTAGAAAGAAAAATTGAGCATTTTTCAGGTACAATACAGTGGTTACAAATAGATGGTAAATATATACCCGATGCATATCATACTATATTGCATATTCTCATATTGTGCGCCTTAATCAGTACCATTGTATATTCCATAAAGATTACAAAAAAGAAATAGCTATTCCCATTTTGTCTAAACATCAATTACCGCAATCACAACAAAATAGTAACACAGCGTCAGAGCGTATAGAACACAAGTCTATGCGCTCTATTTTTATGTAAAGGAGCAGAATTTTATGGGCAAAGACAGCAACACACAACATAGAACCGCCCGACAGCACCCACCCAATGAAAAGGGCAAACTTAAATAACGACAAAATCACTGCTTTATATTGCAGATTTTCCACATTTACTGATTCTTTACCTGCCATGGGAATCTCTCTCTTGGCATTCCCAAACGCCTGATCATTGAATGAGTTGACCTGCATTATTTCACCTTCTCCTGTAAATTCCCTAATCTGTTCAGCACCTCATACATCCGACTATTCCCAAAAGCAAAATTCTGAAAAACGAACTGTCTCCCAGCCTGTTTGCTTTCATGGTAGAGCTTCATATAAGCATCCTTCGCCTGATAAAAAGTGTCCTCCAATTCTTCAATTTCTATTGCCGGCATTTCAGTAATATTCCCTTGAAATATCTGTCTTTGTGCTGCTATTCCAGCACAGGACACCTGCCACTTTACCTCCTGCTCGTATTGCATATCCAGCCATTCGATTTCATCTTCTTTTGTCAACAGCGTCCCATCTGCATTATAGTACCGCTCTTGTTCATTTTCATGGCGCTTTTCAATTTCAGAATACAGCTTCACGTAACTCAGACCGCAGGCATTCACTACATCAGAATAACTATACTGATTTTTTTCTTCTCTGATATCTTTTAAGATTCCAGCCCTTGTATCGCTAAATGATGTTGCCGACTGCATAACCGTATGCGTTATCTTTTGCATTATTTCTTCTCTATTATTTGCAAATTGAGAGATTTCCAAAGTATCCCTATGTAATTTATGGTCTGCATTTTGGCTTTGATGAGATTTCAAAGTCCCTCTATCAATTTTAATGCCATTCCTTAAACGAATTGAATCGTCTGAAATACTAATTGACATACATTCTTTCTCCTTCTAATCCTATAATAATTTTGAGCAACTTCCTCTGCTCCCCAATCTTCCTATTGTACCTTTATGTCAAAACCGCTCCCTTTGGGTGATGATATAGCAGATACCGCTGCCTTTTTTTCGGCCGCATTCTTCTGTTTCGCCCACCGTTTGGCATTCTCTGGCTATTTTCCCATCGGGGTCATTTGTGCCGGAAGAAATTCCCGTTGGCCCATCTCTATATTCAGAAATACCAGGTCATGCTCTCTGCCATCTGACAGATACGCATAGACGGAGACGTATTCCGTGATGCTGTATTCCCTGTCCTGCTTTTTGATCAGCGCGACAAGATAAGACCTTATATTTTTTATCGTATCTGCCACCACCAGTTTACAATTAATTTATCGAAAAAATAAGTGGAGTTTTTAACTTCCGCTCCATAAATCGCAGCTTTTTTGTTTTTCAGGTCTAAACTGCTCTGATCATCCTCAATATAGGGGGGCGGATACCTTACAAGGCAGCACATAGCTGATACGTGGGAATGAGAACCGCTGTGTAAGCATATTACCTCAGGTTTGCCCGTTTTCAAGTGGATTACGTTATCAGACGTGCCTGCGAAAACAGATAAGCTTGATTTAGTTGGTTTATCCGACTATAATAAAGAATACTTTTAGTTTGTTTTGGTATGCAAGGCAAACCGCATTGAGGGCATTATTCACCTAACCCACGTATGGCTTATTCCACAGAACCCAAAAAAGCCAGAAGCTATGCGTCGGAAAAATCACCGGGAGGCGGAAAATGATGGAGATCTATTATATTGAAGACGATGAGAATATTGCAATGGCTGTAAAGGAATATCTGAGCCAGAAAGGGTATGTGGTTTCTACATTTGGGACATTGGAAAGCGGAAAGAAAGCTTTGGAACACCATATTCCAAGCATTGCGCTGATTGACTGGAATATGCCAGACGGTGAGGGAAACCGCTTTTGCAGATGGATACGCTCAAGGTGGAAAGAACTGCCAGTTATATTTCTGACCGTCCGAGATGATACCCGCGATATTATTTCTGGCTTTGAATACGGGGCAGATGATTATGTGACAAAACCCTTTGAACTAGAAGTTCTGCATTCACGCATCCACGCACTGCTGCGCAGAGCAGGTAATGTGCTGAACCAGCATCTTTCCTGCGGTTCTATTTCAATTGATAAAAACAAAATGGCAGTATTTTGTGGTGAAGAAGAAATTACTGTGAGCCAAGCAGAATACCAGCTTTTGCAGCTTTTGATGGAAAATAAGGGAAAAACCGTCACAAGAGAACGGCTGCTGACTCAAATCTGGGACAATAATGGGAATTATGTCAATGACAATACGTTGACTGTGACAATGAAACGGCTCAGAGAAAAACTTCATCATCCGAACTGCTTAAAAACAATACGGAGCTTTGGCTACCGTATGGAGGATGAGATATGAGCAACAAATCAAATGTAAAAATAACGGTTCTGTTCACACTGTCTGTCAGTCTGATTGTAACAGCGACTACAACATACCTTCTTACCGTTTACTATCGCAATTTGTGTTTTCATATATTGGGAGGCTTCTGCGAAAGTATGATTGAAAAAAATCCAGATAGCAGACAGGCTGTTTTGGAATTATTGAAAACACAGGATTTTTATATGACAGGAGAAAATATATTATCAAACAAGTTTGATAATTATGTAATATCAAATTATGGTTATTATCCATCCAATATGGGGATTATGGACACAACATCTCTTTGGATTGCAGTTTTAGTTTTTTTGGCAGGGGGCATACTGTTCCTTTTCTCTTTCTGGTATTGGCACAGGAAATCGGATGCCCGTATCCAGGCATTGACGGAATATTTAGAAAGAATAAATACAGGCGGTCAGGGACTACTTTTTGAGTCTTCTGATGATGAATTTTCAAAACTGCAAGATGAAATCTATAAAACGGTAACGGCACTTTATCAGGCAAAAGAAGAAGCCCTAACAGCACGAAATAATTTTGCAGACAATCTTTCTAATATTGCCCATCAGCTTAAAACACCCATTACGTCTATTTCCTTAATTGTCCAGATGGCAAAAGAACATTTAAGGGATACCCGTGCCGTGGAAACACCGCAACGGCCTGCCACAGAGGCATATCTCTATGCCAATGAACAGACAGAGAGAAGGAATCCCCCTATGACATGTAAAATGTACACTAATATTAAGGATATAGAACGGCAGATAAACAGGCTTATGCATTTGGAAGAAGCACTATTGCTGTTGTCCCGCATTGATGCAGGAACGCTTGCATGTGACAGGAAACCGACAGATGTTTTTACAATCCTTTCTCTGGCATCGGACAACTTATATGAATTGTCCATGCAGAAAGGCGTTCTGATTGATGTTCCAGAAATGGGTGAGATGAATATCAATGTGGATTTAAACTGGACGATGGAAGCAGTCATGAATTTGATGAAAAACTGTATGGAAGCAACAAGAACAGACACTGCTGTTCATTGTTCCTATGAGAAAAATCCGCTTTATGTACAGATACGGATATGGGACGAGGGGGAGGGATTTGCAAAAGAGGACCTGCCACATTTGTTTGAGCGATTCTACTGTGGGAAAAAAGCAAAAAATACTGGAATTGGGATAGGACTTTCCCTTTCAAAAGCAATCATAGAAATGCAGAACGGAATCATCCGTGCATTCAATCTTCCCACTGGCGGAGCTTGTTTTGAGGTTCGTTTCTATACCTCATGAAAACAGTGCGAAGCATATAAACTACAGTATGCCCTCATACGCAGTCACTGAGATGTCACTTTCATTTGTTATAATAAAAATACTTTGATGGATCCCAAATCAAAAACGCCGTTGCAAAGCAACCGTTTTTTGCGGGAATAATAGAAAGATTTATATCAAGGTATAGAGAATAACAAACAGGAGGATTTGGCAACATGGA
>CAJTPN010000007.1:0-453 GCA_910578185.1 uncultured Acetatifactor sp.
CCGCCAGCCGGTTGCCCTGGGCCAGCTCCGCCCGGATGGGGGAGCCGGTCAGCACCGCTTTTTTCTCCGGCAGCAGCTTTAAGGTCTCCGGGAAATTGCAGCATACCTTCTTTGCCGCGGGGATGCAGAGCTTATTTGCCAGGCCCGGCGTCATGTCGGACTCATGGATGATGACGGGGACATGGTTTTGTTTCCCGGCAAGTACGATGGGGACTGAAACGAAGCCGCCTTTGGAAAAGACCACATTCGGCCGGTAGCTTTTTAAGAATTTCCTTGCTTCCGAGAAGCCCTTGATGACGCGGAAAGGATCCGTTATGTTTTTCGGATCCAGATAGCGGCGGAACTTTCCTGTGGAAATACCTACATAAGGAAGCTCGAAATCGCCGATGAGTCTCTTCTCGATGCCGTCATAGGATCCCATGTAAGTAATCTCATAGCCCGCGTCTTTCAGGG
>CAJTPN010000007.1:557-16343 GCA_910578185.1 uncultured Acetatifactor sp.
ATTTTTTCAAGAGCAAGGGCGAGCTGGTCGGGGCAGGATGTGGGCTTGGCGCCGCAGCGGATGCCCTTGAGTCTGGAGATGGCTTCCTCAGGCTTCATTCCCTTTACCAATGCGCTGACTCCCTGGAGGTTTCCGTGGCAGCCGCCGGTAAACTGTACGGAGTCGATATAGCCGTCCTTTAATTGAATGTCGATTTCCTTGGAACAAGTACCCTGTGTCTTGTATTTCAGTGAATCCATAGTTTGTTCTCCTTATTGATAAAATAGTGTTATGGTATATTCTATCAGATTTTGCGCGATTGCGCAATATACGCATAATTTATTTTATCTTGTCAAAAAAGCAAAAAATTTTACGATGGAAATTCCTGTAAAAACAGGCATCTTTCAGTTATACTTTAGCTAAAGGATGATTCCCATACATAGCGCTTTTGTGGGAGCTTTGAGAGGAGGTACGATATGTTTCGTGTGTTTCAGGAAGAAGGACTGATAACGGCGGGTATGTTCGTTTGCCTGGGGCTGAGTCTTATCCTCCGGGTTTTTTTAGGTATGCTTTATCAAAATATGATAAAGGAAGCCGACAATATGGCTTCCACGGAAAACAGACTGTTAAAACAGTGCAAGACAAAATTTGCCAGCTGCTACCAGATGAGCAACGGAGTTGCCAATATTCCCATTTTTGTGGACAAGTTTCTGAACCGGATGTCGTTTGGGCATTTATCCTTTGAAACCATATACCATTTGTCCGGCCAACTGATGCTTCTGTCGGTGGTTTTTTCCGGCATTGGCGTTTGTAAGAGTATTATGGGAGGAAGAACGCTTGGGGATGTACTTCCCTTTTATATTGTAAGTTTCTTCGGATTGTATGTGTTTTTCAGCGTGTCCACAGTGGTGGATATTCGGGGAAAAAAGCGGGTGCTGAAAGTAAATCTGGTGGATTACCTGGAAAATCATCTCTCTCCAAGAATTGACGTGACCAGACAGGATATGGAGATGCTGTATGGGGACTCTTCCTTTACGGAGAAAAAGGGAGCTTTTGCCCGTATGTCACGGAGTAGGGAGGAGCGCTCCGGGCGCAGGAACGGCAGGGGAAGTCAGGTCAGACCGGTTAAGAGGACGTTGGAGCTGATGCCCATCGGCAATCGGATGGCGGTGGGCAGCGAGGAATTTGTACGCGAGGAGCCTCCTGCGCCGATGTATAATCAGGTACCGCCGGAGCCTGAGATACCAGAGCTTCGCGAAATGCCTCCTGCGCCGGAAATAGATCCGGAGAATTCCGCAGCGGTGACGGAGGAAGAACTGGAAGCGCTTTTGAAGGAATTTTTGACTATGTGATTGAGGAGAGCGGGAAGCGGCGATGGTGTAGCCATTGCCTGAATGGCACAGTTTAGACAGGCCATTGAAACGATATTTTGGCAATTTCTCCTTGGTTTTGCTTGAATTTGCCTGGTAACTTTGTTAAACTTAATATAATAAGGAAAAGGGGTGGCATCTAAGGCCCCGTAAAATCACTAGGAGGACAAATATGAGCAAGCAGGTAACATTTGATTATTCCAAGGCAGGTACTTTTATTTCCCAGGAAGAAGTGGGCTATATGAAAAAGCTGGCACTGGATGCCAGGGATGTGCTGGTGTCCAAATCCGGAGCCGGAAATGATTTCCTTGGCTGGGTTGATCTTCCCGTGGACTACGACAAGGAAGAGTTTGCCCGGATTAAAAAGGCAGCCGAGAAGATCCAGAAGGATTCCGAGGTTCTGCTGGTAATCGGTATCGGCGGCTCTTATCTGGGAGCAAGAGCGGCCATCGAGTTCCTGGGCCACAGTTTTTACAATGTATTGGACAAGAACAGCAGAAAGACGCCTGAGATATACTTCTGCGGTAATTCCATCAGCTCCACGTATCTTAAGCACTTGATGGATGTGGTGGGAGATCGGGACTTCTCCGTGAACATGATTTCCAAGTCAGGTACTACCACAGAACCTGCCATTGCGTTCAGAGTGTTTAAGGAACTTTTAGAGAAAAAATATGGCAAGGAAGGCGCGGCACAGAGGATTTATGCCACCACCGATAAGGCGAGAGGAAGTTTAAAGCACCTGGCGGACGAGGAGGGATATGAAACCTTTGTGGTACCGGACGATGTGGGCGGACGCTTCTCCGTACTGACAGCAGTGGGACTTCTGCCGATTGCAGTCAGCGGCGCCGATATAGACAAGCTGATGGAAGGGGCAGCCAGCGGAAGAGCACGGGCCCTGAATAATGATTTTGAAAGCAATGACGCTCTTCAGTATGCGGCACTGCGAAATATCCTGCTGCGTAAGGGTAAGAGTGTGGAGATACTTGCAAATTACGAGCCGGCAGTGCACTATGTTTCCGAGTGGTGGAAGCAGTTATACGGTGAAAGCGAGGGTAAGGACCAAAAGGGATTGTTCCCCGCAAGTGTGGATTTGACCACGGATTTGCATTCCATGGGGCAGTTTATCCAGGACGGCGCGCGAATCATGTTTGAGACGGTGATTAATGTGGAGACGTCCAGGGAAGAGCTTATTATCGGTGAAGAACCGGTGGATTTGGACGGCTTGAACTATCTGGCGGGCAAGACGGTAGATTTCGTGAACAAGAGCGCCATGAACGGCACAATCCTTGCGCATACAGACGGACAGGTACCAAACTTCATGGTTAACGTACCGGAAGTCAATGAGTTCTATCTGGGTGAGCTGTTTTACTTCTTTGAGTTTGCATGCGGAGTCAGCGGATATCTGCTGGGTGTAAATCCGTTTAATCAGCCAGGTGTGGAGAGCTATAAGAAAAACATGTTTGCATTGCTTGGAAAACCTGGATATGAGGCACAGAGAGAGGAACTGTTGGCGCGGTTGAACTAATGTGAGAACTCATTTCTCATTCGTGAACTGACACATTTACTTTCAACTAAATGACGCAGAATGGATTTTCTGTCTGCAAGGCGGCGGAGGGAGGCGATGCGGCGGCATCGTTGCCCGACAACAACAAAGAGTTAAAACTCTTGGCAGACGGAAATTCAGGCAAGTTACTTGGCGAAATGTAAATGTGTCAGCACACCAGGGCGCCGGGCATCATCCTGTTATGGTTGAGATCAGGTGTGGAAAGCCTGCGGAAGAATAAGCCGCAGGCTTTCGTTTATGTGATTTTTTGACCATGGGGTTTGGGAAGCGTGAGGCCTAACACCTTGTGAAATGCAAATCCCAATTTAGCAGGTGCAGTGAACTGTGTTGATTTAGCCGGAGAGGCCATAAAGTAGAATGAGATCGGGAGAGTGAGTGGATTTAGATAGGTTCGGCGCATGGCTTAAGAGCAGAAGTTACATGGAGGTCAGGATGAAAATTGTTATTTTGGAGAGAAACAGTGTAGGCACGGATATTTCGGTGGATTGCTTTGAGGAATTTGGAGAGGTAACGGCATATCGCAATACCGTTTCCGCAGAGGAAGTAGGAGAACGGGTGAAGGATGCGGATATTGTCATTACCAATAAATCACCCATGTGTGAGGCATCCCTGAAGGATGCGCCCAATGTAAAGCTGATCTGCGAGTTTGCAACAGGCTACGACAACTGTGATATTGCATACTGCAATTCCAGAGGGATAAAAATTGCCAACGCCAGGGATTACTGTACGGGGATGGTGGCACAGCATACGTTTACCATGGCACTTGCATTGAATCAAAAACTGTTTCATTATGACACATATGTCAAGTCCGGGGCTTACAGCGCCCAGGACCGTTTTTCCAACTTTGATGTACCGTTTTATGAACTGGAGGGTAAGACCTGGGGAATTGCAGGCATGGGAAACATTGGCAGCAGGGTGGCAAAGATTGCGCAGGCATTTGGGTGCAGAGTTATTTTTCACTCTGTTACCGGAAGAAGTACATGCACCGCATATCCGCAGGTGGATAAGGATACACTTCTTGTGGAAAGTGATTTTCTATCCCTACATTGTCCCTTAAGCAATTTATCGCTGAATTTTATAGATAAAAACGAATTGAAACAGATGAAAAATACAGCTATTTTGTTGAATGTTGCCAGGGGAGCGGTGGTCAATCATATGGCTTTGTATGAGGCGCTTGTCTCCGGGGAGATCGGTGCTGCAGGATTGGATGTGTTGGAGACGGAACCGTTAGATAGAAATCATCCGTTGGCGGTATTAAAGGACAGCAACCGTCTGCTGATCACGCCCCATCTGGCCTGGGCCAGCGTGGAGGCAAGAAAGCGCTGCGTGCAGGAAGCCTATGAAAATATCGCGGCATTCCTGCGTGGGGAGAGCAGAAATGTGGTAAATTCTTGACAAGGTGCGGAATTTGTAGTAACTTGTTTAGAGATCATTAGAAACATTGATCATGGCATAGAAAGTATCTTCATAGGACAGCAATGAGAACAGATCAGGAAGTACTTTCGGAAGACGGCAACCGGACCCCTGGTGGGAGATAACCGGAGACAAGAAAGATAAAAGCGGAGAAAATGATGATGGAAAAGCTCATGGCGTTATATAGGAAATATGAGGAGATCATAGTATATCTGATTGTGGGGGTGTTGAACACATTGGTGTCCTGGGGCGCCTGGTTTCTGCTGGCATACACGATTATGGACGCGCAGGTGGTATGGCAGAATGTGTTTTTAAGTATTGTTTCATGGGTGGTGGGAGTGGTCTTCGGCTATTTCATGAACCGGAAGTATGTCTTTAAGAGTACGGAGTCCAACATGAGGAAGGAGTTTCTGCAGTTTGCCGGCGGCAGGGTTTCCACCTGGGTATTGGATGCGGTGATGATGGTTCTGCTGGTTAACATTCTGCATGTAAATGAAGGGTTTTCCAAGATCTTTGTGGCAGTATTGGTGATGATAGGCAATTATCTCATCAGCAAGCTGTTTGTGTTTAAAAAGGATGCACAGAAGCTTGAGGCAGGAGAAGAAGTGGAGACAGAAGAAAGAGGCTGAAGGGCTTGAAAGGCTGTTCTCGTTTCAAGGATGATAGGCGGTAAGATAGCACTGGAAGGCTGAAACTCATCAAATTACAATCGGCAGTTGTAGAGATGAGAATGGATAATATAAGAATGGAAACAAATAGACTTATATTGAGAAGATTTGAAGAAAACGATATGGAAGCAGATGATTACCCTATCGGGTATGTACACGCGGAAGATGATGACAGTCATGATTTTGGGTATGCGCTCCGCAAGGAATACTGGCATCAAGGAATTGTCAGTGAGGCAAGTAACGCTGTTATCGAATTACTAAAAGAAGAAGGGATTCCTTATATTACGGCGACACATGACAAAAACAATCCCAGAAGCGGGGCTGTTATGAAACGAATCGGCATGAAATATTGTTATTCTTATAAAGAACAGTGGCAGCCCAAGAACTTTCCGGTGGTATTCCGAATGTATCAGTTAAACTTTGACGGACAAAAAAATAGAGTATATCAAAAATACTGGAACCTATATGATGAACATTTCATTGAATCAGAGATATAACTGCCAATTTATCGGGGAGCTCTGATCACAAAATATCCAAAAGCTGGGGCGGCATTTTTCACAGTGCCGCCCTTTTCATGCCCAGGGGCGTCCTTGCTGATTGCCCCTGGCAATTATATTATGTCCGTTAATTTAGATGAAACAAGTTAAATATTTTTAATCATCGCTTTCACCAAAGCGGCAGAATGTTTTGCGGCATCCGCTTCAAAGGTGGGGTAATCCATCTCTGCGCTGTCGTCGGCCTTGTCGGAGATAGCGCGGATGATCACAAAAGGAATTTGGTTCAGATATGCGCCATGGGCGATGGAAGCACCCTCCATTTCTGCACAGTCACCCTGAAAGCCGGAAATCAGGCCTTCCTTTACGGCCTTGTCGGAAATAAACTGATCGCCGCTGACCACTCTGCCGACACATACATTGATATCCGGGTTGACCTTTTTACAGGTATCCTCTGCCAGCTTAACCAGCCGGTCATCAGCGGGAAATTCCCGACATCCCATCTGGGGCACTTCCCCGGCTTGATAGCCAAAGATCGTTACGTTCATATCATGATGAAGAGCGTCCTTTGAGATCAGGATATCGCCGATATCCAGTTTGGCATTCAGAGATCCCGCCACACCAGTGTTAATCACATGGGTTACCTCAAATAAATCTGCCAGAATCTGCAGACATAAAGCGGCGTTTACCTTTCCGATGCCGCAGCGTACCACCACCACGGAAGCGTCGTTCAGCGTGCCTTCGTGGAATTCCATGCCCGCCCTTGTGACAATGTTAGAAACGGTCATTTCGGATTTCAGCTGTTCCACTTCCAATTCCATAGCGCCTATAATACCAATTTTACTCATATATCATTCCTTTCCCGGCGCTTCCAGGACGCCGTATCCAATTTGTATTTATAAAATGGCTAACAGGAAACTCCCCTATATGGGACTGCGCGGCGTTCGTAAATATGCGCATTCATTTCAGGTTTGGGTAGTTGTCCGAATTGTTACGATTCCGGATAAACCAAGCGGCTGTCGTCTATTTGATAGAGCACATTTTCCAAGTATTTCTTTGCCAGATAGTTTGCCATGGACAGATTCATGTCCAGATAATTGCCGCAGTCCCTGGGGGAAGCGCCGGGAACCTCGTCCCGGTAGTCTCTGATAAATTCGTATAATTGGATCATAAGGGGGATGATATCTCTGGAAGCATAATCTCCGGCAAGCAGCAGGTAAAAGCCAGTGCGGCAACCCATTGGCCCGAAATAGATGGTTTTTTCTCTGTAATCCGGATGATTGCGCAGAAAGGTGGCGGCCAGATGCTCAATGGTGTGTACTTCCGCAGTGTTCATGACAGGCTCCTCATTGGGGCTTGTCATGCGCAGGTCAAAGGTAGTGATGATCTCCGCGCCAATGTGATCCTTGCGGGATACATATACCCCGGGCTGCAGTTTAATGTGGTCTATGGTAAAGCTAGTGATTTTTTCCATGTTTCGATTTCCTTTCTGTGAGTTTGTGATGCCATATTAGATTTATTCCGCCTGTAAATAGTCATAGAGTGTAAGGCATACTTTCCGTTCTAAAACATGTCCTCTGTCTTAGGGCAGCTACCGCAGGGGACATTGTTTCATAGCGTGCATAAAAAGGATACAGGCGGAACTGTGAATGGAATAATGTGATAAAATTCACCTCTTTTATTGTATTGACAAAAAGGAAAAATGTCAAGAGGCTGGCAAAAGACAGTCTGGAGCCAATGTCTGAAATGCAAAGCGTATGATATTTATCGTGGCAGCGTGGGGGTGAAAGGTAACCTTATATGTTCGCTTACAACTCTGTCTTGACGGTAATACAGCGTCATGATATGGTATAATAGATCTGATTTCAAAAAGAAGGAGGCCAAACGGCCATCCGATACATGCCAGGGAGGTAGCACAATGAATGCCGCTTCGATTATAAAAATTATGAATGCGAAAGCGCAGTTTTCAAAGAATCACCCCAAGTTTGAGGCGTTTCTGCAGTCTGTTTTTTCAAGGCCCATTGAGGAGGGAACCGTGATAGAGGTCACGATCACGAGACCCGGAGAGGAGCCGGTTACGGCTAATATCAAGGTTCAACAGTCGGATTTGGATTTATTGACCGAATTGAAGGGATTGACCTGAGTCGTCAGGGGAGAAAAACCTACAGCGTATTTTAGGCTTTTATTTGGAGGAAACCGGATGATATATTTATCACATTTTTCATTTCCTAACATAGAGCAGGAATACAGTTTTATCATGAGTATCAAGAGAACCTGTTATGATACCTGCTATCCGTTTATGATATTGTCCAAGCATGGTCTGAGGATGTTGGATTTTGAGCCTGTTACCATATTGTATGGAGGGAATGGCTCAGGAAAGACCACCGCGTTGAATGTTATCGCGGAAAAACTGGGGCTAAAAAGAGAAACGGTGTACAACAGATCCAATTTTTACGAGGACTATACCAGGTTGTGCGAATATGAGGTACAGGGAAGGATACCGAAGATCAGCAGGATTATAACAAGCGATGACGTTTTTGATTTTATTATAAACCTGAGAAACCTGAATGAGGGAATCGACCAAAAGCGCGAGGAATTGTTTCAGGAATATCTGGACGCCAAGTATTCTCATTTTCAGATGAAATCGCTGGATGATTATGAAGAGCTGAAGAAATCTTATATGGCCAAAACCAAAACCCAGTCGAAGTTTGTCCGCAATCGTGTCATGGATAATGTGCGGGAGCATTCTAACGGAGAGAGTGCATATCTCTATTTTACGGAAAAGATAGGGGAAAATGGACTGTATCTGTTGGACGAGCCGGAAAACAGCCTCTCGCCCCTGCGGCAGCAGGAACTTTTGAAATTTTTGGAGGATTCCGCAAGGTTTTTCGGATGTCAGTTTATTATTTCCACCCATTCTCCGTTTTTGTTGTCCATGCGTGGAGCGAAAATTTATGATATGGACGAGGAGCCTGTGGATGTGAAAAGATGGACGGAATTGCCCGGGATACGGGCTTATTATGATTTCTTTAAGGCTCATCAGGGCGAATTTATGTAAGAATTCCGTTGTAAATTGCAGACAAGTATTATACAATCAAAGAGATAGACTTAGTGCTTTCGGTGGGATGAAGCACTGGATGGAAGGAGTGAAATGTTATGAACAAACAGCCCGAGTTTCCTTTTGATTTGACAGGTTACACCTGTTTCTCTATGATTAACTGCCCTGTGGAGCAGGCAATTCAACTTTTAGAGGAGTATCCCAATATCTGTGCCCCAGAGGACAGAGTTCCCTTTTCCTTTCAAATTGTCCCATTGCCGGAGGATGCAAAGTGGACTCTTCTGCGTTGGCCCAAGCCAGGTAGATTTTATGATTTGATGAACCTGACCATGTGGCTGATGGGGTATCGTGCCGGTTTGGGCGGGGAGAATCCCATTTTTGTTGCCATTCCACCCACAGAGCGCTCTGGGGAGGGGGCGTTTCTGGCCAGACCCGACTATGATAACCGGTTTGGCGATTCCATGCTGGGCTTTTGGCAAAACTGGAGTTTCAATTACAGAATACCAGGTGAGCAGTTGAGCTGGATTGGTGAAAACGTATTCCCTCAGGAATATTTCTTCTACGGTCGTGGCTATTCTTCCACCGGATTTCAACTGGAGTGGCTGAATCATTTGGAACGTATTCCGAATTGGGTGGAATGCTCAATCATGATGGAAAAATAATATTTTCTTATATTCCGGTTACTGGAATTGTTAACTTGGCAGGAGAAGCGCTTTTCTGAAAATGGAGTATTTTTATCCCAGAGTAGCATAAAAGAAAGAGACGATGATCTTTCAAGCATTTCATGACAGCATCGTCTCTTTTTTTATTCAAGTCAATAAAATTTTCGCGGAACGTGTATTGATATCTCAAGGCTTACAGCTTATCCGGAGCTTCTGCTTGTAAAATCGGCGGTATCTGTGCCATCAGATTGTCGATATCTTCAAACATGCTGCTCTTGGTAGTTCCCATTTTGCTGGCAAGCTTAATATGTTTCATAACATCCTGGTACATCTTTCGGATGTTTTCAAAAAAACCGTGCAATGCCTGAAGGGAGGACTGGGATCTGCCGATTACTTGGGAAATTTCCGTCTGTACCGAAGCCGCGCCTTCTGCAGCCTCCGTGATCTGGTTGAAAAGAGCGTCGGTTTGGCCTACCTGCCGCGCCCCCATTCCCAGAGCCTTCAGGGAGCTTTCTATGCTTGCGTTCAGTTCTACACTGCCTTTTTCCACGTCTACAATGCCGCCGTCCACTTCCGCAGCAAGCTCCTTGATTTCTCCAGCAAGCTGCTTCACTTCGGAAGCAACCACCGCAAAGCCTTTACCGGCCTGGCCGGCCCGGGCTGCTTCTATGCTTGCGTTCAAGGCAAGGATATTTGTCTGGTCAGCGATGGAAACGATCCTGCTCATGTAGAGCTTGATGCGGTCTACTGCGGATTGAAGTTCTTCAAAGGTAACGGCCATTTTGCTAAAATCGGCTTCCATCTCTCTGGAACGGTCATTTAACGAATTAACGCCATCCTGAGCCTCGGCAACAGAAGCCACAATTTGATTGCGGACATCGGCAAAGGAACCTGAAACTTGGTTGATTTCTTCAAAAATTTGATTAAAGTCCTGTAACTTATCCTGAAAAAGCTCCGCTTCGGTCAGGACATTCCCAAAAGAGCGATTGATCATGCCAAGTTCGCTCAGGGTATCCACTTCCTGTTTAACAAGTTTCCGGTGGTAATCCTTTAAGCTGTCCATAACGAATAAAATGGGATACAGGCCCTTCCTTTGGGATTTGCTTTTTGTACCGGAAGCATTTTTCCTGCTCATCATATTGGGGTTCCTCCTGTTTTGAGTTCCGTCCCGGCATCACCATGTCTCATTTGGGGAAATTGGGATTGCCGGGCGGTGTTTTTCCATACCGCATTATTGTACTGCTCACCGCGTATCGTATATTTCGCTGTTTGCAGGCTGGATGCCGGAGCCTATTCAAAGGCTACACAGGACATGGATTGATTGACAAATTGGTTGTTATAATGCTCACCATAACCGATCAAGCCGGTGTGGTTGCCCAGGGTGCTCATCTCCTGCAAATATTCCTGCATATAGCCCTGTTCGGTGAACAGTTTGTAGCGGAACAGGCAGTTAACCGAAAATACAGCGGATGGCTTGGGGAAGTCCGCCCGTATTTTACGAATGGTTTCCCGGACTGTGTTTCTGTAATCGTCCAGTTCCAACAGAATCAACACATCAGAATCGTTTACCTGACGGAAGCAGACAAGAGAGTTTCCGCTCACTTCCTTGATGGAAATAATACAGGTGTCGTCTCCGTTAATTTTGCCAAAAGGATTCTGGAAGGTTTGCGTCAATATCTGCTGTTCGCTTACCTTTAATATACTTTGATAAACCTGTTTGGCCGGCTGGCCGTTCAGCGCGCCTATGATATATTTTGCCTTGTCCGTTTGGGAAGCGATAAAGCGATAATTGCCCATGGGACGGTATATGTTTTCCTTGTAAGTTTTCACTTTGCCGCTCTGATGTTTCACCAGCGCATAGGCTACGGCATCTTCATAGATACGTCCGTTGGCGGATACCCTGCCGCCATCTCCGGTACCGCCCACCAGAGAGATCCCCTGTCGTCTGAGCGCAGCGTGCATGGTGGTCAGTACACAGGCGTCATTGCCCGAACAGAAATCAATACATACAGTATTGTGCTGGGACGCATTTACCTGTGCCAGGTCCTGCTCCAGACGTTGTATGTACCGAACCGGCATGACGGACACCTCTTCCAGAACATTTGCAGCGGCGGCGACACCGTCATAAAAAGCAATCAGCACCACACCCTGTTCCGTCACCTGGGTACCATACCCCATTCCGATACAGCCGATGCTGGGGATACCGGGATAGAGCGATTCCAGTTCGCGTACGTGAAGCTGGAACTGTTCGTTATTTGAAAGCAACAGGATCAACTGCGGACGACTCAACCCCCGGGCAGCTTCTTTTAGATTTCCCTGTGTGCTCATGCCAAAGAATTGCTTCATTGTATTGCTCCTTTCCTGACGGATTCAGCAATAAGGTCCAGTCCGAAACCGTTTGCACTTGTGGTTTTTGAGGATGTAATTCCAGGCACTATTGTATCAAATTTAGGCTTGCAGGTCAATAATTAGTTGGAGGAAATGCAGCCGCCTGTGAAACACACCGTATAAATGCAGCGGTTTTGAATAAATTATAGGATCTATTATGCAATTAAATGGGGCACACTGACAGCAATGTGAGGAAGAAAAACGTAATCCCTTTTCTATTCGGAAGTGTGTTTCCTCCGGTAACACAAATATAATTTTGATACTCTAATTTGTCTGTGATATACCTGCCTGCAGTTCTTTCTCTAAAAATTGCTTTATGTACGGATTGTTTTCTTCACTCAAAGCAGGCTGAAATGCCATGTAACGGCATTTTTGATACTGCTCACCATCCAGAGCAAAGGTATATCCCATTACACATTTCGGGTTACAGTCATTGGCATTGACAAGCCGTTTGCAGACAGACGCTTTCTTGATTTCTTTTTTTACCTTTTCGGGGAGTGTATCAAGAAAGTTCTGGTATTCCTGTATATGTTCGGGATAAATGCGGAGCTTCATCCCTGTTTTTCGGGATACGAATGTTGCCAAGGTCCTTTTGCTGTCGTTTAACACATAGGACACAACATAGCCGCTCTTTTGCAGCTTTATATCGCATTTACAGCTGTTTTCTGTCAGATATTCGTTTGTTTGGCATACAAAGCTACGGAAACGTTCATCAACTGTTTCCATAAATGTTATAAATTTCTCGTCCATATGTCCCTCCCTTAGTCCTCCTTCTTTGCGACAGGTATCCATGCCTCATATTGTGCGTTCTGTGGATCTGGATTTAAGTAAACCTCAATATCAGGAGCGTTGGCATATTCATATCCAGAGGTCGGAAGCCATTCCGTTATAATTCGCTGTTCCAATTCCTGTATCGACTGATTTGTACCCGTTCCAGAAAAGATTGCCCAAGTAGACACAGGCACGGTATATTCTTCAAACTCACCGCTTGCTTTTGTACTGGAAACAGCAATAAAATATTTCCATTGATCTTCAAGATTGCAGGCACTCACGCCTAAAAGTCCCATTGGCGGCGTGTCCATCATTCCTGCCAATTTCTGTATTGTTCCATTTACAGACGCCTCCTGCCACATTTTAGGCACAACCATAAAGTTATTTTCGATTTCCTTATCAAGCGGCGCAGATACGCCAATAATGCGAAATGCTTCTTTTGTTTCAATTCTATAATTCATTTCTGTCGCTCCTTTTACAGTAATTCGAAACACAATGGGGGAAAAAGATTTTACAGACATGCCCTTGTCTTTTACGGACGATGGGGCTATCCCATGAAAAGACTGAAACGCCCTGTTAAATGCCGTCGGGGAACGGTAGCCGTACTTGGCTGCAATATCAATAATCCGTTCATCTCCCCCCTGCAAGTCTACTGCCGCTAAAGACATTTTTCTTCTTCGGATATATTCTGCCAGAGTGATACCTGCCATGTAAGTAAACATCCTCTGATAATGATAGGTGGAGCAGCAGGCAATCCGCCCAAGCTGCTCATAGTCAATTTCGTCTGTCAAATGCTCCTCAATGTAATTCATGCTTTGGTTTAATCATTCAACCCATTCCATGAGATACCTCCGCACATATTGTGCATTGTGAACAAAAATTTGTCTTTATTATTATAAGGCTTATTCTAAAATTTATCCTCTCTATCCCTGCACAAAAAAGAGAGGGGGCGGAATACAATTCCAGAATCTTTCAATCGGCTTTTCTGCGATTATCCATTTCCTTCCTGAAGCGCAACCGAAACGGCAAGGCACATAGGAAAATGCGTTCATTGAACACAAGAAAAGACGGTACAGCCCTTGTAACCGGGGCGATACCGCCTAATCTCAAATTACTTCCATGTAACTGAAAAGACTTGATATTAAGGTGTTTTTGATTAACCAAAGTATCTCTTAAGAAGTCCCTCAAATGCCTTGCCGTGACGAGCCTCGTCGCGTGCCATCTCATGTACGGTGTCATGGATTGCGTCCAATCCCAGCTCTTTTGCTCTCTTTGCAAGGTCTACTTTGCCTGCGGTAGCACCGTTCTCCGCATCCACTCTCATCTGCAGATTTTTCTTGGTGGAATCGGTCACAACCTCACCCAGCAGTTCGGCAAACTTTGCGGCATGCTCTGCTTCCTCGTAAGCTGCCTTCTCATAATACATGCCGATTTCGGGATAGCCTTCCCTGTGGGCAACTCTGGCCATAGCCAGGTACATGCCGACTTCGGAACATTCGCCCTCAAAATTTGCCCTCAGATCTTTGATAATATCTTCACGGACATCCTTTGCCACGCCTACCACATGTTCTGCAGCCCAGGTCTTCTCTCCGGTCTGAGCGGTAAACTTTTCAGCGGGCGCATGGCAGATAGGGCATTCAGCGGGCGCCGCATCTCCTTCATGAACATAACCACATACTTGACATACAAATTTCATAATATGATCTCCTTTTCTTTATTTAGTATTACTTGGATATTGCTTTAATTATAATATTTTTCTTGGCTGTGTCAATAGTTAAAAAAATCATTTTAAAACCTGTTCCAGTCGTGCGCCGAGACGGCTTAAAATTTCGTTTGTGATTGTGTCGCACTGCCTTGCCAAATCCCCGGCGGTGATTTCCTGATTGCCGGATCTGCCGATAATGACAGCGGTATCTCCCGGGTGCAGCTCCGGTATTTCGGTTACGTCCACAATGGTTTGATCCATACAGATTCTGCCGATAATGGGAGCGCGGTAGCCGTTGATCAGGACACAGCCTCTCTGGTGGGACAATTCTCTGGGGAGACCGTCTGCATAACCGATGCATATGGTGGCAATCCGCATATCCGCTTCCGCAGTGAATGCCATTCCGTATCCTGCAGCTTCTCCGGCATAAAGAGTTCTGACGGAAATGACTCTGGATTTCAGAGACAGGACGGGGCGCAGGGCATCCTGCCAGGCCTCACAGTCATCTCCCGTGCTGAGAAGTCCGTACAGGACAATGCCGGGACGGACATAGTCTGCGGCCAGCAGGGCAGGCTGGTGACGACTGGCGGCGTCCTGAAGTGGGTTACCGTCGGGAAGTAGGTTCAATATGCCGTAACTTGCCAAAAGGTGAAGGCCCCGGCAGGGATAGCCTTCGTCTTCCAGGATGTGAATCACCTGATAAAAGGCGTCTACCTGACTGTCCGTAAATGACCTGGCTTCCGGGCGGAGAGAGTCGGAGGAGGAGAGATGGGTAAACAGTCCGTCAATCACCAAATTACGCATCTCAAAGACTTCTATAATTTCGTCAATATTTTCACAGCGAATTCCAAGTCGGTGCATTCCGGTATCAATTGCGATATGTACATGCAAGGTCTTGCCAAATTGTTCCATCATCAGTGCATAATCATAGTCCACAACGGCCTGCGTCAGCTGATAGTGAACCAGCAGAGGAAAATCCGCCGGGGATGTATAGCCAAGAATCAGAATTTCTCCTGTAATACCTGCCTCGCGCATGGAAATCCCTTCCGAGAGACAGGCGACACAGAAGGCGTCTACTTCCATCTGGCTTAACAGCTTGGAGATGACGATGGCGCCGTGACCATAACCATCGGCTTTTACTGCGGGCATCAGCCTGCAGTTTTCCGGCAGCCGTGTGCGCAGGAAGGATACATTATGTTCCAATGCGGCCACATCAATTTCAATCCATGCCCTAGCGCGGTGATTTCTTTTTTTGCGGGCTCCCTGTGAGGGGGCAGGCTCTTTTGGACGGGAATCCTGTAGCTCCTGTAGTGCTCCGTCTATACGGGAAGCATGTTCCGGTTCCGTCTGTCTGCGGGGCCTGGGGGCGTCCGCTGAATCGGCTCTATTGATGGGGCGGGCAGTGCTGTCCGCCTGGGGGGTTATGGGCGTATCTTCCCAAGTCTGTCGGTCATGGGGTGACAGGGATTTTCGTTTCTGCCGGTCGGAACGCTGCATTTGAGGCTGGGGAGTATCCCACTCCTGTGTTTCCTGGGGAATGGGGTTATTCCACTCTGGCTGTTCCTGTGGAGCGGGAGTGTCCCAGTCCGGGTTTTCCTGTGGAGCGGGAGTGTCCCAGTCCGGGTTTTCCTGTGGTGCAGAATTATTCCAATCCTGTTGTGTGGAGGGTTCGCAAGCATCCCAATCCCACGCCTCCTGTGGCAGGTGATCTTCC
>CAJTPN010000007.1:16353-145892 GCA_910578185.1 uncultured Acetatifactor sp.
GAGCCGAGACCTTTTGGGGACGCTGCCGATTTTGACCACGGGATTTGGTCCCGCGGTTCTCCGGCATGGTGCGGGATTTGCTGCCAGCTTTTTTGCCCGGTGCGGAGGCGGTATGAGAACCATCCCCCACCAAATTCGCCCCAGGAGCCTCCTCGCCGGAGGCCTGGAGCCTGGGGAGGATCACGTCTTCGATATACACTGCAAAAAGTCCTGCGGCAACGGACAGCAGAGTCACTGCCAAGTGGTGTATCAAGTTGTTTTCCACCAATAAGTCGCTCAGGTGTAGCAGCTTGGCAATAGCACGAACCACCACGATAAAGGCAGGGTGCAGGATATAGATCCAGGTGGACGCGGTACGACAGCTTTTGGAAGAACTCTTCGGCAGGCATAACAGACACTGATACAGGAAAAACATGGTGGGAATCAGTGCCACATACATGCTGTCGTGGCGCGGTAAATGAAATTGGCGCAGGAGAAAGGCTTCAATGGTCATCAGCGAAAAGGAGAGGGTCAGGCCTATGATGCAGATTTGCAGTGTTCTTCCTCCGGCTTGCGTTTCCTGGTTTTGACTGCGCACGGCCATCCAGGCGCCCAGCACCAGGAAAATGGGAGCCATGAAAATGCCATTGCGTGTGTAAGAAAAGAACTGGAATCCGAATCCGTATACGGCATCCAAAACAGGAACCTTTTCAATCAGTCCATAATAGCTGTCGCCAAACAGTCCTATCATATATAAAATGATGGATAGGATGGTCATGCCCCGCAATCTCATAAAGAGACTCATCAGGTAAACTAACAGCATGCCCAATATGCAGGCGGGAAAATACCACAGGTGATAAAAGGTACCGTCAAACAGGAACATGCGCAGAGCGGAACCTATGGTCATATCTTTATAATGTCCCGCATAAATGCCTATGGGCAGATAGAGCAGGATACAGAAGACATAGAACATTGTGGTTTTACGCAGATATTTTATCAACCTTGGCCCGTTTTTTGGGGAGGGGGTCAGGAATGCGGAGGCGACAAATTGTCCTGTCACCATAAAGAAAAAAGGAACTACAACCCTTGCCAGAACACTGGTCAGGAAAAAGTTGGCGTCAGTGTTAATGTTGGCAAGGGCAGCAGTGTGGTTGGTGATGGCCAGCAGTGCGGCTGCCACCCGAAATCTGTCAAGCCAGCCATAATTTGCTTTGGTGCGCATCTGCCGTCCTCCTTTCCGGCGCTTCCTGCGGTATAGGGTTATCCCAATCCTGCTCCTGCGGTACAGGAGCGCCCATAATAAAACTTTTTTGTATCATAATGGTACCCATAATATGCCTCTTTTTTGATTTGATTGTCCGAAAGGTTTCCCAAACCGGACAGAATCTGTCCCGGTTGCTGCCCGTCCGGCAACAGTTCAACCGACGAACCCTGTGGGGACGCGCAAACGGGTAAACGGTTCCTGCCTTGGGCGGATTACTCTGCTATGGTTTGTTCTATGATCGTTGTCAGAACCTGACGAAGGGAATGCCCTGCGGCCTTCATCATACTGGGATAACGGCTGTGTTCCGTGAAGCCCGGGATGGTGTTGGCTTCGTTGAACACTACTTCTCCCGTGGGCTTGAGGAACATGTCTATCCGTGCAAAGCCTTTGCAGGCCAGAATCCGATAGATACGCCCGGCAGTTTCCTTGATCTCGGCGGCCTTGGCGTTGTCGATTCTGGCAGGTACATGGATGGCGGAGGTCTTTAGGGTGTACTTTTCCGTAAAGTCAAAGAAATCTCCGGAAAGCTCAATCTCGTCCACTTCTCCGATGGTCAGTTCCCTGTGGCCCATCACTGCGCATCCCACCTCAAATCCTTCGATATTTTCTTCTATGATTGCCTGACTGTCATATTGAAAGGCATGGGATACGGCGGCAGACAGATGTTCTTTTTTGGAAACCTTGGAGACGCCGTAGGAAGAACCGGCATTGACGGGTTTCACATAAAGTGGATATCCGATGGTTTCAGCAAAGGCTTCTATGCGTTCAAAGGGGGTGTCCGGCGCCAGCACCATTGCACTGGGAACCGGGATGCCTGCAAGGCTTACCAGTTTATGCGCCCGATCCTTGTCCATGCAAAGAGCGGAAGCCAAGGTGCCGCAGCCGGCCAGAGGAATTCCTGCCATTTCCAGCATTCCCTGTAAGGTGCCGTCCTCTCCGTTGCTGCCGTGGAGTATGGGCAAAGCCACATCAATAGGGATGCGGGTTATCCCGTCTTCCTTCAGCACAAGCAGGCAGCGGTCGGAGCGATTTGGTGAAAGTACCACCGGCGTACAATATTCGGAATCATGCCAATTATCCGCAAGGAGTCTTTCCACCGGGCCGTTATAGTAATACCAGGTTCCTTCTTTTGTAATGCCCACCATAATAGGATTATATTTTTGGTTGTCCAGATTGAGAATAACGCCGGACGCAGAGGAGAGGGATACGCTGTATTCCGGGGAACATCCGCCGAAAAAGACAGCAACGTTCAACTTTTTCATAATGATAACCATACCTTTCTGTGGCCTGCGCATTTTGTATGACAGGCACAAATTCCTGTTCTTGGAAAAAAATCGTTCGCTTCTATCCTACAACCAAAGCGCGGAAAAGTAAATAGCAGGATGTTTAAGATTTTTTTACGTTTGCACAACACGGAAATTCTTAAGATTTTTTTTATGATATTATTTGTGTTAATTTATACATTTGTGGGTAGGACATGGTATAATAAGTCCATATTGAAGGCATGGAACGGCCGAATGGCCATCAGGCCATGATCGCCAATACCTTTATTACTGTGGGCAATGAGCCAAGTCAATGCAGTTGACCTGGTGCCGTGTTAGGCCAACCAGAGGCTGACTTGGACATTTGGCGAATGCCGCGAGGGTCAGATACCAATGCGTCCGAAGGACGCATTGAGCTTTGTAGTGTTGCAAGCTTGATGCTTTCGCTGCTTGCAGTGGGGGATTTGATTCCATAAGGGATGCGGAATGGGGCGGTCCGTATCACATTGGTCTGGGATCATGATACGGACTCATGGGGCAAGGGGAAGCGAACAGTGTCTGGCCTGCAGTTTCAAGGCTCCGGCCGCGCTGCGTCTTCCGCGGAGTACGGGGATAGGAGTGAATTTATGAGATTTAAGACAAGGCTGCGGGTTACCTTTGTAGTCATAATTGTTTTACCGCTGGCGCTGACTGTGCTGGCGTTCTTTGGCATTGGTCTGTATCTGATGAATGTTCAAAAAGGATTCCCGGCGGTTCAGCCCGGTTATACGGCGCTGACGGAAAATATGCAGGAAGTGGTGGACGCAACCGATAAGGCGTTTTTTCACTTACAGGATCAGATTGCCAAGGATCCTTCCAGGCTTGCGGATAAGGAATATCTGGAGCAGGTAAATTCCCGGATTGCTCGTAAGACCACCTATATTATAGTCAGAAAGGGTGAGGAGCTTTATTATGCCGGGAACCGGGAGGCAGCGGAAGTTATTTTCCCCAAGCTGCCCGGATATATGGAAAATGATATTTCGGAGGATTCGGGGTTTTATTTTGATGAGCTGGATAAATTTGTAAAGCAGCTGGACTTTGTGTTTCCGGATGGCAGCGAGGGCAGCGCCTTTGTGATCACAAAGGTGAATTCTTTGATTTCCAGGCATCTGCTGATGGATATGTTTGTTGCCATTTTTCTGATCTTAATGCTTACCAGTCTGATTTTAACCTGGTGGATACACCGGGGTGTGCTGAAACCGGTCAATGAGCTGAATATTGCCATGCGCAAGATCAAGGAGGGGAATTTCGAATATTCTCTGGAAACTGACGCCAAGGGCGAGATTGGGGACCTGTACAGGAACTATGAGGATATGCGGCTGCGCCTGAAGGAGACCACGGAGGAGAACAGAGAAGGGCAGAAACAGAACCGTGAGCTGGTGAGCAATATTTCACATGATCTTAAGACTCCCATCACGGCAATCAAAGGTTATGTGGAAGGAATCATGGACGGCGTGGCGGATACGCCGGAAAAAATAGATAAATACATTAAAACCATCTATAATAAGGCCAATGATATGGAAAGGCTGATCAATGAGCTGACCTATTATTCCGGAATTGACAACAACAGGATACCGTATAATTTCCATCGCATCAATGTGGCGGATTACTTTGGAGATTGTGTGGAGGAGGTAGGGTTGGATCTGGAGCAGAAAAATATCGAATTGAATTATTCCAACCTGGCCCGGTCAGATACCGTCGTCATTGCGGATCCGGAGCAGATGAAGAAGGTCATTAATAATATTATCAGCAATAGTGTAAAATACATGGATAAGCCAAAGGGTGTGATCGACATCCGCATCATGGATGAGGTAGATTCCATACGTATCGGAATAGAAGACAATGGAAAGGGCATTGCGCCAAAGGACTTACCCAAGATATTTGAGCGATTTTATCGAACGGATGCCTCAAGGAATTCCGCTCAGGGCGGAAGCGGTATCGGACTCTCAATTGTGAAAAAGATCATAGAGGATCATGGGGGCTACATTTGGGCCACCAGCAGAGAAGGGGAAGGCACCTGTATTAATTTTGTATTGAGAAAATATGTGGAGCTCCAGGATGAAAACGAGTGAAACCACAAAGCGATAGGAAAGGCAGGTTAATGTAATGAGCAGAATATTGATTGTTGAGGATGAAGTCGCGATTGCGGACTTGGAGAAGGATTACCTGGAGTTAAGTGATTTTCAGGTGGATATCTGCAATACGGGGGATGAAGGGCTGGAAATGGCGTTGAACGGCGAGTACAATCTGGTTATTTTGGATCTGATGCTGCCCGGTATGGATGGCTTTGAGGTTTGCAGAAAGATTCGGGAGAGCAAAAATATTCCGATACTGATGGTCTCGGCCAAGAAGGATGACATTGACAAGATCAGGGGGCTGGGGCTGGGGGCGGATGATTACATGACCAAGCCTTTCAGCCCCAGCGAGCTGGTGGCGCGGGTGAAGGCGCATATGGCCAGGTATGAACGTCTGGTGGGAACAAATCAGAAGCCTCAGAATGACATTGTTGAGATAAGAGGTATTCGCATAGACAAGACGGCAAGGCGCGTTTATATAAACGGAGAAGAGAGAAACTTTACCACAAAGGAATTTGACCTTTTAACCTTTCTGGTGGAGAATCCCAATCATGTGTTTACCAAGGAAGAGCTGTTCAGAGAGATCTGGGATATGGATTCCATCGGAGACATTGCAACAGTCACGGTGCATATCAAGAAGATTCGGGAGAAGATAGAACCCGATACCGCGAAGCCCCAGTATATTGAGACCATATGGGGAGTGGGGTACCGGTTTAAAGTGTAATGTTTTTCAGGCGTCGGCGCCGGGGTTTTTGCCCGGCGCCTGTTTTGGGATTGGTGAAAGGAGTGCATCCATGTTGGCCATGGGATCGGAAGCTGACGAAAGCAGTCAGGAGAAACAAGAAGTCCTTCCGGAGGCGTTTTTAAGGAGAATGCAGCGGATGCTGGGAGAGGAATATGAAGCGTTTCTGGAGGCATTGGGAGAGGGAAAATATCAGGCGCTGCGCTTGAACCCATTGAAGCGGGGAATGGATGGGAAACGGGTCTCAAAAGAGATATTAGACGGTGAATTTCCCGGACTCTCAAGGGTTCCCTGGGCTGCAGACGGGTATTATTATGAAGTGGGGAGTAAGCCGGGCAGGCACCCATATCATGAGGCTGGACTGTACTATATTCAGGAGCCAAGCGCCATGGCCCCGGTGGAATTGCTGGACGTTGGGCCAGGGAAAAGGGTGTTGGATCTGTGCGCGGCTCCGGGAGGCAAGAGCACTCAGATAGCATCAAAGCTTGAGGGAAGTGGTCTGCTTGTTTGTAATGAGATACATTCCGTGCGGGGAAAGGCACTTTCAGAGAATGTGGAGCGGCTTGGGATAGGAAATGCCTGTGTGACAAATGAGACTCCGGAACGTCTGACGGAATACTTTCCCCAGTATTTCGACAGGATTTTGGTGGATGCACCCTGTTCCGGCGAGGGAATGTTTCGGAAAAACAGTATGGCCTGTGAAGCGTGGAGCCAGGAAAATGTGGATTTGTGTGCAAAGCGCCAGGACGGAATACTGGACTTTGCCGCAGAAATGCTCTGTCCTGGCGGCAGGCTGGTGTATTCCACCTGTACATTTGCCCCGGAAGAGAATGAGGGCAGTGTCAACCGATTTTTAAAGCGGCATGAAGAATTCTCACTCCTGCCCTTATCTGATGGCCAAAGGGCGCAGATGGGACTGGCAGGCTGCAACGGCGTGCCGGAATACCTGGAACATCCCACGGCGGGGCTGGAGGAAACTTTGCGTTTGTGGCCCCAGCGGGTTTTGGGAGAAGGGCATTTTGCCGCTGTTTTGCAAAAGGCGGGAAGTTCGTCGGAGGGGTTTTTACCGCAGTCACGCTATGGAACCATAACGGGAATTGGCCGGAATGAAATTGAGTCCTTTGTGGAATTTTGCGGGGAGAATCTGCGGATCTCTTCGGAGGGAGAGATTCTGCGTGAGATTGGCGCAATGGCCGGGGTATCCGGGGAAGTACAGATCATCAGGTTTGGGGAGAAGCTGTATCTGGTGCCGGCACAAATGCCTTCGCCCAAGGGCTTGAAAGTACTGCGGATTGGCTTACAGCTTGGAGAAATGAAGAAGAATCGTTTTGAGCCTTCTCATGCCCTGGCTTTGGCTTTGGCGCCGGAAGGCGCGGTACATGTATGGAACCTGAAGGCGGATTCACGGGAGATTAGGTCATATTTAAACGGTGAAACGATTCCAGGGGAAGGGGAAAAGGGCTGGTATTTGATCTGCGTGGACGGATTTGGCATTGGCTGGGGCAAGCTTGCAGGCAACCAGATGAAGAATCACTATCCCAAAGGCTTGAGGGGGAAATGTCCTTTGAATACATAGCACAGGAGAGTAACCCGGATGAGAACGGAGATTTTATTTGAGGATCGCCATGTATTAGTGGTGTATAAACCTGCAGGTTTGGCGGTTCAGTCTGCCAAAGTAGGACAGATGGATGTGGTCAGTGAGCTGAAAAATTATCTGCGGCGTTCAGAAGGGAATGAGAAGGGCCGTGAACAGAAGGCTCCTTACCTTGGCGTTATTCATCGTCTGGATCAGCCGGTGGAGGGATTGCTGGTCTTTGCCAAAAGCAAAAAGGCTGCGGAGGTATTGTCTGCACAGCTGCAAAAACAGGGAGAGGAAGTAACGCTTCACAAACAATACTGCGCCGTACTCTGCGGTGACGCCTTAAGCGGCGAGGGGGAGCTTGTGGACTATCTCTACAAGGGTAAGGACAACAAAGCGGCGGTGGCGGATAGGCGGGAAGCTGCCGGGGCGAAACGGGCTGTGCTGCGGTACCGCATCATTCAAACCAGAACAGACATATCAGGCGTTTTGGCACTGGGGGATATCCGCATTGAGACCGGACGTTTCCATCAGATTCGGGCACAGATGGCACATGCGGGAATGCCTCTTTTAGGGGATCAAAAATACGGAGATCAGGACACAAAGGCGTTGTCAAAAAGGCTGGAGATCTCCCATGTGGCTCTCTGCGCACAAGGGCTTGCGTTTCGGCATCCGGTGACAAACCAGGCAATGCACTTTGAGATAAAACCCAAGGGGAAAGCATTTACTTTCTTTTGCATATGAACCTCCATTGCTGAAGTCCAATGCCTGTTTACAGCCTCGATTGCCAGTGCGGCGGAGCATATTGTGCAGATAAAACACCATGATAACAGGAATGATAATGTAAAAATAAGCCATACTATCAGAAGATAATATTTTGCAGTTATCTGCTGAGGGAGCAGGGGGCAAATACTGCCTGCCGTAATCCCGCCGTATCAGCAGGCCCATGACGGCAGTGAGGAACAGAGGTGGGAGAAGTATGGTGGAGAAGATAAAAAACAATCAGGTGGCATTATTGCTTTTTCTCACAGGGGCGGTTTACTTTTTTCTAAAGATCATAGCGCCTCTGACGTCACCGGTGCTGGGGGCTGTGTTGTTTGTGACCATCTTTGGTCCTCTGCTGCAGAAAATGCAAAGCAAATTAAAGATTCACAGACAGATAGGGGCCTTGCTTTTGCTGCTGATTGCCTGTGGGATATTCGCCACATTGGTCTGGGTATTATTTTCCTGGATTGTTGTGAGTATGCCTGACTGGATAGGCGCGCTGGACTCGCTGGAAGAAGGGCTTGAGACCATTGTACATGAGACTTGCCGTGTGGTGGGAAAAACTCTTCGGATTGATGGGGATTACCTGGAACAGACGCTGTTGGCTCGGGTACAGGAAGGGATCGACTATTTTCAGCAGCAGGTTTTGCCTGGGGTGTTGTCACAATCTCTGGAGTATATAAAGGTTCTGGCTTCCTTCGGAGGGTTTCTTGTGACCTTCCTCATTGCAACCGTTTTGTTGGCAAAGGATTATGACAATATCATGAACCGTCTGCTGGACAGGGAAGAGTGTCATGTTTATTTAGAGATCGTCTGTGGAATTATACGCTATATTGCCACTTATATTAGGGCACAGTTTATCATTATGAGTATTATCGGCATTTTGTCGGCGGCGGTGCTGGGAGTCAGCGGAATCCACAGCGGGATTTTGTGGGGAATTCTTGCCGGGGTTTTGGACGCCCTGCCGTTTATCGGAACGGGAGTGGTTCTGGTGCCCCTTGGCATACAACAGCTTTTTGGAGCAAATTATGCGAGGGCGGTGATCTGCCTGCTGCTGTACGTGGCTTGTATTTTTATACGGGAATTATTGGAACCCAAGCTTATCGGCAAACGGGTGGGGGTTTCTCCTATTGCCATCTTGATATCCATTTACGCCGGAATCAAGCTCTTTGGTCTATGGGGAATCATAGGAGGTCCCCTGGGATTTGTGATGATATACCAGTCTTATTTAAGTTTAGAAAAAAGGCGGGACAGGCCGTAATTATTTTTTGTTTGTGCCCCGCATGATGCCAATGTGAAAAAGGATGTATTTGATCAGACTGAACAGCATAAACAATGCCATGACCAGGATGATAACGTCGGCGGCCCACATGGGCAGATGTATGAACAAAAGCAATACGAACAGTCCCACATCCAGAATCATGGTGCAAACTTTTCCATACCATTGCGCGCCATTCCACACCTGTTTCTTTTTCTTCAGGTACAGTCCCATAAATGCCATATAACCTTCTTTCAGCAAGAAGACGGCTACAAGAAACCACATCAACGGATAATGGAATGCCACCGCCAGGATCAGGGTGCCCTGTGTCAGCTTGTCCGCCGTGGGATCCAGCGCTTTTCCAAAGTCCGTTATCATATTAAATCTTCTGGCGATTTTTCCGTCCAGAAAGTCCGTCAAAAAAGAAACTGCCAAAATGACAAATGCAATGATATAAGTTTCCCGGGAATCCGCTCTGACATACAATGTCAGAAACACCGGAAGCATCAATATCCGGAAGTATCCCATCAGATTTGGGATACTGAAATATTCTCTCAACCAATTTTTCTTCATGTTCGTACCCTTCTTATGTTGCCCTGCCCCACCATTATAGCTTATCTTACCCTGATAAATCAAGAGATTTAAAATGATTTGTGTTTTTTATCACCAGGCGCTATAATGAAAAGGTATCAATGGCTTTAAAACGGAAGGCAGGAGGGTGAAGATGAGAATATTATTGTTGTTAAGGGGATCGGCAGGATGCGGAAAATCCACCTGGATTCGGGAGAATGGTTTGGAACGGTATACACTGGCGGCGGATGATATCCGGTTATTATGTCAGAGTCCGCTGATGCTTCCGGACGGGACGGTGGGGATCAGTCAGGCCAACGATAACATAGTGTGGAAAACGCTGTTTAATATTTTGGAAGTCAGGATGCAGCGGGGGGACTTCACGGTTATTGACGCTACTAATTCCAAGACCAGTGAGATGAATCGCTACAAGGAAATGTGCGAAAGCTACAGATATCGGATTTACTGTGTGGATTTTACACATATTCCCATTGAGGAAGTGAAGAAGAGAAATGCCGGACGAGAAGTATATAAGAGGGTGCCAGAGGAAGTTATTGACACCATGTATGCCAGATTTGCCACGCAGAATATTCCTTCAGGCATTAAAGTGCTAAAACCGGACGAGATAAACACCATGTGGCTGAAAATGTTTGATATGTCCTCCTATAAGAAAATACACCACATCGGGGATATTCACGGATGCAATACGGTTCTGCAAAAGTACCTTGAGGATAACGGCGGCATCAAAGACGACGAAATGTACATTTTTGTGGGGGACTACATAGATCGCGGTATCGAGAACGCGGAAGTTGTAAAGTTTTTGCTCTCCATTATGAACAGGAAAAACGTGCTGCTGTTGGAGGGAAACCATGAGAGATGGCTGTGGCTTTGGGCCAGCGACTGCGTGGGCAGGTCCAAGGAGTTTGAGACAGTGACAAAGCCCGTGTTGGAAGCGGCGGGTATCAGCAAGAAAAGCGTGAGACAGCTTTACCGGAAATTCGGACAGTGCGCTTACTATAGATATGGGGAAAAAGTCTTTTTGGTAACCCATGGGGGGTTAAGCAGTGTGCCGGAGAATTTGTCCTTTGTGGCAACGGATCAGATGATCAAGGGAGTGGGGAATTACAATGACTCCGATAAGGTGGCGGAGGCCTTCTTTGATAACACACCGGATTACTATTACCAGATTCACGGGCACCGGAATACCAGGCAGACGCCGGTTATGGCGAATGACAGAGTGTTTAACTTAGAAGGGCAGGTGGAATACGGAGGCTGCCTGCGCTGTGTACAGGTGGACGAAGAAGGCATTCACTGTATTGAAGTGAGAAACCAGGTGTATAAATCTCCGGAAGTGCAGGAGGAAACGGCAGGGGAAGGCGGCGTGACCGGACTGCCTGTAGAGATTCCCGTGGAAGATGTAATCGTCTCCCTGCGGCGCAACCGTTATATCCAGGAGAAAAAGTTTGGCAGCATCTCTTCCTTTAATTATACGGACAAAGCTTTTGAGGACAAAATCTGGGATGAACAGACCACCAAGGCACGGGGACTTTATCTGGATACGGTCAAAAATCAGGTGGTAGCAAGGTCCTATGACAAATTTTTCAATATCAACGAGCGTCCGGAGACAAAGTTTGAGATGCTTCAGCATAAGCTTACATTTCCTGTGACGGCTTATGTAAAAGAAAATGGATTTCTTGGGATCGTAAGCTATAATGAATATGAGGATGGGCTGTTTGCTGCCAGCAAGTCCACCATTGACAGTCAGTATGCGCAGTATTTTCAGGGGATGCTACAACGGACCGTGTCTGCGGAAAACCTGGAGAAAATGAAGGAATACTGCAAAGAAAAAAAGGTATCTTTTGTGTTTGAATGTGTTGATATGGAGAATGATCCGCATATCATCGAATATCCGGAAAACAGACTCTTTTTGCTGGACATTGTCCATAATTCCATGAAATTTGTCAAATATGAGTATGATACCATGTGCTATGTGGCCAATCAGTTTGGGCTTACGCCAAAGGAGAAAGCCTGTGAAATTGCGGATTGGCAGGAATTCTACGATTGGTACTATGACGTCTGTGAAGAGGATTATGAGTATGAGGGCCGCAGGATAGAGGGCTTTGTAATCGAGGACAGCACAGGCTATATGACAAAGTTGAAGCTGACCTATTATAATTTCTGGAAGTATATGAGGAGCATTTCCCGGGAGGCGATCCGAAAGGGCTATATCACCAAAACTTCCGCTTTGACCACACCGCTTGCAAACGAGTACTATGCATGGGTGAGAAAGCTTCATGACGCGGAGCATGTGGACAGCATTCCCAGAGACATCTGTTCCCTTCGCAGGATGTTTTATCAGGAAAAAAGCAGGCAGTGAAAAAGGGGAAGTAAATGGGGAAGTAAATGGGGAAGTAAAAGGGGCCGGTAAATTTACCGGCCCGCTTTCAGTTCTTCATCTCAGGGGCTTCCCGATAACCGGAAAGCATCCACATCATTTTTTCCAGGTTGAGAGGCTTTGTCAGATGCCCGTTCATGCCGGCGGCCTTTGTTGCCTCCATGTCTTCTTCGTATACGTCCGCCGTCATGGCTAAAATGGGAATTTCCGCCGCATCCGAGCGTTCCATGGAGCGAATTGCCTTTGTGGCGGCAATGCCGTCCATGACAGGCATATGTACATCCATCAATATCACGTCAAAGGTTTCCGCCGGGTGGCTGCGGAAGGCATCCACGGCTTCCTGGCCGTTCTTTACCATGGTCACGATGGCGCCTCCTTCTTCCAGAATCGCCTGTGCGATTTCCAGGTTTAACTCCACATCGTCCGCTAACAGAATTTTCAGTCCGGTTAACTCCGTTACCACTTTCTTTGGCTGGTTGGAGGGATAGAAACGTGATAAGGTTTTAAACAGCATGTCTATGTCGATAGGTTTGGATAAATGGGCGTTCATCCCGGCTTCTCGGGTATTGCGGATATCCTCCTCAAAAGCATTTGCGGTCATGGCAATAATGGGGATGGTCTTTGCATCCGGTCTGTCCAGCGCGCGGATAGTCTTGGTAGCGGTGATTCCGTCCATTACCGGCATCATAATATCCATGATAATCATGTCAAACGTACCAGCCGGCTGGCTGCGGAAGGCGTCCACGGCTTCCTGCCCATTCATTGCGGGAGTGATGATTGCGCCCTCTTCCTCAAGAATACTCTGAGCGATTTCCAAATTCAGCTCAATATCCTCCACCAGCAGAGCCTTCATACCCTTAAGATTGATATGCTGCTCAAACTTCGGCTCGTTGAGGTTGGCATTCTTGTCAATATCAATCCAAAACTCCAGTGTAAATTTTGTCCCCTGGTTCGGCCGACTATCCACTTCTATCGTACCGCCCATCATTTCCACAAATTTTTTTGTGATCGCCATGCCAAGGCCGGTCCCTTTGTAGGTAGTACGGGTGCCGTCGTCCTCTTGGGAAAAGGCGTCAAAGAGGCGGGGCAGGAATTCCGGTTTCATACCGATGCCCGTATCTTCCAGCTCAAAGCAAAAATGTGCGCGTTCTCCCTGACTTTCTATTTCTTTGGCGCGGAAATATATCTTGCCGCCGTCGGGAGTGAATTTTACCGAGTTGCCCAGTATGTTGATAAATACCTGACGCAAGTGCAGTTCGTCCCCGATCAGCAGCGGATGTTCAAATGTGTCCGTTTCATGGAAAAGTTCCAAATCCCTTGTGGCAAGCTGGCCGCCGATAATGGAGACACAGTTGTCAATACAGGTTCTTATGTCAAAACTCTCATGATTAACCTTAGTCTTGCCGGACTCAATACGGCTCATATCCAGTACATCGTTGATCAGGCCCAGCAGGTGCTGAGAGGAGCCGCTGATTTTTTTCAGACAATCCAGAACCTTTTCCTTATTGTTGATATTTTTCAGTGCAATGTCGGTCATTCCCATGATTCCATTGATAGGAGTGCGGATATCGTGGCTCATATGGGAGAGAAAGTCGCTTTTGGCCTGATTTGCACTGTTGGCTTCCTCTGCGGCTGTCACCAGTAATTGATTGGCTTCGTCTTTTTGCCGCACCAGACGTTTGTCATTCCTGGAGATCATGGTCAGTATGATGGCAATAGCGGCAAGCGTCAGGACGGCCACGGAAGCGATCACAAAGAACAGTACGGTGCGGTTCAGCAGCAGTATGGTGTCGGCGCCCAGTATTTCCGTGGGGACAAACATGAGAATCTGCCAGTTTTCCGTTGTCACTGCGGCATTTGCCAAAAACCAGTGTTGCTTTTTCTCGTTTGCATCCCCAAATTCAAATTCCAGCGCGGTATTTTCACCCCGATCTAATTCACGTTTGAAATCCTCGTAGATTCCGCCGTGTACAATACGGAAGTCTTGAATGGCGTTTAAGACATTGTGCTCTTCAATAAAGTTTTTTGCATAGGTATATTTATAGAGCCGTTCTCCGTCGGCGTTCACCAGGTATGTGTAACACTGATCCCCAAAGCCGCTTACGGAGATCTTTTTCCGAATCATATCCATATTCACAGCCACGGCAAGATGCGTGATTTTATTGCCATTTTCTTCTATTATCAAAGGGTTTTGCAGGCGTTCCAGGAAAACAAAGTAGGATTGTTGATTTTTATGGGGAATTTCCGTTACGATCTGCTGTAAATCCACAGCGTTTACCGTTAGAAGTTCTGTCAGAGGCCAATGTCCGCTCACGGAGTCAGAAGAATAATAGTTGGCATTTTCATCGATGCCCAGCACAAGGGAGTCGCTTTCGATGATATATTTTGAGGTGGACGCAAGCATCTGAATCAGACTCTCTTCCGATGTAATCTTTTCATCATTCAAAATATGTTCGCAGGCATAGACCTGCTGCCATGAATAGCTGATAACGCTGTCCACGATGTCGGAAGCTTTGTCGGTAAATTCTATAATATGGCTCTTTCGTTCCTCAAAAAGCTGTTTTTCCAGAAAAGAAAAATAATGCATGGAAGCAGTCACAAGAATTGCGATTGCAATTAAGATAAAGACGACAGGCCCCCCTTTAAGAGCATGTTCTTTTTGATTTGACGGTGTTTTTGTTGTTTTCATATATTGCCCTCTAAAGTCATAAGACATTTATTTCAATTTAGTAAAAAGCTTTTGTATAAGCTTTTCTCTATATTACCACATATAGGGGCATAAATCCATTTATTTTTATAATAAACGATATAAATTGTTTTTTGGCCCGGTAAGGACAATATCTGAGGCAAAGGAAAAATGGTACCGTTGCATAGGAACAGTACCATTCATACAGGTTTTCCTAAAAGTCAGGGGAATATATGTTCTTTCGGATTCTCGTCTTCAAATTCAAATACACAGCGGTCATAGGCGTTGATCACATGGGTATCCTGGTACTTATCATAACGTTTGTGTTTTGCACCGTAAGTCATGTGCACATGACCGTGAAGGAAATACTTCGGCTTGTACTTTTCAAGCAGACTGCGGAAGGCCTGAAAGCCCTGATGGGGCAGATCGCGCCCGTCGTTTAGCTGATAGGCGGGGGCGTGGGTCACAAGTATGTCAAAGCCGTGGCTGCGCACCAGCTGAAACCAGAGCTTTTTGATTCTAAGCTGCATCTGCCTTTCTGTATATTGATTTGTCCCGGGCTTGTAGCGCATGGAACCGCCCAGGCCCAGGATGCGTATCCCTTCGTGGACATAGATACGGTCCTCTATGCAGATGCAGCCTTCCGGCGGAATGCGTTCATATTTGTCGTCATGATTTCCATGAATATACAGAACCGGTACAGAGGAAAGCGTTACCAGAAAGGAAAGATAACGAGGATCAAGATCACCGCAGGAGATGATCAGGTCAATGCCCTCCAGCTTACTTTTTTCAAAATAATCCCATAGATACTTGGACTCCACATCCGCAATCGCCAATATCTTCATGTGTCAATCTACCTCTTCGCCTGCATTTTTTATTGCCAGGAAGATTATTGCAGGCATTGTACGCTTACCTTTCAGACTTATTATTCGGCTGTTTTGGAAGTTTTATCCAAGCTCTTTGAGTCCCTGCTGCTTTATGATGGGTTCCGCACGTTCAATCAGCTCTTCCCTTTTGGGAATGGAGCCAATCACGTTTTCTGCCAGCCAGTCCATTGTCATGATTTCCTCCGGCAAAAGCTTTCCGTCAGGATCCGATTCCACAATCCCTGTCTGGGAGTATAAGATACCAGCGAAGGGATTGAAGGTCTCGGAAATGATGGTTGCTTTCAGCAGATCTACCAGCCGCTTGGTACCAATGGGCAGGTATTGGGAGCAGACCACGTCAATAACGCCGGCGGACATGCCCCACCAATAGTTAATTGCCTTTGTGGCGGAGGGATTGTCGTCATACTTCCATGTGCCGTCCATGATGGTACGGATTAACCTCTCGTATAGTTTTCCCCAGTGGTACAGGGGCATGGCCAGATTTCTCGGGTGACCGTCTTCCATGTGATAGAGGCCGAAGAAACGGGAAGATTCTTCAGGGATCACCATCTCCCGACCCGAGATACAGGAAGCCGCCGTTTCCCGAAGGCTTTCCTCAATATCCACTTCCTTTCGGGAGGACCATTCCAGGTAGACCTTGGCCCGGGGATTTATCATTTTAGCACCCATGGCAAAGGCATTGATATTTGCAATGCACCCGTAGATGGGGTAATCCGCAATATAGGACAATCGGTTGTTTTCCGCCATGGCGCCGGCGATTGCACCCATCAAAAACTTTGCCTCATGCATCCGTGCGTAGTATGTACGGATGTATCTATGGGAAGTATTCAGAGAACAGTTCAATATGCGTATATCCGGGTTGGCAATGGCCGACTTAACGCTGGCCTGTACAAAGGACGGCGTGGTGGTAAAGATCAGGTTACAGTCGGAACAGATGGCGTCGGCGATCAGAGCGTCAGCGTTTTCCTGTGTTCCGTTTTCGTAATAGATCGTGCTGACCTCCTCAGGAAAGGTCTGTTCCAAGTATAGCCTGCCTAATTCATGAGCATAAGTCCAGGCGGAGGTGCCGGGGGTTTTTTCGTAGATAAATGCAGCTTTCAGCTTGGACGAACGGGGGGAGAGCAGAATGTTTAACAGAGGCTTCTTCTCCTGATTGGGGTTTAGCTTCAGCTCAACCTCCTGATCTTCCTGCAAAAGGGCAAACTCCTCCCAGCTTTTTGTGATCAGTTCTTTCATTTCCGTTGCGGTTTTGTCCGCAATGTTCTCATAACCATACAGGGTGATAAGCGCAAGAAAGGCATCCCCTGTGGTGATCTTTAATTTGCCGCCTCCCTGCGCCTTGTATTCCGATTCAAACTGGGCGTAAGTTGCGCTGAACTGAAGGCAGTCATCCTCGTTCCATGTTTCGTCAGGATCCTTTCCCACCGCCTCCTGCAGCTTCCCAAAGGAACCTTCATTGGAAAACCATATATAATTGATCCGCGCTGCTTTGTAAAAATCCAGAAATTCATAATATATTTTATTTTCTTTTGTATCCGAAGGCTTGGGGATAATACGGGTGACATAACCGGGAATGGATACTGCCCCAAAGTATTTCATGACACTGACTCGCTTGTTGCCTTCTTCCACATAAAACAGATTCATATATTCGTAAGCTTTGATCGGTTCCCGGATCCCCTCCTCAACATGAGAGGTACTCAGCGCGGCCCATTTGCAGGCAAATTCTGAATTATCCTGTAAAATGGGCATGAAGTTTCCGGCAAAAGAATTACTCCTGCCCACAGTCTTGGTACCCACCAGCCGTTCTGTAGGAATCTGCACCAGTCCAAGCGGTACCTCGGTATAGGAATCCTTCATCGGCATGATGTCATCCAACACCAACAGCGTTGGTTTTTCTCCCCGCATCATTCTGGCCTGATAATCTTTTTTCCCCGATTTAAGTGCTTTAACGTAATCTTCCTTTCCCATAATCTCCTCCTGTTATCCGCCGCAATGCTGCCTGTTCGCTTTGGATTTGCAGACATGAGACGGCATTTCGGTTGTTTTACAGTCTACAGCCTGCCGGAAATAAATACCATATGCAAAACTGCCAAAAATCTGTGCGGGGATATGTGAGAAGCAGTCATTTATTACCACATTCACCCGGGGAATGTCCATTACAGATTAAGTAATCGGTTGGTGACCCCTGTAACCGGATGCAGTACAAGTAAAAGCTGCTTGTTTATTTAATTTATATTATATTTTCCATCAATTTCTACGAGATATGCTTTAAAATATAAATTTCCCTTAATATTTTTGCTTTTTATTCAAAATAATGGTAAAATAATAAAGAATCTTGACGAAAGTTTAACGAGGAGTTAGAATTAAGAAAGTAAAACTAAGTCAAAGAGTTTTTAAAGGCATTTCCGACGATGCAGTTTGAAAAAGTGACGGTTGGGAATGAGCGGGGAGCGCCATTGGAAGAATTCGGCCTGGCCGAAGGCGGAAGATTGGCAGGGGATGATGTTTGACGATTTTTGTTATAGTGTTGATGATTCTAAGTGAGGGTAATGCCGAAGGCTTTCTGCGGCATTACCCTCGCTTAGTTTTTGATTCACGGCGATTTATAACAAAAAAAGCCCTGGCACCAAGGCTTTTTAAAATCGATGCGACAGGATTTGAACCTGCGGCCTCTGCGTCCCGAACGCAGCGCTCTACCAAGCTGAGCCACGCATCGATACCCAACACTAAAATAATAAATAAAAAATGATTGATTGTCAAGTAAAAAACGAATATTATTATATAAAAAGTAAATTTACGGCTGTTTTTTGGCAGACAGCGCTTTCTTAACTGAAGACAGTAAAAATACATAGGAAGTGGGAGAAGCGGTACATGGTATTGGAGCGGTATATACAGACGGAGTTGGGAACGCTGCATCTGGCAGTGGAAGGGGATCATATTCTGCAGGTATCCAAAGGAGAAGGAACAGGTGAGAATTTGACAGAGATCGGCGCAGACGGGGCGGTGGGTTCCGGAAAGCGGCTTGCCGTACAGGAAACAAAGGCTTGTGCGCTGTTGGACAGGCTGGAGCAGGAGATCAGGGAATACTTTGAGGGAAGGCGCAGGCGCTTTGATCTGCCTGTGCATACCGTCGGCACTCCCTTCCAGGAAAAGGTATGGGCGGCCTTGAGGGAGATTCCCTATGGGCAAACCCGTACTTATGGAGAGATTGCCGCACTGGTGGGCAGTCCCAAGGGAGCCAGGGCGGTGGGAATGGCCTGCCATCATAATCCCGTTTTGCTGCTGACGCCCTGTCACCGGGTGATCGGCAGCAGCGGAAAGCTTGTGGGCTTTGGCTGCGGCCTGGAAATGAAGGAATATCTGCTTAAGCTGGAGAGGGGGAAGCTATAGAAGGATGGATGCGAAGAAGAGGCGGATCTTTGACATTATTCAGATTGGCTATGATGAGGACTGGCAGAGCCGTGCGTTTGATCTAATGCTGATTGTGATGATTCTGGCCAATCTTTTTATCGTGATTTTTTCCACCTTTGACAGTGCGGAGGCGTACAGGGGAATTCTGGATGCGGTGGAATGGGTGACGGTGGCGGTATTTGCCGTGGAATACGGGCTGCGGGTGTGGACTGCGGAGTATCTCTATCCGGGCATGGGGAAGGGAAGGGCGGTTCGGAAGTACATAACCTCATTCAGCGGAGTGATTGATATGCTTTCTTTCCTGCCCAATCTGCTGCCGTTCTTTTTCCCTGCTGGTCTGGTTGCGTTTCGTATGTTTCGTGTCATACGGATTTTCAGGTTGTTTCGTATCAATGCCTATTACGATGCGCTGAATGTGATCGGTGATGTTATTCATGGCAAGAAGGGTCAGATTCTTTCCTCCATATTTATCATTGTAGTTCTGATGACGGCCTCTTCCCTTTGTATGTATCATCTGGAACATGAGGCACAGCCCGAAGTATTTCAAAACGCTTTTTCCGGTTTTTGGTGGGCGGCGTCAACGCTTCTGACGGTAGGATATGGGGATATTTATCCCATCACCATTCCGGGGCGTATCTTGGGAATAATGATTACCTTCCTGGGGGTGGGGATGGTGGCAATCCCAACCGGTATCCTGTCGGCGGGCTTTGTGGAGCAGTATACAAGGCTTAAAAGCCTGAAGGATTACACAGACGGGGAAAAGATTCAATTTATCCGACTGGAAGTGGAAGGGGATCATCCGTGGGCAGGGCAGAAGGTGAGCGGCCTCTCGCTGCCGCCGGGGCTTCTCATGGTAGTGATAAGGCGGCAGGGGCGTGTGCTGATTCCCAGAGGAGGAACCTTCATACAGGCAGGAGATCAAGTGGTTCTGGGTGCGGAAGGTTATCGGGACGAAGCGGGTATCGATTTGCAGGAGATTGTACTCAATGAACAGCATCCGTGGACGAATCGGATGGTTAAGGATCTTGGATTATCCGGCCATACTTTGATTGTCATGGTGCGCCGTCAGGATAAGCTGCTGGTTCCAAACGGTAATTTTGTATTGCTGGAAGGCGATCTGGTGGTGATGCACACCAGGAAGAGCTACCGTAATATGAAGAATGTGGAAGTATGAAAGCGGACAGAAGAAAGGTAGGGGGCGTATCTGAAAACTGTGTTCTATCATATGCCCTGAGGTAAATAAAAATAAAATAAAGTGTCGCAGGCGACACTGAAACAGGAGAACAAAATGTACAAGACCATTGTGAATTTAAAAAAGGGAGAGGGGCGTACCCTCAAGGCCGGAGGCATGTGGGTTTACGACAATGAGATCGCCTCAATCAACGGAGATTTTGAGAATGGGGATATTGTGGCGGTGCACGATTTTGATGGGTATTATATGGGGTGCGGCTTTATTAATACGAAGTCAAAGATAACCCTGCGTATACTGTCCCGGAAAAAGGGTGTGGTGATAGACGAAGACTTTATGATGCGTCGTGTCATGGATGCATGGGAATACCGGAAGCAGACAATCGATTGCTCCAGCTGCCGGTTGATTTTTGGAGAAGCGGATTTTCTGCCTGGGATTGTGGTGGACAAGTTTGGGGATGTATTGGTGGTGGAATCTTTGGCTCTTGGCATTGACAGATGGAAGACGGTCATTGTGGATGCGCTGAAAACGGTTCTGGCCCGGGATGGTATCCTGATAAGGGGAGTTTATGAGCGCAGTGACGCCAAGGTACGTCTTCAGGAAGGAATGGAGCGATGCAAGGGGTTTTTGGGAGAAGCCTTTGATACCAAGGTGGAGATTGTGGAAAACGGCGTGAAATACATCGTTGATGTGGAAGACGGACAAAAGACGGGATTTTTTCTGGACCAAAAGAACAATCGGGCGGCGGTGGGGCGCCTTTGTAAGGGGAAAAAAGTATTGGACTGTTTTACACATACAGGCTCTTTTGCGTTGAATGCGGGCGTCTGCGGGGCAGAAAGCGTGTTGGGCGTGGATGCGTCGGAGCTTGCGATAGAACAGGCAAGGGAAAACGCCATGCGCAATCACCTGGAGGAAAAGGTTCGTTTTGAATGCGCGGATGTATTTGAACTGCTTCCAAAGCTGGAAGCCGGGGGAGAGCAGTTTGATGTGGTTATCCTGGATCCGCCGGCCTTTACCAAGTCCAGGAATTCCGTGAAAAATGCGGTGAAGGGTTATCGGGAAATCAATATCAGAGGCATGAAACTGGTGCGGGAGGGGGGATTTCTGGCAACTTGCTCCTGTTCTCATTTCATGGATCAGGATCTGTTTGCCAAGACCCTGCGGGAGGCGGCAGCAGGCGCCCGGAAACGGCTGCGCCAGGTGGAATTTGGCACGCAGGCATGCGATCACCCTATCCTTTGGGCGGCGGATCAGTCTTATTATTTGAAATTTTATATTTTTCAGGTTGTGAGCGAACGTTGAAGCGTTTTTTGGAGGGGAAGGATTTAAAATATGGGGAAATGTAGATTTTGTGCGGAGAAAAGCGGATAGGGCATCATTTCCAGAATATCGTAACATGATGTGAAATGGTGCAATTTTCAGGAAAATGGTGTAAGGCAAAGGGTATGGCGGTACTAAGAGTGGTATTCTGACAGCAAGGCCTGTAATGTAATCTTAAAAGTGAGGAGTGTTTCTGGGCCATTTGCTCAGAAACACTCCTTAAGATCATATATGGGCAGAAAAATATTCATTCTATTATACTTATTGATATTCTGCCAGTAAAATGGATACCGACATGATGTGATTGCGCAGTGAAACGTTTTCTTTGCTGAGTTTCTGTATTTTATAATATACATACAAAAACCAGCACACAAATAATATAAATTTGGCAAGGAATTCTACCTCTGCAAAGAGCGGCAAACTACCGAAAACGTCTATCCCTGCAAATAATGACAGCAATGCTGCAATTATCTGAAGACTCCCCATACTATCCTGATAAGCGGCTTCATAACAGGATTTCAAAGCGACCAATTCTTCTTTGTTCATATTCTGGCGTTTTAGTTCCTGAACAATCTTATTAACATCCTTGGATATTTTATCGCCCAGATTATCCTTCCTGTTAGTAAATGGGTGTTTTAGAGCACTATATATTTTATTATCTGGATTCATAAATAATAATCCCTTTCCATCTGAATTTATGTTAAGCATTTTTGATTATTCAATGATATATCCAGATATAGCTTTGAGCTTTACATAATCGCAGTTTGGAAGAGTACCTGTTGCATAGCCGGTCTCACTGACATTGAACGATGATGTTTGTGTCGTAGATAGCTGATTGTGCTTGTAAAAATACTCAAAGGTTACCTTAACGTCGCCAAAGGTAACATTCGCTATCGGCTCAAGGGTAAAAGTAGCACCGGTTGTTGACCAAAGACCAGTTGATTGTTGTGTTCTTATAGCCTCATAGGATACCTTGAGATAATTTTTCCAATTTGACATATTTAATGCAAAACCTATCTGCTCATCACACACACGGCATTTTCCTGATGAATTTAAATCATGTTCTGCCAATTCACCATCTGTTTCTCCGCATACGCTGCAAGTTTTAGGAGCGGTGCAAGTGGCTTCAATCCAAGTATGCTTTAATGCGGCGCCTTCCGTTTCTCCGCATTCCGTACAGGTTTTGGGTTCTGTACAAGTTGCCGCAGTCCAAGTATGTCCTGACGGACTGCCCTCTGTTTCTCCGCATTCCGTACAGGTTTTGGGTTCTGTACATGTTGCTTCATTCCATACATGCTGATGCCCGCATCCTGAAAGCATGCCTACAATCAGCAGTAATAAACTAATCATTGTTACACTCGTTTTCATTTTACATTCTCCTATACTTTTGCATTATGTATGTTATACGACGGACAGCAAAGACAAATGCACATCGTATATTGAACTCTGTCACATGTGAAAATCATGTCTTCCTATGACGCCTTATAATTTTAATCGGATATGGACTGTAGCTATAGGGCTTTGGCGCCGTACAGGCAGCTGCCTGCCATTTGTGCCACAGGCAGCTGCCTGAAAAAAACAACATTACAACTGCCATGAATAATTCTGGTATCAGTTTTTTGTGCATTTGCATTGCTCCTTTTATTATAATGTTCTCATCTTATCTCATCCTACTTTATCCTACTTTAGAGGATTTGTCAAGAATATATATTACACTTTGCTATATTGTAGGAAAAAAGGAGATATGTTAATGAAGCCGTTAAAAACGAAAGTAAGTATTACCTTGGACACAGATTTGATTGAGGTGATTAAGGCGTTGGCAGAACAGGACGACCGCTCTTTTTCTCAATACATAAATCTGATATTGAAAGAATATGTGAAAAACCGGAATGCAAAGGATGTGTGATAGACATATCTTTTGCAGCATCTTAACCAAGCCAATCCTTTCCCGGCAGGATGTTTGGGATTCATAGGCGTTAATTTGTCATCGCATTCTAAATTCTGCAGCGTCAGCCTAATAAGACGGAAAATCTTGTATTTAGAATCAATGGATGATATGATGGGGGTGGATGTTTCAAGGGCATCCGGAGGGGGAGGGAAAGGCGGTACATATGAAAAAGAAAAAATGGATCTGGCTGGCGGTGCTTTGTTTGCTTTTGGCCCTTGCGGCCGGGGCAGGAATCTATTTTTATCCCGTTTGGAGGTGGGCAAAGATACTGACCGCCCATGTGGATTCGGCGCGTTTTACTTACGAGCTTGAAATTGCGCTGGATAAAGAGGCGTTGGAGCCGGAACAGGAAAAGCTGGTGGAGGTTCTGGCCAAGGTGACAGGGTATGAGGTGCAGGCGCTGTGCCATTTTACGGTGGGGGGCAGTGTATGGGAAGATACTATACATATGTTGTTTTATCCGGAAAACAGCCTGGAGCCGATATTTGAACTTTATATAAAAGATGACACTTGTGTCGTGAATGAGGCAATGTTTCTCAATGTGATCAGAAACAACTTAGTGGGAGAAAGCGGGATTTTAAACCATCTGATTCCGTCGCAGAAAGAAAATGTGTATATGACAATGGAGCAGATAGAACAGTTGTTGGACATGGATTTAAGCAGCGTCTGCAATATTGGGCATCCTTTTGCGGACAAAAAGTTTTCCGCAGGGCAGTATTTTGCTGCCATGGCGTTGATGTCACGCACCCGGCAGGGAGACGGAGAATTGTTTGAGGCTGTGGGCGAACAGGGCATGGTGCGGTTGGAGGGAAAGGGGAAGGATAGTTTAGCAAGTATGAAAATTGTCTTTTCCATACAGGACCCTGGGGTGGTACCCCCTGAGATAGAAGCTCTGCTTTCCCGGATTGGAACCCGGCTGCCTGTGGAAAAGCTGCGAATGCTGAAGGCCATTTCAGGCAGTATTATGCTGGGAGAGGGCAGCGAGCTTTCGATGCCCACGAATTATATTGATCAGGATATTATTGACTTGCTCTCGGGAATATTGGGTTTGACTTTACGGCGTGAGGGAAATTGACTGATGAATCCGGCGGTTTCTCTGAGCAGAACTGACATTGAAGCAGATGCTCACCCAATGGTAAGGTTTTAGACAGTCGATTTTTGAGAAATAATAATGGTATTAAAGATCAATTTCCAGGTTTGCAATGGGTAAAAGTCTGCGTAAGTCTTGACAAACTGTTAAATTATGCTATAGTGCTAGAAGCGGATTTGGGTTGGAGGGTACGACAGGCGCCCTTACGCATGGCAGGGTTAAGCATAACAGAAAGGCATGGGTTGGAATTGATAGATATTATATTAGATACTTTGACAGATTGTGCGAAGTTGTTACCATTTTTGTTTGTCACTTATCTGGCAATGGAATACTTGGAGCACAAGACCGGAGAAAAAACCAAACGACTGATAGGAAAAATAGGAGGAAGCGGACAGGGGGCAGGAACGCTGCCTTTGGGGCCAATTGTGGGAGGACTGCTGGGAGTGGTACCCCAATGCGGCTTTTCCGCCGCCGCCTCCAATTTATATGCGGGGCGGGTTATCACTCTTGGGACATTGCTTGCAATTTATTTGTCCACCTCGGATGAGATGCTGCCCATTCTGATCTCCCAACGGGCGCCTTTGGACATGATTCTCAAGATTTTGGCGGCAAAGGTTCTGATTGGCATGGCGGCGGGAATTGCCATTGACTTGATTTGGAGGAAAAAGAATAAGAACGGATGTGAGCGGATTCATGATATATGTGAACAGGAGAACTGTCACTGCGAAAAGGGCATATGGCGTTCTGCCCTGTCCCATACGCTCCAAATTGCTTTTTTTATTTTTGTAGTCACCTTTGGCCTGAACCTGGTGCTGCACTTTGTGGGTGAGGATATGTTGGAAAAACTCATTTTGGGCAGGCCCATACTGGGCCCCGTTCTGGCAGGCGTGGTGGGATTAATTCCAAATTGTGCCGGGTCTGTGGTGCTCACACAGCTATATTTAGAAGGAGCAATGGGAACCGGTGCCGTGCTGGCCGGACTGCTTGCCAATTCTGGGGTGGGGCTTCTGGTGCTGTTTCGCGTTAATCATGACAGGAAAGAAAATTTGAAGGTTCTGGCAATGCTCTACGGAATCGGAACCTTTGTGGGAATTATTGCAGGATTGTTTTCTTTCCTATAGTGGCGGCAGATGAAGCCCAAGGCATTTTCAATTTGTACTGTACTCTCTGTAAAGTTTGCGGCAGGCTTCGCTGCGGCCCTCCCTGAGAGCCTGCCGCAGCTTATTTACGACCTCTTTGTCCCGGAGTCTTGCGGTCAGCAGCGGTGAAAATCTTCTCCCCTCCAGGGAGATTGCCGTTTCCACCGTTTCGTCAAAACTTCTTTCTACTCCCTTATAGAGTCGGGTGATAGTAGCCGTGGTTTCTTCCAGCCAGTCGGTCAGACCGATGATATCCACAATTTGCCTATATGGGCAATCAAGGCGCTGATATGTATCAGGATATCCCCTGGAGCCGTCATACCAGCTGTGGTGTCCCAAGGCCGCAGCCGCATAGCGAAACGTGGATTTGCGCTCCGACAGGTAGGCTGCGCCTGCCAGCGTATGCAGCTGGGACATTTCAGACTCTTCTGCAAACCATTGTCTTCCGGTTTGAGAATATAAATAAAGGAAATTTATTTGGCCCACATCATGAAAAAGCCCGCAATTCATGGCTAAACCAAGAATTTCCTGACGCTTTTCATCCATATCCTCGATTTCGGCAATTTCCTCCATGTCGTCGAAAAATGTCGGCTCTTCAGAGAGAATAATTTCGCAGAGTGCCACTGCCGTCTTTCCCACCGTATAGGAGTGAATATAGGTATCGGGAGCGAAGCGAACCAGAAGCTTCAGCAGGAAACTGCCATAGGAGATGCTGTTTTTCGTTTCCACAAAGGTGTTGGATAACTGTCTGAGGTAGAGAAACAGAGTTTCGTCCTGCAGGTTTTCTGGAAAGTCGGCCATATAATCCAGAATTCTCTGGTACAGGCTTTCTACATACTCCTCCCGCTTCAGCAGCATTTCGGGATTTTGCTTTAAAAATTGGCAGTAGAATGCCGGAAGAGATATCAACGTATACATACTATCCTTGGAGAAATCCGCAGTATCGGCAGTGTCCATCAAATGTTCTATCTTGGTGAGCAGTCCGTCCAGCGTATCCAGCCCGCAGTAATATTCAATGGCATAATAAGAAAAAGCCGGACGGCAGGGCGGCAGTTCGTTTCGGTCGGTGGCTTCTTGAAGACGTCGTTGATAAACAATATAAACGGATTCCATGATATCGGTTATGTCCTGGGGAGTCATGGGACACTCTTTACTATAGGAAATACTGGCGGCCATCTGTTGATGTGTCATGTAGATAAAGCGATCCCAGGGAAGCTCCGGAGCCATCCCATGATATTCGTCGTCCTGCAGAATCTGCAAGGTTTTCCTCACCTGCTGAACCTTTTCTCCTGTGGTTTTATATCTTCCCAGAGAAATATTGGCCAAGGAGCGAAGGATATACCCTTTCGTTTCGGAATCGTCAATTTCATCAAAATATTTCAGGTAGGCGGCCGCTTCCGTGAAGCATAGCCGCATTGCGGATATATAGTTCTGCACCAGGGGCATGGACAGGCCTATAAGCTTATTGTACAAATTGTAGCGGCCGATGCCAAGCCAGTATAATTCCTTGATCATACGGCGGCGGTCTTTTGTCAGTCTGGCGTGGGTGAGCAATGCCTGATGAATCTGGCAAAACAAACCGATATCCCACTCTTCTTTTCCGTTTAACAAACTTCCGGCGAAGTCTTCAAGCTCCTGAAGTTCCTGTGGGCTTGACTCAAGCAGGTGGTCTAAATCGGGAAATAATTTATCCCGAAGCAGCGCCATGTTGCGCAGCACCTTTTGTTCCACCTGCTTTACCGCACCAAGCAATTCCTCTTCATATTCTTCAAAGGTATGAGACCCTGGTTTTTTGCGTGCCGTGAGGACAGCAATATCTTTTATGTTTGCAATATATTCTTCCTGATATGGCTGCATGATTCCTCTTCCTTTCCTGCGTCAAATTCATTTGGGCAACGATGCGGTTCTATGGCGTATCGTTATTGTTTCAGAATTCATGAACGAAGATCAACCAAATTGCGTGTATAGAATTTCTTTCAGACGGTCAGGGTCCACAGGCTTTGAGATGTGTTCGTTCATACCCGCTTCTCTTGTACGCCGGATGTCTTCTACAAATGCGTTGGCGGTCATGGCTACAATCCAGACGCTCTTTGCATCAGGTCGGTCCATCCCGCGAATTTGTCTGGTTGCCTCATAGCCGTCCATAACAGGCATCTGGATATCCATTAAGATCATGTCAAAATATCCTTCCGGCGCGGCACCGAATTTTTCTACTGCCTGGGCGCCGTTATCGGCGACTTCTACCCCTATGCCGGTCACTGATAATAATTCTACGGCAATCTCCTGATTTAATTCGATGTCTTCTACCAGAAGAATCCGGTAATTGCTTAAGTCTTTACTCTGATCTCCGCAGGAGGTATTGTTTCCCTGTCCGTTAGCGGTTAGCTCGGTCAAGGTTTCCAACAGCTTGCTTTTGAACAGCGGGCAGGGTACGAATGCGTTGACGCCGGCTCGTGTGGCGCGATATTCCAGCTGGGCCCAATCCTGCTCTGAGACCAGAAGTATGGGAAAATCTCTGCCGGCCAGCTGCCGGACATGGGAGGCAAGATCCAGCACGGACATATCCGACAATTCCTGGCTAAGAAGCATGGCACATGGCATATGGGATTCGTACTGGGCCTCTGTCAGCCATGTGACAGCCTGCACACCAGATTCCATGCATACCGAAACCAGGCCGCTTTCGCGGAGGTAGCCGGAAATTTGCGCCACCAGGCTTCCATGGCTCCCTGCAATCAGTATGGTGCTGTTTTCAGGCAATTCCAAGCTTTTTTTATTTTGCGATACCACACGGAATGGAAGTGACACATTGAAACAACTGCCTATGCCCTCTTCGCTTTCCACGGTAATTTCTCCGTCCATGCGTTCCACTAGATTCTTCACAATGGACATGCCAAGGCCGGTACCTTCAATTTTGCTGGTGATATCGTTGTGCACTCGTTCAAAAGGAACAAAAATCCGTTTCAAAAATGCTTCGCTCATTCCGATTCCGTTGTCTTTGCATCGGAAGTCCAGCCAAATCCGTGAGGTCTGATCAGAAGCCTGACCAGCATCGTATGGGCGCTGTGAAAAGAAAACCTGAATTTCACCCTCGCTTAACGTGTACTTGATTGCGTTGCCGATAATGTTTACCAGAATCTGCCTTAGGCGAAGAGCATCACCCAAAAGACTTTCCTCATAAATCTGTCCGATTTCTATCTGAAGCGTCTGATTTTTTTGTGCGGCTTGAGGGCGGACAATCACCGAAATATCATGAATCAAATCCGCCAGAGAAAAGATGTCTTCATTTAAAGTCATGCGGTCGCTGTCAATTCGGGACATGTCCAGAACATCATTGACCAGACTCATCAAATGGGAAGAGGCGGTTTGGATTTTACTAAGGCAATCATGAACGCGCGGCTTTTCGTCGATATGGGATAAACCGATGGAGGTCATACCCATAATCGCGTTCATGGGTGTACGGATATCATGGGACATATTAGACAGAAAGCGGCTTTTGGATTTATTCACTTCTTCCGCATCCTTGAGCGCGTCTTCCAAAACGGTGTTTCGACGGTTCAGCTCCGCAATTTGCTGCCCGGCGTCCGGACCAAGCACCAGCAGAACATGGTTGGCGTCAAAATGGACTGCCGTCGCTTCAAGCTGTTCCAGTATCTGTTCCGGTATCATGGCCGGAAGCGTCTGTGGGTTTAAGCCAATGGCGGTACATGCATCGCTGTCCGCGTACTGGATTTGACGTTTTCCGTCCGGCCTCTGCTCTATTACAATATAACCATTGCTGTTTTTCATATTATTCTGCCCCATTTTTTACCTGCAAATTTCGCGTTCAAGCTTATGCTTTATAATATATTCCCGCCGGGTCTGTCAAGTGCCGCCGCAGAGCGCAGAGCAACATTGCAGTGCTCTGCGGACATATTGCGATTTGCTGCGAGGCTGTGGGATCCCACAGCCATTCGGCGGCTTTTCTTCTCGAACAAGGACATTATAACATAATATTCCCTTCTCCTGCAATGAAATATAAGGATTATTTGTTTGTGTAATATTGTGCCTGGGCAAACCATAACTCGTGGTATTTTCCTGCGCTGTCCTGAATCAGGCTGTCGTGACTGCCCTGCTGAACCACGGCGCCCTTGTGGAATACCAGGATGTCGTCGCAGAAGCGGCAGGAGGACAGGCGGTGGCTGATATAGATCGCCGTTTTATCTTCGATGATCTCATTGAAGCGGCTGTATATTTCCGCCTCGGCCATGGGATCAAGAGCGGCGGTGGGCTCGTCCAGGATAATGAAGGGGGCATTCTTGTAGAGGGTTCTTGCAAGGGCAATTTTTTGTTTCTCGCCGCCGGACATGTCTACACCTTCTTTGCTTAAGCTTTTGGACAGGTATGTTTCCGTGCCAAGGGGCAGTTCATTAAGGCGTTCTCCAAAGCCGGCCTTTTTCAGACAGTCTTCCACAAGGACTCTGTCATATTCTTCTCTTGCGGAAATGTTTTGGCCAAGAGTATAGTTCGTCAGGCAAAAGTCCTGGAATACTACGGAGAATATGGAGAGGTATTCCTGGTAATCATATTTGCGGATGTCTGTGCCGTTCAGGAGTATGGCTCCTTCCGTGGGGTCATAGAGACGGCATAGAAGCTTGATAAAGGTAGTCTTGCCGGAACCGTTTTGTCCCACTACGGCAAGCCGCTCTCCTGCGTGGAATTTGATGTTAACATGGCGCAAAACATACTGCTCACTGCCGGGATACCGGAAAGAGACATCCTGAAATTCAATTTGCCAGTTTTTCACGTCAGTTTTGTCTATTGGCAGATTTCCATGGTACATGATGTTTTTAATATCCAGAAAATCAAAGTTCATCTTCAGGAAGGCGGCGTGGTTCCGGGCCTGCCCCAAAACCTGAAACAATGAGGAAACCTTGCCGGAGAGCTTGGAGATGGTGGAAATATACTGCGTCACCATACCAAGGCCGAAAGCGCCCGCCCAGGCCTTTGAACATACGAACAGATAGACCACGCCGATAAATATGACGGAAAATATAGAGGAAATCATATAATATATACCGATGGCTCCCCGCGATTGTCTGGCGTAATAGCCGTTGGAATGAAAGGTACCCTCTTTGCTTTTGTTGTGCTTTTCACACAGAGTCTCCTGGCAGTACATGCGGATGTCCTCTGCTATCTTGGCTTTGGCGCCCAGAAAACCATAAAAGCCAAACAGGCGGTTGCTGAGATTATGATCGTTGGCACCTTTTGCCCAGATGGCGTCCGCCTTCACCACAAAAATGGGGGATAAGTAGGTTACGGCGAGCAGAAGGCCGATGATCAGCACAATAAAAAGCGGATTATTTAATGCGGTCAGGCCGCCGGCACTTTCGGGCACCTTGCTGGTAAACAGGCTGACGGAGAGAGAGAATCCGCCGAACAGAGAAATAATCCCGGACAAAATCATGTCATAAAACCAGATGACTCTGCGGAGGCTTCTGCCCGCATTGTCGGAGTATTGGTCCAACGTATTCAACTTTTCATGCACCTTCGTGTCGTCTACAAGGGCGTAATCCATGCGCAGCATTTTGTCCGCTCTGATCTGACGTTCCAGCCAATAAAGGAACTGATCTTCCACCTTGAAGTGCCGTCTGGTCAGGGAGCCGATCAGGGAGAGGAGCGCCGACAGTCCCAGTGTGAACAGTACCAGCACCGTAAGTCTGTGAGGGTCTTTGTTTCCCGATAGTTCTTCGATGATCCGGGCTGAGAGAAAAATTCCCACGAAAGGAGTCAGCGCCGTATAAATGGTGTAAAAGGTATGTATCCATAACATGCTGGGGCGGTAGTGATAAAACAGTTTTAAAGCCCGCAGGCTGACCTTCCAGGTTTCTTTCCAGGATAACAGGTTGTTGTTCTTTTGTTCTTTTTTTTCAGACATTGGCGGGAGCCTCCTCTCTGTAGTATCTGCTTTGCACCTCAAACAGCTCCGCATAAGCGGCACCTTTTTGAAGCAGCGTTTCATGGGTGCCTTCCTCGATAATGCGGCCGTCTGAAATCAGGATGATACGATCGCAGAAGCGAGTGGAAGCGAGGCGATGAGATATATACACAGAGGATCGGCCTCTGGTCATTTCGCTGTATTTCTGGTACAGATCCGATTCTGCGATGGGATCAAGAGCTGCAGTGGGCTCGTCCAATACCACCACAGGTCCGTTCTTGTAAAGCGCTCTGGCAAGCATAAGGCGTTGAGTCTCCCCGCCGGAGAGCATTACGGCGTCCAGGTGGATCTCCCGGTTCAGCTTGTTTTCATAGCCATCCGGAAGAGATTCAATCTTCTCGGTAAGGGATGCCTTTTCCACACATTCGCTGACACGCTTCATATCAATGTTTTCCTCCGTCTGTGCCACGTTGGCGGCAATGGTGGAAGGCAGCAGAGAAAAGTTCTGGAAGACAGCAGAAAACAATTTGTAGTAGTCTCGGCGGTTGTACTCCCGAATGTCTCTGCCGTCCAAAAGGACACGTCCCTTTGTAGGATCCAGCAGGCCGCAGAGCAATTTGACAAGGGTGGTCTTTCCGGCGCCGTTTAAGCCCACAATGGCAAGCTTTTCCCCGGGATGGAGGGTCAGGTCGATATCAGTCAGGGTATCCTTTTCTGCCTCGGGATAGCGGAAACTTACATGCTCCAGACGCAGCTCATAGTGGCAGTCAGGCGCCACCCTGAGTGGTTCACCGTCCATGATATGAAAGGGCTCAGAGTAATCCAAGACTTCTCTGATGATGGAGATATCCACGCTTTGTCTGTGCATTGTCAACAGACTGTTTAAGATACCGCTTACCCAGCCGTTGAAGTTTCCTGTCGCGCTGAAATAAAGCAGGAACATGGATATGCTGATTCCGTCGTTTAAGACCAGACCGATCAGATAGGCGTAGGCGATGCCGTTTCTCAGAAAGGCAAGAATCAGATCTGCGATGCCGGACCAGATGAGAACATTCTGTTCTCTCATCAGATAGGCAAGATGCGCTTTGATTGCCTTTTCCTGAAGCTCCTGAAGCCAGGGACGCAGACCAAATAGGCGGATATCTTTTGCCATGGTGTGATCTCTGGAGACATCCTGAATATAGCCTAGCCGATTCAGAATCTTGCTAAGTTCCTCCTTGTGTCTGTAGCTGTAATTATTCAGAGGCATGCTGATAATATAGTTCAAAAGGCTTGTAAGCAGTACTACAGCGATCAGTGCGGGTGGGAGAGCGGACATCAGAAACAGATAAATGATAAAACCTGTCATATTTTGAAGAACGCGCTGCATAGTATACCAGATGGCCTCCGAAGATCTGTTGTTGGAGGAGGTGGCGTCGTTTGCCTTTTTCATAAGTTCCTGGAAATCCTTTTGGTTGAGATTGGGGTATGAAGTGATACATGCTTTGGTGTTCAGTCGGCTGATTATCGCAGAGCGCAGAGTTATTTTCCCATATATTTCATTGGCGTTTATATAGGAGGAGAGTGTGTTGATCAGCAGGTTCAGTCCCACAAAGCCAAGGATGGTGAGAAGCATCGTGTGCAGGGGCGCGTGGCTTTCCACGGTTCCCAGGATTACCGGGGTGATAAACAGGCCTGTCAGGTTACTTGATATGGCAAGAGCAGCGGACAGGATACACAGGATCGGTACCTTTTTTTCCTTTTCCGCCCAGGACAGCTTAAGCATCCACCAGGCGTTCTGCCACATATTAAATTTTGGTTTGGGGGGTTTTTCTTTTTTGGACGGTTTTGATTCTTGTGGCTCCGAAACCTTTTTTGGTTCTTTTTTCATGGGTATACTCCTTTGCTAATTTTGATGCGGATTTACAATGTGGTTGTTGGGTATATGACGCTTTTGTGCATTTTGGCGCATATGAAATTAGCAGTGGCCACATTGCATTTTTGCAACAGCATTATATCATATTTTCCGGCTGGATAGGGGTAAATTTGCATGAAAAGATAATTATTTGACATAATCGGTCAAAGGCTGGCTGATCTGATTCCGAAGAGTGAAAAAAATTAAAAAAAATAAAAAAAAGACTTGCATTTTTATAAACCTTGTAATATAATATATTTTGTTCGTAAGAAATGTATAAAACAAAGGAAAAGCACCGCTAGCTCAGTTGGTAGAGCACCTGACTCTTAATCAGGGTGTCCAGGGTTCGAGCCCCTGGCGGTGCACACACTCCTCCGTGGAGGAGCATGAAGGGACTGATTTTGAGGACTTGAGAGCCTTGGGGTCGGTTCTTTTTTTGTGTGTTTTTAAGGCTTTGGGGTTTTGAGCCTGAAAAGTCAGGGAGAAAGGCTTTGGCGCAGGAGTCGTCGCAGAATGGTCGCAAGTCGGTGGCAGGACTGTCGCAGTGGAAATAAATAGCATTCCAACAGCAAGTACAAGCGGACAATATGGCAGTGCAACGCCAAGTTCAAAGGCGAGAGCAGGTGTGCCACGCCCCATCTGTACGAGCAGCGGATAAAGGAGATGTTCCTGGAGGCGGTCAGCGATGAGATGGAGGTGACCGCAGGGCTGATCCAGAAGCAGGTCGATGAGAACGCCACCCGGAAACTTGACCAGCACGATTACCGCAAAAAGTATGACGGATATGCCAGCCGGTACGCCGCACTTGAGAGTCGGCTGGACAGCCTGGGAAAAGAGCGGGAGAGGAAAGAAATCCAGTATGACCTTTTCAGCGGTTTCCTTGCGGGGCTTAGCGAAACGGGGGAGCTGCCGGTGGATTTCAACGAGAAGCTGTTCCACAGGCTTGTGGATTACGCAACGGTCTATCCAGACGGCAGGGTGGTTTTTCACTTTCTGCAATGGCGTGGAAGTCAGCACAGAGATTTGATGGCGGCGGGCAGGTTCCGGGGAATATCGGATATCCTGCCCGCTGTTTTTGTATCTAAAAATAAAGAACGGTATGTGTAGAAATTTGTGAAAATTTGATGTATAATTTTGGTGTTGAGAACATTTGGACGACCAAAATCATGCAAAAGAAAATATATTCTGTTCGTTTTATCGAGGTTGTAATTTGAAAGGAGGCGAATGTTAAATGGGATCAGGTATCTGTGGAGAATATTATCAGGATTGCTTTATTATCAAATTAAATGTCCCTTTTGACTTCTCAAATATTGGTAAGTCAGATGATGCTGTACATTTGGGAACTTTTTTTCATGAGTATTTCCATTTTTTGCAAAATATGTGTACGACATTTGGTAATTTTAGTATGGCGGTGTTTTACGCAAAGGTAAGAAATATACTCTATAAATTAGCCAATAGCAATGAAATTGAAATTCCAAGAAATATAAAAATAAATCCAGAAATAGATGATTGGGTTAATCGTCAAGATATTGCAGTAGGCGATATGGATTCTTGGACTTATGAACCATATAATTTTATGAATATTACTGACATATGGCTTGTGAAAGATGAAATATTAGAGGAACTAGGGTATGGTGACTGCACACTGCCTCAAATCGATTTATTTTTAACGCAGAATCGCAAGCAAATCCATAAGACGCTTAATTTTGGTGCAATGTCTATTATGGAGAGCATGGCTGATATGTTGGAACGCAAATTATATGGCAGATCAAGAGCCGAAGAATATGTTCAATACCATATTTGTGAGAAACTCTGGAACTATGTTGTAAAAAAGGATGTTCCGAGTGATATGATTTTTAGGTGTTGTGAATACGCTTTAATGGATTATAATCCTGGGCAGTTATATTTTGCAGCTTTAAGGATTTTTGCTGGGCAAGATGTTATTACGGAGAATACTATAGATGATTTTTTCACTAACTGGATTCAGCCAAATTATAAGAAGAGATATAAGGATATGTTTTCTGAAATGATGGATCAGTTTGGTGAGCTTGTTCCAAATGGAAACTCATACACGAAATCTCTTTCCAAATACGTAACTGAATTTTGTACGAAATTTTATGAATTAAGAGAAAGCAAGCCATTACTTTTTACGATGCTCTATAAGTCTGAACCAGATGCCATTAAGTTTGTATTGGCTCATTTTATGCATATAGCTATGCCTTTGATTATAGATTGTAAAAATGAAACCTATGTGTCGGATGATCTACAGAGTGATGGAATCGGAATGGAAGAATATGCAGCTTTTTATGCGCTATATAGAATGGCAGATGGTAGAGGTACCAATAAGTGTGAATTGTTCAATATTTGTAATGCTAATGATTCACAGAGTACATCAGATATTTGTTTAAAAGAACCGCTGTTGTCTGGTAAACAAGAACGGCTATGTGCACTTGGACAGTTGCTTTATATGTGGAAGGTAAAAGTGGAGCGCTTGACATGATTAAAAAAGTCGCAACAACTTTCTTAAGAAGTAGGAAATCATATGGTGATAAATTCTTGATAAAAATGCTAATCTGGTTTTATGAGGAGTTATTTGATAATATGGGGATTTACATTTCGTAACAGTACAGAAAGTGGAATGGAGATATAAAGGCGGCGGGCAGGTTCCAGGGAGTACTGGATACCCTGCCCGCTGTTTTTGTGTGTGGAAATCCGCCGCTTATTCTGGTAAAATATAGCGCGGAGGCATTGGGTGCAAAAAATAACGATAGCTCCTCTGAAAAATGGGTTATCGTTAAATTTTACACTCTGAAAAACCAAAAATGTAGCAATCCCAACTATTAAAACGATAGCCGCCTATGCTTGGGTGCATCAGCCTTTCTGATAAGTGTTTATTTTAGGGCGTTTGCCATAAATGTAAAAACGATAGCACAAGGGAAATATTTGTATCAATCTGGACACGCAATATGGTGTGAGAGGACGGCGGTTAATCCCCGCCTCCTACTTTATTCGTATCTATCTATATGCTGTTTGGTGCATTTTTCCTTGACATATAGTGTCAAGCTCATTTTGCGTCAATGCAAATTTGTAAGTTGATATACTCTTGACAAACATAAACATTTTTTATAAACTTGTAAACATAAAAACATGTGAAGGGAGGGAGTACTGATAGAAAGGGAGCGTAAAACATTTACCACAACAATAGATAAGTCATTGCAGAACAGGTTTAAAGCAAAGTGTGCTGAAAACGGAATTAAAATGAATGATTTGCTTGAAATTTTTATGCAGATGTATGTGGAAGAGAAATTTGAGTTAGTTTTGAGATTAAATCAGGAAAAAACAATTGTGGTAAAGAAATGAAGAATTGAGCATGGGAGGTAATTTTATGTTTCGACAGGCAGAATGGATAGGATGTAACGGTATGGGAGAGATCTGCCCGGAATTTATGCGGGAGATGGCATTTGAATCGCCTGTGAGGGAGGCAACGCTTTTTATCTCCGCCATCGGCGTTTATGAGGCTTATCTGAATGGAGAGCGTATTGGTGATTTTGTGCTGGCGCCCGGATGTACCGTATATCGGGAAAGACTTCAATACCAGATCTATGATGTGACGCCTCTGATGAAAAAGGATAATATCCTGACAGTCACGGTGGGGACAGGCTGGCATCGGGGCAGGATCAGCGCGCGCAGCAAACAGATCAATCAGATGCCCGGGGCAGTGATTGCAAGGCTGGAAGTTGTGCTGGAAGACGGCAGGACACAGATTATTGTCACGGACGGAAACTGGAAAGTTCGAAAGAGCAGGATTCTTTTTTCTGACCTTTATGATGGGGAAACCTACGACGCCTCTTCGCCGGAAGATGCTTACCAGGAGGTGAAGGTATTGGCTGATTTGGATAAGAAGCAGCTGATTCCTCAGGAGGGAGAAAAAATCTGCGAACAGGAACGGCTGAAGCCTGTGGGATATTTTGTCACCCCCGCAGGAGAAAGGGTCATTGACTTTGGCCAGAATCTTGCGGGGTATGTAGAGTTTCATGTGAAGGCGAAAAAAGGTGACAAGATTGTCATATCTCATGCGGAGATATTGGACAAGGATGGCAATGTGTACACAGAAAATTATCGTACTGCCAGGGCAAAGCTTACCTATATCTGCGGGGAAGGAGAGCAGGTTCACAAACCTCACCTGGTATTTTACGGCTTTCGTTATATTCGGTTGGACGAGTATCCGGGGGAGCCGGTTCCGGAAGATTTTACGGCTATTGCACTTTATTCCGATATGAAGCGTACCGGTCATATGGAGTGCTGGCACAAGGGGATCAATCGTCTCTTTGAGAATACGCTCTGGTCACAGCGATCTAATTTTATTGACATTCCAACGGATTGTCCTCAGAGGGATGAGCGTATGGGATGGACCGGGGATGCCCAGGTGTTTTGCAGGACGGCCTCATACAACTATCATGTGGAGAAATTCTTTGAAAAATGGCTGGCAGATGTGCGCGCCGAGCAGTATGAAGATGGGATGATATGCGACATTGTACCTAATTTCTGGCAAATGCGGCGTGGAAGCGCGGCGTGGGGAGATGTGATCACGATTCTGCCGTGGCAGATGTATCTGACCTATGGTCACAGGACGGTGCTTGCCGATAATTTTGAGGCTATGAAGAAATGGGTGGATTATATTACAGGGGATTCCGCTGTCCCATATCTGTGGACTTGCAAAGAAGAAGAGAAGAAACTTTGGGGAAAGCATTATGGGGACTGGCTGGCGCAGGACGCTCCCTATGGCAGTTATGTGGGGGCGACAGATGTGGATCTGGTTGCGAGCGCTTTCTATGCGAATTCTGTTGATATCCTGGTCCGGGCAGGAAAGATCCTGGGAAAGGATATGACGGAATATGAGGAATTATATGGCAATATTGTGAATGCTTTTCGCCGTACCTTTCACTTGGAGACACAGACGGCTCATGTGCTGGCTCTGCAGTTTGGCTTGGCAGAGAACAGGGAGGAAACTGCTGCCGGGCTGGCCCGGATGATCAGAGAGAACGGGAACCGGCTTCAGACAGGTTTTGTTGGGACGCCTTACCTGCTTCATGTGCTCAGCGAAAACGGTTATGGAAATGTGGCCTATGATCTGCTATTGCAGAATGCCTTTCCTTCCTGGCTTTATGAGGTAGAACATGGCGCAACAACGATCTGGGAGCACTGGGACGGCATAAGGGACGACGGTACCATTTGGAGCAAGGATATGAACTCCTACAATCATTATGCCTACGGGTGTGTGATGGACTGGATATACGGTGTGGCTGGGGGAATTCGGACGGTGGAGGAATATCCCGGTTTTGAAAAGGTGCGAATCTGTCCTTTGCCTGATGAGAGACTTGGCTGGCTGGACGTGTCTTTGGAGACGGCTTACGGTGTGATCCGCTCCAAGTGGTCTTGTAAGGAGGGGGCAGAATACAAAGTGCGCTACGAGATCAGTACGCCGGTTGAGGCTGTAGTGGTTATAGACGGGAAAGAATACCAGGTAGGAAAAGGGGATTATATTTTTTACGGTATCACGCCTGCATCCTGCGGGAGCGGTTCCCTGTAACGTTCTGCCGACAAAATATGGCATAATGGTTTGCCGATATACTTCTGTATCACCCATTGCATTGGCAGTTTATGCCGGAAAATTTCCGGCATGACTGCCAAGGATGATGGTTCTGCAGTCTTAAGGGCTGCCGTTTACCGGACTTCCATAATAAACCTTGCTTTTCTCCAAAATAGAAATATTGCCGTTTTCCAGGGAAAGGATGGAAGCCGCACAGTTGGGCAGTTCTATGTTCCAAAAATCCTCCAATGAAATTTCGGCCAGGGCGTTTAGGACACATCTGTTGAAGGCGCCGTGAGCTACGATCAGCACGTTTTTGCATTGTTCTTCCAGGGGCAGAATTTTTTCTGTAAAAAAGGCTTTGCTGCGGTTATGGGCGTCCTGGAAGGTTTCCGCTCCGGCAGGCGGGATATAGGCCTGTGGCTGCCGGAAAAAACAATACAGGGGATGAGCGGGATCCTTTTTTGCTTCGTCAAAACCCCAGCCCTCACAGTCCCCAAAATTGATCTCCATCAGCCGACAGTCCGTTATCAACGGAATTGAACGTGTACCCAGAAGAATCCGCGCGGTTTCTGTCGCGCGACAAAGGGGGGAACTGAATGCGGCGTCAAAAGAAACATGCTGCAATGCCTCCGCAGTTTTTACGGCCAACTCTCTGCCGAAAGCATTCAGTGGAATATCACTCTGGCCTTGCAGGCGTCTGGCTTTGTTCCAATCAGTTTCTCCATGTCGGAAGAGGTATATTTTCATAAGACAATTCATCCTTTCTGTCTCGGTTTCACCCCCGAAATTCCTGTTGTAAAGTCTTTTTTCGGTTGGATCCCGCTACTATTATACTACAGTCAGAAAAAAAGTGGAAATAAATCTTAAGGTCATTTGGTCCTGAGGGCAGCGAAAATTTTAAGTGGCAATCTTGGGGCCAAAATGATATAATATGATACCAGAAGCGGAGAGATGGGAAAGGGTTTCAAGTTCCCGTTTTGCGGAAACTGGAATAGGAGGCGGCATATTATGGGATTTGCAAAATCGGATATTACAAGGGATGCCTGTATGTTGAAAGGCGCTTTTGCCCGGAAGGGGTATGATTGGTGGTGGCATTCTTTTACAGGGAGGGATGTGGAGACAGGGGAGGAAAAGGCGTTTTTTGTGGAATTTTATGCCTGTAATCCCGCACTGGGCAGGAATAAGCCCATATTGGGACAGCTGCCCGAAAATAAAAAAGCGGGACGCCGCCCTTCCTATCTTTGCGTGAAAGCAGGGGCATGGGGGGAGGACGCGGGACAGATTCATCGCTTTTTCGCATGGAAGGATGTGAAGATGAAAGCGCCCTTTTTCCTGACGGCCCAGGATTGTTTCCTGTCCGAGACCCAGACTTGGGGACAGGTGGAAGTGACGGAGGAAGAGGCCGCAGCTCATCCGGAATATATGTGCCAGCCGGGAAAGATGACCTGGGAGTTGCGCATGGAGAAGCGGGTGCCGTTCAACGTGGGATACGGTGCGGGCTGGCTGCTTCGGACCATTCATGCTTTTGAGATGTATTGGCATGTGGAGGGGATGAAGACCGTATATGAGGGAAAGGTTTGGTGGAACGGAAGAGAGTATGCGGTAATGCCGGAGCAAAGCTACGGATATGCCGATAAAAATTGGGGTGCTGATTTTACAAGTCCTTGGTTGTGGCTTTCTTCCAATCATTTGAAGAGCAAATTGACGGGGAAAGTATTAAATGACAGTGCTTTTGTGATTGGCGGCGGGAGCCCGAAGGTATTTGGCATTTCTCTTTATCGAAAGCTTCTTGGAGCCTTTTATTATGAGGGACAGGAGTTTGAATTTAACTTTTCTAAATTTTGGACCCTTTCCAGGACAAAATTTGATTGTCGGGAGACGAAGGATGAGATTATCTGGCGTGTCCGCCAGGAAAACTGCAATGCCATCATGCAGGCGCAAATACGTTGTAAGAAAAGGGATATGATTCTGATCAATTATGAAGCGCCTGACGGGACCAGGTGGCATAAGAGGCTCTGGAACGGCGGCAATGGCGTGGGCCGTATTCGGCTGTACAAAAAAGAAGGAATTTACCGCACTTTGGTGGATGACATCAGTGTGCGCAATGCGGGATGTGAGTATGGGGAGATGATCAGGTGACGACGGGATTTTTTGATACACATGCCCATTATGATGACGAGGCGTTTGACGGGGACAGGGAGGCACTTTTGGAGCGGCTGCCCCTGGAGGGAATTGCCCGTGTGGTGAATGTGGGCGCCAGCCTGGCTTCCTGCAGGCGCACCATGGAGTTGGCGGAAAAATATGATTATATCCATATGGCATTGGGCGTACATCCAAGCGAATGCAAGGAAATGGACGAGGCGTCTATGGCATGGCTGCGTAAGATGTGCGGGATGGAAAAGTGTGTGGCGGTTGGGGAAATCGGCTTGGATTATTATTGGGAGGAACCGGAGCCAAAGCTGCAGAAAGAGTGGTTTGCAAGGCAGCTTGGGCTGGCCCGGGAATGCCGCCTGCCGGTAGTGATTCATACAAGAGACGCAGCCAGGGATACGGTGGATATCATGAGAGCTGAAAAAGCATCGGAGATTGGCGGTGTGGTGCATTGTTTTTCCTATACGAAGGAGACTGCCAGGATTTTTCTGGATATGGGCTTTTATATTGGTATCGGCGGAGTGCTGACGTTTAACAATGCCAGAAAATTAAAGGAGGCGGCCGAATATATTCCCATGGACAGGATTGTGTTGGAAACAGACTGTCCGTATCTGACGCCGGTTCCCAACAGAGGAAAGCGCAACAGTTCCCTGAACCTGCCCTATGTGGCGGCGGAGTTGGCGCGGATCAAGGATATGACGGAAGAGGCGGTGCGGGCGGCCACATGGGAGAATGGATTGGGACTGTATAGGATGGAGCAGGACGGTGATTCACACCATGATTTTTTCGGGAATATGGATAGATGAGATAGAAAGAGGTGTTTTCTGCAATGTTGAATATCGCGGTAGTGGACGATGAACAGACACACAGAGATATTCTGACAAAATATATAAGAGAATGGAAGAATGCGAAGCGCTTGGATGTTAAGGTGGAAACCTTTGACAGCAGTGAAGCATTTTATTTTATATGGTGCGAGGATCAGCGCTACGATGTGGTGTTTCTGGACATCTGTATGGGAGGCGCGGACGGCGTTAGTCTTGCCAGAAAGATCAGGGAAAAAGAGAAAGCGATTACGATCATATTTACTACGGGAATTGCGGATTATATGCAGGAGGGATATGAGGTGGAGGCCATGCATTACCTGTTAAAGCCTCTGGACAGGAAAAAGGTATGGGAATGCCTGGAAAAGTGCCTGCAGCGAAAAGAAGAGGATGTTAAAACCATTCTTCTTCCAACAGAGGAGGGGTTGGTCAAGATCGAAACGGACAAGCTTTTATTCGCGGAGGCCATGGATCGCTGTTGTTTGCTGACATATCAGGGGGAATCGCTGACGGTAAAAATCGGGATGAGAGAATTGGCGCAGCAGTTGGAAACGTTGGAGGAATTTACCTTTTGCCATCGGTCCTATCTGGTCAATTTGCGAAAGGTTGCCAGGGTGTGCAAAAAGGAATTGATTATGGACAACGGTACGGTGGTGCCGGTGAGCCGCCGCCTGTATAAAGAGGTAAACGAAAAGTTTATCCGGGTGGTGGTAGGGGAATGATGATAACGGCTTTAAAGGGCGTTGGATTGTGCATTTGATTTCCATAGGTGAACGGAGAAATAACATGGAACTTTATATCATTATTCCAATTGTGGTACTTGTGGCTTTGGCTGTCTTTTTTGGGGGGCGGTTGTATATACAACATTGTGTGGAACAACAGATTGTCAGGTTTCAAAATGATCTCACCATAAGGCATTGTGAGGAAGTGGAGAATATGTACCGTCAGACAAGGGGATGGCGGCACGATTTCAAGAATCATCTGCAGACCATGCAGGCCTATCTGGAAATGGAGCAGATAGAGCGGTTGGGACAGTTTGTGCGGGAGCTGACAGAGGATTATAATGAAGTGGACATTGCACTGAAGACAGGCAATACCATGTTGGACGCCATTTTAAACAGTAAAATCTCCATTTTAAAAGAAAAAGAGATCCGGGTGGATGTGACGGCTTCCCTGCCGGAGCGGATCCCTGTCTCCGATGTGGATTTGAGCGTGATGATCGGGAATTTGCTGGACAATAGCCTGGAGGCCTGTATGAAATTGCCGGCTCAGGATCGCTATGTGCGGATCTACATTGCCAAGGCGAAGGAAAATCTCTATTTGTATGTAATGAATTCAGCAGACGGGAGTTATCGCAGGGGGGCCATGGGGTATCTGACCACCAAGACGATGGGTGATCACGGCTATGGACTGCAGCGGATAGACAAGGTTATTCGGAAGTACAACGGCTATTGTAACCGACAGGACGAGGGGGATGTGTTTGCCACGGAAATTTTGCTGCCGCTATAATGGTTGAAATTGGCTGAGATATGTCCATGTTTCTTCTGATGGCAGATAGGAGCGTATTATGTTGATGTCAAACGACAAAAGGGTGTTGCAAGTATTGGATCTTCTGGAACAGAGCAGGGTGTTTAAGGCGGGGGAAATAGCCGCGTTGCAGGAGTACCTGGCCGAAAACGGGGACAGACGGATTCTGGAAGAGATCGGCTATCGAGATTTGACTGTGGTGAGCGAAGATATCCAAAAAAATGTCAGAGCATTGTTAGTGGAAATTGATGGGAAGGGGAAACATGAGATGGCGGGCAGACTGGGGAATTTCCTGTTTGCGGCTGGGGGACTTTCTTCCCGGGGATTGATTGACTACAAATTGTTAACTGCGCCTGGATGCAGGGTGTTGGCGGAGGAACCGGATAAATTGCTGGCGCTCTTTTCTATGGAATGTCTGTTTGAAAGGGCTCAGGCAGCGTTTGGTTTTCTGCACAAGGGGATGGCTGCACTGGCAAGAATGGCTGGAGATAATCCGGAAAATGCCAGAAAGGCCACGGAATACCTGACTGATTTGCCGGAGCGGCAGATTCTGCTCATGGCGCTGTACTTTCAACTGAAATATCCCCAGGTTTCTCAGACAAGCCCTGGCGAGGGCAGTGGAAGTGTTGCGCCGGAGGACGCAACATTTCTGAGACAATATGAGGACATGCTTGAGGCGCACCTGGATGATGCGCTTCCAAACGGTGTGGAGCAGGTAGACTATTTCTGGCTGGGCCTGCTGGGAGGCGCAGGATTTGCCAATTATGAACTTTCTCCGCGCCTGAAAAAGGTAGCGGCGGTTTGCTTTGCAACGGACACGGAAAAGATAATGAATGCAGTTTGGGAGATGGATTTGCGGGGCAATTTGAAGAAGTACGGAGGATGTATGGATGAGATATTTGGAGCAGACAGCCTTCAGCTGATTCGATGGGCATTGAAATATTGGGAAAGGGAGATTCTGGCAGGGCAGCTTAAATGCAACCGTCAGGTATTTTTATCTTGTGTGGATACGGACGCAGATAAAATGAATATTGATCATTATCGTATGATAATGGAAATTGTCAGGGAGAATGCGCCGGATCTGTATAAGGAAAGACATGCTAAAGATGCGCTGCGTCAGCAGGAAAAGGTGACTGCGGCCATAATACGATGCCTGGATCATTATTATTGGGATACGGCGAAGGAATATCTGGCAGGCGGCGTAGGACCGGATAAGTTATTTGAAATAAATGAAGATCGAGAACCGTACCATAAATATGCTGGTGGTCCCGGAGATGAGATTCAAAGCTATCGGGAAGTATTCGGAAGTGATGCGTTTGTCAGCAGATGCGAGTCGCTTTTGATGGTATATGGAGCGTTTGGGGGCTATAACTGTTATAAATATGTGGCGGAAGACGACCGGGTCAGTGCAAGGCGGGTAAAAGAGCTGTTTGGGAATGTGGATCGGTGTGGAATTCCACTGCATATTCAGCTTAAAGGGTATGAGGACTTTATCACGGAAATGAAACATGATTTGAGAATGACCAAGTATCCGCCTGCAGTCCATGATAGAGAGGAAAGGGTGGACACATTTATCAAGGCGTCTAAAGAGGTATTTCTGGAGTATTTGGCCGGGAGGCGGGAGGAACTGATTGCATTTATACGAGCTGCCGGAGTTGAGGGCAGATGTCTTGGCGTAATGCTTTTTGGGGAGGCGCCGGAACAGAATCAGAAACTACTTCTGGAATTTCTCGAAGACCGTGAGAAACCGGTGAGGGATGGGGTGATAGGGGTTATGTGTAAGTCCAGGTTCTGGGAGCCGGAAGCATTGGCGTGTTTGAACTCTAAGAAGGCGGCCCAAAGGGAGGTTGGCATTCGGATACTGACGGAGTGGAAGGACGGGAAGTATCTGCCGGAATTAAAGGCGGCGCTTGCCAGGGAGAAAAGTGCCAGAATCGAAGCGCTCCTTGAGGACGCTATCCGGGCGACGGGCAGTGAAGCACTCCAGGCAACAGAATCAAAAACCTGCGAGATTGACAAGGGATACTTGGTGGAGAAGCTGCATAAGGGGAACAAAAAACGTTCCCTGGAATGGGCATATGAGGAACCCTTTTCCAAGGTACATAGAAAGGGGGGAGAAGAAGCGGATGTGAGGTATCTGCAGGCAATCCTCCTTGGATATTCCGCAGCAGGCGGGGAAAGCCCAGAGGCGGTCATACTGGCAAAAGATCTGGAGGAAAAAGAACTTGCCGTTTACATGGGCGAGTTGTTTGAGAGATGGATGGAGAAGGGAGCGGAGGCAAAGAAACGCTGGGTGCTGTATGCGGCAGTGATCCATGGCGACGCCGGAATTGTGGACATTCTATTGTCGCAGATCAAGGAGTGGCCCCGGGCAGGGCGAAGCAAACTGGCGGCGGAGGCCGTGCGAGCCCTGACGTACAGCCCCAATCTTGAAACCCTTTTGTTGGTGGATGAATTATCTCGAAAGGCGAAACACGAGCCGGTCAGAACGGCGGCAATGAGGGCGCTGAATGATACCGAGATCAGGCTTGGGACTACTTTGGAAGCCCTGATGGAACAAACTGTACCGGATTTTGGTTTTGATGAGAACATGCGGCGAGTGTTTGATTACGGGACGCGCAAATTTACTGTTACCATTACCGTAAGCCTGGAACTTCAGGTAATAGATGAGAAGGGTAAAAAATTAAAAAATCTTCCGGTGCCGGGCAAGCGTGATGAGGAAGCGATGGCAAGCGCGGTTTATGAGGAATTCAAGAAGTGGAAGAAACAGATTAAAACCGTTGTGACAGCTCAGAAAAAGCGTTTGGAAAGAGTTCTTCTCACCGGACGCCGGTGGGAGCTTGGGACATGGATGAAGGTGTTTGTAAGGAATCCAGTTATGCACCAGTTTGCAATCGGGCTTGTGTGGGGACTTTATGAAGAGGGAAGGCCGGTAGCCGGATTTCGTTATATGGAGGATGGATCTTTCTGCACCCCAAAGGGGGAGGAAATTGTTTTGACGGCGGGAAAAGATCGGCTGACATGTCTGACCCGATCTGCCGCTATAGACCGGGAAAGCTCCTGGGAGCAATGCAGCAAAGCGGGCCGGCTGATTGAACGTGAACAGCATATCGGACAATGTGCTGGCCAAGGCCAACATGTTGGCCTTATGCACCCAACCGAGCTTTCAGCAGCGATGTTGGAAGAGTGGAGGGCGCACTTTGAGGACTATGAGATTACGCAGCCAATGGAGCAGATTGCCAGACCTGTATTCTGTAAGGCGGAGGAAGAAAGGGGGCAGAGAGTTCTGGAGCGTTTCGGCGGTTGCATAATAAATGATCTTGCCCTGGGAAGGAAGTTGATGAACCAGGGGTGGGTGCGTGGACCAGTGGAAGACGGTGGGCGAGTCTATACCTATTACAGAGAGGATCGGGAAATCCGTATGGGGGCAGTACTAAATTTCTCGGGCAGTTTTTTGGGGATAGAAAATGAAGACGTGACGGTGGAAGAGGTCAAATTTTATCATCTTGACAAATCGGCTGAAGAAAAAGGTGGAAAAGAGACAGAACCGTCCTTTTGTGAAATAATAGATGTGCCGGACAGGTATTTTAGCGAGGTCCTTTATCAAATAACAAATGCGCTGGCAATCAGCCAACAAAAAGATGATAATTGGAAAAAAAGGTAATTAGTTTAGGACCAAGGGGTTTTAGCACGTTCCTGTTGTGAACATAATAATCTGCCAAACCCTCATAATATAGCCGAATTTTTTGTAATGAAGAAATACAGACAAAAAGGAGTTGGCAGGGTAGCTGCTATGAAGATTTTTGATATGTTTCATGGTGGGTGGGAAATATCCCAATGGATTGACAACTTACCGGCTCAAAACTTTTGGGGTAAGGTTATTGCAGAGTATACAAACGGGAAATATGATACGTTTACTGCAGCGGAGGCGCATGAAATAGGATTTACGTTTGATAATTCACTTTAGAAGTTGAGAAAACATATATATTTAATATCAATCAGTTTTCATGTTATTTATATAACCATATCACAATCACGACAGAATAAGTAACACAGCGTCAGAGCGTATAGAAAACAAATCTATACGCTCTATTTTTATGTAAAGGAGTAAAAAATATGGCAGAAATCCAAAATGAGCAACAGCTCCATTTTTTATAAATGCCATTCATGTAAAAAAAGAAACCGTTCACGTAAAATCAGCGCTATTTTTGGCTGATGGGGATATAATCATGAAAAAAGGAAACGGTTCGGTTTAAAATGGGATTAGATTCTCTGTCTCCCGAACTGCAGCCGGAAAGGAAGACAGATGAAAGAGAAAGAAACATCGGAAAAACAAAAAAACGTAACCTCCCATCAGGACCGTAAGAAAGAAAAAAAACAGAAGATCAAGACCAAATACTCTGTCTGGTCAAATATCTTATATATGTATAAGCTGGCCTATGGGGAAAATCGCCGCCTGGCATTGTATCATGTTTTGGTTGTGATAAGCGGATGTGGCCTGCCCGTTTTCGGAATTTTAATGCCTGGTATTGTGCTGGAAGCAGTGGAAGGGGGTGAATTTTTAAAGGGACTTGGGATCATTGCTGCAGCAGGGCTTGTTATGTTGGTTTTCAATAGCGTGAATGGGTGGATTGACTGGAGCACATATTTTTATGAGAATCATTTCCGTAATCAGATGGTTGGGAATTCTGTCCTGAAAGGGATGAAATGTCTCTATAAATATGTGGAGTATGGGGAACAGAAGAATATTACAAGACGCGCTTATCAAAGCCTGCAAAAGGGAGACGGTTCTGTCAGTTATAAGATGCTGGATATTCCAAGAGATTTATTAGTGAATTTTATCTGTTTTTTGCTGTACTCGACGGTGATTGGAAGTTTGAACATAGGGATTGTGCTGATAATGATTTTGCTTGCGGAGCTCAACAGCGGCGTGCTGCGCATCAGGAATCGCTGGGAACTTGCTTTTAAGGAGGAGTTTTCCGAGTCAAATCGGGAAATCCGTTATTTAAACCGGGCGTTTGAAGATGTCCGCCTTGCCAAGGACGTGCGAATTTTTGCCATGAACGATTGGCTCATGGATTTTCGGGAGGAAACGTTCCGAAAGCGGATAAAATTGGAAAAGCGCAATAACCGCAAGCGGGTTTTGGCAGATGTGTTGCAGCAATTATTGGCATTGTTTCAAAATGGGCTTGCCTATGGCTATCTGATTTATTCCGTTCTGCAGGGGGATATTTCAGCGGCAGGCTTCCTGGTGTATTTTGGCGCAATCAGCGGATTTTCAGGATTCTTTAAAAAGATAAATGATCTTTACTCCGCCCTGCTGTTGGAAAATGTGGATGCGGATTTCTTCCGCATTCACATGGAGCTTGCGGAGGTGGATGACGTGGGAGAGGTTCCGCCGGAACTTGGAAAAGAGCCTGCGAAAATCGAATTTCGGGATGTGAGCTTTTCTTATGGGGATGAGAAGATATATGAACACTTTAATCTGACGATCAAACCTGGGGAGAAGGTGTCGCTGCTGGGAGTCAACGGCGCCGGAAAAACTACCCTGGTAAAATTACTCTGTGGTTTGTATGAGCCGGATGAAGGGAAAATTTTTATCAATGACGTTGATATTTCCACATTGCCCAAGAAGGCGCTTTACAGTCTGTTTTCAGTGGTGTTTCAGGAAAATAACATATTGCCCTATCCGGTAGGGTGTAATCTTTCCTTTAAAAGATTGAGAGATACCGATGAGGAGAGGGCCTGGGCTGCGCTTCGGGAAGCGGGACTGGAAGAGATGTTTCAAGAAAGAGGGATAAAGATGGATACCTATATGGAGAATATAGGGAACTTGAAAGAGGGCGTAAAAATGTCCGGCGGACAGGAACAAAAATTCCTTCTTGCCAGGGCAATCTATAAGAACGGAAATATTCTGGTTCTGGACGAGCCCACATCCGCTTTGGATCCTATTGCGGAAAGCGAGATATATCAGGAATATGTGAAGATCAGCAAGGGACGAACCAGTTTGTTTATTTCCCATCGTCTTGCCAGTACGAGATTTTCTGACAGGATCCTGTTCCTGGAGGAGGGAAGGATTAAAGAGGAAGGGACTCATGAGGAGCTTATGGCTTTGGGTGGAAGCTATGCCCATATGTTTGAGGTCCAATCCCATTATTACAAAGACTCTGTGGAAGAAGCAGTCCCCTGTTAATTAAGGGCGGAACTGGAACTAAAAACAGCCCCCGACAAAAGAATGCCGGAAGTGAAAGAAGACGCGCCGTAGGCGTCCGAAAGAACTTCCCTGGAAGGGCATGAATGAGAGAGGACGGAACTGGAACTAAAAACAGCCCCCGGCAAAAGAATGCCGGAAGTGAAAGAGGACGCGCCGTAGGCGTCCGAAAGAACTTCCCTGGAAAGGGCATGAATGAGAGGGGGCGGAACTGGAATAAGGGGCAAAAGATATGCAGGATGATTTGACAAGTAAGATCCCGCTTCGGGAAAATATAAAAAATATTAAAAATTTAGTTTCCTATACTTATAAAATTGACAGATCCATGTATTACCTACCGGTAATCCAAATTTTGATGAATGCCATAAAGGGAGCCGTCTCGTTGGTGCTTTCTGCCAATATCCTGGAGATGCTGTATGAAAAGAAACCCATGGAAGAGATTATGTGGCAGGTGGCGATGCTGTTGGGATTGACTTTTTTTATCAATATATTGAACTCAATTTTGCAGAATCAATTTATAGGCCCGGGCCGTGCCAATGTAAGGCGGATCTACGACGGAAATCTTGCGGCAAAATATCAATATATGGATTATTCTTTGGTTGACAGTCCTTTTGTAAGAAATTTAAGAAGGCGTATTTACAAGGACAATAATTGGGGGTCAGGTCTGAGTAATCTTTTCTGGGATTATGACGCTATAGTGTCTGGCGTTTGCCGTTTGATCTGTTCTCTGATCGTGGCTTTTCCCATTCTGAAGATTATTGTCAGATCCCATAATCTATGGATATATGCAGGGATCGTGGCTATGATCATCGTGCTATTTATATTGACTAAAATAGTGGCAAAGGCGGATGCAAAATATAACCAGGAACTTTTGAGCGATTATTGGGATGGAATTTCCATGGAAGATTTTAAAGAGTATGCAAATTTTGGTTGGGACTGGATAAATCACTGTATCAGCGGAGATTATCATTTTATTAAGGATGTACATTTGTATGATGGTTTTGACTTGATGGAAAAGTATACAACCGAAAATATGAAGGAAGGAGAGAAATTAACAGGAAGAATAGCAAAGGTGGCAAAGCTAAGCGGAAGAATGGGGCTGTTTCAGTCAATGACAGGAAGCTTTATGAAGCTGTCTGGCTATCTTATTTCCGCTGGATTTGCGTTGGCGGGGGCATTTCCTGTGGGAAGTGTGATTAAGTTTGCAGGATCCATTACCAACGTTATAATTGGATTTCAGGGAATGGGAGAACGATACAACAGGATATCTCTGACGGCGCGCAAACATGCCAGTACTATGGAAATGTTGAGTATCAGCGATGAGATGTACAAGGGCAAGCTGCCTGTGGAAAAGCGTATGGACAATAAGTACGAGGTGGAATTTTGTAACGTATCCTTTAAGTATCCGGGAGCGGAACAATATGCGCTAAAAAATTTCTCGTTGAAGCTTCGTATCGGAGAGCGTATGGCCATTGTGGGCATGAACGGTTCCGGTAAGACCACGATGATTAAATTGCTCTGTCGTCTGTATGACCCGGAGGAGGGAGAGATTCTGTTAAACGGAGTGGATATCCGCAAATTTGATCAGAAGGAATATATCAAGTTGTTCTCCGTGGTGTTTCAGGACTTTCAGCTGCTTTCCATGCCTCTTGGACAGAATGTGGCCTGTGCAATCAACGTGGATGAAGATTTGGCAGTGAAAACCTTGAGCCAGGCAGGATTGGCCGAAAGGCTGACCCAATTACCGGATGGTCTGGACACCTTTCTTTACCAGGATATCAAGGATGACGGCGTGGAAATTTCCGGCGGCGAGGCCCAGAAAATTTCCATAGCCAGAGCTCTTTACAAAGATGCGCCCTTTGTACTTCTTGACGAACCCACGGCAAGCCTAGATCCGTTGTCGGAGTATGAAATTTATTCCAGGTTTGACACCATGGTGAAGGATAAAACGGCAATCTATATTTCGCACAGACTCTCCTCCTGCAGATTTTGTGACGATATTGCGGTGCTCCATGATGGCAGGCTGGTGCAGAGAGGCAGTCATGAAGAGCTGCTGAAGGATGAAACAGGGAAATACTACGAGTTGTGGAATGCCCAGGCGCAGTATTATACTTAGGGAAACGCTGATTAATACCATTCATGCGCTCTAAGGATCAGATTTCTGAATGTACTGTACCTCTTACTGCACCGGGCTTATTCAGTGTACAGAACCTGCCTGAGTTTTATCAGGATGCAAGTGCAGATTTTGTTAAGGTAAATGGCGAGTGGATTGACGGTTTCGCTCAGGATAACATGAAGGACGCAATGACAAGATTTCATGAGGCATATGCAGAAGGATTAATTGACATGGAAGTTATTACCGGTACCACATCTGCATGCCATGACCAGTGGTACGGCGGAAGCGTCGGCGTGTTCAATTACTGGGGCGGTAACTGGAGATAAATACTGACAATGCTAAGGTAGTAGATGAATTAAACGGAAAATAAAATGCCAGATAGATACGAAAGATAAAGAAAATCCCTCAGCCAGATGATGAGTCTGACTGGGGGATTTTGTGATTCAGAAAAAATGTTACGACAGAAAACACCAATTCTGTCAAAAAAACTACATAAAATGTCGCTGCTCTTGCGTTCGCAAAAAATATAATGTATGATGGAAGAAATAGTTAAAAGGGTATAAGGATGATGCAATGGGCAGGATTATCTTTTCCTATAGGATTGCTTATGATATGGGGTTTGCACCATGTATAGATAACAATATTTTTACTCTGGCCTGCTGTAAAGGAGGGCAGATTCGGAATGGTAAGAATATAATTACCGGCCTCAGGTATCATGTTGGACAACATTATTACAGGAATCCTGTTGATGAAATATATCTTTTCGGTATTTATAAAAATGGTATGCTCTATTACGCAAGGATAACAGATGTTATTACGATGAATGATTATTTCTCAGCGCGGGGAAAAAGCGTATATGGAGACAGAACAGATCAAATATATGATGCAGAAGCCGGTATATTAAAGCGGAATGACTTATTACCGAATATACACCCCAAAGGATCTGACCAGAACGAACAGGACAGGAATGGCCATTATGTATTAGTTTCCCGGCAATTTACATACTTTGGGAAAAATGCTCCTGCTATTGACGCTGAAATTCTGCGCATGCTTCCTAAAAACAGGGAGGTTAAAAGATATGCGGATTCTTGTTCGGAGCACGAGATTATTCACAGCTATGCGATGGGGTTAATCGGTTCTTTTCAGGGGGGAATCGGTGCGCCGCATGATTCTCTTTATGACTGATTATTTAAGGAGTGATAATGAAGATTATATTATCCAGAAAGGGATTTGATACCACAAGCGGCGGCTGTCCCAGTCCGATTCTGCCGGATGGAACATTGTTATCTTTGCCCATACCTGATGAGGAAGATCTTAAGTATAGTGATCTGCAATATAATGGTTTTAGCTATGACAGAATTTTGACCGGTTTAAACCCGGGAGCGGTTTACAGCGGCTGCCATCTTGATCCGGATATTCGGGAAGGCGTTCGAATTGTGCCGGTAGATAACTGGCGGCCTGCTTTCGGTCAGACGGGAAGCGCGTTGGGGATACTGCGTAATGCGGAAGTAACAGTCGGGGATTTGTTCCTGTTTTTCGGAATCTTTCGGCAGACAGAATATGATAAAAATGGAGTTTTAAGATTCGCATGTGAAAAAGGCGCGGTTCATATGATTCATAGTTATCTGCAAATAGGGGAAATATTGGATACGCCTGAAAAAATTAAGAAATGCAGCTGGCATCCCCATGCTGATTTTGAAAGATATCGATCAGATCGCAATGCCCTGTATCTTGCAAGTGAAAAATTAAGCTTATGTCCATCCCTTCCGGGGTGCGGCGTTCTTTCTTACAGAGAGGACCGGGTTTTAACTATGGAAGGAAAAACTCCTGCAACCTGGCGGGAATATGAATTTTTGATGCCGGATCATATTATTGGAAACAGAAAAAACAGCGCCAAATGCGGCGGGTTGTATTATCAGGGGCAGTGGCAGGAACTGGTTCTAAAACCGGATAAAGAGGCAGAGGAATGGGCGGTAAAATTATTAAGGAAACGCTGATTTAATCAACGCACCGCATGTACCTCCTGCAGGTTTGGTTCAATCTTTCTGACGAGGACACAGCAGCAAATGTGCATGAATCCAACGAAGCGGTCAAATTTGTGATAAATTGAATATGAGGTAAGTTTTGATAACGTAAATAAATATCTGAATCAGAGTGTGGCACACAGTTCTGAAGCGGACTTACTACAGGATGACAAGGACATTTGTTGCCTGAGGATAACGGGAAGAGAAGTATTGGAGGATACATAATATGTCAGCAGCACGGCTTTCTTATGAGTTTATAATGGAAAAGATCACCGCAATGAAGGATACCTGTCCGTCTTTGCGCAGCAAGTCAAACGAATACATATTTTCTGCATTGTGTGTCAAATCAACTTTCTATAAAAATCCGGCGCTTGTCTTCAGAGAAGAAGAATTTGACGAAATTATTGTGGATGGACAGTATGACGGCGGCGCGGACATTCTGTTAAGTGATCCTAATACCGAAGGGGCGGATCTTGTCATCGGACAGTCTAAGTTCTACACCACCATTCAGTATGAGGATGTATTAAACGCCATGATAAAAATGGCACTGTTTTATAAGGATATGGTTCGTGGTCAGTATGAGCAGGTGAATGCCAGGGTGCAGCGCAGGTTTATGACGTTACAATCCGATATCGGTGAAGAATCGAAGATTCGATTTGTATTTTACACAAGCGCTCCCCAGGCAGGAATACGTCGTGACAGGATTGAAAAGAAATTTCGGGAACAGTTTATAGACGTCAGCAACATAGAAGTGTCAATTTTGTTTGCAGGGGACATTGAGGACGAAATCAAAGAATCGGAATCCAGGCGTCCAACGGTGGAATCCGGTAAAATTCTCATTGATAAATCGGGTAATTGTTTGTACTATGGGGATGAATCCGTAATTGTAAATGCTTCGGCGTATTCAATAAAGCAGTTATACGCACAGCATAATACGAATTTACTGGCGCGTAACCTGCGTTATCATGTAGCCGGAAGGGATATTGATAAAGCTATTGCGGAAACCATCAGCAGGGATCCCGATTCCTTTTGGTTAAAAAACAATGGAATTACGGTAATTTGTGATGATTTTAAAATGGATGGGAAAGAAGTCAAATTGAAAAATTTTTCCATTATCAATGGCGGTCAGACAACTTATATGTTACATAAAAGCACAAGCATAAACTGTGATTATGATCTGTATCTTCCCTGTAAGATTATAAAAATTACATGTAATAACGAGGAGGATAAGAATCGCTTCATCTTGTCCATAGCGAAAGCTGTAAATTCACAGAAAGCAATAAAATCAGTTGATCTGAAAGCAAATTCGCCCGAGCAGGTTCGTTTTGCACAGGCCATGCGGGAGGCCGGAATCTTTTATCAAACAAAGCGTGGTGAAACAGTCCCTTCCATGTATAAAGTACCCTATTTGAACACGGATTTGGTGGAGGTGGGAAAACTTTGCCTGGCGGCCATATTTCAGGTACCTTGTCTAAGCAGGGCAAAACCGTCTTCGCTCTACCTGGATAAGTATTATGAACCGATATTTAAGGGGAGCCAATCCCAAATTGCCAAACTGTGCAAAGAATTGCTTTATATGGACCATTATTATCGGACGGTGTTTCTGCATGGTTTTGACCGTGAAAATAATGGGATGCCGGATGCGAATGTGAGAATCTCCTTCGCTCATAATGCCCGTACGATCTGCATAGCATTTGCGGCATTTGCGGCCAGATATAGACAGGGAAACATAACGGATCAGGACATGGTCCCTTTATTCAATGCGCCGGGGAGCGAAAACAATTCGGATATGCTATATGAGACCTTCCGCGATCTTGGACAAATTCAGTATTTCCTTTTGCCGCAGCTGTTTGCTGACAAAGAACGATATGACGCAGTATTGAGTAAACTGTTCAATGCCATCATTGCTTCAGGTGTTACCAGCTATAAATATGAGTGCCGTAATGACTCCACGCTGACAGCAACCAACTATCTCAAGAAAGATAAAAACTATTATGATATTTTAAATATGCAGTGGTCCCGCATATACGAGGATATGGACAAAATATTCAGGGAAACGGGGATGTAAGTGTGTGACTTTCATAGTAAAGTTCATTGTTTCCAGGTGTTTCGATCTCCGTGAAGAACCCGTTCCCGAACGGAAGCGCCGGGTTCCACCACTCTGCCGTTTTTATCGTAGCTGGTCAGGAGGGTTGAATTTTTGGCGATGGTTTTCCTGCCGTTGTCTGTGAGAAGCCGGATGACCTGTTCCATATCTCCGTCCTGAAGAGACTGCTTGATTTCGCGCTCCAGAAGCATCTGGTTTATGGGGTGGGACCGATCTTCCGGCATGGATTGCTCCGTGGTGTGTATCTCTTCCGCCGTTGAGCTTATCTGTTCTTCCTCTAAGGAAGCTTCATCTGCAGGGGAGACGTCCGATTCTTCGGAAATCTCTTCAACGGTAATCATGGGCTGCGGCGTCTCCAGAGGATCTTCTTCAGGCTGCGGATCGTTCCAAATTTTCTGCAGGAAATCCGTGACTGCGGCCACTGCAGCCATTACAAAATTGCGTATGGTTTCAAGGATGGATGTTTGAATTGTCTCCTTCTGGGCCTTTGCTTCATTGGCAGGTGCCTGGCTCCCTGTTCCGAAATTCTGTCCGCCGCCGGAGAGTTCCAGCTTGACGCCGCCGCGCTCTAAGGACCTGGCGTTGTCGCCGTCGGATCCTCCAGCCGCTTTTTTGGCTTTGGATTTAGAGGATAATTCCTTATCTTTGGTATCCGGACCAATGGTTTCGTCCTGATTGACTTTTTCGCCGGGAGCAAACTGGCCGTTCTGGTCGAATGCCTGCTCATGGCCAAACTTTTGGCCGGGGCCGAATTCCTGACTGGGACCAATTTTCTTCTGGCCAGTGTAAGTATATTGACTGTTGGAATCAATTTTATTGACCATGGTTTAAGGAAATACCTCCATATGTGCCTTATAAAAATCGAGACTTCCCTGGAAGCCTCGATAGGTTGTCGGATATTACGGGCGAATTATTGCTGTTGCTGGGCAGCAGTTTTTTTCTTGGAGCCTTCTTTGGACCACAGGACAAGGGTTACCATCAGCATGACAAAGGATCCGACGAGCGCTACACTGTAGGCAATGCCCAAGGGAGAAGCGCTTCTGACGCCCTCTTCGTTGGCGTACAGGCTTCCGTTATACAGGTAGGCGGTAACTGTGGCCCCTTTACGATAAGAATAGGAATTGTGGGCGTTCTTTAAGTCATAATTTTGCCCATTGTACCGGACCACCACTTCATATTCTGTTTGGTGAGTGGTGGAATACTTGGTTCTTACGGTTCGTTCCACGGTTTCGGAGCTGACTACCTGCACCTGAACTTTTGTGTAATTCAGTTCCGCATCACTCCTGGGCTTGTAGAGGAGCACGGTGGCTATGATGCAGATCACCATTAAAACGCCGCAAACATATACTTTTTTCATTTTTCAATCCTTTCTGCTTTGATGAAAGCCGTCATTTTTCTCTTTCTAATTTAGCATGTGTCAGGTATGTTGTCAATTGCGCATTGGAGATAATTCCTAAAGGGTGTAACAGTTTGGCAATCATGTGAAGTGTGGGAGAAAGGGTATATTCAGTGGGATAAACTGTTGAATTGCAGTAAAATTAAGGAGATGCTTATGAAGAAATTGATTGAACTTAGCGATATTCTTATTCTTGGAAGCGATGGATGGTCAAATTCTAAACCGCGAATTACTGTAAGAGCGATATTAAGAAACAGCGACGGATTATACGCTGTCATGTATGCAAAAAAATTTGGTTTATACTCACTTCCGGGAGGCGGAGTGGAAGAGGGGGAGAGTCTGATAGAAGCGTTGAAACGTGAGATATTGGAAGAAACGGGATGTGTCTGTGATTCGATAGACGATCTTGGCTATGTATATGAAAATCGTGCTGAATCGGATTATACACAATACTCATACTATTATGTTGTTTCTTGCAAGGGGACTTTGAAAAATATGACTCTTACCGCTCAAGAAATAGAAAACGGTACAGAGTTATTATGGTGTCCGATTGATAAAGTTATTTTGTTGATTGAGGGCTTTTGTCCCAAAACATATCAACAGAAATATTTAAAGGCCAGGGATGTTGCGGCACTTACGGAGTACATTGGAAAGAAGCTGTAAATATGATTTGGGAATTGAGGAGCAGAACATGGGAAGACTGATGGATGGAAAAGGGATTGACTTGGGGGTATGTTATTATCCGGAGCATTGGGTCAGGGAACTTAAACCGGGTACGGAAGCCCAATGGAGGGAAGCTGAAGAGGTATGGACAAAGGATCTGGAGCGGATGATGTCGGCAGGTCTTAAGACCGTCCGTGTGGGAGAATTTGCCTGGAATTTAATTGAACCTCGGGAGGGAGTGTATACTTTTGCATTTTTTGACCGCTTTTTAGATCTGGCCCGGGACATGAAAATGCAGGTGATTTTTTGTACGCCTACGGCTACACCGCCCGGATGGCTGACAGAGAAGTATCCGGAGGTGCTGAATGCGGACAGGGAAGGGCACCTGATGTACCATGGTTCCAGGCGGCATTATAATTATAATTCGCCGGTATACCAGGAGTTTTGCAGTAAAATTGTAGAGAAAGCCGCTTCTCATTACGGTAAACATACGGCGATTGTAGGCTGGCAGTTGGATAATGAGTTTAATTGTGAGAACAGTGAATTTTATTCCGAAAGCGATACGGCGGCTTTCCGCACTTTTCTGAGACGGAAATATGTCACATTGGATGGACTGAACCGGGCCTGGGGAACTGTTTTCTGGAATCAGACCTATACGGACTGGCAGGAACTTTATGTGCCGAGAAAAAACAATACAGATTCCGTAAATCCCCATTTGATGCTTGACTATTATCGATTTATATCTGACAGTGTGTGCCGCTTTGCAAAAATGCAGGCGGACATTATCCGCAAATATTGTAAGCCCGGAGACTTTATTACCACCAACGGAATGTTCGGCAATATTGATTATCAGCGTATGGAGCGGGAATGCCTGGATGTATTGACATATGATTCTTATCCCAATTTTGCCTACTGCCTGGATGACTACCGGGAGGAGGACTTGATGAAAGACAGGAAGTGGAGCCGGAATCTGGCGGAGGTGCGGGCCGTTTCCTCTAATTTTGGTATCATGGAGCAGCAAAGCGGGGCAAACGGGTGGAATACGCGGATGGAAGCGCCCGCGCCCCGTCCCGGCCAGCTTACGCTCTGGACCATGCAGAGCATAGGACATGGGGCGGACTATGTAAGTTATTTTCGTTGGCGCACCGCCGTTTTCGGCACAGAGATGTATTGGCATGGTATTTTGGACTATTCCGGCAGGGATAACAGAAGGCTTCGGGAAGTGAGGCAGGTTTCGGAGAAGATCAGCTCCATACAGGAGATTGCGGGGGCAAAGTATGCGGCAAGGGTGGGAATTCTGAAGGATTACGACAATATATGGGATAGTCAGCTGGACAGATGGCATGGCAGGGTGGAATCCATGAGTCAGATGGCGCTTTTTACGGCGATGCAGCTGGCACATGTGCCCTTTGATTATGTGTATATGGAAAACCATACCACACCGGAGAGCCTGGCGCAGTATGAACTGTTGTTTTATCCCCATGCCTCCATCCTGAACCCGGAGCGGATAGAAGTTCTGGAAGGGTATGTGGCGGCAGGCGGAAAGCTTGTGATGGGATGTCGCAGCGGCTATAAGGATATAAATGGGCAATGTGTCACGGCTAATCTGCCGGGGCTTGCCGCAAGGCTGACAGGAACGGATATTCCCGAATATTCTTTTGCGGCGCCGGACGATGGGAAAATCATGGCGGATTGGGACGGCATGAAGATGGAGGCTGCGGTATTTAACGATTTGCTGTCGCCTGTAGGTAAGGACGCAGAGGTATTGGCAGTATATGTGTCCAGCTATTATGCAGGAGAACCTGCGCTGATCCGCAACCGCTTTGGAAAGGGAGAAGCGTATTATTTCGGGGGCGCCTTTGCAGCGGATACTGCCAGGGTATTTCTGGACAAGCTGGGTGTGGCGGAGCCATATGGCGATTGGATTCGGCTGCCCGAGGGCTGTGAGTTGGCGGTGAGACAAAAAAAGAATGACGATGTGATACTGTGTAAGGAGGCTTCCCAAGCGTGTGAAGAAATCCAATATCTGTTTGTGCTGAATTACCTTGGGCATTCTGTAGAAATTGTGTTGTTGGTAGAGATGGAGGATTTGTTTATAGGTGAGAGTGTCCTGGGGAGCAGGCAGCTGGAGGCCTATGAGGCGAGGATTTACAAACTGACAAGGAGGATATGAGTGAGTGGGCTGACCGCATATATTCAGACAAACTTCCAGGCCTGATTTGCCAGGGAACCGCGTTGTTTCGGGGCAACGATTCCACCCCATCGACGCCCTCAAAGGTCTTGCCGATGGGAAATTATCGTGCGGAATTTCGTCAAATATTCTGTGGTCAGCACACAGGTTGTGATTAATAATTTTCTGCGCTGATCTCAAAGTAAGCCTGAGGGTGGGCACAGACAGGACAGATTTCCGGCGCGTTTTCGCCAACTACAATGTGACCGCAGTTGCGGCATTCCCACACCTTTACCTGGCTTTTGCGGAAGACTTCGGAAGCCTCCACATTTTTCAGCAGCGCCCGATAGCGTTCTTCATGGTGTTTCTCGATTGCCGCCACCATGCGGAATTTTGCAGCCAGTTCGGGAAAACCTTCCTTTTCCGCAGTTTCGGCAAAGCCCACATACATATCGGTCCACTCGTGGTTCTCGCCGTTGGCAGCAGCATCCAGATTTTCTGCGGTAGAGCCGATGCCTTCCAGCTCTTTCAACCACATTTTTGCATGTTCCTTTTCGTTATCGGCTGTCTTCAGAAACAGGGCCGCAATTTGCTCAAACCCTTCTTTTTTAGCTTTGGAGGCAAAATAAGTATATTTGTTCCGGGCCTGGGATTCTCCGGCAAAAGCTGCCTCCAAATTCTTTTCCGTCTGTGTTCCTGCATATTTGTTGCTCATAGTATAGACCTTCCTTGTATAATGTATTTAGGTTATTCAAGGGATACCTATAAAACCCTTAGACCTGCTTCTTTACATCTTTCATATGTATCCTTTTGTTCTGATATCATAATATCAGCTTGGTACCCTTTTAACTGTCGCCTGCAATCCGGGGAGTGCAGAAAGGCCGCCGGAATGCAGGTGCATATTTATGTGTCACAGGCGGTTGCCTGAAAGCATGTCAGGTCATTGCTGCGCCGTCCACATTCAGGACGACACCTGTGACATAGGAGGAGAGATCGCTGGCCAGGAAGAGATAAGCGTTGGCAATGTCCAATGGCTCCCCAACTCTGCCAAGGGGGATTCCTGCAGAGATTCGTTCCACCATTTCCTTGGGCAGCGCCGCCACCATATCCGTATTGGTGACGCCGGGCGCCACAGCGTTGACTCGGATATTATCTTTGGCAAGCTCTCTTGCCAGGGACAGGGTCAGGCCGTTTACGGCAAATTTTGTGGTGGGATAGCCGCAGCCTGAGGGCTGGCCGTACTTGCTTACCATGGAGCTGGTGTTGATGATGACGCCGCCTCCCTGGGCCTTCATTATTCGGGCGGCAGCCTGAGAGCAGACAAAGACTGCCTTTAAATTGATATCCAGGATCTTTGAAAATTCCTCCAGCGTATAGTCGTAGAGACTGGTGCGGGAAGAAATCCCCGCATTGTTGGCAAGGATGTCCAGACTGCCAAAACGCTCCTTTACGGAATGGAAAGCCTGGGCCACCGATTCAGGATTACAGAGGTCAGGCCAAATGCCCATGACGCGGTGGCTGTATTCCGCGAGTTCTGCCAGCGCTTTTTCCACGGTTTCCTGCCTGGAACCCGCCACGGCCACATTGGCGCCCTGCTCCAGATACTTTTTCACAATGGCGAGACCGATTCCACGGGTGCCGCCGGTTACGATAGCTGTTTTGTTTGTTAACATACACATACCCTTTCTTGATATTTTTTTTTAATTTTAGAGCGGAAAACCTTCTCATAAGCTCTCGTTCATGCCATTCTTTATAAACTGCCTCCAACAGTTATCTTAAACGTATCTTCCACTGCTATGCTGTCCTTTTTTTGTACGGAGAGCGCTGGCTATCGGTCCATTGCCGTGTTTAACATTGACTTCTGCTGACTGAAAATTAGAACATATGTTCTGCTGTCCTGCCGCTGAAGTCAGAAGATTGCGCTCATCATACATGGCCCATGTTGTGCCGGGTCTGGGTCTCACTTTCATTTAAAGCTTTCCTGCAGTCGGGACAAAGGTAAAAAACTTTTAAATCATAATATAAATAGGTATCTCCCGCCGCCTGGCGAAGAGGAGCGGTCAAGTCATCAAAAGTGATATCTGCAAGCTTTCCGCATTGTCTGCAAACCAGATGATCATGTCTGCGGACATGGTCGTAACGGTCCGGCATTCCTTCTACGGAAAGTTTTCGTATGAGCCCGAATTCGCACAGTTTGTTGATGTTGTTATATATGGTTGCCAAAACTACCTTCGGATATTTTCCCTTGACCAATTTATAAATTTGCTCAACGGTTAAATGTTCGCGGGAAGTAGTGATGACGGTATAGATTTCTTTCTCGTATGTGGTCATATTGGCTCCGGTTAAAATCGCTGCTACTAAAAATAATTGTTCTATATTTTTTAGAATTATTCTAATATTGGAAATGGATTTTGTCAAGGATTATTTTAGAAAAAAATATTGTTTGAAAATATTGTTGCGCGGGTAGAAAGGAAGGGTTTATAATGAAGGAAAATCAAGTGAAATTATAAGGAGGTTTTGCATGTTTGGTATTTGGTGTGGAAAGGATGCGAACGTTGCGGTCATTGAGGATTTCAGCATAGCGTTTTTGCGTATAAAAAAGGACGTGATTGCAAGCGTTTTGAGGCATCACAGTTACGGAACCGTTGGATGTGTTTATGGTCTGGGAGTCAAACCGCAAGTAAGAGCCGTTTGCTGCATCAGACATCCGGAATCGGGGAAACTGCTTTATAAGGATGAGGCTGGTAAGGAGAATCTGGAAAAGCACGAAAGAGATACTTTTTTGGTGGAATCGGATGGCAGCATGATCTATCGAATGTATGACGGAACCGAGTTTGAGCTTACGCTGTCGGAGGAGATTCACATGGAGGACTTTGACAGGCCTGCTTTTGTGGATTCTGATATGCCGTTGGCACGGCGTATGGCGCTTTGGAATGTGGGATGGAAGTTTACATATGGGGACGGAAGCTTAGAGGTGAGTATCGATACCACGAAATATTCCTTTTTTTACAGTATCGATCCGGAAAAGGATTGGATATACTGTCGTGTAGGACTCCAGGGCTATTGTGAGAAGGGATGGGCCATGCTGTCCACCGTATGTATCAGGGCGAATGAAAGCAGAATGCTGGAAGATAATCTGCGGTCATTACAGGCGTATAAGCCAATGGAGGATTGCTTTGTGACAGATGGGTGTGCGTTTCCGTCGGATGGAGGATGGTATTGGTCCGTCAAGAAGGTCACAGAAGACGCGGTTTATCTGAACGGATGCGGCGGAGATACCTACGTGATCGGCAGAAGGCGGTAGGGGGCTGCTGTCAGGAACCGCTGGATTGATAATGTCGCACTCCCAATCGCCATAACAGGATGCAGGGTATCAGAAACAGGAACGCCAGCAGGGGCATAAATGCCAGATATGCCTCCTGGCGCCTATCCAGCAGATATAATAACGGATAATATTGCACGGGGGCAAACGGAATGATAAATGTTGTAATCCACAGGACTTCCTTGCCGTATATCCCCATGGGATAAGCGCCGTGTTCGTTTAAGCCGTAAGTAAAAATATGCATAAATTCCAAGCCTTCCAAGGTAAAAAAGCTGAGGGCGGCATACATAAGAAATAAACCGCAAAACAACGTGCAGCATCCTGCCAGCATTCCTGTCACGATCAGAATCTTTTGCCATGTCCAGCAAAGTCCGCTGCCGGATATGCCGTACAGGAAGACGATAAGCGCATGCAGACACCTGCTGGCCCGTCCCAGTTCAAATTGGCTTCCAAGAATCTGCAGGATGGTTCCTCTGGGGCGAAGCAATATTCTGTCAAATTCACCGGCCCGCACCATGCGTGGAAAACGTTCCAGGCCTTTGCCGAATATTTCTGCCAGGGTAAATCCCATTAATACGATCCCATAGCACAAAAGAACTTCTCTGAAAGTAAAACCCTTCACCTGATGAAACCGCTGAAACATAAAAAATATACTCAAAAACACGCAAAAGGACGTAAGAAACATCCCGGCAGAATAAAGGAAGAAAGATTTCTTATCCAGCATTTTGCTGCGTACAATGATTGAAATATAATGCCTGTACAGTCTGACAGGACTTACTGATTTTCTGCCTTTTTTCATGATCCAGATACCTGCTTTCCTCTCTTGATTATTTTGTATGTCTTGCAATCATTCAGCCGCCCTGTACCGTGATGCGTTTTTCTGCGTGGTCACACAACAGCTTTCCGGCGATAGTGAGCGCCGCAAACCAGAAGATTTGAAGCAGCAGTGCTCGGAGCAGTTCTTCGCCCGCCAGATTTCCGCTGTATGCTCTCAGGGGGACGTTCTGCATGGCGGCATAAGGGAGCAGCTCCAATACCTGCCTTACCCCGCCCGGGAAGAAGGGCAGAGGAATCAGGCCCCCGGTGAGAAAATCCGCAACGGAAGCTGCCAGCAGTTTCAAACCATCCGTAGATACGGTGTAAAAACCTGACACATAAATCAGCATGTTATAGGCCACGGCAACCAGAAGTCCTAACGTCAAAGTAAGTATGAACATTAAGAAACACAAGGGATCTGCCGGTGCGGACAATCCGAACGGATTCGGAAGCAATAGGGCCACGGCCAATACCGGGATGCAGCGCAGCCATGCTCCCGACAACCGTACCGCGGTCTCTCTGGCGAACCACATGTCATAAATGCGGACAGGCCGGCACAGCTCATAGGCGATGCTTCCGCTTTTCACCGCATTCAGGATTTCACCGTCAAAAATACGTGCGCTCAAAAGAACCAGAAATGCTTGCTGAAGCCAGATATAAGCGCTGGTTTCTTCCAGTGTCAAGGGATAGGCAGAAGGGTCTGATTCATAAAAGGCCAACAGTGCGATGATTCGCATGAAGCCCCAGAAAAATTGCGTGATGATGCCGCCAAAGGCCGCAGTGCGATATTGCAGCCCTGTCACAAGCCGCAGTCGGAAAAAGCTGAAATATTTGCCCATGATTGCTCCTGTCTGCCCGAAATCGGACCATGTCTATATTTCATATGACTTATATAACTCCACCAGAGTTTCGTCAATGCCTGCGTTTCCTTTTTTTATATCCTCCAAGCAGCCGTCCATAAGAATTTGTCCTTTTCCGATCAGCAGGATTCGCCTGGTAAGCGCTTCAATATCCTGCATATCGTGAGTGGTCAGGATCACGGTGGTGCCATGTTCTCTGTTTTGCTTTCGGATAAAGTCGCGCACCGCCAGTTTGGATACCGCGTCCAGGCCGATGGTTGGCTCGTCCAGAAACAGAGTTCGGGGGCTGTGAAGCAGGGAAGCCGCAATTTCACAGCGCATACGCTGCCCTAAAGAAAGCTGTCTTACAGGGGTTCGAAGCAGTTCCTCCAGATTCAGTAATTCTGTTAACTCATCGAGATTATCCCGATAAACCGGGTCTGAAATGGAATAGATATCCTTTAACAATTCAAAGGAATCTATGACCGGAACATCCCACCATAATTGGGAGCGCTGTCCAAAGACCACGCCAATCTGCCGTACATGCTCGATACGACGGTACTTTTCCTGTCTTGTCATGGGCTTGTGCCGAGGATGGTCTATATCCCACAAAAGCCTGCCGTCGATTCGTACCCGTCCGCTGTCGGGGGTTAATATTCCGCTTAGAATTTTGATTGTGGAGCTTTTGCCCGCTCCGTTGGGGCCTATGTATCCTACCATCTCGCCGTCGCGAATGGTAAAGCTGATATTCTTAAGGGCGCAGATTTCCTCATACTCCCTGTGAAAAAGCGCTTTCCAGGCTTCCTTAAAGCCGGCGTTTCTCTTTGCGATTCTGTATGACTTACAGACGTTTTCCATCGTAATCATTTCCGCTTCCTCCTGGTAGTTATATTTTTGGTTCGGGGTGATTCCCGGAACCTAATATCTTGCCAAGTAGGTCTGACTTTGCCGGATTTTGCCGACAAATACCTGAATGGTATGAATTGAAGGACTCTAATAATATCAGGAATTTAAGCGGCTGTCAATAGAAAGAGGGGATATTTTGCCGATATTTTGTACTTGATCTTGAGTTTGTCTTGCCTGCAAGCCAGCTAATGGATTATAATAAGACAGTATAAGAGCTGTAAGGGGTTCATTTTTGGGAAGAAAACGGTACGCAGGGAGGAGGAGCACATGGTTTATCGGTTGGCGATCTGTGATGATGAACAGACGCAGATTCAATATATCAAATCCGTGCTGGCAAAATGGAGTGAGCGATCCGGAAATATCTGCGAGATACAGGAGTTTCCTTCGGCGGAGGCATTTCTTTTTGCATATGAGGGTGATAAAGCATATGATATCCTGCTGTTGGATGTGAAGATGCGGGACATGTCCGGCATTGACCTGGCAAGGCGTATCCGCCTGGAAGACAACAGGGTGGAGATTATCTTTCTCACTTCGTACTTTGAGTTTGCCGGGGAAGGGTATGAAGTGGATGCGCTGCATTACCTGCTGAAGCCGGTGGCCGAGGGTAAGATGTTGGATGTTCTCGCCAAGGCGGCGGAAAAGCTTGCGGCGGAGCCTCCTTTTGTCGTGATTACCTGCGAGGGGGAGACGCTGAAATTATATGAGACGGATATCCTCTATGTGGAAGCCTTTCTGCATTATATATCCATCCATACAAGAGATAAGGAATATAAGATAAAAGAAAGTATTTCCGCATTTGAAGAAAAGCTGGGAGAAGATTTTTTCCGAATTCATCGTTCTTATCTTGTCTCTTTGAAATGTATAATCAGGATTTCAAGGACGACGATAACGCTGGAAAGCGGTATGCAGTTACCCCTTGCGCGGGGAAAGTATGACGAGGTCAACCGGGCATTTATCCGGCGGAACTGAGAGAAGGGGATTTAGGGAATACAACTCCGATTGGGAAACGGCATAGGATTTTGGAGAGGAAAACAAAATGAGAAAGAAGACATATCTGAGACTGGTAGAATATCAGACGGAGCAGTCCAGACAGCATTTGGGTGAAGTGCAAAGCATATACAGGGAGATGCGGGGCTACAAACATGATTTTCATCATCATCTGCAGGCTCTGAAAGGACAGCTTGAGGCGGGAGAGGTGGGAAGGGCGTTGGAATATATCGCCCAGTTGGATGAGAATCTGATGGCGGTGGACAGGCTTTTAAAAACAGGAAATGTGACCTTGGATGCCATTTTATCCGCAAAGATTGCACAGGCAAAAAGCGCGGGTATTTCGGTTTCAGTGAAGGCATTGGTGCCGGATGGGCTTTTGCTTACGGACCTGGAGCTTGGAATCGTGGTGGGAAATTTGTTGGACAATGCCATAGAGGCCTGCGGCCTGGCGCAGGGAGACCGTTTTATCCGCATCTATATGAAGATGAAGGGAAAGATGCTCTATTTTTCCATGTTGAATTCCGCAGGCAGGAAAGAGCGGAAAAAAGGCAGTTTGTTTCCGTCCCGCAAAGAGGGGCTGCATGGTTTTGGGTTACGGCGTGTGGATACGATTCTCAAGGAGCATGGGGGATGGTGTAAGTATAACAGTGAAGAAGGCGCGTTTACTACGGAATTTCTGGTACCTGCGCTTGGGTAAGGCGGTATTGGAAGCCGATTATAGGTTTGGCGCAGCGTCGGTTTTTGCGGAGCGCAGGCTTGCAGGGTGAATCTGTCTCGCCCCGCGCCTCTCTGCGGAGCTGTCGGGGATTTTGTCTGCAATTCGTGTACGGGTGAAAGCAATTCATGCACGGATTGTTTTTTTTGTGGGATGAATTGGGTAAAATGAGCAGGAAGGGAGTGATGAGAGGTTGAAACAGGGAAAGAAAACAAAATCAAAAATTAAGCCTTACCGGTCGGCTTTTTCAAACGCCATCTGGAGCTTTCGGGAGATGATGAAGGAAGTGGCCTCGGCCTTTTGGCTGATGGTATTCGAAGTTCCGATTAATGTTGCAAGGACTTATGCGGGGGTATATCTTCCTGCGCTGGTGGTGGCTGAGGTGACAGGGAATGCGGATTTGTCTCACGCGGTAGTGGCGGTGGGAGGAGTTATCCTGTTTCTGTTTGTGACAGAAGCACTGCTGTTGTTTCTGCAGAATATGTCTCATGTGGGACTGGCTTTGGTGTATCGGGCAAAAAAAAGCATGAAATTGGAGAGGAAATCAATGAATTGCTTTTACCAGCTATATGAGCAGAAAGAAATTCATGATCTATACGATCGCGCAATGAATGCCACGCAGACATGGAACGGCCGACAACCCATATCCGATATGCCCAGGCATAGCCTGAAACTGGTGGAAAATATTTTAAGTTATTGTTTGTTTGGATCGATGATTTCACTGGTAAGTCCCTGGCTTGTGCCGCTTTTGACCATTGCGCCCCTGGTCAACTGGCTGTGCGCCCGAGCGTATCGGAAGTGGGAATATGCCAATCGGGAGAAATGGGTGGATCTTGACCGTAAGCTGAAATATGTCAGGACAAAACCATCTGATTATGCAGCGGCCAAGGATATCCGAATTTATGGAATGGCGGGATGGTTTCGGGAGACATATAGGGAGCTTTCAAAACAGCGGTGTGCATGGGACAAAAGAAGCGCCTGGCGCAGTTTCCTGTCTCGAATTGCCGATTTATTGGTGATTCTTATACGGGACGGGGCGGCATATGCCCTGCTGATACAGATGACGCTTTCCGGAGAGATTACGGTGGATAAATTTGTGCTGTATTTTGCCGCCATTTCCAGCTTTGCCTCGTTTGTGGGCAATATTATGAAGTCTTGGAATGACTTACATACGGCAAGCCTGAAACTTTGCGATTACCGTCAGTTTATGGACATATCGGAAATGGAAGGATCCGGGGAAGTTCGTGTGGAGGATATTCTGACCGGGGCGCCGGAAATTCGGTTCGAGCATGTGTCGTTCCGGTATGAAGGAGCGAATCAGGATACGCTGCACGATATCAGCTTTACTATGAAGGCCGGTGAAAAAATTGCCCTGGTGGGAAGAAACGGTGCCGGAAAAACCACCCTGGTCAAACTTTTGTGCGGGCTTTACCAGCCCACTGAGGGGGTGATCAGGATCAATGGAATTTCTGTGGATAAATTTACCCGCAAAGATTATTATCGTCTGTTATCGCCGGTTTTTCAGGAGATAAAAACTACATTTTTTTCCCTGGCCGAGAATGTATCAGGACAGATCGGAGATGGGACGGATTATGAGCGTGCGGAGCAATGTATGAGACTGGCGGGGCTTGGGGAAAAAATAGACTCTTTGTCCCAGGGAATTTATTCCAAATTGGATAAACAGGTGAATAAAGACGGCATCGTACTGTCCGGAGGGGAGCTGCAGAAGCTGATGCTGGCCAGAGCAATCTATAAGGATGCACCGGTGCTGATACTGGACGAACCTACTGCGGCGCTTGATCCAATTGCCGAGAATCAGATTTATCTGCAGTATCATGACATGACGGCAAAGAAGACCTCTCTTTTTATTTCTCACAGGCTGGCTTCCACCCAGTTTTGCGACCGAATCCTTTACTTGAAAGACGGACAAATCGTTGAGGAAGGAACCCACAGCGAGTTGATTGCACTGGGCGGGGAATACGGTGAACTTTATGAAATGCAAAGTTGCTGGTACAGGGAAGATTATGTTCCGGAAGAGAGCTGGGACGTTGAAGGGAAAGAAAGTACGGTTCTCCAAGGAGACAAGGTGTCTTCGGAGAACGGGAATAGGAGCGGAAAATGAAACTGTCAGAGCATATACAAATAGCCAGAAAATCTTTTTTACATTTGCTGTCGCTGAGCAGGGAATATACCATATGTCTTATTCTGCATGCCGTTCTTACGGCGGCTGTGCCGTATGCGCCGATTGTGTTTTCAGCAAGGCTTGTTGACGCGCTTTTTGAGGGAGCGCCTTTGGAAGTGCTGATTCTCTATGTCTCGCTGACTGTGGGAATTGTATTTTTGCTGAAGCTTTTGGACACTTATATATCCGCCCGCAAGACTATCATTTCTGCAGATGCCATGTATCGGAATCAGGAGTGGAAATATTCCGAGAAGGCAATGCAGATGGCATATGAGTCCATAGAAGATCGGGATGTGGCACTCCTGCGTGAGAGAATCAGAATTGAATCTCAGACAGGATACAATTTGTTTTATCTGTTTCATTGTACAGACAGTCTCATTCACAATATAACGCAGGTAATCCTGTCTGTTTCGCTGACAATGTCGTTTTTCTTGCTGGAAGCGATTCACCCATATACAAAGTTTGGGGTGGCCGGAGGGATGCTGCTGGTTGTGCTGTGCAGGATTGGGATTGTCAAAAAGACGGAGGGACTGAACAATGCGTTTTTTGAGGGATGTGTTGATTTAAATGTAATCAGTAATAAATATTATGATTATGTGGGAGATTACGGCAGCGGTAAGGATATCCGGATTTACAACATGGCTGACGGATTGGTGTCATATATGGGAGATGTGTTTTCCGGGTTATGCCAGAGGGAAAAGGAGAAAGATATCAAGATAGCCTGGATCGGGCTTGTAGATGTGGCTATGAATTATTTGCTGCGTTTTGGAATTTATATGGTTCTTCTTGCGGCAGTGCTTGCCGGTAACATCTCGGTGGGAGCCATCGCCAGGTATGTTTCCTGTGTCATGCTGCTTTTATCCGCAGTTTCCAAGGTGGTATCCGACGGGCAGACGGCGCTTTTGAACCATAAATATCTCAAGCGATATTTCTCGTATTTTGAGATTCCGAATCATATGTATCAGGGTTCTCTCACGGTGGAAAAGCGGGATGACAATGATTATAACGTGGAATTCCGAAATGTCTCTTTTCGGTATCCCCATATGGAAAACTATGCCCTTCGCAATGTGAATCTGAAATTTAAAGTGGGTGAAAAGCTTGCTCTGGTGGGCATAAACGGAAGCGGTAAGACCACTTTTATCAAGTTAATGTGCCGGCTCTATGATCCAACAGAAGGGGTGATTCTGTTAAACGGCGTTGATATCAGGAAATATGATTATGATGAGTACATGTCTGTATTTTCGGTGGTTTTTCAGGATTTCGGGCTCTTTTCTTTCGGGCTTGGGCAGAATGTGGCGGCAGATTTCGTTTACGATGGACAGCGTGTAAGGAGATGCCTGGAACAGGCCGGATTTGGAGATCGGCTGAACGCCATGCCGGAGGGGCTGGAAACCTGTCTGTACAGGAATTTTGACAAGAAAGGGGTGGAAATTTCCGGCGGTGAAGCGCAGAAAATTGCTCTTGCCCGGGCTTTATACAAGGATGCACCCTTTCTGATATTGGATGAGCCTACCGCAGCGCTGGATCCGGTTGCGGAATATGAAATATACAGCAAATTTAACGTGATTGCAGGGGACAAGACCGCCATCTTCATCAGTCACCGGCTGGCTTCCTGCCGATTCTGCGACAAGATTGTAGTATTTGACGGCGGCAGAATCGTACAGACAGGAGGTCATGATGAACTGCTATCTCAGAAGGACGGCAAATACCATGAACTCTGGTATGCCCAGGCCAGGCATTATACATCATAGCCCGTTTTTGGCAACAGTGCAGCGATCTGTTTGGACTGTTGCCATTTTTGGCTTGCATTTTTCTCATATTCCCTGTAAACTGAGGTTACAGTTCGTAACAGTTTAGACAGCGATGTCAGTTAGTTGGGACTACGGCAATCAGGCGGTAAAGACCGTTGGGGCCTTGTGAAGTATCTGTGGAGATTTGACATTGGGTAATGTGAGCCTTCTGGCCGGCATTGCCGGTGCGCATAGAGCGCCAAAACGGCGGGCAGAACAGCTCCACAAAACACTTTTGGAAGTGTCCGCCGTGCTTTTAACGAATTGACATTGTTTCAGACAGGTCTTGGGGTCATAAAAGGAGCCGTCATGAAAAAAATCACTTGGATTAGAACAGGTCTTTTGCTGCTTGTCATTACCTTTGCGGTGCTTGGCGGTAATTTCCTGTATACAGGGGTTAGAAATGCCTCTCCGCTGGAGATGGCAGGGACAAGTTTTTCTCTGGAAGAAGGTATCGTCTTGACGCAGACGTTTACACCCGCACACAATAAGCTGACATCGGTTGCGCTGGCGCTTGGGAAGCCTGTTTCTGCCGATGGTATGACAGGCGACATGCGTGTTATATTATCCGTTCATGATACCGGAGCAGAGGTACATGCCATGGATGTGCCCCTGGAAGGGATGCCGGATAAATGGTATGTGGATTTGCCTGTAAATGTTCGGCTTGATACGGATGTCATGTATGATCTCTCCGTTTCCGTGTCAAATTACCAGAACAATGAAGCTCCTTCTCTGTATTTGGTACCCCTGTCCTTTCAGGGACCGGAAATCGACGGGAATATAAGGGGTGTGGGTGCATCGTCCCTCTCGGACGGGGAATCGGCTGCGGTTTGCTTTACGTACGATGTGCTGGTTCCTGGGAGACTGACGGCATTTTTGCTGATAATCGGGGGGATTTTGTTGTGTGTGGGATTGACGTTCCTTTATCGTCGGAAGAAGCAGGGTGAGGCAAGGACAGTCAATGAACTGCTGCAGACGGAAATCTGTCGGGTACCGGTGGTTCATATTTTGTTTTTCCTGGCCGTTACAGCGGCTGCGGTTATCTTACGATTCGCCTTTCTGTCGGTGAAAAGCAATGATTACTATATTGCCTATGAGGTGTGGATCAGTGAGATCCGAAACGGCGGAGGACTTGCCTCTCTTGGAAAGGATATCGGGGATAATCCGCCCTTATATATGACATTGATTACACTGGCGAGTTATCTGCCCTTTGAGCCGGTAGTGATTGTAAAAATTCCTTCCCTAATATTTGATTTTGTGCTGGCTGCGGTTTGTGTAAGGCTGTTTGGGCGGCTGGGAGGGAAGGAACTTGGCAAAAAACTCACGCTGTACGCAGTGATTTTGTTAAATCCCCTCACGCTGCTTGACTCCGCGGCGTGGGGGCAATGTGACAGCTTATATGTTTCCTTTACACTGCTTATGCTGTTGGCGCTGTGTGAAGCAAGGCCCTGGGATGCGGTTTCCGGGGGGCCGGCGGGTTTTTGGAAGTCGGGGGATGGTATCTGCCTGTTGTTTTCCGTTGGGCTCTCTTTGAAGCTGCAGGCTATATTTTTCCTTCCGGTGTTATGTCTTATATGGATTGTTCAAAAAAGGAATCTGCTGAAGCCTCCGCAGCTGCTGTGGATACCTATTATATATACGTTAAGCTGCATTCCCATGTATCTGGCCGGACGCAGCCTAAAAGTGATGTTTAAAATCTATCTGGGACAGGCCAATCGTGATTACGGAACTTTAACGCTGAACTACCCCAATCTCTATCATCTGATCGGCACCTGGTCAGAGGAGCTGAAGGACGGGTATTTTGTTTATGGTATGTTATTGGCGCTGCTGCTGTTGCTGTTATTGTATTATCATTTGTACTGCCGCAGGGGCACATGGAACGGGATGCTGCTTTGTAAGGCCTCGGCGTTAAGTGTGCTTATTATCTGCTTTTGCATGCCGCTGATTCATGAACGCTATGCATTTGCGGCGGAGATGCTTTTGTTTGTGGTGATGATGAGAGAAGCCAGGTATATAAAAGTGGCTTTAATTACTATGTTATGTACGTTGTTTACGTACTGCACCTATCTGTTGCAGCTGGAAAGGAGCTTTTCTGTGCTGCCTGAGTGGGCGGTGGCTCTGGTGAGGCTGGGCGTAATTTTTTATATTGTGAGGGATATTTTCCATTCAAATGTGCCTGAGGGAAAGGATAATGAGATTTGTTGTTGATCATGCAGAGCAGCAAAATCAGATGATACTTGTCACGGGTGAGACTTCCGTGGGAAGGATTAAGGGAATTTGGAAAGGTGCCGAACCGCCGGTTATTGGCAGCGGCTATCACATTGAGTTAGGCATGACTTTTCCCTGCGAAATAGATATTTCACAGGAAAAACAAAGGGCTCCTTATGTGATGTTTCAGAATGATAAGGTTATGTTCCTTGGCGTTTGTGAAGAGATGGACGAGGACGTTTACTACTTGCGCTTTGATATTGATTGGCTTGAAATGCTTGATATCAATGCTGTTTATTCCGGGAAGAAAGCAGGTGATGTTGTTTCATTTTCAGTCAGTATCTATGATGTGGAAATTTATCCTTATTCATTATAATTTGATCAATCTGTTTTCATGCAAAGGAGCAGAGCAGGTTTGGAAAAGGCGAGCTATATTACAAGTAAGGGCGGAAGGATAGACAGTTGCAGGAGGCAGAATGAGAGCAAAATTTATGAAGGAGATCCTTTTGACGGGATTTTGTGGTACATCATCCGAATTGATCGTAAATAAGGCAGCATGTAAGTCCCTGGTGCTTCCCAATGATAAAGTATTGGATTCCCAGATTCTTTTGGCACAGTTAGGCCGGCATGATTATAGGTATATTTTCAGTTTTGGACAGAAGCCTAATATCAAAGATAAGGTATATATTGAAACTACTGCAAGAAAAGGGAGCAGGAGCTTCTATACGGACTTTGCATACGATAAATTGCAGGAGGCTCTTGAAGTGGAAAAAATAACGGTTCGGATTTCGGATAATGCCGGGACGTCTTTTTGTAATGCTTTATACTGGAATGTGTTGGAATATATTTGCGATAAGAAATTGGATACAAAAATGCTCTTTCTGCATGTTCCATTCTGTATGAATATGACGGCACCTGAGGATTTTTGTGAAAGAATATGGAAAGGGGTTGAAAATTGCTGTTGGGCAGTGTAGGGTGGTTAAAAATTTTAAGCAGTGTATAGGAACCTGTAGCTTTATGATTGGTAAAGATAAGAGGAGCTTAGATATTGCATTTGCGTATATAAAAATTTCTGGCATCAGGGAAATGCTGCTGAAATAGCGCAGGGAATAGTGCCGCGCATCATCCTACAAGGGAAATGGGTGGATCAATGGGGCTTTGAAATCGGCTGCAATGTCCCTGTGGAGCGCTATCAGGATAAGGAAAACATAGAAGCAAAACAGATCAAATGGGAAGAACTGGGCATATCAAAGATTCCATGTTTGGCAGGCTCATGTAGAACCCGGAGTTGTATAAGGAGCTTTAACGGCGGATACGGCCCGGCTTGGAGATTGACCATATAAATAATATACCCGGAACTATAGAAAAGCATCAATGTAGACATGGATGCCCGCAGTGTCGGGCTGGATGTGTATGTAAAGAAGGAAAAAGAGTTCGTTTATGACATAGAGATGCAGGTCGGCAATACGGAGGAACTGCCCAGGAGAAGCAGATATTATCAGGCCATGATTGAACTGTAGAACATTGATAAAGGGCAGCTTTATGATGAGTTGAAGCGAAGCTATGTCATATTTATCAACCCTTTTGATTCACTTTTTTATGGAATTATATGCCACTGATTCAATTGTATAAATGCGGATTTAGGGAGGATGTAATGGACAGTCGTATCTGGCTATATGATAAACGGGGAAACGATTGAGGATGCCGTTACACGTGAAGTAAAGGAAGAAACCGGGCAGAATGTTATAAACTGTAAATATATATCCAGCTATTACTTTGCTCCCAAGCAGCTTATTATGATTGGATTTATTGCTTACGTAAAGAAATCGCAATTTTCAAACTCTGTTGAAGTGGATGACATTAAATGGTATAAAACACATGAGGTAGATAGTATCATAGCTCGTGAAAATAATTGTTCTGGTATGCACTGGGATAAATGTAGAGATTTATTATAGATTTCCCGTTTAAAGAATTGTCAGGTGAGTGTCAATACAGTGATCAAATGTAAAGATATGCAATATACTTAAACTTTCAACGTGGAAGCAATCTTCCGAAAAGGGAGTTGACTTATTGTGTAATTTAAGTAAGGGTGTGGAGGAGAAAGGAATTCGGAAAGGGATAGTGGCTATGGTATCTACATTAAAAGAGTTACAGATAGCGGATGAAATTATCTTGAGTAAGATTCGAGAGAAATTTGGTCGTATTTCTGACGCTGGGAGAAGGTTTCTAAGCCTATTGTAATTTGTCTGAAGGATGTATATAATTGGATTAGACAGCAAGGCCTTTGGAGCATACAGAGCATACAGAGCATACAGAGCATACAGAGCATACAGTGCTTTATTGGAAGAAAGCAGTTAGATCGATGGGAAACATGGAAACAAAGCAGACAAAATGGGAAGTATTAAGTATATCCAATGCGCCCCTGTTTGGAATGGTCATGCAGGATCCGGAGGATTCCTATGCCGCGAAACTGGAAGAAGCCGTGGAGGAAGCAAAGAAAAACAGGGAATGGATTCAGGTATCATGACATTGCCGCGGGAGGGGACTTTGGCTCTCTCATTACAAAGCCGCGAGACAGTCAGGCCAAACTCCCAACTGACAGTTGTAGAAAACGGAATTTGTGAAACGCCCTGTCGCTTCCAAAGAGTCTTCGTAGTGAGGTATCATATAAGCACTAAGAAGATGGAGGTGTAAATTATGGTGAATAAAATGCATTTCGGAAAAAGAATTGCGGCGTTCAGACGTAAGGCAGGTTTGTCACAGACAGAGTTAGCTGAAAAACTCGGTGTTACTTCGCAGGCTGTCTCAAAATGGGAGTGTGGGAATGCGGTTCCGGACATAGACGTACTGTTGGAATTGTCTCATATGTACAAAGTTACTATTAACGAGATGCTTGAAGACAATGATCTGATTTGCGAGTTAACCGGCGTGGAAACAGGGCGCTCTGGTATAGCTCATTTTGTACCGGAGCGAGAACGAGACTGCAATGTGGAATGGGCGAATGAAATAAGGAACGGTCAGTGGATAAAACGAAACTGGGAGAAATCCAGGACGGCGAATTCCTATATGGATGTTGTAGGACAACAAATTGCTTCCTGTGATGGAATCATTCTTGAAACAGGCGCAGGTCCCGGAGGCGGGTTTATGCCGTATGTCCTGAAGGCAAACCCTGATGCAGCAATAATTATAAACGATCTATCGCCTACGGTGGTCAGCGAATGGAAAAACTTTTTGGATAAAACAGTTGATTCACCCAATCTCTATTATGCTGCGTTTGATTTTTGCAATATGCCCTTTCATGACAACTGTATTGATATTGTTTCAGATGGCGGCGGCATAGGTAATTGTGAGGGTGAAAAGTCAAAGGCTCTCAGAGAAGCATTTCGAGTCTTGAAACCGGGAGGTCAATTGATCACCTCAACGGGTTTTGTGAACAAGGAGACTGTGGCTGCACTTCCTGTGGAAGTACAAAAGGTTCTGTTAGAAAAGCGACCGGATATATTTGAGGATTTATATGAAGATACGGTTCTTGCAGGATTTAGCAAGATTGACAGTGTTATCAGTGGCTGCTGGTACACTGACGATGACGACAGTACGATTGCAGATCTGGCCCGGTCGCTTGGAGTCAATTTGAAATTTACCTGTTATACAAGGTACTGCACCAAAGAATAATGTGTGTTAAACGGAGCCTGAATTGGAATTCCGGACTCCATACTCGAAATTCTGGTGGAATTATATAAGTTAATAGATGGTGGTATAAGAGATAGGGATGGATTTTCTCTTAGAAATGGATGAGGCTGACTGGACTTTCGGCCTCATTTTTGTTATGCTGCCATCTCAGAGGCCCGAGAAGAACTTCTATTTACCCTATTTACCCAATATAAACTCAAATCTGACATAAGTTATTGATATTCGATAAAAATATATTGACATTCGCTATGTGCAGTGATATAGTTTTAGCAGGCAGGCAGGCAGGCAGGCAGGCAGGCAAGTCTGTGAATCATGAGGTGGATATTATGCAAAAAGCAGTTGCTATTGTTACTGAGTTAGGTGCTTTAGACGGGCGGGACTGTATCTTTTTGAGTTCAGCGGAACAGGACGATAGAGGAAGTATGATCATTACCGGGGATATAAACGGAGCGCTGGTCTCCAAGCACAAAGGGGAAAAGAGATGGTTTCCGTATAAATGCATCTTTCGTGGCGTGTTGGCCTGCTTTTCATGCGAATTGGATACTTATGAGAATTTGGACCAAAACAGTTGGAAAGAGAGAAGCTGCTTTGATCAAATGGAGGGCAGCGAATGGCTGGAAGCCTTGCCGGTGCGGGAGGATTTTGACAAAAGCAAATATCGGCATTACCGCTTGTTTACATATGATGTTGTCTATCATATCATTGCCGCCGAATATCAACTGGAGATTGATATATGATTTGTTTCCCGTTTGCCAGGAAATGCAAAGTCATATCCGGGGAGGCGTTGGAGTAAGGCAGGCGCTGTGGCGCCAGGGGTGACACTGTGAGGCGGATGCTGTGAAGATAATCTATATGATATGAGGTGTAATATGCCGAAGCAAAAGGATATGAAATTAAAGAAGGATTTCAGTCGTCAGAAGAAAAAACTTACCATGTATACAAAATTTCTGCTGGATTTTATGTTTTTTGCGGGAATTGTCGTCACGGTCTCATTGCCCTTCAGTATTAAAGTAATCGGCAGGCAGTTACCCCGCCTGGTGGAGCATTATGAGGAGACGGTTATCATTTATTTTGTGCTGGGGGTCTCGGCGGCGGTGCTTCTGCGGGAGCTGCGCAGGATTTTTAAAACGGTGTTGGAGGAAAATTGTTTTGTGCAGGAAAATGTGGCCAGTCTCCGAAAAATGGGAAATTGGAGTTTTTTTATCGCGCTGATGTCAGCGGTGAGGAGCGTTGTCTATTTGACCATAGCTATGGGGGTGGTGATCTTTGTATTTGTGATTGCCGGACTGTTCAGCAAGGTCTTGGCGTATGTGTTTGAGGAGGCGGTGCGCTATAAGGAGGAAAATGACTTGACGGTATGACCTGCGATGAAGAAAAAGGGCATACTCTGTCAGAAACACATTATAATATAAGGGCTGATTAGGGATTTGACATGGAGAGCAGGGAAGAAGGGATGGCGGAATGGGGATCATTGTGAATTTGGATGTAATGATGGCGAAGCGGAAAAAGAGCTTAACGGAGCTTGCCGGTGAGGTGGATATTACGCTTGCAAACCTTTCCATCCTGAAAAACAATAAGGCAAAGGCGGTGCGTTTTTCCACCCTGGAGGCCATATGCAGGGTACTGAACTGCCAGCCGGGAGATATTTTGGAATATGTGCCGGAGGGGGCAGGGACGGAGATCGTTGAGTAAATGGCTTGCGGCAATTTTATGTGGTGCAGGGGCTGATAGATTGAATAAAATTACAGGAACTGTATTATGAAACTGTAATGGAACGGGGCAAAGAGAGCGCCTTTTATGAAGAGCAAAAAAGGCGCTTTCCTAAAATTTTTATGGAGGTGAAAGATATGAGTGAAACGGAGCAAAGCGTATGGATGGAGGATAAGGGCAGTGTAGGGGATTGTGATCCCTGGAAGGAGATAAATAATTCATCCTCGGAAGGTACCAGGAGTTCGGGAAATTCGGAAAGAGCGGATGCTGCATACTGTCGATCAGGAAGTTCGGCTGCGCCCGATTCGGCGGAGGATAACGCAACGGCAGATCAGTCCGGTGCCACAAGTACGTCCGGGAACACAGGGACAGCGAATCAGTCCGGTGTGCAGGGGAATCCTGGGAACAGGGGGATGGTGAATCAATCCGGTATACAGGAAGCCGGAAAGTCAGAGCGCTATGGTATGGATGGAAGCGGGCAGGATATTCAGGGGAATAGCAGCATGTCAGTCCAGTCTGGTACGCAGGGAGCGTCCGGAAATGTCGTGTGGTCAGGCCAGCCCGGGGCAATGAGTGGTTCGGCAGTATCCGGAAGGCCTGTGGCGCCCAATCAGGCCTCCTGGGGGAGTGTTTCCCGGATGGATACGGAGGAGACGAAGCGATTAAAGGAGAATTTTGGCTTTTTTGCTCCTGCGGCTTTTTTGTATGCGGTGTTCTATGTTTTTTGTATGTTTCAGAACGGCTCAGGGATCACGTATCCTTTTTTCATAGGGGGCAGCTTATTGTTTTTATGCTTATCACTGCCAAAACTTGGGATTACCTTAAAAAAAGGAAGCGGCTTTTACATGACTGCTATGCTTCTTCTGGGAATTTCAACATTTTGCACCGATGACGGCAGAATTATATTCTTTAACAAGCTGGGGATATTTCTGCTGATGATGAGCCTGCTGCTGCGGCAGTGTTACGATACTTCGGGATGGAAGCTGGGGAAATTCCTTGGAAGTATCTGTGTGCTTATTTTTGCAAGCATCGGCGAACTGGGACGGCCCTTCTCCGATGCAGCAGCGTATAGGAAAAACGGGGTAAACCGGGCCGATAAGAGGATATGGTATGTTGTGCTTGGATTACTCATCGGGATTCCGTTGCTTTTGGTGGTGTTTCTGCTCTTGGCAAGCGCCGATGCGGTGTTCCGGCAGATGACGCGGGCCTTGTTGGAGAATCTCACGATCTTTAATATAATTAGAGTGACGTTCCGTATTATTCTTGTGTTTTTTGGCACCTATGCGTTGATTGCCTATTTGTGCCGCAGGAGGATCAGGGAGGATGTTCCGGACAGACGGACTGGAGAACCGGTACTGGCTATCACGATTACATCTCTGCTCACGTTGTTGTATTTGCTGTTTTCAGGGATCCAGATCGCAGGGCTGTTTTTTGGGAAATTACAGCTGCCGGAGGGTTATACCTATGCAAAGTACGCAAGGGAGGGATTTTTTCAACTGCTTGCGGTCAGTGTTTTGAATCTGATTATCGTGTTGGTATGCATGAGCTTTTTCAGGGAAAGCAGTGTGTTGAAATCAATTCTGACAGCAATGTCATTATGCACTTTTATAATGATTGCCTCCAGTGCCATGAGGATGCTTATTTACATTCGGTATTATTATCTGACTTTTTTGCGGATATTGGTGCTTTGGGGGCTGGCTTTGCTAACCGTTCTCTTTATCGGCGTAATTATCAATATTTTTCAGGATCGCTTTCCGCTTTTCCGCTACAGTGTGGCTGTGGTGGCAATATTGTACCTGGCGTTATCTTTTGCCCATCCAGATTATATTATCGCCAAAGTCAACGTGGACAATGCGGCTCACGGGGCTGTAGAATGGCGGCGGACTTCGGGAACGAATATAAACCCATATGAGGATTTCAGCTATCTGAGACATTTAAGTGCGGACGCGGCGCCTGTTCTGGTTCCTTATCTGAGAGAGCTGGGGTATGATATGAATGCTTTTTATGCTAAAAATGCTGTTATTTATGCAAAGGAGCAGGGATATGACGATTCCAAGTCGTCGGAAGAGGGCTTTGGATATTATTGGATGGCGTACATGCAGGAGAGGACGAATCATTTCGGTTTGCGAACCTTTAATTTGTCCAGATTTATGGCGCTTGAGGCGTTCAGGCGATAAAAATGGCTAACACTCGAAAAGTCCCGCAGAAAGGCTGACAGTCCATGCCTTCTGCGGGATTTTCCATTGAAGTCAATTTCCGGGAAGTCAATTTCCAGGAAATTGATTTCTTTAAAACGGTTCAGTGGCCTGTGTGAACCATTACATTTCTTGTCCTGCAGTTTGGATAATGCTGATTTTAGCAGTATGGACCATGCTGATTTTTCTATTGACAGGGTGGAAGATAGTGGGTATTCTATAAGTACGGTTCTTGCAATCTGATTTCTGGCAGTGTCTGCCCTGTTAACCATATGTGGATGATACCAGGTTGGCCCGCACAAGCATGAGAAATTAGCCTGACAGGGCGGATTTCGAGTGTATTGGGGATTGCGGGACATATTAAGTGCCCAGGAGAACCTTCGGATGCAGACCCTGAGGCCGAAGGAGAGCTCATATATGGGGACGGAAGTAATCAAGGAGTAAATTAGGAGGACATTACTATGGATCAGGTATTTGAGTATAAGGATGTTACATATAGTGAGCCGGCATTGGGCTGGGTGAATGGTATTTATTATCCAAGAAAGGCGCAGTGCGGAAAGGGAAGCCGCTTTGAGCAGTCCCAGGGCGGCTGGCTTAAGGTACACAGCCGTGTGTGGCAGGAGATAGAGGAAACAGGGTACGGTGTCTATTATTATGAGGAGACGACTCATTTTACTACTACGCTTCCAGGCTGTAATTATGAAGTTGCGGTAACCTTTGTCAATCCCACAGAGGCGCCTTATATCTGCCATGTTCGTTTGAACGGAGTGGTAAAGCAGGACGGCGTAACGGTAGCGCCGGGGGAAGAGCAGAGTATAGTTTTCATGGCGTGTATGATAGACGGCAGTTTTGAACTGAGCTTTCCGATTGGGAACATGGCGGATATTCACGGGGAGGAGATGAGCGGGGATGTTTATATAAAAGATATCAAAATAGCTCCGCTGCCTGCAAAAGAAAAAAGGGAGAAACCCCACTTGTTTCTGATTTCAGATTCCACCGTGCAGACCTATGGGGAACGCTCTTATCCCCAGACAGGTTGGGGACAGGTACTTTGTCGGTTTTTTCAGGGCTTTCCCCAGTGTAGTACCTATCGTGCCAAGTGGGGGAATCAGGGAATGGGGACAATCTATGAACTTCCCGGGCTTGTGATTGAAAACCGTGCCATAGCGGGCAGAAGCGCAAGATCCTTTTATGACGACGGCAGGCTGGATCATATAATGGGAGATTTATGCCCGGGGGATTTTATGTTTGTACAGTTTGCACATAATGATAACAATGCGCTTCGGCCCAACCGATATGTTGCGCCGGAGGAGTTCCCGCAATTCCTGCAGCGCTATCTGGATGCCTGTGAAAGGCGGGGAGCACAGTGCGTATTTGTGACGCCCGTAACAATGATGGGACAGGGGGAGGACGGAAAATTTCAGATTGCGTTCAATAATTATCGTGAAAAAATGATGGAGCTGGCGGGACAAAGAAACGTTCCGCTGCTTGATTTAGGGGAAAGGAGTACTGCGTACCTGAATGAGATTGGGGTGGAAGAGAGTAAGCAGATCTACCTGTGGGCTGAGGAGGGAGAGTATCCTGACGGAGCGTATGCCGCAGGCGTGTCGGACAGGGCGCATTTACAGGAATATGGCGCGCTTGTCTACGCCAACATGGTGATGAAGCTTATAGTGGAATCAGGAGACGACAGACTTAACATATTGAAGGCGCTTGCAAGACCCAGAGAAGTCAGCCAGATCGAGAAGCCCAAGAAGCGTGGCGCTGCCGTTTCCTCCGGTGAAAAGTCCGATACGATTACAGGATTTGTGGTGCAGGAGATATCCACGGAGGATGGAAGACATGGAATGGGAAGCTTCCTGCTGAACTGGAACCAGCAGGAGGGAGCATTATCCTATTTCGTATATGCCAGGAAAAAGGGAGAGCCGGAGTTTCAGAAGGTCAAAAATGTCACCAGAGCGGAAAAAGAGGCTTATGCCACTCTGCCTTTCAGTGCGGAGTCAGGGTGCGTATGGGAGTATTATGTGACGGCAGTGTTTGGAGATGGCAGGGAAGGAAAAGCCAGCCGGGTGGTGGAAGTGGATTTGAGGTGAGAACGCGCCTGGCGGTTAGATCTAAAATATTCATTGCTCCAATCAGGTTTTTGTGATATTTTAAAAGGAATGGTAAAAAGTCCGGCGATTTACTTGCGCTCGGGCCATGGTATGATTTCACGGGTGGGGAGTTTTGGCGGAAATCCTATGAGCAAATGAGGATTTTATGGAAGACAGATGGAAAAACAGGCGATTAAATTAGGAGAAAATCAATAATCATGGGTCAAAAAAATTTTTCGTTGTTTCCGTATTTAGGGAAGTTTATAGGACATTATCTGGCGGGAGTGGTGATACTGCTGCTGGTTGATCTTGCAAATTTATATGTGCCCCAGTTTACGGGGGAGCTGATAGACGGATTGTCCGCAGGAGCGCTGGACAGGAACGACGTGTTTTGGCTGCTGGGGGAAATTTTGATTGCCGGTTTGGTGATGATGTTTGGCCGGTTTGGTTGGAGATATTGTATTTTCGGCGCGGCCAGAGGGATCGAGTATCGTCTGCGGAACGATATGTTTGGTCATTTGGAGACGCTTTCCGCCCGCTACTTTAACAGTCACAAAACCGGAGACCTGATGGCGCATTTTACCAATGATCTGCAGGCAGTGCGAATGGCGGTAGGACCTGCGGTAGTGACGGCATTTGACGCCATTGTGATGACGATCATGGTATTGGTGAAAATGATATTTTATGTGGACTTTAAACTGACTATGCTGGCGTTTATTCCGTTGACCTTAGTGGCGGTGGGCTGTTATTTTTATGGAATAGAAGCCAAAAAGCGCCAGACCAGACGCCAGAAGGCATTTTCGGATTTGTCTGATAAGGTACAGGAGAGCCTGGCGGGAGTGAGAGTGCTCAAGGCTTTTGTGCAGGAGGAGGAAGATTTCAAATCCTTTGAACAGGCAAGCAGGAACAGTATGGAGAAAAACCTTGCGGTTGTAAAACTGCGCGCCGTGTTTGGCCCGGCGTTGGATTTGGTCACAGGCATCAGCCTGCTTTTGACCTTATTGATCGGCGGACGGATGGTGCTGGCAGGGGAGGTTTCCATCGGTAAGTTTGTGGCGTTTAATTCCTATATAGGAATGCTGGTGTGGCCTATGATTGCTTGTGGTGACTGTATCAACAGCTTTAGCCAGGCGATTGCGGCATTTCAGAGAATTGCATGTATTTTTCAGGAAAAGCCGGATATTGTGGACCGTTCTCAGGGAGAGGACACCGCTATCAGGGGAGATATCCGACTGAAAGATCTGACCTTTACTTATCCGGACGGTGAAAATCCGGTGTTAAAGAATGTAAACCTTCATGTGAAGGCAGGGGAAATGTTGGGGGTTTTAGGCCGGACTGGCAGCGGCAAATCCAGTCTGGCGGATTTGCTTTTGCGGGTGTATGACTGTGAGGAAGGGACCCTGCTGGTGGATGGCAGGCCGATTACGGAGTTCCCTCTGGCAGTGCTGCATCGTGATATGGCATATGTTCCACAGGATAGTTTTTTATTTTCCGATACGCTGGAGGAAAACATTGCGTTTGGATTGGAGGAGCGTATCAGCCAGCATCCGGAACTGCATGAAAGCATTCAGGAAGCGGCGCAGGCGGCCTGCATTCACGACAATATTATGGAATTTCCAGAGAAATATCAGACGATGGTAGGTGAGCGGGGCGTTACTCTGTCCGGAGGACAGAAACAGAGAAGTTCTATTGCAAGAGCGCTTTTGATGGACGCTTCCGTATTGATTCTGGATGATTCCCTGTCCGCAGTGGATACGGATACGGAGGAAAAAATTCTGGAAAACTTGATGAAGCTGCGTCAGGGCAAGACCACCATTGTGGTGGCGCATCGAATTTCCACCTTACAAAAGGCGGATCATATTGCGGTGCTGACGGAAGGTGAACTGACAGAATACGGTACCCATGAGGAGCTCCTTGCACTGGATGGCTTTTATGCCCACATTTATCAAAAACAACAGCTTGAACAGGAATTAATAAACATATAAAACAGCTTTGAAAAACATAGTTTCGAAGCGGGAGGCGCCTGGAAGGATTAAGCCTTCCTCATGAGGGCGCACAAGCAAAGAATGCGCCAAAGGCGCGTGACGGAACTGGAATAGGAGAGGGACCCAATGAGTGCTTTGACGGAAGACAGCATAGAATCAAATTATAAGGGAAGTGCCTTGCTGCACCTGCTTACTTATATGATACCATACGCGGGATGGGTGGTGGTCTGCCTGTTGCTGGTTTTGGCACTGACAGGAATCGACTTATATCGTCCCATGCTGATAGGCGATGCCATTGATTTGTTTGAAAAAAACGGGAATTATGACGTGATAGTGGAAACTGCCGTCAAATATGCCATTGTTCTTGTGCTCAGCTTTGTGTTTAATATTACCCAGACCTGGCTGCTGCAGAAGACAGGTCAGAAAATTATTTTTACGGTCAGAAAGAGCCTGTATTCCCATATTCAGTCTTTGAGCTGCCGATATTTTGATTTGACTCCGGTGGGAAAGCTTGTGACCCGGGTGACAAATGATGTGGAGGCGCTGGACGAAATGTATTCCGGCATTTTGGTTCGGCTGTTTCGAAATATCGTAAAAATTATCGGCCTTGCCATTATTATGCTGATACTGGACTGGAAGCTTGCGCTGGTTTCCTTTGTGCTTCTTCCGTTTGTGGCGGTGTTGACTGTGGTGTTTCGCAAGATTGCCCGGGAGACTTATCGGGTGTCCAGAACCAGACTGACCGATCTGAATACCTTTTTGTCCGAGAATATATCCGGTATGCGTATTATTCAGATTTTCGGCAGGGAGAAGAGAAAGTTTGAAGAATTTAACGACAAGAATTATAAATTGTACCGGGCGCTGTATAAAGAGATGCTGGTATTTGCGGTTTTTCGGCCTTTGATTTATATTTTAAGCATCATATCGTTGATGGTCGTATTGGGAGTGGGAAGCCGGGACGTGATGGGAAATGTAATTTCCATTGGTACGCTGTATATTTTCGCTCAATATATTCAATCGTTTTTTGAGCCGATCCAGGAGCTTGCGGAGCAGTTTTCCACCCTGCAGTCTTCCCTTGCCTCGGCAGAGAAGATATTTACGATTATGGATGAGGAGCCCTTGGTAAAAGAAGATGAGGAGCCGGTGATTCTGGATGAAATCAGGGGACGCATCGAATTTTCACATGTCTGGTTTGCCTATGACAATGAGAACTATGTGCTCAGGGACGTGTCCTTTGTCATAGAGCCTGGGGAGAAGGTTGCTTTTGTGGGCGCCACCGGCGCCGGAAAGTCTTCTATATTGAATTTGATTGGGCGTTATTATGATATTCAAAAGGGCAATATTTATATTGACGGCGTGGATATCAGGAAGCTGAGTAAAAAACAGCTTCGGGGTGCCATCGGTCAGATGCAGCAGGATGTGTTTATCTTTGAGGGAAATGTTGAAAATAACATTCGGCTGCACAATCAGGAGATACCGTTTGAGGATATCAAGGCGGCTGCAGAATATGTGAATGCGTCGCATTTTATTGAGAAACTGCCAGATGGGTATCAGGAAGCCGTGACGGAACGAGGCGCTACTTTCTCCGCAGGGGAAAGACAGCTGTTGTCTTTTGCACGTACACTTGCCCATTCCCCCCGCATATTGGTCATGGACGAAGCCACGGCAAATATTGATACGGAGACGGAACTGCTGATTCAGGAGGCTTTGGAGAAGCTTATGCAGGGACGCACTACCATCATGGTGGCGCATAGGCTTTCTACGATACAGCACGCGGACTGCATCATGGTGATGCACAAGGGAAAGATCAGGGAACAGGGTACCCATCAGGAGCTTTTGGCTCAGGATGGAATTTATAAAAAACTGTATGAGCTGCAGATCCATCATCAGGTGTCCACGTAGGTTTGGGCAGGAAAGCTCTTGGCAGTATGCGGCTCTTGGGCAAGGGGACATCAAAGATTAGCGGAGGCATTCTATGCTGACAGTTATTATAAATTGGATTTATATACTTTTTACGCTCTTTTGTCTGGGATTTGGGTTTTCACAGTTTTCAGGGAAGGTATTGCGGTACTCTCTGAAACGAACAGACAGCATTTTACTTGCGGGCCTTGTGGCGACAACCATATATTCTCAGGTTTTCAGCCTGTTTTACCGGGTTAGTATCGAGGCGAATATTTTGTTGTTGACAGTCTGCGTTGTAATCTGTATGATTATGGGAAGAAAGATGGCGGGGTTCCTGAAGGGTATCTGGCAAAATTGTTCCCTGTGTCATAAGGTGTTATTGCTTTTAATTTTTCTGGTTTGGGCATATTTTACGTCCAGAGGGTATATGGTGCCGGACATGGATCTCTATCACGGGCAGAGCATCCGCTGGATAGAAGAGTACGGTGTGGTGAAAGGACTTGGCAATCTGCATGGCAGGTTCGGATACAACAGTTCCCTGTTTGCCGTTTCTGCGCTCTATGGTATGCGGTTTTGGCTGGGGCGTTCCATGCACGCGGTAAACGGTTTTATTGCATTTCTGCTCAGTATGGCGGTTCTCGATTTGGGCAGATGTTTTCGGCGCAGAAAGATGCTGCTCTCTGATTATGCAAGAGTGGGAGCGGTTTATTATCTGACTACCATCTGGGATGAATTGATTGCACCCTCCTCGGATTATGCGGTGATGTGCACGATTTTTCTGGTGGTAATCAAATGGCTTGCCCAACTGGAAGAGGAAGATCGGGAGGCCAGGGACCATATTGCACCATATGCGCTTCTGTGTGTGGTCTGTGTTTTTGCACTGACTTTGAAGGTATCGGCGGGATTGATCCTGATCTTTGTCCTGAAGCCTGCATATAGGCTGTTGAAGGAGAAAAGGTGGAAGGAAATTGCGGTGTATCTGCTTCTGGGGCTGTCGGCGGCTCTGCCGTGGATAGCGCGGACCGTGCTGATCACCGGTTGGCTGTTCTATCCGTTTCCGTATTTGGATTTGTTTCCGGTGGATTGGAAGATCAGAAATGTGGGAGATATCAAATCGGATGCCTGGCTGATCAAAGCCTGGGCCAAAGGAGCCAACCAGCTGGGGACAGAAATTCGGCTTCACATATGGTTTCCCAACTGGTTTCAAAATGTACTGTTCCCGACGGAAAAAATCTTGATTCTGGCGGACGTTGTCTCCTGTGCGGTTGCCGCGGGACTGGCGGTCCATACGTTCATCAAGAAAAACTGGAAAAAGCTGGACATGCTGTTAGTGTTGGCGGTGGTAGGCTGTTCTTATTTATTTTGGCAGTTTACCGCGCCAATGATGCGGTACGGGTATGCTTACGTTTTGCTATTGGCTGCGCTTGTATTTGGATATATGGCTGAGAAACTGAAACTGGCAAGAATCGTATATGTATTTTTCCTTTTGTACGGTTTGTATAAAGTGCAAGTGGGATGCAAATATATTGCCGGAAGCTGTCAGGTTCCAAATTATGTGTGGCAGGAAACGTATGGCGATTATGAGCTGGAGAGTTATGAGATCCAAGGGGTGACCTTTTATTATTCTCCTTATGACGGACCTACGGGTTATGATCCGTTTCCGTCGGCGCCCATGCCGGTCTATGATCTGAAGCTTCGCGGAGACGGGCTGCGGGACGGATTCCGGCGGGAGTAATTATTTTTATTCAAATGTGTAAGCTGTAAAAAAATGGATATACTCACAAGGCAGTAAGGAATTTGCCGGAAAATTTACGGAACTAAGTCATCAAGTAAAATATTTTATAGGTATCTGATTGTTTTAATCGTTCAGCCTGGGGCTGAACGAAACGACTTATTTTGCGCAGGTACGGAAAGGGATGGAAATGATTATGAAAAAAGCAGTGGTTGGATTTTTTTTGGGAGCGTTGATGTTTGGGCTTGCGGCGTGCGGCACAGGGGATGATGAATCAAAGAACAGCACTTCCACAGAGCCGTCTTCGGGAGTACAATCTTCGGATAACCAGTCTTCCGGAGCCGTAGGGGATGAAAATAACAGCAGCAGTAACGAGACGCCGGATGCGGCAGAGGGCTGGAGTGAGGAAATGACAGGTATCAAGACGGCTGTTGTGGAGGCTCTGGGCGAAAATTACTGGCCCAATATGGCGTTGGACGCGCAGATGCTGGAGGGATTTTTTCAGATCAAACCTGAGATGTATGACGACTATATGGCCGAGATGCCCATGATCAGCAACAATGTGGATACCTTGATTGTTGTGAAGGCAAAAGAGGGACAGGTGGACGCAGTGGAGGCAGCGTTAAATGCTTACCGTGACGTTCAGATCAATGAGGCGCATCAATATCCCATGAATGTGGGCAAGGTGCAGGCGTCGGTGATAGAAAAAATCGGTAACTATGTGATTTTTGCACAGCTTGGCGCCGATACTATGGAGGCAATGGATAAGGGAGATGAAGCTGTGGTTAAGCAGTGCCAGGAAGCAAACGAACTTGCCATATCCACAATCAGGCAAAAGGTAGAATAAAAAAGCATCTGGGAGAGTGTTTAAATGGTTTTCAGTAGTGTGATTTACCTATTCCGTTTTTTCCCGTTGTTTTTTCTTCTGTATTACCTGGTTCCCGGGAGGATGAAGAACTTCATCCTCCTTTTAGGGAGCCTGTTTTTTTATGCGTGGGGAGAACCGGTTTATGTTCTGTTGATGTTGTTTTCTACCATAGTGGATTATACACACGGACGATTGTTAGAAAGGTTCCATGGAAAAAAGGGGGCAAAATGGATATTGCTCTCTTCCGTAATCATTAACCTTTCCGTGTTGGGCTTTTTTAAATATACGGATTTTTTAATAGGAACGATTAATTCCTTAGCGGGCACATCGCTGCCGCTTTTGAATCTGCCGCTGCCAATCGGTATTTCCTTTTATACCTTTCAGACCATGTCCTATACCATTGACGTATATCGGGGAGAGGCAAAGGTACAAAGGAATTTGCTGGATTTTGGGGTATATGTGACCATGTTTCCCCAGCTGATTGCAGGGCCTATCGTGAAATACCGGGAGGTGGAGGAGCGCCTTCACAAACGCACCGCTAATGTGTTTGCCATAAATGCCGGTCTGAAACGGTTTTGCATCGGTTTGGCAAAAAAGGTACTGTTAGCCAACAATATGGGAGAGCTGTGGGTGCTGATATCTAAATTGAATCCGGGAGAAATCAGTGTGCTTACGGCCTGGCTGGGTGTGGCGGCGTTTGCCTTTCAGATTTATTTTGACTTTTCTGGGTATTCTGACATGGCTATCGGTTTGGGCGAAATGTTGGGATTTCGTTTTCCGGAGAACTTTAATTATCCATATATTTCTGCTTCCGTGACGGAATTTTGGCGAAGATGGCATATTTCTCTGGGCAGTTGGTTTCGGGAATATGTATATATTCCCTTAGGAGGCAACAGAAAGGGGCTTCCCCGCCAGCTTTTAAATATTTTGATTGTATGGATGCTCACCGGTATCTGGCATGGAGCAGGATGGAATTTTCTGCTTTGGGGATTATGGTTTGCGATTGCGCTGGTGTTGGAGAAACTTTTTCTTGGGAAGCTGTTATCCTGGCTGCCAAGAGCGGTGGGAATAGTTTATACACTTTTGATTGTATTGATAGGCTGGGTGCTCTTTGCATTGGAGACGCCTCAGGGACTCTTCCAATATCTTGGCGTCATGATGGGGGCTGGAGAGCTTGTGGATCGACAGGCGCTTTATCTGGGAAGCCAATATGTCGTATTGCTGTGTATCTCAGTATTTGCCTCAACGCCCATTTTTCATATGTTTGTCAAGGCACTGGAACGTTCCAGGACAGGGATTGGAATAGCGTTTTACCGTTTTGGAGAAAAGCTGATCCCTGCCGCGCTTTTATTGTTGTCCATTGCCGGAATTGTTGAGGCATCTTATAATCCGTTTTTATATTTTCGCTTTTAATTTATTTTATTTTGAAATGTTTATAAAGGAGATTATACATGGGCGAAAAAAGAAATGCGTTGTTCACCATATTACTGCTTTCCTCCATCATACTGATTTTAACCGTCTCAGATTTTATTCAGGGGGACAGACTTTTCTCGGAGACGGAAAACAGAGTGCTGGCTTCCAAACCGGAGTTTACGGCAGAGGCGCTGTTTAAAGGAAATTACACCCAGGACTTTGAAACCTATGTAACGGATCAGTTTGTCAGTCGTGATAAATGGATTGGAATTAAGACCTACATGGATATGTTTCTGCAAAAGAAAGAGATCGGCGGGGTATATCTGGGGGCGGACGGTTATCTGATTGAGCAGCATTTACCAGAGGATTATCCGAAGGAACAGGTGGATAAGAAACTGGAGCTTTTGGAGCAGCTGGTGGAGCGATGGGACGCAAAGGTAATGCTGGTGCCCACTGCGGACAATATTTTAACCGATAAACTGCCTGCCTACGCGCTTTATTATGACGAGGCGCACTTGCTGGAACAGGTGAAGGAAAGGATTGGCCAGGAAAATTATGTGGATGTATATGCCATATTGCAGGAACATGGGCAGGAAGAGATTTATTATCGGACGGATCATCACTGGACAAGTCTGGGGGCGTATTACGGTTATCTGGCCTGGGCGCAAGAGGGGCAATCCCTTTATTATGCGCCGGAAGATCTGGAAGTGGCTGCAGATGATTTCCTGGGAACTCTGCATTCCAAAGTGAATCTGGATATGCCTGGAGAGTCCATTCTGTATTTCCCCAAGACCATGAGCGACTCGGTAAAGGTTACTTATGACTTACAGCGTGTGACGGATAGCTGTTATGAGAAGTCTCATCTGACTACTAAGAATAAGTATGCATTTTTCCTGGATGATAATCACGCCTTTATAGAAATTGAGACGGATTGCCGCAACGGTAAGGTGCTTTATGTAATCAAGGACTCCTATGCCAACTGCTTCATACCGATGCTGACGCCTTATTATCAGAAAATATATGTGATGGATCTTCGGTATTTTAAAGGAAGGTTGTTTGGTTTTATGGAACAGTACCAACCGGAGGAAGGGATGGACGTGCTGGTGCTGTATAATTGTGTGCACTTTTTAGAACAGTTTATGTATATGCCGTAGGAGAGAGGTATTGTGTTTTCCGTATGGTACGTATTGGGGGAGACGGGGTATTTGGCCCGGACAGTAAGCGTGAGGGGGAGGTCCTCTGTGCTTTGGCTGGAAAAACCGGGGGAAGAAAGGGAATGGCCAGATGAAAGCGATAGTTTTTGATATGGACGGAGTATTGTTTGACACAGAAATCCTGTGTATGAAGTCATGGGTGGCTGTAGCGGAAAAGAATGGCCTGCCCGGTATGGAGGATATTTTTCCCCAGTGTATCGGGTTGAACGCCAACGACAGCAGACGTATCGTGCTGGATGCTTACGGGGAGGACTTTGATTATCCGGGATTCCGAAAGCAGGCCTCCGTCTGGTTTTGGGACTACATAGAGCAAAATGGTCTGCCTGTCAAGCCCGGAGTGGGAGAGCTGTTGGATTGGCTGAAAACCATGCCCATTGCGGTGGGATTGGCGTCATCCACCAAAAGAGAATCTGTATGTCATCATTTGGAAGATGCGGGGATTCGGGACAGCTTTTCCGTCATTGTCACGGGGGATATGGTGGAGCATTCAAAGCCGTTGCCGGATATATATCTTCGGGCGTGCAGGGAGCTGGGAGTAGAACCATGCCAGGCTTACGCCATCGAGGATTCTCCCAATGGCATACGGTCGGCATATGCGGCCGGAATGCGTCCGCTGCTGGTGCCTGACATGCTGGCGCCAGACGAGGAAATACGGGGTAAAAGTTTTTGCGTTTTTAAGGATTTAAATGAGGTGTTGGCATATTTTCAGACAAAGGGGGCGTTTCTGTAATGGCAGATCTTGGAATTCCGCAGAACACTCTGTCGGTGCTGCGGAAATATCAGTTTAATATTCAGAAAAAGTATGGGCAGAACTTCCTGATTGACACAGGTGTGCTGGACAGGATCATTGCAGCCGCAGAGGTTACGGAGAATGACTGCGTTCTGGAAATTGGTCCTGGGATCGGCACCATGACTCAATACCTGGCGGAACGTGCCAGAGAGGTGGTGGCAGTGGAAATCGATAAAAATTTGATTCCAATTTTGGCAGATACTTTGTCGGGGTATTCCAATGTGACATTGATCAATGAGGACATTTTGAAGGTGGATGTGAGGAGCATCGTGAAAGAGAAAAATGGCGGAAGGCCTGTTAAGGTGGTGGCAAATCTGCCCTATTATATCACCACGCCGATTATCATGGGACTGTTTGAGGGACAGGTGCCGTTGCAGAGCGTTACCGTAATGGTGCAGAAGGAAGTGGCGGATCGTATGCAGGCAGGTCCGGGGACGAAGGATTACGGCGCGCTTTCTCTTGCGGTGCAGTATCATGCGAAGCCGGAGCTGGTGGCGAACGTACCGCCTAATTGTTTTATTCCCAGGCCTGCCGTTGGAAGCGCCGTGGTTAATTTGCGCAAGTATGAAAAGCCCCCTGTGGAGGTACAGGACGAGGAAAGGCTTTTCGCGATCATAAGAGCCGCGTTTAATCAGAGGCGGAAAACACTTGCCAACGCGCTTGGAAACGCGGCTGGACTTGGAATTGCCAAGGAGCGGGTTATGGAGGTTTTGGAGGAGATGGGGCTATCAGCCACGATTCGGGGCGAGGCGTTGACATTGGCTCAGTTTGCAAAGCTGGTAGGGAGATTGTAGGCTGTGCATAAATGTGACCATATAGGTTAATATTGATAACATTTATGAAATTTCAAAAAATGAACCTGGGCAGGGTCAGCGCTATAAATTTCGCCGCCGGGGTGGCCAGGCAAATACCGTTTATACCCAAAAGGGCAGGGAGGATCAGCATGGTGATCAGCATGAATACAAAGGAGCTGGAAAAGGCAAGCACCTCAGAGGCGATGCCGTAGGACAATGCCGTAAACGTTCCGCTGATTTTGCTCTCCGAGCCCTGCCACTGACGTCACGGAATAGCCCATACCTGTGGCAATGGCCGCACCGCTGATACCCGTTTCAACAGGGAAATGAAAATATAATCCATTATGACATTCAGTATGCTGCCGGTCACGGAACAAATAAGGGAAAGTGCGGCTTTCCCGGAGGCAATCATAGGTCTTATTTTATTCGGGTTTTCTTTTGAGATTATTATCAAGGAAAATGTGATTGACAGAGTGGAGGATGCTATAGTTCAGATTGAAGTTCCGGTGTCTTTTAATTGACAATGTGGGGTGGTTCTGTTGAGAAACAGTGGTGGGGCATTCTTTTTTATGAGCCTTACCACTTTTATTTTTGACAGATGCAGGGTGTCTATGGTACACTATACCTAATACTTGAAGAGGAATTTTGAGAACGGTCGGTACATACGGATATTCGATTTTTGGATGTTGGGATCGCCAAGGATTTTGGTAAAAGGGAGCAGGTTACTTTGGATAAATATGAATATAAAGTAAGGTCGGATGAAATAAAGAATTTGATTGCGGAAGGGGAGTTTGTGAAGGCGGCTGAAATTGCCGACAGCATCGATTGGCGCAGGGTAAAGAGCGTAATGATGCTTTGTACCATCAGCGATCTATACAGGATTAACAGAAGATATGAGGACGCCAAAAATATGCTGCTTCTGGCATATGAGAGAAAGCCGGGAGGCAGGACGATCTGTTATTCTCTCTGTGAATTATGTATTAAAACAGAGGAGTTCGTACAGGCAATAAATTATTATAAAGAATATGTGCAGGCGGCGCCGAAGGATTCTGGGCGCTATATTTTGCAGTACAAACTGTATGAGGCCCAGGAGGTCAGCCTGGAGGAGCGGATCAGCGTTCTGGAGGAGCTGAAAAAAAAGGACTATAGAGAAAAATGGGCTTATGAACTGGCATATCTTTATCACAGGGTGGGACTTGCCACCCGCTGTGTGGAGGAATGTGACGAGCTGATCCTGTGGTTTGGGGACGGAAAATATGTTGTAAAAGCGATGGAATTGAAGATGCTGCATGAGCCGTTAACGCCCTCGCAGCAGGAGCGATATGACCATCGATTTGACGAAACACCGCAACAGGTGGAAGAGGCGGCATATACAGGTGATGGGGAAGGTGGGTATAGACGGGAAGAAGGCGGACAGTATCAGGAGGATAGTCAGTGGCCCGGCTATGAGCGGGCCAGCCAGGAGGGTTACGAAGAATCCCTGGGAGAAGATAGGTGGAAAGGCTATGAACAATCCCCGGGAGAAGATAGGTGGAAAGGCTATGAACAATCCCCGGGAGAAGATAGGTGGGAAGGTAATGAACAATCCCAGGGAGAAGGCAGCTGGGAAGGCTACGGGCAATCCCAAAGAGAAGGCAAGTGGGAAGGCTACGGGCAATCCCAAAGAGAAGGCAGGTGGGAAGGCTACGGGCAATCCCCGGGAGAAGGCAGGTGGGAAGGTTACGGGCAATCCCAGGGAGAAGGCAGCTGGGAAGGTTACGAACAATCCCAGGGAGAAGATAGGTGGGAAGGTAATGAGCTACCCCAGGAGGAAGACCAGTGGGAAGGCTACGAAGCCCGGGAGGACGGCCGCCGGGGGAATCAGTATTATAGCGAACGGAATCATAGATATCCGGACAGAGAACAGGAAGCGTCTGACGACGAATTAGATATTCAGGTCAAAACCATTGACGTGGGTCAGTATAATACCATTAATCTGCAGGCGGAATTGGCGGCAGGCTTAAAAGAGGTGCTGGGGACGGAAGAGATTACCCAGGCAATTATCGCCCCCATGATGCATTCAGATACGGAAGCCATGGAGGATGCGGCAGTGGGGGAATCTGCTGCGGAGCCGGATGTGATGGAAGAAACAGAGGTGTTCTTTGGTGAGACCGGCGAAGTGGGGAAGGTTCAGCAGGAGATAGCCATAGAGCAGGAGGATGCGGCGGAAGGATTCGAAAATGAGGCGGCAGACTCAAGGCTGGAACCTTCGGCGCAGGTCAATTTATATGAAAATGGCGTTGAGGAAGAGAGGCTTGTCCGGCCCAAGGAATCCGGAGAGAAAGTAAAAGACGTGCAGCTTTTCGAAACCGGGGAGAGAAAATGGAAGCTGCCTGAGGTGGAGGAAATTCCGTCGGGAGAAGAAATGTTTGTGCGGGATGATACTGCGGAACTGGTACTTGCCCAGATGAGAAAGGAAGGTGCCGGGACGGGAAGAGCCACAGAGGGCTCAGGGGCGTCAGAAATTGAAATGCACGTGGGAGATGAGCCCCATGAGGGAAGCGGAGGAGATACGGCGTCCCGGATGATTGCTTTTGATGCGGCGCAAGTGCAGCCGCCCAGGGAGATGGCGGAAGTGCTGTCTTTGGAAGCGGATGGCCAGATAGGTATGGTTTTGCCGGAACAGGTAGCCATTGAAAAGCAGATAACAGGCCAGATGAGACTTGAGGACATACTGGCTGAATGGGAGCGGACCAAAAAGAGTAACGAGGAAAAGTGCAGGGAAGATGTCAGGCGGCATGTGAGGCAGGAAACCGATAACATGTTTACGGAGTTTGAGTCTGCAATACGGGACGGACTTCTGGAACGTCTGGAGAAGGGTGAGACCATAGGGGAAGAAGAGGTACGGCGTGCCCTGGGGCAGGAGAGCGAATCGGAAAAAAGATCGGATGGGAGGCGGCCATATAACGCTGGAGTATCCCGGGCGGAAAATAGTGTTCAGAGCGGTGAAAGGGCAAAATCAGCCGTGAAACCAAGAACAAATAGAGTACAACAGGATATGGAATCGGAGGACCTTTTTGAAGAGCTTGAAAAAGAGGGACTGTTAGAGGGGGTTGAGCCCACGGAAACCATTCAGGTGCCGGAAGTTGATGAACTTTGGGAGGAGGAAGTACAAGAGCCCTTGGCCAGGATGGCATCTGTTCGGGAGCCGGAAGAAGCAGAGGTAGAGTGCTATGATGCGGAAACAGTGAATGGACAGGAAACATACTTGGAAGCGGAAGAACTGCTGCGAAATGCGGAAACTGCTCGGGAGCTTGAAGAAAGCGAAGCGGAAGCGCTGTTGGATGAGGTGGAAACCGCCGACGGATTGGAAGGATTTGGAGAGGAAGCGGCGGAAGAATTGCTGCGAAATGCGGAAACCGCTCGGGAGCTTGAAGAAAGCGAAGCGGAAGCGCTGTTGGATGAGGTGGAAACCGCCGACGGATTGGAAGGATTTGGAGAGGAAGCGGCGGAAGAACTGCTGCGAAATGCGGAAACTGCTCAGGAGCTTGAAGAAAGCGAAGCGGAAGCGCTGTTGGATCGTGTGGAGACTGCCGAAGCGTTTGGAGAAACCGTGGCTGAGGAGCTGCAGGAGGAAGCAGAACCTGCCCGGACGTTTGGGGAGGAAGCCGCGGAAGCCTCCGAGGGGATTGAAGATGGTGAAGAAGAACCATCCATAGAGAGAGAGGTTGCAAAGATCAGAGGGCTGACACGGGAGGAAAAAGAACTCTTTGCCCCCTTTATCCAGAGTCGTGCGGCAAGAGAAAATCTTGTGAAGGCCATCGACAATATCAGTATGGCGGCGTATACCGGCAATTTGGTAGTGACCGGGGAAGAGGGAATGGATACCATGACCTTTGCCAAGAATATGATAAGAGAGCTCCAGATGATTGACAGCAATTTCTCGGGGAAGGTGGCTAAGATCTCCGGACAGGGATTTAATCAGAGAAACGTGGAAGAAACCCTTTGGCATTTGAATAACGGGGCGCTGATTATCTATCAGGCTTCCGGTATGACGCCTCAGACCGCTGCTGCGCTTCACCAGCAGCTGCAGCAGGAGAACCTGGGAATTGTTGTGATTTTGGAGGATACCAAAAAAGCGATGCAGAAAATGTTTCTTGGAACGCCGGAGTTGTTTGGAGATTTTACTGCAAAGATGGAACTGGAAGCGTTGAGCAATGATACTTTGGTGTCTTTTGGACGGCGCTATGCCAGAGAAATGGAATATTCCATCGATGATCTGGGGGTTTTGGCGCTTCACACCAGGATTGAGGAGCTGCAGACCATTGATCATGTGGTTACCGTAGTGGAAGTGAAGAAAATTGTGGACGAGGCCATTCGGCACGCCTGCAAGAAGACGTTGGGGCATTTCTTTGATATATTGTTTGCAAAGCGGTATGATGGAGAAGATATGATCATTCTGACGGAGAAAGATTTTGCTTGATGAAATCAGCTGAAAGGTGGTAGAAGTATGGCGGCAGAAGTGAAAAAGGACGGGAAGAATAAGGAGATCATCCGGGAAGAGCAGGTGGAAAAGGCAAAGCAGCCCAAAATAGAAAAAGGGATAGAAAAGGTTTTTATTTCGGAGGCCGATCAGTACCTTTTTTCACAGGGAACCCATTATGATATTTACAAAAAGTTGGGAGCACATGTGTCGGAGGAGGACGGGAAAAAGGGTATTTACTTTGGCGTATGGGCTCCGAATGCGGCGGAAGTTCATGTGGTAGGAGGCTTTAACCAGTGGCAGATCGGTGTGAATCCCATGCAAAAGCTTGGGCCTGTGGGTATCTGGGGATTGTTTGTACCGGAGGTTGAGCCGGGGGAAATGTATAAGTTTCTGATTGTCACACCCGATGGCAGGCATCTTTACAAAGCGGATCCCTTTGCCAATTACGCGGAATACAGACCTGGTACGGCTTCCGTGATCACGGATCTGAGCGGATTTGAATGGAAGGATGAAAAGTGGATGGCACAGCGGTCCCAGGCGGATATTCGCAGGCAGCCGGTGGCGATCTATGAGTGTCATATAGGTTCTTTCATGAAGCATCCCAACGGAACGGAAGGTTTCTATAATTATCGTGAATTTGCCGACAGGATCGTGGAATACCTGAAGGAAATGAAATATACCCATGTGGAGCTGATGGGAATTTTAGAGCATCCTTACGACGGCTCCTGGGGATACCAGGTGACGGGATATTATGCGCCCACATCCCGCTATGGGACGCCGAAAGACTTTATGTATCTGGTGAATGCACTGCACAAGGCGGGGGTTGGAGTTATCCTTGACTGGGTGCCGGCTCACTTTGCACCGGATGCGCACGGATTGGCGGAATTTGACGGCCAGTGTATCTTTGAACATCCGGATCCCCGTATTGGGGAGCATCCGGATTGGGGAACCAAGGTGTTTAATTATGCCAAACTGGAAGTGCGGAATTTCCTGATTGCAAATGTGCTTTTCTGGCTGCGGGAATTTCATGTGGACGGCATTCGGGTAGACGCTGTGGCGTCCATGCTTTATTTGGATTACGGCAGACAGGAAGGGCAGTGGGTTCCGAATAAATTCGGCGGTAAGGAAAATCTGGATGCAATCGAATTTTTCAAACACTTAAATTCTGTGGTCAGGGGAACTTATCCAGACTTTATCACGGTGGCGGAGGAATCTACCGCGTGGCCCAATGTGAGCGGGGAGATCGGTGGGGACAGCCTGGGCTTTACCTTTAAGTGGAATATGGGCTGGATGCATGACTTCTGTGAATATATGAAGCTTGACCCTATCTATAGAAAAGGGAATCATTATGCATTGACCTTTGCCATGACCTATAACGAGAGCGAGAAGTATATACTGCCCTTGTCCCACGACGAGGTGGTTCATTTGAAGTGCTCCATGGTAAACAAAATGCCGGGGTATCCGGTGGATAAATATGCCAATCTGCGCGTGGCATATACTTATATGTTCGGACACAGCGGTAAAAAGCTGCTGTTTATGGGACAGGATTTCGGACAGGAGCGGGAGTGGAGTGAAGAGAGAGAGCTGGATTGGTTTCTTTTGGCGGAGCAGTCCAATTCAGGTTTGCAGGCTTACATGAAAGGACTTCTGGACCTGTATCGCAAGTATCCGGCGCTTTATGAGCTGGATGAGAAGAGCTGGGAAGGTTTTGAGTGGATGAATGCGGATGATGCGGAAAACAGTGTATATACGTTTGTGAGAAAATCTTCCAAGGGAACCAACAATTTGCTGTTCGTATTAAATATGACTCCTGTGAAGCGTGAGCAATATCAAGTTCCCGTTCCTAAAAAGAAAAAATATAAACTTTTGCTCAACAGCGATGAGGAGAGGTTTGGCGGCTGGGGTAACGAAATTGAGACGGAGATCATGGCGGTAAAAGAGCCCTGCCACGGAAAGGACTATTCCATTTCATTTGATCTGCCGCCCTACGGCGCCGCAGTGTTTGTGTTTTAATAAAAGATAGGGTAAAGGTTTTTGGAAATTATACCGAAATAAAGGGTAGATGTAAGATAAGCATCTGCCCTTTATTATTTGATAAATACAAAAAGCTAAGTCTGTATTGAGATAAACAGGGCAGACCCATAAGGGACATACATATTACAGAAAGCGGGAGAGTATATTTTGAAAGTAGCATTTCCAGAGCAGGCGGTATCGGAAGCCGAAAAACAAAAACAGCACATCAATAAAACCAAAACCGTAAATGGCGGAGAGCTGATTGCGGGACAGACGCCGTTTGCGGCGGTGGTGGCCGGAATGCAGGATGTTCCCGGAATGGGCGGCGAGAAAGGTAAGAGCCTGATTGAACTCCAACAGGAGGCGGGCAATGCGGATGTTGCCCTGCAGCAGGATTTTATGACGGTTATGTCACATACGCTTACGGCGGAAGATTATGCCAGGATGAAAGAGGAAGGTTTTGACCTTGGCAGCATGGACCCGGAAGACGTGGTGACCATAGTGGATAAAATTAAGGCGGAGCTGGTGCGGTCAGGTCAAAATATCGCAGGATATACGGACGACATAGACATGGAAACCCTGGCATCGGCTCTGGGCAGCCAAGCGCTTGCGCAGGCGGTGGCAGACAGCTTCCTGGCTGCAGATGTTCCGCTGTCCAAGGAAAATCTGACAGCAGTGTCACAGGCCTGGATGATGAATACACAGCTGCATCCCATGGAGGACGGTACCCGCAGTTACCTGATTGACAATGAGATGGAGGCGGAGATCTGGAACCTTTATCTGGCGCAGAGCAGCGGCGCGGGCAGGGGGGGCAATGCGCCCAAGTACTATACGGAGGATGTGCGGGGATATTATGCGCAGAGTGCAGGCAAGGGGCAGGATCCGAAGCTTAACGAGGAACTTCTGGCACAGATAGATAAGATTATTTTGCAGTCCGGCAGGGAAGTAAACGAGGACAGCCATAAAGACGCTGCCTGGCTTCTGGACAGGGGGCTGCCCCTGACGCCGGAGAATCTGAACAAGCTGGCAAATTTACAGGAGATTGAACTTCCGATAAATGAACAGCAATTTGCCCAGGCGGCTGCGTCTGCCATAGCGGAGGGCAAAAGTCCTGTGCATGCGGCAGCGGCGGGAAAGGGCAGCGGTCTGTACGAGAGAGCGGCGGAAATTTCCGAATACTACCATAGCAAGGAATTCTGGGAAGCAAATGTGGGCGATATCACCGCCAGGAGACAGATGGAGGAAATACGTCTCCGAATGACGGCGGAGGTCAATGTCAAATTGCTTAAGAGAGGGTTTGCCATTGACACCGCGCCGATGGAGGAACTGATAGAGGCTCTGAAGGTGGCGGAAAACCAGGTGGCGGAGAAATACTTCCCCAGGGATGCGGGAGCAGTGGAAAAATACCGCAGCTACCATAAGACAAATACTGTTGCGGCAGATCTGCCCAAGCTGCCTGTGGATGTGCTGGGAACCTTTGCCAAAGGGCATTATTCGGCGTCTTTGGCAGAATTCCACAGAACCGGTAAGGCATTGCAGGAAACTTATGAGAAGGCTCAGAAGAGTTATGAGACCTTGATGACGTCTCCCAGAAGCGATTTGGGTGACAGTATTCAGAAGGCGTTTGCAAGTACGGATAATCTCCTGAAGGGACTGGGTATGGAGCTTACGGAAGAGAACCGCAGGGCGGTAAGGATCCTTGGCTATAACCAGATGGAGATTACAACGGCCAACCTTGAGGCGGTGAAGGAAGCCGACAGGATGGTACAGAGTGTTATTGAAAAGCTGACGCCGGCTGCTACGTTGAAGATGATAAGGGATGGCATCAATCCTCTGGAGAAGAGCTTCGTGGAATTGGAAAAATACTTTGAAGAGCTGCCTCCGGAATATAAAAAGGATGCCGAGAGCTACAGCCGTTTCCTCTACGGACTGGAACGAAATGAGGAGATTACGCCGGAAGAGCGGGAAAGCTATATCGGTATATACAGATTGGTCCGTCAGTTGGAACGGGCGGACGGCGCTGCGGTGGGGGCGCTGGTCAATGCCCAGGCAGAACTTCAGTTTTCCAATTTGTTGTCCGCAGTGCGGGGCGGCAGACTGAAAGCCGTGGATATGAAGGTAACGGAAGAACTTGGCACACTGGCTGCAAAGGCGAAAAAAGGAGAGAGCATTTCTTCTCAGATTGCCAAGGCATTTGTAAAGACTGCCAACAAGGTAGTGTCCAAGGTGTCTTCCAATGAAAAGGCCATGGCAGAATATAACAAAACGGAGCTGGAAAATATTCGTCAGGCAGTGACCAATGCCGACAAAGAGTGCGTTGCCATGCTGGAGAGAGGGGAGATGTCGGCCAGTGCCGATAATTTGATGGCCGCTCAGGCGCTTACACAGGGTGTGGAAAATATTTTTGAACCCGGCGATAAACGTAAGGCAGGCACGGATAAGAAGCAGACAACGGATGTGACCCAAAGTAAAACGACACATACGTCACAAAAAGCGCCGGAGCCTGAGGTGAAACCACAGGAAAAGCCGCCCAGAGTGGAGATTGTGGACAGCGCAGATTTATGGCAGATTTTGGACGACAAGGATGACTTTGTGACTACTTATGAAGAATTTACCAGGAACGCATTGGAAGCCGTGGAGACGGCCACCTTTACGGAGGCGGAGAGCAGCCTGGACGTTCGGAATATGCAGCTGAATCACAAACAGCTTACGGTGGCCTCCGCTTTGGCCAGACAGGAGGAATTTTTCCTCCCCATGTATGTGGGCGATACGCTTACGCAGGTTCACCTTACGCTTGACAGAAACAGCCAGGAAAAGGGAACCGTCACAGTCGGTGTGTCTTTTTCTGAACAGGATTATGTTCAGGCGCGTATTTACCTGGAAAGCGGCAGTGTATATGGAATTTTCATAGGCGGAGACAAGAATGAGGTAATGAATCTGCAGCAAATAGCCGATACCTTTAAAAGGGAGGCAGGAAACCATTGGACGGTGGGGAATATTACGGCGATTCCTTCCGGCGGCGGAATGCCTGACTTTGTAAGGCCGGATGAGCATGTTCAAACACAAAACGCCGAGCTCTACCATGTGGCAAAAGTGTTTTTGCACGCAGTCATTACGTCTGCCCATGCAGGCTGAGAAAGCCACGGTCAAGAGGATTGAAAAAACAGTTTCGCGGCGCAAGGGCGCGGAGACGGAACTTTTAACAGGAGGACATCTATGAGAATTAATTACAATGTTTCTGCGATGATATCAAACAATGCGCTGAGAAACAGCGATAACTTACTTTCCCAGTCCCTGCAGAGACTTTCTTCAGGGATGAAGATTAACAGTGCCAAGGATAATCCGGCAGGCCTTGCCATGGCAAAGCGCATGAACGCCCAGATAGATGGGCTCTCTGCGGCCAATTCCAATGCGGGGGACGGGGTTTCCATTATTGAGACGGCTGACGGCGCCATGTCCGAGATCAGCGAAATGCTGCAGCGGCTGAACGAGCTGGCGGTGAAGGCGGCAAACGGTTTGAACGCCGACAGCGACAGGGAAGTGATACAAGAGGAAGTGGAGCAGTTGAAAGAAGAGATCACCAGAGTTGCGGATGTGACGGAATTTAACGGCCAGAAATTGCTCAACGGCGAGTTTTCCCTAAAAGGATATACCGATAACGTAGACGTAAAGGTAAAGTCATATTCAACGGATGTGGCGGCGACAATTTATAATATTAAGAAGCTGACCATCGACAAAGAAGTGATAGAAAAGGATGACGGCAACGGCAATAAGATACAGGAAGAGACCGGAGAATACACGGTGAAGGCGGAAGGGCTGGAAGAGGGCAGATTCCCCAGGGGGGCAAGTGCCAGCATCAAGGATAAGCTGGTTACCATCCAGGGAATTAACGGCTTTGAGATGATACTGGATCTGAATGCCTATGATTTTGAAAATGTGCCGTTTGAAATCAATGATCTGACAATAGATGCCACCGGAATCGGCGCTATGCGGCTTCAGATCGGTGCAAATGAAGGTCAGGTTCTGGGCGTGGTGATTCCTGAAATTTCCTTGAGGGATATGGGGATTGAAGATCTGGATTTGAGCACAAAGGACAGCGCCACGGAAGGTATTGACCAGATTGACGGCGCCATGCAGTATGTTTCCAGTGTGAGAGGACGTCTGGGCGCTTATCAAAACAGGTTGGAATCCACCATGAACAGTCTGGATATCACATCGGAAAATATGACTGCGGCGTACTCCAGGATTATGGATGTGGATATGGCGGAGGAAATGACCAATTATACTACCTACCAGGTATTGACACAGGCAGGCACTTCCATGCTGGCGCAGGCCAACGAGAGACCTTCACAGGTTTTGCAGCTGCTACAATAATATAAGGGTAATGTGATATGAAAAAAGAAGATAAACAGCAATTTACATTGAGAATTACACAGGCGAACCCCACAGAGCTGGCGGTGATTTTATATGAGATGCTGTTGTGCTATCTGGACGATGCCCAGGAGGGACTGAAGGCGTCGCAGGAGGTTGCGTTTCAGGAAGCACTGAGAAAGGCCAGAGGCTGCCTCAATGAACTGATACGTTCGCTGCATCAGGAATATGAACCGGCGCCAACACTGCTGCAGCTCTATCTGTTTTGCCTAAGGCGTCTTGCCCGAGGTGGGCAGCGCCGTGACGGCGGCTGCCTGGAAGAGATAAGGCGCGTGATTGTGCCGCTGCATGACGCCTATGGGCAGATTGCATCGCAAAACAGTGTTGGACCGGTAATGCGCAACTCTCAGGCGGTTTATGCCGGGCTGACCTATGGAAGGGATTCCCTAACCGAGAACATGGCTGACCAGGGCGCGAACCGTGGAATGCTTGTATGACTTTTCCGGATCGGGAGCAGCTTCCAGGCTGGCCAGGTCCGTCAGGTGCTTGTATCTTTTTTGGAGTGCGTTTATCTGATAGATATAGCTGTCTATCATATCAAATTCTACGGCGTTGTCAAAACCCGCATAGGCAATTTCAAGAGCCTGGCGGGTTTTTTCGATGCAATCTTTCAGTGATACAGGAGTGTAATCTTCCGCCGTCATATTGTCGGTTGCAACGCATTGACTGAAATATGTTTTCATGGCAAATCTTCCTTTCTTTCTAAATGTTAAGTACGGGAAGCAGTGTGGCGGACAGGCCTGCTGCGCTGAGGCACCATGTCCGTCAAAGCGCTTCAGGGCATTCGACCCGGAAGTCTTGTGTTAAAAGTATAGGCAGCGAATATGAAAAATATTCCAATTTTGGAAAAATTAGATAATCCTCAAACTGTTCATATGTATCGTAAGATATTATGAGATAGGGTCACGTTGCGGGAAGATCGCATATTTGTGCGGATTGGACATAGAATGTATAAAAAGACCAGGGGGATCTATGGAAAAAATATTAAATATTCTTATGAGGGGGATATTGGGAACGATCGCAATGTATTTCATTAATTCCATGTTGGAAAGCGCAGGAATATCTCTTGGAGTAGGGGTGAATATCTACACCGTTTTGACATCTGGAATCCTTGGATTTCCAGGGATTTTAGCCCTTTACGCGATTGGAATTTATAAAGTTTTGTAGAGATTTGACAAAAATGCTTTTTTGAGGATTTGCCTATTGAAATGGGGGGAGATATTCGTTATAATATAACTACGATTTGACAAGTCAGGTCTTTCCAAGGTTTTCATTGGTTCGATATTCATTGAGGCAGGTATCGCCTTGCAAATTCATGAGGTACGATAAAGGAAGAAGAGGTGGTGATCGGTTGGCGGTCGTTGTATTACTTTTGATTGCGGCGTGCGGTTATGATTACACAAAAAACAGAATTCCCAACTTTTTGGCTGTTTTGCTGGCCGTTTGGGGGGCGGTATGGCGCCTCCCGGACGGCGGAGGGGGACTGGCCTATATAGGACAGGCCGGGCTGACGATGCTGATACTTTATCCGTTTTTTAAAATCGGGGCCATCGGTGCGGGGGATGTAAAATTATTAGGGGTTACGGCGGGCTGCCTGCCCTTCGAGAAAATCATGATATTCTTATTTGTATCTTTGCTGATTGCGGCAGTAATTTCTCTGGTAAAAATGTGGAAAAGGAAGTTTTTTATAGAACGTATGCGATATTTGATCGGATATGTGGCAGATGTGTTAAAAAGCGGCAGCTGGGCACTGTATCTGAAAAACGAAGAGGACAAAGATCAAGTGAGTATTTGTCTGGCAGGGCCGGTTTTGTTCAGCGTGCTGCTTTATCTGGGAGGTGTATATTGAGAGAAACATCTGACAGTGTTATGTTGTTGTGTGATACGGAAGAGGAATATGCACAGCTTATGACAGAATTCTTAAACAGGCAAAAAGGACTGCCTTGGGAATTACATACTTATACCAAGGTGGAAGATCTGCTGCGGGAAGAACAGAGCGCAGTAGAAATGTTGGTGGTATCGGAAAGGGCTTTTAGCCGGGAACTTTCTATGCTGTCTCCGCAAAAGCTGGTAGTTTTAAGTGAAAGTGGAGTTATGAGATGGGAAAACGTCTATTACGTGGATAAGTATCAGGAGGCGGAAGGCGTTTTTAATTATCTGCTGAACCTTTACATGGATCGGCTGGAGTCGCAGCCGCCCAGAATTTCGGGTGTGCGCCGAGGACGCAATACTTGTTGGATAGGAAATTATTCTCCTGTGAAAAGAGGTATGCAGACTTCCTTTGCACTTACTATGAGTCAAATTCTGGCCAGAGAGCACCCGACTCTATATCTGAATTTTGAGTATTGCGCCGGAATTTCGGAGCTTTTGCCGGATATGCAGACATTGGATATGGCGGATTTGCTCTATTTTCTCAATGCGGAGAAGGACAAGTTTCGATTGCGGATGCAGACCATGCTAAAGCGAATAGGTGATTTAAGCTATATCCCGCCCATGAAGGCCGGCCAGAACCTTCTCACCGTCACGGCGGCGGAGTGGCTGGGGCTTCTGGGAAAAATTGAGGAACTGGGAGAATATGAATATGTAATTCTGGACTTAAGTGAAAGTATGCAGGGGTTATTTGATATTCTCAGAATGTGCTCCAGGGTGTATACCCTCACCAGGGAGGACAGGATTGCCAGGAGTAAACTGCTTCAATATGAACAGGTACTTTCCCTGTGCGAATATGGGGATGTGCTGAACAAGACTCAAAGGGTAAGTCTTTCTCATATTCACCGGCTGCCGGGAGAACTGGAGCAGCTGACAAAAGGTGATCTGGCCCATTTGGTCAGAGGGCTTATCAGCGATTTGGCAAAAGAAACAGACACGGAGACAAATGAAAGCAGGTAATTCACAGGCAATGAAGTATTCTGTGGATAAGATGCTTATGAAAAGAGATTATTGTGGGAAAGGAGAGGGGGTAAATGGAATATTTGGAATTGAAAAAATGGCTGAGGCAAAAAGTGCAGGAGAAGATGGATTTCGTAAAAGACTATTCTGACCCAGAGGTGGAAGATACCATAGATGAAGTAATTCTGGAGCAGGAAAAGTTGTTGATTTTGCCGGTGGAGAGCAGAAGGAGACTTAAAAAGGAGCTTTTTGATTCCCTGCGCAGACTGGATGTTTTGCAGATATTCGTAGAAGACGCTACGGTTACGGAAATTATGATTAATGGTAAGGATCATATTTTTGTTGAGCAGGAGGGGAGACTTCGGGAGCTGGATGTGGGATTCGATTCTACGGAAAAACTGCAGGATGTAATTCAACAGATCGTGGCGGGCTGCAATCGTGTGGTAAATGAGGCGTCTCCTATAGTGGATGCCAGACTGGCTGACGGTTCCAGGGTGAATATTGTCATGAATCCTGTGGCGCTCAACGGCCCCATTGTTACCATAAGGCGTTTCCCGGAAAAAGCAATCACAATGGAACATCTGCTTCAATTAAATTCAATTTCCCGTGAGGCTGCGGCTTTTCTGGAAACACTGGTAAAAGCCAGATACAATATTTTTATCAGCGGTGGAACCGGAAGCGGAAAAACGACCTTTCTGAATGTTCTGTCAAATTATATTCCATCGGAAGAAAGAGTAATCACCATTGAAGACAGTGCGGAGTTACAGCTGCAGGGGCTGACCAATCTGGTACGATTGGAAACACGTAACGGCAATGTGGAGGGCTGCCATGAAATTACCATACGGGAATTGATCAGGGCTTCGTTGCGGATGCGCCCGGACAGAATTATTGTCGGGGAAGTTCGCGGAGCAGAAGCTATTGATATGCTTCAATGTATGAATACCGGGCATGACGGTAGCATGTCAACAGGACATGCCAACAGTGCTAGGGACATGCTTGGCAGGTTGGAAAATATGGTTTTGATGGGAATGGAGCTGCCCTTGGTGGCCATCCGTCAGCAGATTGCTTCTGGAGTGGACATCATTGTACACTTGGGCAGACTTAGGGATAAGTCCAGAAGAGTATTGGAGATCACCGAGGTGGTGGGCTGTTTGAATCAGGAAATACAATTAAATTCTTTATTTTCTTTTGAAGAGACAGGGGAGGACAGCAAGGGGAAAATTGTTGGCAGGCTTGGGAAAAAGGGGGCGTTGATTCATGAAAATAAACTTAAGGCAGCAGGATTATCGTAAGTATCATTGGAAAAAGGGAGAAAAAATCAGAACGATTATTATCTGCGGAGGCATAACGGGAATTTTGGCATACTTTTTTTATCGAAGCGTTCTGGCAATTCTGCCCCTTTCCGGGGCAGGGATATATGCGTTTGCCGCCATTGGAAAAAAGAAAGCAACAATGGAAAGGGAGGAACTTACGGCCCAGTTCAGGGAGTGTATTTTGGCAGTTTCCACATCTCTGCAGGCAGGGTATTCCGTTGAAAATGCTTTTTTGGATTCCAGACAGGATATGGCGCTGATGTATGGAGAAGGGGCGCTTATATGTGGGGAGTTGGACATAATCAGACGTGGACTGACAATCAATATTTCTCTGGAGGAGCTTTTGCTTGATCTGGCAAATCGAAGCGGCTGTGAAGACATCGCCCAATTTGCTCAAATCTTTGCGCTGGCAAAGAGAAGCGGAGGAAACATGGCGGAAATTATCAGAAGTTCTGCAAATCAGATCGGAAAGCAGATAGAGCTGCGCCAGGAACTTAAGATGCTCCTAGGAGGCAGGAGGATGGAGCTTGCCATAATGGAGGTGATGCCATTTGGAATGCTACTTTATATCGACTTGGGAAATCCAGGATACTTCGCCCCTCTGTACCACAACCTGACCGGAGTGGCGATTATGACAGGATGCCTGGCAGTTTATTTGGGGGCGTATTTTATGGGGGAACACATCCTGGCTAAGACAGCGCATGCCGGAGGATAAAAGGGCGAGGGGATGAAGAGATGAAACTATGAATAGAAAGGCACAAGTATGTTTTGGATTGCGATAATAATGGCAGGAAGTTCTTTGATATTACTGTTTGCGGCGAGGAAGGAGGCGGTGCCCTTGGAGGGTTCCACCCTTTTAAAACCCTTTTTAAAGATGTCCCAGTATCTTTTAAAAAGAATCTGGCAATGGTTTCCAAAGCTTTTTTCATCCACGCAAGTGATGAAAGATTTGACGGTATTACATCCGGGAGAAGCAAAAGAATATCTTCAAACTACATATTATGTCAGAAAAACGGCTTTATGCCTGGCAGTGGTGTGGGGAGGAACGCTGTTTGGAGCTGCAGTGGCGATTGGCGTCAAAGATGACTTGATCTTAGGAGAAAACGGAGAGATTGCCAGATGGGAATATCAGGAGGGGAGAAGAGAAATCAATATTGCTGCAGATTATGGGGAGACGCAAATGAATTTCAGGATACAGGTGGACCCCAGGCAGCTCACGGAGGAAGAGGCAAAAAAATTATTCGAAAAATTTCTGAAAAATCTGCCGGAGCTTGTGCTGAATGGCAATGAGAGCCTGGAGCATATTACAACGGATCTGAGCCTGGAGGAAGAATATGAGGGATTTCCGATCGTGGTGGAATGGGAAAGCCGGAGGCAGGAGGTTGTGACCAACACCGGGCATGTATTACCGGTGGAGAAGGAAGAGCAAGTGGAACTTTCAGTTCGTTTAAAGTATGGGGAATATGTCAGGCAGGAAGCATTCTTTGTTGTGGTAATACCGCCGGTACTTTCTGAAGAAGAGCGGATTTACAGGGAGATGGAGGAATTGTTGATTCAATCTCATGATGAAAGCCTGGAACAAGAAAAGTGGTTGCTTCCGGCACAGCTTCGCGGTATCAGTATTCACTGGAGACAACTTATGGAGGATAACAGCTTACTGGTGTGGGCAGCGTCAGTTGTTGTTGCGGCACTGGTGTATCTGTTTTCAGATAGGGATTTGCACGGACAGATAGAAAAAAGGAAAAAGAGTCTGCGTTGGGAGTATCCGGAGATTGTACATAAACTGGTGTTGTTTGTGGGGGCAGGTATGACAATCCGCGGCGCCTTTCAGAAAATTGCAGGAGATTATGAGACAAAGCATGGGGGAAGGGAGAAAATGCAGCCGGCGTATGAGGAAATGTTATATACCTGCAGAGAACTGCATGGAGGAGTTTCCGAGGGAGCATCCTATGAGCATTTTGGCAGGAGAACAGGCCTGCAGGAATATATCAGATTATGTACGCTTTTGACGCAGAATCTAAAGAGGGGGAATCGCACACTGCTGGAACGACTTCGGGAGGAAGCGGACAAAGCGGCGGAAGAACAATTGCAGCAGGGAAGGAAATTGGGTGAGGAGGCGGGAACAAAGCTTTTGATTCCAATGGTGTTAATGCTGGCGGTGGTGATGGTGGTAATAATGATTCCGGCATTTTCTAATATATAAATGTCAGATAAAGACAATAAATAAAAGGAGGAAAGTACAATGAAGAAAGATATTATGGAAAGTGAACAAGTCAGGGAGGAAATGAAGGAAACAGAAAAACTGAAAGGAATCCGCCAACTGCTTTCGGAAGAAGAGGGGATGGGGACAGTGGAAATTATTCTGATTATAGTGGTTTTGGTGGGATTGGTGATTGTGTTCAAGAATCAGATCACACAGGTAGTCAATAATATTTTCAATAAAATTACATCACAGACAAATAAAATCTGAAACAATTCGTTCTCAAGGTGAAAGGTGAAACGGAATAAAGTTTAAGTGAGATCGGGAAGGGGATGGAGCATGTCTGACAGTGGGTTCAATTCTTGGGAAGAAAAACAATTTTATAATGCATATCTTACGGTATGGATGGCTCTTTGTCTGACACTGGTTCTCTCTCTGTTCCTGGTCATGCTCGACGGGGTGCGAAGAAACGGCGCAAGGCTGGAGACGGAGTGTGTTGCGGAAATAGGTTTGCAGAGTATTATGGCGGAGTATCACCGGGAACTGATGAGACAGTATAATTTATTTGCCATAGATGCGTCGTATGGTACGGCATTTTGCAGCAAAACCAATGTGGAAGCACATTTAAGAAAGTATTTGGAGAAGAATCTCAGTTATGAGGATATTTTTCTCTCTGATTTTATCTATAGAGATTTTCTGGCTCTGCATTTGGAGCGAACGGAATTGCAAAAAATATCAATCCTCACGGATCATGCGGGGGGAGTATTTCGCAGATGTGCCATAGAGGCAATAAAGGACGATGTAGGGCTGGGGTTGTTGGAGGAAATACAGGAATGGCTGCGGATTGTTAAAGTAAATGGACTGGAGGAAGGCCGACAGGAGCAGATCAAGAGCGAATTGGATGAGGAAATTGACAGCTATGACGGCATGGAAATAGAGATTGAAGAGAATGTGTGGGAAACCATGTATGTTGACAATCCGACGAGATCATTGGAAGAAAAGAGAAAAGAGGGGATATTGAAGCTGGTTGTGGGAGAAGAGGAGGCATTGTCACAGAAGGTTTTGCACACGGAAAATCTGATAGGAAATCGGATGCGTCAGGATCAGATAAATTATGGAAATATGCCGCAGAAAGAGCAGACGGGAATGGAGAGTTTGATAGAAAAATTTTTTTTTCAAGAGTATCTGCTCTGTTACATGGGGCGTTACGGCATGCCAAAGGATCAGGGTGCATTGAGTTATCAGATGGAATATGTGATTGCGGGGAACGAAAGCGATGTGGATAATTTAAAAAGCATTGCCAATCGAATTTGTGCAATCAGGGAAGTGGCAAACGCGCTGTATCTGATGTCTGATGAAGAGAAGATGACGGAGATACAAGTGGCAGCGGAGCTGGTATGTACCCTGATCACGTTGCCGGAACTTACACCGCTCCTTGAGGCGGTAATTCTTCTTGGCTGGGCATACGCAGAAAGCGTCTATGATGTTAAATCGCTTCTGGCGGGAGGAAAAATACCGCTTTTGAAGGATCGGGACAGCTGGCATTACGGTCTGTCTGCGGCTTTGGGAGGAGACTTGAAAGAAGATACACAGGAGGGAGAGGGGCTGTGTTATGAGGACTATATGAGAATATTTATGATGTTTATGGATATTGACGTTATGACGGCCAGGGCAATGGATGTGGTGGAAGCAGATATCAGAAGCACGCCGGGAAATGCGTTGTTCAGATTGGACGGCTGTTATGAGGCTTTAGAAGCATATATACATATTGGCAGTTCATATGGGTATGAATTTGAGATAACCAGGCAAAAAAGTTATCATTGATACAAGGAGGTGAATGGTGATGTCCCTTTTATGGATCGGTCAGAAGAAAAAGAAACCGTTGATCATTCAAAGACAACCTTCTCCGACAAAAAAGATAAAACATGGGGATTCTGCCCGGAATCCTGTACTTCCCCCGGACTGCGCAGCAGGCTGTGAGTCCGTTTGCGACTGTTCCATAAAGGGGATATCACTGTCTGCCTCCGAGGTACAGAGAAACGGTATTGTGGCGGTAATTTGGCACAGGGTATTTTCGTTTGAAATGTCGGCAGGTATGACTGTGGAAGCTTCTGTTTTGCTGCCTTTGTTTCTGCTCTTTTTTCTGAATCTTGGATGTGCGATTGAAATGATTAGACTTCATGGCAATGTGCAGATGGCATTATGGCAGACTGGAACAGAATTGTCTGTCTATGGTTATGCAGTATATAGCGGAGAATTGCCGGAGGATGGGAAATCCAAAGAGGCGTGGTGGAAGAATCTGGCGGGCAAGGTGTTTGCGTCAACATATGTAAAGGCGCGGCTGACAAACTTTTTGGGAGAGGACTATTTGAATGAGGCGCCTCTTACCAAAGGAGCGGAAGGACTTCAAATGTGGGAAAGTCGGGTGTATGAACAGGGAGATGAAATGGATTTATTGGTTACTTATGCCGTGTCCCCTTGGAGCAGTCTGGCAGGATTCCTTTCTTTTCGGATGGCCAACAGATACTATACACATATATGGAATGGCTATGGATTGTCGGAGGCAGCAGGTGAAGAAGCGAAGACGGTTTATCTTGCAGAAAACGGGGTGGTATACCACTTAGACAGGGATTGCACACACTTACGGTTCTCGGTGCGAAAGATCCCGTGGACTGAGCTTGGAGGAGCCAGAAATCAATATGGCAGGAGATACCGGGCCTGTGAGAAATGTATTGGGGGCGCACTTCCGGATACAATCTATATTACACAGGAAGGGAATCGTTATCATTATAGCAGGGAATGTTCCGGGTTGAAACGAACAGTAAGCTCCGTTCGTCTGGAAGATACGGCAGAGTTGCGACCATGTGGCAGGTGCGGTACCAAGTGATATGAAATTTTATGCCCATGTCAGAAAGGAGATTATGCATGTGGAGCGTATGGATTATAAGAATCTGGCTCTTAGGAATCAGTTTGACGGATATAAAATGCCGTAAAATACCGGTGTGGTCGCTTGCTCTGGGTGGAGGAATTGCGTTTTTTGCACTGTTAGATCAATTTTATAACGGAAACCTGGATTTTAATAACATAATAAAAGGTATGCTGCCGGGGATTTTGCTGTTGGTTTTTGCGATTGCGACACAAAAGGCTGGGTATGGTGATGGAATTGTTCTGTTGCTGCTGGGCATGGTAGCGGGAGGAGGGAAGGCTTGGCTTCTTTTGGGGGTAAGTTTGTTTTTCGTTTCGGCAGCGTCTGTGGTATTGCTTGTGCTGCGCAAGGCCGGGCGAAATATGACGATCCCATACCTGCCTTTTTTGACAGTGTCGGGGCTGCTGACTGGTATCTATTGACAATAAAAGAGGAGAGATATGAAAGAAAATGCTTATTTTACCGTGGAGGCCGCATTGGTTCTTCCGATTGCCCTCAGTGTGCTTTTGTTTGTCATTTATATGATGTTGTTTCAATATAACAGATGTCTGATGGAACAGGACTTGGGGGCGTTGGCAATGTGGGGAAGCTGTCAGGAAATATCCGATAATGCGGTATTGGAGACGAGGATCAGGCAACGCATAGAGAAAATATACAGGGAGAAATACGTTGCATGGAAAGTGACAGGATTGGATGCAATATGGGAAAGAAACCATTTTAAAGTAAAGGGAGCGGGGCGAATTACATTTCCTGTTCCGGGATGGAATTTCTGGAGTGATGAGGAAGTGTGGGAAACAGAAACAGAATTTGATTTTTGCCAAATGTCGCCAGTGACATTTATTCGGCTTTGCCGCAGAGTAAAGAGTGGGGGCATGGAAACAACAAATAATTGACGGAATAAGAAGAAAGGTGGGATAAAATATAATGCTGCATACGGAATATGTGAGGAGTTTAAATTGTAATTATGAACGTATCGTGCTGGATAAGAAGCCAGAGGAGAAAAGATATCAATACTGCATACTGGGCAGAGGAGGTATCAGAGGGCTGTTATCCTGTAGCTTGCGATATATTAATGGGCTGGCATACCTTTATTATGATATATCCTCAAGACAGAACGTGGCACAGCTGTATGGCAGCCGATGTATTACAAGGGAGTGGATGCGGGACTTTATGTGGAGCTTGAGACAGATTCAGCAGGAGCTGGGAAGGTTTCTTCTGGATGTAAACAATGTTCTCTGGTATCCGGAACAGATTTTTCAGGACTTGGAAAGTAATTGCTTTGCGTTTTTGTACGTCCCGTATTACGAAGGAGAATCCGGTTTTGTGAAGCTTATTGAGTTTTGGGTGGAACATATTGACTACGATGATGAAGTGCTGGTAGATTGTGTCTACCACATGTATGAGCAGCTGGAACGCTGTGGGGAAATATATCTTCAGGAACAGATTTTCCAGGACACTGCATGTCTGGAAGAAAATATAGTTTCGGAAACAGTGCCGGTAAAGCGTGAGAAAACGGTGGTGGAAGAAGGGAATGCCAGCGCTAAATTGCAGGAAGCGGAGGTAAATACGGAAACTTTTATGAATACCGAAGGGTTGAAAGGGATCAAGAGTATTTTTGGTATTTTTAATGACAGGAAAAGTCGAAATAAAAAGCTTCGTGAAGATTACAGCCAGTCTATGCGGCAGGCGATGGAGGGCTATGCGGTGGCAGAGGAAGCAGAATATAAAGCGGAAAACCATGGACGCACCATATTTATTGAGGAGAAGCCGGATACGACACCGCATGTTTACAGACTGTATACGCCAGAGGGCAGACTTTTGGCAAGCCTGGAAAAAAGTACAATGTCTATTGGAAAGAAAAAGGATGAAGTGGATCTGGTGTTGGAAGACATTTCCGTCAGCAGAATTCATGCGCGGCTTACGGAGGATAACGGAAATATATATCTTGAAGATCTCAATTCTACCAACGGGACGTTTAAGAACGGTCTGCGTATGCTTCCCTACGAAAAAAAGAAGCTGGAAGAAGGGGATGAGATAAAATGTGGAAAGGTTATTCTTGTTTTTAAGTAAACATCCCATATTACAGGTGGCAAAAAACGGTTCGGCGACCTGCTTCGTCTGTCATGTAATTCATGGACAAAGAAACAAGTTCACAAGGTATGGATTGAAAAGTACATAAAAATATGATAGAATTGCTTCAACACGGCAAAAATACATCAGGAGGGGCAGGCTTTGAGGTCGCTAAAATCTCAACCTATTGTCAGCGGAGTATTGGTCGCTGTAAATGTTATTGTCTTTATTTTGTGTTCGATTACAGGAAGACAGCTGTATCTTATGGGCAGGCTGGATGTATATGATGTATTAGTGCAAAAGGAGTTTGGCAGAATCGTGTGGGCCATGTTTCTGCATATGGATATCAGCCATCTTACCAGTAATATGTTTATTCTCTTTTTCCTGGGAACTATGATTGAAAGGGAGTTAGGGCATATCAGATATGCATTGTTGTATTTCCTTTCAGGAATTGGGGGAAATGTTATTTCGCTTTTGGTAAAGCTGGCAGTAAATGAATTATCGGCTTCTTTGGGAGCCAGCGGGGCGGTCTTTGGGCTGGATGGTGCATTGCTTGCCATGGTATTTTTTTGGGGCAGGAAGATGGAGCATGTGACGCCAGTCAGGGTATTGCTGATGGTATTTTGTTCTCTCTACAGTGGTTTTCAGGGAGATAATATTGATAATGCGGCTCATGTGGGTGGCTTGCTTACAGGTTTTTGCATTGCGGGAATCATGTGCATGATAAGGCATCTCAAACACAGGAGACAAAAAGACGATGTTGAAAAAGAATGTGAGGTATGGCTTTGAATATTAATATTTATTATGGGGGTAGAGGCATTATTGACGATCCCACACTGTTTGTCATCAATAAAATGCAGGAGATTTTGGAGGAACTTAGAGTAAATGTCTCTCGTTTTAATTTATATGAATTGAAAAATACCATACCTACTCTTCCGCAGTCATTAAAAGATGCCGATGGAGTCATCCTTGCCACCACAGTGGAATGGTATGGAATTGGGGGCTATATGCAGCAGTTTCTCGATGCCTGCTGGCTCTTTGGTGATAAGGAAAAAATCGCTGGCATATATATGTGTCCGGTAGTTATGTCCACCACATATGGGGAGCGAGAGGCAAAACTGAATTTGTCTACGGCATGGGAGATATTGGGAGGACTGCCCTGCAGCGGAATTTGTGGCTATATTGAAAATACTGTTATGCTGGAAATGAACGAGCAATATATCAAGATCATAGAGAAGAAGGCGGAAAATATTTACCGGACCATAAACCAGCATATCGCATGCTTTCCGGCCAGCAACCAGGCAGTAAAACAAAAGATTGCCATACCGAAAGGGACAAATCTGACGCCTCAGGAGACGGAGCAGCTTTCCCAGTATGTATCTGACGACAGCTATGTACAGCGCCAGAAGCAGGATATTCAGGAACTGGCAAGTTTATTCCGGGACAGGTTAACCGAAGAAGGGAAGGCGGATGAGGAGGAATATCTGGCTGAACTCAGAAAGGCATTTAAGCCGCAGGCAGGTTTCCGCGCCGAATATGCTTTAGGCATAGATGAGAAGAAGAAAAAAATAGTGTTGATAGTGAATGACTCGCAGCTGGAATGCAGCTATGGAACGCCTGGGAAACCCGATGTGGAAATGCAGCTTGGAAAGGCTTCAATGGAAGAAATAATAAATGGAAGGATGACCTTTCAGAGGGCGTTTATGTCCGGTGCCATGAAGACAAAGGGGGATTTCAAGATTCTCAGGACGTTGGATCAATTATTTGAATTCAGCGAGAAATAGTATTGGGATATTGTAATGGCAGAAGAACAATAAGCTGTATTGCACAGGGAGGTAAAAGATGAAAAAAGATGATTGTATATTTTGTAAATTGGCAAATGGCAGTATTCCCACCAACACTTTGTATGAGGATGAGGACTTTCGGGTGATTCTTGACCTGGAACCGGCAACAAGGGGACATGCATTGATCATACCCAAGGAGCATGCGGCAAATCTGTTTGAATTTCCTGATGAAAAAGCGGCGGGAGCATTTGTGCTGGCTAAGAAGATGGCAGTGCGGATGAAAGAAAAACTACATTGTGACGGGGTACATTTGGTACAAAACAATGGGGAAGTGGCAGGGCAAACCATATTTCATTTTCATATTCATGTAATACCACGATATGTAAATGATGGTCAGAGGATTGAATGGGAGAAGGGAAGTCCTTCCCAGGATGATTTGGAATCGGTAAAGACGCTGATTACAGAATGAAGGAGCGGCAATGAGAACACTCAATGTTGTTGATGTAACCGAGAGCATTAAGGAAATGTGTATCGAAGCGAATCACTTTTTGTCAGAAGATATGAAATGTGCCTTGGACAGAGCGGCGGAGACGGAGGAAGCGCCGCTTGGAAGACAAATATTGGAACAGCTTCAGGAGAATATGGAAATAGCAGGGAAGGAAATGATTCCCATATGCCAGGACACGGGAATGGCTGTTGTGTTTATGGAAATAGGTCAGGATGTGCATTTTGAGGGAGGCTTATTGGAAGATGCTGTCAATGCAGGCGTCAGAAAGGGATATGAAGAAGGTTTTTTGCGGAAATCTGTGGTAAGGGATCCCATATACCGGGAAAATACTAAGGATAATACGCCGGCCGTTATACATTATTCCATTGTACCAGGAGACAAGGTTATCATTACGGTGGCGCCAAAGGGCTTTGGCAGTGAAAACATGAGCCGTGTGTTTATGCTCAAGCCTTCGGACGGTATAGAAGGTGTTAAGAATGCGGTATTGACGGCTGTAAATGACGCGGGACCAAACGCTTGTCCACCAATGGTGGTTGGAGTTGGAATTGGGGGGACATTTGAAAAGTGTGCCTGGATGGCAAAGAAGGCTTTAACGCGCCCCATTGATGATGTTTCCCAGATCCCGTATGTTCGGGAACTGGAAGAAGAACTGCTGAAAAAAATCAACTGCTCCGGAATTGGCCCCGGAGGGCTGGGAGGGTCAACTACGGCTCTGGCAGTTAAGATCAATACATATCCCACACATATTGCAGGGCTTCCTGTGGCTGTGAACATTTGTTGTCATGTAAATCGCCATGCGGTGAGGATCCTGTAGAAATTGTGATAATCGTGCGAGATCATAGCACAGAAATGAGGAAAAATGGATAAGCATGTTTTTGTACCCTTGTCGAATGAATCTGCGGCATCTCTACGGGCCGGAGATTATGTATATCTGACAGGGACAATTTATACCGCCAGGGATGCCGCACATAAAAGGCTTTATGAGGCATTGGAGAAAAAGGAACCAATTCCATTGGACCTGAAAAATAATGTAATTTATTACATGGGGCCGTCTCCGGCAAGAACGGGAAGGCCTATTGGATCTGCGGGGCCTACCACAGCCAGTCGTATGGATAAATATGCTCCGACATTTTTGGATTTGGGCTTAAAAGGAATGATTGGGAAAGGCAGGCGCAATAATGCCGTGAAAGAGGCCATTGTGAGAAATGGCGCCGTGTACTTTGCAGCGGTGGGAGGTGCCGGAGCGTTGCTTTCGCGGGCAATTATCTCTTCCGAAGTGATTGCCTATGATGACTTGGGAACGGAGGCAATCAGAAAATTAGAGGTAAAAAATTTTCCGGTGATTGTGGTGATGGATGCGCAGGGGAGTGATCTTTATGACGATGCTGTTAAACAGTATTGTAAGCAATAAAGAAATAACGCCCCTGGAACATGAAGTGTTCTGAAGCTGAGTTCGGATGGAATAATGCCGGCACTATACTTTGTGTGTGGCATAGCATTAAGGAGACGGAACTGGAAAAAATAAAAACAGTCCCGAAACAGAAACGCCCGGAAGAAATACCTTCCATATGAGGGAGTTGTAGTACAGGGATGGAACTGGAATAGGAGAAAATTATGGAACGAGTGTATAATCCAAGAGAGATTGAGAAAAAGTGGCAGACTTATTGGGCAGAAAAAGAAACCTTTAAAACGGATGTGTGGGATTTCAGCAAACCCAAATATTATGTTTTGGATATGTTTCCGTATCCGTCGGGGGTTGGACTGCATGCAGGTCATCCAGAGGGATATACGGCTACTGATATCATGTCCAGAATGAAGCGTATGCAGGGGTATAATGTATTACATCCCATGGGATATGACTCCTTTGGGCTTCCGGCGGAACAATATGCGGTGAGTACCGGAAATCATCCCAATGGATTTACACAGGCGAATATTGAAACTTTTTCAGCACAGCTCAAAGAATTGGGCTATGATTACGATTGGTCCAAAATGGTTGCTACCAGTGATCCGGATTTCTATAAGTGGACGCAGTGGATTTTTAAACAGCTCTATTTGGACGGCTATGCAAAGTATATTGACATGCCTGTAAACTGGTGTGAAGAGCTGGGAACGGTGCTGTCTAACGATGAAGTGATCGACGGTAAATCAGAGCGCGGCGGTTATCCTGTGGTGCGCAAAAATATGAAACAGTGGGTAATTGATCAACCGGCTTTTGCAGAAAAGCTATTGGAAGGGTTAAATGAAATCGACTGGCCTGAATCTACAAAGGATATTCAACGGCATTGGATTGGCAGGTCTGAGGGCGTGGAGGTAGATTTTGAGATTGTAGGCGGCGGCAGATTTTCCATCTATACCACTTGCATTGAGACCATTTATGGCATTACTTTTATGGTACTGGCACCGGACGGCAGACTTGTAAAGGAGTTGATGCCAAGAGTGGAGAATCCTGAGGAGGTTCAGGCATACGTTGAAGAAACGCTTAAGAAAAATGATATGGATCGAACGGAACTGAACAAGACCAAGTCCGGTTGTGTGCTGAAGGGGCTCTATGCGGTCAATCCTGTTAACGGGAAAGAAGTGCCTTTATATATCGGTGATTTTGTGCTTGCTAGTTATGGGACGGGCGCTGTAATGGCGGTACCTTCTCATGATCAGCGGGATTTTGAATATGCAGTCGCACATCATATTCCAATGATTCAGGTAATTAATGGGGGAGATGTCAGCGAGAAAGCGTTTGAAAAGGGAGAGTACTTGGGCAAAGGCTGCAGACTGATAAACTCGGAAGAGTTTAGCGGACTTACCGTGGAGGAAGCCAAAGAGGCCATTACCAACAAACTGGTTGAGCAGGGGGTAGCGCGGAAAACGGTTAATTATCACTTCCGCGAGTGGATATTTGCCAGACAGCGTTATTGGGGAGAGCCGGTTCCGGTTGTACATTCGGAAAATGGCGAAATTTACGTGTTGGATGATCAGGAGTTGCCATTGGTGCTTCCTGAGCTGGAAGACTATAAAGGGAAAAACGGAAAGGCGCCTCTGGAAAACGCGGTTGAATGGAAAGCTTATCACAAAAACGGTGTGAAGGGCGTCAGGGAGACTTCTACCATGCCGGGAAGCGCGGGGTCCAGCTGGTATTTTATGAGATATATTGATCCGAAGAATCCGGAAGCATTTGCCGATCAGGAGTTGCTGAAGCATTGGCTTCCAGTGGACTTATATATCGGTGGGCCGGAGCATGCCGTGGGGCATTTGATGTATGCAAGGATCTGGAACCGCTATTTATATGACAAAGGACTGTCTCCAGTAAAAGAGCCTTTTCACAAACTGGTACATCAGGGAATGATCCTGGGTGCCAATGGAATTAAGATGGGAAAGCGGTTTCCTGAGTATGTGGTTAATCCCAGTGATGTGATAAGGGATTTTGGCGCGGACACACTGCGGTTGTACGAAATGTTTATGGGACCTTTGGAAGTATCAAAGCCTTGGAATCAGCAGGGCGTGGAGGGAGCAAGAAGATTCATCAACCGAGTTTGGGTATTTTTTACCAATGAGGAGAATATTATTTCGGAGCCGGATGATGTTCTCAAAAAGGTATATCATCAGACTGTGAAGAAAGTGACGGAAGATTTTGAACAGCTTGGATTTAATACGGCTATTAGCCAGATGATGATATTTGTCAATGCTGTTTACAAAGCAGGGAAGTGTCCAAAGGAGTATGCGGAAGGCTTTGTAAAGATGTTTTCCTGCGTCTGTCCTCATGCAGGTGAAGAAATATGGCAGATTTTAGGCCATCAGGATACCATTGCATTTGAAAAGTGGCCGGAATATGACAAGGAAGCGATTAAGGAAAACACGATTGCCATAGGAGTTCAGATCAATGGCAAGGTGAAGGGCTCGATTGAAGTGACACCTGAAGAGGAAGATTCGGCGGTAATCGCGAAAGCAAAAGAAGTTGCTGCGGTGAAGGCCGCCCTTAAGGATAAGGTGATTGTAAAAGAGATCTATGTCAAGGGGAGAATTGTTAATATTGTAGTTCGCAAGGATTGATAGGATGAAGATGAAACAGTTTGGAATGGCTGTATTGGCAGGAATTACAGGCGTCTTTTTGGCTGGTGTCGGCGCGCGTCTGCAGGTAAATGCCGAGGAAGCGGAAATAGTTTACTCTTATCAGGAAGATGGACTGGTGGATGGCAGCAGGGAATTTATCATTCCTGCCGCCCCGGGAGAAAATTTTGATATAGAGATCACCTTTACGGGGACCGGAACAGAGGGCGGTATTTTGAGTTTTACCTATGACAAGGTGACAGAGGATCAGATGGTTCCTAATATTGTTCAGGGTGCGGATGACAGGAGCGGCCTGCTCAATGAGCTTGTGTATGAAGGGGTCGAGCAGGTCAGGAACTTTCAGGTTGCGGCTTTGGATGGAGATATTGTCATAAAGGCTGCGGGAACCGGACAGGTGACAAGTATCAAGGCTGTGAAGTGTAAACCGAATAGTGCCGGTGATAAGGTAACGGTTTATACGATAGGAGATTCTTTGGTACAGACATATACAGAAAAATTCGCTCCGCAGACCGGCTGGGGACAGATGCTGCCGCTTTATTTTGATGAGAATGTTGCGTTTGTCAATCATGCGCTGGGCGGCAGAAGCACTGGGAATTATTTAAGACAGGGCAGATTGAATCAGGTATTATGTGAACTGGCTCCGGGGGATTGTGTTCTCATTGAATTTGGACATAATGATTCCACAAGCGGAAATAAGGACAGATTTGTCCCTGTGAAAGATTTTAAGAAAAATCTGGCGGATATCTATATTAAAGCAATCAGGGACAGAGGGGCAATCCCGGTACTGGTGACCTTGTGCAACCGAAATCAATATCGGCCTGAAGGTAATTTTACCATAAGCTTTCCGGAATATGTGGAAGCCATGAGGGAGACTGCAGAGGAGACGGGGACGCTGCTGATAGATTTGAATGCTCTGACAGTGGAGTATTTTACCCAGCTGAATCAAGAATTTGGAAACGGGATTACCGACAGTATTATCTATAACCATGCGATTGCAGGAGCCTATCAGGGGGAATATGAAAAGGGTGTCAAGGATAATACACATTTACAGACTTATGGGGCAAAGATTGTGGCAGGACTTGTAGCGCAGGAATTGCAAAATCTGGATTTGCAGGGAATTTCGGAATATTATACACCTATCGTGGTTAATGAGGTGCCAGATACTCCTGTGGAAATTGAGGAGAAGCCATATGAGGGGTTTGCCAGCAGGATCACATGGAAACCAAGCAAAGGTGCGGATTATTATAAGGTTTTGGTTACAAGGGTGCTTCCAAAAGCAGTTGATGAGAGTGGTGAGTCAGGTGGAATCGTAAACGGACAGATACCAACTTATGAGCTGGCAGGAGATTTTGAGATAGCAGGCTATACTACCGTGTGTGATTTTGCATATAAACAGGCGGAACAGGATACACATTATGCTTATAAAATCATTGCTGTAAACGGGGCGGGAGAGTCTCCGGAATCAGAAATATTTTCGTTTGGGCTTTGGAAGGAAGAACGTATATCGGAAGATGGGACAGAGGATAAAGCAGATGAAGACATGGGGGAAGGGGAGGAAGATTCTTTGATCATGTTGTGGGTGGCGTGCATTGCAGGGAGTGTGCTTATCCTTGGCGCGGCCTTGGGCATGATATTATATCGCAGGAGGAAATAAGAGATTTGCCGGCTTTGGGTATTTCATAGTGAGACAGCACCGCACTCTGATGTGATATGTTGTGAACTGTAGATGTAAACATTTCTGACAAACGCAGTATTTTAGCGGAAATGGACATCTGCTAAAATACAACATTGCGGCTGGCTCATTTGTGGTGAATGAAAAATTGCAGATGTTGTAATACAAGGAAGAAGGTGATAATCTTTTCATTCGTATCTGTAAACAGTTTAGCACAAAGAAAGGCGGTTGTATATGGAGATTACTTACCATTGGGAAGGAGATTATCTGATTCCCGACCTCAAACTTTCGGATACAACGGAATATCAGATTGGTAGTATGGACGTATGAGAAGGTGTTTTTTAGAAGAAAATCATAGAGGCATTTATTCGCATATGCTTTTGTCGGAAACCTTATGGAAACATCTTGCGGAAATTGATGAAGAATGCAATGAGATGATGGACAGGCTTGTGGGGCAGATGGCCAAAAATGAGGGTGTGACAGAACAGCTAAAATCCGAGGACTGGCTCTGCTGGCTTCAGAAGATCAACAGCATCAGAAGCAGGGCAGAAGAAGTTGTGCTGCATGATTTGATATATTCACTTTAGTATCTATATTATAGTTCGTTTAAGGTAATTAAGGGCGGTGGCATAAAATGCTCCCGCCCTTAAACCATTTTAACATAGATTGAATGTCAAGGTCAGGTAATATTTTCTACGAAAATTTCCACCTTTCCCTTGACATTAGAGCAAAGCGTTGACGGACGCTATGGGGTATATTTGAGGAGGACGAAAAAAGTGTGAGTTTTTGAAAAGACTACCTTTTCCCAAGTTGAATACAGCTTGATTATAGCGAGAAAGGGAGAAATTTACAATAACGAACAGCGTAAAGATTACCGCCCTCAACGAAAGATTGTCGAGAGATGATGAACAGCAGTCTAAATAATATCAGTATTATTAGATTGCGAAAATCGAAATTCTTGAAGTTTGGATAATCGGTATATGTACAGTCTGATTTATATTTGTTGTCGGTAAATAATCCTTGAATTGTTGTCGGTAATCAATTATAATAAGAGTACCGGCAAGGAAAGGGGGTGTATATGCCGACCAAAAAGCGAGGGCGACCAGTTGAAGAAAATCCGAAAAATATCCGTTTGGATATTCGGGTAACGAAAGAGGAATTACAAATCCTTGATGATTACTGCGAGCGCAAGAACGTTAAACGCCCACAGGGATTGCGTGACGGGATAAAAGCCCTTGAAAACTTATAGAGGAAGTGGTGCCACCGGCAAAGGTATTTGCACCACTTCACAGTATGCCACCCGCGCAAGGCGAACCGCACAAATATTATAGCACTGTCCGGTTCTGTCTTGCAAGCGGCTTGTGGACAAAATCGAAAGGACAGGATAACAAAATGGGAAAGATTTTGAAGCATTTTTGACCGACCAGCTTCGTGTAGACAGCGGAACGGAACGGCGAACCCCCGAACACCAAGCGCTTTGCGAAAAAGGAGGCGAACTTCAAGACCAGTTAGCTGAAACGCTGAACGACAAGCAAAAGAAGATACTGGAAGAACTGGTAGAAACACTTTTTGATGAAAGCAGCTGCAACGAGCAGGTAAAATTTGAGCGCGGTTTCCGTTTGGGAGTTCTGATAACGTCAGAAATCTTTTATGCGCAGGACACATTTCTTTAAGCGGATAACGGCTTGAAAGCAACTAATCAGCCAAAGGAGGCACTATGAATAAAAAACAGACCTATATCACCGACGAGGAAAAGGAAAACTGTCAAAAGGTTGTGGACGCTTTTGCGGAGCTGTTTGAAAACGAGGATTTAACCGTTGTCAATGCCGGAAAGTACGGCTTTATAAAATTGCAGTATTACAGAAATCATGTTGGTTTTGACAACGCATTTTCCTTTAATGACAGCAGGCGTTTATTTAATGACCTTTGGCAGGAATGGCTTGATACGCAGCTCCTTGATATTGTGGGTGACACGCCAATGGAGGAAATGGACTACGGGGACATACCGAAATGTCTGTCACAGGAGAAACAGCAGGAGCTTTTGGATATGCACAAACGCCTTGCAGAAAAGGCAGGCGTTGGGGATATGCCGGATAAAACCGCACCGATGAAACAATTAACGACAAGCAAAAGAGGTGAGGACAAAATGAGCGTTTTGGAACGCTTGTATATGGGAATATTATGTCCCCTTGAAGAAAGCGTCTGCAATGACGCAGATTATCATTCCCTGTTAGACGAAATCAGAACGGAACGCGATTATTTTGAGGGGATATTGTCAGAAGAAAACAAGGAACGGTTTGAGAAATGGAACATGATGATTTTCCGCCATGAGGATAGGACAAAGTATGCAAGGTTTGCACAGGGTTTTAGGTTGGGCGCAATACTTCCGTCTGAAATATTTTCAGGGAGTGAGGACAAGTAAGGGCATGGAAAAAACAAAAAGTCTGTTGGATTTACTTGTAAGGCTAAGAACTTATAAAGCCTTAGACAGAGCCGCCGAAAAAACAGGAATTACCGAGCAACTCTGAAAGAGCAGGATAAGGCGTATGACGAACTGCAAAAGGCAGGACTGGACAGAGAACAGAAACGCATTGTTGACAGGGCACTCAGCGCTTTAAATGCAAACGGGGCGGCATACGGCAAGGCTGCTTACAGATTAGGATTGCACGACGGCATACAGCTTATGTCGGAAGTGAATAAACTCTGACCACAAAAAATTGAATAATTGTGTATCTGAAAAAGGCATTTTCACACCGAAGATGTCTTTTTCTTTTATACAAATATCCTACAAACAGCCGCCACGCAGAAAGGAGGGAAGGAGAACCTTGCGGGATAAGCTGAAACGCATGATTTTGAGGGATATTCAGAGTGGAAATTATTAAGTCTCAAATTCATACTTATTTTGTCTTGATGGCACAGACGATAATGTCCTTTTAGCGCTGGGAAATTTTCGCATAGGGAAAAATCAGATTGAATATCCTGTCGAATTATGGTAGTATTTCTTTGGGAATACCAAGATGGTAGGCGGTTAGCCCTCTGCGGAGGGATGTGACCCTCCGATTACAATGTATCTTCGATACATAGAAACCCGCAAGGGAATCTGAGAAAGGAGGGCTGATGCGAATGTTGACGATAGAAGGGTTGATTTCAGTGCTTGGCTTATGTCTGACCTGTTTCGGTCTCGGATACGCCATCGGTAGCAAAGATAATAACAAGACACAAAAATAGCCGCCCACCCGACCTGATATGATACCTCTAAAGTAGACAGATTAAATATAAAAATCTGTTACTTTGGAGGTGTTTTTCATGCCAAGATCAAAACACTCCCCCGAATTCAGAGCCAGGGTATCACAAGAATATATTGATGGAATAGGCTCTGTCCACTTCCTTGCCAATAAGTATGGAATAGGTTATTCGACATTAAGGGGATGGATTAACGAATATAAGCTTCATGGAATATCCGCGTTCAGTCATAAAAAGAACAGAACTTATTCTAAAGAATTCAAAATAAAATGCGTAGAAGCAGTAATGAATGGTGAAGGTTCCGTTGATGACATCATTGCCAGGTACGGAATATCCAGCCGTTGTGTTTTAAGACAATGGATTAAGGTGTATAATGCCAATAGAGAACTTAAGGATTACGATCCAAAACAGTAGGTCTATATGGCAGAAGCACGGAGAAAAACAACAATAGAAGAACGAAAAGAAATCGTTGATTATTGTATAAATCATAACCGTGATTATAAGAATACGGCAGCAAAGTATGACGTTTCTTACAGCCAGGTTTATTCCTGGGTAAAGAAATATGATGCGAATGGTGAAGACGGATTAACCGATAAGCGGGGACATCACAAAACAGATGATGAAGTAGATGAATTAGAACGCTTAAGACGTGAGAACCTGCGGTTAAAACGTCAGCTGGAAGAAAAGGACATGGTAGTTGAACTGTTAAAAAAAGTGAAAGAATTCGAAAGGATGTGAGGCTTGGAAAAGTACGCCATGAATCAAAATATTTAACAATCAGGAATCTCCATACAGAGGAAAAATGGAGCATAGGATGGATGTGCAGCCACCTTGAGATATCAAGGGCTGCATACTATAAATGGCTTCACAGGACAGTGCCGGATGCAGAGTACGAAAATATCAAACTCGCAGAACAGATTAAAGAGTTTGACGAACGTTTCCATCATATCCTGGGATATCGGAGAATGGCGTCTTGGATCAACCATTTTAATCATACCGCATACAGTAAAAACAGAGTTCATAGAATCATGAAAAAGCTGGGAATACATTCGGTGATACGCAAAAAGAAGAAAAAATATACATACTCAAAGCCAGATGAAACGGTGGAAAATATACTTCAAAGGGATTTTTATGCATCTGCTCCGAATCAGAAATGGGCTACGGATGTGACAGAATTTAAAGTGCCTGGTGAACAAAAGAAGCTGTATTTAAGTGCTATTTTGGATTTGTATGACAGGTATCCCGTAGCTTATGTTGTCAGTGCAAGAAATGATAACAGGCTGGTATTTGAAACATTTGACAGGGCGATTGCAGCTTTTCCCGATGCCAAACCGGTGTTTCATTCAGACCGCGGCTTCCAGTATACCAGCAAGATGTTTCAGAAGAAACTAGAAAAACAGGACATATGGAGCAATCCATGTCCAGGGTTGGACACTGCATTGATAATGGACCAACAGAAGGGTTCTGGGGAATCATTAAAACGGAAATGTATCAAATGTATAAAATAACAGATGAGGCTTCATTGAGATATGCCATTAAAGATTACCTGCGTTTTTACAGTGAGGAACGACCACAGGACAGATACCACTGCAAAACACCCCTGGAGGTGCGTCAGGAGGCACTG
>CAJTPN010000008.1 GCA_910578185.1 uncultured Acetatifactor sp.
GCAGGCGTTAACCGAAACGCACTTTACCATTCAATCCTGCGTCTTGTGGCGATGCTTTTTCTTCCCAATCAACCATATACCAATAAAAACAGCCACGCTAACCGCACTCACAAAAATCCCCATATACGCGCCCTTTGGCACATACTTCATTTCAAACCGATATGATCCCTCCTCCAAGTCAAACGCCATCAGGCATCCTCCAAACAAAGTTCCCTCCGTCTCCTGTCCGTTTACAAGCACCTTCCATCCGGCCTCATAAGGTACGGAAAAAATAACCCTCCCAGGCTCTGTCAAGGTCATATCGCCTGCAATATAATCGCTCTGCCACTCCACATTTTCCATATGCTGCGCCGAAAGCTTCTCCAATGCCCGTGCAAGTACTTCTTCGTCCATCCGGTAAATGTCCACAGATATTTTAGGCGTGGTGTCATTTTCATCACCATTTTTCAGCGTAACCGTACGATTTTCTTCCAGATATCCCAGATAAAGTACGGAACCCAGCCGAAGATCCTTGTAATGTTCCACATCGTCTTCCGCTCTAAAACAATCTATCTTACCGGTTCCCCATGTGTTGACAATTCCATAATAATATCCTGCCCGCTCCGCCGTAAATACGACATCGTCTCCAGATTCCTTTTTCTTCATTCTCTGAAACAGTACTTCCCGTATGCCCAGATCCCTTATCATTTGGTTCTGTAAATGAAGTCCATGATTTAAATACTCATCCGGCAGCTCATATCCTATGGGCGCCACATACCCGAACGGCAGCACAGAATTGCACTGATAAAGATAAATATCCCCGCTTTGTCCAATCAGGGAATACAAACCGTTCTCATACTTATCCGATTCCCCAAACATGTAGTTTACATTTAACAGCGCGGAAACAAAGGCGGTAGCGCCATCAAATGAATAAAATACCTTGCTGCACCGCATACCTAGCAGTTGATACAAATCCATCACATATGAATTCATGGTGGAGGAAAAGAGGCTTGCCGTAGGATAACCGGTCAAAGTACCGTCATTATTGGTTCTTCTATTAAATTTTTCCAATCGGTACAGACTCTCCTCCCTTTCCCGGGTCATTTCATAGAGCGCCTTATAATCCTTCTCCTGGCCCAAATACTGACTGCGGCTCACGGTACCCACACTTGTGTTATAAGTATTGATGCCACACTCCGCCACTACAACCGTCAGTGTCAGCACAGCCACCGCCATCCTTACCCTGTTATCTTCCCTTGTGCGATATACATACAAAAGTACCGCATAGATACTTACAAACACCAGTGTCAATATCTTTATTCCCAGATAAAAATCCTCATGTTCAATAAATTTCTCGCAAAACAGAAAAAAACCTACCGCGCACAAATACCCATACAAAATTTGTTGTTCATCCGTTTCACGCACATGAAGCCACGCATCATAACACATGACAAGAACCAGAAAAATATAGATAAAAGATTGTCTTGCCGGAAGTGAATCGGGATAATTCAACCCATGCCATATAAAATCAAGAAAATTCGTCCCAAAGCTAAGCAACAGAAATCCTACCAATACCAAGCGGCAAAATTTATCCCGAATGGAAATCTTCCTGTTCATCAGGTACATGGGAAGCAGCATCAGCACCGCACTGCCACAGTAAATATTGGGCCAGTGAGCCAGTCCCCTCTCCGTAGATACACACATGCAATGCCTTGCCAGCATATCCAGCACAGAGAAATATGACTCCACCTTTTGCGGAAAATCCATATCTCCAAAATCAGTCTCCAGAAGGGCACACACTTCCGGAATCAGCAGCACAGCCGCCATTCCGCCCGCCAGCAGAGAAAACAATGTAAAATATCCCAGACTGCGCAAACGGTTCTTCTCCGTTATCAACAGGGTAACAAAATATAGCACCAGAAAAATACAGATCATAATGGAAATATAAAAGTTTGTAAAAATGGACAATGCCAGTGTCACACAGTACAAACCGCATCGGCCCTCTTTCACAAGCAGTTCCAGCCCAAGCACAATCAGCGGCAGCAACACCACACAATCCACCCACATTATGTTATAATTATATGCCGCCATAAACCCCGACAACGCATAGAAACAGGAAAAAAGCAATGCGCCGCAGTCTTCTGTTTTAAAATGCCTTTGGAGATAAAGATAGGCGGACAACCCCGCAAGTCCGATCTTCAACACAATCAAATAGCTGATAAATTCTATCAAATAGCTTTCTGGTATGAAAAGAGCAAAAATGTGAAAAGGGCTGGCAAGATAATAGACAAAAAGCGCCAGAAAATTGGAACCAATGCCCAGTTGAAAAGAGAAGTTTAAAGTCTCCCCCGCCCGCACCTTGTGTAACAATTCACTGAAGAAGGGCATATATTGATGGTATAGATCAGCAAAAAGGAAACTCCTGTCGCCAAATGGATAAATTCCTTTCAAAATGAACAATGCCAGCATAATCCCGGAAGGGACAATGAATGCCAATAATAATGCGGTCCATCGAATGCTTTCTTTATTAAAACACGGCTTTAACTTTATCATAGCGGAAACCTCAGTCATTTTAGTTTTACTCTTACAAACCTTTATTTTAACAGATTTGTGCGCACTTTAAAAGGCCTGAATATAATTTATTTTTTAAGGAACCATCGTGTATCAAAAGTCAAAACACACATTACTCTCAAAATTACCATGCCTGGCAACAGGTCACCATAGCACTCATATACTTATATCCATTTTTCATTCCACCATTCTTTTGCCACGTGAAACCGGCTATCAGATACATTCCGACAGCCACGCCATACATAAAGCCTTCCCGAATGGCTTTCCAAAATAGTTTTTCTTTGCGGGGGATCAACAGATGCAAATTGCAATCTTAGGTAGAAAAGCAGACACAATTAATTATTCCAGATATGTGCGATCCATCGGATGTACACCTCTGGTCACATTGCGTATGGGAGATGTGGCCTGTTGCAGCGCTTTAATTCTCCCTGGAGGAGGAGACATAACCCCTGCTTTCTTTGGTGAGAAAAATCACGGCTCCCGTAATATTGACACGGAGCTGGATATACTGCAATTACAAGCCCTTGAGCTGGCAATCCGAAGACAGATGCCCATACTTGGCATCTGTAAGGGAATGCAGGTTATCAATATCGGTCTGGGAGGAACTCTGATACAAGATTTGAAACCGAAAGAGATTGCCCGACACAGTTACGACCAGGGAGATAAATATCACTCCTCCCTGGTTTTAAAAGATTCCTGGCTTCACGGGCTATACGGCGAAAAGATGACCGTAAACAGCGCACATCACCAGGCGATAGACAAACTGGGAAACGGTTTGAGGGCAGTACAATTTTCTGCAGAGGACAACTGCATAGAGGCCATAGCCCACCAGTCGCTTCCCATCATAGGCGTTCAATGGCATCCTGAAAGAATTGATGAAAAACGATCTGGTATCAATGGACAGAAGGTTTTAGTTTACTTTTCTTCTTTGGCTTTTGCTTTTGTGTAAACGCCCCCAAAGTAGCTTCCTTTTTGGTGGTAATTCCCTTTCTAGCATTTGCGCCGGCAATTTCAAACAGCGATCTGATGATCTCTCTCAAAATCTCCATGGTCGGCTCATCCACCTCTTTTAACGCCGCAATGACTCCATTCATACTCTTTTTCCATTCGGCGGTAAAATCAATTAGATTATCGGCTTCCGAAGCAGAGATGACCTGATAAAGGGTATCCACAAAAGTGCGAAGCTGCTGCTCATTCAGGGACAATATCCACTCGTTCAGGGTATTGTCCATCTGTTTGCGCTGTTCATAAATGTCATTGGCTCTCACCAAATGATTGGACACTACCTGCCAAGTAAACAGATCATGCTGCGCCAAGCCGAATGTCTTGGTTTTCACCACCTGAAAATGCATATCCGTTTCAAACAACATTCCTATCATGGAAGAATTGGGCAGAATCTTCACCACCCTGTTGGCAATTTTTTCATATCCACATTCTTCCAGCACTTCCGGTCTAAACCCCGGACCATCCAAACTGTATATCCTGATAATTCTTTCCTGAATTTCAGGTTCACAGTTCATGCCACTGTATACCGCCAGATTGCCTCCCTTGGAATGCCCTCCTACATACAGCGGCCCAGGCAGACTATCGGCCACCTGATTCAGATACCAGACACTGCATGCTTGTCCGGGCACCGGGGAAAGGAAAGCCATATTAAAGTCTTCCTTCCAGCCTATAATGGTCTCATCCGTACCTCTGAAAGCCACATAAACCGTATCGTCATCCAAGATAAACGTAACGGCCGAAAACTGCGTTTCCCACTTTTCCTCAATCAAGTTTACATAACAGTTGAGACGTAAACCGCCAAATCGTCTGCCTTTCAACATTCCTTTCAGCAAAGCTCTATTCTGTTTTTCAAATCGTACATCCGCAAACAGTTTCTCAAAATCCGGATGCTCCTCCAGATCCTTTAAGACCACTGGAAGTCGATTCTCTTTCAACGCAGGCACCATACCGTCAAATTTCAAATAGGAAAGCAGGCACAGTGCAACGCTGTCAACCTCTGTCATGGGCATTTCACGAAAAGTATAATTGCCGTATTTTTCCAGATAATCAAGCACAGTTCCTCCCATGTAAATATCCTCTCTTTACACCAGATTTTCCCTACTATCCACTATATCTTACCCCCAAACACGGAATATATAAATTAAATTCCCATAATTTTATAATTATAATCCAGGAGGAAATACTAACCCTTTTCCCCCTGGAAAATATTCACTGCAAAGCACTTATTTCCAAATAATATCCGCTTTTACCACACAGTTGTTTATAATGGTATGCAAACATCATTGGTTCTTCTCCAAAAATAGCCATAGAGCCGCAACATCACCTTTATCTGTCTCCCATGGCAATGTATTCCCGTTCCTGCATAACACTCTTGTATGCGGGACGAATGATCTTATCCATATTGATCAATTCTTCGATCCTGTGTGCGCTCCACCCGACAATCCTGGCAATCGCAAAAATAGGAGTATACATCTCCAAAGGTATCTCCAGCATACTGTAAACAAACCCGCTGTAAAAGTCCACATTGGCACTTACGCCCTTATATATACGTGCCTTTTCCGCAATCACCCTGGGCGCAAGTCTCTCTATCATAGAATACAGTGCAAAATCCTTCTCCCTGTTCTTAGCCGTAGCCAGCCGATGCACAAATCCCCGAAACACCTGGGCTCTGGGATCTGATAACGAATAAACCGCATGTCCCATGCCATAGATCAATCCTTTGCGGTCAAAAGCTTCTTTATTCAATATTTTCTTCAAATATACCTTGACGGCATCTTCGTCCTCCCAATCCGAAACATTGGCCTCAATATCCCGCATCATTTCCACTACCTTTATATTGGCACCGCCATGTTTAGGTCCTTTTAAGGAGGAAAGCGCCGCTGCAATTACAGAATAGGTATCGGAACCGGATGAGGTCACCACACGGGTAGTAAAAGTGGAATTGTTACCACCCCCATGCTCCATGTGAAGAGCAAGCGCCAAATCAAGCACTCCGGCCTCCAGATCTGTATATTTCTTGTCCGGTCTTAACATCATCAGCAGATTTTCCGCAGCCGATAACTTTTTAGATGGTCTATGTATGTACATACTTTCATCGTTCTGATAATGGTTGTATGCGTGGTATCCATAAACAGCCAGCATCGGAAACACACTGATCAAGCTGAGACACTGCCGAAGCACATTCTCTATGGAAGTATCATTACAGTTTTTGTCATAGGATGCTAAAGTCAGCACGCTCCTGGTCAGTGAATTCATAATATCACTGCTGGGCGCCTTCATGATTACATCCCGGGTAAAATTGGTAGGAAGCGTCCTGTTGGCCGCCAGAGTATCCCTGAATTCTCTCAGTTGATGTTCATTGGGCAATTCCCCGAACAAGAGCAGATAACTGATTTCTTCAAATCCAAAATTGCGCCCCCGTCCTCCTTTTACCAGTTCAATTACATCATACCCCCGATACCAGAGTTTCCCTTCGCAGGGTGTCTTTACTCCGTTTACCTCCTTAAAGGCCTCAATACGGGAAATATTGGTAAGTCCTGTGACCACACCATTACCGTTTTTGTCTCGCAGTCCTCTCTGAACCTCGTACTGATCAAAAAATTCCGGCTCCAGATGATCCGCCTTTCTGCAAAGCTGCGCATAATCATTCATCAATTGGCTTTTCTTCAATAAGCACACCTCCTTATATCTTACGTTCCGCAATACTTAGCCTAGCGCCTCCTGCATTCAAGGCCCCAGCTCAACAAAATTTCCCGCCCCATAAGGCCTCCCTTTGTGTTTTGCGGATTCAAAAGTCATCTCCATTCATACAGATCATTACCGGACATGGCCTTTTGACTCTGGTATCATGTTATAGATTATAATATCTTTTTTTCAGATAATATGTCAATTAAAAAAGTATAAATTTACCAAAAAATATTCATGCTGCTTTCCAAAATCAATGAAAACACCTCGTGGACCAACGATTCTCTAACGCTGGGCCGCACCTCTCACAATTATTTGCATAATTCAGCCACGGCTTCGTTAATCATCTTACTTTCCGCTTTGCCTTTCAATTCCCCCATCACTGCCTTCATAATCTGTCCTTTATTCCTGGACGTGAGCAGCTGGGGATATTTATTTTCAATATATGCTCTCACTTCTTCCACAGAGGTCATCATGCCAGGCATATACTCGGCAATGGCGTCATAGCGCTTCTGACACTGCATCCTTAAGGCTTCCTCTTCCGGTGGACAGCCCTCCAGCTGTTCTTTGGCACGCTTTAATTCACCGGCGATCACACCCTCTACCAGGTGAGCCGGCACCGCCTCCCTGACGTCTCCCAACGCTTTTTGAACTGCGCTAAGCAGCAGTGAAAATGCTTCTTCCCTGTCCTGACCTCTATTTCTGGTTACCGCCTTCCTGTATCGAATACAATCCAACTGAGAAGAATCTATCAGCAAATCATCATAAATACCCGATTTCACTATATCGCCAAAGTGGTGAATAGCCGGGATATCAGGATGTTCCAGATAATATACCACAATTACCTTCTTCTCCCAGTCCACAATCCAATATTCTCTCACACCCCCATCAATATATGCTCCCAGCTTTTTACCATAATCGGTTTTTCGGCTATCAGGAGACACCACTTCAATTACCCAGTCCGGCGCCCCATGGCAGCCCTCATCGTCCAGCTTTTCCTCATCACACACAACCGCGATATCAGGTTCCAGACAGTTTTTCCAATCATCCTTCAGAAACACCGCAAAGGGTGCCGAAATTACTCTGCTGTGTTCCTCTCTCGCCCGAAGATAAACCGCGATTTCCGTAAACAGACAGCCGATAATACTTTGATGTGTCGTAGTCGGAAATGTCAGCTTCACCGTTTCTTTGTCTAAAAGTTCAGCTCTCCTCCCCTTTGACAGTGCAGAAATTCCCTCCGCCGTACAGCTTTCCTTTTCCGATGCCACATCGCAAAAAGCTTCTTTTACAGCCTCTTCCATATGATACCTCCTTTTTTGCAGAAGCATCCTATGGAAACACTTCTGCCCTTGTATTATTAATCTTTACCCTGAGTAAAACGGCAGAATTGCCAGAATGTGCATCAAACACGGCTCCTTGATTACTCTTGATGAATTAATTATAAAGTACCCAGAAGTATTTGTCAATAAAAATACCTAAGTAAAAAGCATTGGCTGTATATGGTGCCAATGCTTTTTACAATTCCTCATCAAATATGATCTTACAAAAGATAAACCGGAAGCTGCTCTCCTATGCCATAACTCTTATATGGATCCGCGGACGCCGTCACTATCATTGGTACCTGTTCTACCACTTCCTGATCTGCCGCAGATAACGTTTCCGCGATTTTCTTCTCTTCCGGTTTTACAGTTGTTTCCGTTTTAATAGGAACATTTCCCACCTTTTGGGCCACAGGCTTTCCCTCTGCCGCTTTTCTTGCTGCAAGCCTGCTCTCCGCCCTCTGTATAACAGATTCCGCTTTAGCGGTTTTGTCAGAATTTTCCACTGCGTTTGGGATGCCGCCACCGTTTGCCTGCCCAGCCGCATTTGCCGCTCTTTTTATACTACCTGCTCCTACTGACATATCCCTCTACCTCCTTCGCTAATTCCAGATATTCTCCCGCACTCCTGGCACTCTTCTTATGTACCATAACCGGTTTACAGTTATCCTGGGCCCACTCGATTTCACTGTCAACTCTGATCACCGTGTCAAATACCGTCACTTCCTGATATTCATGCAATACTTCCAGAGTCTGTTTCCCATAGTTCTTGCGGGCATCCAATTTGGTAATCACCACTCCCAAAAGCATTAATTCGGGTTCCAGCCTTCTCACATTTTCCAGGAATTCAAACATATTAGCAACACCAAACAGTCCCCAGGGACTTGCCTCCACAGGAATGATAACATAGTCGGAGGCACAGAGAATATTCATCACCCATCCGCCCAAAGTAGGCGGCGCGTCAATCAATATATAATCATATTCACCGCTTTCCTTTATTTTCGCAAGACTCCTGGATAAAATTAATTCCCTCTGCCATTTGGTAAACAGCTCATACTCAATCCCGCTCATCAATGTGGAAGAAGGGATCAGATCCAGATTATCATATGGCGTGTGTACCACATAATCCGACAAATCCTCTTCCTTTTTCACCGCATTATACAAGTTCTTTTCTCCCGAAGCAAATTCCAGTATGGTTTCCTCCGAAAAAAAAGAAAGGGACAGATTCAACTGCATATCGCCATCGATCAATAACACCTTTTTGCCAAGTGTGGACAGAGAATACCCCACGTTGGCACAAGTAGTCGTTTTACCGCTTCCTCCTTTGTTATTCGCAAAGGCAACGGTTTTCGTCTTCGTCTTTCCCATAGAGGCACCTAATACCTTTCTCTGCAAAATAATTCATCCACTCCTCTGAGGGACGCAAATCAGTCACCACCATATCTATGGCTGAAAGCTCACAGATCCGCGAAAAGGCAATGTTGTCAAATTTTGTATGGTCAACCGCCAAAATACGCTGCTTTGCAGACTTGAGCATAGTCTGTTTTACCTGAGAAAACATCTCATTGGAATCGGTAATTCCATTGTCCATATTGATTCCTTTACAGGAAAGAATTGCCTTATCGGCATGAAAAGAAGCAATCACATCCGTGGTTCTCGAACCCACCAGCGCCAGATAATTTTCCCGTAATGTTCCCCCTGTACAAATAACATCCCATCCACTCACATCGGATAGCTCCACCAAAACTTCAATGGAATTGGTGATCACCGTAAGCCGCTTTCTGCTCTTTAAGGCCTTGGCAATGGCTACGGCCGTGGTGCTGGGATCCACAATAATATGTTCTCCCTCCTGAACCAAGCTGCTGACCAACTCCGCAATCACCTGCTTCCCTCTCAGATTGCGTTTTTTGCGGATGTTAAAGGGCATGTCAAGGCTGGTACTCTCATTCAATACCGCCCCACCATAGCTTTTAGTGGCAAGCCCTTCCTTGTCCAACTTATCCAGATCCCGGCGAATTGTTTCTTCAGATACGTCAAAAAGGATGCTCAGTTCGCTGACCACCACTTTTTTCTCATCCTGCAGTTTCTCCAAAATCAGGTTTCTGCGCTCCACCGCCAGCATCCGATGTTCTCTCCTTTTTATCTCTTTGTATCCCTAAGCCCCCTGCTTTTCAGTCACAGCATACTGCCCCAATCCTTTCGCCATAGACAAAAGTTTTGGTTTCTTCAGAAATATCCATTCCCATCTTGGCAGTCAAGGGTTACAGGATGGATTTGCAGATCTGTGGATCCGGATGTGCTATTACAGTGGAATCCAGATACATGCCGCCTTCGGAGACGCTGGCCTTCGCCCTGGCAATGGCTGCGTCCACAGCCGAAACTTCTCCGCAGAGAAACACATAGGACTTGCCGCACATTCCCTTGGCAATCCGAAGCTCTATCAATTCCACATCCGCCGTCTTTGCCGCCACATCTGCAGCCACAATAATCGCCGCAGCGTCAAAGGTCTCCAGAATCCCCAGCGCACTGATATGTTCCACATGAGTAGTTCCATAGATTGCAGGAAAAATGCCCTCATGGGGATTGCCCAGAACAAAACTGTCAATCAGCTGTTCCCCATATTGCACCCTGGCTGTGGCTACAGCTGCATCTACCGCGCTTAAATCACCGGTTATCAGGGCGATATACTTGCCCGGACACACCGTCTGCGCTTCCACCAATTCTACCGCTGCGGTCTTTACCATGGCATCCGCTGCGGTCACACCTGCGGAAACCGTCTTAAACTCTATCATTCCCAAAGCCTTGCTCATGGGGATCCCTACCTTTCTGCTATTGTAATATATTGATCGGTCACTTCCTGTACCACTCCCGAAAGGGAAGAATGGAGCCCCACACTCAAACCGTTTGCAGGCTTCGCAATACAGTCCCCCACCGAAACCCTGGCGCCCTTTTCCACAATGGCAACAGCCGGCGCCCCAATATGCTGACTAAGCAATATTTTGACCTTGTGAATCAGATGCTCCTCTGCCCAATAGTTGTCGGGCTTAAGCGGCGCATCCACATCATACTTCGTCAATCCAAGCCTTGCCTCCAGCCTTTCCTCAGGTACCTTGCGATAGGCACGGCTCTCTTTCACAGGCGCCGGTATCACGCCTGCAGGAGGTTTCACACCTGCCTTGCGCAAGCCAAGCTTATAGTCCGCAATCAAACTTCTGGGCGCAAGCCCCTGTGGACACGAAAAATTTTCACACAGACCACAGGAGCTACAAAACATGGTGTTTAAAAATACATTGGTGTCCTGAAAATCCTTATTAGCAGCACTTCTCATAAACTTATGAGGCTCAATGGGATGCCCCAATGCATGTCGCGGACACAGATTAGTACAGGTTTCACACTGACAGCAAGAAGAAGCAGCACGCTTCAAATCAATGGCCGTATTTCGATTCTTGCGCTGTACCAGCGTATGTGTTTTGTCCAACACAATTACAGCATTTGTGGTCTTTGTCACCACGGCAGTCTCGTCCGCCAGATTTCCCATCATGGGTCCCCCGATCAGGTAAGCCGGCTCCTTCACCGTAACTGCTCCCGCATAAGCTACCACATCCCTGACAGTGGCTCCTATGGGCACACGTACCGTCAGAGGCCGTTCCACCTCGCCCACTACCGAAACCAGCTTATCCATCACAGGAGTATTCTGCTCCAAAGCACGGGATACATTGTAAACCGTCTCCACATTAAAAACCGCTACCCCTTCCTCAATAGGAAGTCCTCCGGGACGGATGACTCTGCCCGTTGCCTCATAAATCAATACCACTTCATCTCCCATAGGGTACGCGCTGTCCAAAAGTTGTACACGCATATGGGGATAATAATCTATATATCTGTCTATCGCCTTTAAGGTCTCTTTATATTCTCTCTTAATCCCGATCACAGCTTCACCGGCACCTACCGTTTGCGCAATCATATCAAAGGCTTTCAAAATCTCCTCTGCATGTTGTTCCAAAAGCTGTCTGTGAAGCTTTAACAAAGGTTCACACTCGGCGCAGTTCATCAAAATGATTTCCGCCCGTTCATCCAATTTTGCATAAGTGGGAAAGCCCGCGCCGCCTGCGCCGACAATACCATTTTCCTGTAAAATCAGTTTTAAATTTCCTATGTCCATATCTACCCCCATGCCGTCATGGCATATTCCGCAGACCATATAAGACTATCTATTTCTCATCTACAATGCCCACAATCGCAGCGTCCACCGGCGCGCTCTCCATACCCACACGAGCCGCGCTTCCCATAGCCACCAAAACCGTTTCCCCGATACCGGCCCCGATATTGTCAATCGCAACAAAACGGGCCACATCCCCGGCCATTTCTTTCAACGGCTCAATTATCATAAATTTATTACCGATTAAATTCTCACACTTACGGGTAGAAACAATGCTCCCCACTACTTTACCTACGACCATGGTTATTCCTCTCTGCCCGCTTTGACGGACATTTATTCAAATCAGAAACGCACCCCTCTTACAAATATCCTGTCATATCGACAAGATCGGCTTAAACCATCTTTAAGCATATTGGTGCAGTTAAAAACAAACACTGATTGTGACATCCTGCCAGTCAGTTAAGCTACTATCAAACAGGAGGCAAATCCCACAGGGAACCTGTAAGGCAATTATAATCACGTGGCGCATCGCCGCGATAATCGGAACTGCCCAATCAAGACTCCCCCGGAACCTGCCGCCATCATTCATATCCTTAGCTAACTGGCATTCTGTCAATCCCCCTTATTTTATCGGGGAAATATCATTTGATAATGGTCACTTCATCGCCCGTTTTGATCTTGCTGGCGTTGGCTTCATCCGTGTCAATATGCATTTCCAGCGTAAAGCTTTCATTTACACGGATTTTCACATGATTAAATACGGTGCCTCTCTCGTTGTCCGCCTTCACCGAAACAATATCGCCATCCCGAACGCCTGCCGCCATGGCATCGGCGGGTGACATATGTATATGGCGCATTGCAACGATACAGCCCTCTTTCAGATAAAGGACTCCCTTAGGTCCCACCACTGCAATGGGCGCACTTCCGGCAATATTACCGGATTCCCTGATGGGCGCCTTAATACCAAGCTTCATGGCGTCCGTTGCGGATATCTCTACCTGAGATGCTTTTCTGACAGGTCCCAAAACCCTCACATTCTCAATGGCGCGAAGTTTCAGCCCCACTATGGTGACAGTTTCATTGCAGGCATACTGTCCACCCATAAGATCCTTTTTCTTTGTAAGCTGATATCCTTCTCCGAACAGCGTTTCCACATGTTCCTGGGTCAAATGGATATGTCTTGCAGACACTCCCACCGGCACCCGATAACCGCCTGATTTCTCCTCCATCTTGTTGATGGTTTGGAGAATCATCTGTGTAATCATTTCAACTGTCTGTTGTTCCATCTCCACACCTCTGACAATCTATCGAAAGAACACAACTACGCGCTCTCTCATCCCTACGGTTTACATGATAAAAAATCTCCAAAAACCATCTCCCACGGCAATTTTTGAAATGCAAAATGCCGGACGGACAAAAGCCCCAATAAAAGAATGCCCTGAATCCGTCCGGCTCCATGCCTGCGGGAGTCAACCATTATGACCTGTTTTCTCAGTCTTTTACCTTAGGGAGAATCATCTCTACATCCGTGTGAGGACGAGGAATTACGTGTGTAGCTACCAACTCACCCAGTTTGGATGCGCTGGATGCACCTGCTTCAACAGAAGACTTCACTGCACCGACATCACCGCGAACCATAACGGTTACCAGTCCGGAACCGATCTTCTCCGTTCCAACCAGCGTGACATTTGCCGCCTTGCACATAGCGTCCGCCGCTTCAATCGCTGCTACAAGACCTCTTGTTTCCACCATTCCCAATGCTTCCTGTGCCATTTCTTTTTCCTCCTGATTTTGAATTAATAAGGTTAAACTTCCTGGATTGTTTGTGCATCAAGGGTACTCTTTTCCGCCTGCTTATTCATAAACCTGCTGGCGCTTAGATTTACAAGCCTCATAATCTCTTCATGAGGGTTTGCAATAATCCCTTTTGCAACCGGCTTTTTGATTGCTTTCAGAGCGGCTGTTTCCACAGCCTCCGTGACAGCCGCAACATCACCCTTTATCACAATGGTGACAAGCCGTCCTCCCAGTTTTCTCTCCCAGGTAGCCAGTTCAACGCCGGATGTCTTACACATGATATCCAATGCGTCCACCGCCGCAACCACACCTGAAATTTCAATAAAGCCCAATGATGTACCGCCCATTTATCGGCTCCTTTACTTATGTCAGTCACTGACCACTTTGTTAAATCTTAGGTAAAATCTTTTCCACATCCGTATGAGGTCTGGGAATTACATGTGCGGCTACCAGCTCACCCAATCTGCTGGCTGCTGCGGAACCGCTCTCCACGGAAGCCTTGACAGCTCCTACGTCGCCGCGAACCATGACCGTTACCAATCCGGAACCTATCTTTTCCGTACCTACCAGAGTAACCTCCGCCGATTTGGTCATTGCGTCAGCCGCCTCTATTGCTGCTGTCAGACCTCTTGTCTCTACCATTCCCAATGCTTCCTGTGCCATAATAATCTCCTTTCAAAACTCAGTTAATTTTTATCAAACGCGTTTAGCTTCAACATTTTTTCCGTGTCCTTGGTTGGCCTTGCAATAATATGCTTCTGTACCACGCCGGTGAGAGATTTTGCCATCTCCTCCCCCGCTTCCATCGCTGCTTCTACCGCTGCAACACTTCCCCGAAACTTTATCGTCACCAGCAAAGGCACCGGCAACGAATCCGCGTTTGCGGGTTTATTTTTATCAAAAGTCTCCAGCCTGACATCAGCCGCCTTACAGCCTGCATCGGCCGCAAGGAACGCACAGGTCAGACCATAAACCTCCAACAATCCTACTGCCTCTTCCCTAGCTTCCATAAATTAATCCTCTTTTTGCCTATTTGTTGATAATGGCAATCTTCAGCCCGGTCATAGCCAGGTTTGTCTTCAACGCCTCGTTGATCTCTTCCAAGGGATAGGTATGGGTGATCAGCTTGTCAATGGGAAGCCCAATCTTCTTAGCGCTCTTCAGAAAATCAAAAGTAGTCGCATAATCCCTTAATGTATACACCCAGGAGCCAACCGTTGTAATCTCCTTGGAGCAGATATCAAAGTGCGGATTAATGGTAGCATCGCCTCCGTTGATAAAGAATCCCAATTCGCAAAGCCCGCCGCCATTGCGGATAAACTTATAGATATTGGAATGGCCCGCAGGGGAACCCGTACACTGGAATGCAAAATCTGCCAGATGCCCATCACACTTCTCCTGTACTGCCGCCGTCAGCGCTTCAATTCCCTTATGCTCCTTAAAGTTCACGGAATCCGACGCACCCAGCTCTTTTGCAAAATCAAGGCGCTTCTGCTCTCCGTCCACCGCAACAATCTTATTGATACCCATAGTACGCAGAATTGCGATACAAATCAATCCTATGGGACCGCATCCCTGCACGACAACCCTGCTGTTAAAACGAAGAATTCCCGTACTCTTAGCTCTCTCCACAGCATGAATCAAAACGGCACAAGGCTCGATCAACACTCTGGAATACAGATCAAGGTCGCTTACGTTAAATACCGTGGAACCTCCCCTGATCAAAATATAATCTGAAAACCATCCGTTGAGATGAATGTCATCATCCGGAAGAAGACCGTATACATCGGCTCCCCCCACATTCTGTTTATTCAAATCATACATGGTGATATCCGGGTTATCCTTAAAGATCATACAGGTGACTACTTTGTCGCCCAGCTTCAGATCTTTGCCGGCGCTGTCCTTTTTGACATTCTTTCCCATCTTCACAATCTCACCGGTGCCTTCATGCCCAAGTGCAACAGGAATCAGCCCGAAAGGATCCCTCTTAAACTCATGTGCATCCGTTCCACAGACGCCACATCCCTCTACCTTCACCAAGATATCGTCATCGCCGACTTCCGGCATCGGAAACTCTTTTACATCAAAATGCTCCAGGCTTGTAAGCATTGCCACATGTGCGGTCTTTGGAATCGCTCCGCCTGCCGACCCGCTCTCTGCAGGAGCTGCAGTCGTACCGCCAGACATACTTGCCAACACCTGCTTTACTATCGCCTCAATCTGCGCTGTATCAGCCATTTCTTTCTCTCCTCTCTCATATAAATTTTCAAAAGACTTTTGCCACAAAAGCTTCCGCCTCTCCCTCATCGGTATCAATCTCAATGTTATACTCCTCGAATAATTCATGAGAATTCAGGAAGAATACCTGCCCAAGCAAACAATTTTACCTGGCATTCTTCTGTGTGAAATTTTCACACTTAGCGTATACAGAGACTGTCCGCCATAACGCATCTTCTGCTCTTCGTAAAGGATTTTGCGCTGGTCAATCCCTCGCCCGTACGGCTTGCGATGGTAAACGTACAATACCCTTCCCCGCCAAAGCCCAATGCCGCATAGGAAGGCGCGTTCTTCACCAGAATCGCCGTGTCGATCTCCCTGGCATACTTTGTGATGTTGTCTATGTTCTTGGAATGGATATGTGCGGAATGACGATTGCCGTGTTCAAGCCATACTGCCTTCTCAATGGCGTCGTCGATATCCTTTGCACGAACCATTCCCAATATGGGCATCATCAGTTCTTCCGCAATCAGAGGATGTTCTTTCTCACCCTCAAAAACGATACAGCGGATATTGTCGGGAACAGTCACCCCGATCATACCCAACAGCGTCTTTGCATCCCGTCCGACACACTTACGATTCAGTCCCTTTGGCGTTAAAACCGTGGCAACCAGCTTATCCTGCTCCTCCTTGGAGGCCAGGTAACACCCCTGCTCAGCGATCATATAACGCATCAGCTCATCGGCAATGGAATCTACCGCAACAATCTCTTTCTCCGCAATACAGGGCAAATTGTTATCAAAGGTACATCCGTTTACAATATCCTCCGCCGCTTTCCTGATATCTGCCGTTTCATCCACAACTGCGGGGGGATTCCCTGCACCTGCACCGATTCCTCTCTTTCCGGAGGAAAGCACCGCAGTCACAACACCGGGGCCGCCGGTAGCCGCAATCAGAGGAATATCCTTATGTTTCATCATAATATTGCTGGTCTCCAAGGTAGGCTTTTCCACCGTACATGCAACATTATCCGGACCGCCCGCCTCCAAGGACGCCTCATTGATCATATTTAAAGCAAAAATGGAGGTCTTAATCGCCTGGGGATGGGGGTTAAATACCACCGTATTTCCGGCCGCTATCATACCGATAGAATTGCAGATAACGGTTTCGCTCGGGTTGGTACAGGGTGTGATGGCACCGATTACGCCGAAAGGCCCCATCTCAATCAGAGTCAGTCCCCTGTCTCCGGACCATGCGGTTGTTTTCAGATCTTCCGTTCCCGGCGTCTTATCCGCCACCAGATGATGCTTTAATATCTTATGCCCCACATTCCCCATTCCTGTCTCATTTACGCCCATCCTGGCAATCACTTCCGCATTCTCATGGGTCTTTCTGCGGATGTTGCTGATGATCTGTTCCCTCTGATCAAGGGACATTCTGCGGATAATTGCCTGAGACGCCTTCGCTGCGGCGATGGCATCGTTCATATCGGTAAAGACGCCGTGCATCTTTCCGGCAGGCTCCGCAATCTGCATTTTTGCAACTACTTCCTGTACAATATCTTGTACAAGACTCTCACTTACAAGCACTTGACTACCTCCTGTTTCTAGTTCCGCTGTTTTCCGTCTTGAAATTTTCCCGTTCCCTTTAAATCAAAACACATTTTATTCGGATTCAAAAATCGATTTGCCATATGCTGCCAGATCCGTATCCTGCTTGGCGCTTCCGCCGCTGACTCCCAATGCCCCCACAATGACCCCATTTTGTTTCAGAACTTCTCCCCCGCCAAAAATAACGATTTTGCCTTCATTGGTAAATTGTATGCCATACAGGCTCATACCCGGCTGACTCAATTTCCCCAACTCTGCAGTGGACATCTGAAACGCAATGGACGTATAGGTTTTATTCATTGCCACATCGAAACTGCCCATATAGGCCCCGTCCATACAATGAATTGCCACCGGCCGACCAGCGGCATCGGATACTGCCGTGACCACTCTCATATTCCACTCAGCGGCTTTTGCCTCAATTTTTTCAATCAAGCTCACCGCCGTGGCAAGCGGCATGGTAATTCCCACCAATCCGCCGCATGCCTCCGCCATAGCAGCAGATGCATGTATTTTTTCTGCATTTCTATCCCTGACGGCGGGTTGACCAGCTATCTGAACGGAACCTGTTCTCTGAAGTTTGCTCTGCTCTCCTGACGTCTGATTCAGGACATTCCTGACAATCGCCTCGATTTCTCTCTGATTCATCATTTTCCTAACTGTTCCAGTATCTTCTTAGTGATCTCTGCAACCAATTCGGGAGAAGCTGCGGAAGCGGTCTCCTTCTTGCCGTTGCATCCGCCGCCGCAGGTATGGCAGCTGGGCTTGCCTTCTTTTGCATTGGGGCAGAGATTTGCAGGATGACGCCCCTTCATGCCAAACTGCCTTCTGATCTCATAAAGCTCCTCTACCTGCTGAGGAGTAAACTCCTTAGGACCGCCCAGCATTCTCGACTGATACAAAAGCTGTGCGTAGAATTCCACGGATTCCATCTTCAAATAAGCGCTCAACAGGGAATCGGAATAAGTCAATGCACCATGATTCTCAAGCAATACTGCGTCAAAATGCTGCACATACTCTGAAACAGCATCCGGAATCTCCATGGTGGAAGGTCTGCCGTACCTTGCGATTGGCACGCAGCCAAGAGCAATCACTGCCTCGGGCATAATGGGCTGAGTCAAAGGAATTCCTGCAATGGCAAAACTTGTAGCATACACGGGATGGGCATGTACAACGCTTCTCACATCAGGTCTTTCCTGGTAAACCCTCATATGCATTTTAATCTCGGAAGAAGGCTTGAAATTGCCGTTTGCCTGGATCACATTGCCCTGTGCATCCACCTTGCAGATATATTCGGGTGTCATAAAGCCCTTGGACACACCTGTAGGGGTGCACAGATATTCGTTGTCGCTTAACTTCACGGAAATATTACCGTCGTTGGCAGCAACCATGTTTCTGTTGTAAATTCTCTTCCCGATGTCACAAATCTCTTTTTTGATTTCATACTCGTTTTGCATTTTTGTTCCTCCTGATTTCATAATCTTTGTTTTGCCGCCGCCCATAAGCATGTCCACATGGACGGCAGCCATATATCTCTACCCGGCGCAATGTCCGAACTAATATGGTATGCATCCGCCGAACAGTTCTCTTAACATATTATAATCCAATCAGTATAGCAAGTCAACAAAATCATGTTGAATCTTGTCGTTTTTGTTTTATTTCTGTGGTTTCTGTTCTGCTGCCAGACAGTTCTCTGTGCCCCAGCCGACGCTTTTCCTTTGGTCGGTTTAAGTATTCCAAAATGGCGTCCACGCCCTCTCCCGTCACCGAATCCACAAAGAAAATATCCCTGCACCCCGCATTCCGCAGCCACAATTCCGCCAAAGATCTGTTTGCCTTTGGGTCATTGATCTTGGTGACGATTCCAATCACTTCCCGATTCACCATACAGGTGATATTAGGGGGGAACAGTGTATAGCTCTCCGTTGCGGCCACCAATAGTCCGACTACATCCGCCTCATAAGAATACAACGCCAATGCATATCCCAAATGATGCGTCTGGGCATACTCGCCGGGGGTATCAATCAGCACATCCTCATTATGAATATACTGAGTCTTGTAATAATTGATTTTTTCCCCCGAAAGCGCCTGCTTCAGGGTAGTCTTTCCGCTCTCACTGCGGCCCATCAAGATTAATTTCTTCATTCTAAGCCAAACCCTTTATCCGCCATCCCCACTTTGATTTTCTTCCGCCTGCCTTCCCAAAACCTTTAGTCCAAAATTTAAGTGCGGGTGATCCCGCATACAGTATACTGTAATTCCTTTTTTACATATTCCAAAATAGCCTGCTCGGAAGCCTCCACCTCGGACACGGTTCCTGAAATAATCAGTGAACCGCTGAATCTGTCCACAAATCCCAGATCAATGGCAGCAGCCTTCATTCCCACATCCGCCATAATGATGGCCGTCTCCGCAGGGGATACCGTCATAATTCCAATCGCCGCCCGTGCGTAATCTATGCTGGGATCCAAGCCCAGCTTTTCATATAAGACGGGGTCCGGACTGGCAATGATATGTGCCAGCGTGATCTGTTTACCAGGCACCAGTTCCTGTACGATCCTTTGTTTTTTCCTGTCGTCAAGCCAATCCATGTTATATCCTCCCCATAACGCCTAAGCAGTAATTTCCACTGTCCATTTATCTCTGTATCATGCGTTAAACGCACGGTGAGACCACGCCCTCAAATGATGCAATCCGCCACAAATCAGCCTCTTTCTCAAAGGAAATCACCAGGTCCTCCGCAAAGTGCGCAATCAGCTTGTTTCCCTCCCAGTCATATTTAGTGCCGTTCCACATAAGAAAGCTTTCCGTGAAAATTTTATGCTCAACGGAAACCTTTTTTATACATTCCAACACACCGGAGATAAACTTCTGCGAATCCAGCGGAGCAAAAACAGCCTCCGGCACTCCGGAAAACGCCATCAGCACCGCCCCCTGGTTATGAGGACCTCTGTAATAGCAATACTCTTCATTTGATATCCCACATGCCACAATGGACAGATTATGTCCGTTAAAGGTATCATCCAGATAAAAAGTATCCGTCGTCAAGGGCTCCAGGTTCCACGCCTCTCCCTTCCTCCTCGTTTCCTCTGCCAGACAAATCAGCCTCTCGTCGAATCCATTTATATTATTCCAACCCCACATCCATGTCTGACTGGAGCTGGATTCGCTGCCGAGGAACTGTACCGGATAACTATCATTTTCAAAGGACAGCGTTCCTTTCTCAAAATCAACGTTCCAGTTTCTTTTCCTGACCACCAGCTCCGCACAGGCGTTTTGAATGGTCATCACTTTCCCCAGACAAGCGGAATACACATGAAACCAACTTGACTTGTCCATAGGATAATCCGTGTCAAAAATAGAAACTCTGCCTGGCCGTCCAGGGGTCTTGTCTTCTCTTCCTTCAAATTTCATAAAAGTCTCCTCTTAGATAACGCGATCCTGTCAGCCGCCGATATGGCATACCAATGCGGAACATCCCTCCACGGTCTCCTTCAGCATCTGCATATATTCCGGCTCCGGAGGCAGAATATTTGTCAACTCGTATGCCCTGCCCAATCCTTCATATTTGTCCTGTCCCAGCCTGTGATAAGGCAGAAGGTAAATCTCCTCCACCCCCGGCAGCTTATCGGCAAATTTGGCAATCGCTCCGATCTCCTCCGGCGTATCGTTAAAGGTGGGAATCACCGGAACCCGAATGCTTAAGCGTGTCTGCCCTGAAGCCGCAATCTTTTTCGCATTTTCCAGCATCAGCTCGTTTCCCTTGCCCGTAAACTGTTTATGTTTGCCGCTGTCCATATGTTTGATATCCATCAGATAATGATCAAGATAGGGCAGAATCTCTTCGATCACTTTCCATTTGGCACAGCCCATACTTTCCATGGCGGTATTAATCCCCACCGCCTTGGCGGCATGCAGCAAGTCTCTTGCAAACGCGGGCTGGCAGAGGCTCTCGCCTCCCGACAGCGTCAGTCCGCCGCCGGAGCGGACATAATAGGGCCTGTCCTTCTCCACCGTCTCCATCACTTCTGCCACCGTCACATCCCGGCCAATGGTCTTTGGTTTCCCGCCCACCGTCATTTCCTGTATTTCATATTCCTGGGACTCCGGATTACAGCACCACTTACACCGCAGCACACATCCCTTCAGAAAGCAGATGGTTCGAATGCCCGTACCGTCATGGATGGAATAGCGCTGAATATCAAAAATGCGTCCTTTTGTCTGTAAATAATCCATTCCTCTTCCCCGTCAATCTATAATATCATCTCAAGTCTTTCTCAATCTGTACTCTCCGCAGCAGGAAACCCGATGGAAACTTTTTATCCCCATCCCTGTTCCGTCCTGCGAATGATATCATCCTGCAAGGATTTGGACAGCGTGGTAAACAGCGCGCTGTAACCTGCCACCCGCACCACCAGATGCGCATACTTTTCCGGATGCGCCTGAGCATCTAAAAGTGTCTCTCTGTCCACCACATTAAACTGCATATGACTTCCCTTCTGATCAAAGTAAGATCTGATCAGGGCCACAAAATTTTCCAATCCCTTTTCCCCGCTTAATGCAGTAGGATGAAATTTTTGATTAAACAATGTACCGTTGGAAGCAATGCCGTGATCCAGTTTGGAGACAGAATTTGCCGCCGCGGTAGGGCCCTGCACATCCTTGCCTGCCGAAGGGGACACCCCATCCGCCACCGGTGTATGCGCAAGCCTTCCGTCAGGTGTGGCGCCTGTCTGCGCGCCCAGCGGCACGTTTGCGGATACCGGATAAAGTCCTGCCTGGAACTGCCCCCCGCGTGGATTGCGGTAATTCAGCAGAGGTCTGGTATAGGTATATGCCACATCTCTGGCAAACATGTCCACTTCTTCATTGTCATTGCCAAACTTAGGAACCTGCTCGATCATAGCCCTCAGCTCTTCATACTTTTTCTTTTCCTCCGCAGGAAGCTCCGCGCTCATCACTCCAGTGATCATGCCTGCAATCTGTGATTCGTCCACGGACACGCCGTTATGATCCATCTCACGCAGAATCTCCGCCACAATTTCTCCGGCGCTCACTGCATCAAAGCCCTGGCCGTAATTCATGGCAAGCGCTCGTTTATACTCCGCCAGCGTGATCTTTTTCTCCTCAAATACCAGTTTCTTAATGGCATAGAGGGAATCCGCCATATTGGCAATACCAAATCCCTGAGGCCCCGTGAAATTATAGACTGCTCCACCTTCCTGCACCGTCTTGCCCCTCTGGATGCAATCATCCACCATACAGGACAGATACGGCAGCGGACAGCGGGTCGCATGGGCAACGTCAATGGCGTTATCCGCGTTCACCAACAGGGAAATATTGTAATCCATCTGTTTTTTATATGCGTCATAGAATTCCTCAAAGGTGGACATATCTTCCACCCTTCCGGTCTCTATGCTGATCTTCTCACCCTTATCCCAGCCGTTTGAAAATACCAGTTCCAGCGGACGGCACATATTGTAAAAGGCTGCATCATGCCACCCTTCCGTCTTACCCGCCTTCTGGGGTTCCACGCAGCCGATAATATTATACTCTCTGGCGTCCTCCAACGTCAGCCCCCTGCTCATCAATGACGGGATAATTACCTCATCATTGTAATATGCCGGCAGCCCAATGCCCGTCCTGGTCAGATCCGCCGCCTTCATTAACAGCTCATGAGGAGATTTGTTCCACACCCGGATGGAAAGAGACGGCTGGGGCAGGAAAACATGCTTGGACGCCGTAATACACATAAACGACAGATCGTTTGTCACATCGTTTCCATCCTTGTCCTGACCGCCCACAATCAGATTCTGGAACAGGCTGTAGCCCGCAAAGCCCTCCGCACTAGCGGCATCACGGCATTTATTCAGATCATTTAATTTCACCCAGATGCAGTCAATCAACTCCTGAGCAAATTCACGGTTAAGCCGCCCCGCATCCAAATCTTTCTTATAATAAGGATACATATACTGGTCAAAGCGGCCCGGCGAGATGGAGTGCCCGCTGGATTCAATCTGCAGAAGCTGCTGTACAAACCAGAAACTCTGACATGCCTCATGGAAGGATTCCGCCCCGAACTCCGGCACCCTGCGACAGTTGGAAGCAATCTGCAGAAGCTCCTGTTTCCTGGCCGCATCAAAGCAGGACGCCGCCTCCCGCTCCGCCAGATCAGCATACCTGTTGGCATAGCGGATAACTGCCTCGCAGCTGATTATAGCCGCCTTTAAAAACTGACTTCTGGTACAGTAATCGGCATCTCCCGGATCACACTGTTCCAGTGCCTCCCGGATCTGAGCGATAATCCCCCTGTAACCGACGGACAATACCTTGTCATACTGTACGGTCACATGTCCCACACCGTTATAAAAATAATTGCCAGGCGTAAAGATATTGTGTTCAATAGCCTTCCTGGTCTCCTCCGTCATAAGCGCAGTAGCCAGCTCACTGGTGGTTTTTCCCTCCCAATAAGCGTCCGCCTCAAGCAAATCCCTCTTTGTCTGTTCTGATATGTAAAAAGGATCCGCCGCACGCTTCTCCACCGTCTCAAATTCCGCTTCCAGCCACTTGTAGGAAAACTCCGGATAAGTCTGGCAGCCTCTGGGCGCAATCGTGGTGCTGCCCGCCACCAGCTCTCCCTCCCTTATAATAATGGGGATATTGTCAAGAATATATGCAAACGCAAGAGCACGCCGCATCACAATGGGCTTGTCCTCCGTAGCCTTGTAACTTTCTGTGATCAATTTTGCTCTGGAGGATTCTATTTCCGGCATCTTGGCATACAAATGCGCTACCAGCTTAGGGATCCTGTCCGTTTTGGGGATTTCCCGGGTATAATATTTTTCCATTGCCGCTCCTTTTCCTGTCCGATATTCACAAAATTAGCAGCGGTTCGGCTCCGCCATCCGTCAAATACCGCTTCTGGCTCCTGCCCTTCCGCTATCTTTTCTCTTACCCTTAAGTATATGCCTATCCTGCGGAAATGTCAATAAATCTGTCAGGTTTTCTATTTCTTTTTTTGTGGGATTATTTTGTTTGATGTTGGATTTTCCAAGAAACCCAAATTGAAAACACTGAAATTTTCGCCCGGACGTATATGAATACTGCCAAGGAATCAAATAATTGAAAGGCTGCGGCAAATATTAGGAAATAAAACTTACATACCCCAAACGACTGAGTCCATGCAGGGCTCTGATATTTTAAATAATATTAATTTTACTATTTACTCTTCCGTTGTGGAATAGTGTATAATATCCTTAACATCAGCGAAAAAAAGGAATAAACAATATGAGTAATTTAGCCAAAATCAGAGAAATATCTGTCAGATATAATGTATCTGCCCGCACCCTTCGCTATTATGAAGATATGGGATTGATTGAAAGTACAAGAAGCGCTGACTATGCCTACAGATTATATGATGAGACGGCAATAAAACGTCTGGAGCAAATTCTTATCCTGCGCAGACTTAATATCAGCATCAAGGATATCAAACGCATATTCAGCGCCACAGGATCTGAAATCGTTTTAGATGTGCTTGAAAAAAGGTTGATACTATAGACGAAGAAGTTTCCCTTTTACACGAACTGAAAAAAATTGTCCTGGATTTTATCAAACAGATAAAAAATCTGGATTTTGTAAAAGAAACAGATGTGAAGCTGTTGTATGAAAAAGCCAGTGACATTGAAGCACAAATTACAAACGTTGACTACAACGGTAACTCTGCTGCGGCGGAACGTTTTTTTGAAGTCACTGAAAAGCTGAACGACAAAGTACCTGATATCATTATTGTCCGTGTTCCAAAATTCAGAGCGGTTACATCTGGAATGATGTCATATGAAGACGTCTTTGGAAAATTTCAGCTATGGCAGGAAGCACACAATGATTTTTTCCAACCCATTATTTTTGACGCTCCAGATTTTCTGTGTGAAAGCAATGAAAACCTGGAATGGATATGGCGTATTAAGGACAACATTACCGAAGCTGAAACAGCTCCCCATGAAATTATTGAACACCCGGGCGGACTGTATGCGGCAGCGGTAAGCATAGACGGCGATGATGAAAGCGGTGCTAAAGTATTGCAAAAGATAGAAAAATGGATCATATAGATTCTCATGGCGTCAAATCGGTCCAAATCATCCCCATCCCGTACGCTTAGTTCAAAAGCCGTGGCATCCTCGGGAAGATATGGGGTGTTCGGCAACCAACCGCTCTATCTTCTGTATCTCCTTTGGAATACGAATCTTCCTCGGACACATATCCATACAGGGCATTCCGATACATTTCCGGCACTTCCCGGCGCTTTCAGCAATTCCAAGCCCAAGCTTTTTCAGCGCCCAAAAATCCTTTCCCAAGTGAAAATACTGATACTGGCGAAACAGCGTATGTATCTCTGTCCCGTATGGGCAAACACATCTCTGACACCTGTCGCAGGGAATCGGCGCATATTCCTTTTCCAACACGGACAGCACCTCCTCAAAAGCAGGGAGCGCATCCTTCCGTTTTGCGGTATCCCATCCCATTGCCTCCTCCACCTGCTCCCTGGTTCCAAGGCCGATCAGCACGCCGGAAACAGGATATGCCAATACGGAACCTATCAGAGTCCTGACAGAAAATCTTGCCGGAAGAAGCCCTGCCGCATATACCTTGTTGACAAGAAATCCCTTTCCGCGAAATAGTGTTTCCTCCCGAAGCCGGTCTAACATCCCCCGTTCCAAAAGATTGCCGCTGCCCTGCAGCACATCCACCCGGGCATCCCGGGCGCCTTTTAGCAGAATATCATAATAATGAGAGGCAATTCCCGTATACCGTATTTTCCTCTCCGCCTTCAGTTCCCCAAGCGCCTCCAGGGCGCCGCCCCGGCCAAATGTCTCCTGCTCATGTTCTCCGTCCACCTGATGAACAAAGTATAAATCAGGATTCGTCCCCAGGTTCTCACAGGAAGTTTCCACCGCCCGATACATTTCATTGCCGTCATAAAAGCGCGCCTTGTCCGAGATAATGATCTTGTCCCTGCCCACGATAGCAGCAAATTTTCCAAGCTTTATCTCCGCATCCCCATACTCTGGCACAATCGCCGTGTCATACAGATTACACCCCAACAAATATGCATGCTCCATGACCCCAAGCGCTTCTTCCATGCTCAAATTAAAGTAGTCCGGTAAGACTGGTACGCTCCCCTGTAACACCGGAATAGTTCCAAAACCGATTTCCGATATGTTAAGTCCCGTATCGCCCAATTTACGATAACGCATCAGCCGCTCCTTTTTGTCCATAAAAAGCTCTCTCTTCCACTATCGCTCCCTCCGGCACCTGAATCATGGCCCCTTCCCTGCAAAATGCAAACGCTTCCCTTCCGATTCTTTTTACGGTGGACGGAAGTCGTATATTTTTCAGGCTGTGACAGCGGTAAAACGCCCTTTCCGGTATCTCCTCCACGCCTTCCGGTATCCTTATTTCCTCCAAGGCCGTGCAGTTTTCAAAGGCTCTTACCCCAAGCCTCCGAAACTCATCTGAAAGCTCCACCCGGCGCAGTGCACCGCACCCGGAAAACGCCAGATCCCCGATAGTCTCTACGCCCTCCGCCTCTCTGACTTCTTCAAGCCATTTACAGCCTGCAAACGCCCTCTTTCCGATTTTTTTCACCGTATCCGAAAGGAGGATACACGTCAAAAGGTTTCCGTCCTGAAACGCCCCCTCCCCCACTTCTGTTATGCCATAGGCAAGACGAAGCCTTGATATATTCCCTGTACATTCCATGAGCACACCCGCCCCTTGAGTCTTAAAACAGTTCATGCTTTCCATCACCGCCTGCCTGGCTAACGGCGGCAGCTCCTTTTCCCGGTCTTCCAAGCCCGTAAAACGCACCTCAGTACCATCCGGCAAAATCATCTCCCGCAGGTTGATACAATTTCTGAATGCATATTCCTCCACCCGCACCCAGTGGGATAAAAAGCGAATACGCTCTATTTCTATACCATTTGCAAACGCCCATCCACAGACCAGACGAATATCCGCCGGGATTGTCACCTCTCCCACACATCCGGAACCGTCCAGCAGCATATCCCCAACCATTACCAACGGCCCTTCTCTTCGCCTGCCTTCCATCCAGGCTGTTCCGTGAAAGGCCCTGGCTCCGATATATTCCACGCTCTCCGGAATCTCCACGTTTTCAAGCATCATCACATCCCGAAAAACCTCCGCCTCTATTCGCCGTATTCCCTCCGGTATCCTCACACTCCGGGCCGCTCCCCGATAACCGCATAAGTTCTCCTCCTGCTCTACTTCAAAACAGCTGAAAGCACTGTGAAACAATAATCTCACCGTCTCTGGAAATACTTCCGACAAAATATCCGTATAGCAGCCAAACTTCCAATCCTTCCCCAAATATGTCACTTTTTGAAGGGAAGTACATCCTGAAAGCGCGTATGCCCTTAAATGAATCTGTCCCTGTAGTCCTGACAGACAAATCTCTTCCAGACCATAACAGCCTTCCAACGCATGCGACCTTAATACCACACCGTCCTGAAATACCGCCCGACGCAATTTCCCGCAGCCCTCAAAAGCATATTCTCTCATCACATAGAGGGAAGAGAAATCAAAATCCTGCAGTTCCTTGCAGCCGCTGAAGCAATATGCCTGCACCGCTTTCACATTTTCACACAGACAGTTTTTCAGCCCGGCACAGCCGACAAAGAGCTTGGCGTTCAAAATCCTTACCTTGGAAAGCCTGATTCTTTCCAGTCCGATACAGCCGGCAAATGCCGCCTCTCCGATCTGTGCGGCAAAAATCGTCGCTTCCCTCAGGGACACACATTTTTCAAAAGCATGCGCTTCTATCCTGCATAGCTTTTTGGGAAATACTACCTCCAAAAGACCGCTGCATCCAAAAAATGCCCCTTCCCCAATGCAGCGGAGACTCTCCGGCAAAATCAACCGTTTCAAAGCACGGTTTCCGGCAAAAGCATAGGGCGCAATCCCATTGATTCCTTCCGGCAGCAGTAGTTCCCCCTTACAGTTCTCACCGGAGACCACCAGATTTCCCACAATATGAATTCCATCTTCCCCAATCTCGCCAATCCCGGTACCCTCAAAAGCCCCTTCGTCCACTATAAGCTCCGGATTCACCCTACATCCCATAAGGGCAGAACATCCTCTGAATGCTTCTCTTCCGATCCGCCTTGCCTGTTCCAGCCAAACTTCTCTAAGCTTCCCGCAACGATAAAAAGCTCTCTCACCGATGGAAATCCACTGGGGAAGCCGCGCCCAATCCGTCCCGTCCAAGGCAGTTGGCACAGAAACCGCATTCAACACCTCACAGCCGGAAAACACTTCCGCTTCCAGGTGTGTGACGCCCACAGGCCAGGAAACGCAGCGAAGTCCCTTGCACCCCTTAAATGCCGCCGCTCCCACGGAACATATTCCTTCCGGCAGATAAATTTCCGTCACCTTTGTATTTCCGTAAAAAGCACCTCCCGCCACGATCCGCACATGCTCCCCAAGACGCACGCTTCCTTCCAGCTCCCGACCGTCCCAAAAGACTGCGTCCGTCTCCAAAGGCGCTCCCTGCCGCCATCGCTCCAAAAATATGGTTCCTTCCAGAGCATGTCTCCCCACCGACACAAGCGTTTGGGGCAAATGTATCCGCTCAAGCGCCCCGCACCCAAAGGCAAACTTATCCGGAATGCGGCACACGCCTTCTTCCAGCACCAATGTTCTTAACTTGGAACAGTCGCCAAACACATCCTCACCGTAATATTTTCCCGTCTCATGACCGCCGGAAATAAACGCTTTCTGCAGTCCGCTCTGAGCAAACGCCAGACTTCCCACCCGTTCCGCCTTTGCCGGAATCCCGATTTCCCGCAAGCCGCTCCGATAAAACGCCATCCTCCCTATCTCAGCCAAGTTCTCCGGAAGCCGTATCTTCTTCAAGCCACGGCAGCCATAAAAAACACTCTCCCCTATTTCTCGCAGCCCCTCTCCAAGCTGCACCTGCTGCAGCACTCTGCAGTTTCGGAACGTTCTGTCTGCCAACACATCCACACCGGCAGGGATATCCATCCGAAGCAGCTTTACGCAGCTCTCAAAAGCTCCTGCTCCGATTCTGCACAGCCCTTGCGGCAGCGCAACCGTCTGCAGCAGCAGGCATCCCCGAAACGCCTCCTCACCTATTTCCCGCAGACTTTCGGGCAGAATCACCTTGTCAATGGTCTCATTGCCCGCAAATGCCTCTTCGGCAATCCTGGTAATCCCTTCCGGAATCACCACCCGGGATTCCGCCCCCAGATACCGCAGCAGCATGGTTCCGCTGATCCTGAAATTTCCCAATACCTGTTTGCGAATCACACGCACCGGCTCTGGAATCCGGGAAAGCTCCGCCGGCACAGGTTCCGATACCCCCTCTTCGCCCACATCTCCATGGGTGCATCTGGTTCCTGCCTCTAACTGGTATCTATCAGATAAGCCACTGAACATATATTCCGCTCCATCACAGGTTATAACCCACTTTAGAGAAGTACAGTTGCGAAAGGCATCCCTGTGGATTTGCACATTATCCGAGCCAAAGATCACCTTTTCCAAGCTGATACAGTTGCGGAAGGCCTTGCTTTCAATCTGTCTCAGCGACCTGGGAAGCCTTATGTCCAAAATGCCCCGCATGTCGAAAAAACTGCTTTTGGCAAGAACTTCTATCCCCTCCGGCACCTCCACATGCTTTATGTTAACACGAAAGCGAACCAGACACTTGCCATCCAGCTCCATCATTCGCAGAATATCCGACACAATCAGATGTACAATAGAAGGCGCCTGCAGTCCGCCCGCCGCCGCTTCCACCACATTGGACATTTTGAAGGTTTCTCCGTCCGCAAAAGAAATCTCCCTGACCCTCCCGCACCCGGTAAAGACATCACAGATACATTCCTCCTTCAACGATCTGGAAATCACAAGCTTTTCAAGGGAAATGCCATTGGCAAACGCCTGCGTTCCGATTCTCTTTACCCCCGGTATGCCCACCTGTGTCAGACTGTCGCAGTACAAAAAAGCACATTCCGACACCTCCTCCACCGAAGGCGGAAGCTCCACTTGCTTCAGCCCGTGGCATCGATGAAAGGCATAACTTCCAATATATGATACCCCATCCGGGATAATCACTTCCTCCAGCTTTCGGCAGCCCTTAAAGGCATCTCCCATAATCCGCTTAAGCCCTATGGGCAGCACAACCTTTTTCAGAGACACACAACCCTTAAACGCGCCTTCTCCAACGGTATGGATACCCTCCGGAAGCCATACCACTTCTTCTCGTCCCGTATATAGTTTCAATATTCCGTCTTCAATCTGATAATATTCTGTCATGCTTCCCTCATATCGGCCTCGTCTGCAAAAATAAGCGCTATCACTTCCTGTAGCTGTGCCAGGCTTCCGCTCCCAAACAGCCTCTCCTTGTACCGCTTTGTCCCCTTCCGCTTCTTCATCATATAAGAGGCAAGCTTTTTCATATATGCAAGGGTAAAGGTTTCGTCATAATGCCTTGCAGCCAGTTCCATCTGTTCCGACAAAATCATAAATGCGGTCTTCCTGCAGGACATTCCTGTAAGTTCGCTGAAAATAAAGGGATTTTCCAGTCCATACCGGGCCACCATAATCCCGTCGGCACCAGTGCATTCCATTGCAAACGCCGCATCTTCCACGGAAAAAATTCCGCCGTTTGCAATCACCGGAATGGAAACCGCCGCCTTAGCCTGTTCAATTTCTTTCCAATATGGCTTTCCGTCGTACATCATACTCCGGCTTCTGCCGTGGATGGTGATCATATCCGCTCCCGCATCCTCGCAAATCCTGGCAAATTCTGCGGCAAACATATCGTCTTCCCGAATTCCCGTGCGACATTTCACCGTCACCGCTTTTCCGCTTCTCTTACAGCCCCGAATGATCGCAGCCGCTCTCCCGGGATCCAGCATCAAGGCGCTTCCCTCGCCGCTCTTGAATACATTGGGAACCGGACATCCCATATTAATATCAATAATATCAAATTCCTCCAAAAGCCTGCCGCATGCCATGTGCTCCATCACCGCAGGATTCCCTCCCAAAAGCTGAACCGCTTTGATTGGTTCCTCCCCTGTGGTCACCAAAAGGCGCTTCGTGGCCCTGTCTTCATATTTCAGCGCATTGGCGCTGCACATTTCGGTAAAACACAAACCTGCCCCAAGCTCATATGCCAACATCCGAAACGGATAGCAGGTATACCCCGCCAACGGCGCCATAAGCACATTTGTCGGCAGAAGCAGACCTCCCACACGAATGGGTTTGATTTCCACAGTTGTCCGCATCTTGTTTCACATCCCTTAACGCCCTTGAGCCCTCCCACAGGCAATGGGCCTACAGTTTTTTGCCTGTCAATATCATTATATATCAAGCCTAATAGTATGACAAGACTGGAAAGTACCAGCCCCATTTATGTAGACTCCACATTTATAACATGCTATAATTCACTAGAGGAACCAAATCAGAATAACAAAAAGGATATCATATACATACTATGGTTGATAAAAGCATTTATTTTCCGGCGAATTTCAAAGACGATTTCCACTTTTTATTCACCGCACTGCAAAAACATCCTGCCATCCTTTTGGATCAATCAAGGGAAAAACGTTTTGCACAACAATATCAGCGAAATGAAAGCGGAATAAATTCATATGACAGTCTGATAAATGCGGCAACGGAGTTAACCTCTTTTTTTCAAGATGGCCATACCAATATTGAGGTACCGTATTCGCAAAACGATCTTTGTATTCCCCTGCCCTGCGGATGGGATGAAGGCGGCAGCAGATTAATTCTGAACAAAGCATATGATACAATACCTGCCCACGCCCAAATTACAGCGGTCAACGACACGAAAGTGGAAACTTTAATTTCCCTTATGGCAAATAAAATACCCCATGAAAACCTTCACCTGGTAAAAAGCAGAATGATACTGTATCCGTATCAAAATTATCACCTTTTCAGCGAAAGAAACCTACGCCATTTATTTGGGAAAAAAGATACATACACCGTCACCTTTTTGACAAACGGCGAAATCTTGGAAAAGAAATACACTCTGCAAAACTATAATGGTTTTCTGGATTTTGCGGATGAAGACGACTTCATGGATTATGAAATACAGGACGGCAGAATGATTTTACATCTGAATTCCTGCATTTATAACGAAAAGTACAAAACGACGCTGGAAACCCTTGCAGACTTATGCAGGGAAAGGCAAATTACTTCCTTTGTGCTGGATCTAAGTCGGAATATGGGCGGAAATTCCGCTGTTATCGATGAATTTATAAAATACATCGACATTGACAGCTTCCGGAGATACGAGATGATAGATTATTCCTCCGGGGAGGCAAGGCAGATTTCAAGCAGACAGGTTCTCATCAAAAACCCCAAAAAACCGGTCTGTCTACCTTCGGATCTTTGCTGCAAGGTATCCTGTCATACTTTCAGCAGTGCAAGAACCTTTGCCGTCACTTTAAAGGATAACGGCCTTGCCAAAATCATAGGGACGGAAACCGGCGGCAAGCCTAATTCCTATGGCATGCCCAAGAAAATGCAAATGCCCGAAAGTAAGATTCGTTTCAGGGTTTCCACAAGTTATTTTATGAGGCCTGACAGCAGTAGAGACAATGCCGATACTTTAGCACCAGATTAAAGTTCCTGTGATCTGTTCAAATGTTACACCAGTGCAAAGTTTCCTTGACCGGTAAGAACTGTCTACGCCGTTTGCGTTCACCCGGTATCACTGCAGGCATTACCGCGCGCTCTTTGCGTGACCAAACCAAGCTGTACAGCAGGAAGATTCAACACGGACAAAAAATTTTCTCTTCCCTTTTCCCTTCACCTGTGTTATAATGAAACAGGTTTCAGACGAAAGGGGTAGATCTGTTATTCCTTTTATGTGTATCCTGAAATGATTATATCTTTGTGGAAGCATAGCTCAGCTGGGATGAGCGCTCGCCTGACTAGCGGGAGGCCAAGGGTTCGAGCCCCTTTGCTTCCATTTTTTATGAGAAGCTGCAAATCAATGATTATATTGCTAAAGCAGTGACAGCGCATCCACCCAGCCATGCACTGTACATCCGGTCCCTATGTGTTTCAGATGATAGGGATTCGTCCCTGTAGGATTAATGCATGTCGCTTTAGCCTTTCTGAATTGAGAAACCCCAGCTTTGTCATACTCAACAACATTATACCATCAAGATGTCCTTAACAATTTCAGATGCCTTTTCAGAAACAGTTGTATCAATATATTGTTTCCATGCAGGGGCTTCTAAAAAATCTCTGCGAGATTCGCACTTGACGATTAAATCTCTGAGTTTTTCTGGATTTGCCTTTTTCGCCTCAAACATTGCCACAAAGTATTTCTGGAACTGTCCCAATGTTAATGGAACAATATGCAACCGCTGCTTCACATCACCCTTTGCATACCAAATACCATGTCTGAATGTCTCTGCTGTGTTAGTATCAATACGAATAGCAATAAACATACCGTAGACAGGCTTATCATATTTCAGAACAGCATCGGAAACATGCCGTCTGACAGGTTCACCCTCCATTGCCTCCTGGCGGGAAGATGTAGACATAGTAACTTCGGTTAAAATTGTGAAATCGTTAAACTCACAATACAGATCGCCTTTTCCGCCGCCAGCAGCCGATACAGGCATAAAATCAGAATCTAATTTGAATCCACGGACTTCATAAGGCTTATTAACCATATGATCAATCGCCAGTACCGCACGCCAAAGTGTCCATTCAAAATATGCAGGTGTTTCATCCTTGGGTACTTCAATGGCGTTATCCTCGTCATAGACCATTTTCCCGCCACCTTTGATCAGCAATGTCATATAATCTCTGATTTCTTCCCACTGATTGCACTGATCATTGGCATACTGAATTTCGTCCGTCTGAGCGAGGATATTTTCAAGTCTTTGCCTTGCAATGTTGATTTCTGCCGGAGTATTCAGAGGCAGATCAGAAATGTCAAACAGGATATGACGATCTTTCATCTGCTTGATCAAATCGTCCAACAAACATTTTGCAACATCCATATTGTCGGTGGGCAAAGGTGCGCCAGCACAAAGCATCTTATACTGCTCCATAATAGGCTCTGCGCTTGCTGTGGTTTTTGCAAGTTTTTCTGCCAGAATATGTTTTGCAGATACGATGATCAGACCTCTGCCTTTGCGTTGAAGCACACCAGATATACGGAGGTATCGCATATTCATATCACTATAATCCAAGAAATTATCAGCTTTTTTGTCGTAGTTTTCGCCTCTTTTAGCGATCTCTTTCTTGTCAAAAGGAAGCTTAGCCGGGGCGGCAGTTCTCCGTTCTCTCAAGTCAAGAATATTATCAACAACTTCTTCCAAGTTATAGCTGGGATTGGTGGTATGTCCCCACAGAGCAAATTCAATTCTGCTCAATTCAGAGGAACCTGTACGCCTCTCTAGTTCGAGCATAATCGCCAGCAACCACCTTAATGGAGAGAAATAGTGCATACTATCCGGCATGGCAAACTGCTCTACACTCATCGCCCGCAAGTAACATTCCTGTACTGCAGGGTATGTATCTGCTTTCAAAAACGTTCTGCCGAAAGGCGTAATATCGTCCAATACACCAAGTTCCTCTTGGCAACCATCTTTTTTCTTGACTTGGGGATAGATAAATCCATTTTTCGCAAACATAAGTCTCCACTTGCGTGCGTGGCTTCCAGATTCGTCCTTTCCCTTTTCGTTTTGAATGATTCCCTTTTCGTTTAAGAAATTCATAAAACCAACTTCATTTTCGTCTCTTAAATTTCCGACAAATGGCGAATTAGCATATACAAAAAATCCTTCCTGAATTCGATTGGGGTTACGCAGACCGGTATTGCCTACCAGCCATATTTTAATTTGCTCACTCATGCTGTAACCTCCCATCAATATCCAACAAAAAGGTATTCCTGCACGGAATTTCTGTGCGTCTTTGCTTCACTTTGGTTTCCAAACGAATACTTGTAATCAACAGGGATTACCTCTACATGTTGTTTGTGTTTTGCCATAATTGCCACCATTTCATCTTGTGTAGGCAAGCTGTTGGAAGAATAGGAAACAATCAAAATACTGTCGGCAAATTTCTTAAACAGATGATCAAAAGCATCTGATGCACCTTTTCGAGTAGCAAATGGCGTCGGATAGGATTTAAATTTCTTTGTCTGCGTATGCTGCTGAATTTCAACCCCCTTCCAATCACGGGCCAGCCCTTCTACAAAATGGTATCTGCGGACATATTCGTTATCAGACAAAGGGGAGTAGTACGGAGGGTCTATATAAACCAAATCCGCTTGTTCTAATCTCAAATCCATTGCATCACCCTGTCTCGAGCGATTGATCTGACCATTATCAAATACAGCCTCATTAACAGCTTCGACAGCTTCCAAGAATTGCTGCATGAGCGTCTTTTGTAAATCCTTTCGCCCATCATTATATCGCTGCCCTGTGTAGGTAAAAATACCACGGGGCCGCTTCTTCGTACAGGCACGAATCAATGCGGTCATTGCAATGGCATGTTTGTATTGATCTTTGATTGCGGCAATATTGGTACGAAGCGTATCAATCAAATCATTTTCTTCATTGGTATAGTAAAGATCTTTGAAAGTTGATGCTACAAAATGATCTGACTCCTTGTGTGTAACCAGTAGCTCTTTCGCTTCTTCTAACGGCAGAATGACAGAATTATTTTCCACCATTGCCTTAGTGAATGTCGCGGACATCGCCATATAATCGTTACTGACTACCGTTTTGCCCTGTGCTTTGAACATATAGCCAACAATACCCGAGCCAGAGAAAAGATCAACGACAGTATTCGCCTTAAATTGCGAGGCGACCGCCCATATTTCGGACAACAACTTACTCTTTGACCCCATAAAACGAGTTGGCGGATAAGCTGACACCTGTTCCGGTAGAGGCTGGGGCAGTAGCTTAATTAAAATTCGTTGCTTCGGAGGAATTGTGACAATGACATCTTCTCCCTTGCGAGTGTTTCCATTACAGGAAATGTGCCGCTTGGTCTGAATGATATCAATATTAAATGGAGCATATAATTCATGCACCAACGGGTGATTGGAATTTGTTAAAATGACATGGCATCCTCGTTCACGCAAAGACATGATCATCTTTGCAAGCTCAACATGATCTTCCTCATAAAACTGTTCTTTGGTATATCGCTTAAAGTCAGCATATTCAGAGATAGGCAAATATGGGGGATCCAGGAAAATAAAGTCTCCTGGCTGAGCGTAATGCTCCAAAACCAACAAGTAGTCTTCACATAAAATATCTGCTTTTTTCAATGCGACAGATGCTGCTTTCAATCCATCCTCGTCGCAGATCTTAGGTTTTTTATACTTGCCGTAGGGGACATTAAACTGTCCCTGTTTATTGACACGATACAGACCATTAAAGCAAGTTTTATTCAAGAAAATTGTTCTTGCAGCAGCTTCTGCTTTGGGGAGTATCGTCCATTCCTGACTACGGACGGCATAAAACATCTCGGAAGTATTTTCATACCGTTTAAGACATTGAATTACATTCTCCACATGATCAGCAACTTCCCGATACATATTGATCAGTTCAGGATTACTGTCTGCGATAACGGCATTTTCTGGTTGCAAGGCAAAAAACATTGCTCCTCCGCCAAAAAATGGCTCGATATATCGACCGTAGGAGGTCGGTACTTTAGGAAAAAGATCGCCTAACATCTGTGTTTTGCCGCCTGCCCATTTCAAAATAGGCTTAGCTTGAACAGGCTCTGATTTTCTAATTGCTTGTTCTGCCACTGTACTTGCCTCCTTGTATTTTATAGAATCTTAAGTCAATTCCATTATATCGCCAATGTCACATTGTAAAGCGGTGCAAATCCTCACCAACACATCTGTGGCGACAGTATAACATATCTCAATTAAGCTTTCAATGTATCATGTGCGAATTTTCTTTTTTCTTATCATTTTTTATAAAACACCAAAATCGACCGTAGGTTTTCCCATGGGCGACCGTTCGTTCAAAAAGAAATGTGTTGTCTCCAAGTACTATAATGGGGTATAATACAATTATTCGGCAGGGACCGCAGAAATCCTTGAAAAAACGAATCAGCGGCATGACGGCATTTGATGTACAAGAATTCGTTTCTATGGTACCCAAATTAAACCATCGCCGGAAAAAGGAGAAATTTCCTTTACTGTATCGTACCACAACGCAGAAACGAAACAAAATGAAAGAGGAAACATATGGAACCAATAGACAGGAATTACATGAGCGAAAGCCATATTTTAAACCCTGATAAAAATGCATATTGGAAATACGACCTGCATACTCACACCTGCGCCAGCGGACACGGCACTGACGACAGAATTACTGATCTGGCAAAGGAGGCGGCAAGGCGGCGTATGGAATTGCTGGGAATCAGTGATCATGGGCCTGCCAGCATGGGCAGCGCTGGACTTTCTTATTTTCGCAGCCTGTTTCTATGTGAGCGCCGCCGGTTTGGGGTGGAAATCAGATACGGCGCGGAAGCAAATATTCTGGATGCGGACGGAAACCTGGATATTCCGGATGATATCCTGTCCAAATTGGACTTTGTAATCATCAGTATGCATCGTCCGATCTATTCTGCAGGCTCTCCCACCGAAAATACCAAGGCATATATCCGTGCAATGCGCCATCCCAATGTCCGAATTATTGGGCATTGCGACGATTCCCGGTTCCCGGTAGATTATGATGAACTTGTGAAAGCCGCACTTTCTCAAGGTGTTTCACCGGAACTGAACAACGTATCACTGCTGCCCAACAGCTATCGCAGAGACTGCAGCGTAAACGCAATTCGTATGCTTCAGACATGTGAATCCCTTTCCTGCCCCATAATCCTTTCCAGCGACAGTCATGGCAGGGAGCATATCGGTGATATGGCGGAAGCTCAAAAACTGATTGCCAAACTCCGTTTCCCTACGGAACTCATTCTGATTCCGTCAAAATAATTGTTGGAAAACAACGGAAGCAAATATGTCCCTGATGCAGAACAAAAAGGACAGTCCCATAATCGATCTCTGATTATAGAACTGCCCTTTTTATTGTTTACTTCTCATCTTTTACTCTCAACAATACAAATCATCCAGAGAATGATACTCCAATATCTCTTCATTCAATGCCACGCCGAAATCCCTTCCTATGTCTCGCAGGTTATCGTCCGTGATCATCTGCCTGGGCGCTTTACCGCCAGCAGCCGCCAATGCTATGGAAGCAATCTGCGCCGCCTTCTCTATGGTATGCATCAACCCAAACGCAGTGTCAAAATCCGGCCCTGACACAAAAAGTCCGTGGAATGCCCATATTGCCGCATCATATTTTTCCATGAGCACACAGGTTGCCTTTGCAATCTCCGGTCCCCCTGGTACCATCCACGGCACCACGCCCACGCCGCCGGGAAATACCACACAGCACTCTGTGGCGCTCTTCCAGAGCATTCTGGTAAATACCTCGGATTTTAACGGCAACACATATGTAAGAGCGATCACATAGGGTGTATGCGCATGATAGATCACACGATTTGCCCCATCCGTAACTCTCTTTCTCACAGAATGGTTCATAAAATGAGTTGGGAACTCACTTGTAGGCCTGCCGCCATTTTCCAGCCCCCACACGATACGATAGGAATCGCCTTCCCCATTGATTTCCACAATGCAAATGCTGTTCTGAGGTTCCAATCCCACATTCTGCAAAAACTTACCGCTTCCTGTGGATATGAAATATTCCCCTTTCAAATTATCCGCCTGAACGCCAAGTTCTACCCACGGGCCAGCCTCCGCTTTGAAATAGGGACGGCATTCCGCCACCTCCTCTTCCTTCATGCGATAAGTCAGATTCCCGCCGTTCCTCTCGTGCCATCCCTGCCTTACGCCGTCATGACACATGCGGATATATTCCTCCATTACTTTTACGCCAAAGATATTATTCATCTATGAAATCCTCTTATTCCAGTTCCGCATCCCTATCAATCGGGAACCTTCCTCCTGGAAGGCTTTCTGAGCGCTTCCGCACTCATAAACCCTTCCGGTTCCCCATTATAGGGATGCTGTTTTTCCAGTTCCGCATCCCTATCAATCGGGAACCTTCCTCCTGGAAGGCTTTCTGAGCGCTTCCGCACTCATAAACCCTTCCGGTTCCCTATTATAGGGATGCTGTTTTTCCAGTTCCGCATCCCTATTGTAAGAATGCTGTTTTTCCAGTTCCGCATCCCTATCAATCGGGAGCCTTCCTCGCATTAATCTCTCTTTAACTGAACCTGGTCCTCATATTTCTTGATTTCACCGTAGAATTCCTTGTCTGAAACAACGCCGCAGCGCTGGCAGTATTCATTCCAAATATCGCCGAAAGGCAATGTCTTCACAGCCTCCTGCTCCACCATCAGCTCCGTCATCCTGTTCTCATCCTGAAGCTTCTTCAACGTCTCGTGAGGCGTGCACAGCGCGGAGAGCAAAGCCTTCTCCCAACTGCGGAAGCCCATTGCCCAAGCGGAAACACGGTTGATGCTGGCATCAAAGTAATCCAATGCCATGTAGACACGCTTCAGGCCGTTTTCACATCTGACAATCTCTTTTGCCATCTCTCTGGTTTCATCGTCGAAAAGCACAACATGATCGCTGTCCCAGCGAATAGGACGTGTAATATGCAGTGCGATCTCCGGATAGAAGCAAAGCAGCGCAGGTATCTTATCGGATACCACCTCAGTGGGATGATAATGCCCGTTGTCCATTAAAGGCAGACAGCCTTCATGGGTAGCGGCAAAGCTCAAAGTAAACTCCGCGCTTCCTGCCGTATAAGCCTCCACACCGATACCAAACACTTTGGACTCAACGCAGGGCTTCACTTTATTCCTGTCATAGGGCTGGGACAAAATCTGTTCAATGGAATCCTTATATCTCATTCTGGGTCCCATGCGATCCGCCGGCACATCCTTGTATCCGTCCCCGGTCCAGATATTCATAACGCAGGGAACACCTGTCTCTTCCGCAAAATACTGCGCAATCCTTACACATGCCTTGCCATGATCGATCCAGAATTTTCTTGTCTCCTCATCAGGACTGGACAATGTCAATCCATCCTTTACCTTGTCATGAGAGAAAAAAGTAGGGTTAAAGTCAATCCCCATATTCCTCTCCTTTGCAAAATCAACCCATTTCTTAAAATGTTTGGGTTCAATCTTATCCCGGTCCACAAATTCACCTGGCTCAAAAATTGCATAACATGCATGAAGATTCAGCTTCTTCTTGCCGGGCATCAGGCTCAGCGCCTTATCCATATCCTGCATAAGCTGTTCCGGTGTCTTTGCCTTTCCCGGATAATCGCCGGTGGTCTGGATGCCACCGGTAAGCGGACCGTCATGATCAAAACCGATCACATCATCTCCCTGCCAACAGTGCAACGCTACCGGAGCCTCCATACATGCCTTGATGGCTGCCTCGGTATCCACCCCATAGGATGCATAGATCTCTTTTGCAGATTCGTACCTTTCCTTGCTTGTCATTTTTTTCTTCCTTTCTTTTTATCTTCTTTCTATTTTTTGTCCTGCAATCATTGCAAGACGGATAATATCACCCTAATCACACCTTTTACCATTTCCATGCCAGAACCTGTAAGCAGTGAGGAAAATAATTGTAATTACACAGATATAGAGGAATGCCATCTGGCAGTCTCCTATTTTAATACTTCTTTACCGGGAATGAGTTCAGCACACACGCTCTGGCCGCCTTCAAATCCGTCAGTTCTCCTGCTGACATCATCTGCGCCGCCAGATTGCCGATGGCCGTAGCCTCCGTAGGTCCCGCATATACGGGAACTCCCGTAGCCTGTGCGGTCAATTGATTCAGGTAATCCGCGTTGGCGCCGCCGCCCACAATATGAATACAATCATATTTTCTGCCCGTAATACTCTCCAACTCTTTAATGGTCTTTGCGTAGCACTGCGCAAGACTGTTGTAAATCACGGAAGCAACTTCCGCAATTCCCTGAGGTACCTGCTGTCCGGATTCTCTGCAGGCCGCCTGCACTTCTTCCGTCATATTCTCCGGTGCCAGAAAACGATCGTCGTTGCAGTCCACTATGGAAGAAATATCACACTTGGATGCCATCTCGCAGATCTCTCCAAATCCAAGCTCTCCTCCGATCTCCTTTTTCACGGACTGTATCATCCACAGCCCCATAATATTTTTCAGATATCGGAAGCGGTAATTGTATCCGCCCTCGTTTGTCAGATTATGTGCCTTGCTCTCGGGGGAACAATTTGCCTCGAGAAGTTCCGTACCCATCAGAGACCAGGTACCGGAGCTGATATAAAGGGCATTGTCGCTGTCCGTAGGAACCGCAATGACAGCCGACCCGGTATCATGTGTAGCCGGTACCACCACCTCGCAGGAATAACCCACCTCATCCCGCACTTCTTTTGTCAGTTCTCCCAGAATTGCCCCAGGGCAAACCAGATCCTTAAAAATCTCCTGGGGATAGCCCAGTTTCTCAATCAGTTCCCTGTCCCAATCCTTCGTCTCGGGACTTACCAGCTGTCCCGTGGTTGCATTGGTATACTCCGTCACAGCCACACCTGACAACATATAATGGAAGTAATCCGGCATCATCAGCATGGTTTTAGCTTTTGCCAGTTGTTTGGGTTTCTTCACCTTGAGAGCCATCAACTGATAGATCGTGTTAAATATGGCCTTTTGGATCCCAGTGCGGGCATACAGATCGTCCTCTGAGATAATCCGATACACTTCCTCATCCATGCCCTTGGTGCGGCCGTCCCGATATGCCACCGCATTGCCCACGGGATTGTTGCACTCATCCAACAGGACAAAATCCACACCCCAGGTATCCACGCCCACGCTGACGGGAATCTTTCCAAGCTCCGCACACTTTTTCATGCCAAGCTTGATCTGCCGAAACAATTCCTCCACATCCCATACGTTTTCTCCATCCTTTTCCACCATCCCGTTGGGAAAACGATGCACCTCCTCCAGCACCATCTTTCCTTCCTCCAGATGTGCCAGAATATGACGTCCGCTGGACGCCCCGATATCGATTGCAAGATAATACGGATTCATTGATATGTATCTCCTTTTTAGTCTGATATTTCCCTTTTATAAATGGCTTCTGCACTGTTTCCCCCGGCCCGCCTATTCACGCATACCTTCCACAGCCTCGGAAATCTTCTGGACAATATCCTCGATATCCTTGTTCACCAGGGTACTCTGTTCGGAAAGCTTTCCCACCTCCTTGGCCACTACCGCGAAACCGGCGCCCCGCTCACCTGATCTTGCTGCCTCTATGCTGGCATTCAGAGCCAAAATCTTCTGCTTATTCTGTAACGCTTTCAACTCGGCGGTCTTTAAAATAATTTGTTCTACCAGTTCATGAGCTGCCGATACCCCATTTGAAAGCTTATCGATTATCACACCGTTCTTTTTTCTGGCAAACTCCGCATTGATAAAGTTATTCAGAACTTCGCCCAAAAGCCCCGCCGACGCCTTGATTGCCGACTCTGTGCGCACGTTCACTCTGTGCAGCGCTTCTATGTACTGATCTTCATCCACCCCAATCTCCCGCGCCACCTTTCTGAACTTCTCATCGTCCGGTTCTGCGGGAAGCACCTGACCGCCGATTACAGATCCTACCTTCTGGCCATTTACCATCAAGGGAATGCCAAAGTCGATCAAGCCGGCATGGCAGTGGTATACCCCTTCCCCTTCCCTGTCGCACTTTTCACATCTGGCCTGTCCCTTGCTGCAGCCCCTCGTCAATTTTATACAGAAATCAGTGAAATTATAACATTCGGAAATATAATTTCCGTCCGCACCCACAGCCACGGTTGCAAGCCCGGTTGCTTCCGCCCAGTTTGACATGATCCTCTCAAATTGTTCCATATCGGTAAACTCTTTGATATCCATAACTGTAACCCTCCAATTCATTTGCTGTTACATTTCAATGTCTAATTCAGTATAACACAAGTCCGGCAAAAATCACAGATTTTTTTTCATTTTCATCCATCTTTTGTGCAAAAATTGTAATGGTTCAGACAAACATCCCACTTGACCTGCGTGCGCCAGAAAGCATTCTGAATCCGATGCAAAACGCCCAAAGCCAAAAAATATTTTATTTGACCTGGGGCGCTTCCACTGCTATACTCTTTTTAATGTCAAATATGCAGTCAATGCGGAAATGAGGGAAAAATGACTACTATCAGAATCAATACGTCAAATCGGACAAACACCGTCAGTCCCATTCTCTACGGTATTTTTTTTGAGGATATCAATTACGCCGGAGACGGCGGACTGTATGCGGAACTGATTGCCAACCGCTCCTTTGAATACTTTGACCCAAACGATAAAAAAGATTTCAGAAAGCTTTGCTGGGAGACCATAGGAGAATGCGATTTCTCCATCCTCACAAGATTTCCCATAAGCAGTGCACATCAATATTACGCAAGGCTCACCGGGGGCAAAGGCTGCGGAATCCGCAACCTGGGTTTTTGTGAAGAAGGCTTTGCGGTTCATCCAGAAAAAACCTTTCGTTTTTCCTGTTATGCCAGAAATGCTTCCCCAATGTCGATCAGGGTCCGCCTGGTTGACCGGGAAGGGACGGTCTATTGCGATAAAGAGCTCTATCTGGTACGTGCAGGCCACGGCTGGACCAAATATAATATGTCGCTGACCGTTTCCGGAGAATGTAAACATGTCTACCCAGAAATACTGCTGGGCAGGGAAGGAATCATTGATTTGGATCTGATTTCCATTTTCCCTTCGGATACTTTCCATAATCGTCCAAACGGCGTGCGAAAGGATATGGCGGAAATGCTGCAGGCTCTTTCTCCAAAATTCATGCGTTTCCCCGGCGGATGTATCGTGGAGGGACGCAGCTTTGAAAATATGTATAACTGGAAGGATACGGTGGGCGATCTGACCAGACGGCGCACCAACTGGAATCGTTGGCAGCTGGAAGAGTATCAGTTGGAAGGCTGCTCCTCCCAAGACTATTTTCAGTCCTACGGTCTGGGATATTACGAATATTTCCAGCTTTGCGAAGATTTGGGGGCAAAGCCCGTCCCCGTCATGAACGCAGGCATGACCTGCCAGTGGCATGAGGGCCTTTTGGCAGAAATGGATTCCCTGGACAAATGGATTCAGGATGTGCTGGATCTGATCGAATTTGCCAATGGGGCCGCAGACAGCCAGTGGGGCGCTCTCCGGGCGCAAATGGGACATCCGGAGCCCTTCGGCCTGGAGTATATCGGAATCGGCAATGAACAGTGGGGCCAGGAATACTTCTGTCGATATGAGGCGTTTCAGAAAGCCATCTCTCAAAAATATCCGGAGATCAAGCTGATCACCTCCGCCGGTCACACCGTAGAAGGAAAGAATTTCCACACGGCATACGACTGGATGAAAGCCAACAGGGATAAAGCGTATGCCGTGGACGAACACTTCTACAAGTCTCCTGAATGGTTTGTGGAAAACTGTCACCGATACGACGTCTATGACAGAACGCTTCCCAAGGTATTTGCGGGAGAATACGCCGCCCATACCTGCGGCTCCACAAAGGATCGTGAAAATAACTGGTATGCGGCGCTCTGCGAAGCCGCTTTCCTCACCGGTTTAGAAAAAAACGCTGACCATGTGGTGATGTCGTGTTACGCACCGCTGTTTGGAAGAACCGGCCACCAACAATGGCAGCCGAATCTGATCTGGTTTGACAACGACAACGTATATGGTACGCCCAATTATTATGTCCAGAAGCTGTTTTCCAATCATGTGGGCGCTTCTCTTGTGGAAACTGCGATGGAAGCATCCGACGCTTTGGACGACTTTGACGGAGAACTGTCCTGCACCCTTTCCCAGGACGGAAGCCACCTCTATGTAAAACTGGTAAACCTATCAGAAAAGAAAGAAAAGGTTTCCGTAGTGACAGACAGGCTTCCAAAAGGCTGCACGCTGCACGAGCTTGCGGCTTCACCGGATGCAGTTAATTCCCATGCCCAGCCCACTTACATATATCCTTCCACCATGACGCTCCCTTTGGGAAAAGATGCCCTGCCACAGCTTACCCTGCCCGGTTACAGCGTCACCGTCCTGGATATTGTCCTCTAAGTTCCCACAGAACCCTTTCTCAAAATCTCACATACGACGGTCCCGCCGGGTAAGTTAACACCCGGCGCGGAGCTGTCCCCCATATACCGCACATCCATGCGCCGAAAGCCCAATCCGAAGCTTCTCCTGTCCCACGATCATTTCTTTTCCGGTCCACAGTTCCTTAAGCTTCATCCCCTCCCCCATTCCTACAGACACAGGATCTATTTCCATCACAGATTCCCCATCGCTGAGATTAAAAAACGCCCCATAGCGCATATTGGTCCGTTGATTGCAGGCTTTCCAGACAGCCTTTTTTTCATCCAGACAAACCTGTCTGGATCTGCATTCCGGCGACAGCAAATTTAGAATGTCCCTGTTTGTGAGAAGAGAAAGCGTCCAATCGTCCAGTCTGGTCAACTCGGCACCTATCATCAAGGGTGAGCCAAAGATGCACCATAACGTCATCATGGTATACTGTTCCTCTCTCGTAAAACCGGTGCTTCTCTCCTGTCCGAAGCCTTTTCCAAGCATACCGATGGGCAGCATATCACAATCCGGATAATTTCCCACCGATACATGGCTCTGCCATAGTTCGCACCGCCGAAACATATTTTTCAAAAGATCCCATCGATCCCAAAAGTCATCCGTAATGCGCCACATGTTTGCGTAAGTTTCATAGTGCCAGGCCTGTTCTATTAATGCCGGGCCCGGCGACAGGGACAACACGATCTTTCTTCCGCACTTTTTTATGGCCTCCGCCAACATTTCCACTTCATGCCGGGCGGAATACGGATGGTTGGGATACAAATTTGTGTTACAGATATCATCGCACTTGATAAAATCCACGCCCCAGTCGGCGTACAGCCCCAGAAGGGAATCATAATACGCCTGCCCCTCCGGACAATGGCGGACACCATACATATCCGGATTCCAGCCGCAGATGGAAGAAGGATCTGCAATTTCATCCGCCGTTATCTGTGTTCCTTTCACAGGCATATGTCCGTGAGCCGCCGACCTTGGAATCCCGCGCATTATATGAATACCGAACTTTAAACCAAGGGAATGTATATACTCTGCCAGCGGCCCAAATCCTGCTCCGCCCACAGAGGAAGGAAAACGGACCGGATCCGGCAAAAGCCTGCCAAATTCATCCATCTCCAACTCACTGAAGGGAATATACTGAAATTTCTCCCGTCTGCTTCCAGCACCGTGAGCATACCATTGGATATCTACCACAATATACTCCCAGCCGTAATCCTTTAGATGCTTCGCCATATAATCCCCATTGGCCCGCACCTGTTCCTCATTCACCGTAGTGTCATAATAATCATAACTGTTCCACCCCATAGGCGGCCAGTGTGCAAATGTATTTTTGCCTCTGATTTCGTCCATTTTACCCTCCCATAATAATCTTTATTTTCTCTTGTCAACTCACTTTTTGGTACCTTTCACTTTTCCATAAAAAAGATTTTCATGATCTTTCTGACACGCCAAGAATTCAAATGCTATAACCGTTAAAAATCCAGGCTGAACCTGTCCAATCCGCTGTCGTCAATCCACCCTCATTTATAAAATAATTATAAAAATGAGTTTTCCATAATTTTCTATGCTATAATGTTGAAACATAAAACATGCGGCGGCTTCCCATTTCGTGCACGTTACGGCACATGTGGCCACCGTTCAATGGCCTGCCTCAAGACGTTCAGCGGCCCAATGGCCCTCCATATCTTGATTGTATGTCTCATGATTCATTGACCCATATGCCTTGGCCTCTGCCTAATATTGGTTCAAAACGGACATACTGTTATACAATTATATTTTACAACTTGCGAGGTTTATTATGGAAAATACAGCCAAAACAGAAATTTTTGAACAGACTCCTGTTCCCAAAGCAGTCATGACACTGGCAATCCCCACGGTAATCAGCTCCCTTGTCATGGTGATCTACAATCTTGCCGACACTTATTTTGTGGGAATTTTAAACGATCCGGTTCAAAACGCGGCAGTGACTCTGGCAGCTCCCGTACTGCTGGCCTTTAACGCCGTAAACAATCTCTTTGGCGTGGGATCCTCCAGCATGATGAGCAGGGCTTTGGGTCAAAAGGACTATGATACCGTCCATCAAAGCTCTGCCTTTGGTTTTTACTGCGCTTTGGCAAGCGGTATTTTATTCTCCCTGATATACACCGTTTTCCGCACGCCTCTGCTGCATACCCTGGGCACAAACAGCGAAACCTTTGCCGCTACGGCAGAATATCTGAAATGGACGGTAAGCTGCGGCGCGGCCCCGGCTATCCTGAATGTGGTCTTGGCCTATATGGTGCGCTCCGAAGGCGCTTCCCTGCATGCCAGCCTGGGTACCATGAGCGGCTGTCTTCTGAATATTGTGCTGGATCCGTTCTTTATCCTGCCCTGGGGCCTCAACATGGGGGCAGCCGGCGCCGGTCTGGCCACCTTTTTGTCAAACTGTGTTGCCTGCATCTACTTTTTCGTGCTGCTGTATGTAAAGCGGGGACATACCTATGTCTGCATTCGTCCGTCCATGCTGCATTTTCGCAAGCAAATTGTCATGGGCATCTGCGGCGTGGGAATTCCCGCCTCCATTCAGAATCTTTTAAATGTGACGGGGATGACCGTCCTGAACAATTTTACCTCCTCCTACGGCTCCGACGCCGTAGCCGCCATGGGAATCGTGCAGAAAATCAATATGGTGCCCCTGCAGATCGCCTTGGGAACCTCCCAGGGTATCATGCCTCTGATCAGCTATAACTATGCCAGCGGAAATACAAAAAGGATGAAGCAGACGCTTTTGTTCACCATGAAGCTCACCCTTTCTTTCATGACTGTGGTGGCCGTGGGATACTACTTGGGCGCAGGCGGCCTCACCTCCCTCTTTATGAAAAATCAAGTGATCATTGATTACGGAACGAAATTCTTACATGGGCTTTGTATCTCCCTTCCCTTCCTGTGTATGGATTTCCTGGCGGTGGGTGTGTTTCAGGCCTGCGGTTTCGGAAAAAAAGCCCTGGTTTTTGCTCTGCTGCGAAAGATCATTCTGGAAATCCCGGCACTCTTTCTACTGAACTTCCTGTTTCCGCTTTATGGACTGGCATACGCACAGTTTACGGCAGAGTTTATCCTGGCCATGGCGGCTGCACTGGTGTTGTTACAACTGTTTTGCAAACTGCAAAAGGCAAAGGCGGCGGTATAATGTTACCGCCTGCCCCGATACCTGGATCTGGTAATCCTTTTGTCCACTCCCAGGCTTCGCAGCAGTCCGATTCCTGCCGCAAACAGAAGATAACAACGCAGGGTAAAGAGAACGGAAGCACCGCGAATCACGATCTTCCAGGCAAGTACGTCAATCTGATCCAGATACCTGCCCTTTGCCAGCGCTCCCATGGCCTTCCTCACAAAGGGATCCCGCCCATACTCCCTCAGCTTCCCGGCCGCTTGTAAGAGGCCGGGCTTTTTAAACTGCAACTCCTGCTTTACCAAAAAAAAGCTTCCAAAAAAAATATGAAACGCCATCAAATCCCCATAAATATTCTTTATTTTCCGTTCTTTCAGGAAGGCATGAAAGTCACTGGCAATGGCAATCCAGACCGGCATAAAGTTTTCCTTGTAACGAAAAGTCACTGACTCCTGGTTAACTCTGTATAAGTACACGCTCCCCTGAATAAACGCATACACTGGCTCATATGCGCAGCACTCCATATTATGCGCTTTATCCTGCGTAAAGGGATAGGCTCGGCATCTCAACCTGTTTTCCTGCAAAAAACGCCTTCGATACAGCTTCCCCCAATCGTATGCCAGATGCCCGTACATGTAAAAGCCCTTAAACCGGAAATCCACCGTTTTTGTATACGCCCCTTCCCGTAGGTGATGACAGTTGACCTGGCTCACATCCTGCCCGCAAAATCGCCGGAATCCTCCCACCACAATATCCGCCTGCTTTTCCTCCGCACATTTTACCAGCCTGCTGACGGCATCCGCTCCATCCAGACAGTCGTCGGAATCAATAAACATCACATAATCCCCGGAGGATGCTTCCAATCCCGTGTTCCTGGCGCCCCCAAGCCCTCTGTTTTCCTGATGTATCACTCTGACATTCTCATTTTCCCCGGCAAAATGATCACACAGCCCGGGACATGCATCCGGCGATCCGTCGTCCACCAAAATGATTTCCACCTCTTTATAATCCTGTGCCAAAACGCTTTCAAGACATTCCGGCAGATAGCTCTCCGTGTTATAGACCGGTATCACCAGGGTCACTTTCTTTCCATTCATATGTAATCTCTCCTGTCTCAATCTGCCGTCAATCTGACGCTTGGGCTTTTTTGCTCAATTACTATGCAAACCTCGTAATTGTCGCCTTTATCATAACAGTTCAGTGACCTGTTCCAACTCCCCTTCCACATTGCAGGGTAATTTTGCGTTGCTTTTCAATTCATGGAATGCTATGATAGTTATGACGGCTCTCCAAAGCGTTCTCCGGCCTGCCCGAGCCGTTACAATCAAACACACAAAGGAGATTCCCATGCTTCCCGATAAAGATACCCTTCTTATCTTTCAAAAACCGGAATATTATTTTTTCCCGGACTTAAAAGGAATTGTCTTTCCCCCTTTTTGCATATCAGAAAGAAGCTTTTGGTACCTGATCTACAAATTTCTGTATATCCTGCGTCTGCCCTGCTGTTCTCTGTTCTGGGGCGAATGGAAAAAGCATCTCAAAAAAGCCAAGCAGGTCATTATCTTTGATTACGGTTATCAGGCAGGGATGGAAACCTATATTCATAAAATAAATCCTTCCTGCAAAGTCTCGTTATTTTTCTGGAATATTATCACACCAAAGACAAAAAATCATATTTTATTTACAAAGAAAGACGCTATCTACTCCACAGACAAGGACTGCTGCCGGAAATATCATCTGAAATATCACCATATTTTCTATACCAAAAGCTATTATACTCCCTACACCCCCGAACATCTAAACCGGCTGTTTTTCCTTGGGGCCGATAAGGGCCGGGCCACATATCTGGGACAATTAAAAGGTATCCTGGAACAGTGCGGCTTAGAGTGTGACATTCGGGTGATTACTCCCGTTAAAAATCTGACTTACCGGAAATCCCTTTCTGGCATTCTCACGGATCGCACACTTGCTTATCCGGAATATTGTGATGAAATAAGGCGTTGCGGCATTTTACTGGACATCAACCAGGAAGGCCAGGTCGCCCTGACCATGCGGGTGCTGGAAGCCATCTATTTCTCCAAAAAGCTGATCACAAACAATGCAGATATTCTTCACTATGATTTCTATGAAGAAAACAATATTTACCTTCTGCCCGGTGAGCTCTCCAAAATTTCCGCCTCCGAAATCCAATCATTTCTGGAAAAACCCTTTATCCCTTATGGTCAAGATATCTTAGACCGTTATGACTTTGAACACTGGAAAACTCAATTTTGACTGTCCAACACTTGAATCCACTGTTCCAGGATATTTTCCAGGCGGAATCTGGCAAGGTCACTCCAGGCGTTTTGTGCTAATTGCTGCCGCTGTGTTTCCTCTTTCATCAGCCACTCCAGTTTATGCGCCATTGCCTGACAATCAAACGCTCTCACCAGATAACCGTTAATCCCATCCCGGATGATCTCGTTTGCCCCGGGAATGTCAAAGCTCACGCTGGGAAGCCGAAAGGCTTTGGCCTCCAGCAGACACATGGGAAGCCCTTCGGACCGGGATGTCATCACATAGATCTGGGATTTTTCCAGATAAGAATTTACCTCTTTCTGTCTCCCTGTCAGAATCAGCCGCCCTTCCAAGGACTCCTTCTCCGTGACGGCTCTCAGGTACCCCATCTCCTCTCCGTCTCCCAGAACCATCCACTTCCAGTCCGGATTCCGCTTCAACACAATCGACGCCACCTGTCCCAAATAGTCCGTTCCCTTCACCCTGGTCAGATGCCCTACGGTAATCAGCCATTTTTCCTTTTCCACAGGTCTGTCCGGCGGCAACTCCTGTATTGGATTATAGATGGTGGCAATGTTCCGTTTCCTGCCCGCCTCCTCCCCATAGCGCTTTTGATTTTCTTTGGTCAGTGTGACGACATAATCCGTGCGCTTCACAGAATATTTCAGAATCAACCGCCTGTAAAGGGACCCCATCTCATAAGCAAAGTCAAAATGTTCCCAGGAAATAATCCTGACCTTCAATCCTCTTGACGCCGGTATGGACAAAACATCCAACACAATATCTATGTCAATTACAATATCAATCCCTTTTTCCCGCAAAAAACGACGAAGCTTTGGTATGACCTTGAGATAACCCGGCCCGGGATTAATCCATCTCTCCCCAAGAGCAAAGTGCTCTATTCCTTCCGCCAGCGGAAAAAACGGCCTTTCCCCCTGTTCCGTAAGACTCAAAAATAGAATATGATACTTTCCGCAGGCTGCCAGGCCGTTTGCAATCATGGTGGATACCCGTTCGGTCCCGCCGCTGCGGGTAATATCCCCTGAAAAGAAGCATACGTTTTTCATCCACTCCCTCACTTCCACAGTCCCATCCTTGCAATCAGGCGGCTTCTCTGACCGGCATTTTTCAACACCTTACGGCAGGATACCTTTCGTATCTTGCGGTTGTTGTAAAGGAAACGCAGTAATGTCAATATCCACAGCATTGGCAGCAGCAAAATAATCCCGCTTGCTTTAGGGTAATTAAGACATGTCTGATGGTGAAATTCCCTGACATAACCAAACAAACCGGCACTGCGCAGAATCACCATTCGTTCCGAAGCGGATTTTCCAAATTCCTCCGCCTCCAACACATCCGCCATAAAGTCCGACACCGCCTCTTCTTCCGCCATAATCTCCATCCAATCTACTTTGGTCCGATCCAATCCAAGATATTTACAACATGCGGCGGTAACGGTATCGGAAAATCCCTTAATCCCGCTATCCTCCACCAACATGAGATATTGCTTTCGTTCCTCCCAATCCACTTCATGACTCCAGAACATCACCCAGTCATACAGAAGCTTCAGCCCAAAGCCCGCACGCAAAAAATGCTGAAGCATATGAAGCAGCAGTTCATACGCGTGGTAGCACGGCCCAAGAATAGGCAGTTTCACACCCATAATATCCGCCCTGACCACATGCTGTCTGCAATTTGCCAACGTGTGTTTGAGATACCCGTTTATCATTTTATTATCAAAAGGCTCGGACAACATAGTGTGAAGCTCCACCGCAATCCCCTCTCCCGATGCAAATACCACATGATGTAAAGTGAGCTGTCTTTCCTCTACACTGCAGCCGCACTTCTCCAAAATGCCGCACGCCTCCTCCAATCTGTCCGGATTCAAAAGCAGCAGATCCACATCTCCAGACTTGCGCAGCTCCGGCACCGGATAATAAGACGCCGTACCCACCCCCTTTAATATCACAACGGGAATTCCGGCGGCCTCCAGCCTGCCTGTCAGATATTTACATAAGAACAGCAAATGATAACTCTGCATGACTGTCTGCCTTGCAGACTTTTCAGTCTCCGCTCTGACAGAAGCCGGCACACTGTCCCCAGCCTCTGTCAGGGGACCATGGAACAGGGACAGAACACTGTGGCGCTTTGCCATGGCGGAAAGCCTGTTCCAGTCCACCGAACCGCAGGAAGATACCGGCTTCCCCTGCAGCAGCAAGAGCATGCAAGCCTCCTCCGCCCCAAACTCCGTATTCTCCTCCATACACCTATCCCTCCCCTGTCCGGCATGCCGTTTACGCTGCAAAAGCCCCCTTGCCTTACGGGTCAACATCCGAAATTCTTTCGTCCGATGGTATAGCAGAAAATAAACCAGATTTATCACGCAAAAACATATGGGTAGCCTAAAAAAACAGACCTTCCAAAAGCTCCCCGAAATCCCCCGGCACAGATAATCCAATCCCGCCCACATCAAAATTGTAACCGCTGCATACAGGGCATAGCGCAGGAAATATCTCCTTGAAGATACTTTCAACCGATGCTTATACAGCATAAAGGGTTCCACCCACAGGGATGTGGTCACCGTGCTCACCAGCGTACCAAGGAAAATCCCCACCACGCCAAGGAACCTGCCAAGTATCACTGACGCCACAAGGTTGATGGCTGCCTCTACAAGCGCCACATACCGGTCATACCAGAATAGCCCCATAGAATTGCGAAATACCAAAATGGCCTGCCGCATCCCCACCAGATAAAAGTTCAGGCACAGAACCAATGTCACTTCTCGTGGAAACACATACCGGGCGCCAAAGCTGAAACTTACAAAGCTGTCAATCAATTCAAAGAGACAGATTGCCGAAAGCCCGGAAATCCACTGGGCTACAAAAAAAGCCGCCTCAAAGACCTTCCTCACATGGTCTCCGTCCTCTTCCCTTGCCCCCAAATTACCCACGCTAGCGGTGATTCCTACAAAAAGCTGTTCCAAAACCTGACGCACGGAACCGATCACAAGATAATAATTGGAATACAGACCGGTACTGGTAATCCCCACCAGTGAAGAAAGCAGAAGATTATCTGTATTGTTCACAAGCACACTTCCGATCTTATGCATCAGCATGGCACGGATATTCCGAAAGATAGCACCACGCTCCTCTCCGGAAAGCTTTTGGACATTTTTTTCTTTTAAATAGGGATACATCCTTTCCGCTTTTCCAGAGATAGAGATATTGTTCACTATGGTACAACCAATTTGGATCAGCACAAAAAGCAGAAAATTACCAGTGAACAGCAATACGGCAATCTGCATTCCATTCTGCAGAATCAAAAACATTGTCTGATACAGTGTGCTGATATAGCTGAGTTGATGGGCGTCTATCAGGGTCTTTTTATAGATCAAAAGATAAGAAAGCACTGAATTGAGCAGGTATAAAAGATATATGACGGGCAGATGGGCAATCTGCGTATCTCCCTTGACCAGCACATCCAGAAAAGGCAGTACAAACAGTCCCCCGCATAGCACCACAAGCGCCACCAATCTGTATAATTGTCTGTACAACCTTACCAAAGCTTTCTGCTTTTCCACATTCTTCCCGGCAATGGGTTTATACAAAGCATACGTAATTGCCGTCCCCACCCCCAGCTCGGATAACGCCAGCACATTCAAAATATCCGTGAACAATCCGTTAATTCCCACATAAGCTTCACTGAACGTATGTGTAAATACAACTCTGGTAAAATATCCTGCCAAAATGGAAATCACCTTAGCCGCCATGGCAACGGTGGTATTCCTGGCAGAGTATTCCGTCCTGCTCTTTTCCGTCACAATGCTTCCTCCAACAACTCTGATATGCCACCCGGCAGCTTCCAGGCATTTCCTGCCTGCACGGAGCTTTACACTTTTGCAGTGCATGCCATCCACCACGGTCCTGCAGATCCTGCCCCCCACGGAACTTACGACCTTTGCAATGCGGCCACATTCCGACGGTTCCACTACACGGCGCTTAAGCGCCCCAGGACAGCCCTCCCTTCTTCATCCGAAGCATTGGCAAACCGAATCCTTGCACCGTCCCGCTTTCTCTCCGCTTCCAGGCGCATCTCACAGTTACACAGCTCCACATCACAAGCAAGCAGCCTTTTCTCACCGGCACACCACCCTTTCATCTCCCCGGCCGCCGCTCTTGCACACACCTGCCCGTCGTCTCCCACACACACCAGTAAAAGCGCCGCCTCCTGGTAAAAACTGCCAAAACCTACGTTTTCCACCAAAATTTCCATATGGCATTGACCACCGCCTTTTCCCGGCGACGCCGTCACTTTCCGGACTAAAAAGCGATACCCCAGATGTGCGCCCACATAGTCATATACACTTTTGCCGGCCCAGATACCTTCCGTCGAATATTTACATTGTCTCCAGATATCCAGAACCTTACCGTCGTGTATTCTGTTTAAATACGTCACTTGCATCCGACGCAGATCCGCTATCACCTTCTCCGGCGTCAGTTCCCTTTGAAATTCACTTCCGTAAACCGCTTCCCCACCGCTTGGCGCATATTGCCCAAGTTCTGTCTCAAATGCAAGCTCATCTTCTCTCTTCCACGGACTGTCCCAGGCGGCGGTCTCCCGGTTCTCCTGCCCAAAGGTCCCAAGATGACTTTCCGAGCCAAACATTCCATCGTCAAAAAGTCCCATCCGGTTTGGGACAACTTCCCTGCGTCCATTTTGATTCATTTGCAGCATTCGCCAATATACCGGACGCCTGACAGCCAGATAGGTTTCCCCACATCTATAATAACGCAGCGCTTCTGCCATCTGTGCCATCTTGTCCTCGGACAGGAAACGGGAAGTATGCATTTCTCCCCAGTTTCCAACCAACATCCCCTGGTACACAAAAATACAGGATGCATACCGCTCAAGAACCCCGCCAATCTGACGAAGATGGGAAAGCACCTGAGAAAAGAAAAATGGCTCCCGCTCCATTGCCCTGCCCTCACGGTCATAGACTACCCTGAGAATCAAATCATAACGCCTTTCCGAAAAGAACTCCAGGATCCGGCAGATACGTCCAAGCGCCTCTTCATCCAAATCCCGCTCCCTGTATTCCCCTATATCAATCAGAACTAACGCCAATGTATCATTCCTGTTCAGGCACCACTCCAATTCGTCAAAATCCGGCTCTTTTGCCGCCTGAAATGTATGAATCTGATACCATCCTCTGACAGGATTGGAAATATCCTCCGCCACCTCGGAATAATCTGCTTTATGAAACCGCCACTTTTTTCCGGACATACCAAGTCCCAGCTTATGAAATAACCCCTTCATCCACCGTCCCCACATCCACATGAAATAATTTAACCCTGACCCATACCGCGATAATGGAAAACAACATTCGGAACATATAGATCACAGGCTTAATTCCTGAATGCATGCTGACACCTTCCGTTCTGGCATGCATCACCGCCGGCATTTCTTCCACGCAGAACCCCAGCAATAGCATCTGCATGATCATATTGGCATCAGGGTACTTATCGTCAAAGTGATTAAATCCCGCATAAAAGCAAAATGCTCTTCTGCTCAACCCCTGCAAGCCGGTGGTGGGATCCTGTATCTTCCTTCCCGCCTCCATGCGTATCATCATCCGAAACATACTGTAGGCGATCCTTTTAACCAAAGATATGGGATATGTTATACTTCCTTCCATAAAACGGGAGCCCAGCACAATATCCGGACATCGGCCTTTTTCATCCGCCGTCTTCAGTTTCCGGTAGATTGGCAGTATATTGCACACATCGTGCTGCCCGTCCGCATCCATCTGAATCAGATAGCGGTAATCTTTGCCCATGGCATATTTATACCCCACCTGCAGTCCGCTTCCATAGCCCAGATTATACACATGATCTACCACCTTATGCCCACGGCTTCGCACGATATCCCCCGTATGATCCAAAGAAGCGTCATTCATCACCAGTATATCCGCTATTTCCGTAATCTCCGGCCGCTCCAGCTGATCCAGAAACGCACCTATGTTTTTTCCCTCATTGTATGCGGGAATGATAATTAATAAATCTTTTTGCCCCATTTGTCCCTCTCATCTGACCTGCCGTCTTACTCTATACCATAATCGAAAGCAATCTTTCCATCTCCGAAGCCCCCGTAACTTCCTTATTGGAGGCAGCCTTCCCCAGACGGCTGCACTTTTTGGCATCTCCCAGAAGTTCTCTGATCCCCTGGCAAATTTGCTCTGAAGATAACTCGCACATCAATCCGTCCACATTATGTATCACCTGCTCCCGATTGCCGCTGCAGTCCGATACCAAAATCGCTTTTCCCAGAATCTGTGCCTCCTGAATTGCAATACTCTTGCCCTCAAAGCGGCTTGCATGTACATACAAATCCGCCTGTGCCATATAGGGATAGGGATTATCCACCGCACCCAACAGCAAAAAGTCCCGCTCCAATCCAAGTCTCCTGATCCTCTCCTCCAGAAACGCCCGCTGATCCCCTTCTCCCAGCACATACCACCTTACCTGCTCCCCGCTGTCCTTTAAACGCTTCATTGCATCCACAGAAATCTCCAGCGCCTTCTGTGCCGTCAGTCTGCCCACAGTGAGGATTCGTTTTCCCATAAAGGCATCGGAAAATCCTCCCGGTAGCCTGGCCATCTCCATCACCCGTTCACGATTGAGCATATTATGGAACACCTCCGTCCGACTTTCGCACTCCGGATATATGTTTAGAAACGAAGTCCTGACCTCATGAGATACAGTAAATATTCTGTCAAAATTCAGATAACAATCCCGATCCAATGCTCTGGTATAACCTGCCTTTTCATAATCCACATGAATGAAAGCCGCCTTTGCCGACGCCTTTACATGGTCGGACACATAATAGGCGGAACCGCCCTCCAGAAAAGCCACCGCCAGATCATAACAGGTTTCAAAGCGCTGCCCGCCCTCGGACAGAACCCGCCACAACAGCTTGTCCGGCAGCAGTTTCCCTTTGGAAATCATTACCCACATATTTTTCAACAGATAGGGCATACATTTCAGCACCGCCCCCCGACTGCACATGGCGCGCAATACCTGTAGCGCCAACGCTTTCTTGCCCTCCCTGCTTAAAACCGAACAGTCTTTATAATGTCTGTTTAACAGTCTTACATGCCCCGGCAGCTCATGTACAAGCTCTCCCTGGTTCATCAGCACATACAGGGACACCCTGTGCTTTTGGGGTTCAAAATGCCGCAAAAGCTCCATCAGTGCCGTCTCAGCACCGGCACGCCCCAACGTGTTGATGACGATCAACACCTCTTTCATAGAGTCATTCCCTTCTCCTCCATACATGCCGCCAGTCTGTCCAACCGCTGTTTCATCTCCTCTTTCTCCTGGTTCAACAAAGATACCTGCATGGCCAGCTCCAGATTTTTGCGCATAAGCTCAGATACCCTGGTACTTAGGAAATATGCTCCGAAAATTACACAGAATGCAATCATGGACACCAGTAAAATTCCCGTTCCACTGATATACCGGTTCCACTCTGTAGGACGAAGCAGTATTCCCGCCAGGATGATAATCAAGCTGATTAATCCCCAGGTAAGACAGAAGGGTTCCGTCATTCTTCTCTTCGCCAGGGAAGATACCGTGACAAAGAGCAGAAACACTCCCGCCACAATCACAATCAAACGCAATATATCCCCAGATTCCATTTCTCCCCTATCCTTTCTCCTTTAACTTCCTGTTCTCATTCCTTGCCTTCTCAGGCCGGGGCGCCGTCCTCTCATATACCTTGTTAGCCGGTTTCTTTCCCTTGCCCCTCTTCAGTATATTTCCTGCACAGAAAATGTGTATATCCAGATTCTTTTCCATTACCCTGAGCCTGTAATAGGCAACGGCCCACCCGATGGCAGCTCCAAAGACCAGCCCAATCCCATACCATATGGAGGACAGTTTTGTGGCTGCGAAACTGCCTGCAAGCGTCGCCGCAAAAAAACTCAGGGAAGTCATCACAGCTCCCCTCATGTCATTATAGTAGTATTGAAAGATAATGGCTGCATACATGATAAACAATATAAAGTAACCTGCCGCAAGGCAAGGGTAAATACGCATGACCATTCCGCCAAAGCCAAACTGGGGCAGCAGAATAATACACAGGAAAAAGATCACTACGGATATAATAAACTGAATGCGCACCAAATTCATCAGCTCTTCTGCAAGCTGGCTGAACATTCTCTGTTTGGCATTTTCTATATCAATTCCTCTGCCTCCAATTACAGCCTCCGAATATCCCTTATAGCGCTCATGAAAATGCATTTCCACCCTGGAAATGAAGATAACGCTGGCAGTAATATTGGTAAAGACGGCAATGCAGGTAGCCATATCATAGGTTGTCATACAGACAAAACTGTCCGCTACTACCATGCGCATATCTGTGGTCCAAAATACAAAATTATGAACATAAAGCCCGCTGGTATACAGGAAATTGGTCACCACCAACTGCCAATGCTTCTTAAAATATTGCAGCACTTCTCTATATTTACCGCTGTTTTCCCTGAAATAGCTTTTCACCAGCGCTAGTTCAAGACACCCTATCAGCAGAAAGCCCACGTCCAGAGATACCAGCATGGCATAGGTAACTTCCAAATGAAACAGATATACCAGCACCAGAGACAGCAGCACCGTCACCGCCATCCCGATCAGAAAAAAAACGGATATCTTTTTATAATCCTTGCATATACTCAAATACAACATGGTATAAAACACCAGAACCAGTGCGATAAAACCGCAATATCCTGCGAAGACAAAGAAAATATCCACGCCTCCCACAATGTACTCTCGCGCGCAAAAGGGAATTCCCAGCAGACAGCTGAAAGCAACATTCATGATCAGCCCCACATAATAACAGGGCAGAATATCCTCATAGGTTTCATTGTATATAATATCCGACAAATATTTAGACAGCACGGCGTTAAATGGAGACGCCGTGAGAAGGGAAAAAATGAAAATATATAAAACCGTGCAGGAATAAAGCTCCCTGGCAGCATAACCAATCTTGGAAAAACCAAGGAGCGTCTGCATCAATAGTACCGCTATAATAACCAGAAACATGGGGGCTATGGTGATCACCATACTGTACCCATAGCCAAACAGGTTGGTGGTTATCGTATTTTTGCTGAAGATTTTATTCAACCTTACGCCAATCCCAGCCATAGCCGAACCTCCTTACCCCTTGCCATAGCCGCTGGCATTGCCTTCCTCCACACCGATTGCTCCCGCCACGGCATCCGTAGCGGCTTCGGCCACATTTCCCAGCGCATTGTTCAAAGCCACACTGAGCGCGTTGTTAATCGCATTGTTCACGGCGTTATTCACCGCATTATTCACGGCATTATTGATAACCGTGTTCAGCGTACTGTCAATATTATTGACGGCGTTGCTGACCGCCCTGTTAACCGCCTGATGTATGGCATTATTCAAAGCATTATTAATCGCATCGTTAATGGCAATGTTAAACTGGCCCACACCCGTATTTGCATCATTGTCTCCAGATGTGGTTCTGCCGCCGGTTCCCGCCGTGTTGACGGGTCCTTCAGTAAGATTCGTCCCCAAGTTACCTGCACCGCCTGCACTGCCTCTGGCATTCTTCGCCGCAAGCCTGCCGCTTATGACGTCCTCATAATCAATGACAACACCGCTTTCTTTCAACACTTCCATGTCAATATAAGAGTTCTCGGGCGCAACCGCGCCGCTTCCCATATCCACCGTCTTGGTATCATCCGCTGCCATGTCTGCTGCGTCCGCCAGATTTCTCCACGTGGTGTCTTCTACAGCCAATTCGGACTGCATAATCTCGTTTCTTTCGGATAACTCTTTATCCGCACCCAAAACATCCCTGCAAGGCAAAGGGCTCTCAGACGAATCCTCCAAGTCTGCAGTCGCCGTCAGTTCCAAGCCATTTACAATCTCCCCAAAGTTAACGGACAAGCCGCTTTCAGACACATCTGCTGCGCCACAGGCAGAATTTCCGCCCAGACGTTCTCCTAACGGCATCGGGATGCTGCCCCCTGCCAGGTTTTGCTCAGCAACCACATTACCTTGTGAGGCAATGTCTCCTTCCGGCATCCCAGCCTCTTTTACCGGAACATCTGGCACCAAAATTTCTCTGCCGTCAAATTCACCCTTGCCCACAGAAACAATATCCGATACCGAAATGCCGCTTCCCACCACAATGTCAGCGCCTGCAACCCCATTGACTGCAATCGGCATCTCCCGGATCTCTGCCTCATTATTATGAATGTCAATTTTTTCCGGTGAAGATACGTTCAATGTCAGGCTGGCAGCCTCACCCACACCGTTTGACCTGGTTTTTTTCCTGGCAGTCAGCCCCATCTCCTCATCCACATCAAAGTCTATGTCATAGCCGCTGCCGCTGTTAGGACCAAATTCAACATCGATGTCGTAACCATCCTCATCCTGCCCATGGTATCCCAAGGCCATAACCAAAGGCTTTTCTTCGTACTTTCTCGCCGGACGAATGCTCTCTCCATCCTCGGACCGTACGGGCCACAGCTTTCCGTAAATCCAGCCAATCTGCTCATAAATCTCTTCATAAGACTGCTTCATCTGCCGGATTTGATATCCCTTCATAACTCTCTGATATCCGCATTCTCCCATGGATGTCCGCAGTTGACTGGAACGGGCCAGCTCCAGCATGGCAGCGGAAAGCTCCGCAATATTCATAATATGGGTGAGAATCCCCGCCGTACCGCATCCGTCACCATCGCCGTATATCAGCTCACGGCAGTTTCCCACATCCGTGGCAATCACAGGTTTATGAGCCGCATAACTCTCCAATATAGTCAGCGGCTGCCCCTCGCTGATACTGGTTAAAATGGTAAAATCCATCCTGCCCAGATATTCTTTCACATCGATCCTGCCGGTAAAAATTACATCCTTCACCTGCAGTGCATCCACAAGATCAAAACACTCCTGGGCGTACTCTTTATCCTCGTCACAGGGCCCCATAATCCAAAGTTTCAGACTTGCATTTTCCTCTTTTGCAAAGGCAAAGGCACGAATCATGGTCTTGACGTCCTTGATGGGCGTCACACGCAGCACTGCGCCAATATTGATAAATCCCTTATCCTCCTCTTTCCTGCCGGGAAGGTCGGCAAGCTGATCCACATCAATCCCGTTTGGCGTAACTCGAATCTTTGCCTCCGGGCACCCCAAACCAATCTGCAGTTCCCTGGCATGGGAATACAGGCTTGTAACCACATCCGCCCTCTCATAGGCCAGACGGGACATTTTTTTAAACTGATCAATCCAAATATTTTTATAAATGCCAGCCACCCATTCTGCCTTCAACAGTTCCTCTTCCCGCTCACGGGTATAGATTCCATGCTCGGATATCAGCAGCCCGCTTCTATAGAAATGGCTGGCCATACTGCCCAATACGCCCGCATATCCTGTTGCCACACAATGATAGATATCCGCCTTTGGCAGTTCCGTTTTCAAGATAAGAAACAGGGGCAGATAAATAGAGCGCATTGTCCACAGGAAATCCGAAAACACAATGTGTGGGTATCTTAAATTATAACACTCCTTGACGATATTCAGAAAATCCGCTCCCATCAGCAAATCGTCGATGGAAAATTCTCCTCTCTGAAACATCTCAAAGACAGTGTCCCAATCCACTTCCTCATTCATGACAATACTTCGCAGCGCACGGTATTCCTCCGTGCACAGACCAGTCCGCCTGCCGTGCTTTGGCTTGTGTCCCCAGTCATAATCATCAAGATATGCTTCATATACGGCTGAGACATTTTCCGGAAGCTGGTATACGAACTTCCCACTCTGAGAACGATTCGCCACTATTGCCAGCACGATAAATTCCACACTGGGAAAAGACTTGATCATACTGTGTATCCACCCGGACACGCCGCCTACCACATAGGGGTAACAGCCTTCCGCAATCAGACATATCTTCATATGGGACACCTCCTTTCCGGCTTATCGTTATCGTCTATCTAAACACACGGATCAATTCCAAAGTCTCGCTGTCAATCACCACCGCTGAATGTTTCAGAGCCTCCATCACTTCAAAGAAACGCTCCCGCTGCCCGCTGTTAAAGTACAATTTAAGCTGACAGGTATAGGTGGCAAGTGTGTTAGGATACTGGTATTCTGCACGGTCACACCATTTTTTACACTTGTCATAATCTTCTATCTCCAGGAGCCTTAAACTGATCGCCTCATAATGAGCGCTGGTCATGTGCTCCCTTCCTTTTCCATAAAGCACCTCACAGACCTTATCCATGATATCCACATAACTTTTCTGCTCCATGTCGGTAAAAACTCTTTGCTCCAGAACCTGATTCATATACTCTACCAAGGCTTCCGCATATCCGGCCCGATCCGCATCTTCCTCTGTCTCAGAGGAAACCAGTTTGAACTGTTTTTGCACATGAAAGCGAAAATCGTTCAGCGCATCCTGAAGCACAGACGCAGCATAATGAGCCGTCTCAGTATCTTCACTGTTTAATGCCAAAGCAATGGAAGCAAGGGATTTGCTGATATCTCCCCGAACCACATTCATCATCAGATTCCGTAATTCATCCGCATCTGTAATCTCAATCGCTTCCTCTAAGGGAACAATATTCCGCTCCCTGTCCTCATCTGCATGTAAAAAAGTCCTGACTCTTTCCTTGCTGAATATAACATCTTCTAAGTCCACCGGAGCCGAGAAAAACAATTTATAGATGAGATGCGAAAAGAAAAACATTGCCGGGCCAATCACCGGGCATAAGATCATGACCACCGCCCTCAGCCACACACTGTTTCGATTTCTCTCCTTTTGGGGCGCCGACTGGCTTGTATCGCTGTCCTTTTGGGGCGCGTCCTGGCTTTTGCCCTCTTTCGCTTCCTGCCCTTTGACGCTTGCCTTCACATCTTGAGAATCCTTCGCCGCATCCTGAACGCCAGCTCCTTTTCCTTTCCGCACAAAGAGCAGATTCCATATCAGATACAGGAAAACCAACAATGTATTCAACACCAATATTCCCATAAATATCTTAAGCTCAGCCGTCATTCGTCCCCATCCCTCACAATGTGGCTTTCATAACCGATCTCCGCGAAACGCTTCATTACAAATTGGGCATCCTGCTCATTGGTGTTGGACAACAGCGCATACAAACCGCCGTCCGAAAGTGTGCCAATATAATCCGTTTGACGCAGCTTTCCCATTAACAGATGGCCGGCCTCCTTATATTCCTCCGGCTCCGCCTTTACCCGCAGTACGGTACATTCCGTAAGCCCTTTGCTCTGTGCTGTCAAATACGCGTTCATCAGGGCCGTAAACGCGCTCGTCTCCAAGGTCTGCGTATCTTCTACATACCTTTGATCCTCCAACGCGGACATATATCTGTTGGAACGCACTACCGCGTTTTGAATCAATGCACTGATTACCACGAGCTGATTCGCCTGCCCCAGGGTCATACTCTCCCAGGGAATTCCCCATACCATGAGGATCATCTGCATTTCGTCATTATCATAAATCGCATGCGCCATCAGGGGATATTCCTGATTCATTTCCCGATTGATAAATACCTTCCTGTTTGCCAGAGCCTCAGACATTGCCCCCATCTGGGTGTATTTAATGGAATGCCCCAATACCCTTGCTTTTTTTGAAGTAGAAGAAAACAGTCTGGCATAAGAGGCATTGGATACCGTATAAATAGCCACATCCTTACTTTTCACCAGCTTTCCCAACATTTCCGCCGCATAAAAAAGCACTTCCTCTGGGCTGTATTGATCCAGTGCGGATGTGATACTGTAGATTTTTCCCACACTGTCATACTGATTGACAATCTGGGTCTCCAAGGCATCCTTTACTCGCACATTACTGCTGTTGATATCCTGCACATCACTTAACTGCAGCGAAAGGAAATCCTTCTCTTCTTCACTTTCCTTCCGCATTTTTATGATCTGGTCCCTCATATAACCTACAGCAAGTCCAAGGATAAACAGCTGTGCAATCCATATATAGGTATCGGCGTCCAGCATGACCTCAAAACCGGATCTGTCATACATTTGTCGGAAGCAATATCCCGCCACAGCCAACACCGCAGAAAACGTAGCCTGCTGCTGACCGTATACAATCGCAAACAACAACACATACAGCAAATAAAAATCAAGTTTGGTAAAATATTCGCTGCCCACCGCCCGGTTGTTCAGCATAAAAAACGGTATAAACAGAATCAAATTTTCCAAAAAAGGAACGATGGCCCGCAAAAACCATCCCGCTTTCTTTAATATACGCTCCTTGAGAGGGGGTTTTGCTTCCTCTCCCGTCAGAAACACATATTTATTTTTCTGCATCTGTATTGCAATTTTCTTTACAATCACAGGAATCTCACAAAAAAAGGGATTGCCAAATTCGCTGTCAAATAATTTATTGGAAAGAATACGCCGTTCTTCACCGTATTCTCCATCTTCGGATTTCTCCACCACTATGGAAGACGCCGTGCCCTGACCAGCATTTTCTTCAGATGGAACCACCCCCCCTGACTGAGTTTCAGGGACCTTTTCGCCCCCACCCTCACCGCCCATGATACTCCACACAATCCCCGCCAATTCCCGTTGCGAGACAGGTATCGACGAAGCTATGTTGTACAGGGAACTCTTGTGTTCCCTGCAGGACACCACACGATAGATAAACTCTATGGCGTCCGTCTCATAGAGCAGAGAAAAAAAGGAGTTTTCCCGAATGGTGATTCGCTTCTTCTCAAGAACCTCCAGACACATTTTATTACAGATATCAACCACATCCATGCGGTTTTTCGGAATTCCATACAAATGATCCATGCGCAGCGTCACGATATCCAGTCCCCGGTTCTTCCGATAACTCTCGCACATTTCCTCCGCCTGCGCCAATGCCATATCCCGCAGACCTGCAGGAGATGTGGGCTCCGATTCCAATATATCTTCCGGATAATTCCCCGAGTAAACCCGCTCCGACGAAAGATAGATAAATCTGCCCTTATTCTTCATGGCATATCCCATCAGAATATTCATCAGGCTGGCGGAATATTTCACGGACTCGGTCTCTTCATTCAACCACTTGAAATTGGTATCATAAGCGCCCATGCAAATGGTTACATCAGGATTCACACTGTCAAAGATTTCCGACAGACAGCTACAGTCATATGTAAAATTATATCTCTCAAATACCTTTTGATAAGGAAGCTTGTGATATCGGTTTCCTGTCAGAAGATAGACCCGATGCCCTTCTTTATTCAGCTTGATGATCAGGTTATCAATAAGGCTTCCCGCACCGCCAACCAACAAAACATTCATATATCCCGCCCCCTTAGAGGATAATGCCAAATTGCCGCAGCTGTTCCCTGAACTTTTCAATGTCTTCCAGCACCATGTCACGGGGAACCTGATACTGACTGCACAGCTGCTCCGCTATCTGAATCGGCTCCATACCCTGTTCCATCATTTTATATATCCCGGCGCCGACTTCATTAAGGGACAACGGTTTCTTATAAGGAACGCCTTCCTGTTCCATATCAAGAATCCAATACATACCTGCCGCGCTTCTCAACTGATATCCTGAACTCCTGTTATCACCCAACGATACCTTACCCCACTCCATGTCTCATGTCTCATGTCTCATGTCTCATGTCTCATGTCATATCACATAACCCAAATCCCAAATCCCAAATCCAAATCCAAATCCAAATCCAAATCCAAATCCAAATCCAAATCCAAATCCAAATATGAATATGAATATGAATATGAATAAGCCGCCATGGCTTCCCCGGGGCACGTCTGAAAACTGTATTCCCCAATCTATATGCTCTTTATATATTATATCACATTTTCTCCAGAAAATCAAACCTCATCAAACGATACGCTCCTAATGGCAGCGCTTCAGCTATAACCATGGAGACGCCATTTCATGTGAGATATTATCCCTGTGGAAAAATATGTAACAGTGCGGGCGGATGGTCACACGCACTGTTACATACCAAATACCTGCAATAAATTGTAATACCTCAGAGGCTTATTTATAAATACCGCAGCACATTCTTAAAATCCATATCGCTGGCATAGTAAAAACTGGTATAGCAGGGCTGGTTATAGCAATTATTCTGCCATGCCACACCACAGCGGTAAGTGGTATCGTGCAGTAAGGTAAACAGCTTGTGATTCGTCAGCTCCGTATTGGTATAAATTCTGATTGCACTGCTGTCCGCAGTACGAAGCAAAATTTCTTCTCGGAAATCACCGAAAATATCTGCCACCAGACAGGGATTTCCCTTGGTACCGTTGTTGGTGGAAGTGCCTTCTGGATGCAGCATAACACCATGAGTATTGTCCGCAACAACCCCGATATGCTTTTCATGAATATAATCCACACCATCAATAATCTGTGTGGACATATCCGCTGCCCAGCGAATATTTGCATTGGTTCCCAGCTGTTTTACGTCCAATTTATTCCCCTTACAATCATATACGCCAACAGCCCATACCTGCAACCCTCTCACATCAGGACAAATATCCCCGATCATACATCTGCCCAAATCCTTGTCTGCCGGTTCGCCGAAAAGAACTTCTCCTGTCTCTGCATCCCGCATTGCCCATCCGTAAGGCACACTGCTTCCCTCTTCAAATACGTTAAAAATCTCCAGACCAGGCTTATCGGGATCGATATTTGCCACATGCATGGAATCTCCATGCCCAAGATACTGCATTCTGCCATCGGGCATTAAATCCTTGCTGGAGTACAATAACTTACCGTCATGGTCAATAACTGCGGCACCATATACAATTTCGTGACAACCATCCCCGTCCACATCTGCAACAGAGAGACTGTGATCTCCCTGGCCTACAATACAGCCATACACTGTGTCCGTCCCCAGCTCCGCATCGGCGGCCGAGCCGGCAAAAGGATTTCGCATGGTCACATAACCACTGTCCACCTTAAAATATTCTCTGTGCTTGCCCTCAAAAAAATCGTATGCCGTAATGGTGGCTCTGGTATAATATCCTCTACAGATAATCAAATATGGCCGTTCTCCATCCAGATAACCAACGCCGGAGAGGAATCTGTCCACACGATTGCAGGGTTCAATTCGTAACCAGGAGTAATCCCCCCACATAAGACCGTCGTCTTCCCGGGGAACCGGGAATGCAATGGTTTCAAGCTCCTCACCCTCACCGGAGAACATTGTCAAGTATTCAGGCCCCTTGAAAATAAAACCCTCAAAATTACGCAGATCGTTTTTATCACTCCTGGACGGCGCATACACATCCAGGAAATAATCCACTAACTCCCTGGCATCCTCATCGGATAAGGGATAGTTATATTTAACGGGAATACCAAAACACTCCTCCAGGGTATCCGGCCAATGGCCGTTTCTCACTTCTCCGTGCTGCCGCCAACCCTTAAAAAGCTCTGTCAAATACTCATAATAGTCTTTCGCAGAACACACATAATTATCCTCATTAGAATATCCGGCTGCCACATCCGTCTGAGGCATGGTAATATATTTCTCGGAAACTACCTTCCCTGTCTCGTCATATCTGATCATCTTTGTCCCCGGCGCTGTCTTGACGGACATTTCCGCCTTGCCGTCGCCGTCAAAATCATATACGATAAATTGTGTATAATGAGCACCCGCACGAATATTGACTCCCATATCCAGACGCCACAAAAGTCTTCCATCCAGTTTATAGCAATCTATGTAACAATTTCCCGTATATCCTTTGTGGGATACGTCATGAGAATTGGAAGGATCCCATTTTACAAAGTATTCAAACTCACCGTCCCCGTCTACATCACCGATACTCATATCGTTTGCAGAATACTCGTAGGCCTGCCCGGCAGGTGTCACGCCTCCCTCAGGCTTTTGCAGCGAAATCTCCAGATAATTGGTTCCGCTCTCCCATGCTTTCACCGCCTCGCAGAGCTTAGATTCCACGCCGTCTCGGCATGCCGCCACAGTGTAACTATCCTCCGGACTGCCTGAATGATCCAGATAATTGGTGCTGTCCGTGACTGTCGCAATCTTTTCCCCATTTCGGTACAGCACATAATCCGTCCCTGTCATTCCCGTGGCATTATATCCGCTTACCTCTTCCAGAAGCATCCGCCAACTCAAGAAAACACCCTCTTCGGTCTTTACCGCCACAAGTCCTCTGTTTAACTTTTCCAGCTGTTCCTTTAATTGATAATGTACCGGCGTCTGAAATATCTCGCTCTTTTCCAGGAGCTGTCCGCCTTTATAAGCCTCCACATATAAATATTGATGAATATGAGTAGATTTTTTTACGGTTAAGAAGCAATCATTTGTCTCCCCAATTTTTTTGTATTTCATACCAGGGGTATCTGCATCGGCCCAATATAAAGCATAACTGTCAGCCCCCGTCAACGGATCCCACTGTACAGTCACAGACTTTTTACCGATTTCCTTTACACTGATTTTCATACTTCCAATCCTCCTGTTCCGGTTTTTCACCTGTTCATCAGGCTTTGTTCCCGCCCAAACATGTCTTTTTGCTTCGATAAGTTCATTATATCAAAAAGCCAATTCGGTGTAAAGCCTTCTTTGGCTTTTCCAGCCAAACCTTTGCCGCCAATCATCGAAACAAAAATACCCTCATAACAAAAAACATGGCAGGAACATATCGTTCCCGCCATGTCTTTGTCATGCCGGATTTCTCCCAGTGTACCGGCCCTGCATTACATTTTAATTATTTCTTCATAGCAGCGTTACGCTGTGCGTTCATTTCCTTGGTCACAGTCTCGCCGCCTGCAGTCCACCACTGATTCAGAGCCTGCTCCAGACCGGAATCATCAATCTTACCCTTGATATATGCAAGACGTGCATCGCTGATGATCTTGTCAAGTGCTTCGCCGTTTGTGGTGTAGTAGTCGGAAGTATATCCTGCGCCCTGGTTCACTACCAGATAATTCTGGTTCTCAAGCTTCTGTCTCTCTTCCATCAGCATAATCGCTGCGGTAGCAGGTGTTTTGTCGACAGGTCTCGCGTTTGCTTCAGCCGTATAGTAAGTAATGACCTGGTTAAAGCCGTCGTTCCACTTTGCACTCTTCACGCCAGCTGCCTCCAGCTTCGGCTTGTCTTCTTCCTTGGTAGCCATCCACAGATAAACGTAACCTTCTTCGTCAATCTCATAAGTAACGTCCTGCCAGCCAAACTCAACCAGATTCATTACATCGCCGTCACAGAACTCGTTCAGAACCCAGAGAGCTCTCTTCAGATCCTCTTCCGTCTTAATGTTGCCGGTCTTGGAAATTGCAATAGCGTTGGAAGCCGCACCAAACTGTGCTACGTGAGGCTCATTGTTGCCTGCATCTGTCAGAATCCAACCTCTCAAGGTAAAGATCAGCTCGTCTTCGTTTTCTGTATCAGGCACGGAACCAAAAGTACCATCGCTGCAGATACGTGTCTCTACCTTACGCAGATCATCCAGCACCTGTATGCCTACGCCGCCTATGCCGTTACGAACATGTGTGGTAGCCTTTCCTGCGTCAACTTCCTCAAAATCAGGAATACCGTTGGCACCATTGTTGATATAGCCCAGATCATAGAGTTCGCGCATTTCCTTCAAAAATACCTTGTACTCATCGGTCATTGCGTAGTATACCAGCTGACCGTCCTTGTCAAGCCCCCACTTGTTGGGAACGCCAAACCATGCCTGCATAATATCAAACACGCCGCCCCAGTTGTCAAGCATAAGGCCTACAGTATCGTTCTGTCCGTTTCCGTCGGGATCGTTATAGGTAAACTGCTTCAGCATTTCCTTGAACTGTTCCCAGGTCTCAGGCTCAGGCAAACCAAGCTTGTTGAGCCAGTCCTGACGGAATCCCCAACCGTTACGTCCGCTGGGTCTGGAACGAGGAAGAGAATAGTTTCTGCCGTTCAGAGCAATCTCTGCCAAAGCGCCTTCAGGAATAGTAGCCAGGTTGTCATAGTCCTGAAGATAATCCGTCAAATCCCAGAACATAGGATCAGCCAGGGTATATGTCTCCATTACCGGCTCCTGTACCACATTGCCTTCTGAATCTTTCTCGGGCTGTCCGTTTGCATCCAGCTTATCCTGCATTACCTGATTGCCGTCTGCATCCAACTTAGGCGTCTGATAGGTACCTCCCAATGCTGCGGAATAGAATGCCGCATTGGTACCAACAACCAAAATATCTGCAACGTCATTTGCCGCATACTTCAGACCAAGACGGTCATAATAGGTTGCGATACTGTCAAACTGCCATGTAATATCCACGTTCAAACGCTCATTTAATTCTTTTCTAAGACGGTCAAACTGGTCATTCTGCTCTGCATAATGATCCGTATCACCGGGTACAGAAACTACCAGCTTCATGGGCTCCATCTTTGTGTAGTCTACCGGACCGCTTGGCTCCGGAGTGGAAGAGCTGCTGTTGTCAGCGCTGCCACTGCTGGGTGTAGTGGATGGAGTAGTGCTGCTGGGGCTGCTGCTACTGCCGCTGGGGCTGGAACTTGAACCGGGATCATCTCCACATGCCGCCATGCTGAGAACCATAGCTGACGCAAGCGCACCGGCAAGAACCTTACTTGCTACATTCTTTTTCATTTTCTACCTCCGTTATAAAAATTAAGTAATTAGTATATATAACCAGCGGAAGGGAAAGCTTCTGGGAAAACTTCCCCCTTCCGCACAGCTACCGATAAAAAACACATCCCGGGTTTATTCGCCCGTGATACCTGTTCTTTCAATACCCTGCATAAACTGTCTCTGTGCAAAGGCAAAGAACACAAGAACAGGAGCGCTAATGATCACCGCGCCAGCCATGACCACCGCATTATTCAAAGTATCCTCACCATCTTCCAATCCAAGCTGCCGCAGCATTTCCGCCTGTTGGTCAGGCTGTGCGCTAGCCGCCTCAATAATCGCCCCCAATCTGGGAGGAAGGAAGCTGAGTGCGGGAGAACTCACATACAATCCCGGCTCATAGAAATCATTCCAATGCCATACGACAGAAAGCACCATCGCCACCACCACCGTGGCTTTCGCCAAAGGAAACACTATTCGCCAGTATGTCATCATAAATCCACATCCATCGATTCTGGCCGCCTCTTCCAGACTCTTTGGCACCGTCAGGAAAAACTGCCTGAACAGGAATATATACAAGGCGCCTCTCAAGCCAAATCCAAAAAACGTCGGCACCAGAAGGGGCACGTAGGAATCCAACCAGTTCAAATTGGAATAGGTCAGGTACAGCGGAATGATAATTGTCTGTGTGGGTACAATAAATGCCAGCATCACACAACTGAACAATATCTTCTTTAAAGGAAAATTATATCTGGCAAAACCATATCCAACAAAGGAACAGACGATAATATGTCCAAAGGTTGCAACCAGTGTTACAAACAGAGAGTTCTTGGCATAATCCAAACCATTGATCAACTGCATTGCTATGGCGTAATTCTCAAATTTCACCTCCGTAGGAATCCAGTTTACGGAGGAACTGTTCAAATCGGAATTGGACATCAGCGAAGTCGTCATCATGTAGAGGAAGGGATACAGGAACACGAATGCAAGCCCCATAACAAGGAGATACATCACTATCCTCACCAGAATATGCTTAACTCCGGTGCTGCTGGCATACTTCCTCTTGAACAAAGTCCAACGTAGCTGTAAATTAGTCAAATGTGCGTTTGGGCGCTTTTTCAATTGTGAAGACTCTATGCTTACGCTCACGTTTCTTTACCTCCTCTACTTCACTGGTATGCATATACTTCTGCATCACCGCAAATATGACCGCCACCAACACGCCGATAAAGGCGAAATAAATCCAACCAAGCGCGGCGCCATACTGGAACTCCGCATTTTCGAAGCCATATTCCTGTATGTATTCCAGCAGCGGATTGTTTATATTGGTAAAAGAATCCACCAGGGTGTATACAATATTCAACAACAGCATGGGGGAGATCATGGGTACCGTAACCTTCCAGAAAATTTCCCACTCCGTAGCACCGTCGATCTTTGCCGCCTCATACAATGCAGGGGAAATACTCTGCAACCCGGAAAGGAACAGCAGGATCTGAACGCCGCCCCCCCAGAGCACTGTCACCAAAAGCCCCAGAACTGTCTGTACCACATCCATTATAGTGGTACCGAAATAGCTCAAAACATTGTAGGGAATCAAACGGCCGTCCATAATATTCAACACCGCACGGTCAACCCCCTGGTTCAACAGCTGCTTCATAACTTCGCCGCTGCCCAACAGAAAGGGGATGAAGAAGATCACACGGAACAATCCTCTGCACTTAATATCCCTGTTCAAAAGCACCGCTATGATCAAAGTAAGCACAATGGTCAGCGGGAACTGTGTCAATGTCTGTCTTACCGCCTCCCCGAAGATGGGCAGAAATTCCAGATCCACCACAAAAGCCCTGACAAAATGTTCAATGGTAAAACCCCTGATCTGCATTCCTCTGATCGCCACCTGCGCTCCCACACTTAAACGAAGCGACATATAGATGGGGTAGATAAAAAACAATATGATTCCGATGATAAAAGGAGTCACAAACACCAGACCCTTTAAGGAATTTCTGGTATGAAGATCCAATTTAAACTGCTTGCTTTTTGGCTTTGTCTCTTTTTTTGCGTCCTGCTTTACATCCTGTTTCATTACTGCTCACCTCCCCCGACAACCACATAACTCTTGGCAGGAACCGCCACTTTATCGGCCGTTACTTCCGCATCGCCATAATTTATATACACGGCTACGCCGTTGGCATATTTCACACGAACCAAATCATCCTGCAATACAGTGTGCTCCACCATCTGCTGTCCATAGACACAGGATAAATTCTCCTTGAATTCCTTGTAAGTATCTACCACAACCCCTTCCCAATCATCAAAAGTGGAACTGAACAGCGACTCATAACCTGTATCTCTCAATTTCAGCGCCGATTCATAAGTGAGATTAAAGTAGGGAATGGAACCGCACTCCACCCATTTGAGCTTCTGCACCTGCAGATCATAGGAAAGGTTGCCTGCTCCTTCGGTAGAATAAGGGATCAAACCTGACACTACCATCTGTATGAAAGGCACCGGATAGTCCGTAATAGCCAATCCATAATTGTCCTCTACCAGATTATAGAGATAATCGGCCTGACCAAAGGCAAATTGATGCCCGCCGTTTGACGCCACTTTTCTGCCTGCACTTACCGTATCGTTCATGATCTCCTTAAACTTTTCAACAGTCTCAGCTTTTGTAAAAGGAGCGTTCTCATTGAAATCTGCGTAAGCATAATTGGTCACATCGCTGTAGGCCACACCCAGGAGATCATATTTCTCCAGGTTATTCAAGAACTGGGTATTGCGCCTCTGTATCGCAAGCGGATTCAACAGATAATAAATGGTACCATCAAACATTTTGGTGCTGATTTCCACATTCAATCCGTCGTAAGCCACATCTCTGTCTTCCGAAAGACCAGACGTATTGGATGTGGCAAATGTCAGCTCATTTGCCAGATAAACCTGACAGCCGGGATTGGACGCCAGATACTCATTCAAATCCTTCATTCCGCCCTTGCCACCCAACTGATTTGCAGGCGGCCAGGTCTCATAATCCGAGCTGCCTTTCATCCAGGAGCTAAGCACCACTTCCATGTTCGTGACGCCCTGGGTTCCAAGACGCTCCATGATCTCCTGCACCTGCTCAAAATCCGTCATGGGGATATACTCGTCAAAAATCATTCCGTCCTTGGTAACGCCCATCAGAAGCCTCAATGCCAAAGGCATGTTCTCCCCTGTCACAACCGTATTCTTTAACAGATTGTTTTCAACCAGATAGTCGCGATATAAAGAAGCCATTCCGCTGTAGTTTGCCTTCTCTCCATTTAGGAAGAAAAATCTCACTTCCCTCTCTCCCGGAATCAGCGTTTTATCAATTCTCTGAACGGATCCGCCGGTTGCCGCAGTGTCCGTACCAGTGGACATGGAATACATATCTACATTGTATATATTCCTGACATATAACTCAAATCCGATATGATTCAAATTCACCACATAGCCGGAGGGGTATACCATAACTGCGCTGTTTTCTCCGCCCTTTGTAAAAGCGGCAAACAAAGCATGATCCCCGTTTTTGATGCCGTACACCGGCATGGAAGAAGTATAACGGCTGTAATTATCACTATACCACAAATTTTGAAAATTAACAAACTTATTAGTGTAAGTGTAATAAGTTCCCAATTTAATCTGAGAAGGTCTCGTATCCGCCTTTTCATATGTAGTAATCGCTCCGCTGCCGTCGGGGTAGAACAGATAGCCTCCCACATCGTTCATGGATGCGCCCATATAAGGCATCAGCTCAATGGTGGTAACCGCATACTTGGAGTCCTCACGAATCTTTTCCACCGGAACTCTTACCACCAGCTGATCGTCGTCCAGCACATACTCTACAGTGATATAAATACCTGCCCCGGTGAAACCATAAGTCACAGACACACCGTTGGCAATATTTTCATAAGAAAGCAATTTACAGTCTCTGCCTGCAAACACCTGTCTGGGACCGGAGTCACGCTTCTTTAAATCGTTGTAGGTGATGGTGATCGGCGACTGAAGATAAGCAGACCATTGTTTATTGATATTTTTAAGGTCGTACACTTCATTGTCACAGATACTCTTCCACACATAATTGCTTTCCAGATCCTTCACCTGAATCGCGCCTTTTGCCTCATTATAGAAAAGTTCCAGTCTATCAGTCTTGGCAACGGACACATACGTTCCGGGATCATTGAAATCCACATTTCCTTCGGGTTCTACATAATCCTCCACAAAAGTAATCGCATTGTTCTTAGCCTCGTTTATGCTGAAGAAACCCCATATCACAAATACGATCACGATCAACAGGATGATAATGGTACCCAGTCTTTCCTTTAAAAACTGCTTAACCATATAAGCTCCTTGCTCCTTTCTGCTGAATTTGTGCAAAAATAACCGTTATAGGAAATTCAGCTTAAACTCCTCTATGATCGCAATGACAAACTGAATCATTCTGCCTGTCAAGACATAACACAACAGTATCACCAGCCAGAGTACCAACATCAGGAACGCCGACATAAACATCATGCCCACCGTCTTTTTCAAGGTATAATTGTTCAGAATCATCATCGCCATAAACAAGATCAGGAACAGTCCCACATATGCCAACGTCGAGAACACACCATACCAGGATCTCTGGGATTTGGATAAAATATTGGAAAGGAACATCAATGGCGTATTGATCACAATAAAAGGTACCAGTGAAAGCGCGGATGTAAAGGTAATCTCACGTATTTTGCTCTCGCCTCCCGATATACTGGTCGCCATAAAGGATGCCGGGATCCAGGACACAGGAACAATCCACAGCTTCACCGCCTCAAACACGGGATTCACATCCTCCAGCTCTATGGATGCCAACGGGAAATGTACAATATACAAATATGCCATTCTCACCACAAATGCCGTGATGAACAGAATAAAAGGTACCGCCATATTGATCCTGGCGCGATTATACCGAATACCTTCCAGGGTATCAATGGGATGCAGCATGGTGTAGAAGGAATACATAATTCCCTGTCCAACCCCCATTTTCTTATCCTTGTTGTTCAGATAGCTCCAATAGCCTTTCTTCGCATACTTGTTAAAGAGAAGGAACAACACGATCACAACAGCGATAATTAACACCGCGATAAAGAGGATCAGCACAAAATACTGGCGTAAAACCACGTACTTATATTCATCAAAAGCCATTGTATAAGTATCTCTGTCTCCTACCAGCTGGCTCTCTTCCATGGAGAGCTTATACTGCTCCTGTTTGTAGTAAGTCCTGGCAATACCCACATGGGCAAGATCATAGTTTTCGTCTATGGCCAGTACCCTGCGCCACAAATCATAAGAGCCTGAGTAATCACCGTTGTTATAAGCAGAAGTAGCCGCGTGTACCAGGTTGATAAATTCCGTAGGCTCAAACACCTGGATATTGGCATTAATTCTGTCCAGGATGAGCAGATTGCCCTTGCTGTCCACATCGATAGCCGATGCCCTGGTAAAGCTGCCCTTTCTCTCGCCCAGCCCACCGAAAGCCACCAGCATTCTGCCGTCCTGATCATACTGGTAAACCTTACCGTTTAACTGCTCAATCACGGTGACAATGCCTTCCTCGTCAACACAGATGTCCGTAAAGATGGGCTCGATATACATACCATCGTCGTTAAAGTACTCGCCGAATTTAAAGGTATTACCGGCAACAACTGATTTCAATATCTTATTGTTGATGAAATCCGTAATGGGATTCCGGATGGCGTTTCCAACCGTCTTGTACTTCCTGTAGATGTTGGTACCAATGGAATTGAGCTTCTTGATCTCGCCTTCCTCACGCTCCATACTGGTCGCATAGATCATTCCGTCATCGCCCAGGGTCAGATTAATATAAGAAGAAGCAAGACGCTTAGATATGAACTTCTTCTGTTCTTCCGATGCAAAAATTCTCATCAGCGCTTCCGTCAGATCATAGCCAATGTTGGTTTGACCATAATAACCGCGGAAATCTCCGTTACCGTCGAGAGCCATGATATTTTCGCCCCTGACCACGTAGATATAACCTGTCTTGCTGACAATCAATTTTGTGGGGGAAAATACGTTGCCTGTCTCAAGACTGCTCTCCGGATTCAGGAATTCCTCCACAAACTTTCCCTCCGGATCCATATGCACGATACGCCTGTTCTCCGTATCGGACACATACATATCGCCGTCCTCATCCACATAAATGCCCTGGGGGCTTTTAAATGCCTTGTCTGGTCCGTAAAATACATTTACCGTCTCATAATTACTGTTCATCTTGACAACACGATTGTTGCCGGTATCCACAACATAGATGTCATCGTTGTGATCCACAAAGAGATCCTGCGGATTGCTAAAGTATTGCATTTTATCCTCGTAATCCCCGATATTGTTGATCGTCCTCACCACGTTATAGGACTGGGGAACGGGCTGTCGATAATTGTTATCACCGGTCACATAATTGTCCGAAACCGCAGCCATTGCCGTCTGGGAAACCGAAAGCATACATGTGATACCGGCTAACAGGCCAATGCCTATTCTCTTCAGCGACTTCATATCTTCCCTCCATTCCGATTAACCTTTGATTCCTGAATATGTCATAGTTTCCATAACCTGGCCCTGCTTAATCACGAAGATAATGACCGTGGGCGCCGTCATAAGGAAGCTTGCCGCAGCAACTGCACCCGCACGTCCTACCGACATGCCCGCAGCACCGCCGCCGATTGTCTGTAATGCCAAAGGCAGAGTCTTCATCGCCTGGCTGGTAACGTAAATCAATGGAGAAAAGTAATCATTCCAGTTATTCACAAAGGAGAACACCGTCAGCGTCGCTGTCGCAGGCTTCAGTGCCGGCAGAACCATCTGAAGGAATATTCTCATCTCTCCCGCTCCGTCAATTCTTGCCGCTTCCAGCAATTCGTCCGGATACTGCTCCATAAACTGCTTGATCAGGAAGATATTGTATGCCACTGCAATATTGGGCAGAATCAACGCCCCGTATGTATTGATCAGCCCCAATCCATTTACCACCATATAACTGGGGATCTTGGTAACATGAGCGGAGAACATCAGCGCAATCAGGATCAGGTTAAACAGGAATTTCCCGCCCGGAGGCTTAAGCTTCACCAGCGCATAAGCGCCCATACTGGATACGGTCAAAGTGCAAAGCACGATGATAGTGGTAATAATAATACTGTTAAAAGCGTATCTGGTAAACGGAACCGTAGAGCTTCCCAGTGAAACCACCAGATCGGAGAAATTCTTCGTCGTAGGATTTCTCACAAAAAACTGAGGCGGATATACGAAAAGTTCATCCAACGGTTTAAATGCGGTGCTAATCAGGTATATCAGAGGCAGAGCGGTAAAGCACACCAGCGCTATCATAACCACATACAAAAGGACTTTCGAGAATGTGATATGCAGCCATTGACCCCTGAACCATCTAATCTTTAACATTGTAGTCCCTCTCTTTCCTTGATTATTAGTATACGGCACCCGGAAGACCGGGGGAACGGCACTGCCGCCGCCCCATGTCTTCCTCCCGCATTATTCATCCTTACTTGACAACGCCCTCATGACAATCTTGCCAAGCACGAAGGTAATTACGAATAATACCACGGCTACCGCCGACGCATATCCCATCTGGAAACGGATAAACGCGTAATCGTACAAGTGGGCCACAATGGTGTGTGCCGAATAGTTGGGGCTGGGCATACCTGCCACGGATACCGCAATATCAAACACACCGAAAGCGCCTGTAATGGCATTAATTGCACCAAAGAGAAGCTGAGGTTTCATCATGGGCAACGTCACATAGAACAGCTCCTGGAACTTATTTTTGACGCCGTCGATTGCCGCCGCCTCATAATAGGACCTGGAAATATTCTGAAGACCTGCCAGGAACACCAGGAAGCCGGTACCCATACTCATCCAGAGCGAGATAAACATAACGACTCCCATGATATAGGTCGGGTCCGTATTCCATAGAATCGGCTCGTCAACCAGTCCCATATTCAAGAGGATATTGTTGAGATATCCCATACGGTCACTGGAGAAGATAACCATCCACACAGTAGACATTGCAATACCGCTACATATGGAAGGCGCATAAAATGCCAGTGCAAATGCCCTCTTAAACTTCAGCTGATTAATCACCCATGCCGCAAAGAAAGATAAAAGATATCCAACGGGTCCGGTAATGATCGCGAAAGTCAAAGTGTTGCTGAGACCCGTCATGAACACTTCATCGTCCAAAAACAGCAGTCTGTAGTTGTTCAGACCCACAAAAGTCGGCGTCTGCATCATGTTATAGTTGGTAAAGCTTAAGCCGATAGCAGTCAGAACGGGAGCTACGATAAATATGGTAAACAATATCACAAAGGGAGCCATAAATGCATATCCCATCCAGTGCTTACGCCAAAAGCGCCTGATTGCTTCGGATTTAGTCAGTTTTTTGTTCATTTGCTGATCACCCCATATTCTTCCTGTTTTGACCGCATTTCACGGTTGATATCCTTAACCGCCTGTTCCAACGCCTCCCTGACATCGCCGCCGCTGATAACAACAGTCGTCCATGCATTCGTCATGTGACGTGTGGTCATATAACTTCCCAATACGGTAGGCGTTTCCTGCGCCCACTGCCACATTTCTTCCAATGTAGCCACATCCTCGTCATTCCATGCAAGACTCAGGAACGCTTCCTTATTCGCAGTATTCCATCTTGCCTCGGCGCCCATCAGCGCTTCCACTTCCTTTGCAAACTGCTCCTGGGTCTCGGTACTGCTCCACCACTGCAGGAATTCCCAGCTCTGTTCGGGCTTCTTACTCTGCTTCATGATAACGTCGCCCTTATCCGTAATTGCACCTGCGGAACGATTGATCGTACCATCCGGCTGTCTCACGCCAGGCAGAGCGGTGATTCCCCACTTACCGGAAATCTCGGGAGCCGCAACGGAAAGCTGCATATACATATTGAAATCTCCCACACCCAGAGGCATAATACCAGAGCGCATATACTGATAGAAGTTTGCCGTCTCAGGCACGCCATAGTTGGTAAACAATTCCGTATATTCCTTGAAAGCAAGATATGCTTCCGCCGTATCCAGCGCAGACTTCAAACCGTCTTCCGTATAATAACTTCCGCCGTTCTGGAACAGGAACTGAGTAAAGTCACGTCCGAAGTAAAATTCCAAACCGTTCTGATACAGGGCCGGCAGCACATAATCATACAGATCGGCTCTGGTATTGGGAAGCTGAATATCATACTTTGAAAGCAAATCCTTGCGGTAATACAACACGTTAAAATTCATGGTCTCGGGAATAGCGTAAGTTCCGCCCATATATTCGTAAGGCGTCAGCGTCGCTCCCACGAACCGGCTCTTTACCTCATCAAATCCCTCGAATTGGGACAGATCATACACCTGGTCGCGAATGGCAAACTCAACAGGAGAAGTGATGTCCACACCCAAAGCCACATCGGGAGCCTTGCCGGAAGTAATGGACAACATCAGTGCATTGACATTACCTGCGTTTAACTGTGATGCAGGAAGCACGTTCACGTTGATCGCAATCCCCGTCTCGGGTGTAAAGCTCTCGTCCGCCAGCTCCTTAATCACTTCCGCCCACTCGGTACCTCTTGCAATCCAGACGCTGATGGTATCGGTAACCACCACATCATCGGAAAGGACGCCGCCCACGTTGTCATAATCCTTTGAGAAGGATACGATAAACTGCTGTGCCGTAGCCCAAAGTCTCTGGAAAATATTGGAAGATACGCTCTTCCACTCCTCGTTGGGATTGCCGATATCAAACCAGTCAATCACCAGCGGACATTTCTGCAGGGACAGATACCACTCACTCAAGCTCTTCTGAGAGTTCGTCAAATCGGCCGACTTCTTTGCGATGCTGAAGGGGTCATCTAACATTTCCTGCACCTGTGCGCGGATGGTCAGGAAGTTGTTTGCCATTGCAGGGGTCTTGGTGGCAAGCTGTTTGATCATGACACTCTTCTCTTCCATGCTTTTCACGATGTATTCCATCTGCTCTTTCAGATTCGGGATCTTGGTAAAGAATCCGTAATCATAGTTAGGGTCAGGATTGCTGCCCGCAATCAGGTTGATATTCAGCAGCATATCGGAAAGAATCGAAATATCCTTCTGAATGGAGGAAAGAATAGCTCCGATCTCTCCAAGCTTTACGGTCATGGTAAGCGTATGGGTTCCTGCCGTCAGATAAAACTGATAGGGATTACCCTCCTCATCGCCCAATTCTTCCAGCGTCCACTTGGTCTCATAATCAAACTTGTACTCCAGCAGTTCCTCAAAAGGCACCTCTCCGTCAATGGCGATCTGTCTGTAAGAAGGCATACCGTCGTTCCATGACTGCTTTACGTACATTCCAATCTTATAAAGGCCGTCCTGCGGGACTTCAAATTCCCACGTAATGCTCTGATTTCCTTCGCGCCAACGATAACCGCCCATTACGTTCAGTTTACGGCTGGTGCTGGAAGCCGGCTCCACCAGGGGATCGCCGTCATTGTCGCGGCGAAGCGTCACATCGTTCTTTTCCTTGGTGGTCAGCTCCGCCTGGATGTGCTGCTTCTGTACTTCGGCCGCTTTATAACCGTTTGCCGCATACTCCGCCGCCACCTGATCGTAGCTTTTATATTCTTTGGGCGTAACAAGGCTGATGCCAGAGATATACATATCTACTTTATTATAAATAAACTGAATCGTATGGCTTCCCGCCTCCAGATAGAAGCTGAAGGGTTCGGCATAGATTCCGGAGGTATCCTCCAGACGATCGGTTCTCCAGCCAGGCACTTCAATCTGTGCCGGTCTGGTCTCGTCGCCGATACTGTTTACCACCGGGTCTCCTTCATCCGTAAAAAAACGGTCAAATTCAATGTCGCTTGCCTCCTCAAAAGGAACCGCTCCGTCTATGTAGACAATCCTCTTGGCGGAATCGGAACTCCCCTCCACCAAATAGTAATCCACCTGAATCTGATACATTGCGGACTCAGGTACATTGACGGTAAATTCCAGGTATTCAACTGCCTTTTCGGAAAAAACAGCCGTTCTCCCCTCATATTCAACCGTCTTCAGTTTGCCCTGCTCGGATCGGATGCCCGTGATCGGTACTTCAATTGGCTGGGATGCATTGGGAACATTCCCATGTTTTTCGGCATAGTCGCCATATGTACTGGCTTCATCGGAACTTCCGTATTTCCAATCAATCTCTATCCCGTCAAAACCGGTGTACTTATCCTTCAGCGCAACCCCGGGCGCCGCTTCAGACGTAATAGAAGAAAGGGATACGCCCTGTCCTGCCATAAGCGCGGCAGCCATCAGAAGCGCTATACCTTTTTTGCATCGGTGTGTTGATCGTTTTACCCCGCTGCTCTTCATGCTTACTCTCCTCCTTTTGGTGTATTTTTACATGCAGACTTGGATTTTTACCATTTCAGATAAGCAGTTTAACTACTTGCTTTACCTTAAAAGCATACCATTTTTATAAAATAATTACAATTCTTTTTTTTTTGATTTTATATATATTTTTTTGATATCAGCTTTAAACGCTCCTTCTATCAGGGTATCTTTTCTTGATTTTTATGCTGATATTTTGATTTTTCAACAAAAAACGCCGCAAGAAACGTCCCATGGCAGATTCACCAAAAACATTCTCGCAGATTGTACAAAATGTCCGATAACGTTTCCCGTACTTCAACGGGAAACGTTATGATCCGATAGGGAGGGATCCAGCTCGTCATGGAAAATTCTTTTGTCGTCCTCTCCCGGCTCCGGCCGGGGCGCCGGATTCTGCGCCTCCAGCTTCAAAAAGAATTTATTGTAGAGCAACGCAGATAAATAGGCATGGAAAGAAAAAAAGAACAAAAAAACAACAGGAATCAGTATATCCGACAAAAATATCATAACAGGCGCAACAAAAAGCAGCAATACCATGAGCAATGTCTTGGGAAACTGTATCATGCTGGTCATAAAAGCATTTTTGATTGTGCGCCTCACAGGATTGGCAAACTTTGCCTGCATGGGAAATACATACATGGAAGTGCAAAGTATCATAAGACTCACAAGCAGGATCGCCAGGCGGATAATGAAGGGAAATTCCATAACGGAATAATACATGATAGCGATATCTGCCGCGATAGCGCCTACCGCCAAAAGCAAAAGCACCCATATTATGGTCGCCTGTCTGAAATTTTCCCTGAAGGACTTAAAATATGCTTTTATCAGGTAACTGTCCTCATCCCTCACCATTTTTAGACAAGAATAATGCAGCGCTGTAAGCGCTGCCCCCGCCGTGATCACAGGAATACTGCATACCAGTGTCAAAAAATTCAGTATCATCAAATCGGCCACTCTGCTCAATGCGCGCATCAATGGACTTTCCAAGTTAAAAAAATTCATTTTTCTCTTACCTTTCCCGTTACGTAGCCTAACCCAAGTACCTGTAAATCTTAAGTAAATTTAATTTAGTATACCACATTCTTAATAATTTGGGGAGTGATTTATAAAAATTTTATAATACTCCAACGAACGCCAAGGGGCTCCCATCACATTTTAATAGCTTTTTTCCTATTCTAATGATATACTATACTCACCAAAACGATACCTATGGAGGCGTACCGATGAAAAAATTTTTTCACCTGATGGCATTTCTTTTACATATCGTTCTGTTTGCAGCACTGGCACTTTTTGCGCTCTACCCACGATTTCAGCCAATTTCTTATCTCCCTGCCCTGCAGACAGAAGGGAATGAAATTCTGAAGAATCCCTATTGCGGTTTCTACAGCATGTACGGATTCGCACTTTCTGAAGAGCCTCCCGAAAACGCTGCCAGACAGTGCCGACAATACATGGACTGGAGCAACGGTATGCTGATGCTGCTTCAAATCAACCTGAAAAACTATTCCCAGGGAGATTTAAGCGAAACGGCGCTGCTGCAGCTGGACAGTATCCTGGCAGAGCTCTCTGCCGCCAAACGCGAAGTGATCCTCCGTTTTTTCTATGATTGGGATGGCAAAGCGCTGGAGACGGAACCCTCCGAAATCACCACCATCACAAGGCATATGACCCAGATCGCCGATGTTGTAAACAAATACGCCGACACCGTATATCTCATTCAGAGCACCTTCACCGGCAACTACGGCGAGATGACACAGACCCATTATGGCTCCCACGCAAACAACCGTCTTCTAATGTCGCACTTGGCTCAGATTACAGACCCTTCCATATTTCTGGCAGTACGAACCCCTTCCCATCTGCGGGGCGTGACGGAGAGCAAAACTCCCATCACACCCGAGACCGCATATAACGGCACACTTTCTTCCAGACTGGGACTTTACAACGACGGTATTCTGGGCTCGGTATATGATGTGGGAACCTATGACGACACATCCTTTGAAGGCAGTGAAAATCCTGCCGAAAAAGGTACCAGGGAAGAAGAACTTGCCTTTCAGGAATATCTGTGTCAATTTGTTCCAAACGGCGGGGAAACCGTCATAGATAATCCTTACAATGATCTGGATAACGCCATTGTGGATCTGGCGCGGATGCATGTCTCCTATCTCAACAGCGCACACGACACCGCAGTTTTGAACAAGTGGAAAACCTCCGCCTACCAGGGAGACGATATCTTCCGCCAGATGAACGGTCTGGATTATATCAGTGCTCACTTAGGGTACCGCTATTTCATTTCGGAATCCTCCTGTGCCTACGACGCCTTAAACAGCCCGGAAGCCGCTTTCACCCTGACAATCCAAAACAGGGGATTCGCCCCCGCCTACCGCAATTTCAATGCGGTGCTGTCACTGCGCCACAGGGACACAAAGGTGCTGATCTCGGTTCCCCTGGAAATGGACATCCGCACCATCCCGGCAGGAGGCGAAGCCAAATTTACTTTTCCTCTGGATGTCCGGGCCTTACCGGAAGGAATCTATGATGTGTTTTTTACCCTCACCGACCCCTACACGGAGCGAAAAATCCAATTTGCCAATGTGTCTGCAGAAGCGGACGGAGCGTTAAAACTCGGAAACATTACAGTGGCTCCCACGGCAAACGGCGCCGCCTTTGGAGAATTTCTGAAGGCCCTCCCTTCCCTTCTTCCTGCCCGGCAATAATCTCAAATCCCCTGAACCCAGGAACCGTCCAGCAGGCAATCTCAACCGCAGCCGGAACCTCCGGCTGCAGGGGATCAGGGATAAAGATACTTCAACTGTCCCCGGATCCTTCTTAAACCAATCTCCACATTTTCTTCCGTCACATACAAAAGATAGGATCCGCTTTCTACCTCTTCATATTCCGCGCCGCTAATGGAAACAATTTCTTCCCCATGAACCCGCAGCAGAAACCAGCTCTCCCCGGCGTCCCATACCCGCAGGGAAATCACATCCCCTTCCCTTTCATCCTCATAGTCCAAATTCAGAAAATTTCGGATTCTTTCGTCACTCTCCGTCAAAGTGGTTCTGGAAAATACGGCAAACGCCCTCCAAAACGTGTTCAGATTACTGGAAATATTATCATACATTTTTTCCCAGCGGTCTTCCTCACTCCGAGGCCACACCACATTATGCATCTCAATCTTCACATTGGAATAACCAAGAGCTGTTTCCAGACTTCTCACGAAAAAATCGTCGGAATAGGTGTGTGTGCTCACATCGCTGGTAATGCTCTGCATGGTCACCGCTCTCTTTGTCCCGGGCGCCTCATACCAAGACAGCAGCGGCCGCCCAAATTCATAATCACATGCAATGGTCCTAACATCTTTCAAAAGCGGCACATCCCCAAGTATTTCCCTGGTCTGGCTCAGGGTATCCGCCTCCGCGTAAACGGTGCTGTACCGATAATCACCGGCAAAGGAAGAAAAAAATGCTTCGTCCCTTTCCAGCTTCTCCCACAGAGAAACGCCTTCTCCCAAAGCAAGAGAAATTCCGGCCTCCGCGTCCGCCTCCCGCAACTGCTGCAGATAAAAGACCATATCCTCCCCGGAAGGTTCTGATTCATCAAAATACTGATACTGGGGCGTAAACATACAGGTCAGTTTCAAATTATTTTTCTCCACCAAAGTTGCAATGTCCGGCCAGCAGATATCTCTCTGCACTGCTTCCGTCCGCCTGCTGTAAAGGGTCCTCATCACTTCCTCGTTTTCCCCTGCAAACTCCGGGTAATTGGTAACCACCACGTTCTGCGCATTTACCACCGGGTAAAGGGAATAGGATTGGGCCTCATACATCATACCATCCAATATTCCAATCCCTTCCACACGGGAAAGATAATCTCCGTTTACCACAAAGATCTTGGAATCCCCATAGCCGTTGCGCCAAACAATAGCCGGCGCATATTCGTTTTTGGCCTCGTTGTCCTTCAAAAGCTCATCCAGAATACCCGCCATATAGGTCTTGGTCCCACCGGCCGTCACATACCAGGGCACCGTCAGCTCCAAATCCTGACGCTTCTCATCCTCCTGTCGCTCCACAATATACCTGGCTTCTCCTCCCAGAAGGAAACCTGCAAAAAGATGAATCCCCTCCACTTCCACCTGTTCCTCCAAAACCTGCTGGATTCCCAAAAGCTTCCGCAGCCGCCCCTCCCCCGCGATCACCGACGCGTCCGGAAGATTACAGAATACAAGCGTAATCCCCATGTCCGTAAGATCATACAGCGCCTGGACGTGATCCGCCAGATTCACCCCCTGGGAATCCACCAGAAGCACCTGGGGCAAAGGTTCTCCCGCCTCAAGCCGGGAAACATACTCCGCCGGAGAATCGCATACCACCATGCCCCTCTTGGTATAGCCGCACCACTCCTTCACCACTCTGCAGACTGCTCCCTCGGCACTGCCGCAAAAGACGACAAAATCATCCCCTCCATCCGTCTCCTCCGCTGCCGTATCCTGCAAAGCATCTCCCCACGCTGCAGCTCCATCCCCATGCAAAACCAGCTCTCCCCGTCGGATCGGCATAACCTCATCCGTCCCATAGGCATTGATATTATAATCGCTCTCGTTCTCTTTGATCACCGAAGAAAACTGAAACATAAACAAAAGCACTGCCATCATTACAAGAATGCCGAAAAAGTTCCTGCGTGATACCATTCGTATCATCTCCTATTATAGTCGCTAAAGATCCTATACATTTTTCAGGGCGGAATTCCTACTCCACATTATATCCGTAATCTATTGCAAAATTAAACAGTTTGTACATATTCTGCTCCACACGATAGCATACGAATTGATCCGTCTCAAGATATACCTGCATTTCATTGGGATACAGCCTGCCGAATTCCTGCGCCCAATAATACATGCGAGACATACAGATCCACCGTTTCTCCCCCTGATACATGCTGATCCCCCAGTTGGGCGGCAGCGCTCTGGACGCCCCTTCCTCGGAGATCTCCTGTCCGCTCCCCCAGTAAGAGACATAATAATCCAGCGGTACCTTCTCGATGAAAAAGTAAACCACCTGGGTTGGAATCCGTACCATGTTCACATCTCCCAAAAATTCCATCCCCTCCAGGAAACTGCTGATCTCATAGTGATATCCATGGTCAAACCCCATCTGCGTCTCATCATTTGCAGAGCATATTGTCCAGGTATAATCTTTTTCCGTGCGGATAATATTGGCCAGACAGGTAATGGCCTCGTTCATTTCCTGACCGGGAGACCGATGGGTTGCCCTCACCTGATTTCCCAGCCACAGATATACCGCCAAGGCGCCCACGAACAGAAAGCTGATCACATTCCCCCCGTAGGTCCCAACCCTTTCTTTTGCCGGCAAGAACAGCAGACTCACCACTGCGTCCACCAGAAAGGAAACCACCAAAGGTAATGTATACGCAAGATAAATACTGGTTCGATTACCGTCCATCAGCGCCGGCAGGCCAAAAGCATAGGCAGCCAGCATCACGCACATGAACAAATGATGGAGCCCTGTTGTAATCAGCATAGCTCCATAGGAGGGGCGTAGTTTGAGAAAAACAATGCCAAGCAAAATCAATCCAAAGAAAGAATACATAACCCAGTATGCCATGGACATATCAGGCAATTTCAGGACCAGCGTATTCAAGCCAAAGTAGATAGAACTCCAGCCGTTTCTCAGACGCTGTAGAAGCCCGTTCTGCCCTTCCCCCTCCGGCGCATCTTCGGGGGCTTCCTCCGTCTCCTCCGGTACGCTCCCTTCCGATAATAAATCAGAGCCTGTCCCAGGCTCCTCGCCGGCAAACTCCCCCTCTTGGCCCTCCGCTCCCAAATCGTTTTCCTTCTCCCCGGAACCAACCACCTCCTCATCCAAGTCGCCAATCTCCGGTATTTTCCCGTTCTGAGCTTCTGCATCCTTTGCGGAATTGGTGATAATACTCATTCCCCATCTTAAGGATCCCTCCAAGGGCCTGCCGCCAATAAAAGCCACCGCCATGGGAAGAACCGCGACCATTACGCTGATCCCGCAGGTAATCACCACATTCCAGAAATACTTCTTTCGGAAAAACCAGAAGCAATATCCCAACGCCATGGCCACACAGAAAATTCCCGCCACCATGGTACCATAAAAGTGCACCATAAGCGTCATGGCAAAGCTCATGGCAAAGCCGACCAGATACAGAAATGATTTCCGCCCCGTCACATTACGAAACGTTCCCTTAAATTTTCTTCTCCCCTTCAGCTTTTGACTTATCTGGTCAGAATCTTCAGGCAGCAACAATTCTTCTCTTCTGGTCTTAAAAAAGGCAAAACCAAAGTAAATTGCCGGAAGAATAAACATCATTCCATATTCCTGAGGAAGGGTGGCATCAAATCGCTGATACGTATTGATTCTGCAAAAGTCGCTCACCACATAGAAAAGCATTCCGATGTACGCCGCATATCTTGTCTTACAGCAGAGCCTCATAAAACAGAGCAACACAAGGTGAATCATTACGGTTTCCAGAAAAGCAAAAATCCGCAGCAGAACATACGTGTCAAAGCCAAACACCCCATGCAGATAATAAATAATACAGTGAAAGCCATGAGGGTACACGCCCGCCACAAAAATATTGTTGTCGTTCATGGCGTTGATCCAGTAATTGTGTACCGGCACATCAGATGCCTTATAGCCAAAATCCGACAAAATATTGCTGCCGTAAAACCAGCAAAGCGCCGCCAGTATCAAAGTCGTCAGCAGAAAATCCACTGTCCTGTGACACAGGAGCCAGCCGATTCGGCGCAGCACCCTCATCAATGCCCGCCTCAGAGCTCTGCCAACCTTATAACAAAATGATTTAAGCCCCAGCTGCCCACCGGCCAATCTCCTTAAATCCCTGATATAGACTTCCGCCAGCTGCCGAACCGGTATTTTATTGATGACAATGCGCACCCAAACGGCAGGGATCAACGTCCCCAAAATCAATGTCGCCGGATGTGAGAGCTTCATAAGCTGCAGCAATAGCACCAGATTCATACAATAAAAGTTTCCGACCATAAGATAGATCATAAACCTTTCATGCAGTCTGTGCCCTACAAGCTTTCTGCCAAACACCCATGCCGGAATCCCCACCATGACAAACAAATACGCACAAAACAACCCCGCCATCTGTAATAAGGTAAGCGTAGTCATTGATATTGGCATAAATTTTTCCTGCCTCTCTTAAGCTTATTCCCACTGCCCATATTGCGCAACGAAACCGCCCCAAACCCTCTGGGGCGGTTTCGCACAGCAGCCGCCTGATTACCTTATTCGTAGACACATCCAGGATACAAAGTGGAACGATACAGCTTTCCCGTCTGTGGAAGCGCCTTTCCGGAAGGCGGCAATGACAAGTCATAAGGACGTCCTGAATAAATCCATGCCTTACCTTCCGCATAAATCACTGCGTCCTCACAATCTCTTCCGAACAAATCTCCGCTTATGACATAGCCGTCCTCCGGGAAGGTGAGCACCGCTTCCATTTTACCGTTATACAGAGCAGGATTCACCCCGCCGCCTCTGCGGTAAGCCAAAATATAATCCTCTCCCGCTCCATTCCAGTTCCGATAGGTATTTACAATGGTAAGCCATCCCGGCGTCTTCCGGTCTTCCTTCCAGACTTCCTGGCCGTTGCAGTCGAGCAGAAACATACCGTCCCTGCCATTCCTCTGTCCCTTGTGACCGTCCCCACGCCGTATTCTGTCTAAGCCCGCCACCTGTAATCCAGGCTCACCTGGCAGGAACTTTCCAAGAGCCACATGCTGAGATTCAATAGAACCGTCATAGCGCCAAAGTTCATTCCCCTCCCCGTCATACAGGCAGGTGACGCTTCCTCCTACACAAAGTTCCGGTTTTCCGTCGCCATTCACGTCTCCCGCCCACAGGCAGTCCGCGTGATCCTCCAGATCTTTGCAGGACCACATTATCTTTCCCTCCGGTGAGAGCAAATCGTATCCCGCCATCACCTCGTCCCTGCCGTCCCCGTTGATATCGAACGCCAAAGGGAAATGGCCGATGTTGCCCTGATGCTTCCAAAGCAGCTCAAAATTCTCGTCCATAGCCCACAGATTATGATAGCGATCTTTTAAAAGGATATCTCTGGGTGTGGGATTTCCCGCCAGGTTGGCAATGATGATACAGTCATGGGCCATCTCGTCCGGAAGAGAATGCTCCCGCTTTACCGCCCCCGTAGCACCGTCTAGCATCTTAAACTTCCCTTCCATCACCGCCAGAACCTCCGGCCTGCCGTCGCCGTCCAGGTCAAATATCTGTGCGGGAAAATCCGCCCCAAAGCCCCCAGGCTCCTCCATGGGTGTCCCGGTCTGCCACAACAGCTCCCCTGTCAGCGCAAAAGCCGTCACACAAGTCACCTCATAGGGTACATAGCGCGCGTCGATACCGCCGTTGGATTGCACGCACACCAGCTCCATGCGCCCGTCACAGTTGATATCTCCTATCAGCACCTTACAATTTTTTCCGGCTCTTGAAAGATCAATGCTCCCAATTAAAATCGGTTCCATTTTTTGTCTCCTTCCTCCAATCCCGTTCACATTGCAAACACTTTTAAATTCCCCTCCAATCCATTTAAATCCCGGCCTTTTCAATCCAGCACTGCCTGATGCGTCCCAATGGGACAGGATACCGCTCTAACTGTGCTTCTTCCAGTTCTCATCCCTCTCCTTGCTGGCAGCCGTCGCCTTGGCAACCTGCAATACAATCTCACTGAAATAGCGTTCCGGCACCTCCGACAGTAAGCTGGATTTCAGATCAATCTTTTCTTCATAGCTCCAGGTGACCAACTGGCCTGCCACGAAAAATCTGACTCCGTATACCGTCACATCCTCGTTTGATCCGCCCACATAGCTTCCAGAGAAATAGAGCACGGCCCCCAGTCCCAGTTCTTTATCTTCCCTGTAGAAGGAGCAACAACAGCCTCCGTCTATCACTTCTCCCTTATACCAGCCCTGGCTCTGCAGCTTACCTCCCAGGGACAGGTCATTGACAATCATACCGCCGAAGCGCTCCAACACTTTCATGTTCTCTTCCTCTGGCGTCCTGTAATACACCTGTCTGTCAAGCTGTTCGATGGGCTGAACGATCTCGTAATCTTCCAACTGCTCTTTCCACGTCTTTAAAGACTCCTCCGACAACTCAATGGGATGAATAATCCCTATGATCTGTTTTGCGGACTGTCCATCCTGCTCTTCCTCCGGCAGTATAAATTCCTCCTCGTCCTCGGTGTTAAAGGAACCGTCTTCCATATAGCGGAAGCTGGCCACCAGCTCACTGCCCTCGTATATGCCCCAGATCAGGCCGATGGCAAACTGATGCATAATGGGATTCTTCACAAACAGATCCTTCCATGCCCGAACACTCCACCGGCGTTCCGTGGACAGCGCCATCTCCAGACGCATCTTCTGGCCGGATACTGTGGTCTTCATCTGTTTCTTCATCTGTTTGAAATCTTCATAAGCCCCGGCGGCCTTGGCCTCGTCGTCCTTCTTTCCGGGAGCCGGCAGATTCTTCAGCTTCTTGCCGCTGGCGTCAAACACCTCTATCTCCAATGCAGTGGTGATGGTCACGGTAAATTTCCGCTCACCGTAATCAAAAATTCTCTGCATGTTTTCATCAAATCCTAAATTGGGTACAATCCGATCCGCCAGTTCCTCGGTGGTAATTCCAAGCTGGGATGCCGCGAATTCCAGCGCCTTTACCGCAGCCGCTTTCACCTGCTTAAACTTAAATTTCCTTGAAATTCCGTCCACCACGAGAAGTCCCTGGGGCTTGGGACTAAGCGCAAGCGCCTGCACCGCCTCCGAGGCAATAGCTCCCCTTGACGCCTGCGGCCACTCTTGGATCTGATGGTGAAGCTTGTTCACAATATCGTCCCCGCCGTGAATCGCAGCCGCATAGAGCACCCAGCGCTTCTTGGACTCAGCCCCCGCTTCCATCCATTTGTCGAACAACTCATTCGCATATATCGCAAACTCTCTCTCATCCAAAGACTCTGCCAAAGCTGCCGCGCTTTGGTTTACACCGCAGGGCGACATGGAGGAATAGCACAGGAAAATAGCCTGAAGATACTCCTCATTCGCCTCCTCCCCGTCTTTTTTATGAACCTTGGAAAATGGCGTTTCGTATGCCCATGCAAGAGAACGCTTCTTGTTGCCCTTATGGATTTCCTTTACCAGCTCTTCCTGTGTGAGCACACCGCCGCCATCCGCCTCAACGCTCACATTCAGCATCCCCTCCAGGAGAGCTCTCATCTTAGCGTTCTTCTCCTTTTCAAGCGCCTGGGCCAACAGGGCCTTATACCCTTCCGCACAAGATGTATCACCGGCCGTTTCCGCCTCTTCTCTCCACTTTGCCAGCACGCGAATCGCCGTTTCCCTCTCCGCAGCTTTCTTTGCCTCCAGCAGAGCCTTCACATCTGCCTCCCATTCTTTCTTCCCATAAAGGATGTTCAGCAATTCTTCTCTCACGGACTTTGCAGTCTCACCTGCAAATCCCAGAATCGTATCCTTGTACTTTTCCAAGTCCTCACCCATTAAGCGCAGCGCAAAAACTCTTGCAATACTGCCGGCTTCCCGAAATGCGGCCAGCGTCTCCTCCGGTCTCTTCTCCAGATAACTCCCAAATATTTCCTTTGCCGTCCTTTCCAGAGCAGTAGTCCATTCCCCGTTATATAAGCAATCAATGAGAAACGCATATGAGTTTAACTGGCTGACCAGATTCAAGCCTTCAGAATCCGCCACAGCAAAGACCCGTTTCACCGCCGCCTCGTCCACCTCTTTGTTTTTGATAAAGAAGTAATACACAGGACACCCGTTTCCAGCCAGCAGCAGAGTTTCACACCGATTGCTCAAGGTGTCGTATCCGTAAAGTTTCTGATAGCCCTCCAACACGCTCTTCACACGGTTTCCCCAATAATAGCAATCCTTCATAACATCGGCACAGCTATATACCAACTCTATACCGCCCTCGCCGCTGAGGTATTTTCTTATATCATCGGCCGTGGATGCAAGCTGAGCACTTTGAGCACTTGTGTTTTTCACAAACGAATTGATAAGCTTGGTCTGCTGTCTGATTTTCTCGCCCGACACTCTCTTTTTAAACAGCTCCGGCTGCTCTTTCTGCAGAATGGACGCCATTCGGTTATAGATATCGAAATCAGAAGCATCCATAACTTTCAGAAATGCCTCCTGATTCCTGCAAAACTGCTCCTTTAAGGCATCCGTTCTGTTGTCAGAAGCAAGCCATCGAATGAGTTTCACACTGTCCATCCCAAACACTGTATCAAAGCTCCCCCCCAGCCTGCGCATATCCCCTCTCACATCCATATTTGAGATATCGTTTAGCATGGACTGACCATCCGCCGCCAGGCAGACTGACACCACATTCTTTAACCGCACGGACAACCTATGATTTACAAACGCAGTACCTCCCAACAGTGCAAGCAGAGATCCGTCTATTGACTTACAGCTGTCCGCAAGCTTTAAGATCCTCTCATCCATACTGTTATCCTTTACCGCAGACTGGATATCCTCCATATCCTGCTGGGAGAACCTTCCCTGAAACAACATGGGAATGGCGTTGATGATCAGATTTTCGTAGCTCTCCATCAGCGGTGCGTCATCCGCCTCCAGCTTTATCTCCGCTTCACAATCCACCCCCGCCTTGCTCTTACTGTTGGGATATTTTGACACAAAATAAGTCGCCAGCAAAATAAGCCGCCCGTTTAAAGATGGGCCTGTCCGATACCCCAAGGCTTTTTTCAAATTCATCGGGTCATGCCCCGCCAGGTCCATCAGATTTTTAAACTCTGACAGCCAGGGCTCATTTACGCCCAAATACGCAGCGTAAAGTGTCACAATCTGCGCCGGCTCCAACTGCAGCTGCCGATATCCTTCATTCCTGTAAATCATACTTGGAAAAAGTCGATAACTGCTGGCTTCACCTACGGTAAATAACAATTTTGCCAGCCGTCCTGCAGCATCGGTCTCCTGTCTGATCAAATCCACAAATTCATTGTAAATAAGTATGTAGTTAGAAACCCCTGAAAGATCCCGAAATGCAAATTTTCCCAGCACCTCGTCTCCTACATCCCCATTTAGATAATCCTCCACCCAGGTAATCTCTTCCTCCGAAAAAAGATTTCCCCCCTCCAACACTTCCACAATTTTCGCAATGTGCCTGTTGTTTGAATGTAACATATACCCTTTCCCTCCTGATTATAAGTTCCGTATCCGGTGAAGCACTCACCGTCCTTTTCCTACTATCATAGCACATTTAAGCCCCGCTTGTCATTATTTTTTGATAATTTTAAACGAAAAGCTTTTTATTCTCAATCCTCATCACAATAATATGCAAAATACTGTTCCTTTATTTTAATCACTTCCGCCATACAAAATAAATTAGCTGGCAAAATCTCAGACCATATGTTATACTCTATACACAACATTTCTGACGCCTCAAAAAACCATAAGCGCCTGGAAATAGAATGAAATGATTGGAGGTAACCTATGGCAGACGTACATAAGAAAGGATTAAACGCTATACTGGTATCAGAAGATCTGGAGAACTGTTGCAGAAGTGAATCAGTGTGCGGACAGTGCCAGGGCAAGGCGTGCACCATCGGCTACGCAAGGCACTGCATCCAAAATTATCAAAGAGAACCTAAAAAAGAAGTACCGGGCGGTACAGAACACATTCCCACCATGGATTTCAAAGTATTTGACGAGTCGGAACTGGAAACCGCTATCGCACATCTTCTGAAAGAATGTAAGGATTGCAGGGAGGATCACACGGAAAACTGTATCATAAACGTTATCCGAAACTGTCTGGAAGTAGGACTTTTTGGCGACGTACACGCCTATGAGGGAAGCGCGCTCCAATACCTCATGTACCTGCAGTCTAATTTTCCGGACAAATGCAAACATATCGCGGCAATCTACAAAAGCTGACCCTTCTGCTTGAGTTGTCCTCAGAACATTCCCACAGTGCCGCCCGTTTTACACGCCGGGCGGCATTTCAAACTTAGCGATCGCATTCACTCTTCCTCTAAGTCTCCGTAATAATGCATCCCCCTGTCATGGAATACCTTCTGCTCCCCTAGATACAGATACTCGTTCAATTTCATATACAGCTCTGCAACCAATGCCTTTTTATCCGCCATGGAACGCAATTCCACCGTCCGATGCCGTCCCATGGAAATTTCTTTCCCAATTTCCCCAAGCAGCTCCGACAGATATTCCAACCCATATTGTCCCACAGTCTCGGAAGATTTCTCCAGTTCTTTCAGCGTGCTGTCATGAACCGTATCAAAACCGCTCTGGTACAAATCCTCCAGAAGCTTCCTGATTCCATCCAGCACCTCTTCCATGACCTCATATTTGGTCCCATATGCCTCCGACATAGTTAACCTCACCTTCCTTACACACAGTGAAATCTCTTTCTATCAGCCGACTCCCGGCCAAAAATCACAATTCCTGTCATTCACATGGCTAAGTGTCAAATTTCTTAAACACGGAGACAGGATACATTCTGATCCTGCCGTCCCGCAGATATATCTTCCCAAGAAAACAGGACGGTTCCTTCTCCGAAAGCCTCTCAAGATACCTGATAGAGGCTGATTCCCGCTTGGAATACGCCATCTCTATGACAATTTCCCTGCCGCTTTTGTCGAAAAGGGGAATGGAAAGCTGCTGCCCCGTCTGAGAGAAATCTGCCTTTACCAAAGAATCCGGTTTCACAAAGACAAGTTCCACACCTTTTTGCTGTTCCTCATCCCCATAAAGCCAATTCTTTCTGGGAGGTTCAATCTGATCCGAGAAAAGCTTCCCGAAATCTTCATAATACCAGCCTTCCAGGTCGGAAAGTGCAAGCTTCTGTTCCCCTGTAATCTCCCCCTTGGTCTCCTGGCTGGAGGACAGCCGCTTCCTGGCGTCGCATTTTGCACCGGACAGATGTATCCTGACTTTGGCAAGATCCTCAACCGCAATATTCAGCCCCCAGGGAGCCTCACTTTTCTCCATAAATCTGCGGTTCTTTCCCGTCTCATAGAACATGGGCCTGGCATTGGTATATGTATACCATTTTCTTGTATTTTCTTCCAGAAAATATATGGTTTCCCCCTCATATCCCGTCTGTGTCTGAAAATGCTCCATGGCAATGCCGATCAGATCCAAATTGCCAATGGGGACATAATCCGCCCTAAACTCTCCCGCCTGTTTCAGAACCTCCTTATTGTCACCGGATGCCGCCGCCTTCTCCAACAAGATCACCCGCTTGTAAAGCCTGGTAATCTGCTCCATCAGTTCACCCGTGCGAAATTGGGCATTCCGCTGAAAATATCTGTTATAGGAATCGGAAAGCGCCCGAAAATACCCTTCAAATTTTGCCAATCCTGCGTTATGGCCGATAATGGCCAACCGTTCCAGATAATCCAGCACGTCAGGAGAAGTCCTTGAAAGGCCCGTGCAGAAAAGCTCCTCCAGGAACCCCTTCATCTGGCCCGCGGCATCCCCCGCCTTATCCATTTGAAAGGCCGGCGACTCCACAGCCTCCAGCGCCAGTTCTTCTTTTTGCACCATCCCCTCTTCCAGCTTGCACCACAGAATAGCCGCCGCCTTATGGGCACACATTTCCTTTTTATGGCAGGTACAGGAAGAATACTCCAGAGGCGAGAGCAATTTGACTACCATCCCCTGCTCCGGAAGATGCACCGTGACGATGGAAGTATATTGAATCTGGGGTTTCACTCCGGACTGGCACTGATGATACAGAACCTGCAGCTGTCTCCCTCCCAACACTTTCTTTAACTGCCCAAGAGGAAATTCTTCAATTTCCTTACATACCTTTGCCGCAGCTTTTGACCTTTCAGCCTTTTGCCTGTTTCCGTCCACGCCGTCCCACGGCGCTTCCTTATCCCCGGGCTCCACCTTACCAGGAGCTTCCATACTGCCCAAAGCCCCAGCATTCGATACGCCTTCCGATTGCACCGACGACTTTCGGGAAATTTTCTTCTGTTTTTCTTCTCCGCTTTCCCGTGCGCCCTGTGGATCTTCCCATTGGGCTGAAGACTCCTGAGGTGCGCTACCCTTGGTTTCTTCTCCTTGCTCCGATCGGCCCTGGGCGGCTGTAACCTCATCCGATGACTCCTGTAAGGCCTCCCCTGCCTCACCATCACTCTGACAAGCTTTTTCCCTAAGCACCAGTATGGCCTGCACCACATGCCGACAAATACTTCGGGAGGGACAGCTGCATTTGCTCTCCCCAAGGGGAAAACGCACTTTCACCGTCTCCTCGCCTACCTTCACCGAAGCTTCCTCTTCCATTCCCTCAATTACGGCTGCAATCTCTTCTTTATCCTTGTATGCCCGCTTGACAATTCCCTTATTACTGATACCGATCAGATAGTCATCGTCCACATCAGCCAACAGTCCCTTCCAGTCAGCCATTCCGAATCCTCCTATTTTAAGTCGCTGCGCCACGGCTCTTTTCACTTATTTTAGTCGCTGCGCCACGGCTCTTAAGCGTGAAGTCCTCTCGGCGCACTTCACATACTAACTTATAATCTTGCCAATCCACTCGGACAGTTCTTCCGGCGTCATGGCTCCCACGAAAGCTCCCATCTCCGCCAGCGTAGCCGCCGCATGTCTGTCATAATTAGGTTCCGCCTCCATATCCAAGGCGGTCAGCACCACAAGCTTCGCGCCGCTCTCAATGATCCCCTTGGAAATACTGTAGAGATTATGATAGCCGCCGCCCTCATACAAATCCGTCACCAGTATAAGCATGGTGCGATATGGGGAATCAATCAGCCCCTCGCAGTAATTCAGCGCTCCGGCAATATTCGTACCACCTCCAAGCTGAACGCTCATCAGCGTCTCCACAGGATCGTCTACATAGCCGCTTAGATCCACCACACTGGTATCAAATATCACCAGCCTGGTATCCAGCATGGGAAGTCTGGCAAAAATCCCCGCCATAATGGCGCTGTGAATCACCGAATCCAGCATGGAACCGCTCTCGTCAACACAGATAATCACTCGCCATTGATTATATTTCTTCATTCTGGAACTGAAATACACATCCTTAAGGACCAACTGCCCATCATCCCCGCTGTTTTTGTCGAAATTTTTCAGGTTCATCCGAATCGTCTTTTTGATATCCAGATTCCTGGCCGACTTCACCGGACTGCTCTCGTTTCGGTTGATCTGTCCGAAAAAGGATTTTCTGACATCCTGCTCCAGCTTCTTGGTGATCTCATCCGCCACCTTTTTCACGATTTCCTTGGCAACGTTCAGCACTTCCCCCTTCATCATATGTTTCAATTCCAATATTGTCTTGAGAAGCTCCTTATTGGGCTCCAGTTTCCGCAGCACCTCCGGATCCGTCAAAAGCTCCGTCATCCCATACTTCTCCAGCGCATGACGCTCCATGACCTCCACTGTCCGCTTGGGAAACAGCTTCTTGATCTGTCTAAGCCAATAGGGTATGGTCAACCGGGATGCCTCGTCCCCACCCTTTTTGTCCTTGCGCAGCTCCTGCTCGTCGCCATATTCCCTGGAATACAGATAATCAAGCACATTTTCCATATCCATCAGCTGAGGGTTTTGGGAACAAAACGATATCTGCTCTTTGGCAAACTTCCCCAACACCAGCCTCCAACGATTTAAAATCTCCTGTTCATCCGCCATGATATCCAAACTCCCATCTGCCCGCTTTTCGCGACGCCCTCTGTATCCAAACAGCCTCTGCCAAAATCACTTTTCATAACATTCTGCTCTTTACATAGGCGTCGATCTCTTTGCCATAAGAATACCAGTCCGGCAAAATTTCCTTCCTCTTCAGAATATCCTCCCGCCCTTTCCCATAAAGTGCGGCAGCCATTCCGGCGATCTTATCAATTTCCCTGGGGGTAAAGTAGGTAAACGCCACACGCAGTTCCGGCAGAAGCGCCATAAATTCCTCCTCCGTCACCCGATGGAGAAACGCATCCAGCATATTGACAAAATGATCTCCGATAAACACCAGATCCCTGGCCGTAAAAAACAGTCCCCTGAAAAACTGTGCCGTGTGGGCCAGCTGCTCTCCGGTACCTGTCAAGTATCCCTGACACACCATCTCCACCTGATCCGCCGTCTCCTTTCCGCATCCATAGAGAATCCCCCGAATGCAGCCGTTGAGACCAGCATGTATCTCCAAGTCCTGACTCATCTTTTCCAGCGCCTCATAATACGCTTCCCGCTCCTTTGCAAACTGCCCCTCCGTTCCACGCCCCGTCACCTGATAGATCAGCTTTAATGTTCTCATACACTGATCCAGATCCTCATCCTTGATACGAGTCATGGAAGGCAATAAGGTAATCAGTTTCCGACAGCCCAGATGAATCAGCTCGGAAAACTCCAGCGGAGAGTTATAGAGTCCTGAAAGCTCATCCATCATCATCAGAGATTTCAGCGCCTCCCCTATGGAATAAAAGTCCATATCGGAAAGCATCAGCTCATGCACCCTGTCATAGACAGCCTGCATCTGGTCCTTCAACCCCATCTCAAACACCTTGGTCAAAAGAACCGCGCTCTCCATCGCGCCCAATTCCTTCTTCAGTTCTTCCTTGACAAGTCCTGTGGCAGCCTCTTCTATGGTTGCCCCATAGACGGACACATCAATCAGCGCAGCGTCCACCTGGGCATTCCACTTATATTTCCAGGTTTCCCGCATCAGATTGCGGTCTTTCTTCAACTGTAGGTTAGGTCCTTTCACCTTCCTGGCAAATGCCGTTCCCAGGAACATTGTGCGGTTAAAAAATATGCTGATCTGCCTGTGTTTTGCGCTGGAAAAAATCGACAATGTCACTTCCGTCTCCATGGTGGTAGCACACTTCAGACCAAGCCTTTTGCTTTCCGACTGAAAATCGCTGATAATGGGCGGTACATTCGCCTGACTGCACAGCTCTCCAACCGAATTTCCCGTCATCTGTTTTCTCAGGATACGCACAGGGGTGTCCGAGGCCATATTACATTCCCCCTTGACATAGGAGGAAAGCACCGCATCCAGCAATTCATATGCTCCCGGCTCCCGCTTGCCTCTAAGTCCCGCCAGCCCCCTCGCCATGGCGCAGGCACAAATTTCATCGTAGGTGGACAGGTACCCTTCCTTGCGCCTTGTCTCCTTTCCCGAAGAAACCAGCAGTTCCAGCACCGCATTTTCATATGGGGTATCCGATTCCGACATATTCTCCCATATCTTTTGATAAAATCCGGGAAACGGCATACCGCTGGCATATCCGTTTAAGGCGTCCGCCGCCTCCATGGAATAAGGCATCAGATAGACTCCCTGATCTTTCTCCGGAATCTTCCCTCCCGTGGCGGGCACCTCCGTTTCTGTCGAATCGCTCCCTTCTCCCTGCAAAAGCGCCATAAGCCCCGGCGTGTGAAACCCGCCCGTGACCACAAGCACCGCGCCGTCTCCGGAAGCGGCCTCTGCGGCATACTTGCGAATCTGTTTTGCCATAAACCGCTCCCGGGCCAGGCAGCCATCCTCCTGCATATCCCCCTGGGACGTATTTTCCCTTGCCAGGGTACAATAGGTCAACAGATCGGAAAACCACTTTTCACTGTCCGCCTCCAGTCCGTTCAGTTCAAAATATTTCTCCCAGAATTCGTCAAAACTGCGCATTCCCGTCTTCTCACATAACTGTTGCAAATAGGCATTTCTGGAGATCAGATAATCGTCGTTGTAATTATTTTTCTCCTCTTCCTTTTTCAGCAGCCACTTCCCCTCTCCGGAAGCCGCCAGGATATCCCCATAGGCCAGATCAATAAATGCCGTCCTGATTCCCAAAGCCTTTCCCGTCCTGAGCGCCGCAAGCTCCGGGGAGTAATCCAAAAAAGGATAATAACATTTATAATGCTCTTTTTCCTCCGAAATTCTGCCCGTGGTATCGTGATAAGAATAGTAAATGGCAAACGGCGCTTTCGTGTCCTCGTGCACCATGGCGGTGACAAGCGGGTTTGCATTGTCCGGCCCTTCCACCAGAATCACACAGGGGCGGATGCGCTGGATCATCCTGCTCACATGCTGCGCGCACGCCGGACTGTGATGCCGCACGGGGAGCAGAATTATTTCAGCCATTTCCGCGCTTCGTAATATTCTTTCCATAATCCACCCTCTTTGCTGCTCTTATCCCTGATGACCGTGTTAAAATAGCCCTTTACCTTTTCCAGGTCGTCCTGATTTTCCTTGGATACCGCCCCCACCAGATTCTGCACAAGGGCGTCCATCCGAATCTCCTCATTGCCGTAATAATAGCCCGTGATCATAGCCTGATAGTAAACCGAAACCGCCTCCGCCGTACTCATCACCGCCGACGGCTTATCTATCCTGTGTCCGTAGGAAGAAACACCCTCCCGCAGCTCATGGTAAGTGGACGCCAGAATCTCCGCCACATCCTCGTCCGCCCGCATGGCGATATGCGCCTCAGACGCCAGCTTGTTCACCTCGTTTATAATGATCTTCTTTTCCATGGCAGCGTCGCGAACGGGCATCACCGTCTCGAAATTAAAACGCCTCTTTAAAGCGCTGCTCATCTCATTGACGCCCTTATCCCTTGTATTTGCCGTACCGATCACATTAAATCCGGGTTTTGCAAACAAAAAGCCACTGTCCCCAAGCTCTGGCACATTCAACACCTTATCGCTCAGCACACTGATCAGACTGTCCTGAATCTCGGCTGGCGTCCTGGTGATCTCCTCGAACCTGGTCAGAATTCCCCTCTCCATCCCCACATATAAAGGCGCCGGCACCAGCGCTTCCCTGCTGGGCCCCTTGGCCAACAGCAGCGCATAATTCCAGGAATACTTGATCATATCCTCCGTTGTTCCCGCCGTTCCCTGGATCGTGTTGGTACTCACTCCGCTGACAGCCGCCGACAACAGTTCCGAAAGCATGGTCTTTGCCGTTCCCGGTTCCCCCACCAGCATCAATCCCCGATTGCCCGCCAAGGTCACAATACAGCGCTCCACCAACGCATCGTTTCCAAGATATTTCTTCTCCACAAGAAACTCTTTACCATTATACACAATGGGTTTGGAACTCCCCAGAATAAACGTCCTGACCGCCTTGGGCGACATCTGCCAGTTTTCCGGCTTGCTGCCCGTATCGGTATTTTTCAACGCTTCCAGTTCTTCCTTGTACCTTACCTCCACCGGAGGCTTTATAAATTCCTGTTCCATGGCCTATCCTCTCCGTTCTCATTTACTTTTACAGAACCCCTCCGGACGTATCAGATCACGACGCCCCGCTTTCCCAATTATATCAAAAACAACAGGAAAATTCTACCTTTCCGCCAAAATAATATTTGCCCATTTACGGATTCCGACATATCCTCTTAGAGCAACGGCGCTACCGCCTTTAACAGCCTTCCCAACAATTTTATAGTTATTTTTTCCTTCCGTACTGTTTCCATAGTAACCTGCCTGCACTTTGCCAGCATTTCCTGAAAGTCCGCTTCAATGTCCGGAATACAATCCGCCTCATACAGATAGGTTGCACATTCAAAATGATGATACAAACTGCGATAGTCCAGATTGATGGTCCCAACCACCGCCTCCCTGGCATCGCTGACAAACACTTTGGCATGAACAAAGCCCGGCGTATATTCGTAGATTTTAACCCCCGACTCTAACAAAGAAGCATAATGTGTCTTTGCCAGCGCATAGGGCAGAGCCTTGTCGGGTATCCCCGGCAGCATCAGCACAATCTCCACACCCCTCTCTGCGGCAAACTTCAGGGCAGTCTCCATCTCCCCGTCCAGAATCAAATATGGCGTCATGATATGTACATAATCCAGGGACCGGTTCAGAATATCCATGTACACCCTCTCTCCCACTTTTTCACCGTCCAGAGGGCAATCGCCATAGGGAATCACATACCCCCCGGCACCTTGCGCCGGTGCCGCCGGATAAGCAAGGAAATGCGCCGACTCGTCCGTCTTTTCATCTATCTCCCACATCTGCAGAAACATCAAGGTAAAACTCTTCACCGCCTGGCCTTTAAGCATCACGGCGGTATCCTTCCAATGCCCGAACCTTACCTTGTGATTGATATATTCATCTGCAAGATTCACTCCTCCGTTAAACGCCGTATGCCCGTCGATTACCAGAATCTTCCTGTGATCCCGATAATTATAATGTGTGGAGACAAACGGCTGTACGGGAGCAAACACCTTACATTTGATTCCTAACTTCTTCAGACGCTTGGGATAATCATGGGGCAGCAGGGCAAATTCACAGGCGCCGTCATACATCAGGCGCACATCCACGCCCTTGGCCGCCTTTCTGGCCAGAATCTCCAATACTCTGCCCCACATAAGCCCCTCGTCCACGATAAAATACTCCATAAATATAAAATGCTCCGCCTTCTCCAGCTGTATCAGCATTTCCTCAAACTTATTCTCCCCCAGGGGAAAGTATGTAACCGCCGTCTTATCATAAATGGGATAACATCCACTCCTGCCAATGTAATGCGACAGCTTGGCCACGCCTTTGTTTTCCCCTGTGATTCTCTCCAGTGTTTCTTCATTCTGTGAAATGCTTTCCTTCGTATTCAGGATGATTGTATTGACACGTTTCTTCAGCGCCCGGTGGCCGATATCGCTCTGGGTATATACAAACAAAAGTACCCCAAACACTGGCAGAAGCATAATCACAATCAGCCATGTGATTTTTGCCGTGGCATTGAGCCTGCTGTTTAACAGACAGATCACCATGACGAACGTAAATATTACCGTTCCGCCAAAAATATGGGGCAGAAAACCTTTAAACCACTCAAAAACGCCAAAAAGGATCAAAATCTGCAGTACAAGCAGCACTATGATCAGACCCAGACGACTGAACAAAGCATGGACAATCCCCTTTTGTCCCCTTTTCAGCAGTGTAATCCCCATGTTTTTCTCTTCTGTCAGCATCCGTCTTCCTCCTCTGTGATCTCCCGCAATGCCTCTTTTGTCAAGTAAAAACTTCCATTCTGTCCGCCAGAAATTGACGAATGGAGGCAAATATACTTTTCCGCCCCGTTTCGTCACATCCATGTCCCATATTCCTGATAAGCTGCAAGCTGCATTGCCCGTTTCCGTAACAGGCTTTTGCCCTGACGGAATACGAATACGAAACAATTTCATCCTCCAGCCCATGCAAAATCAATACTTTCCCCTGATACGGAGAAAGTTCCAGATAAGGATCCATATCCGCCACATCCCAGTGGAATTTCTCTCCCAATACCGTTCTGCCACAGTCAATCCTCTCCGGGACATTTTGCGGATCATACTTAGCAAAACCCCCCAGGCATCCTCTTCTGGCGTGGTCGGGAATGCACAATGCCGGATAGATCATGATCAATTTTTCCACTTCCCCACCCCACCTGGCGGCGGCCAGGCCGGACACAAAGCCTCCCTGACTCACTCCCGCCAGCACCAGACGCCCTCTGTCAGCATAAGCCTGACTCATGACATACTCTTTTACGGCCAGCAAATCCGCTACTTCCGTCGTAATCGTCATATCGGTGGTGTCTCCGTCACTTTTTATCCCGTCCTCCTCCGTACATCCGCCGCCGCAGAAGCCAAATCCAAACGCCACATAACCGATGCCCGCAAAATCCCTGCAATAGTTCTCCACACTTTTATAATTTCCCATAAAACCGTGACTCACGATCACTACGGGATATTTCCTGTCTGACGCAAACCCCTCCGGAAAATAAGCTCTCCCGCGAATAGTCAGCCCGTCTCTTTGACAGGTAAAAGGCCTTTCCAAGCTCCCCATAAAACCATACCCTCCATCTTCCGATCTTTTAATGTACGCCGCAACAGGGTCATACTTACTCAAGCAGACATAACCCTGTATCTTTAACCGCTTCCCCCCTGTACTACAATGTGGTACAAGCGCGCAGGCGCCGGTTTCTTAAGTGTATTATAACATTTTATCTCGTTTCAGGCAAACGCTTACTTCTTCGGGTTGCAGACAGCATCTTTCATTTTCTTTACATATCTGCCAATATGCTCCGGCGCATCCCGCCCGTATTTTTCCAACAATTCCACAATCCCCGATCCCACTATTACGCCGTCTGAAATATCCGCCATTTCCTTCGCCTGTTGGGGAGTGGAAATTCCAAAGCCCACCGCGCAGGGAACGTTGGAATGCCGCCGCGCCAAGACAGCAGATAAGGAAAGCCGGGCTTTGTCCTCATCTCCCGTATCCATTGCGCCAAGACCGGATACAATATAGAGAAAACCTTCCGCTTCTTTGGCGATCATGGCAATACGATTCCCGGAGGTGGGCGCAATCATGGAGATTAAGTCTACGCCATATTGATGACACACCGACAGAAACTCTTCTTTTTCTTCAAAAGGCAAATCCGGCAGGACAAGCCCATCAATGTCAATATCTCTGCAGGCCGATGCAAACCGCTCCGCTCCATAAGAAAACACCACATTGGCATAGGTCATAAAAGTCATGGGTACTCTCACGTCACGGCGAAGTTCTCTTACAAAATCAAATATCTTATCCGTGGTTACGCCGCCTTTTAACGCCCGGCAATTCGCTCCCTGTATCACAGGCCCCTCTGCGGTAGGGTCAGAAAACGGAATACCAAGTTCTATCATGTCCGCACCGTTTTCCACTGCGGCGTGCACGGCCGCTGCGGTAGTGCAAAGATCAGGATCCCCGCAGGTGATAAAAGCAATAAATGCCTTTCCGTCTTGAAAGGCAGACGCAATCTTACTCATAAATATCCTCCCCTCTGTAGCGTGCAATGGCCGCACAATCCTTGTCTCCTCTGCCGGATATGGTAATCACAATAATCCGGTCTTTCCCCATCGCCGGCGCCAGTTTCATGGCGTACGCCACCGCGTGCGCCGACTCAATTGCCGGAATAATCCCCTCTGTTTTTGCCAGATATTCAAAAGCACAAACGGCTTCCTCATCAGTGACAGGGACATATTCCGCCCGACCACAATCATGCAGATACGCATGCTCCGGTCCAACCCCCGGATAATCCAGTCCGGCGGAAATGGAATAAACCGGCGCGATCTGACCATAATCATCCTGGCAGAAATAAGATTTCATCCCGTGAAAGATCCCCACTCTGCCCGTATTCACGGTGGCTGCAGTCTCAAAAGTATGAATGCCTCGCCCGGCTGCCTCGCATCCGATAAGCTTCACACTCCGTTCTTCCACAAAATGATAGAAGGTTCCCATGGCATTGGAACCACCGCCCACGCAGGCAATGACCGCATCCGGAAGTCTTCCTTCCAGGTCAAAAAGCTGTTCTTTGATTTCCTTTGAGATAACCGCCTGAAAATCACGGACTATGGTTGGAAAAGGATGGGGTCCCATCACGGAGCCCATACAATAATGGGTATCCCGGATCCTGAACGTCCATTCACGCAGCGCCTCGGATACGGCATCCTTAAGCGTCGCCGTACCGGTCTTTACGGGAACCACCTGTGCGCCCAGCAGGCGCATACGATATACATTGAGGGCCTGTCTAACGGTATCCTCCTCCCCCATAAAAACCACACATTCCATCCCCATAAGCGCGGCAGCCGTGGCTGTGGCGACACCGTGCTGTCCGGCTCCGGTCTCGGCAATCAGACGACGCTTGCCCATCTTCTTCGCAAGCAGCGCCTGCCCCAGCACGTTGTTGATCTTATGCGCGCCGGTGTGGTTAAGATCCTCCCGCTTGAGATAAATTTTGGCACCATTCAAGTCTTCCGTCATCTTCTGCGCGTAGTAGAGTCTGGATGGTCTGCCCGCATACTGATTAAAAAGTTGTGTGAGTTCCCGGTTAAACTCTGGATCGTCTTTATAACGCTTATATTCTTCTTCCAGTTCAATCACCGCATTCATCAATGTTTCCGGTATATACTGACCTCCGTAAATACCAAAACGCCCTTCTTGTCTCTTCATCATTCATCCTTCCTTTCTGACAGCGGCTGCAAATGCCGCTATTTTCATTCCTTTCCTCCGTGAGCATTCTTATCGCCCTTGGCCGTTCCGGATGTATGTACTTGGGTACACAAAAAAACGCCCTTGACAGAAAAATACTCTCTGTCAAGGACGAATACGGTACAAATCAATGCCACACGATCCGCGGTGCCACCTTGAATTCATGGAACGACCCATGCGCTTAACAGGATACCAACATATCCCCGGCAACTGACGTATGCCCACACGTTGCAGAATACTTTGCGATCATCGCATTTGACTGCACCCTCAGCGGTCCATTTGACAACTTGTTTCTTACCTGAATCTCAGCGCCTCAGGCTCTCTGTAAAGGCATCATTGCCGTTATCTCCGCTTCAACGGTTTACTCTTTTATGTTATTAAATTATTTATTATCCTACCACAGCCTGCGAACCATGTCAATCATTAATTCCAATCCAAATCTTTTATCTCCCTCCAGCATAAGGTAACCAAAGCGGGGCCTATCCTGCGGCAATAGGCCGCCGGCCGTTCCCTGCACCTCATAAACGCCCTTCCAAGTTCCAACTCAAAGTGACTGCCCAAGGGAACGCCAAATACCTTAAAGAGTAAACTTATTTACATCCTCTACCAGGATTTCCACTTTCTCCTCCAACTCATCCACAATATGCCCGGAATCGTCCACAACCTTCGCCAGCTCCGCAGACATTGCCGCCGTTTCCTCCGAAACCGCCGCATTATCCTGTGCCAGTTTATTCAGCACGGAAAGAGACTCCATAACGTTGGATCTCTGCTTCTCTATCTCTTGCGTCATATCGTCGATGGAATGCACGGAAGAAACACATTTACTTAACTCCTCATGCAGCTTTTCCATAATGCGCTGTGTCTCCGTAAGAGAGCTGACCTGCATATCCACCGCTTCGTTAATCTCATTCATAACCTCCATGGACTTAGTGGCGTTATTCTGCAGTTCTTCCACCGTTCTGCTGATCTGTTCCACCGATCCTGCGGACTGATTTGCAAGCTTGCCAATCTCATCCGCAACCACCGCAAACCCTCTCCCGGCTTCCCCGGCCCTGGCTGCCTCGATGCTGGCGTTCAAGGCAAGCAAACTGGTTTGATCCGAAATTTCGTTGATCAAATTGGCTGCCATATGAATCTGTTCCACAGAACTGTGTGTGGTTTCCGTCTGTTTTGCCATGGCAGAAATACTTTCCCTGGTCTTATTGTTTACCTCGATCAATCGGCTCAGAGTCTTCATGGACTGCTCACTGATTCTGTCCATCTCCTCCGCATTCTGATTCAGGTTCGTTACTTCCGCCCCTGTCCTGTTGATCTTATCTGCCATATTTCCCACATCGTCATTGGCTTCATCCGTGGAAGCGGCCTGAGTGGTCACATTTTCCGCAATGGAGTCCACTGCAATGGACACCTGTGAGATGGATTCTTTCATATTGCTGAACACCACTTCAAAACTTCCCAAAGCCTTGCTGACATCTCTGGAAACTTCCGTGATCCCCTGCAATATCCTGCGCATATTTTCCTGGGCCACTTTTAACGCATCCGCCGTCTGGCCAATTTCATTCCTCTGCTTCACATCTACCGCCGTAGTCAGATTGCCCTCGGAAAGCTTCTCCGCAAAGCTTTGAATTTTTTTCAGGGGCGCCACTATCCGCTTTCCGAATATAAACGCCACAACCACTGCGATCACGATAACTGCTGCAAATACAAAATAGGTTCGAAACAGTACATTTTTATACTCCCGATCCAGCATATCCCTCATTTCTGCCTTCTCAAGATTCATATCATCTATGTAATTACCTGTGCAGACTGCCCATCCCCACGGCTCAAAAAGACGGGTATATGCGATCTTTGGCGCAACGGTAACTCCATCCGATTTGGTGAAATAAAATTCGTTATAACCGCTCTTTTCCGCGCTCTGACATGTCTTCACAATCTCCTGAGTGATCATAACGCCGTTCTGGTCCTGCAGATCACGCCGATTACTCCCCTCCTGCTCAAAAAGGATCGGATGCATGACCAGCACACAATCCATACCGTCAATCCAGATATATCCGCTGCCATCTTCCCGGTATCTCATCATACGGATCATCTCTTTTGCGTCTTGCTGGGCCTGAGCCTCCGTCTTCTCTCCTGCCTGAAATTGATCGTACTCGTTCTGTATCACCGATATGGCGCTTTCCACCTGTGATCTTATTTCAGAATAATACCCCTCATTGGTAGCGTTTTCATAGGTATTATAAGCGGATATGGACATAGTTTTAATGGAAAATATTGAATTGCCGCCGATCCCCACCGCCGTGAGCACCGTCACCGCACAACAGATCCACATAATAGAACTGATCAGACTCTTTTTCTTTTTGTTCATCCAAAATTCCTCCTGTTCTTCTTATAAACAGTTTATTCCTGTTTCAGAGAAATTGCAAGTGCTATATTGACAGTCACACAAACCTATTCCACTTTGAGTCCATCGGCGGCAAATCCAACTCCTGAATATTTCCTTTTTCCAATAGATTCCCTTCTTCTGTCAGATTTCCTTCCTCCGTCGGCTCTTCACTTCGCCGAAGCAGACATATCCTGTCAAAACGCAGCCCCGGCGACTTAGCCAGAATCGTGAGCAAATGTCTCCCTTCCGTCAGTTCCAATTCTCCAAGCGGCACATAGCGATATATCTGTTCCGCCTCATATCTCCACAGACAGCCGCCGCGATAGAGCCTTTCTTTCGTCAGCTCTTCTCCGTCAAGTTCTAAGCCAACACAGGATTCTTCCTTTAAACCAAACCGTGCCAGCAGCCAAACTACATAGATGCCTCCCCCACATTGAATGCGGTAATTTAAAGTGTGAGGATCCACCCTCCAGGAACCGTCTACCACCCAGCTTCGCCGCCTGATATACATGGCAATGCCGCTGCGCCCATAGGATTCACTGGCACAATGCTCCCACAATTCCCCAACGGTATAGGCATGGTCGCTTTGCGCCAAAGCGGCCCCGCAGTCAATGTAAATACCCTTATCCCGTTCCACAAAATCCTCCTGCCCTCGGCGCAGGATAAATTCCGGAGTCACTTTTTCCCCATAGTCGGCGTCCTGCCTTATCAAATCCGTTACCGCAAGCGTGTCCTTCTCTCTGGCAGGGCAGGCGTATTCCACTGCTCTGGGCCCCAAAGGAATCTCCCCGTAAAAGTCCTCCGTAAACTTTTCTGCATCAAATTCGGCAGGCAATGACTGACATCCCATTATGCCTGCAAAATTATTTTCCCTGCGCTCCATTGTATAGATCACAAATCTGCTGAAGGCAAAATATCTGTCCACCGCATAAAAAGATATGGTGTGTTCTCCACCAGTCAGAAAAGGAAGCCTGAGGTATAGCCGGTCAACATTATTGCGCACATTCTCCCGCCAGTTTCCCCGGTGTTCGTCATTTGCCAGAGTCTCTGCATATATGATATCCCCGTCGTCCACAGCTACTCCGAGCCTGATGCGCCCCGTGGAATTCAGGGAAGGGAATCGATGGATCTCCAACAGGAATTCACCTTCCGAGGCAAATACCACCCGATACCGTAAGGGCTCCCTGTCTGCAGCCCTCACTCTATCCTTCCTCCCCTCCGTTATCTTTCCGTCTACCTCCGTTCCTGCTTCATCCGCAGCCACACAAGATTCCACCAGATTTCCAAAGCCTCTCCCAAGCCGCCGGATTTGTCTAAAACAAGGGGATTGGGCACTGTCTGCCTCCACCGCTACCAGACCGTCATCCTCCACATACATGCCGATGCCGGATGATACCTTACCCTGCTCCGACAACAAGTACTCCATTATGTTTTCTCCCATCCAGCCTGTCAGGGCACCGTTTTCCAATATTTCATCTTCCCTCAGCCCCGGCGTCACGCATGTAAATACAGGTATTTCCACACAGCTTCCCGTCCGTGTCTCTGAAACCACAATTACTCCCTGACGATTTGCCCTCACATCCTCAGGGTACACCAAAATACGGCATTCCGTCCGTGTTCTGCCGCCGTATTGTGACAACCTGATCCAGCCCGGAGCTTCCAGCTTAAAATCAATCTCGCCCTTTCCCCCATTGCCGACCTCCAGCCATTTTACGCTATGCCGACGAAAGCGCAATTCATCGCCATCATTCCACAATGTGACCACCAGTCCGGTGTCCCCCACTGCAAGCGGCGGCGTACACACCGGCATCATTGCCGCCCTTGGGGGCGGAAAGCCCTCCGGATTCAAAATGCCGTTCCACTTTCCATCCATCATTATCCGATTATAATACACCAGCATCTTTCTGCGGGCATCTTCCAGCGCACGGACTTTCTCCACATAAAGACCTGCCGCCTGAAACTTGCCCTGCCCATAGGCCAAAGTACTTCTGTCCCCATAATAATACGCAAGATTCGTAAAATATGCGGCGTGAATCCGCATCAACACCATTTGGAAGAACGCCGCTCTTTCCTCCTTAGGCAGCCCCATATAGAGCCTGTTTCCCTTCTCAAATAATTTTTCATAGGCATGAATCCTGACCACCGCCTCATCTCCGTAAGCCGTCAGAGAAAAGGCGTCATAATCCATCATTTCCAGTTTCCGCACATTGGTAAGCTGCGAAAAATCATTTAAAAGCGCTGCCGTTTCCTTTCCGATGCCGCCGGAAAAATTACGGTTAATCCAATCCTCCACATAGGCTTCCACATCGCCAGTAAGGGACTTATGGATAAAATCCTCTTCTTCCTTGCCAATCTCCCAACCTAGCCGCAGGAAAAATTCAATTTCCTGTTCCAGGGGCTTCATTGCCCCCGTGTTGATAACCCAAAGCTTGCGCACGCCTTCCCCATATGCTTTCCGAAGTTCGTTAGCGGTATGGGAAAGTGGAATGGAGCACAAAAACACATAGGACATACCGGGCGGCGCCCAATAGGAATTATGATAATAGATGCCATTGCCGCCCTTGCGGTTCTTTTCCTTGTCAGACGGATATCGACGAATATACCCATAGTTATCATTTGCCCAGACTAACGTTATATCCTCCGGAATCTGCAAGCCTCCGTCATATAAGGGCAATACCTCCTTATAGGGGATAAATGTCATCATGGTATCCCGTCCCAGGGTCTCCTTCAAAATCTGCTTTTGATCTTCCATCACTTGTTGTAAGAGTTGGATTTTTGCCGCTTTTAACGCCTCTCCTGAAAGTTCTTTCAGCGATTCCGTCTCAAAGCCTGAGTCGTGTATCCCCCTCATACCCAGCGTATAACACACCTCAAAATCTTTATTCTGTTCCACGCTCTCACGCCAATACTCCTGCAGAATCTCACGGTTCCTGCCGGGCAAAGAATAATCATAGCGCACGTTCTCATAGCCCTTCTTTAAAAGCCAGGGCTTCCACTCCCGGTTGTTGGAGCGCATAAGCATATCGCAGTGAGACGTTCCAACCACAATCCCCATCCTGTCCGCCAACGCCCCATTCTCCCTGTTGACATTAAAAGAATTCACATGCATGGCCGGCCAGATATAATTTCCCCCAAGTCTAAGCAGCAGCTCAAAGACCTTCTCATAAGTCCTGACCCCTATGGTATCCTCTCCCATATAATTTTTTACCCAAGTCTCCAGCTCTTCTTCATCATTAATAAAGATACCTCTGTACTCCACGGACGGGTAATCATATTCCATATACCCTTCCGGGAGTTCATATTCGCCTTTTTTCTTCACCGGTACATCTGCCCAGAAATACCAGGGAGACACTCCTATCCGCCGGCAGAATTCATAGATTCCGTAAATAGTCCCCCGCCTGTCCGTGCCCGTGATAAAGAGGCTTCCTCCCTTCACATCCAGACAATACGCCTCCCTGCGCAGACTCCCCCCATCATCTCGAAGCCCTTCCCACTCTCCTTCAGCCATGACTTCCGCATCCAGCGTCCGTATTCTTATCTTCGTCTTTGCCTTTGCCTCTTCACAAAGCACTTCTGCCCCAAACACCTTTGTCAAATCGGTCTTTAAATTTTCGGCTGCGATCTTTACCGCCTCCGATTCCCCATCCCCGTACACTACCCCACAGGGATATGCACTCCCAATCCGAAATGCCATTCTGCCCTCCTATTCCAGTACCGTTCCTACACTACAGCGCACTCCACGGGAAGGAAATTTCTTCTGCTAAGTACGCAGACGACATTTCCTTCCAGGCGCTTTCGTTTCGGAACTGATTTATTTTCCAGTACCGTTCCTACACTACAGCGCACTCATCACATCCACCTTTTGGCTTCGAAACTCCTCCGTCACTGTCACGGTTTCAAGCCTACAGGCGCGATCGGCCTCCATTTGGGGCCATTTTTCAAGAAAGATCTCTGTATTTTTATGCAGCGCATGTACCTTCACAGTCAGCTTCCCGGGGAAACCAAAATATCCAAGGCTCAATGGTACCTGCTGCCCCGTATAAAAGTGATCGTTGATCTTTTCTCCCCCGCAATAAATTTCCATCCCAAATCCTGCATACGCAAGCCATAGCAGCGTATCCCTGCCGGATAAACGCTCCCGGGACACAGTCGGTATCCCCTGACCCTTCGTGCCACACACATCCTTTTCACAGTGATAGTTTATGGTAATCTCATATACGGCTGTTTCCTCATCCTCCCCCACTTTTGTAAACACTGCCTCCGCAGGCTCGCATTCCACCTTCCTCTCATATATGTGCATACGGCCTTCCATGCCCTTTTTTACAAATCCTTCAGGTAATTCCTGCAGCTTTGGCCAGGCAAGTATCCTGGTAACCGCCCCTCCGGTGACCACAAGTTTTCCGTCCTGCTCCCACACATAATTGTCGCTGATAATCAGATAATCTCTTTCCAATGTCACTTTCCAGGCATTCAGCGCCTGTGCCCTTGACAGGTGCAGAATATCCGCTCTGACATCCCCCTTCCAGCTGTATGCCGGTTCATAGTCTCCGTAAAACACATAAGTACTGCCGGAGGCATTCCCCACATGCCCTTTTTCCGTCTTACCTAAGAGCGCATTTCTCCCGTCCCCATCTTTCAGCACGCAATAGGGCGTGGCCAGAGCGGATATCAGCACTGCCTCCCCCAGTCTCATGTTATAGGGGAAAAAGCCATATTGGCCGCTTTCCACATCGACCGGCGGGAAGCTTATCTCACCCTGATCCGTAATTCCCTTAAACACCACATGCTTATGAGCGTCCATGGTGCGGCGCCGCTGATAATTATTAAAAAACACATAGCCATGGGTGCCGTCATGTCTGCAGGATTTCCTCAAGGTATGCATATCCTCCGGCTTCACATTCTCCGGGTCAATGGATGCAGGAAGCGTGGCCAAATCAGAACCGAAATCCTTGAGAAATCCGGCCAGCAGTTTAATCTCCCTGCAGGTATCGGAAATGGTGCCATATTGACGAATGGGCGCGTTAAAATCGTAATTGATCTCCGGCAGGTCGTTGGCATAACCCGTAGCCCTGCTCTCTTGCAAAGTTGAAAACTTACCCTTAGGATTACTGCCCCCATGGTACATATAATACCCCAAAAGCGCTACACCGCTTGCAAGCTTGGTGGTGGACATTGCACCGATATCCCTGCCTTCCGCCACAGGTCTCCTGTGGCTTGTAACCTGGATCCCTCCACCCAATTCCGCAGTAAGATACGGGAATTTGGACTCGTCAAAGGTCACCGCCCCTTCCACATGATGATCACAGGCAATCAAGGCATCGTTGCGCACATGGCTTATGATGTAATTGGTATTGGCGGAAAGCTCTCCCGTACTCCTATCCCATGGAGCCTCACAGTATCCTCCCATCACCGGCAGCGCATCCCCGATACAGGCGCCGCCCCAGCCTGTTGCGGTATACAATGGTACACAAAATCCAATCTCCTTTGCCATGGTCATCAAAGTACGCATGTGAGCCTCTCCTTCATTCCCCCGCAAACCGCCCACATGCCCATATTCATTCTCCAGCTGGACGCCGATCACAGGCCCGCCGTCTGCGTCCATCAGCCCCTTGACCTGCCGGAAAATCTGTTCCCAGAACTTTCTCACATAGGATAAATAGACTTCATCATCACTGCGAAGTCTCACCCCTTCTTTTCCCAATCCAATCACCCAATCAGGGAACCCGCCGTTACGGCATTCCCCATGAGCCCATGGTCCTAAACGCAGGAATACTTTCAGGCCCACCCTGCCGCATAGCTCCACAAAGCGCCTCAAATCTCTGCACCCTGAGAAATCAAAAATCCCCTTTTCCTCCTCGTGATGAATCCAAAATATGTAAGTGGACACAATGGATACGCCCCCTGCCCTGATCTTATACAGGGATTCCTCCCACAATTCCTCATTGTACCGACTGTAATGCATTTCCCCCATCACAGGAAACCACGGCAGCCCGTCTCTCAACAGGTATTGACTGTTATAGCCATAATCCGTACTCATATCCAAATCCTCCATTCGATTTTCTCCTGCCATAATGAATACCGGTTCTACACTTTCCGCTTCCTTCTCCTTAAGAACCATCTTTATTCTGCTTCCCATCCACTCTCGCTTCGCCCGAAGCCACTTCCGATATCTGCATGCAGATACGCAATGATATCAGGAGCAATATTGCAGACCGTATTCAATGCGCATACCGTTAAATTCTCCGCATTATTTACGTATTCATCTGATTCGTCTCCGACAAAAAATCGCCAGCCGCTGTCCGGAAAGGCCTCATCCGGCTCTTCACAGTACATATAGCCGACCCTCTCTTCCTCCAGAGCTTTCTTGGTAATAATGCACCCAGGATTCCCATTCAGAAGATGTACCCATTCTCTCTCTTGGGGAACATACCACTTATTTCTGTTCCATGCCCCCTCTTTTCCCAACAGATGTGCCAGTATATTCCGGTTGATCTCAAAAAAAGATTTCACATCGGAATCGCTTCTGCCCATTTCATACAGCGCTCCGCACATGCAGCTCATCCCATACTCTACATAGGAATGATAAAATACCTGCGCCTGACGCACCCAATCGTCCGTCAATTCCCAAAATGCATCTTCAGAAAGGATGCCACAGGCCACAGCGCTTCTGCAAAGACCTATTTTTTCATTGATATCCCACGCGTATAACCCCTTTTCCTTCACCAGCGGATAAAAATTCTCCGCCAGCTCTCTGCATCGCATAAATACCTTCCGTCCTTCAGGATTTAACCGTTCCATGTCAAATAGGGGAGCTCCGACCCAAAATGTCATAAACTGCTCATATTCTTCTCCTCCGGAATACAGGGTATTACATGCTTCTTCCAGACTTTTTTCGTCTTTCACGCCAAAAAGCCCGGCCAAGTGCTCCCTGGCCTGCACGATCCCATTTTTATCCTCAATATGATATAACTTCTCATATCCCATATGCTTCTGAATACCCGGGACCTTCCTGCAAGCCGAAATTCCGCCCAGCAAAAGTGTAAACTCCTTCCTGTCCACTTCCCTGGCATTTTCATTTACCGGAATCCTCTCATATTCGGCTTTTAGCTGTTCCAATTCTCTCACAATTCGTTCCATGACGCACCTCCGCATTTTTATATAAATATAATTTTAACGCTCCCGCCTGCTGTCCCAATATCCACACCCAAACGGAAAGGATATAACACAAACCGCTCTTATAAAAAAAGGGCTTTCCGCAGAAAGCCCCTCAAAACAATGGCACATTCTCACTCTCAATCCATCGTATCCGCATACTTAATCTTGTAAATCCGTCTCAGCGCATCGTTGATGCGTTCCTCCGATATATGTCCGTTTCTGACAGCCTCCATGACGCCGTTATAAGCCTTGTCAAAATCCTCCGGCATCAAAAGCATATCGCAGCCTGCCAACAATGCCATAACCGCAGCTTCGTCCGCGCCATAATAGTTGGAAATCGCCGCCATATTCAATGCATCCGTAATGATAATTCCATTGAAACCCATCTGCCGTCTCAATATATCCGTAACCAAGGCTTCAGAAAAAATACAGGGTTCATTATTACCCGTAAGACCTGGCGCCTCCATATGGCTGACCATGACCATTTCTGCTCCCGCGTTTATACCGTCTTGAAATACTACAAACTCCTCCGCCCAAAACTGCTCCGCACTTCTGTCTGTGGATACTTTTCCTTCATGTGTATCCGCTGTGGTGCTGCCGATCCCGGGAAAATGTTTCAGACATGACGTCACTCCCTGCTCCTTTAGTCCGTTCATCATGGATATGACAAATCCGGATACCGCAGCGGCATCTGCGCCGTAAGATCGAGCCTCCATCACGCTCCCCTCCACATTTGCCAGATCCGCCACCGGTGCAAAGTCCAGATTAAATCCGATTCCCGCCAAAGAACTTCCTATGGTAACACCCGCCTGATATGCTTTATCCGTATCTTTTGTGGCGCCAATCACTCCGGCACCCTCTACCTTAGGACCGATTCCGGCGGAAGCAATCCTTGCAACGCTGCCCCCTTCCTCGTCCACTGCCAAAAAAAGAGGATATTTTGCATATTCCATAGTATTGTGAAGCATCTCTTTCAACTGTTCTTCCGACTGAATATTATTGCCAAAATAGACAATTCCACCTACCGCATATTTCGCCAGTGCCTGTCGGGTGGTTTCTCCCGCCCTCACCGCATTATCAACACCTGTAATGGCTTCCGGCGTCACAATAAACAAACCTGCTACCTTTTCCTCCAGCGTCATCACTTCGATTCTGGCGTCAATCTCCTCATTCAGTTTTTCTTCCGGCGTTGGCTCTACAACTTCCGGTGTCGGCTCCGGTGTTGGGCTAGCTTCTTCCGACGGCACTGTTTCATCAGGAATATCCTGTTTGTCACTATCCTGAGACTGCTGACTGCTCTCATTTTCCACTCCGTCCTGTTCCTTCTGCCCGTCCTGATCACTCTTCTCCTGAGATTTGCTATACTGTGTCACATAATTTATCCCATAAACAATTCCTGTCGCAGCCGCCACTACCAAGATAATCATCACCACATATACCACAATCTGATTCCTGATCCGCCTTTTCCTTCTGGCTTCCCTTTTTTCCTGCTGCCTCTGTATCTTATCGTCCATATGTATCCTCGCCCATACTACTCTTTTTCTTTATCATAACCTATCTCAAAGCTTTTTTCCATAATATTTGCAAAAGAAAGTAAAAAACTTACACATAAAGAAAGGAAATGAACTATTACGCCCATTTCCTTATCTTTTCTCCACCTCATCCTCTGTGTATCATCTCTTTAGCATATATTTTACATTTGCGTTTTCAATTCTTCTGTACTTTAATGGATGATACCTTTATTATATTGATTCATTAGTCTTCTGTCAACAGATACTGACAAATTTCCAATAATTTCATGTTATTTACTGCTTATCCAACACGAACTGCCCCACCAGTTCATCCAATATAGTAGCCTGCGCGGACAATTCTTCGCTGGTTGCCGAGGCCTCCTCTGCGGTTGCCGCATTGCTCTGTACCACCTCAGAAATCTGATTGATCCCCGTCTCCACCTGACGCATTGCCTCGGTCTGATCCTCCACCATAACCTTAAGTCCTTTGGAGAACTCCGCAATCTGCTGGATTCCTTCCACCACGGAACCGATGGCACTTGAGGCACGTTGCGCAGCATGATTTCCTTCCGCAACTTCCTTCAAGGAGCTTTCGATCAATTCTCTGGTATCCACTGCCGCTTTGGCACTTTGATCCGCCAATTCCCTGATCTCAGCTGCAACCACTGCAAAGCCCCGGCCTGATTCCCCTGCCCTTGCCGCCTCAATGGATGCGTTCAGTGACAACAGGTTTGTCTGAGATGCAATGGACTCGATCTCGGAAATAATATTGCCGATCTTCATGGAAGCGTTGTTGATCCGCTCCATAGCCGCCATCATAGTATTCATTTCTTCCTGGCTGTTATCCGCCTGAGCCGCATATTGCTGCGCCTTTTCAAAGGAATCTTCCGCGCGCTCCGCACTCTTTTCCATAGTTTCGGTCACATCCGAAATGGTGGCATGCAATTCCTGTACCGCACTTGCCTGCTCCGTAGCACCCTCCGCCAGGCTTTGTGACGCCTTGGCCAGATCGTCGGATCCTGCAGATACCTGATTGGAAGCTTCCCCAATGGAGATCAATGTCTCGGTCATCTGCTCACGCAGCCCCTTCATAGCATCATACAGCTTCCTGAAATCTCCCGTATACTTTTCCTTGACCTTGGTTCTGACCGCATAGTTTCCGCCTGCCATTTCTCCTAGGAGTTCCCCGATATCCTGAATGATCACATTCAGATTGTCCGCCATCTCTATGGCGTCTTTTCCCATGAATTCCACTTCGTCTCCGGTCTCTATCACCGGGAATGGAGACGTAAGATCTCCCGATGCAAACGTCTTGAGTCTCTCGCCCAGCTTGCCCAGGGGATCCGCAATAGACATTGCCATCTTCTTTCCCAGCTTTGTGGAAAATATCAGCGTTCCCACTATAATGGCAAGAAATACCACTGTTACAATCCATTCCATGATCATCAGCTGCACAGACAGGCTGTTACCTTCGGTGACCTTTACCTCCAGAAGGCTTTCCATTTTTTCATAGATACTATTGTATGCGCCTGTCAACTGATTCAGTGCCTTATCCTGAGCCTGTCTTCCAAACTCCGGATCTGACGAAATTCCAAGACTCATAATCTCGGCGTCCAGCTTCCAGTACGCGTCCAGTTCCGCTTTGATGTCGTCATAGGTTTGCCTGCCATCCTCCGACACAATCGTCTTTTCGATCTGATTAAAATTTTGCTCAAAGGACGCCTTTCTATCATCATGCTGTTTTACCACCGAGTTAACCGCTTCCTCATCATCATAGCCGATAGCCGCGCGAAGCGCCGATCTGACCTCCGCAAAATCAAACATTGCCTTGCCGATATCACCCTGGGCAAACCCAAAATTTTTCAAGGCGTAAGAATATCTTCCCGACACAACCATCAGCGCGACCAGACACAATACTGCCACCGCCGCCATAATTGCCGACACCTTGAAAAAAGAACCGGTAAGCTTTTTTTCAATATTTTCTTTTTTGTTCATGATTCCTTTCTCCTCTCCGTTTGTCAACAGATTCTACCTGACCCGTTCATGAATGGTTTACACCTATCCGGTAATACTATTTACTTTTGATATGTTTGGAATTTCTACTAAAAACGTCCCATATTATGTAAGTTGAAAACACCCGTTCTCAATCTCACATAATATGGGGCTTGATTAGGAATGTACAAATTCTAAATATGTTGATAAAAAGATGTGAAAAGCGTCAAGTATCATCTAATACCATTATAAACCATTTGGTCAAAAATTCAATAGCAAAGACAATATTGGACAATAAATATCCATGCAATTTTGATGTTTCTTATCAAAATATAGAAAAATTTTACCCCCCCTAAAAAATTATCTGAAAAAGGATGCTGGAAAGACCACTCTTCCAAGCATCCTCTCTTCAAGTCCCCTTCAGAACTCCTACAGTTTTGTCAATACAAAAATATCATAAATTGCTTTGATTGCAGCTTCAAAATCCTCATTTGCCACACCGATGATAATATTCAGCTCCGAAGATCCCTGGTCAATCATTTTAACATTCACATTGGCATGGGCAAGCGCGGAAAAAATTCTTCCCGCCGTTCCTCTGGTGGACTTCATCCCCCTTCCCACCACAGCCACAAGCGCCAGATCCGACTCAATTTCAATGGCGTCCGGCTTTGCAAGTCTGTGGATTCCCGCAACCACCTTCTGCTCTTTGTGCATAAATTCATCCTGATGCACATATACGGTCAGGGTATCGATTCCTGAGGGCACATGTTCAAAAGCAATTCCATTTTCCTCAAAGGCCTGCAAAACCTTCCTGCCAAAACCAACCTCGGTGTTCATCATATCCTTTTCAATATTGACCGAACAAAAACCTTTTTTTCCCGCTATACCGGTTATCACATATTTTGACTTCTGACAGGTGCTTCCCACAATCCATGTGCCGTTATCTTTAGGGGCATTGGTGTTTCGGATATTGATGGGAATCCCCTCCTGACGCACCGGAAAAATGGCGTCCTCGTGAAGAACGGTTGCTCCCATATAAGAAAGTTCACGCAATTCCTTATAAGTGATCACGTCAATCCCTTTGGGATTGTCTATGATTCTCGGATCCGCTATCAAAAATCCCGATACGTCCGTCCAGTTTTCATAGACGTCTACCTTAGCCGCCTTCGCCACAATAGAACCCGTCACATCGGAACCGCCCCTGGAAAAGGTTTTGACCTTCCCGTCCGGAAGCGCACCATAGAACCCGGGAATTACCGCACCCTGGCATTTTTCAAGTCTTGCCGAAAGCACCCTGTTGGTCTTATCCGCATCAAAGCTTCCGCCTTCGTCAAAAAAGATCACCGTTGCGGCGTCAATAAACTCAAATCCCAGATATGCCGCCATGATAATTCCATTCAGATATTCTCCCCTGGAAGCCGCATAATTGCTTCCGGCTTTCTGTTTGAAATTATTTTCTATCAGCGCAAATTCATCCTGCAGATCAAGTGAGAGCGCAAGACCGTCTATGATCTCCTGAAACCTGGCCTTAATAGCCTTAAGCTCTTCGTCAAAGCCGCAGTCTCTCTCCGCAAGATCATAACATGCATACAGCATATCCGTCACCTTGCTGTCTTTTTGAAAACGTTTACCCGGTGCGGAAGGCACCACATATTTCCTGCTTTCATCGCTCCGTATGATATCTCCTGCCTTTTTAAACTGCTCTGCACTTGCCAGAGAGCTTCCTCCGAATTTCACTACCTTAGCCATTTTCCACTCCTCACCTTTTTATAGCGATTTCAATCAAATACCCTCTCAGACAGTCCCGGAACCGCTTTCCACACCCGCCGCCCCTTCTGACAAGGGTAATCCATTCATTTTTCTCCCAGAAATCTCTCCATTAATTTATGCCCTTCCGGCACATAATTTCCCGATTTCCTGCCCTCCGCCTCATTATAATCCCATGTTTGATTCCTTGGGGCGGAGCTGTCGTAAAGCATATAGGGAACGCTGTCCGACGTATGTGTTCTCACCCGGATAGGGGTGGGATGATCCGGCAGCACAAGCAGTCGAAACGCCTCGCCTGTGGCCTCCATTTTCTTGAACAACGGGCCGATTATCTTCCTGTCCAGTAATTCAATGGCCTGCACCTTTCTCTCCACACTGCCCTGGTGCCCCATCTCATCCGGCGCTTCCAGATGAATATATGCAAAATCATACCCTTCCTGTGTCACAGCCCTGACCGCCGCCTCCACTTTACCGGCATAATTTGTGTTTAAGCCGCCGTTTGCGCCCTCTACCAACGCTACCCCCATTCCTGCACCCACGGCAATGCCTTTCAGCAAATCCACCGCCGACACCATCATCCCCTTTCTGCCTGTTTTCTCCGTAAAAGAAGAAAGCATGGGTTTGGTGCCCGCACCCCAGAACCAACAGCAGTTCGCCGGATTCAGCCCCTTTTTCTTTCTTTCCAGATTGATGGGGTGATTCACCAGAATACGATAGCTTCTTTCCATCATTTCACGAAGTCTCGCATCCCCCGGAAGATACTGACCTATCTTCTGTCCCAGCACGTCATGGGGCTGGATAAGTTCCACTACTTTTCCCCCGTTCCATATCATACAATGCCGATAGCTGGTGCCAGCATAAAACTGATAGGTTTCATCCGCCAGCTCTCTCTCCACTTCCTTCAGCAAAACGGTACATTCTTCGGTGCTGATCTCGGAGGCGCTGTGATCAATAATCCTTTTGTCTTCAAAAGAATTTTCCTCTTCAGAAACGGTCACAATATTACAGCGAATCGCTATGTCCGTGTCTTTCATCGGCACGCCGATGCTAAGTGCTTCTAACGGTGAGCGACCTGAATAATACTTTTTCGGATCATATCCCAAAACGGACAGGTTTGCCGTATCGGATCCTGGCTTCATACCGTCGGGGATCGTATGCACCATCCCCAACTCACTCATTTTGCTAAGTCTGTCCATGTTTGGCGTCTTTGCATATTCCAGCGGCGTTTTCCCCCCCAACTCATCTATGGGCTCATCTGCCATACCATCCCCCAGCACTACGATAAACTTCATTTGACTTTCCTCCAAATCTGCTTTCCGTCTGTCCCCCGCTAAAAAACGTATAGCAATGCTCCCCGGAAAATCCCACACTCTACATCAGGCGGATTTTGTTTAAAATCAAATCTCCAAGCGCCTCACATCCCGCTTGCAACTCCCGTTCCTTCATCACCGGAGTGATAAAACCTAATTCATTCGGATATTCGGCCAGCTCCAGACAAATGCTTCCTGCAAAAACATCCTCCACAGCTTTGCCCCCGTCTCTCTTTGCTCTCACAAAAAACTTTCTTTCCGATTCCGCCACATCAACCAGTTTTGCCTCCGTCTCTTCCCATATACAGAGAATCTGTCGGCCCTGATTCCTGGCACATTCTATCACATCGGCCGCCACTGCGCTTGCCGTTGGAAGTTTCCCTGCGCCATGCCCATAAAGCATAGTATCCCCCAACATATTTCCCGTTACAAACACGCCGTTAAACACATCATTCACCATGGCAAGAACATGATCCTTGGGAACCATAAAGGGCGCCACCATTGCAAGGATACTGCCATCTTCCATCAGTTTGGCTCTGGCAAGCAGCTTAATGGTCATATTAGCCTCTTTCGCAAAGGCAAAATCCGCTGCGGCAATCCCTTTGATGCCTTCTGTATAAAGCTTTTCAGAATCCACATTTTTTCCCGCCATCAATGAGGAAAGAATTGCAATCTTGCGGCAGGCGTCATGCCCCTCCACATCCGCTTCCGGATTACGCTCCGCATAGCCAAGCGCCTGGGCCTGTTTCAACACCTCTTCGTAGTCTGCGCTTTCCTGCTCCATCTTAGTCAGCATATAATTGGTGGTTCCGTTCAAAATACCCGTTACCGCTTCTATCCTTTCCGGCGTCATGGCATTGTTGATAGTCCTTATTATGGGGATGCCGCCGCCCACACTTGCCTCAAACATATAATGACAACCGTTTGCTGCGGCAAGCGCTATCAGCTCCGCCCCATGCTTTGCCACCAGTTCCTTATTGGAAGTACATACACTTTTGCCCGCTTCCAGTGCCTGCCTTGTAAATTGATATGCGTCGCCCACGCCCCCCATGACCTCACAAACAATACTGATCTGTGCATCCTCCAAAATAAGGTTGTAATCATGTACAACTTTTTCCTCATAAGGATCTCCCGGGAAATCCCTCAAGTCAAGAATATATTTGACATGCATTTCCTCCCCGGCTCTTCTGCTCACCTCCGCATTATTGCGCTCAATTACTTCCACAACACCGCTTCCTACGATTCCATACCCTAAAACTGCTATTTGTATCATTTTGCCTCCTATTCCAGTACCGTCCCTTCGCTTCGGTGTCCTTACAGGGAAGCGCTTTCTGACGCTTTCGCGTCTGTAAGCTCTTCCGGACACCTTCCGCTTCGGGACTGTTTTTTTATTCCAGTGCCGTCCCTTTTCTTCAACGCTCTGGTCTGTTCCGTCCCTATTCTCTTGACAATATTTTTACATGACGGACACCTTTTTGATTCTCCATCAGCTCTACCATACCCGTAATATCTACCGTATCTTTCAGAATCTGTACGCTAAGGCTCAAAGATGCGATTCCGTTGATGGGAATACTCTGATGAATGGTAAGAATATTTGCCCGGCAGTCCGCAATTATCTTCAATACATCCGACAAAAGTCCCGGTTCGTCATCCATCTGAAAGATCAACGTAAAAGTACTTCCCTGTAAATTATCATGGAACTGGAAAATATCATCTTTGTACTTATAAAAAGAACTGCGGCTGATGCCGACCGCATCAACCGCTTCCTGAATGGTCGGAACTTTCTCCGACTCCAAAAGCCTTTTTGCTTCGACTACCTTCAACAGCACTTCCGGAACGGCCTTCCGCCTCACCACAAAATACTTGGCTGTCTCTCCCATAATGTCTTTCTCTCCGTTCACAGGCCCTCGGGCCAAACATCAATGACACATGTCTCAAAACGACTGCCAGCAATACGCATATGGCACCGAAATGTTCGCCGTATACATACGACTGCCTGTATGTCTTTGTATTACGGACACTTGTTTTTCATCGAAAGATATTTTAGCATATATATCCTAAAAGCACAAGACTTTTTTTATTTATTTTTAATATTTGAAAAAATCTCATCCAGAATCAGGTTACAGAAGCCTCCAACAACAAATTTAAGCTTTTTTTCACATCATCCGCCGTATTTAAAATTACCGCAACAGAAGCGGCCATTTCTTCCGTGAATGCAGCGAGACTTTGTGTTCGGTTGTTCACAGCGTCTATCGTCTTGCGCAGCTTATCGGTATCTTCAATAATCCGCTTAATGGATGCCATAACCTGATTTTGACTTTCGTTGCTATGCGTTGCTGTAGCTCTGGAATCGGATGCCAAATGGTTAATCTCGCCGGCTACCACGGCAAAACCTCTTCCCGCCTCTCCAGCCCGAGCGGCTTCAATACTGGCATTTAAGGCAAGCAGATTTGTCTGCGAAGCTATTCGAACCACTTCGTCATTGTTTTGTACCAATCCCTTCAACACATTGGTGATATCATCCAAAGAAGCCGCCAACGCCTCGCAGAAGTTCAAGACATGTATCATGTCTCCTGATATTTCGGTACTCTCCATTGCCGTATTCTCATTTCCTGCGGTCATCTCATCCACAGACTGATACAAGTCGGCAAATTTAATATTGATTTCCCGGATCGTTTCAAGAATCATTTCCTTTTGCTCCTGAACGGTCTGCTTTTCCTCTTCTAACTGAACTGTCAGCTTCTGCGCCGCCTCGTTCTGAAGCTCCACTTCCTTTTTAATAAAATAAATACAATTTTCTTTTCGACTGAAGCCATTGTGAATCGCTTCGGCCATTCTGTCGCAGGATTCATATCCGCAGCAGGAACAGTTGATTGTCCGTTCCTCCCGGGTATATTTTTTCATAGCTTTGAATATTTCTTCCCTCTCGGAAGGAATGGGAATTTTATATGTACATTCCCCGGAACGGTCCGTATAACCGCGCAGATAATCTTCCAACACAAGATCTTTAAACTGCCTGTTCAAATATTTCATGCGCTTTTCCGGAGACAGTTTCTTAGACCATGCGCCCGAAGCTGCATTTGATTTGGCAGACTCCCGAATACGCAGCAAATCATACATCACATCATCATTTTTTACCTTATCAGCCTCACAGCCCGTACCATAGATACAACCCAAAGAACAGTTCAAAGCATCAATAAAAAGATACGGCGTCTGTCCCTTGGCTATGCGCTCCCGATTCTCCTCAAGATAACGGTACATATGTTTCTCACCTTCTATCTGGCGAATAAACACGCTCTCTCCCAGGAACCAGTAGACATTTTCCTTCAGCCCTCCCGGCATGGGATAAATGGAACCCAGACCATATTCAATCTCATCGGATTGCAGCGCGCCCCGAATATTGTTTCTGCGCACATACTCCATCAAATGATCAAAAGTAACATTATATGAAACATAATTCTTATTATTCGGATCGTCAATCTCAAGTTTCTTGGCAATACATGGACTGATAAACGCAAGCTTATCCGAGATTTTCATCTCCTTTTTGGCATAGATTGCAGCACACATTAATGGACTTTGTACGGGAAACAGCTTTGGAATCAATTCTGGCGTGTAATGTTCGATATAACTCACCACCGCAGGGCAGGGCTGAGAAATGCCTCCCAGAAAACGGTGTTTTTTTATGTAGTTGAGATATCCCCATGTGGTAATATCGGCGCCAAAAGACACATTGATAAAACGCCTGACGCCAAGCGATTTCAGCCCCCCAAGCACCGCCTGGTACTCCTGAGGATAATTGGCTTTAAAAGCCGGAGCAATCAACAGTGATATCTTTTCCCCCGATTTCAAATCGCGAAAAAAGCGTTCCGTATCATCATGATATTCTCTGGCATTGTGTTCACACACATCAAAACACGCTCCACAGGCAACGCATCGGCTGCCGTCCACATCAATTCTCATACCTTGTTCCGATTCATGTGTAACGCATGCCCCCTCGCAGCAGCAAACCCTGGTGCACTTGTTGCATCCAATACATTTATCATTCGTAAATACCAGCGATGTTTTCCCGTTTTCCATATGCTTTTCTCCCAACTCTTTCCCGTCCCTTCCAAACGGTTCTTCTTAATATAAAACACGCTATATTATCAGGCAATTCTTGCCGGAATGCTTTCCTACATAAAGCTTCTCATCCGCCACGCTAATCCATTCGTCTACGGTCTGGTTCTCCAAATAAGGCGCCGCCCCTATGGTGATCGTCAGCTTAATTCGATTTCCTTCATACACAAACTCCCTTTCTGCCACTGTCTTTCTCACCGTTTCCAATACGGCAGTCTCCCCTTCCTTTCCTCCTGGCATTGCCCCCACCATGACGAACTCTTCTCCGCCCCACCTGCATGCAGTCAGCTCACCACAGCAAGACTCAATTATGGACGACATACTTTTTAACACATAGTCGCCGCAATTATGCCCAAAGCGATCGTTAATCGCCTTAAAATCATCAATATCCACAATAGCCAGCCAATACTTATCCATTTTACCAGCATCGTGAACCTGCTGAAGGTAGTCAATTAGATAAAACCGATTTACCAGCCCTGTCAGCTTATCATGATTTGCCTGACGGGACAATTCCTCTTCATAATAATTTGCAATCCCCGTAAGCATACTGTAAAAATATGCGCATACAATAAATACCATCAAAGAATTGATCCACATCAGCGTGTTCTGGATTTTCTCGCCAATGGGATAAATAGAAACTGTTTTGCCGGTGATTCCCATTACGATAAAATAAAGCAGCGCACTGATCACGCTCATACCCATTCCTGCAATATGACGGTTTGACACCCGCACCGAAAAATAATCCACATAGAATACAACTGCAATACACCCGAAAAAATATAACTGAAATCCGCATCCCTGCCCCATACACAACACTGCCAGGAACATATGTATCATTATTTCCATAAAAGTAACATAGATTAGAACATTGGTCTTTTTCTGCTTTAACAGCCAAAATGAGCTGATATAACATACAATACTGAATATATTTACTACTGTCATTATCGTCACATGGGCAAATGCGAAGAAAATAAAAAAGAGAACATGCACACCCAAAAGAAATTTGTTGCAAAAACACAAATATTTCATTGCTACTTCATGATCTAAATTGCGTTTCATTTCTCACCTCCCGGATTATATTTTATTGTCCTCGTCATTTTCCCACCAAAAATAATGTGAACGTGTATATTATAACATAAATTCCGCTCTTGTGACAAGGCAGGAATTTATTTTCAATTCACCCAGAATAACCATTGGAAGGAGTACAGCCCTTTTAATCTCAGATTATCCATAAGAGCTTTCTATCACACAATGGATTTCGTAGAAAACAATGAGGGATTCCTGACGCATCCGTTCCGCTTTCTCATTTCGGCAACCGGACAGGCGTTTCCTGGAATCCCTCTTCTCCAAACTACTACATCAAATAAAAAGTTCCTGATGTCATAATATTTCTAAAAGCTATATGAATCAGATTGTTATTAATTAAATTATCAGTTCATTTATGCTCTGCAAATATCAACGCATAATGTGTGTTTTAGATTGTTTTGAATATTATAACTTCTACCGATATCCTGATATTTAAAGTAATGGATACTTATCGGTCAGTTCTTTCACAATGGCACGAGCTTCCGTAATCTTTTCCTCTCCTCCCTTGATCACCAAAGCGATTGCCTCCGCAATCTTCTCCATATCCTGTATATTCATTCCCCTGGAGGTAACGGCCGGTGTTCCCAGACGTATGCCGCTGGTCACAAACGGAGACTGAGGATCATTGGGAATAGTATTTTTGTTGCAGGTAATATGAGCTGCATCCAGAAGCTTTTCCACCGCCTTGCCGGTGAGTCCGAAATTCGTCAGATCCACCAACATCAAATGATTATCCGTGCCGCCGGATACAATTTTAATTCCTCTTTCCATCAATCCCTTACAAAGAGCCTGGGCATTGTCAATAATGTTTTGCTGATAGGTCTTAAATTCCTCGCCAAGAGCCTCTTTGAAACAAACGGCCTTTGCGGCAATTACATGCATCAACGGACCGCCCTGAATTCCAGGAAAGATTGCTTTGTTAAAATTATATTTTTCATTCACCACATTGCTGGACAGAATCATACCACCCCTGGGTCCTCTCAAAGTCTTGTGAGTAGTGGTCGTGGTCACATCAGCGTAGGGTATTGGACTTGGATGAAGGCCTGCGGCAACCAGTCCTGCAATATGAGCCATATCCACCATGAGCACTGCTCCCACTTCATCCGCTACCTGACGGAACTTTTTAAAATCTATGGTACGGGCATAGGCGGAAGCCCCTGCGATTATCATTTTAGGCTTCGCTTCCAATGCAATTTCCCTCAGCCTGTCATAATCGATAAAGCCGTCGTCATTTACCCCGTAAGGAACGATTTTGAAATATTTTCCGGACATATTTACCGGACTGCCATGCGTTAGATGTCCGCCATGATCAAGGTTCATCCCCATAATGGTATCGCCGGGTTGACATACTGCAAATTGTACCGCCATATTGGCCTGGGCGCCGGAATGGGGCTGCACATTGGCATATTCGCACCCAAAAAGCTCTTTTGCGCGGGAAATGGCAAGATTCTCCACCACATCCACACAATCACACCCGCCATAGTATCTCTTTCCGGGATACCCTTCTGCGTACTTGTTGGTCAAAGGGCTTCCCATAGCAGCCATCACTGCCTTGCTTACCCAGTTTTCGGAAGCAATCAGTTCAATATGACTGTTCTGTCTCTCCTCTTCGTCCACAATTGCCTGAGCGATCTCGGGATCTACATTTCTCACTTCATCCAAAGAATACATTCCTAATCCTCCTGTCCTCTGCGCCTATGCACAATCCTATTTGTTTTTGCTTCTGATTATAGCATACAATGAAAGGATTGCAAAGATTATTTTCCGCTTTGGACCTTTATCCTTCAGGTTTATACATTCCAAATCTTAAAAATAACCCAGTTACGCCATTCCTTCCGGTTAAGATACAACAATTTCATTTTTTCCGCGATCCACGTCAAATATCGGAATAACGCTTCCGCCGCAAACGCAAAGACCACCATGAGCAAAATACAGATTTCAGACATGGCGCTCATGGCAAAAAGTTTGCCAAGGAATATTCCACAAAACAGCAAGCCAATCACATTTACTGCAATAATGGCCCCCTTCACGGAATTCAACGGAGCGCTGATCTTGCCAAGAATCATAAATCCCACTACCGCAAGGAGCATGGTAGAGGCAGTGGCGATATCATCCTTTGGCAAAGAAAAAGCCTCTCCACAGACCACAAGCGTACCCACTGCAAGCACATCAACCACGCCTGCAGGAAATGCTTTCACAAGTACATTGCGCATGAATTTCCCCCGAATGCGTTCCTTGTTTGGTTCCAACGCCAATAAGAATCCGGGAATTCCTATGGTAAACATTCCGATCAAAGAGATCTGGGAAGGTTCCAGCGGATAGGTAATGGCAAAAAAGACGGAAAAAAGAGCCAATAGCAGAGAAAATATATTCTTTACAAGAAACAGACTGGCGGAACGTTGAATATTGTTCACCACCCGCCGCCCTTCCAGCACTACGTCCGGCATATGCGCAAAATCCGAATCCAGCAGAACCACCTGTGCAGCCTGCGCCGTCGCCTCGCTTCCCGACGCCATTGCTACGCTGCAGTCCGCATCCTTCATGGCGAGAATGTCATTCACCCCATCCCCTGTCATAGCCACCATATGTCCCTGTTTTTGTAATTCTTTTACAAGAAGCTGTTTTTGCTTTGGAGTGACACGTCCGAAAACCGTATATTTTTTTACCGCTTCCTCTATTTCCCCATCGGTGAGTAATGTTCCCGCGTCAATATACTGATCCGCAGATTCTATTCCGGCAAGCTTGGCAACCTCCGAAACAGCCGCAGGGTGATCTCCAGATATCACCTTCACGGCTACACCCTGCTCTCTGAAATATTGAAACGTTTCCTTTGCATTTTTTCTAATGGGATTTGCCAGCACCACATATCCCAAAGGAATTATATCTTCCTGCCCGGAATCCTTAACAGGCTCCGCAGAAGTTTCAGGCATTTCTTCTGTCCCGCTATAACATACCAGCCCTTCCTCCTCAAAAAGATTTCCGTTCACAAGGCTATCGCAGCCCCCGCAGGTATCCCCCACCAAGGGCAGCGCTGCCGGTTCTTGGGACATTAACCGATCCTCCTCCAGGCCAGCGGCTCCGGATTCATTGTATACAGGCCGGCATTCCTCCCCATAACCGTTAGAAGCCTTTGCCAACATAAGAACACGATACCCCTTTTTCAAGAATGATTCAATTTCCGAAGATATTCTCTCATACTGCGAACCCATTATAAACTCCGGCGCACCCAGAATGTATTTTCCCTCCGGAAAAGATACTGTACTGAATTTTCTGGAAGAAGAAAACGGTGTCACAGCCAAAGGAATTCTGTTGTCCTCGTTACGAACAGGCAGCAAATTGGCGGTATATTCACGAATTGCACGGATTGTTGCATTGTCGTCCTGTACCGCATGCGCATATTCCCCCAGAAGGCAAGCAAGTTCCTGTTCTTCCTTCCCTGCCTCCCGGCCTTTTTTGCTGGCCACTATTTCCGCTACCTGCATTCCCGGCTCTGTAATGGTTCCTGTCTTATCCACACACAATACATCCACCCTGGCCAAGGTTTCGATGCTCTTCATTCCATGAAGAAGAACATGAACCTGTGCCAGTCTTATGGTACTCAATGCCAGGGCGATGGTAGTCAACAAATAAAGCCCTTCCGGAATCATTCCGATAACCGCCGCGATCATGGAAATCACACTGGTTTTGAATGATTCGTGATTTACGAAATATGCTTGGGCAAACAATGCCGCCGCCACCGGTATGATAATAATACCAACCCACTTTACCAGCTGGTTCAGGGAACGAAGCATTCCTGACTGTTCTCCGCCGCCCATTGCCTTTGCCTCCGCAGTCAGCTTAGAAATATAAGATTCTTCTCCTACACATTCCAGTTTGGCATAGCATTGCCCTGCCACCACAAAGCTTCCTGACAATAATTTGCTTCCTGCCACTTTTCCGATCTCATCTGCTTCCCCGGTAAGCAAAGCCTCATTTACAGAAATATTTCCCGAAACCACCTCTGCATCCGCACAGATTTGATCTCCGGCCCTGAGCAAAATATAATCTCCCTTCACCAAATCTTCCGATAATATCCTGGATTGCACTCCGTCCCTGATAACCACCGAATGCGGTGCATTTAGCATATTCATTTTATCCAGCACATGCTTTGCCCGAAGTTCCTGTACAATTCCAACTACGGTATTTATAATTACTACCGGCAAAAAAGTCAGGTTTCTAAAAGAGCCCACAAAACACAGTAACACGGAAATAATCAGGAAAACCAGATTAAAGTAGGTCATAAGATTGGATCTGATAATATCCCAGGTACTTTTATCCGTCGTGATATTTGTCCGATTCGTCAGCCCCTGTTCCACCCTTTCATTGACCTCCTCGGAACTAAGCCCCTGGATAGATTCATGCCGGGCAAAAAAATCATTGTCCGGTCTGTCCGTATCATTCGTCTTTTCTGTATCGGTTACGGAAACGGTCTCAATTACGGAAATTGCTTCCGAGGGATAATTCGCTTTTCCGTTTTTGTCTTTGGCATATTTTCTTCCCACAATAAATCCTCTTTCCGGCTAGATGCCCATTTTCTTCTATATCCTTCCGTGGAACCCCCTGCCAATGCAAGGCACAGGCACACCATTGCGCATAACGTCTGCCATGTGTGCGTATTAGCGCATCCTGCGGACATTCCTTTACATTCAAACAAACGTTTGACAACTTCTAAAGTAAGCCCTTCCGTCATCAACAGGATTAATGTAAGTATAACAATCCTTTCAAAATATAACCCGAAGCAAATCGAAAAAAAATATTAAGAAAAAGAGATTATTTTATAATTATAAATTAAGCAAAACCATCTTGTTGGACAGTGATCAGCAAATCCTGTTCTCCAGCCCATTCCTGTGTGTCAAAAATTGCAAGAAATCTATTGCTATACATACGAAATTTATTTATACTGATAACAACTATTTCATTTACTGAATACTGTTTTTATGGTCAAATAACGAAATTTAAACACAGAATAAATAAGGAAATCGAAAAGAAACAATATCAGAATTGATTTTCTCAATATAGATTTAAAAATACTTTATGGAGGAACAGATATGTACCATATTCTCATCAACCCAGCTTCACGTTCCGGCAAAGGAATGCAGATCTGGAGAAACCAAGTCGAACCCGCACTTCAACGAGGAAATATCTCTTATCGCCCCTATTTTTCCAAAAAAGCCGGGGATACGGCACGCATTGCGGAAGAAATTACTTCCCATACCTCAGGCCCTCTCTCCCTTATCATATTGGGCGGCGACGGAAGTATCAACGAAGCGCTGCAGGGAATTTCAAACACCTCACGGATTACATTGGGCTACATTCCTACCGGATCGGGCAACGACCTGGCAAGGGACTTAGGCATTCCTGCCAATTCCAGGGAAGCTCTGGATCTTATTCTGCATTCCGGCAAACCGCACACAATGGATCTGGGGATCGTCACTTATCCCGATGGAAGAATTAGACGTTTTGCCGTGAGCTGCGGCATGGGCTTTGACGCCGCTGTATGCGAAGAAGTCATGCACTCCAAGTTAAAAAAGATCATGAATAAACTCGGACTTGGAAAGCTCACGTACCTTGGAGTAGCCCTGAAACAGCTTTTTTCCGCAAAAGCAGTATCCGGCACACTTATCTTAGAAGACGGCACCTCCGTAGGAATCCGAAACATGCTCTTTACGGCATGCATGCTGCATCGATTTGAAGGCGGAGGATTTCAATTTGCTCCAGACGCCGACGCTAATGATGGCATTTTAAATTTGTGTGTGGTAGACAATGTACCCAAACTGTTAATACTTTTTGCCCTTCCCACTGCATTTAAAGGAAATCACTACCGATTTAAGGGCATTACCCCCTATCGCGCAAGGATGCTCACCCTTGAAACATCCCTGCCGTTATGGGTACATACGGATGGGGAAGTCACCCGCAAAAGCAATCGTATCTGCGTAAGCTGTGAACACTCCGCCATCAACATCATTGCAGATATACCTAATTAAACTTAAATATTTTTTGACAGATCTTATAACCTCCCACGGAAATACGGCGCCCTCCCCGTCCGGGAAGATTCATGGCATTACCCATAATACCGTTGCGCATCCATATAAACAATCTTTTATCTTTAACTTTCAGATATTGCCAGAGCTCCCTCTTCTTATCCAGATTTTCCTCCGTGCCGGAACGAATCAAGAGCACGGAGGATACCGTGGTAATAATCTCTAAATAATTTCTCATATATTGATACAGACGCTTGTTTTTAATAATTTCCTGTTTCTTATCCACAAAGTAATCAATCATCAGTTTATTAACCTTTATCTGCTGATCAATCCTGTTGATCATTGTCTGCTCATTCACAGACTGCCCCTCTCTGCCAATATAATACCGATAAAAGTTCACATCAAGATAATACATATTTTTCACATAAGGCAGAGGCTCAAATACATAGATATTATCCACGTAAAAAGTGTGTGACGGCAGGTTGATACCGCAGGTTTTAAGCAATCTGGTACGAAAAATGACGGAATGCATCAAAATATAATGCCCTTTTCTGAAATGATGACAGTCCTCCCAGGTAAACATTGTATCCTTTGGAAGAATATGGTGATATCGCATAACTTTTCTGCGTTTTTCACCTTCCTTCTCATAGACAAAATTACAGATCAACATATCCAGGGCACGATCTCCCCCTGCAAGTTCTCTGAGTGTGTCAAGGACCTTTAAATACTCCTCCCGCTTAACCCAGTCATCACTATCCACCACCTTAAAAAACAATCCTGACGCATTTCTGATTCCGGCATTAACTGCCTCGCCATGGCCGCCGTTTTCCTGATGAACGACCCTTACAACGGAGGGATATCTGTGGGCATATTCGTCTGCAATGGCGCCCGTGCCATCAATAGAGCCATCATCTACAATAATTATCTCCACATCCTCTCCGCCTTCCAGCAAAGAATCAATACACTTGTCCATATATTTTTCCGAATTATAACAGGGTATCGCTACAGATAATAACTTCAAAATCTTTTCCTCCTATTCCAGTTCTCTACGATTCAATGCCCAGGCCTGATACCAAGGTATCGGGCATATGCCGTAAATGCAGAAGGTATCGGGTACTTTTTCTTAGTCTCCTCTGGATCAACATAAATCCAACTCCCGGCGTCCTGTAAAGGTGCCTGCGTCCTTTTTGGAGCCAATTCATCCACCCTTACCATATAGCCCTTCATACGCCATTCTATATGCGTAAAAATATGTTTTGCATCATCAAGGGGCTGCACCCGCAAAACCTTTAAACCATTTTCCGCCAGATATTCCACCACTTCCTCCGCTGTATGAAATCCCTCCATAGACGGTAATTCATACATGCCGGCAAGCAGTCCCTTTTCATCCCGTTTATGAATTGCTGCCTTGTTTGCATCCTGTATCACCAGAATGGTCTTTTCCTGAATCTGCCTGGGTTTTTTGCCCTGTTTTTTAGGATATTCCAATTCTCTCCCCGATGCATGCGCCATACATAACCCATCAAAAGGACATTGATGGCATAGCGGCACACCGTTAGGGATACAGATACATGCGCCAATTTCCATCATTGCCTGATTAAAGTCTCCCGGTCGATCCTTGGGAATAATCTCTTTTAATTCCCGTTCCACTGCCTCCCGAACTTTTGGGTCCGTAATCAAGCGCCCATCCTCTCTAAGTCTTGCTGCAACCCGCAGTACATTCCCGTCCACCGCAGGTACCGCCTGTCCGAAGGCAATAGAAGCAATCGCCCCTGCCGTATAACTCCCAATCCCGGGAAGTTTCATCAGCGCCTCATAAGTCCCGGGCATCTTTCCGCCGCACTCCTGTCTTATTTGAATTGCAGCTTTTTGCAGGTTTCGCACACGGTTATAATACCCAAGCCCTTCCCACAATTTCAGCAACAGCTCTTCCTCTGCATCCGCCAGGGCTTCCATATCCGGCAAAACTCCCATAAAACGTTCATAATATGACTTGACGGCTTCCACCCGGGTCTGTTGCAGCATAATTTCCGACACCCACACATGATAGGGAGAAGGCGACTCTCTCCACGGCAGAATACGCTTATTTTTATCATACCATTTTAACAAAGGTTCTGAAATCCCTGCAAATTTCGGATGCATTACAACGGGAATCGGCTGATTCACCGTCATTTCCCTGGGAGTCACCTGACAATCATACGCCAGTATCTCAATTCCGGCCCGCTGCGCCGCAAGGAGGGCTTGGGCAAACGCAGGATGCATATCGCGATGAGGCGTAAAATACTTCGCACCCTCCATCTGAACGACAAACATTACCATCGCCCTGTAACCTTCTTTTTTTGCGGCCACAAGCTCCTCCATATGCTTAACCGCTCTGTCTGAAGGTGCATCAGGAAAACGCACCACTCCGTCCTCCTCCAACGTGACGCCCTTAACCTCCATAAATATCTTGTCCGTAGAAGTTTCGATATAAAAATCAAACCTTGAATTGCCGTATTGGGTCTCAGGCCGTATTAGGATTACATCCGAAAATAGTTTGCCCGATCGCAGCCATTCCCATACCGCGGCATTTGGCGCCTGAGAATCCATATTGATCAAACGCCCGTCCTTTTCCACCGCCACCAGATCATACGCCGTGGAGCGCAGCGGATTACTGCTTTTATCCAAGTAAACCAAAGCACCTTCCCTTAACAGCTCACGACATCTGCCTGTATTTTTTACATGTACGGTCTCTACTCTGCCGTTTATTTTCACCCTTGCGATAAACCGGTTGGGACGCTCCATAAAACGTCCCTCTACTATATGCTTATATTCCATTCAAAATCTTTCTCCCCGGAAATCCGCCGATTGTCTGCATGTTTCCCATTGTCCTGCTGTAGGGCACTCTGGCTGCGGGTACGGACTGTGCAGCATTGGATGTGTGTATTGACTGATCGTCAAAAAATATCTGCGCACCAAAAGCCTTAAGCACATCTCTTTTCTCCAGTCCCCCCAGAAAAAATGCCTCATCCACACGTACATTCCAAGCCCGCATGGTGCGAATTACACGCTCATGGGCCGGTGCGCTGCGTGAAGTCACAAGCGCCGTCCTGATAGGACAATTCTCCGTCCCCAACTCCCGCTGCAAATCGGAAAGTTTCTTTAAGAAATTGGCAAATGGTCCCTCAGCCAACGGTTCTCTGGCATGAATCTTCTCGTTTTCCTCAAAAGCATACAAACCCTTTTCCCTGAAAATCATCTCCGATTCATCCGCAAACAATACCGCGTCGCCGTCAAAAGCAATACGTATCCTGCATTCTTCCTCTCCTTCCGGATCCTCTGCCGGCATGGACAACATTGGCATGGGAATCACCTGAGCCCTGTTCTCTGTACAAATAATCCCTGCCGCAATACCACTGTCAATGGCGCACTGCACATCATCCTCATACGCCGAAAGGAACAAATCTGTATGAAATGCCGCCAGATAGGGGGCCAGGGACGCGCCGCTTGCCAAAACCGCCCTTGTAATGTTCAAGCCATAATGGGCAATGGCGTTAAATACGCGCAGCGAAGTATCCGGACTATTACGAGACATTATAATAACTTCCACAAGCTCTCGTCTTACATTGTACTCATTTAACTTCAGCAGGGCCTTAACCAGTCCGAAACCTGGCCCTGGCTTCAGGATATCCTGTTCATGCTCTATCTGATATTTACAATATGCATCAAGGCCCTGACTTTCAAAAATCTCGTTTTCCACACTCAGATCAAACAGCGCTCTGGATGAGACACCAATTACCATCCTTCCGTCTATTTTAGCCATATGCCGCTCCCTTCCCATTACCGCGCCGCAACAAATTGTACGCCCAGACGCTCTCCTGTCCCGCCAAAACATGCACAAAACATTCTAAAAGGAACACGGCATCATTATTTCCTATATACAGAGACCAAATCTGCCTTCCCACCTAACGCAGGCGGTTACATTCATAGCGTTCCAGCGTCAGCAAACAGGTTTTTAACGACTCATAACGTTCTTCCACGTCGCCGTCATTAATCTCTATATCACAGGCAATGGCCATAGTGGTAATCATCTCGTCCGTAATCCTGTGATGAAGACCCGCCAGAATATTAATCCTCTCTCCATAATCGTCCGCATCCAAAAATTCCAGCACTAACGGATCTATGGCCAATAACTCCTCAGGTTCCTGCCTGCTCTCCGAGGCAATGTCTTCGCTCTCTCCCCCCGCCGCTTCCTGCTCTTTCGTCTTGACCTGCAAGGCTTCGGCCCGCTGCCGTCCTGCCTCCGCTCCCTGCAGTTCAAATCGAAATTCCTGTTCGGTATCAGGATATTTTACCCTGTCAACCCTTTCGACAAACATGGAAAGCGGTCTGGCATAAGTGCGAAAATCACCATACAGCGCCTGATATACCACAAGCTGTTCCCCTGTTTCGGTATGCTCCGCAATCGCTGTCACCTGATATAAATTCCCTTTAAAATGCTTGTAGATTTCATGTGGTTTCGGAATAAATGACATTTCAGGGACTCCTTTCTGCTGATGAAGAATAACTCCTCATTATTTTTATATGGAAAGTATACCCCCATTTCCACAAAATGTCATGTACTTCCTGCTATTGGTTTACGAAAAATTTATGTTCAAACACACTGTCCTCATCATCAAATACAATCTTTTCCAATTCTTTCAATAAATTCTGCCTGTCTGTTTCGTCCATACGATTGATCCTGCCGTGATGTACCGTGAGCGTATACTGCCTGCTGCCATCGGTGTCAACCACCCTGGTAAGCATCACACCACTGTTGGAAAACCCTCTCTCCTCCAGGAATGCCCTGACTCCCTCCACCAATTCCTGCTCCTTTTCACGATAATACCCTTCTATTTCCTGCACACTTAAATTCGTCCTGCTCATGGCTGCCCCGGTACAGCAAAATCCGGTAAACAGAACCAAAACCATTGTCACAACCGCAAAACCAATATTTCCCAACCTTCTCCTCATCGCAATCTCCTCCTTCTGTTGAACGAATGTTCTATCCTTTTCAATAGAATAAAACATTTGTTCTTGTTTGTCAATATTTTAAACAAGAAAATCATACAAAATATTGAGCCCTATAAAACTCTCTCAAACAGATTTTCTCATTCCTGTTGACTCTCCCCTCGGAGAAGGCGATAACCGGCTTTCAATGCCAGGATCATTTATCTCCATATGGCGCCGCACAGACAGCCATGTGCCCAATAGTCATCCCGCATTTATATTACCAATTTCTATCCCATATTCAGCGCACCAGCGCAGCTTACCGAACGCATGCCTTAGAAACAATATGCTTTAACCTTCAAGGCCGAATATTCTTTCCGTATTTTTCCTTGCATTTTCCATTAAGGTCTCCTCCGTCACCCTCATATGTTTTGCCAGCTCCCTGACAACATATTTGATATTCTGCGGCACATTTGTCCTGTGCAGTCCCTGTACATTTTTAGGCGTCAGATATGGCGCATCCGTCTCAACCATAATCCGGTCCAGTGGAATCATACCCACTGCCTCCTGTAATTCTTTCCCCCTCCGGTCATCACAAATCCAGCCGGTAATCCCTATGTAAAATCCCATTGAAAGATATCTGTCCAATATTGCCTTATTCCCTGTAAAACAATGCACTACAGAGCGCTTACAGATATCCTGATGCTTTTTAAATCTCTTTATAAAATCATCCGCCGCACTGCGTTCATGAAGAAACAACGGCATATTCAACTTTTCCGCAAGAAGAATATGCTTTTCCAGGCATCTGATCTGATTTTCTTTTGTGGAAAACATCCTGTCATAATCCAGTCCACACTCTCCAACTGCAACTATTTTCCGGTTTTCGGATATCCATTGTTCCATCAGCTTAAAGTCCTCCGGTTTGGAGCGATCCGCATTATGAGGATGAATTCCGGCTGTGCCAAATGCAGAATGATCTCTCACAAATTCGCAGATCTTTTGATTCTCTCTCATATCTGTCCCGGTCAATATACAGCAAACGCCCTCGTCATCCGCCTGACGTATGATTTTTTCAGGGTCCGAAAACTGCCTGCAAAAAAGATTTACTCCAATATCATAATATTTTACCAGCATCATATAATCCTCTCTATTAAATATGCCTATGTCGGATAACCATATCCAAATAATTCAATAAATTGATTCCACCCTAAAATACAAATTCCCGCCATAAAAAGTCCTGCAAAGTTCGCAAACAGCAGCTCCCTTGCCTGATAAAACTGCGCTTTATAATATTTCTATCCCTTTACTCTTTATACAATACATATTTGGCAAATACGCCTTTACTTCATCACTTACTCTGATTGAAGTTTTCTTAACAATTCCATTCAGCTGAAAGCAAAATGGTTTTGTAATTTTAACTATAGTTTTCCTGAATAGTTCATAATCGGGATAGGCCTTTAATTCCTTTTCACTTGTAAGCTCATAATAATCTGCATCACTCTGGCTGAACTTAGGAAAAATTATCTCATAACCAAATATCGACTCGCGATATGCCAGATAAGAGGCTCTGGTACTGACATATAATTTATCATTTTCCGTATATGTCCCAAAGGTAAACGGTGCAAGATAAGGCAAAATTGATTTTTTATCATTTATAACGGCTTTGACCCATTTCCCATCCAACTCATGTTCCATGCCGAATTTTATGTCCGATAAATTTGATGTGATGGCAATTTGCTTTAATTGTCCCATATACTTTTCATCAAAAACTTTACCGCTGATCAATTGTTCATACAGAGCAGAATAAATATTGAGAAATTCTTCCACCGGTGTATCGGTATAATCAATTGGTACACATGCATTATCAGTGACAAGCTTAAAAGGTTCAAATGATGTTTTTAGTTCTTTTGGTGTAACTAAAAAAGGACAACTTTGCCAGCCCATATCATTACCTCCTCATTTTGGTTTATGGCCTTCTCATATAATCGCTGTCTCTTACGCCTTGGCGCATATGGAATCATGTTATGGATGGCCATTTGGTCTCTTCCTTTTCCGAATAAGAACATAATACCACAAATACGGGAGAATGAAAATAGTCAGTATACTGCCCCAATCTCTAACCCGGCCATACGGCACAGGCAGTCAAGTCAGAACCACCGACTTAGCCGGTGGCTTGCTCACGCCCTATAAGGGCTTGTTACCGGAACTAGGGGCTGCCGCTTCACGAATTTTCATTCGTTAAAGCGACAGCCCCTGCGGACAGCTTACAAAACCTTACCCTTGTTCAGTTTTCCCATATCTACGTCCAGAAATCCACTCTCCCTGCAGGGCCGAAGCAACAGATATCCTCCTGCGATTATAAGTCCGAAGGCCGTCAAAGTGCCAGGTACATTTCCATATCCCCCAAACAGGCTGCCCAACTGATAAATAATCAGAGACACCACATAGGCGAATGTACACTGATAACCAATGGCAAACCAAGTCCACTTTGCACTGTTCATCTCCCTTCTGATGGCGCCGATTGCAGCAAAGCAGGGTGCGCAAAGTAAATTAAAGGCGAGGAAAGAATAGGCCGCAGCCTTTGTCATACTGACAAAATCCAACACGCCGAACACACCAACCACCTCTTCCTTGGCAACCAGCCCCATGATAGTGGCGATTGCCGCCGCAGCGTCGTCAAAGCCAAGAGGTCTGAATATCCATTTTATACCGTTTCCCACAATTCCCAACACACTGTCCGATAACTCCATCTCAGTGCCAAAGCCAAACCCGTTTTCCGTCCAGCCAAAGCAAGAGCCTGCCCATATGAAAATGGAAGAAAGCAGAATAATCGTACCTGCCTTTCTGATAAAGGACCATCCTCTTTCCCACATGCTCCGTATCACATTGCCCGCCGTCGGCCAGTGATACGCCGGCAATTCCATGACAAAAGGCGCGGGATTTCCGGCAAACATCCTGGTCTTCTTTAAAATAATACCTGAGATAACGATGGCGGACACCCCCAGAAAATAAGCGCTTACAGCAACCAGGCCCGAACCGCCAAACAGCGCAGTGGAGACCAGCGCAATGATAGGCAGTTTGGCGCCGCAGGGAATAAATGTAGTGGTCATAATTGTCATTTTACGATCCCTGTCATTTTCAATGGTACGGGACGCCATGATTCCGGGAACACCACATCCGCTGCCGATGAGCATGGGAATGAACGATTTGCCGGACAGACCAAACTTGCGAAATATTCTGTCCATAATAAATGCCACTCTGGCCATATAACCGCAGGCTTCCAGAAATGCCAGAAAGAAAAACAGCACAAACATTTGAGGGACAAAACCAAGCACCGCTCCCACTCCTCCAATCATTCCGTCCACAATCAAGCTTAAAAGCCACTCGGAACAGCCTGCTGCCTCCAACCCTTCTCCGACCAGAGCAGGAATGCCAGGTATCCAGATACCATAATTTGCAGGATTTGGCGCCTCCTCCAGGTTTGATTTCAATTCGTCCGTAAACAGGACAGTTTCCGCAAATGTTTCACACGCTGCCTCATATTCGGAACTTCCGATCCCAAACAAATGCCATCCGTCCCCAAACACACCATCGTTTGCCCAGTCGGTAACAATCGTTCCCACCGTTGTCACGGAAATATAATACACGATAAACATCACCGCCACAAAGATTGGCAGCGCCGCCCACCTGTTAGTCACAATACGATCAATCCTGTCCGACGCAGTAAGCTGTTTTGACCCGTTTTTACCCCCTCCCGCAAAATAGCACTCCCCCATAATGGAAGTGATATATTCATATCTCTCGTTCGTAATGATACTCTCGGTATCATCGTCGAACATCTCCTCCAAATACTCTATCTCTTCGACCACCGTCGGCACCCGCTCTATTAAAGCGGCTATTTTGTCGTCCTTTTCCAGAAGCTTTATGGCAAAAAAACGTTTCTGCACTTCCGGCACATCATCCCCCAGCTTATCTTCCACCTTCCCAAGGACTCTATCCGTCTCAAGAGAAAATGTATGCACTGGTTTGGACACTGTCTTCTGAGCAGCCAAGGCCACAGCCTCTGCCACCGCTCTCTCAACCCCCGCTCCCTTCAGGGCAGAAATCTCCACCACCTTACATCCAAGCCTTTTCGCCAGTTTATCGGTATGTATCACGGCTCCCGATCTTTCCACCACATCCATCATATTCACTGCCATCACCACAGGAATCCCAAGCTCCATAAGCTGTGTGGACAGGTACAAATTCCTCTCAAGATTAGTGCCGTCCACAATGTTAATAATGACATCGGGTCTTTCATTGATCAGATAATTCCTTGTCACCACTTCTTCCAGCGTATAGGGCGACAGAGAATAAATTCCGGGCAAATCCATGATGATAACCTCCATGGCGTCCCTTTGCAAAAGGGATTTTTTCAACCTTCCCTCCTTTTTCTCCACCGTCACGCCAGGCCAGTTGCCCACAAACTGATTGGAGCCTGTCAAAGCGTTAAACAACGTTGTCTTACCACAGTTCGGATTTCCTGCCAATGCAATTTTTACTGACATTTTACTTTCCCTTCTTTCATACTCATTTCAGTTACGCTATTTTGTTCTCAGTGCAGATTGCGGAAAATACCCACAATACCGCAATATTTCACTTTTAAAATCATTTTCTCACTCACAAATAAGCTTTTACTTATCTTTGTAAGTTTAGACTAACATATGATTTTAAAAAAATGCCTTAAAGAAAATAAGGCAAAAATCCAGTCATTCCACCTCGATCATTTCCGCGTCTATTTTTCGCAGAGACAGCTCGTATCCTCTCACCGTAATCTCCACAGGATCGCCAAAGGGAGCCACCTTCCGCACATATATCTCCACTCCTTTCGTGATCCCCATATCCATGATACGCCTCTTTACCGGCCCTTCGCCGGACAATCTTTTTACCCTTACTCTCTGCCCGCAGGCAATATCCTTTAATGTAACCATAGCCCTTCCGCTCCTTTTTGACTTTTTATTTTCTGTCTTTTGGCCTGCCTTCCTGATTTCCCAAACTTCTTATCTTTCTCCTTTACACAATAATTCTGTTGGCCATATCCTTCCCTATGGCAACCCTGGACTCTTTTATGTTGACGATAATATTTCCTCCTGCCTGGGAGATAACGGTAACTGTACTTCCCACCACAAATCCCAAATTTTCAAGAAATTTTCTGGTTTCCTCTTTTCCCCCCACTTTTTTGATAATATTGCGTTCTCCCATATGAACCATTGACAGCGGCATATCCTTATCCTCCTATTCCTATCCAATCCCAGTCCCAGTCCCAGTCCCAGTCCCAGTCCCAGTCCCAGTCCCAGTCCCAAGCCCCAGTCCCAAGCCCCAGTCCCAAGCCCAAGCCCAAGCCCAAGCCCAAGCCCAAGCCCAAG
>CAJTPN010000009.1 GCA_910578185.1 uncultured Acetatifactor sp.
GGAAATCCCTATCTTCGCTACTATCTTGGCGAAGCGGCAAACAGCGTCAGGAAGCACATCCCTGAATATGCTGATTTCTATGCCAGAAAATATGCTGAGGTAACCAAGCATCAGCACAAAAGAGCACTCGCGCTTACATCTCGTAAATTTGTACGACTCGTTTTTGGATTGCTGGTCAAAAACCAACTGTACACCGGCGAAAAGCTGGACACCGAATATAATATCGAACCGAACTGACATTCGGTTTCATAGAAAACATACCGAAGGTCTGTTAAAGTTACCCTTTTTTCTGAAAAACATATCAAAATCTTTTTCATAAAGTTCTTGACATATTACCAGAATGCTACCAATATTTTGTCAAATTTATATTGTTAACCTTGCATATATTTTAACAACAAACACTATGAATGTCACGCAATTGAAAATTGAAAGAGAAAGGTGTATTGTTTAGGATCATATGAAGCTTGACAGGAAGCGTTTTGTCAAGTGCTTTTTTGAGTTATTGACGCAAAACTTTTCAGCGCGGCGGGAAACGGGCAGGAAAAGGGGTCCCAAATGCGCCTGTGGACGGTTAGAAGCCGATTTTGGGGACAGGTAATAAAAACCCTTACCCTGTGGATTTTCTAACATTCCATTCTGTTCTTTGGAGGAGGTCGGGGGTGTGGGGGCAGAGCCACCGCAGTAGTGCAGACGGAACGGACATGAATTGGGATTGTTTTCGGCGAGAAAATATGCTATACTTGTGACCGATGAAGGGAGTGGTTAAGATGGTAAAGATATGGGGATGGGATAAGAAACCAAGAACAATGTTGAGGTATATTAAGATTGGAGATATTTTCTGTTTCAAATTTGATGACCATACTTACTGCTTCGGGAGAATTATAGCAAAAGTACAGTTTCATATTGTGGAAATTTTCGATTATGTTTCAGAACAGCCAATTATCCATGAGGAAAATATATGTAAAGCGGGTCGTCTCACGGTTATTCCACTGGACACATACAGCTTGTTTGACAGAAAGCGTGAGGGACAATGGGAACGCGAGTGGAGAATTATTGGACATTGTGAAAACTATACCCCTGAGAATGTAGATGGCATTTGGTTTTCATGGGGAATTGGCTCGGGTTGCAGGAAATCAGATATTTTGGGAAATACTGTATATATCAGCGAGAAGGAATGGAGAACTTTGCCGTGGCTTGCTCCGCAGGGGGAATATGCTGTCAGGCAGATAATTATGGAAAAGCTGGGAATAAACGAAACATCATAAACAGTTTCAATCTGCTATACGAAACAATCATATTTTTAAGGAAAAAATGATATGAATATTCATCAAAAAGAAACCATTTTAACATTACTAAAAAGCGATAAATCCAACAAAAATTTTGTGAATCATTATTGGTTTCATTATAAAGATTTTTTAGTTCCAACAGATGATTTTACAGCTTTCTCATGTGAAGAACTGGAAGGAAAACAAGGCTATATAAAACTGATTGAAAACTTACTTGATATAGACAAAACTGCAAAAATCTTTGTGGAAATTTATGGGCTTGAGGAAAACGGGAATTTTCAATGTGTATATGCTGATACTTTGATTATTTTTAGCAAATTACCTCTTGAGAAAATAAAACAAATTTTTAACGAACCAAAAGATATATTTCCAAACGATATTGGAGAGATAACTGACTTTTCCCAACCCATTTTTCTTATTGAGAATATTGGTGAACCAATTCCAATCGCAAAGGCATTTAATAATGAGTATTCTGTTTATTATTGTTGGTGGGATTAAGTTTCTGTTTATCGGGTAGGTAAAAAGTTGTTTCTGCGGAAAATCTCCATAGCGTTCCCCACTTGGAGATAGTCGCGTCCCCAGCGGGTCATGTCTTTCATAATGCACACGCCGATTTTGCCGTTTTCCACGTCCTCTATCATGCGGGAGTAGGCGGAACGGTCAAAAAATCTGCCGCTTTCGTCATCGTCAATGTAGTGTCGAATATTGGTTAATTTTAACTGTGTGGCATAGCTTTCCAGAAATTTCTTCTGGTTCTGTATGGAGTTACTTTCGCCGCCGTCCCTGTCCTCCTCCCCCACGGATAAGCGGGAGTAAAGGGCTGTGATTTTGCTGTAATCATTCATGTGCATATCCTCCTGCGTCAATATAGGTGTTGCTTACAGTTAAGATTATGCACTCCAGGTGAATCCTATTGGGAGCAGAAATTATTTTAATTGAAATGGGCTTTTTTCAGCAGACGTTGGTGATGGGACGCATAAGGAAGGCAATAAGAGGCTGCTATGCACTATAGATTATTGTTGTAAAGAAGAAAATGAAGTGATACAATCAAATTCCCAAGAAAGGATAATTTTAAAAACAGGAGATTGTAATTTAGAGGTGGGGATATTTGGAAAGCATTTTGGAAACAAAAATTTTTGCTGGCATTCTCTGGCGCACTTGTGACGAATATAGGATTGGTGTACTGTTATATTTTTATGACTTTATGTAATAGAGGCTCCTTGTTGATGAAATATAGAATGTATGCGGCGGGAGACATGGGGAGGTATGTAGTGGAATATCAGGATTTGTTGGAAGCATTTTGTACAGGTGTGAAAAAGATTATTGGAGCGTGTTTAACGGGTATTTATTTGCATGGTTCTCTGGCCATGGGGTGTTTCCATGCTGCAAAAAGCGATATTGACTTGATTGTTATCATTAAAGAGGATATTTCCAACAGGCAAAAGACAGAGTTAATGGAGCTTTTCGTTTTATTAAACAGTCAGGCGCCGGCGAAGGGGCTGGAAATCAGTGTGGTCAAGAGAGCGTTTTGTGCGCCCTTTGTGTATCCCACGCCTTTTGAACTGCATTTTTCCGTCATGCATCAGGAATGGTTTCTCAGGGATCCACGGGATTATGTGGAGAAGATGAAAGGAGAAGATATTGACCTGGCGGCGCATTTTACGATAATCAAACGATATGGTATGGTACTGTGGGGGGAAGAGATAGAAAAGGTATTTGCCGATGTGCCGAGGCAAAATTATGTAGACAGTATCTGCTGCGATATCCGTGATGCGGAAACGGGAATTTTGGAACAGCCGGTTTATTATGGGCTGAATTTATGCAGAGTATTGGCTTTTGTGAGGGACGGCCTGTATTTATCCAAAAAGGAAGGAGGAGAGTGGGGAAGGGAGCATCTGCCGTCGGAATGCCAGGATTTTCTTGCCAAGGCACTCAGGTGCTATGAAACAGATTCCAAGATGGAAACGGATGGGGAACGGGCTGTGGTATTTGCAAAGGTATTGCTAAAACGAATCAGGGAAAGAATAAAGTTGAATCAGGATACAATAGATGTGGGGAGAGAGTTGTAATAGGATCCAAACCGAAATTCAGGTTCCCGCTGCGGACTTAACAGAACAAAATAAACTTTGCGTATGACTGCGTTATGGCGGGTACAAGCCGTTGCGCAGTTTTTTTGTGCTGTTTTCGCAGTTATAATCTGCGGCTTTGTAAAGTAAAAGTGCAAGTGATAAAAGGAATGGATATCAAATGATACTTGTAAACAATGAGCCAAGTGTTGTGCTTACAAGGCAAATTAAGGTTTTACATGAACTGGCATATTCCGTGAGTGGAGGATTTATAAAAAGCTTGACTTTAGTATGAAATCGTACTATACTATAAAGGTATGATTTCGTACCATTTGATAAGGATAATGGAAAAAGAAGTAAAGGTAATCAGCGTATCCGCTGCCATGGCCATGGGCATGGGCATGGGCATGGGCATGGGCATGGGCATGGGCATGGGCATAGGCATAGGCATAGGCATAGGCATAGGCATAGGCATAGGCATAGGCAGCATACTGCCTGTAAAAAGGAGGGATTCCATATTGAAACAGATTTCTAAGGAAATGAAACGGTATAATTATCTGATTGGTGAGATTGAAGCCACATATCATGAGGCATCATTAAAGTTGGGGCTTTCAGACAGTGTAGCCAGGATATTATATGCAATGTGTGATGTGGGGGAGGGATGTCTGCTCCAGGATATTTGTTTTTATACAGGCATCAGCAAGCAGACAGTTAACTCTGCGCTGCGTAAGCTGGAGGTGGAAGAGATCCTTTATCTGGAACCTTACAATGCCAAGTCTAAAAAAGTATTTTTAACGGAAAAGGGCAGGAAATTAGCAGAAAGAACTGCTTACCGGATTCTGCGGGCGGAGGATGAGGTTTTTGCGTCATGGGAAAAGGCAGATGTGGATCAATATTTGTATTTAACGGAAAAGTATTTAAAATGTCTGCGGGCTAAAATAAAAGAAATATAAGGCGGTGCAGGGGATATAGACAGTTAATAGAAGAAGGATATGAAAAGAAAAATATAAGAGAGGATCTGAATCAGGATGAAAATTATTACCATTAGCCGTGAATTTGGAAGCGGCGGACGGGAACTTGGAAAGAGGCTGGCCGATGTGCTGGGGTATGAATATTATGACAAGGAGATCATTATAGCCATAGCCGAGAATAAAGGGATGAATGAAAACTATGTGGAAAAAGTACTGGAAAGCCAATTCTGGAAAGGCACACGTCTTCATTTCAGAAATTCTTTTTCGGGCAGTGTGGCTATGGGGCAGGCGAGAACCGATCTGCTGCTGGAGCAGAAGAAAGTGATAGAGGGGATTGCCGAAGCGGGAAGGGATTGTGTGATTGTGGGACGTAATGCGGATGTATTGCTGCAGGGTTATGGACCGTTTAAATTGTTTGTCTGTGCGGACATGGAGTCTAAAATTCGCCGCTGTATGGAGCGGGCGGAGGGAGGAGAAAATCTGTCCCGCAAGGAGATGGAGCGTAGGATTCGGTCTATTGACAAGGGCCGTATGCAGACCAGGGATATTGTGACGGATATTCCGTGGGGAGATCGGAGCGCCTATCATTTGACCGTTAATACTTCCCAATGGGATATCAGTGAATTGACGCCAATGATTGCGGCATTTGCAGATCACTGGTTTCAATTTGCGCTTATGAGAGAGTGCTGCGGAGTTGGAGCAGAACTGGAATAGGAGAGTAATTATGATAAATTTATCGGATCATTTTACGTATAAACGTTTGCTGCGTTTTACGCTGCCCTCTATCGTTATGATGGTTTTTACATCCATATATGGTGTTGTGGACGGATTTTTTGTTTCTAATTTTGCCGGGAAGACTCCCTTTGCGGCTATTAACTTTATAATGCCGGTTTTAATGATACTGGGTTGTATCGGCTTTATGTTTGGCACGGGAGGCAGTGCATTGATTTCTAAGACAATGGGGGAAGGCGACGGACAAAAGGCCAACGAGACGTTTTCGCTGATTGTCTATGTTTCCATCCTGCTTGGAGTTTTGTTTGCGGTGTTTGGCGTATTGCTGATCGGACCCATTGCCGCGCTTCTGGGGGCGGAAGGGGAAATGCTGGAGAACTGTATTATATATGGGAGAATCATTCTGCCTGCCCTGCCGTTTTTTATTTTACAGTTTGAGTTTCAGTGTCTGTTTGCCACGGCGGCAAAGCCTAATTTGGGGCTTTATATCACGGTTGCGTCGGGTGTGACCAATATGGTTTTAGACGCTCTGTTTGTAGCTGGATTTCGATGGGGACTGGTGGGGGCGGCAGCTGCCACGGCGTTCAGTCAGTTTGTGGGGGGCGTTCTTCCGTTAATCTATTTTGGCAGGAAAAACACCAGCCTGCTTCGGCTTGTGAAATGCAGGTTCGACGGAAGAGTACTGCTTAAAACCTGCACCAACGGCGTGTCGGAGTTGATGAGCAATATCTCCATGTCTATAGTCAGCATGTTATATAATGCGCAGTTGATGAAGTATGCGGGGGAAGATGGGATTGCCGCTTACGGTGTGCTGATGTATGTTAGTATGATTTTCCAGGCAATCTTTATCGGATATGCGGTTGGTACGGCGCCGGTGGTGGGATATCATCACGGTGCCAGAAATCAGGAAGAGTTAAAGGGACTGTTGAAAAAGAGTGGAATTTTAATCGGAATTTTTTCACTGGTAATGTGTTGCGCAGGTGAGATTTTGGGCAGGCCGCTATCGCTGCTTTTTGTGGGGTATGACGCCGGGCTGCTTGAGATGACCATGCATGCTTTTTCTGTTTTTTCCATATCCTTCCTGTTTTCAGGTTTTACCATATTTGGTTCGTCTTTTTTTACGGCGTTGAATGACGGTCTGACTTCGGCTCTGATTTCTTTTTTAAGGACGATGGTGTTTCAGATTGCTGCAGTTATGGTTTTCCCAATATTCTGGGAATTGGACGGGATTTGGTGGTCCATTGTGGCGGCTGAGGTTATGGCCGTTGTGGTCACGGTATTTTTTTTGGCTGGCAAGCGAGGAAAGTATAAATATTTTTAAAATGTTTCATGGGAGTAACGGTTGGGCTTTGGGCGGGACCAGAGAGACGTTTTAGCTTCTGATGAAGGAGTGAAAGACTTTAATACGAAGCTTTACAGGCTTTAATGCGCTTTCTTCCATTTCACTCCCACACTCCTTCTTTATTTTTTTCTTGCTTCCGCCAGTCTCCAAGTAACAGTCCCCTCTGGAATCTTGAGCTGTTCGGAAATTTGCTTTGTAGAAAGGCCTTCATAGTAAAATAGAATGATAATTTCCCGATAAATAGAGGACAGTATGGCAATTTCTCTCCGCAGATGACTGTAAAGCTTTTCTCGTTCTCCCGCTTCATCATCAAATGCCTCCTCATACACCCCGAACACATCTTCCGGAGCATTATAATAATACATTTCCTGCCTCTTTCCCATGGAACGCCGAAACGTTCTGGTGACATTTTGCGCCCCCCAAAGCCATGGTTCAAAACGACTTTCGTCCCTGAGTCTTGACAGTTCCCTAACTACTGTGAAAAGAATTTCCTGTGAAAGCTCCTCCGCTTCCTCTCTTGTATATGTTCTTTTCACTGCGCGTAGGCGTATACTCTTTCCACATACTTCTCAAGAATTATCGGTTCCGTTTTCCTACACCTGCCTTTCACCCATAAAGTGTCGTCTTTCGTCACACCATTGGGTGTTTTAAAGAAAAAAATTTCCAGAGTGTGGGTTCTATTGCTGATTGATTCTTTTTTATGTGTTCTGGTTCAGCGAGTCAAAAATGCTGTTCCATATATGGGAAATCAGTCTGAGGTGTCCACATGAATGTGGGTGTTCTCTGATAACCCTTCCAGGATTGTGTTTTTAGCGCATTTGACATACCAGAGATAGTCCAACGATTCCAGAGGCTTCAGGCTGGTTACATTGTTATCGGTGATGTCCAGGTATTCCAGGTAGGGAAGGTTTTCAACAAAGTCCAGGCTGTCGATCTTTGTATGAGCCATATATAGTTCTGTCAGGTTGGGGAAGTTTTCAAACATGTCGTAGTGAGCCGAAATGTTTTTCTCCACATGGTCCCAGCTGGAAAAGGAGGGATCCTCCAGGATGGAGATATCGTTTAAATGTAAAACATTGAGGGCATCGTTGTAGGGCATGTTGTTGAAGTCGATTCCCACCTGGCAGTCGGTCAGGTTCAGATAATACAGGTTGGGTATGCCGAAAATTCCTTCTACGTTGCTATATACGTTAGTGTCTTCCATATCCAGTGCCATCAGGTTGGGAACGCGGGTAAGCGGTTCCACGCTGTCCAAGTGGCAGTCATTTAATATCACAGTGGTGAGCTGAGGCATGGAAACCAATGGTTCCAGATCCCACCAGGAGCAGTCGGTGAGACTTAAATATACAAGGTTGGGCGCATCTTGCAATGCCTCATAGTTATCTGCGTTTTTCAGTGTGAGCTGTTGTAATTCCGTCATTTTCGCCAGTGAAGGCATATTAAAATGATGGCCCAGGCAAATAGTCAGATCATTTAACATTTCAAGCTCACTGACCATGGAGTAGTCGTCGTTTTCAATGGAATAATTGTCTATCAGAGTCAGGCTCGTCAGGTATGGACAGCTGGAAAGCGCGTTCAGGCTGGTAATCTTGCTGTCTTCCACATAAAGGTAAGAGAGGTTTGGCATTACCTTAATAAAATCAATGCTTTTTAACTGTGTGGATTCTATGCCCAGTACCTGCAGGTTGGTCAAAGACATCAGCGGGCTGTAGTCCGTCAGTTTGTCACAGTCTGTCAGAGTAAGTCCAAGCAGGTTGGGAAATTGGGTCAGTATGGAGATATCTTCCAGGCTGTCATATTCCACAGAGAGATACTGCAGGTTCGGAAAGGTGTCCAGGCCTTCCAGGGAATTTTTGAAAAAGGAAGATTCAACGTTAAGTTCCAGGATATTTTCCGGGTGAGGAATGATTTTAAGGTATTCTTCAATGCTGTTCTCGGCATAAACCGCATATAAATGGCTCAAGCCGTCCAGATCTCCCTGGGAGAGATCGTCGTCAATGGAAAGATATTCCAGGCCGGAAAAGGCTGCCAAATCGGCCAGGTCCACTCCTGTGTAGGTCTGGAAAGTCAGATTTTGGGTTTCTCCGTTATTTATCTGATAAGAGATGGTCTTGTCGTCCCGATTAATCTGAAGGGCGGTAAGGCTGGCATACTCTTCCGCAGTGATGGTTCTGTACCCCTTTCCCCAGATTGCTTCCGACATTTGGATAAAGAAGGAAGAAACAGGCCACCTTCTCTGTGTGGTGGAACCCTCCGAAGAGCTGCTTGGGGTTGTAGATGAGTTTCCTTGTGAGGAGCTTTCATAATTGCTTGCCAGGGAGGAATTGATATAATCCAAAAGGGAATTGGAACGACTTTCCTGGTTGGAGGACTGGTTAAGAGCCGCTTTCTCATCTAAATAGTCGGAGGAGAAGCGGAACAGACCTATCAGGAAAATCACCAGGATTAAGCAGACCGTAATGGTCGTGACAATGGCGATGGCAGGGCCTGCGCCGGATTTTTTCTTTGGTGTTTGACGGATAGCGTTTGACGGATTGGGCTGATAAACGGGCTGCGTTGTTGGGGGATTGTACTGGGTCTCATTCTGGTAGTCCGTGAATTCCTGCTGGCTGCGAATATAGTATCCACAGTTTTTACAGGACATTTTTCCGTCGATCATTTTTAATTTGGTGCCGCACATGGGGCATTTTTGTTTATCGTTGGCCATATTTCCTCTCATTCTGCCGCTTAGCGGCGTTTTTCTAATTTGCAGTGCGCTTTGTATAACGCGCAATTTACTATGTGATTGCCGGAGATTCCGGTAAAACCCTTGTTTTGATTATACGATGATTGATAGTATAATTCAAGGATAAGTTCAAGGGCTTATTGCTATTATATTCCCTGTGAAATAAATTTTCAATGGTTCGATCTGCGGATTGACCGCAGGAGAATCCACAGTTATAATAGAAGAAGGTCTGTAACCGATAGGGGGACAAAGATATGATTGGAAAGGATGGGTATAAATGTTTGCATTTACCGATGACTGCAAGATTGGAATAGAAAAAATTGACGAGGAACACAGGTATCTTTTTGAGATTTTAAACAGCGCATATTTGCTTGTGACGACGGATTATCAAAGTGATTATTATTTGCGGATGAAGGAAATTCTGGAGCAGCTGGATCGCTATGCGGAGGAACATTTTGCCCATGAGGAAGAATACATGACAAAGATTCGTGACCCGGAGCTGATACTGCAAAGGTCCCAGCATGCGTATTTCCGGGAGAAAATATTTATGTTTGATCTGGCTAATATAGGGGATCCGGAGGATCAGCGAAAGGTTTTGACGGAGCTTGTGAGTTTCCTTGCAAGATGGTTGTACAGCCATATCCTTGGCAGCGATATTATGATTGGAAAGCTTCCGCCGCTGGAGGAGTGGATGATAAAGGAAAATCCGTGTGAATTTACGGATGATTATCTGGTGGGAATTGACTTGATTGACGGAGAACACAGGGAACTATTCCGGATTGTGGACAGGGCCAGTCAGTTGGTGAAGTCCTACGAGGCCGCTTCCGGTTATGACAGAATCGTTTCTATATTAAACGAGCTGAAGAATTATACCATAGAGCATTTCCGGGACGAAGAAGAATATATGGAGAGCATAGGTTATGAGGGGCTGGAAGCTCAGAAGCGGGCCCATGAAGCCTTTGTGGATAAGCTGGAAAATATTGATTATGACGAGATTGAAAACAATTCTCAGGAGTATCTGCAAAAGCTGCTTGAGTTTCTGCTGGGGTGGCTTATCAATCATATTCTCTATACTGACAAGAAGATACCTGGAAATGGGGCGGTATAATTTGACATGTTTCATGACAGGATGGGATGATCGTCCGCCTAAAGCGGATAGAAGGGGGCAGTAATGAGATTTGAGCCAAAGACAATGGATGACATGCTCAGTCCTTATACCGGGCTGACCAGAGAGAGCTGGCTGGAGGCGGGGCAGTATCTGCTGGAGGGTATATTCAGGCATATTGATGACGTCAGCAAGCCGGTGATTGTACCCAGGACGGAAACGGAGATTACATATCCTCATTTGAAGGCTTCTGCGGAAACACAGGCGGTTCAGTACACTGCAGAAGTGTTTGAGGGATTGACGCGCACCTTTTTCATAGCGGCGCCTATGATTTCCGCCATACCTGATCTTGAGGTCTGCGGATATTCCATGGCGGAGTATTACAAGAACCAAGTGCTGCGGGTCTGTACCAAGGATGATCCGCTCTATGTGGGTACTTACGAGGATCAGCAGAATATTACGGGGCATACGGATCCTTTCCGTGCGTTTCAGCAGACGGTAGAGACTTGTGCGTTGGTCATTTGTCTGTGGGTCAGCCGGGAGCAGATTTGGGATACTTATACCAAAGAGGAAAAGGATGTAATTGCGGCGCTGCTTCAAGGGTATGCCCATGAAAATACGGTGCCTCAAAACTGGCGCCTGTTTAATATGTTGGATATGGCTTTCCTGCATATGGAGGGATATCCCATCAGGGAGGATGTAATGCGCGACCATGCCCAGGCTATTTTGAACTATTATGCCGGGGACGGGTGGTATCGGGACGGACATTCCTTTGATTATTATTCCTGTTGGGCGTTTAATGTCTATGCGCCGATCTGGAACCTCTGGTACGGATACGAAAAGGAGCCTTGGCTGGCCAGGCAGTTTGAGGCCCAGTCCAACAAGCTGATGGAAACCTATGGGGATTTCTTTGACAGGGACGGTTGGACGAATATGTGGGGACGCAGCAGCATTTATCGCAATGCTGCCACCAGCGCGTTTGAAGGGAATCTACTGCTGCATGACAGCAAGGCCGATCCGGGGCGGGCAAGGCGGATTTCTTCCGGTTCCCTGATGCAATTTCTGGGAAGAGAGGATTTCCTGAAAGACGGCGTGCCCACGTTGGGCTTTTACGGGCAGTTCTCGCCCTTGGTACAGGGATATTCCTGTGCGGAATCACCGTTTTGGCTGGGCAAGGCGTTTTTGTGTCTGCATTTGCCTGCGGATCATCCTTTCTGGACCGCAAGGGAAAACAATGGCACTTGGGAGGCGCTGAAGCCACGGGAAGTAAAAGAGACCTGCCTGGATGGACCTGCCCTATGTTTTTCCAATCATGAGGCCAACGGAGAGACTATCCTGCGAACGGGAAAGGTTTTGAAGCGGCCCGGAGATGAGCATGGTATGTGGGGCTACTCCAAGCTCTGTTATAACACAAAATATCCCTGGGAGGCGTCGTCCAAGGAAGAAGTTCCTGTAAACAAGAGGAAACTGGGTGGTTCCGAAGTGGAGGCCCAGCAGTATGTGATCCGTGACGGAGAGGTGCCGGAAGGGTATGTGGTGATGAAAACGGATGTTTTCGGGAAGGCCAATGTCACGTTCTGGGGCGGGCAAAAGGACGGAATTTTGTATCGCAGGCAGTTCTTTGACTATAGCCCTCAAAGGGAATGCCATTGGACGCTGGCGATGAATTTGGCGGACTTTCCTGTGGCATACGGTATCATGCGGGTGGATAAACTACGGCTGCACAAGGCGCCTGTGACCGTGACATTGGGATCCTACGGATTTCCTGACAACGGCACAGAGATTTTGGAAAGGCGCTGTGGGGACGCAAAAGCCATCATTCTTAAGGGCAGGGATGCCGCAGGCAACGAAAGACAGATGGCGATGACAATTTATGATGGATGGCAGGATCTGTCACTGCTGTATCGACGGGGAACCAATCCGGATTCTGAAAAGTCGATTGTGATTTATGCTTCCATGGACAGGAAGAAGCAGTATGGAGGATTTGAACCCTATATATTGATTTCTCAGGTGATTACGAAAGAGAGCCATGAGGATTTTGAGAAGGAAGAGCTGTTTCCCATCAGCCAGGTGTGCTATACGGATCAGGAGGGCTGTGGCAGCTTTGGTCCGGTGACGCTTCGAATGAAGGACGGCAGTGTGCGAAACGTGGTGTTTGAGGGAATGGAAGGACAGCTGACGCTGTAGCTTTTGCAGTTTCAGAGTATGTATTGCAGGCTGTGGAGCCATTGGCAAGTGATGGAAGTAATACTACTTTGTCGAAAGTACTTGCAAAAAGCCATGAAATTCCGTATTATATTATTACTTGGAACAGAGACGGTACGGTTTCATAAAATATTGATATCCGAAGGGAGCAAAGGCGCTTGTTCGCCAAATATCGCGATACTTTAGAGAGAACGGGGTTGTGAATTATGGAGAGTAAAAAGAATAAAGTAAAGCTTATGAAGGCGGTTTCACAATTAAAGGAAGCAGATTACTCCAGGGAACCGGAATTGAAAGAAATCTATCAGAGGTTATCAAGGGGGAGAAGACAGTTTGCGGAGATATTTGAGAAGAATATCAAGGCGGTAATGCAGATCAGTTCTCTGGACTTGGCCATGCAGCATCAGACGGAAAAGATTGTGGACATTTCTCGGAACGTGGAAAGAGCGTCCCAGGCGATTTTTGGAACTGGGGCCGCTGGAAGAAGTAACAGTCAGCATGAGGAATTGACAAATAACATCATACAGGTTTCTACGGAGACGGGAGAGGTCTATGGCAAGATTGAATCCGGTCAGGAGGAACTGACGGACATTAAGGAAATTTCGGAGCGTACGATTGCCCTGTCCAGGCAGATGCAGGAAAATATGGATGTGCTGATTCAGATGATTGAAAATATGGATGAAGTCATCAAGGGTATCAGTTCCATCTCCAAACAGACCGATCTGCTTGCGCTGAACGCATCCATTGAGGCGGCGCGGGCCGGGGAGTCAGGCAGGGGCTTTGCTGTGGTGGCGGGCAGGATAAGAGAACTGGCAGAGGAAACCCAGGCGCTGACCGGAAGCATGGATGGTTTCGTGGAAGGTATCAAGAATGCTTCCAAGGATACGGTTAACAGCGTACATGGTACCATTGAGGCCCTGGACAGCATGACGGATAAAATTGATCATGTGTGGCATCTGAATGATGAAAATGAAAAGCACGTATCCAAAGTAAACGAATCCATGGGCGCCATTGCCGCGGTCAGCGAGGAACTGAGCCGATCCATGGCCGAAATGGAACATCAGCTGGTGGACAGCACGGATATTATGCGCAAGGTTAGTCAGGATTTGAAAAGGACCACCATGCCGGTTGCGGATATAGAGAAGACGCTGGATGACACGGTGAAGCAGATGGGTTCTCTTGCGGAAGATGCTTTTTATCATCTGGAAAACCGGGAATTTGCCGGTTATATGAAGAATGCCATTTCCGCTCATCATGCGTGGCTGAACAATCTGGGACAGATGGTGCAGCAGCGGACGGTGATACCGCTTCAGCTGGATGCTGCCAAGTGTGGATTCGGGCATTTCTACTATGCCATGAAACCGGCCATTCCGGCCATTCTTCCTATCTGGGAAGGACTGGGGGCCAAACATAAGCGCTTCCATCAATTTGGCGCAGAGGTCATGGAGGCATTGAGCAAGTCGGATTATGCAAAAGCCGAACAGGTATTTCGTGAGGCGGAGATTTATTCAGGAGAACTGATTTCGGATATGGAGCAGATGTATAAGATTGCGGAGAGAGGAGAGCTTTCATAAGAGGGACTGTTTTTTTTCCACGGCGGAATTGAAGGGACATGAATTTGTCGGTGCTCCATTTGGCATTGCATAAGTGTAAAAGTCAGGAGATTAAAAAGTGATTATTCTAATTACAGGGGCTTCCCATACGGGCAAAACACTTTTAGCACAAAGATTGCTGGAACGAATCCACTTTCCGTATCTCTCCATAGACCACTTGAAAATGGGTCTCATCAGGGACGGACAAACACATTTAACCCCCTCTGATGATAAGGAGCTTACGCCTTATCTCTGGGGGATCGTTAAGGAAATGGTGAAGACGGCAATAGAAAACAATCAAAATATGATTGTGGAGGGATGCTATATTCCTTTTGACTGGAAGAAGGACTTTTCCCAAGAATACTTAAGGGATATCCGCTATATCTGTCTTGTGATGAGTGAAAACTATATCAGAAATCATTTTGCCGATATCAGAGACAGGGCAAGTGTGATAGAAGAGCGGCTTGAGGATTCCGATTTTACGGTGGAGGGCGCAATTATGGACAATTCCGGGTATCTGCAAGGGTGCAGACAATACGGATGCACTTATCATGAGATTGACGACGGGTATGACGTGGACGATTTATGGTGTGAGAGATTTTGCCGTGAGAATGGTATTATTTAGGATTGGGCAGATTTTGTATTGCTGGCAGAGGCCCCATACCCCCTGTAAGGCATAAGCAGCCTTGCAGGGGTTTTGTATGTGTCAGAAAATAAGTGTGCTCTTAATAGCCTAACTGTGTCAGTATAGCATGGGCGTTTTGATTTCCCTTCTGGGCGGCCTGATGAAACCAGGACACAGCTTCTTCCGGATCCTGTTCTACGCCAACGCCGCTTAAGTAGCAGCATCCCAGATTGTACATGGCGTTGACATGTCCCTGCTCTGCGGCTTCTTGGTAATATTGGGCCGCCTTCACGGGGTTAGGGGAAACGCCCATGCCTTGCGTGTAGTAGTTGCCCATATTGTACTGGGCGGCGGCATTGCCCTGTTCCGCGGCTTTCATAAACCACTGGGCGGACTTTTTAGCGTTCGGTGTTACCCCTAATCCCTGTGCGTAAAAGCATCCCATAAGGAATTGGGCCTCTGAGTCCTCCTGTTTGGCTGCCATCTCATACCATTTGGCAGCCTTTGTGTAATCCTGTGGAACGCCGGTACCGTTTTTGTAATAGGAGCCTAAATTGTATTGGGAGTTAAGATGGCCCTGGTTGCCTGCTTTTTCAAACCATTTTGCAGCCATGGCAAAATCCTGTGGCACCCCCAGGCCCCTTGCGTAATAGGTGCCCAAGGTATACTGTGCATCCATCCCGCCTTGTTTGGCAAGCTTTTCAAACAATTCTGCAGCCTTCTGATAATCCTGTTCCACGCCGGTACCGTTGGCATAACAGCAGGCCAGGTTGTTTAGCGCGTCCATATTGTCCTGCAGGGCAGCTTTTTCATACCATTTTACGGCTTCTTCTTCGTCCTGCTCCACGCCGATACCGTGGTCGTAAGCGTACCCCAGGTTAAACTGTGCCCGGTCATATCCCTGCAGGGCGGCTTTTTCATACCATTTTGCTGCTTCCGCGCTGTCTTGTTCCACGCCATTCCCATCGTCGTAGAGGCATCCCAGATTAAAGGCGGCGTAGACATTTTCGTCGGCTGCTTTTCGGTACCATTCCGCAGCGGTCTTGTAGTCCTGTCCCACGCTGCGTCCGTGCTCATAGATGATGCCAAGACTATACATTGCATCTGCACTGCCCAATTCTGCGGCTTTTTGAAACCATTCAAAAGCCGATTTGTCGTCCTGTGGAACGCCGGTGCCGTTTTCGTAGCACAGGGCCAGGTTGTACTGAGCGTAGTGATCTCCTTGCATGGCGGCTTTTGTGTACCATTCCACGGCCAGTTCGTAGTCCTGCGGGACGCCCTGGCCTTTTTCATAACAATATCCAAGACTGAATTGCCCGTCTGCATCTCCCAGTTGGGCCGCCTTTTGGTACCATTCCGCAGCAGCTTTGTAATCCTGTGCCATTCCTTTGCCGTCATTGTAAAGGGTTCCCATGGCATACATGGCCAGGGCATAGTTTTTGTCCGCAGCTTCTTGGTACAGTTCGGCAGCAATTTTGTAATTTTGGGTCACGCCCTCGCCGGTTTCGTAGTGGACGGCCAGATTGTATAGGGCGGCGTCATATCCCTGCCGGGCGGCCTGCTGATAGAGTTCTATTGCTTTGTCCACATCCTTGGGGAGGTGGAGCCCACTGTCGTAGAGATATCCCAGACGGAATTGGGCCTCGTAAAATCCCTGCTGGGCTGATCGGGTGTACCAATAAACGGCTTTTTCCAGATCCTGTTCTATGCCGGCTGCGAATTGGTAACACCATCCAAGGTAACACTGGGACCAAGGGTGGTCTCCGTCGGCGGCTTTTTGATACCAATAGACGGCTTTTTCATAACTTTGTTCCACACCCTGCCCGCGTTTGTAGCAGTTTGCCAAGTTGTTCTGAGCGTCCACGTCGCCTCCTTGGGCGGCTTTTTCATACCAATAAACGGCTTTAACGTTATCCACTTCCACGCCGCGTCCTGTCTCGTAACTGTAGCCCAAGCTGCGCTGTGCGGCTGCAATCCCTTGCTGCGCGGCTTTTTCGTGCCACTGTGCGGCTGCAGTAAAGTCTTTCGCCACCTTCCAGCCTTTTTTGTAGCAGTCGCCCAGAGTGGCCTGTGCCTGCCCGTAGCCTGACTCGGCGGAAGCAATACAGTCTTTTATATCAAATCCTTCGTCATATATGTCCAAGTCATAAGGTATCATATTGAGCCTCCATTCCAGTTCCGGCACTATAGCGCCTGCAAATACAATGTCTGAATTTTCTTTCCGGCGCTTGCGTTTAGGGACTGTTTTCATTTACTTTAATTTGTTTTGGGTTTCGCAACTGTGATTTGTATCCGTGTTCTTTCCGGTATGATGCCATCGTTTACGGTGAAAATCATGGTATGATGCCCTGTCTGCTGCTCGGTTGGGGTCCAGGTGAATTCTTTTTTCACCGGGTCAAATGCCGCGCCCCAGGGAAGATTTTCACAGTACAGGGTAAGCGGTATGTTTATGCCCTTTACACTGTGGTTGATACGGGCGGCTTTTTCGTTGTAGATCATGCCGCTGTCCCCCTGAGGTGAAACGTCCATGGCAGGGTGGCGCACCGTCAGAGTCAAAGTACAGGTTTCCCCGGGGACGATGTAAATGGGAGCCACCGGTTGTATAAAGGGACGGTACACTGTCAGCGGCAGGGGGTAGTGATCGGTATCCACCGCAAACTGATAGCCGGTTTCCAGGCAGGGCGATGTTGGGTAAGGATAGAGACTGTCCTGGGGCGTGCCTGGAGCCGGGGCATGAATTTCGATTTCCAAAACCTTGTGGGTAAGGCTGCAGGCTGGACCCTGCTGGCAGGAAGCCTCCGGTCTGCGGTCAGCGTCATTGGTACAGCTTTCATGGAACGTAAGCGGTTTTCCCATTTTCAGCCCGGTGACCTTGGTGGTAAAATAGGGCTGTTCCGGTACATTCTCCTCATTGGTATGTCGTCTGTAATGGTGCGTGATCAAAGCAATGGGAGAGACAAGGTGGTTACAAAAGGCTTCCATGCCGTCTAAGCAGACATCATTTACATCATCCAACACACAGACATGCCTTTCGTCAGGTGTCTTACAGGAGAGTTTGATATCCCGCAAAGTCAGTCCGGTGACGTGTCTGGCAAAGATGCCGTAGGCTGGCAGAATTCCCCAGTTGCTTGGCTCTGGATAGACATCGGGGAGCTCCGGTATGTTGTAGGCGTCAGGTTTCCAACAGTTTCCCTCCACATCCCAGTCCGCCCGGGGCAGAAGGCCTTCGTTTTTTAAGAAAAAGGTATTTACCAGCCACGGGAGGTTTTGTACCTGCTCTTTGGCGTGGAACTGAGAATATTTCCAGTCTGTGTTGAGCTGTCGCTGCTCCACGGCATGTTCCATGGTCAGGCCGCCTCTGTATTCCACGGAAATGTTTTCCAGTACCACATTCTCAATATGGGAATCCGTCAAGCCCATGAGCAGGATGGGGTAGCGGGGATCCGCGTTGGTGATGGTTACATTTCGGATTCGTACATTTTTTATGGATGCAAGCGATTCACATCCGATGGCGTTGGCGTACAAGGGCAAATCTTTCTTTTCAATCTCATGGGACAGGTCGATTTCGTAAGTGCCGTTTACGTCGGACTGGGCCAAATGGGACTTTAGCCGGTTTGGGTCAGAAGGCGGCGTTTGGTCATGGGGCGTATGATTTTGGCCTGTGGTAAAGTGGTCCTGGGCGGAAGTTTGATTATCCTTTGACCCACACCATGTTTTCAGGTAATAGCGCCCGTCCTGCAGGCCGTAATTCACCGGATTGCATGTCACGGGGCTTGCCTCGTCGATAATCTCAAAGAAAGAATGGCCGTCCACGGTAACGGTTTTGGTCCGGTTGTAATGGGGGGCGTAACGTTTGGCCGGGTAGCAAAGACAGGAAGGGGTATTGGGGAGAACCCATTTTAGACCATCCAGTCGTACATTTGGCTCTGTCGGCGGATAATCCGCAGCGGCGTTTGCCCCGGTCACGGGGAATCTGGCCCGGTCCCCTGCCCGCAGGAAGATGGGAGAGCTGGATACATTGTCCAGCGTGCAATCTTCAAAGATTACATCCGTCAGGGAAGAACAATCCACCGATTCCATGCAGAAACCTCTGGAGCGGTCAAATTTAACACGACGAATGGTGACAAGGTGATAACCGCAGGTGGATTCGGTGCCGAATTTAACCCGGCCTGTTGGGCCGCAGCGGTCCGTTGCAATCAGCTTGTCGCGGGTATATGCCCCGGCATATACGCTTCCCGCGTCATAGCCGCTGACCACACAGTCTTCAATCAGCACATTTTTAAGCGGCATAAAGGTACCGGCCCCAAAGGAAGCCTTCAGACACAGACCGTCGTCGGTGAGAGAATTACAGGTGGTATGCCGCAGGGTTACATTTTGGCAGCAGTCGATATCAAAAGCGTCTCTTGTGGTGTCCAGCAGGACATTGTCCACATACAGGTTTTCGCAACCCGTAGCAATGATGGCAAAGTGCCCTCCGATAGTGAAGGAGAAGTCGGTCAAAACAATATTTTTGCAGCGAACCAGAGCGATCCCTTTGTTGCCGAACCACTCACCCTGATGCCCGTTTTCTGTTCGCAATAAAGGATCCGGAGGATCCCCGCCCTGCAGGACATATTCCAGCATATCATTTTCTTCACAAAAACGCCCTCCGGTCAAGAGTCCTTTTCCGCAAATCATAATATTTTCCAAATCTGCTCCGTAGAGGAGACTGTTGGCAAAATAGGAATGTCCGTGATCCTGGACACCAACATAGGGGTTTACCTCCGGCTCCTCATAATTGCCGCCCTCCCCGGATTGTTTTTCATAGAAATGAGTGATGTCTGTTTTGGCGGCGGCAAGTGTTGCGCCTTCTTCCAGGTAAAGATTTACATTACTTTGAAGCAGGATTGTATAAGTATAATAGGTCCCTTTTGGAATTACCACGGTACCGCCTTTGGCGGATGCCGCGCAGATAGCCGCGTTGATGGCGCGGGTATTCTCCTCGGGGACGCTGTCTTTTGAGGCGCCAAAGTCCGTAATGGGAAAGAGATTTCCCTTTTCCAGATCTTTGGGGCGTATGGAGGCGCCGGTGGCCTCCGGAATCTTGTAATCAGGCATATTCCGGTTCCTTTCCAGAGTAAATTTGAAAGTGGGCGAGGCGGCAAGACACCACGTGGGCCTTACGCTGCCGCCAACATCCCTGACAAGCGGATACGGCAGTCAGCGAATCAAAGTACTGCCGTGATCTCTGCCGTCAGGTATTTCTGTACAAATTCATTCATCGGGCAGGGCCTGCTGTAATAAAATCCTTGAATATAGTCGGGATTCAAGGTGTTAATCTGCGTCAGCTCGTCACGGGTTTCGATGCCTTCCACCACCAGGTTCAGGCCGATCCGGTGAACCATTTTGATGATATGGATCAGCAGTTCGTGCTCATAGTCGTTGCGCAGCGCTTTGACGGTAAAGCTGCGGTCGATCTTGATGATGTTGGGGCGCAGATTCCCAATGTTGATCAGATTGGAATAGCCTGTGCCGAAGTCGTCCAGTGCAATGCTCACTCCCAGTTTTTTCAGCTTTTTCCAAACGTTCTGCACTACGGGGGTGTTTTCCAGATGTCCGCTTTCCGTCAGCTCCACGATCAGGCAGGTGGGCGGCATTTGGGCCTGCTCCAATGCCTCGGAAATGTCCTCGTAGAGGGGACTTTTGAGAAGCTGTATGTAGGAAAGGTTGACGGAGATTACAAAGTCGGGATATTTTTCCCGACATTTCTTGCACATTTCCAGGGCATTTTTCAGAATCCATTTCCCTACGGGAATGATCAGCCCGCTTTCCTCCAGGATGGAGACCAGCTCCAGAGGAGATACATATTCTCCGGTCTGGGTGCGGAAACGCAGTAAGGTTTCGGCGGCGAACAATTCCCCGTCGGTGGATACCACGATGGGCTGAAAGTAGAGTTCAAATCCTTTGAAATCTTCCTCCAGGGATTTGCGCAGGCTGCTGCGCAGATAACGGATGCGCAGAAAGTTTTCATAATCTGCGGACTGGAATAAATATAATTGATTCTTGCCGCGATTTTTTGCTTCCGTCAGGGCGAATTCCGAGAATTTCGTGGTCTGGCTGTAATTTTTGGCGTCTTCCGATTTCAGTTCTTTTAAGGATACTAATCCTGCGGAGATGGTGTAGATCGCCTTATATTGTTCCGAAGAGATCACACGGTCCACTGCGGAACGAATATCGTGGTAAAGCTGGTTCATTTCCTCATATCCGGCGCCGGACAGATCCAGTATCAGGAATTCATCGGAGACGATACGGTAGGCAGTTTGAAAGGGGTGCAGGCATTGCTTGATACAGTCGGCCACCGCCCGCAGTACAAAGTTGCCGTATTCCGAGCCGTGCCTTTCGTTGATAATTTTGAAATCATCGATGCCGATGCGCAGAAAATTGGCGTTTTTGAACTGGTCTCCCAGAAGCTTTAGATGTTCCTGAAGGGAACTTTCTCCTTTGAGACCACTGACATTGTCTGCTTTCTGCTTTTGACCGATTTCGTTGATACAGCCGATCATCAACTGGGAAGCGCCGTCAGGTGAGCGGAGAATACGCCCTTTCACGTTGATCCAGACAGGAGAGCCGTCCACGCCGATCCAGCGGTACTCCAGGTTGCGTTCGCTGCGCTGACCGGAGGCTACTTTTTTCATGTCGTCCGCAAGCAGAGCAATATCGTCCGGATAGGTGAAAGAACTGATCGTATTGGCAACATTGTGGAATCTGTTTGCAGGCATTCGAAATCGTTTCAGTGCCCGCTGACTGATATAATAGGTATCGCCGGATATATCGTAAACATAGAGATAATCGTTCATGCAAAGTGAAAATTCCTCCGCAATATCACAAAAATCTTCAAATGTCGGATTCCTGTACTCCCTCTCCATTGAGTTATTTCCTTTCTCTTCCTTGTTTTTTGTTTTGTCAGACTATTTATACCTAATTATACTCTTAACTGGGAAAAATACAAGTTATAGTTTGGGGCAGTTATGGATTCAAGAATAATTTTAAGATTTCTCTTGACATATGTATGGAGAAGAGTTATCATCCAAAATAGTTTGATAATCAAACAAATTGATACTCAAACTATTTCACGTAGTATAGTATACTACAAGGAGAGATTTCCGCTGCGACGTCCTGGCTTTGGCAGTGACTTGACCAAAGGCGGTTGGGACGCACCGGCAGAAGGAAATATATAAAAAGAAAATAGAAACCGGAAAAGGAGAAAAAGAAGATGTTGGAGAAATTGAAGGCAGTTATTGAGGAAAAGTTGAATGCAGAAGGCGTGGAGATCACGGAGGAAACTAATTTTAAGGATGATCTGAACGCAGATTCACTGGATTTGTTTGAGCTTGTGATGGCTTTGGAAGAAGTGTTTGGCACGGAGATTCCGTCAGAAGATCTGGAAAAGCTGGAGACGGTAGGGGATGTAATGGAGTATCTGGCAGCCAAGGGTATTGAAGAATGAAGACAAAGATAACGGAGCTTTTGGGTATCGAGTATCCTGTCATCCAAGGCGGTATGGCCTGGGTGGCGGAATACCGGCTTGCATCTGCAGTTTCCGAAGCCGGCGGCCTGGGCTTGATAGGCGCCGGCGGCGCCCCGGCGGAATTTGTCAGGGAACAGATTCAAAAGGCAAGGGAAGTGACAGGGAAACCTTTTGGCGTCAATATCATGTTGATGAATCCGGAAGCGGATGCCATTGCCCGTGTGGTAGTGGAGGAGGGCGTGAAGGTGGTGACCACCGGCGCCGGCAATCCGGGTAAATACATGGCTATGTGGAAAGAGGCCGGCGTCAGGGTGATTCCGGTGGTGGCAAGTGTCGCCATGGCAAAGATGATGGAGAGGGCCGGAGCGGACGCCGTTGTGGCGGAAGGAATGGAATCCGGCGGACATATCGGCCAGCTTACCACGATGACGCTGGTACCGCAGGTGGTGGACGGAGTTGGGATTCCGGTGATCGCCGCCGGCGGCATTGCCGACGGCAGAGGCTTTGCCGCCGCAAGGATGCTGGGCGCGGAAGCGGTGCAGATAGGGACGCGTTTTGTGGTTGCAAAAGAATCTATCGCCCATGAAAATTATAAAAAGAAGATTATTGGGGCGAAGGACATTGATTCTGAGGTGACAGGGATGAGTCACGGACATCCGGTTCGCCAGCTGCGCAACCAGATGTCAAGGGAATATCTGAAACTGGAGAAAGCGGGTGCTCCCTTTGAAGAGTTGGAGCAGCTCACGCTGGGTTCGCTCAGAAAGGCAGTGGTAGACGGTGATACCGTAAACGGTACCCTGATGGCGGGACAGATCGCAGGCATGATACATAAAGAACAGACCTGCAGTGAGATCGTCCGTGAAATCATGGCGGAATATGAAGAGATTATGAGCTCTTTCCGAAACTGAAAAGGGCTGTGGTTTGGAAACAGAATAAATAAACAGTCCTCAGACGGGGACGGAACTGGATTATAAAATTATGGGTAAGACAGCATTTCTATTTCCTGGGCAGGGAGCTCAGTACTGCGGGATGGGCAAAGACTTTTTCCAGACGTATGACACGGCGAAAAAGGTGTATGTGCAGGCGGGAGAAGCCACGGGTATGGATGTGGCGCAGCTTTGCTTCACGGAAAACGAGGATTTAAATATTACGGAGTATACTCAGATTGCCATGCTTGCCACGGAAGTGGCTATTCTCAAGGTATTGGAAGAGAAAGGTCTGAAAGCGGACTGCGCTGCGGGACTGAGCCTTGGAGAGTACGGCGCGCTGGCTGCGGGGGGAGTGATGGATCTGCCGCAGTTGTTTTGGCTGATCCGCCAGCGGGGGATTTATATGCAGGAGGCATATCCTGTGGGCGGCGCCATGAGTGCGGTTCTTGGACTGGATGCGGATGTCATTGGGGAAATCTGTGAAAAGACGGAAGGGATTGTGTCCATAGCAAACGACAACTGCCCTGGTCAGATTGTCATCACTGGGGAGGAGAAAGCAGTGGAAGCCGCCGGTGCAAAGCTTTTGGAAGCCGGTGCAAAACGCTGTGTTCCGCTGAAGGTCAGCGGACCCTTTCACTCAAAGCTGCTTGCGGGAGCCGGGGAAAAGCTGGCGGCAGATCTGCAGGACGTCAGGGTGAGGAATCCGCAGATTCCCTATGTATGCAATGTGGATGCGGTATATGTGACGGAGTGTGAACCAATAAAATCGCTTCTGTCAAGACAGGTTTCCGGCACGGTGAGATGGCGGGAAAGCATGGCGTTGCTGCTGGCGGACGGCGTGGATACGTTTGTGGAGATTGGGCCGGGAAAGACGCTGGCGGGTTTTTTGAAGAAGATGAACCGGGAAGCCAGGGTGTTCAGCGTTGGGACAGTTGAGGATATGGAACGGTTGATGCAAGCTTTGTAAATGAGAATAGTGACAGAAATGGGCATGAGTGAGGACGGAGGGAAGAACTTGGAGGCGAATAAGGAGCTTTTGGGCAAGGTAGCGCTTGTCACCGGAGCAGGACGTGGAATCGGCAGAGCCATAGCATGCGCGCTTGCCGGACAGGGAGCACTGGTGATCGTAAATTATAACGGTTCCAGGGAGCGTGCGCTGGAGACGGTGGCACAGATACAAAGCTGCGGCGGAAAAGCGGAGGCGGTGGGCTGTGACGTATCAGATTTCCAGGCCTGTGGGAAAATGGTGGAGGAGATTATTGGGAAATATGCCCATGTGGATATCCTGGTAAACAATGCGGGTGTCACAAGGGACAACCTGGTGATGCGGATGAGTGAAGAGGACTATGATAAGGTGTTGAATACTAATTTGAAGGGTGCGTTCAACACCATACGTCATCTTTCCAGGTACTTTCTGAAACAGCGGAGTGGCAAGATTATTAATATCTCTTCTGTCTCAGGGGTACTGGGCAATGCGGGGCAGGCAAATTATTCTGCTTCCAAGGCAGGACTGATCGGGCTGACCAAAAGTGTGGCAAGAGAATTGGCCAGCAGGGGAATCTGTGTCAACGCGGTGGCACCAGGCTTTATAGACACCGAAATGACACAGGCCCTTCCTGAAAAGTCCAGAGAAGCGGCAGTGGCTGCGGTACCCATGGGCAGGATGGGGACGGTGGAAGATGTGGCGCAGTTGACGGCTTTTCTAGCCGGGAGCAGATCGGATTATATCACGGGACAGGTTATTTGTGTGGACGGAGGCATGTCGTAATATTTGCGGGAAACGGAGACTGCCGGGCGTGTGGGTCAAGTAAGCCCATAAGTGTTTTGGGTTGTCACTGCCTCATGAGCGGTTTTGGCCGCTTTCATAGATGGTGATGAGGCAGGCTGTATGGGAGCAAGTGAAGGAGAAGCAATATAGGTTATGAAGAGAAGAGTAGTAGTGACAGGAATGGGGGCGGTTACGCCCGTTGGGATTGGCGTAGAGGCATTCTGGAACAGCATCCGCCTGGGTCGGACAGGTTTTGCACCCATCACAAGGTTTGACACCACGGACTATAAATGTAAACTGGCTGCGGAGGTCAAGGATTTCCATCCGGAGGAGTACATGGACAAAAAGGCCGCCAGACGCATGGAGCCGTTTTGCCAGTATGCGATGGCGGCGGCAGGCGAGGCAATGGCCGACGCAGGGCTTGATATGGAACAGGAGGATGCATATCGGGTGGGCTGTTGTGTGGGCAGCGGCATTGGCAGTTTGCAGGCGGCGGAAAGAGAATATGGCAGGCTGTTGGAAAAGGGGCCTTCCAAGGTGAGTCCTCTTTTTGTGCCCTTGATGATATCCAATATGGCGGCAGGGAATATCAGCATTGCCTATGGTTTAAAGGGAAAGAGTCTCAATGTGGTGACGGCCTGTGCCACGGGGACAAATTCCATCGGTGAGGCGTTTCGTTCCATTCAGTACGGTGAAATGGACGTGTGTGTGACAGGAGGAACAGAAGGCGCCATAACGCCTTTGGGCATCGCCGGTTTTTCGGCCTTGACGGCACTGTCTTCCAGTACGGATCCGGAACGCTGTTCCATTCCCTTTGACAAGGATAGAAGCGGTTTTGTCATGGGGGAGGGCGCGGGGATTGTGATCCTGGAGGAAATGGAGCATGCCAGAAAGCGCGGCGCTCATATTTACGCAGAAGTGCTGGGGTACGGCTGTTCGTCTGACGCATACCATATTACTTCACCGGCCGAGGACGGAGCCGGCGCGGCGAAAGCGATGCAAAACGCCATGGAGGACGGCGGGGTGGAACCGGAGGCAGTTTCGTATATCAACGCCCACGGCACAGGCACCCATCTCAATGACTTGTTTGAGACCAGGGCCATCAAGCTTGCTTTTGGAAGTCACGCAGGGAAGTTGAAAATCAATTCCACAAAGTCCATGATCGGACATCTCCTGGGCGCTGCCGGCGCGGCGGAGTTTATCGTCTGTGTGAAGGAAATCCAGGAGGGATTTATTCACAAAACCGTGGGACTGAGGGAATCGGAAGAAGAATTGGATTTGGATTATTGCCGGGAGAGCTGTCATGTGGAGGTGCCGTATGCCCTGAGCAATTCCCTGGGCTTTGGGGGGCATAACGCCACCCTGCTCATCGGCCGACCATAGCGGAAGGATGCTGTGAGGCGAAGAGACAAAACAAGCGCCGGCATACGGAAGCTGGAAACTAAAAATAGTCTCTAAGGTGTGGCAAGCGCCCTGGTTAGGGGGCTGAAGCGAAGAGACGGAACGGGAATAGGAACAAACCATGTCATTATATACAACAACGGAAATTATGGATATTATTCCCCACAGATATCCTTTTCTACTGATAGATACCATAGAAGAGCTGGAGCCAGGGGTACGGGCTCTGGGGAGAAAGTGTGTCAGTGTAAACGAACCTTTTTTTCAGGGACATTTTCCAGGTAATCCCGTGATGCCGGGGGTCTTGATCGTGGAGGCGCTGGCACAGGTGGGGGCGGTTGCCATACTTTCTCAGCCCCAGTGGAAAGGGCGGACGGCATATTTTGCGGGGATTGACCGGGCTAAATTTCGTCGGAAAGTGCTTCCGGGGGATGTGCTGTGCCTGGAAACCACGATCATAAAGGTCAAAGGCCCTGTGGGTGTGGGCAGGGCGGTTGCCACGGTGGATGGCAAGGTAGCCGCAGAGGCGGAATTGACCTTTGCCATTGGATGAGGTGTGTATTAGGTATCATGGGCAAAGTGCCCAGGGAGGCATAAAATGAGTGATCGGTTTAAAAAGGGCTTACGGGAAAAGCGTGCTACATTTTTTTCCAGACTATCGGAGAAAAGTGCGGATTATGAATCCCACAGCGAAGGCAGGGATTTTAAGCAGGAAGCTGACGCCGGATCCAAAGAAGGTTTTGGCAGACGGTGGAAATTCCGGAAGGGAAAAGAATCGGAAGAAATCTTGAACGAGGCGGCGGGGCCTTTGGATAATTCAGGGGAAACGGAATCCGCTCAGACAGGAGAAGCCTATTTGATTCGTTGTCCCAAATGCGGGAAAATGGTGGACAGAGACCGGGTGGTGAAGAGAAAGTACGTCTGCTGTGAGTGTAACGGTTACTTTAGAGTCAAGATACACAACCGCATTCGTATGGTGGCGGATCCTCATACCTTTGAACCCTGGTTTACCGATCTGCCCGTGCGCAACCCTCTGGGCTATGAGGGCTATGAAGATAAGCTGGCGGAAGCCAGGGAGCGAACAGGGCTGGACGAGGCGGTGTCCGTAGGACAGTGTAAGGTTTTTGGAGAGGACATTGTGCTTGGCATCTGCGATTCCCGCTTTCTGATGGCCAGCATGGGACATACGGTTGGAGAGAAAATTACTGCCGCCATAGAGCGCGCCATAGAAAAGAGATTGCCGGTATTTTTGTTTTGTTGTTCTGGAGGAGCCAGAATGCAGGAAGGGATCATATCCCTGATGCAGATGGCAAAGACTTCCGCAGCCATTCAGAAGCTTGGGGAGGCGGGGCTGCTGTACTGCACCGTGCTCACGGATCCCACCACAGGGGGGGTAACGGCCAGCTTTGCCATGCTGGGGGATGTGATTATGGCGGAACCGGGGGCATTGATTGGATTTGCCGGACCCAGGGTGATCAAGCAGACCATCGGTCAGGAACTGCCGGAAGGCTTCCAGACGGCGGAATTTCTGGTGGAGCACGGCATTATTGACGGGATTGTACAGCGGGAAAACCTGAAGAAGACCATATATTTTCTGATCAAAGCTCATCAGTGCAAGGCCGGGGAGTATGCGGATTTTACGCCGGGAAAAGAATTCCATTTCGTGCTGAGCGAGATTATGAAGGAACAGGAGTGGACGGTTCGTCCCAAGGATGCCTGGGAAAAGGTCAAGGCGGTGAGACGAGTGGAGAGAGCCTCTGCCTGCGACTACATGGGACATATTTTTGACTACTTTGTGGAGGCACACGGCGACAGAAGCTTTAGGGATGATCCGGCGATCATAGGCGGAATCGGCTTTCTGGACGGCCAGCCGGTGACGGTGATCGCAGAGCATAAGGGGAAGGACATCAGGGAGTGCCAGGAGCGCAATTACGGCATGCCCATGCCGGAAGGCTATCGAAAGGCATTGAGACTGATGAAACAGGCCGAAAAATTTAATCGGCCCATTGTGAGCTTTATCAATACTTCCGGCGCTTTCTGCGGCATAGAAGCGGAGGAGCGGGGACAGGGGGAAGCGATTGCACGAAATCTGCGGGAAATGTCCGCATTGAAGGTACCTGTGCTCTGTATCTTTATCGGGGAGGGCGGCAGCGGCGGCGCTCTTGCCACGGCGGTGGGAAATGAAGTCTGGATGCTGGAGAACGCAACCTATTCCATACTGTCGCCGGAGGGCTTTGCCTCAATCTTGTGGAAGGATTCTTCCAGAGCCAAGGAGGCAAGCGAAGTTATGCACATTACGGCGCAGGATTTGTACCGGCTTCATGTGATCGAGAAGATTATCCCGGAGTTTGGAGGCGCGGACAGCACCACGGCGGAGGCCATCGGCGGTTATATGAAGGAACAGATAAAAGATTTCCTGAAGCGCTATCGGGGGAAGAGCGGGGAAGAGATTGCAGAACAGAGATATCGAAGGTTCCGCAGTTTTTGATACTTTGGGAGAAGCGGTTATGGCGGAAAGGCGGTTTACATAAATGTCAATCAGAATAGCGGGGACGGGCGGCGCCCTGCCGGAGAAAAAAGTTACAAATGATATGATTGCTCAAATGGTGGATACCTCGGACGAATGGATCAGAGAGCGGACGGGGATCGGCAGCAGATTTGTGTCCACCGGGGAGACGGTTGCCTCCCTTGTAGCCCGGGCCTGCAGTCTGGCGCTGGAGCGTGCCGGCAGGGAGGCAGAGGAGGTGGAATTGCTCCTGGTGGCTACCTGTACACCGGAAGACGCCCTGCCCTGTATGGCATGCCAGGTGCAGGAGAAGATCGGCGCAAAGGAGGCGGTTGCCTTTGACCTGAATGCTGCCTGCGCGGGATTTCTCTTTGCACTCCACACGGCATGGGCGTATGTGGAGTCGGGAATCTATCAAAACGCCCTGGTTGCAGGCGGGGAAGTGCTTTCCAAGATGATTGACTGGCAGGACCGGGGAACCTGCGTCCTCTTTGGGGACGGTGCAGGGGCCGTATTGGTGGAGAAATGTGCTGACGGTGGGATTTTAAGTTTTGTGCAGCATTCCGACGGCAATCGTGGGGCAGTGCTTTCCTGTGGGGCAAGGCCCATTGCAAATCCTTATTTCACCGGCGCTTCCCAGGAAAGATATGTCAGGATGGATGGGCGGGAGGTGTTTTCGTTTGCGCTTCGTCAGGTTCCGGCTGCAATTGAGGAAGCACTTGCAAAGGCCCGGCTTGCCGTGGAAGATGTGGATGTGTTTGTGCTTCACCAGGCAAACAGGCGCATTATAGAAGGGATTTCCAGGCGTCTTGGCGCGGATTTGGAAAAGTTCCCCATGAATTTGGAGCAGGTGGGGAATACCTCTTCCGCTGCGATTCCCCTGCTGTTGGATATGCTGTACAGAGAGGGGCGGATCCGCAGCGGACAGGTGGTGGTCCTTTCGGGTTTTGGCGCCGGGCTTACATACGGCGCCTGCGTGATGCGGATCAACTGAAAATCCGGACGTTCCCAAGTGGTAGTATGGCTGTCCGCAGAAGGGGGTTCAGCCAGGTTTAAGAGGAGGATGACGGCGGCAAAATGACCCAGAGCACAAAACGCTCTCTGAATGAATTGCTTGTGAATCTGTTCAATCATGTGATGGATATGGAAGCCAAAGCGGTTATTACGGAGGAGTTCATCGGCATTACCAACAATGATATGCACATAATGGAGGCAATCGGGGTAGAAGAACCCCGAAAGATGTCCGAGATAGCCCACAGGCTTTCCGTTACTGTCAGCACCCTGACGACTAACATGAACGGCCTGGAGAAGAAGGGATATATCAGGCGTGAACGCAGCCAGAAGGATAAGAGAGTCGTACATGTTACCCTGACGGAAAAAGGCAGAAAAGCCTTTTTTCATCACAGGGATTTTCACAAAAAAATGATTAGAGCCATTTTAAAGGATTTAGGCGGCGAAGAATTGGAGATATTATACAAGTGTCTGACAAACCTTAATCATTTTCTGGAGATGCCGGAGGACAAAAGATAAGGGGAATCGGGTGCAAAGCATAAGGACAGGCTTGGCCGGAAGGTAGGGTATGTTATGAGTACAAGTACGAGTGAAAGCGGGAAATTTGGACGAATTAAAACGGCTGTTTACGGAAGAACGATAATGATTCTGATGGGCGTTCTTGCGCAGCTGGTGTTGCTGCTGATAGGATACTGGTGGCTGAGCAGTTACAGTTTCTGGTTTTATGCTTTTTTTCTGGGGATCAGTGTCTGTGTGATCCTATATATGTTTAATGCGGGCGGCAATCCGGACATGAGGCTTTCCTGGATGCTGCCCATTGCCTTTTTTCCTGTGTTTGGCGCCATCTTCTATGCCACCATCGTATCGCTGCCGGGTACCAAAGTGATGTCTGAGAGACTGAAATTACTGTCGGAACATACGAAAGAATATGTACGGCCCAGGAAGGAAAATTGGGACAGGCTTCGAGCCGAAAATCCCCATATGGGGCGGCTGGCGCATTACCTGGAGGGCTGTGACAACAGCCCTGTATACGGAAATACCCGGATGAAATACTATCCGCTGGGAGACGCTCAGTTTGTGGACATGGTGAAGGAGCTGGAGAATGCCACAGAATATATCTTTATGGAATTTTTCATCGTTCACGAGGGCAGGATGCTGGATACCATATTAGAGATCTTGAAACGCAAGGCAGGGCAGGGCGTGGAGGTGAGGTTTATGTGCGACGGCACCAATGTGCTTTGGAACCTGCCCAATTCCTTTCCCAAGGTGCTGGAAAAGGAGGGGATCCGTTGTAAGATGTTCGCTCCCATCAGACCCGTTTTCTCGCCGCATTACAATAATCGGGATCACCGCAAAATCCTGGTGATCGACGGAAAGGTGGCATTTACGGGAGGCATTAACCTGGCGGACGAGTATATCAATGAAAAGGAGCGCTTCGGACATTGGAAAGATGCAGGCGCCATGATCAAGGGGGATGCGGTGGAGCGATTTACCTACATGTTTCTGGAGATGTGGGATGAATCGGAGGAGGTGCCGGAGCAATATGAGAAATATACGCTGCCCGAGAATGCAAAAGTGGAGGAGGACGGGTATCTGATTCCCTACAGCGTCTCCCCGCTGGGACCGGAGCGAGTGGGTGAGCGGATTTATCTGGATGTGATCAATACGGCCCATACCTATGTGCATATCATGACACCATACTTGATACTGGATTATCAAATGGTTATGGCGCTGACCTATGCTGCCAAGAGAGGAGTGGAGGTTATCATTATCATGCCCCATGTACCGGACAAAAAGTATGCGTTTGTGTTGGCAAAGACCTATTATAATCAGCTGCTGGAGGCTGGAGTGAGAATCTGCGAGTATGTTCCCGGCTTTGTACATGCGAAGGTCTTTGTATCGGACGATGTGAAAGCCGTGGTGGGCACGGTGAATCTGGATTATCGCAGCTTGTATCATCACTTTGAATGCGGCCTTGTATTATACCGCAACTCCCAGATTGCCGTGATGGAAAGAGATATTCAGGATACGCTGGAAAAATGTATGGAAGTTCATATTGAAGATTATAAGAAACTGAAACTGACGGATCGCATGTTGGGCAGAATTATGCGAGTAGTGGCGCCTTTGATGTAAAATTAGACAGTTTGACAAAAAAATCCCCTAAAAGGGATTTTTTTTTGTTGATACTGTGGAGAAAAAGTATTATAATAAAAGAAATTTTATGATGGGGTAAGGAGATATGGGATGGGAAAAAAAGAGAACTTGGTGAACAAGGCTGCGGCGGTGGGAGATATCATGAAAGAAAAGAAGGGTGTGAACCTGATCGTTAAGCTGACGGCGGTGATCCTGGTGCCAATGGCAATACTGGTATTGTTTTCGATTCTTGCACTGAGCAACGTGGGAAACAGCACCGCGCGGAATCTGGCAGAGAAAGAACTGGTCACCATGGAGTATATGATGGTGCGCAATCTGGCGATGGTGCCTGGAGAATATCATATCGAAGAGGGTCAGTTTTACATAGGGGACAAAATGCTCTCCGGCAGCGAAGGGCTGCTTGCCGTCTATAAGCAGAATACGGGTGTGGATACGGCAATTTTTATCGGTACAGGTGCGGTTGCGTCCAGTATTCAGGGGGATACCAGTATAAGCGACAGACTAAGCGGCAGAGTGCTTGCCGGAGAAGAAGTCTTTGAACCCTCCATAAGGCTGGCCGGAACGGAGTACATGGCTTTTTTCGCGCCGCTGTACTTTGAGGGAAATGCTGATGCCATCGGGATTGTGATGGTGGCGCTGGAGGCGGAGAACACAAAGGGGATTTATAAAGGGGTCATTACATCCAATATAATATTTATGATTGTGCTGGTGCTGCTGTTTTGTGTGATTGTGGGACTGGTGGTGATGTTGATTGTCAAGGCCCTGCTGTCAGTGGCAGGCAGTCTGGATCACGTGGCCGAAGGCAGACTTGACATGCGGATTTCCGGCAAGCTGCTCAACAGAAGAGACGAAGTGGGCAAGATTGCCCGGGCGGTTTACTCGGTGGTGGAGAGCTTTTCCAAGACCATTGCCAATATATTTAAGTCCATGAAGGATATGGATGAGTGCACCACCCAGTTTAGCGAAAACTTTGAGAGTATTACTCAGTCCATCGACAATGTGAATATCGCAGTGACGGAAATTGCGGAGGGAGCCACCAAGCAGGCGGCGGACACCCAGAATGTCAGCGAGAGCATGAACGAGATGAACAAGGCGATTCATGCGGCTACGGAAAGCATCAGCGATCTGAGCGGCAGCGCGGATACCATGAAGAGAAATAATGAGATGGTGGAAGCCACATTGCAGGAGTTGGTGGATATCAGTGTGCGGGCCAGTCAGTCTGTGGATGAGGTTCAGAGACAGACGAACCTTACCAACGAATCGGTGCAGGGAATCCGGGCCGCTACGGATATCATTGCGGGGATTGCCAGCCAGACCAATCTGCTTTCCCTGAACGCAAGTATCGAGGCTGCAAGGGCAGGCGATATGGGCAGGGGATTTGCCGTGGTGGCAGAAGAGATTCGCGGACTTGCCGATCAATCCAAGGAGTCGGCGGATGAGATACGCGGAATTGTGGAAAATTTAATACGCAATTCTGGTATAAGCGTGGAAATTATGGGCAGTGTGGTAGGAGAGATTGGTAAACAGAATGAAAAGCTTGGAGTGACGCGGAATGCGTTCGAGAGATTGAACAAGGAGATCGTCCGTGTGGTGCAGGCAATCCAGGCGATTTCCAGCCAGTTGGAAAATATAGAGAATTACAAAAACGGCGTTATGGAGAGTATTGACGGTCTATCCGAAGCCTCTCAAAATAATGCGGCCAGCACCGAGGAGACGGCGGCTACCATGGATCAGCTGGCAAGGATTGTGACGGAATGTAAGGAGGCCACGGGGGATCTGGTTCGCATTTCAGGCGATCTGGCGGAGAACGCCAAAAAGTTTAAATTGTCGGAAATAGGGCTGTAGGGCCAAAAGAGTGTCCATAAGATATAAGGGCATAAATTTCAGGGAGATTTTACTGAGAAATACAGATGGGGTGCATACTCCGTCTGTATTTTTTTAAAATGGAAGGCTTCAGGGAACTTTTTTCTGATGAAGTCGTCTTTTTGTAGGAGAGAGCAATGACGAAAGGAGGAGGCGCGTTGAAAGATACGGAAATACTGGATTTATATTGGGACAGGAAAGAGGAGGCGATTGTCGAAACCCAGAAGGCGTATGGGGGTTACTGCTATAGTATCGCATGGCATATCCTTTATGATAAAGAGGATTCAGATGAGTGTGTCAATGATACCTGGCTGCGGGCCTGGAATGCAATTCCGCCTAATAGGCCCACGCGGCTTGGTTTATTTCTCGGAGCAATCACTAGGAATCTGTCTCTGGACAGGTGGAAAGGAAAACATACTATGAAGCGTGGAAACGGTGAGATGATTTTGGCTCTGGACGAGTTGGCGGAATGTTTGCCGGATGTGCGCAACACGGAAGACATCGTGGAAGCTGCGGAATTGGAAAGATTGATAAATCATTTCCTTCGTGGGCTTCCGGAAAAGGAATGCAGCGTATTTCTGCATCGATATTGGTATATGGAAGAATATAATACAATCGCGGGACGGTTTGGACTGAAGCTGAATACAGTAAAGACCTCGCTGTTCCGCACCAGGGCAAAACTTAGAAAATTTTTGGAGGAACAGGGGGTATCCGTATGAGTAATCGTAATGATATTGTTAAAAGGCGGGAACAGGCTTTCAGGATTATGGAAGCGCTTTCGGGAGTGGATGAGGAATTGTTGGCCCGCAGTGACGGCGAGGGCGGGAACAAGGCCGGCTTGAAGACGCGCAGGTATGGGAAACCGATTTACCGCTACTTTGGAACATGGGCCGCAGTTTTATGTCTGGCGGTGACAGGCGCCGCAATATGGGCTAATTTGTGGTATCTTGGAGGGGGGATGGATCGCATGCCCAACAGCAGCGGTGGGCAGGGAATGTATGAAGAAGTAACTGATATTGCGGATATGGGAGGAGAGGGCAATCAGCCGAATCATTCTTTTGGGGCCAATTCCGGAGTACAGCAGGACGGTTCCAAGGAGGAATATGGGGGGAGCGGTCAGGCAGACGGTTTGAGGCCGGATCAGCAGCAGAATGGTCTCAAGGAGGAAAACAATGGGAGCAGTCAGGCGGACGATTTGACGCCGGAACGACAGCCGGAACCATCCGAAGGGAAATTTGTTACGGAGGGAACGGGGCTGGAAGCTGGTTGGGCAAAGGTTACCCTGGAAGAAGCGGCGGATAAGGCAGCGGTGGGAAAATATATCCCTCAAGATATCCCTGACGGCTATCGCTTTGAAAGCGCACGTTGGAATGCGGAGAAAGAACAGTTGTCGCTGTGTTTCCAGCGGGGAATGGATTCCATAATGCTTTTTGTTGGAAAAGCGGAGGAAGGCTGTGAGACAGTGGATGTGGGCAGGCCGGAGACATATGATGTAAGGCTGTATGAGATCCCATATGCAGAGACGGTTCCCGAGGAATACAGAGAAAGTTTTCTTTCACCGGTGTTTGCCTGGGAAACGTTTACACAGGAGATTGCGGAAAGCCGCATGTGCGTGTATGGGGATGCAGGAGATACGGATACACCCAGGGGCGATTTCAGCATTCTTTTTTCCGATGGAATTCTTGTGCGATTTAGCGGAGAGGGGACGGCAGAGCAGATCTGGGAAATGTTTTCTTCTATGGGGCTGTGAAAAACCAGCCCCGTTTTTTTGGGGGTTATTGGAATTCATTTAGACTTGGTTCGTATTCGTTTTCATGCATTCGGTAGCCGACGCCTATTTCTGTGAAAACATATTGGGGTTGGGCAGGATTCTTTTCGATTTTATGACGGATGTTTGCCATGTTGACGCGCAGAATTTGATTGTTGTTGTCTATGTAGGGACCCCAGATGGCGCTCATAATAAAGCGATAGGTCAGCACGCGCCCGGAGTTTGCAGCCAACAGGGTGAGAAGCTGATATTCGACCTGAGTGAGATGAATTTCTTTCCCTTCCAGGAAGATCAATCTTTTCTCAAAGTGGATTTCCAAATCCAATGCCTTGTAGATCCTGTCGTAAGGATTGCCGCGGCAATGGCGCAGGGAAGTGCGTATGCGCGCCATCAGTTCGGCGTTGCTGAAAGGCTTTGTGATATAGTCGTCGGCGCCCATATCCAGCGCCGTTACTTTATCCGTTTCCATGGTGCGTGCGGAGACCACAATGATGGGAGCCCGGTTCCAGAGACGGAGCTGTTGCAGTACATCATAACCGTCCATATCAGGAAGACCCAGATCCAATAATATGACATCGGGACACAGGGATGCGGCAAGGTTAAGGCCTTCCCTGCCGGTTAAGGCAGAGATGACATGATAGCTGTTTGCACTAAGGAGCGTATTGATATAAGAGCAAATGTTTTTGTCGTCTTCGATCATCAAAACACTGATTCTGTTATTCATATGGCTTCCTCTTTTTGTTTGGGCAATTTAAAGGTAAATTCCATGCCATTGCTGTGATTTCTGGCGGTCAAAACTCCTTGATGGGCCTCCAGAATGGCCTTGCAGGTAATCAGCATAAGGCCGGATCTTTTGTGCGTGTCCATTGTCCGGGGGGAGGTACATGCCAGACTGCCTAACAGGCTGTTCAGGATGTCTTCCGGGATATGATCTCCATAATCTTTGATCACAAAGGAAACGGTGTTTCCCATGTCCTCTATTTTTATTTCCACGGGTTCCGTCTCGGCGGAACAGTTTAGGGCGTTCTCCAACAGGTTAAGGAGCACCTGTTCAATCAGTGCGGCGTCCATGGGCAGAAAGATATAAGATTCCGGAATCTTGACATGGACCGTGCGGTTTGGATGATGTTTTTTCAGTTTTTCCAGCGCTTCTCCCACGACCTCTTCCAAAAGCTCTTCCTTTACATGGATATCAGGGTCTTCCTCTCTGACCCTAGTGATGGCCAGCAGGTTGTCCACCATACTCATCAGACGCTCCGAATTCTCATGAATCTGGGCCACGCTTCCTATTTTTTCGTGCGCGCTTAACAGTTCCCAGTTTTCCTGCAAGGTCAGACTTCTTCCGATGATATTTGCCAGCGGGGTGCGCATATCATGGGAGATGGCGCAGTATAAACTTGAGAAAATATGTTCCCTGCATGATGAATCCATGAGGGGCTGTCTGGTTTTCTGGATACTGTTCGTTGTGTTTGCCATTTTTTATTCCTCCCTCTTCCGGCAGTATCGTCCTGCCAGAACCCTGTACGCTGTCCGTAAATGCTCTGCGTGTCCGTATACGATGACATTCCGTCAAGTGCAGGAGCCGTCATAAGTGCCTTTGGGTAAATGCGCCTTGGGGCCGTACACAATGGGGCATGTATGGACAGATACCGACTTAATCTGTGCTTGACATTTTTACTGACAGGCAGCGATATCACCTATCGTTCCTATTATAGCGATTTTCTTTCCAAAAGACAATAACATGCGCATAAAGAAGGTGTTAAGATGTCAAAATTGGCAACAAAGCAGCCTTTCCTTTTGTCGTCAGGGAAATCAGGTGGGTTATAAACACTGCGCCGCAGGGAGCATAGGAGCTCAGATTGGAGTCCAGCGTCCCGACGCGCCGCAGGGAAGAGAGAGTCCGCTTTCTTCTACAGGAAGCCCGATTTCATCTGATATCACATGGCCCCCGAAACGGCCGGCTACAGTGCGGTTTATCAAATAGGAAAGGACAGCGGGCTGCAGCCCCGTGGTATAGGAATTCAGCAGGAAAAACAAAGGATGTTGGGAGAGGAGCTGTGCTGACAATTCCAATAGGGACCAGATGCCTTCCTCCATTTTCCATACTTCTCCCTTGGGACCTCTTCCGTAAGACGGCGGATCCATGATGATGCCGTCATATTTACTGCCCCGCCGTATCTCCCGCTCCACAAATTTAACGCAATCGTCCACCAGCCAGCGGATAGGCGCGTTCTCCAGGTGGGAGGCGGCCGCGTTTTCTTTTGCCCAGCCCACCATGCCCTTTGAGGCGTCCACATGGGTGACGTGTGCTCCGGCTGCGGCAGCCGCCAGGGTAGCGCCGCCCGTATAGGCAAAAAGATTTAGAATTCTTGCGGGATTTTGAGAGGGGCGTTTGGCATTCTTTATTTGGGCGTAAATCCATTCCCAGTTTACCGCCTGTTCCGGAAAAAGGCCGGTGTGCTTAAAATGGAAGGGCTTCAAATGAAAGGTCAAAGGGATTGCCGGTTCTGCGGCGCCGCCCAGAGAGGCCCCGTTTAATTCGTAGCGTATGCTCCACTCTTGGGGAAGGCTGATAAATTCCCATTCGCCGCCTCCCTTTGCGCTTCGGTGATAATGTCCGTTTTTGTTTTTCCATCCGCCGTGGGTGTGGGGGGTATTCCATATTACCTGAGGGTCGGGGCGGACCAGTATATACTGCCCCCATCGCTCCAGCTTTTCGCCGTTAGAAGTGTCCAGTACCTGATAATCTTTCCAATGATCTGCGATCCACATAGTAGTATCCTTTCTATATTAATATGATAATAATTTATTCTAACATATCCGGAGGAAATTGTGGGAAAAAATGTGATCAAAGCCCCTGGCGGCTCCGTTATATGGAAAAATGAAAAAAATTTAAAAAAACTGTTGCAAAGTCAGGAATTACCATGTATACTATTAACTGCTGTGGCATGATAGCTGTGAAGCGTGAGGTTGCATTTCGTCAGAGATGACGGTATGGTTTTTCCGTGGAGCGAATGTCAAGTTAGAAAACTGACGACAAGTCACTGTACCTAATGAGCGTCTACGAAATGTAGAAACGACGTGTGAAGACGGAATGGAGAAGGTTGCGTGAGAATTCAGGACACACACGGGAGAGTGTACAGTCACCGCTTGTCGTACTTAGAAGTGAAAGTGCGAAAAGGAGGCGACTTTTTTTATGGCAAGTCAAGTAATGAGAATCACATTGAAGGCTTATGAGCATCAGTTGGTTGATGCATCTGCAAAGAAGATCATCGAAACCGTAAAGAAGACCGGATCGGAGGTAAGCGGTCCCGTACCTCTTCCCACCAAGAAAGAGGTCATCACAATTCTGAGAGCCGTACACAAGTACAAGGATTCCAGAGAGCAGTTTGAACAGAGAACTCACAAGAGACTGATTGATATCATTGCACCCACCCAGAAGACAGTCGATGCGCTGCAGAGACTGGAGATGCCTGCAGGTGTGTACATTGACATAAAAATGAAAAACAAAAAGTAAAACCTCTACTTAGACGTATGAACACAGGTGTGGGTTTCGGCGCACACCCCGGGTCAAGGCCCGGCGGTCACGGGGAAAATCGGAAAACGGTTAGATTCCCGGCGCAACGGTGATCGGGTGGTCCGCTATGTAGAAGAAGCCGTCGGATGTCCTTGAGACGGAGGACGGCGCGACAATGCCGGACAGGCAGAAAGAGAGGAAACATGAAGAAAGCAATTTTGGCAACAAAGGTCGGAATGACCCAAATCTTCGCCGAAGATGGTACGATGATTCCTGTGACCGTACTTCAGGCAGGTCCCTGCGCAGTTCTTCAGGTCAAGACCATGGAGAACGATGGCTACAATGCAGTACAGGTAGGTTTCGTTGACAAGAAAGAGAGAATTGTCAACAAAGATGCCGGCGGCAAAAAGGAAGTCATCCACAGGCACGGCGCAAACAAGGCTCAGGCAGGACACTGCAAGAAGGCAGGCGTAAGCGCGAAGAGATATATCAGAGAGTTCAGATTTGAGAATGCCGGGGAGTACAACCTGGGCGCAGAGATCAAGGCAGATATTTTTGCGGAGGGAGATAAGATCGACGCTTCCGCAATTTCAAAGGGAAAAGGGTTCCAGGGCGCCATCAAGAGATTCGGACAGCACAGAGGACCTATGAAGCACGGTTCCAAGTTCCATCGTCATCAGGGTTCCAACGGAGCGTGTTCTTCCCCCAGCCGTGTGTTTAAGGGCAAGGGAATGCCTGGCCATATGGGCTGTGTAAAAGTTACTATCCAGAACCTTGAGGTGGTGAAGGTGGACGCGGAAAAGAACCTGCTTTTGGTGAAGGGTTCCGTGCCCGGGCCGAAGAAGGGCCTGGTGACCATCAAAGAAACCGTCAAGGTAGAAAGCTAGTATAGTGCGAAAGGAGGGCCAATCAGATGGCGAACGTAACTGTTTATAATATGGAAGGCAAGGAAGTCGGCACGATCGAGTTGGATGACGCCGTGTTTGGTGTGGAAGTGAATGAACATCTGGTGCATATGGCAGTTGTGCAGCACCTTGCAAATAAGCGTCAGGGGACGCAGAAGGCAAAGACGCGTTCCGAGGTGTCCGGCGGCGGCAGGAAGCCCTGGAAGCAAAAGGGAACCGGCCATGCAAGGCAGGGTTCAACCAGAGCGCCCCAGTGGAAGGGCGGCGGCGTGGTGTTTGCTCCCGTTCCCAGGGATTATTCGTTTAAGATCAATAAAAAGGAAAAGAGGGCGGCATTAAAGTCCGCGCTTACCAGCAAGGTTCAGGGCGGAAACCTTATCGTTGTGGACGAACTGAAGCTTGACGAGATTAAGACCAAAAAATTTGTTGCGGTGATGAATAATTTAAAGGTTCAAAAGGGCCTGGTGGTTATCGCCGAGAACGACGCAAACGTGGTATTGTCCGCAAGAAATGTGGAGGACGTTGACACCGCTGTGGCAAACATGATCAATGTATATGATATTATGAAGGCAAAGACGGTAGTTCTGACCAAGGATGCCGTGGCAAAGATTGAGGAGGTGTATGCGTAATGGCAGATATTAAATACTATGACGTGATCCTCAAGCCGGTTATCACGGAGAAGAGCATGGCCGGTATGGGCGATAAGAAATATACCTTCCTGGTTCATCCGGAGGCAAATAAGTCACAGATCAAAGAAGCGGTTGAGAAGATGTTTGAGGGTACAAAGGTGGCCCGTGTCAATACCATGAACTACCAAGGCAAGAAGAAGAGACGCGGTATGGTAGTGGGAAGAACCTCAAAGACCAAAAAGGCCATCGTGCAGCTGACCCAGGACAGCAAGGATATTGAAATTTTCGCCGGCCTGTAAGGTATAAAAACGGTTTGGCGGGACTTGCGTCCCTTGGGCATCCAGGGGAGTAAGCCTGACAATATCCGGGGCGAAATAGATTTAAGTATGCGGCGGTTTTTAGGGCCGCGCAAAAAATCAGAGAAAAGGAGATAAGACAACAATGGGAATCAGGAAATATAATCCCTATACACCGTCCAGACGAAATATGACAGGTTCCGATTTCGCTGAAATTACCAAGAGCGAACCCGAGAAGAGCCTGTGTACTTCTCTGAGGAAAAATTCCGGACGTAATAATCAGGGTAAGATCACCGTGAGACATCGTGGAGGCGGTTCCAGGAGAAAATACAGGATTATAGATTTTAAGAGGAATAAGGATGGCATTCCCGCTACTGTTCTTGGGATTGAGTATGATCCCAACAGAAGCGCAAATATTGCACTGATCTGTTATGCGGACGGTGAGAAGGCATATATCCTCGCACCTCAGGGACTTACGGACGGCATGAAGATTATGAACGGGCCTCAGGCCGAGGTGAGAGTGGGCAACTGCCTGCCTCTGTCAGAGATCCCCGTAGGTACGCAGGTACACAATATAGAGTTATATCCGGGCAAGGGCGGCCAGATGGTACGTTCCGCAGGTAACAGCGCACAGCTTATGGCAAAGGAAGGCAAATATGCTACGCTGCGTCTTCCCTCCGGCGAGATGAGAATGGTTCTCCTTGTATGCCGCGCTACCGTGGGTATCGTAGGCAACGGTGATCACAACCTGGTCAATCTGGGCAAGGCAGGCCGCAAGCGCAACATGGGTATTCGTCCTACAGTTCGCGGATCCGTTATGAACCCGAACGACCATCCTCACGGCGGCGGCGAGGGCAAGACCGGTATCGGACGTCCCGGTCCCAGCACACCTTGGGGTAAACCGGCGCTTGGTCTTAAGACCCGCAAGGACAAGAAGGCTTCCAACAAGCTGATTGTGAGAAGGCGCGACGGCAAGGCAATCAAGTAATGGAAAGTACGTTTCATGCACTTTCCATTGCCATGAAGTTTATGTTTTGTTATTAAAACAGGAGGAAATATAATGGCTAGATCACTTAAAAAAGGACCTTTTGCAGACGAAAGCCTGTTAAAAAAAGTAGATGCTTTGAATGCGTCAGGACAGAAGCAGGTTGTTAAGACCTGGTCTCGTCGTTCCACAATTTTCCCTTCCTTTGTGGGGCATACGATTGCGGTTCATGACGGCAGAAAGCATGTGCCTGTATATGTTACCGAGGATATGGTTGGTCACAAGTTGGGCGAGTTCGTTGCCACCAGGACTTATCGTGGCCACGGTAAGGACGAAAAGAAATCAAAGGTCAGGTAATTACGGATTGTTGATATCCCCGTGGCTGTTGCCAGGGATTTCGCCCGTGGACGCGGGCCTGCGGACAAAGGCCTGTGGGCAGCGTCAGGTAGTAGATAAGGAGGATATAAATCTATGGCTAAGGGACATAGAAGTCAAATTAAGAGAGAGAGAAATGCCCAGAAGGACACCAGACCTTCGGCAAAGTTATCTTATGCGAGAGTGTCTGTGCAGAAAGCCTGTTTCGTGCTGGATGCCATTCGCGGCAAGAATGTGGACGCGGCGCTTGCTATATTGGAATATAATCCCAGATATGCTTCCGGCCTGGTCAAAAAGTTGATTGAATCAGCGATTGCTAATGCTGAGAACAACAATGGTATGAACAGGGAAAACCTCTATGTTGCAGAGTGCTATGCAAATAAGGGACCTACCATGAAGCGTATTCACCCCAGGGCGCAGGGAAGGGCTTATCGAATTGAGAAGAGAACGAGCCATATCACTGTTGTGCTGGATGAAAAGTAGGGAAAGGAGCAAACATTACAATGGGACAGAAAGTTAATCCTCATGGCTTGAGAGTCGGAGTCATTAAAGAATGGGATTCCAGATGGTATGCTGAAGACGAGTTTTCGGATTATTTGATCGAAGATTACAAGATCAGGCAATACCTTAAGAAGAAATTATACAGTGCGGGTGTTTCCAAGATTGAGATAGAGAGGGCATCCGACAGAATCAGGGTTATCATTCACACGGCAAAGCCCGGTGTTATTATCGGCAAGGGCGGCGCGGAAATCGAAGTGACCAAGAATGAGCTGTCCAAGCTGACAGACAAGAAGGTGCTGGTGGATATCAAGGAAATCAAGCGTCCTGACAGGGATGCACAGCTGGTTGCAGAGAATATTGCACAGCAGCTTGAGAACCGTGTATCCTTCAGACGTGCAATGAAATCCTGCATGGGCAGAACCATGAAGGCAGGTGCGCTGGGTATTAAGACTTCCTGCTCCGGAAGACTTGGCGGTGCGGATATGGCGCGTACGGAGTTCTACAGCGAGGGTACCATCCCGCTTCAGACACTGCGTGCGGATATTGAATACGGCTTTGCGGAGGCGGACACCACTTACGGCAAGGTTGGAGTAAAGGTATGGATCTACAAGGGCGAGATACTTCCTACGAAAGGAAATCAGATGGAAGGGAGTGATAAATAATGTTAATGCCGAAAAGAGTAAAACGTCGTAAGCAGTTCCGCGGCAGTATGGCCGGCAAGGCGCTTAGAGGCAACAAGATCACTTATGGTGAGTACGGACTGGTTGCTACGGAACCATGTTGGATAAAGTCGAATCAGATTGAAGCAGCGCGTATTGCACTTACCCGTTATACAAAGCGTACCGGTCAGGTATGGATTAAGATTTTCCCTGACAAGCCCGTTACCACAAAGCCTGCGGAGACTCGTATGGGTTCCGGTAAAGGTACTTTGGAATATTGGGTGGCGGTTGTCAAGCCCGGTCGCGTATTGTTTGAGATTGCCGGTGTTCCCGAAGAACAGGCAAAAGAAGCGCTGCGTCTTGCAATGCATAAGCTTCCCTGCAAGTGCAAAATCGTGTCGAAAGCGGATTTGGAAGGCGGTGTAGAATAATGAAATCGAATAAATTTGTTGAAGAATTAAAGGCGAAGTCTCCGGAAGATCTGAATAAGGAACTTGATGCGGCGAAGAGAGAGCTTTTCAATTTGAGATTCCAGAACGCAACCAACCAGTTGGATAATACGGCAAGGATTAAGGAAGTCAGAAAAAACATTGCGCGTATCCAGACAGTGATTACCGAGAAGGCGAGAGCATGATTGCCGGGCGCGGGGAAAGGAGATCAATCGTGGAAAGAAATTTGAGAAAAGTCCGTGTTGGTAAGGTTACCAGCAATAAGATGGATAAAACTATTGTAGTGGCAATTGAGGAGCATGTAAAACATCCCCTTTATAAGAAGGTCGTGAAGCGCACTTACAAGCTGAAGGCTCATGACGAGAAGAATGAGTGCAGTATCGGGGATACGGTCAGAGTAATGGAGACAAGACCCATTTCCAAGGATAAGAGATGGAGACTTGTGGAGATTGTAGAAAAGGTTAAGTAAGATATTCTGGTTATGCAGATTACCTTATTTTATGGGTTGACAGGAGGAAAGTCATGATTCAACAGGAAAGTAGACTGAAAGCTGCCGACAATACCGGTGCAAAAGAGTTACTTTGTATCCGCGTAATGGGTGGCTCTACAAGAAGATATGCACAGATTGGTGATGTGATTGTCGCTTCCGTTAAAGATGCAACACCAGGAGGCGTTGTAAAGAAGGGCGATGTAGTGAAGGCCGTTGTAGTGCGCACCGTAAAGGGAGCACGCCGTAAGGACGGATCTTATATCAAGTTTGATGAGAATGCGGCAGTAATCATCAAGGATGATAAGACGCCCAGGGGAACACGTATTTTTGGGCCGGTAGCAAGAGAGCTTCGTGAAAAGCAGTTCATGAGAATCGTATCTCTGGCTCCGGAAGTGTTATAAGGAGGTGCCATATGTCCGCAATGAAGATTAAAAAGGGCGATACCGTGAAGGTGATTGCCGGTAAAGACTGTAATGCAGAGGGAAAAGTAATTTCCGTTGATGTGAAAAAGCACAGGGTGGTTGTGGAAGGGGTCAATATGATCACAAAGCATGCAAAGCCTTCCCAGTCCAATCCCAATGGCGGTATCATCCACAGGGAAGCTCCTATTGATATATCAAATGTAATGCTTGTCTTCAAGGGAAAGCCTACCAGAGTCGGTTTTCGGATCGAAGGAGACAAGAAGGTTCGTTTCGCGAAGTCAACAGGCGAAGTGATTGACTGATCAATAGGAAGGAGGAACGAAAAGTGGCAAGATTAAAAGATTTATACTATAGCGAGATAGTAGAAGCGATGACGAAAAAGTTTGGATACAAGAACGCGTTGGAAGTTCCCAAGCTTGACAAGATCGTTGTCAATATGGGTGTGGGCGAGGCGAAGGATAACGCAAAGGTGCTTGAGAACGCCGTGTCCGACATGGAGATTATCACCGGACAGAAGGCAGTTCTCACCAAGGCTAAGAAATCCATAGCGAATTTTAAGATCAGAGAGGGTATGAACATTGGGTGCAAAACCACTCTGCGCGGTGAGAAAATGTATGAGTTCCTTGATAGGCTTGTTAATCTGGCATTGCCTCGTGTGCGTGACTTCAGGGGTATCAATCCCAACGGTTTTGACGGCAGAGGAAATTATGCACTTGGCATCAAGGAGCAGCTTATCTTCCCGGAAATCGAGTATGATAAGATCGATAAGACAAGAGGTATGGATGTGGTGTTTGTAACCACGGCTAAAACCGACGAAGAGGCTCGTGAGCTGTTGACATTATTCAACATGCCTTTCGCAAAACAATAAGGAGGTAAATTTTTCATGGCTAAGACATCACTGAAAATAAAACAGCAGCGCAAACCTAAGTTTTCAACCCAGGCATATACACGCTGCAAAATTTGTGGCCGTCCCCACGCTTACTTAAGAAAGTATGGCGTTTGCAGAGTTTGCTTCCGCGAACTGGCATACAAGGGAGAAATTCCCGGCGTTAAAAAGGCAAGCTGGTAGGGAGGAGGAAAAAAACTATGACAATGAACGATCCTATTGCAGATATGCTGACAAGAATCCGCAATGCCAACATGGCAAAGCATGACACGGTGGATATACCGGCTTCCAGGATGAAGATTTCCATCGCAAAAATCCTTCAGGAAGAGGGCTATATCAGCAAATATGAGATTATTGACGACGGAAACTTTAAGGCGATCCACATTACATTAAAGTATGGCGCAAATAAGACGGAAAAGATCATTTCCGGTATTAAGCGGATTTCAAAACCCGGTCTTCGCGTTTATGCCGGCAAGGAAGAACTGCCCAAGGTACTCGGAGGCTTAGGCATCGCAATTATCTCTACCAACCAGGGTGTGATCACCGACAAAAAGGCACGTGAGCTTCAGGTAGGCGGCGAGGTTCTGGCTTTTGTTTGGTAGCTCAAAAAACAAGCGCGAACAAAGTGAGCATTTGTTTTTTAGCTGCCAAACATCGAGAAAATATAAAGCAGCGTAGCTGCGACGGCTGCAAAGCAGACGGTTTTCGAGATGGCCATTTATCAAACAAGCGCGAACAAAGTGAGCATTTGTTTTTAAGCTGAATTTATTCAGCATTGCCAGACATCGAGAAAATATAAAGCAATTTATTTAGTTCAATTATAATATAGGAGGTACGGGCATGTCACGTATAGGTAGAATGCCAATCGCAATTCCTGCAGGCGTAACTGTGGACATTGCAGAAAATAATAAAGTGACTGTGAAAGGTCCTAAAGGGACACTGATGAGAGTGCTCCCTTCCGAGATGGAAATCAAGGTAGAAGGCGCTGAAGTTCTGGTGAACAGACCCAACGACTTAAAGAAGATGAAATCTCTTCACGGTCTGACCAGAACCCTTGTAAACAACATGGTGATAGGCGTTACCCAGGGTTATGAGAAGAAGCTGGAAGTTAACGGTGTTGGTTACAGAGCGTCAAAGGCCGGCAAAAAGCTGACATTGAACCTTGGATATTCTCATCCTGTGGAGATGGACGATCCGGAAGGCATCGAGACCACGGTTGAAGTGCAGAACGGACAGAGTGTGATCATTGTTAAGGGTATTGATAAAGAAAAAGTTGGCCAATTCGCAGCTGAAATCAGAGACAAGAGAAGACCTGAACCTTATAAGGGCAAGGGTATCAAGTATGCCGATGAGACGATCAGGCGTAAAGTTGGTAAGACCGGTAAGAAATAACAGATAAGGAGAGTATGAAGAATGGTTAACAAGGTATCAAGAAAAGAAGTTCGTGTCAAAAAGCACATGAGAATCCGTAACCGTTTCAGTGGTACCGCTGAGAGACCTCGTCTTGCGGTATTCAGAAGCAATAATCATATGTATGCTCAAATTATCGATGATACGGTTGGGCATACATTGGTAGCTGCTTCTACGGTAGAAAAGGATATCAAGGCAGAGCTTACAAAGACCAATAATGTGGATGCGGCGGCATATTTGGGAACCGTTATCGGTAAGAGAGCGGTGGAAAAGGGTATTAAACAGGTTGTTTTTGACAGAGGCGGCTTTATATATCATGGTAAGATTGCAGCATTAGCTGACGCAGCCAGGGAAGCTGGCCTGGAATTCTAGGAAAGGAAGAGGAAGATACAACCATGAAACACACAATCATAGATGCTAGCCAGTTTGAGTTGACCGATAAGGTTGTTGCCATCAAGCGCGTGACCAAAACCGTTAAGGGTGGACGTAATATGCGTTTTACTGCTTTGGTAGTGGTCGGTGACGGAAACGGCCATGTTGGTGCAGGGCTTGGTAAGGCCGTAGAAATTCCCGAGGCGATCCGTAAGGGGAAGGAAGATGCGATGAAGCATTTGGTTGAGGTCGCATTGGATGAAAATAATTCCATTACACATGATTTCCTGGGCAAATATGGTTCTGCAAACGTACTGCTCAAGAAGGCTCCCGATGGTACGGGTATCATCGCCGGCGGTCCTGCCCGTGTGGTATGCGAGCTTGCGGGAATCAAGAATATCCGTACCAAATCCCTTGGCTCAAACAACAAGCAGAATGTTGTCCTTGCGACGATAACCGGTTTAAGCCAGTTGAAATCTCCCGAAGAGGTGGCTAAGAGCCGTGGCAAGTCTGTTGACGAAATAATGGCATAGTGGGGATTCTCACGCGGGTAGGAAGAGGAGAATGATGATGGAAGAAAAGAAATTAAAGATTACTTTGGTAAGGTCCACAATTGGCGCCGTAGCAAAGAATAAGGCAATCGTTGAATCAATGGGACTTCGCAAGATAGGAAAGTCCGTTATACTTCCTGACAATGATGCGACAAGGGGACAGATTCGTAAGGTTGGCCATTTATTGAAAGTTGAAGAAGCATAATCGGATAAGGAGGTGTTAAAAATGGAATTATCCAATTTGAGGCCTGCAGAAGGTTCCAAGCATAACGATTTCAGAAAAGGCCGGGGCCATGGTTCGGGCAATGGCAAGACTGCGGGAAAAGGCCACAAGGGACAGAAAGCTCGTTCTGGAGCACCCAGGCCGGGATTTGAAGGTGGCCAGATGCCTCTGTACAGGCGTCTTCCCAAGAGAGGCTTTACAAACAGAAATACAAAGGAAATCGTTGCCATTAACGTAAGTATGTTGGAGCGTTTTGAAGATGGGGCGACTGTGGATGTAAACGCATTAATTGAAGCCGGTATTATCAAAAAATGCAAGGATGGTGTAAAGATACTTGGAAACGGTGAACTTACCAAAAAGCTCAACGTCAAAGTAGACGCCTATAGTGCATCTGCAAAGGAAAAGATTGAGGCGCTTGGTGGAACAGCAGAGGTGATGTAATGCTTGCAACACTGAAAAACGCATTTAAAATTAAAGAGCTTAGAAAAAAGATTTTATTTACCTTTGCCATGCTGGTTGTGATTCGTATCGGATCACAACTGCCTGTGCCGGGTGTGAACGCCGATTTTTTCAGGAGTTGGTTTGAGAGTCAGACCCAAGGGGCGTTTGGCTTTTTTGATGCGATTACAGGTGGTTCTTTTATCAATATGTCTATTTTGGCATTGAATATCAGTCCTTATATTACATCCTCCATCATTATACAGCTGCTTACAATCGCAATTCCAAAGCTGGAGGAGATGCAGCGCGATGGTGAGGATGGAAGAAAGAAAATCGCAGCAATCACCAGGTACGTGACGGTTGCTCTGGCACTGATCCAGTCTTCGGCAATGGCAATCGCTTTTGGCAGACAGGGATATCTGATGCAATATAACGCTCTGAACGTGATCTGTGCCATAGCAACGCTTACCGCAGGCAGTGCCTTCCTGATGTGGGTTGGTGAGCAGATTACGGAAAAAGGAATTGGAAATGGTATTTCCATTGTCCTGGTGATCAACATCATATCTCAGATGCCGGAAGACCTGCACAACTTGTTTACACAGTTTGTTTTTGGCAAGGCGCCTGCCACGGCTGTACTTGCAGCATTGATTATCCTTGCGATTATCGTTGCCATGGTGGTTTTGGTTATTATTTTGAATGATGCCACCAGACGGATTCCCGTGCAGTATGCCAATAAAGTGCAGGGCAGAAAAATGGTGGGAGGACAGACATCGAATATCCCGCTCAAGGTAAATACTTCCGGCGTTATTCCTGTTATCTTTGCGCAGTCCCTGCTGACGCTTCCAATCACGATATCATCTTTTGTAGGGTATTCCGAAAACGGTGTCTGGGGTGAGATCTTAAAATACCTGAACTCAAATTATTGGTGCAATCCCAGTCAGTTGAAATATTCCGTCGGATTATTGGTGTATATTGTGTTGATTGTATTCTTTGCATATTTTTATACCTCTATCACCTTTAATCCCTTGATGGTTGCTGACAATATGAAAAAGCAAGGCGGTTTTATTCCGGGTATCAGACCGGGAAAGCCAACCAGTGATTATCTGAACAAGGTATTGAACTATATTGTCTTTATCGGTGCGGTCGGACTGACGATCATCGCAATTTTACCTTATTTCTTCAGCGGTGTATTCAAGGCGCAGGTATCCTTTGGCGGTACAAGCCTTATCATTATTGTCAGCGTAGTGTTGGAGACCATGAAGCAGATGGAATCCATGATGCTTGTCCGCAACTATAAAGGTTTCCTGGAAAAATAGATCTATAAAACATGATGCTTATATTATTATTTGTACAGATGTATTAAAAACCGTCCGGTGTTGGGCGGTTTTTTGTGCCTTAAACATTACGGACATTATTAAAAGCAGCGATGCCTCTCTGGAAAAGCGAAGATATTCACTGGCTTAATTATGGGAAAAGCGCTAAAATCAACACCATGGTATTGTACGGCCTTTCTTTGGGAAGCATAAAAAATACTTGCATTTTCGGTATAAGACGTGTAAGATAATAATAAGAGAACCGTACAACTGACGGAAGTAGGAGCACCTACGGGGAGTACGGTCAGGAATAGTAAGCCGACCGTCTGGGCGCATTTATTTTGTGATGCCCGGATAGCCGGCTTTTCATAACAGCAAATCAGGGGACGTCACAAAAATCAAAAACAGTCTCGAAGCGTAAGTGCCTGGAAGTGAATTCAGACGCTGTAGTGAAGAGACAAAACTAGAATAGGAGGAAACAAAAATGCAACTGGATCAGAAACTGAAAAATAATTCTTATCCCGGCAGGGGAATCGTGATTGGGCGTTCTGCTGATGGGAAAACGGCGGTGACAGCGTACTTTATTATGGGAAGAAGCACTAACAGCCGCAACCGGGTCTTTGTAACCGATGGGGAAGGAATTCGCACCAAGGCCTTTGATCCTTCCAAGCTGGAGGATCCCAGCCTGGTTATCTATGCGCCCGTGAGAGTGTTAGGAAATGACACGATTGTCACAAACGGCGACCAGACAGATACCATTTATGACGGGTTTGCCAAAGGATTAACCTTTGAACAGGCGTTGAGAAGCCGGGAATTTGAACCGGATGCACCCAATTATACACCCAGGATTTCCGGTGTGCTGCACATTGAAAAGGGCAGCTTTGAATATGCAATGTCTATTTTGAAGAGCAATCACGGGGATCCTGCCTGCTGTAACAGGTATACTTTTACCTATGACAATCCCCTTCCGGGAGAGGGACATTTTATTCATACATATATGGGTGACGGAAATCCTTTGCCAAGTTTTCAGGGGGAACCGGAGCGGGTGGAAATTGAAGGGGACATTGACAGCTTTGCCAATATGCTGTGGGATAACTTAAACCAGGAGAATAAGGTATCATTGTTTGTAAGATTTATTGACATCGTTAGCGGAGCAAGTGAAACCCGCATTATCAACAAGAATCAGTAGTGATGTTTTTCACTTTTTCGTGCCGTCGCACAGCGACTTAAAATAGGAGACAATAAAATGAAAGAAATCGAGTTAAAGTATGGGTGTAATCCCAATCAGAAGCCGTCAAAAATTTATATGGAAAACGGAAGTGAGCTTCCTGTCACGGTTTTAAACGGAAGGCCGGGATATATCAATTTTTTGGATGCGTTTAACGGGTGGCAGTTGGTGAAGGAGTTAAAGGAGGCCACAGGGCTTCCGGCGGCGACCTCTTTTAAGCATGTGTCCCCTGCAGGCGCCGCAGTGGGTCTTCCGTTGAACGAAACCCTGGCAAAAATTTATTGGGTGGAGGATTTGGGGCAGCTTTCTCCCCTGGCGTGCGCTTATGCCCGGGCAAGGGGCGCAGACAGAATGTCCTCTTTTGGAGATTTTATCGCATTGTCAGATGTGTGTGATGCGGATACCGCTAGGCTGATCAAAAGGGAAGTGTCGGACGGATGCATTGCGCCCGGGTATACCGATGAAGCCTTGGAACTGTTGAAGTCCAAGAAAAACGGTAACTATAACGTTATTCGGATGGATCCATCCTATGTACCGGAACCAGTGGAAAAAAAGCAGGTTTACGGAATTACTTTTGAACAGGGCAGGAACGAACTGGATGTCAATGGAGAACTGCTGTCCAATATAGTTACCGCCAACAGGGAGATTCCGGAAGAAGCGCTGATTGATATGAAAATTGCCCTGATTACGTTAAAGTATACCCAGTCCAACTCCGTATGCTATGTAAAGGGAGGTCAGGCTATCGGCATTGGCGCCGGACAGCAGTCCCGCATTCATTGCACAAGGCTTGCGGGAACCAAGGCAGATAACTGGTTCTTGCGTCAGGCACCGCAGGTGATGGGATTACAGTTTGTGGATAAGCTGGGCAGAGCGGACAGGGATAACGCCATTGACGTCTACATAGGGGATGAATATATGGATGTTTTGGCAGACGGCGCATGGGAGCGGATATTCAAGGTGAAGCCCCCTGTGTTTACCAGAGAAGAAAAGCGTGAGTGGCTTGACGGAATGCAGGATGTGACCTTGGGATCTGATGCATTTTTCCCTTTTTCCGACAATATTGAGCGTGCGCATAAAAGTGGTGTGAAATATATTGCACAGCCCGGCGGTTCTGTCCGTGATGATGCCGTCATAGAGTGCTGTGACAAATACAATATGGTGATGGCTTTTACCGGCATTCGGCTGTTTCACCATTGACAAGAGGCGTTTTGCAGGGGGCAAAGAAACCCTTTCATCCGCGCCGCCTGTGGTATAGTGGAGGTTTGACCTGCGACAGGCGCCGCGTTTTGAAACGGAGGGGGTGACTATGGATGGGAAAGGATCATAATCTCATGAGGCTGTCGGATCTGGAGCAATATGATAAGATAACCATACAATGCCATGACAATCCGGACGCGGATACACTTGCGTCCGGATATGGCCTTTATTGCTATTTTAAGAGCAAAGGCAAGGATGTCCGTATGGTATACAGCGGCAGAAACAGGATACAGAAGTCTAATTTATGCCTGATGGTGGATAAACTGAAACTGCCCGTGGAATATCTGGGCGCGGACAATGAGAATACCGTGGAGGTGGAAGGACTTTTAGTCACAGTTGACTGTCAGTACGGTTCCGGTAATGTAACGGGACTGCGGGCAAGGAATGTGGCAATAATTGATCATCATCAGCTGGAAAAGGAAGCGATTTCCAAGTGCATTATCAATACCAGTCTGGGCAGCTGTGCAACGCTGGTCTGGAAGCTGCTGCTGGAGGAAGGGTTTGATGTGGACAGCGATATGTATCTGGGAACTGCGCTGTATTACGGTCTGTATACGGATACCAGTCAGTTCTCCGAATTATATAACCCGTTGGACATGGATATGCGGGAAGCTGTCAATGCGGATAAGGCGCTTATCACGTTGTTCCGCAATTCCAATATTTCATTGAAAGAGTTGGAAATAGCGGGGATTGCTCTGATACGATACAGTTACAATGACGATTATGAATTTGCGGTTATAAAGGCACAGCCCTGCGATCCCAATATTTTGGGGTTGATCAGCGATTTCCTTCTTCAAGTGGATGCTATTAAGACCTGTGCGGTATTCAATGAGGTCAATGACGGCTATAAATTTTCCGTGCGCAGCTGCATCCGTGAGGTCAACGCCAGCGAACTGGCGGACTTCCTGGCGGAAGGCATTGGTTCTGGAGGCGGTCATTATGAGAAGGCAGGAGGCTTTATCTCCATGAGGCTGTATGAGGAAAAGTATCCTACGCTTCACTCAGAGGGTTATTTTAACAACAGGATGACCCAATATTTTGACAGTTATGAACTGATATATGCGGAGGAATACGATGCGGATCTCTCCATGATGAAACGATATGTACAGAGAAGAATTCCCGTTGGATACGTCAGGCTGGATGATCTTCTTCCTGTTGACACACCTGTGACCATCCGTACCATGGAGGGGGATATCGATATGAAGATAGAGGAAGATGTCTATGTGCTCATCGGTATCAAAGGGGAAATTACATCCCTTGAGGGAACGGAATTCCGAGATAGATATAAGCCTCTGGAAGGCGGATACGGTGTGGAAAATTACCTTGGAAAACCGGATTACATTCCGGTGATCAAAAACCGCAGAAACGGGAAAGATATACTTTTGACAGACCATGCAAGAGGCTGTATTCTTGATAAGGAAGAAATCGTTTATGCCAGACCCTTGGAAAGAGGCGTAAAGATATTTGCCTGCGGAGACAGAACAAAATACATGTCCGGGAAAGTGGGCGATTATCTTGCGGTGCGCAGTGAAAATCTTCATGACATTTATGTGGTGCCCCAAGATATTTTTGGCAAAGCATATGAGACGATGGATGCCCCATTGAAGGCCGGACCCCAAAAGCAGTAAATTGATAACAGTTCAGATTATATGTCTAAATTGTTATGTAAGTTGTCACAACCGTTTGGGCAACAATAAAAACATGGCTTGATAGGTTGTGGGGGTATATGTTATAATGGCCTTATTCCTGCCAAGAAGCCGCCAGGGTTATTATAGCTTGGCTTTGATGGATTTGGCTTAAGGCAGGAAATGGCGAATGCCCCCAGGGCACAATATCAATGCGTCTAATGATTTGTTTAGCTTTGCTGCGTCGGTAGCTTGATGCCAGCTGCCTGCTACGGGGTGTTTGACTGCGAGAAAGGCAAGGAAAACCATATGAGTGAAATGGAGTCAAAGAATTTTATTGAACAGATTATCGATAAGGATTTGGCGGAGGGAGTGTGCGATGCCGTACACACGCGCTTTCCTCCAGAACCAAACGGATATCTGCATATTGGTCATGCAAAGAGTATTTTGCTGAATTATGGCATGGCGCAGAAATATCACGGTAAATTTAATATGCGTTTTGATGATACGAATCCCACCAAGGAGGATGTGGAATTTGTGGAATCCATCAAGGAGGATATCCGGTGGCTAGGAGCGGATTGGGAGGACAGACTGTTTTTTGCCTCAGATTATTTCGGACAGATGTATGATGCGGCGGTAAAGCTGATCAGGAAGGGCAAGGCCTACGTGTCGGATTTGTCGGCGGAACAGATCAAGGAGTACAGAGGTACTTTGACCGAACCGGGCAGGGACGATCCGTACAGCAGCCGCAGTGTGGAAGAGAATCTGAAACTTTTTGAGGAGATGAAGAGCGGAAGTGTAGCGGACGGTCAGAGGGTGCTTCGGGCAAGGATTGATATGGCGTCTCCCAACATCAATATGCGAGACCCTGTCATCTATCGTGTGGCCCATATGAAACATCACAATACCGGTGATGCATGGTGTATTTATCCCATGTATGACTTTGCCCATCCCATTGAGGATGCCATTGAAGGCATTACCCATTCGCTCTGTACGCTGGAATTTGAGGATCACAGGCCGCTTTATGACTGGGTGGTCAGGGAGCTGGAGTATCCCAACCCGCCGAAACAGATTGAGTTTGCAAAGCTCTATTTGAAAAATGTGGTGACCGGCAAGCGCTATATTAAGAAGCTGGTACAGGACGGAATCGTTGACGGATGGGACGACCCAAGACTGGTTTCCATCGCTGCGTTGAGACGCCGGGGATTTACGCCGGAATCCATCAAAATGTTTGTGGATCTGTGCGGAATTTCCAAGGCCCACTCCATTGCGGACTATGCCATGCTGGAATATTGTATTCGGGAGGATTTGAAAGAAAAGGCTACCCGAATGATGGCCATTTTGGATCCCATCAAGTTGATCATAGATAACTATCCGGAGGATCAGATTGAAATGCTGCCCGCCGTGAACAATCCTGACAACGAAGCTCTGGGCAGCAGGGAAGTTCCCTTTGGAAGGGAACTGTATATTGAGAGGGAGGATTTTGTGGAAGAGCCTCCCAGAAAGTATTATCGTCTGTATCCAGGGAATGAAGTGCGTTTGATGAACGCCTATTATGTGACCTGTACGGGATGTGTGAAGGATGCCTCGGGCAGGATTACGGAAGTACACTGTACCTATGACCCGGAGTCCAAGGGAGGCAGCAGTCCGGACGGCAGGAAGGTGAGAGGAACGATTCACTGGGTTACGGTAAAAACCGCTGTGCCAGCGCAGGTACATTTGTATGAGAATATCATAGACGAGGAGAAAGGGGTATATAATGAAGATGGCAGTTTAAATCTGAATCCCAATTCTCTTACCGTCTTAAAGGAATGCTGGCTGGAGCCTGCTTTTGCGACGGCCAGGGAAGGCGATCATTTTCAGTTTATGCGGCAGGGATTTTTCTGTGTGGATACAAAGGATTCCAAACCTGATGCACTTGTATTCAACCGTATAGTATCTTTGAAGAGTTCGTATGTTCTGCCAAAAGATAAGAAGGCATAAAAAGGCATATTTTCGCAGAAATGAGGAAAACATGGGAATTTTATCGGGATTAAAGCGCTTGGGTTTAGGCAACTTGGAGAAAACGGACATTTACGAGACGGAAAAGGAAGAAGCCAGGCAAAAAAAGAAAGAGGCGCCCCAGGCGGCGCCAAAGCCACAGGAGAAGGATTTGATTTATGAAAAGTCATATGAATGTCCTGTGTGTGGCAGTGCTTTTTCATCCAAGATCATGAAGTCAAGCAAGGCGAGGCTTGTGGGAGCGGATCAAGACTTGAGACCCAGGTATGAGGTAATTGATTCCGTAAAATATGATGTGGTCATGTGTCCGATTTGCGGTTATGCGGCGCTTGGCAATTCTTTTACGCATATTTCCCCAGGTCAGGCAAAGCTGATTAAGGAAAATATATGCTCCAGTGTCCAGATTACCGTTTATCACAATGACACTTATTCCTATGAAGAGGCTTTGGAACGATATCAGCTTGCACTTGCCAGCGCAATGGTAAAGCGCGCCAAAGCCAGTGAAAAAGCATTCATCTGTTTAAAAAGCGGTTGGCTCTTACGGGGATATGCGGAAAGTCTGCAGAACTCTCAGAATTCCCAGGAGAATCTTGAGAATCTGGCTCAACTGGAAGAGATGAAAAAGCAAGAGGAAGAGTACCTGGAGAATGCTTACAAGGGTTTTATGGAAGCCAGACAGACAGAGAATTTCCCTATGTGCGGCATGGATGAGATTACTATGGATTATCTGCTGTCCGTGTTGGCGATGCGTTTTCAACATTATGATGTGGCAGCCAGGCTGTTGAGCACGGTTTTAACCTCTCCGTCGGCCAGTTCACGCGTCAAAGACAAGGCAAGAGAAATGAAGGATTTGGTACTGCAGGAATTGAGAAAACGTTAGGGCGTTTTTGAATATGAATGAGTCAGTTTACAGGAATAATTTCTTTGATTTACTTGGGAGACAGTTATGTATGAAATGGCCATCCAATTGCGGACGGATTCAGGCTGCTGTTTGTATGAACAAATCTATGAATATATAAAAAAAGAGATCAGGGATGGGAAGCTTCTTGCAGGCGAGAAGCTTCCCTCCACGCGTTCTTTGGCGGAATATCTTCAGGTGGCCAGGAGTACGGTGGATTATGCCTATGGTCAGCTGTTGGGAGAGGGCTATATTGAGTCCAGACCCTGCAGAGGTTATTTTGTCTGTCCCATAGAAGGATTGTTTCGACTGTCAGCCAATGAGAATTCCCAGGCCAAGGCCGCCCCAAAACCCCGTGGCTTTGGGGCGGCGTATGTGGAATCGGGGATAACGGACAAAAGATATCAGGTGGATTTCTCACCCTATGATATTGATATGTCCGGTTTTCCTTTTGGCGTATGGAAGAAAATTACCAAGAATATACTGACCTATGCCAACAGCGATCTGTTTTCAAGGGGAGAGGTTCAGGGAGATTATGAGCTGCGTCAGACCATAGGAAGGTATCTTCACTCTTCCAGGGGGGTAAACTGCAGGCCGGAACAGATTATTGTGGGTGCAGGGAACGATTATCTGCTGTTGCTGCTGGAGAAAATATTGGGCAGGCATGTGCGGATTGCCATGGAGAATCCCACTTATAAGAGATCTTATCGGATTTTTCAATCTTTTGCATACCGTATTGTCACGGTGGATATGGATGAATCAGGGATGCGGGCGGATAAACTATGGCAGGCCAATGCCAGCGCAGCGTATGTCATGCCTTCCCATCAATTTCCCACAGGGACGGTGATGCCAATCGGGCGCAGGATGGAACTGTTGAAGTGGGCAGATGGGGAACCAGGCAGATACCTGATTGAAGATGATTATGACAGTGAATTTCGTTATCATGGCAAACCTATTCCTGCATTGCAGGCTTCTGACAAACATGGCAGAGTGATTTATATGGGAACCTTTTCCAAGGCCATTGCGCCTGCTATTCGAATTAGTTTTATGGTTCTGCCGGAAGTATTGCTGGAAAAATATTACAGGGATTGTGCTTTTTATTCCTGCACGGTCTCACGAATCGACCAGAGTATTTTAAATGAATTTATCAGGGACGGCTATTTTGAACGGCATTTAAATAAAATGAGGAAGCTGTACGGAGCCAAACATGCACTGCTGCTTGAATGCCTGCAGCCTTTTAAGGCGGCGTTTACCATATCCGGCGAGAATGCCGGGCTGCATCTGACATTAACCGCCAAGAAAGAGATATACGAAAAAGAGCTGGTAAAGCAGGCATATGAATACGGGATAAGGGTGTATGGAATGTCGGAATATATGAGGGAGGTTTCTTCTGACAGTATGACGGTATTGCTGGGGTTCGGCGGATTGTCCGACGAGGAAATTAAAAAGGGGATGGAACTGCTTCGGAAGGCATGGATGTAAGGAAAAAGCCGCGCTTTGGCGGCTTTCTCAAAAGGTAATAGGATTTAGTTATCATGAATGGGAGGTTCTACGTCAGGACCGTCCTCTTCGTCGAAGAATTCTTCAACGGAATCCGCAGCTTTTTCCGCAGCCTGTGCCACCTGCTCCGTGAGAGGGGTAAAGGTACTTTCTTTTTCGGTGGTTTCCTGTCCGGAGGAGGAAGAAGTATCTTCGGAAGGTTTGCCTATGGGGAATTCTTCCGTGCTTGCTGCTTCCCCGGAATCTTCCTTCCCACATGCTTCTTCGGAGCCGTCCTTGGGAATTTCGGCATTTTTGTCAGTCGGAACTTCATGATTCAGGGGTACGTAATTGCGGGCGCTTTCTGGTTCCCTGTCAGTGTCCTCGCTGAAATCATCATAGTCATCTTCCTCCAAATCCTTTTGTGCGTCATCTCTCTTCTGGAGATAAAAATAGACGGCAGCGGCGGCGGAAGCGACGGCAGCGGTTAAAAATAAAGCCTTACCAAATTTTTTAGCCATGGGTTACTCCTTTCGTTTGGTTTTTTGTACCAATTTTATATTAATACTATTTTGCAGGATTGAAAAGGGAATATTCACAAATTTACGAAAAATTTTATCATTTCATTCCAGTTTGGATAGAAATGTGGTAAGATACTTGCGGGACGGTAAAAGCAGGAGAAGGTGTATTAGTTGGGACTTCATCCGGACGAATACGGGAGATTACAAATGAACAGCAAATTTTTTGATCTGAAAAAAGAAAAGCAGGACAGGATGATCAATGCGGCGTTAAAAGTATTTGCGCTGCAGGGATACCGTCATGGCAGTACGGACGATATTGTCAGGGAGGCGGCCATCAGTAAGGGACTGTTGTTCCATTATTTTGGCAGTAAGCTGGGCGTTTATCGCTTTGTATATGATTACAGTGTCAGATTTATGAGTCTGGAGCTGCGATCCAATGTGGAGTCCGGAGAGAAGGATCTTTTTGCAGTGATGAAGCAGGTGGAATGCGCCAGGATGCATGCTATGAGAGGATATCCATATATGCAGCAGTTCCTGAACCGCTCTGTGTCCGAAGATTCCTATGAAGCTCTTTTGGCCGTTGAAGAAAAGCGCAGTGCGCTGGAAGAGGTGTACGCGGCCGTGACGGGAGGAATCGATTACCGGGCGCTTCCCGCTGGAGTGGACGGAGAAAAGCTTCGGAAAATGTTGGACTTTACCATAAAGGGATTGATGGCGGAGCGGTTTCAGGATGCTTCCTTTCAGCCGGAAATGCTCTATCAGGAAATATGCGGATACCTGGATATGATGAGGCAGATTGTATATCGTCAGCCCTATGGTTGACACTGCGGCAATTTGCCATGGCGCTATTTATTCCCGTGGGCAATGAGCCAAGTGCCGCACTTGAGTGAGCATTTGGCGAATGCCGCGAGGGATTTACTTTCCGGTGTAAGGACTATCCGCCGGATAACCGCCCTTGAGCTTCTGCATGCCGCGCTGGATGGCGTCCTTTGAATTTTTCCAGTCTGCGTCGTTGTTGCGGTAATCGAATTTTTCTACCATCCATGCCACATCCTCCGAGAGTCGTTCCATATTTTGTTCCATCAAAGGGAGTACCACATGGTAGAAATCTTCTTTGTCGTTGTTTGAAAGCCTGCCGTCCGCCGCTTCACACAGTGCCCCGAAATGGTGCAGGCAGAAACCTTTGCCGTTTTTGATTTTCTTCCGGAATTCTTCTTCCTGGTTCCACAGATAGAAAAAGGTGTCCATATACCGGCTGCAGGTTTCTTTAAACTGTTTGCAGATATAGCAGGAGGCTTCTTTCTCATGGATCCACGTTCCGATGGAATTGCTGTTTTCGGCTGCCTTGCGGAATTTGTCCTTGAGAGAGGTTTTGCCGGGCTTGAAATGCGCGAATTCTTTTTTCATCTCACCGATCATTTTCATATAGTGTGTCTTTAAAATCCAGGCGTTTCCCAGTGTGTTGCCATACTGAAACATCTTCCGGAAATGATCCTGGCAGAAGCCGGCTTTGTCCGTCTGTTCGCGGATATGGGCTTCCATATAGGAGGATGCGCTGCCCAGCACGAAGTCCAGCAGATCCTGCTCCACGCTGCGCTCAATATAGCAGAAAGGGCATTCGTCATTGGCATTTACTGCGTCGTTTAATGGAATTGTGTATAATTGTTCGTTCATATGAAATCCTTTCCGGTAAGCATTGGTAATCATGGATTGAGTCTGTCGCTCAAGAAGAGACGACGGTGAAAATGGATGCTGCATACCATTTCCAGTGTACAATATTTTCTGCATAATTACCACATTTTTTGTGAGGATATTTTTATAGGATAGTTATACTTGGGGCAAACGGTTAGCTGACGCTCATTTATAATCCTTCCTTTTTAGCTCACAATATAGTATAATGTTGAAACAGGAGCTGGCTGAGTCAAGTTCTCATTCCATGTGCGTAAAAACGCATGTGGTGATCATTCACGCAAGAATCCGGCCGCTGTGCGTCTGCCGCGCTGCGCGCCAAAATCTGCCAATTGGCATAAGGAGATAAAGATGTTTGCAAAGCATAGGCAAAAATGGATAGCGGGTTTACTGGCTTTTACTTTGACCGTATTACAGCTGTGCGGCTGGCAGTTCAGTATGAAATATAATTCCTCAATTCATCACTCTGCTTTTTTTCAAAAGATAGGTATGCTTTCCACGCTGCAGTGTGTGGTGGTGGGGATGGTCGAATGGAGCCTGCTTGGCGTGTTGATTTATTGGGGCTTTGGCAGGCTGGACAGGATCAACAGCCAACAGGTGGGTGGAGTTTACAAGGAGCCCAGGCATCTTTGGATGTATGCGTCTGTCATTTTGTTTGGGGTTTATGTGTTATGCCTGATTGGCTGTTATCCCGGGTTTTATTGTTATGATATGGGGAATCAGCTTCCGCAGTTTATGTATGAGGAGGTTTCCTACAGCGCGCACCATCCGCTTTTGCACACGGTTGTGGGAGGGGCTTTGATAACGCTTGGATATCACATTTACAGTGTTGATCTGACATTTGGTGTGTTTTTGTATTGTCTGGCGCAGATGGGACTTTGTGCGTTCAGTTTCGGATATGCGGTACGTTTTGTCTACAGGGTCAGTCGGAAAGGTGCTTTGGCCGTATTTTCTCTTTTGTTTTATGCGCTGTGCCCACCCATCGTTTTATTTGCCATGACCACCACCAAGGATGTACCCTGCTATGCGGTACTTTTGCCGGCGTGCCTGAAACAATACGAACTTCTTGGCGCGTTGGTCCGCGGAGAAAAGATTCCCAGAGCACAATGGATTTGGGCGGGGGCGCTGCTGGTGCTGTCCTGTCTGCTGCGCAAGAATATTGTCTATGCCCTTCTTGCGTTTGCGGTATTTGCCCTTGTCATTTTCAGGAGGCATCTGCGCAGACTGGCGGTTTTTTATTTGAGTACGCTGGTAGTCTTTCTGGCGATTCACAATGGCATGATGATCTGTCTGAATGCGGAGAAGAGCAGTGCCGCAGAAGCGTTAAGCGTCCCTTTTCAACAGTTGGCAAGACTGTATGCCGACAAGGGGAAAGATGCCTTTCCCGGTGAGGACCTGGAGCTGCTCTATGATGCCATTGATCCGGAGCTGCTTGGATATTATGACCCTATGATTGCCGATCCCATTAAGACGGCTTTCTGGTATCACCTGGATACCATTTTGGATAATAAATGGACTTACCTGTTCTTTTGGCTCAGAAAAGGACTGGAGAATCCAATGACCTATGTGCTTGCGTTTGCCGAAAATACCTATCAGGCATGGTATCCCTGGACGGAATTGATGGATACAAACAACTATAGATTTTATGATTTGACGGAGTGGATACTGGAATATTCAAGACCTGTTTGTCCGCCCCTGTATGATTATTTTATGGCGGTTACTCAGGGTAAATATAGAAGCTTTCCGGTGGTTCGTATGTTCTGTACTACGGGTACTATGTTTTGGGCGCTGCTGGCGGCATTGTTTTATGGAGTTTGGCGAAAAAACCGCTTTGTGACAATCACCTTGCTGCTGCAGCTTTTGGTGTGTGCCACGTCCATGTGTGGGCCGGTATCGGACTTAAGATATTATTTGAATATTTTTTATCTGTTTCCCGTTTGCGTTGGCTTTTTGCTGTGTCGGAAGGCGGAGACGGTATAGAGGGACGGCGGAGAACAAACGGTTCAACCGGCTGGTACGCAGATTTTTGAAAAGGCGCTTTTACGGCGTCTTTTTTGGTACACCAGAGTCACAAGCTCTGCCGTGTATCAAACTTGACACACAGAAGAGATTGATATCTTGTCAGCCTGCAGCGGAGAGTTTGATTCAGTCTAACTAATATTGATCCAGGCAGGAATAGAGTCGGATGGATGTGGCTTTGGCGGCTGAATTTCTTCTTATGAATTCTTACATAATTGATACATCTTTGTAACATATTGCAAGGTAAAATTAAGATTTTTTTAGTTGTAAAGTCCATGCGGACATTATAATATATTCTTATGAAGAAATAAAAAAGGATTTGGTTCCTGACGAAAGATGTGATGATTCTTGGTATTCAGCAGTGTGGAATTCTTACTCTTTTTTCTTCCGATTTTCTTGTTACTGTATGGTTTCGCCCCAAGTAAAATGAAAAATGTGATACTTCTGACAGGAAGTCTTATTTTTTATACCCTTGGGGAGGTTTGGTCGCTGCCGATCCTGCTAGGTTCCCTGCTTGTCAACTATTTTATGGGGCTGCACATTGGTCGCAGAGCGATTCCCAGAATGGAAACCGAACAGGGGAAGAAAGGCGCGGAGAGGGAAAGAGAAGAGGTTATTTACAAAAATCAAATAAGAAGCAGGCAGGCAAAAAGGCGCAGGAGATTGTTTGTGAATGCTGTGATCTGTAATGCAGCAGTCCTGGCGGTTTTAAAGTTCTGGAAGGGAAGCCTGCCCCTGGGCATCAGTTTTTACACTTTTCAGATTATATCTTATCTGACGGACATTTATCGTGGGGAGCAGGAAAAGGAGACGTCAATCATTCGGTTTTCAAATTATATTGTTATGTTTCCACGATTAGTGTCCGGACCCATCGTCAATTACGGAGAAGTGAGGGCAGCGCTGCAAGAAAGGCAAGTTACGCTAAAAGGGATTCAGGCGGGGTTGAAGACGTTTACCATGGGGCTGGCAGCCAAGGTGCTGTTGGCGGACAGAATCGGCATTTTGTGGAGAGATGTGCAGATTACGGGATTTGAAAGTATTTCCACGCAGCTGGCATGGCTGGCAGCAATCGCATATTCCCTGATGCTGTATTTTGATTTCTACGGCTATTCCCTGATGGCTATGGGACTTGGCAGGATGCTTGGCTTTGAGCTGCCGGTGAATTTCAAAAATCCCTATATGGCGGTTTCTGTCAGGGACTTTTACCGGAGGTGGCACATGACACTGGGCAGGTGGTTTTGCAAGTATGTTTATATTCCCCTGGGCGGAAACAGAAGAGGGGAGTTTCGAACAGTTTGCAATTTGTTGGCGGTATGGCTTTTGACTGCCATATGGCATGGAAGCACGGCGAATTTCCTGATATGGGGAATGCTCCTGTGGCTTGCCATCGTCGTCGAGCGGCAGTTGGAGGCGCTGGGCATATTAAGATTTCTGAATAGGGGAATCGGAAAATTGTTTACCCATGCATGGGTGCTGGCAGTGATTCCGGTTACATGGATGTGCTTTGCCATTACAGATCTGGAACAGCTTCAGATTTTCCTGGGAAGAATGTTTCATACGGTGTCCCCAATAAAGGTCAGCCCGGGGGATTGGCATAGGGCCCTGGAGGATTACGGATGGCTGCTGGGAATGGGGTTGTTCGCCTGTACGCCGGCAATATCAAAGATTTACCGGCGTTTAAAGGATACCTGGCCGGGGGTTATTTTGTTGTCCGCGCTGTTTTGGTTCTGTGTTTGGCGTCTGCAGGCGGAAGGACAAAATCCGTTTATGTATCGGGATTTTTAGCGGCTTTGTGAATAAAGTGTCTGCAAGGCGGCGGTTGGGAGGTTCGGTATGAAGAGGCTGAAGAAATGGGCATATTTGTTATGTATGTTTGGGATGGGAATAACTTATCTGTCCTGTGTGGATCATTGGGAAGTTTATGCGAAATCCATGCAGCAGGTCAGGGATTTGTATAGTGCGTATGGAGTGGGGGATCGCAGGCCGGGAACGCCGGGCGGAAGCCAGGGGATCGGATGGACGCCGGGTCAGGATAATGGCAGGCAGGATATGTCGAATCAGGACATGGAGGGGCAGACGGAGGAGACAGGCGGGGAGAACACAGGCCATGGGACAAACGGAGAATCGGGAGATAGCAATGAGTCAGGAGACACCGGAGAGGATGGCGACGGTGAGGAGAATTCGGAGCAATCCGGTGGAAATATTATTTTGCCCTGTGAAGATGAGAAAACAGAGCCCTCTGGTTCAGGAGATAAGGAAAACAGCCATGTTTCGGACGGAAACGGTTCCGAGCCCGAAGGAATGGGGGAAGATCCCGAAGCGGTTGGAGAAGGGGGAGATTCTCATCCGGGAGACATGGGAGAAAGTTCTGGCATTGAAGGAATGGGAGAAGGCTCCGGAGACGTTGATCCGGAGAATGTAGAGGCGGGAGAGCCGGTATATGTGTCCGTGGAGGATGATTATTTTTCTGATGCAGTGTTTATTGGGGATTCCAGGACTGTGGGAATGTTTGAATATGGTGGATTGGAAGAGACGGCGGCTTTTTATGCCAGCAAGGGACTGACCATATTCGAGGTGTTTGACGCCTCCATAGTGTCCGTTCCCGGTTCAAAAAAGAAAATAACCGTGGAGGAGGCGCTGAAGCAGAATACGTTTGGGAAGGTTTATTTGATGCTTGGCATCAACGAAATGGGGGGAAATCTGAACCCATTTCTGGAGCAGTATGGGGCAGTTATAGAACATTTGAAGGAGCTGCAGCCGGATGCGATTATCTATGTGCAGGCCATTATCAAAGTCACAGAGAAGCGTTCCCAACAGGGGGATTATATCACCAATGAGGGAATTGTGGAGAGAAATGAGGCCCTTGCGCAGTTCGCGGACAATGAAAAAGTTTTTTTCCTGGATGTAAATCCTTCCATCTGTGATGATACGGGAGGGATGATTGAAACGTATACCTTTGACGGCGTACACTTAAAGGCGCAGTATATTGATATTTGGAAGGACTTTTTAAAATCCCATGCCGTCAGCAGGGAGGAATAATTGCCCGCAATGTTGGGGGGGTTTGTAGCAATGTTTGGGAGTGGATTGGGATTGGGGAAGGTTAACGGCGGATTCTGACAATGCCTTAAAGATTTGCATGGAGAGTTCTTTCGGGCAGAAGAAATACATAGGATGGAGAGATAAGGGCTGATGTCCGGCGGGGATGGGATGCCTCGGACTTTAGGAGGAGAAAATATGAAAGTGGCAGACATGCATTGCGATACCATATATGAGATTTTGCGTAAAAAGGAACAGGGGCAGGCAATTTCGCTGCGCAGCAATGAAGGCCATGTGGATTTGCTTCGGATGAAGAGAGGTCAGTATCTGATTCAGAATTTTGCATTGTTTGTAGAGCTTGGCAGGGATGGAGATCCCTGGGAGCGGGTGTGTGCGCTTTTTCGCTGTTACCAGGAAGAAATGGAGCAAAACAGGGATATGATTGCGCCGGTGCTCCGTTTTACGGACATTGCGGAAAATGAGGCTGCTGGGAAAATGTCCGCCATGCTCACGGTGGAAGAGGGCGCCGTGTGCGGAGGAGATTTGGATAAACTGCACGCTCTTTATCGTATGGGCGTTCGCATGATTACGCTTACATGGAACTATGAGAATGAAATCGGTTTCCCCAATTTCCTGCCCAAGCTTCGTCAGGAGATGAAGACGGCAAGGGAGCATTGGAAGAGCTGTGAACCCGGGAATCCGGAAGAAGAGGAGAAGCGCCAGGCGGCGCAGGCGGCGTTTGATGCATACTTTCACACACCGAACCGGACCGCAGGGCTCACCGAAAAGGGAAAGGAACTGGTGGCTGAGATGGAACGGCTGGGAATGATTCCCGATGTGTCCCATCTGTCCGACGGTGGTTTTTATGATGTGCTGGAGGTGACCAGCAAGCCATTTGTGGCGAGTCATTCCAATGCCAGAGCGGTAAGCCCCAGTGTGCGTAATCTGACCGACGATATGATTCGCAGGCTCTCGGAGCGGGGCGGTGTGACAGGATTGAATTTCTGTGCGGATTTCCTGGAGGAGAGGCCTATAGGGCAGGAAAACCCAGGGACAATAGAAGCGGTGGTGCGTCATGCGAAGCATATTGTGTCTGTGGGGGGAATCGAAGTACTGGGACTTGGAAGTGATTTTGACGGTATCGGCACGCATGGAGAGCTTCCCGGCGCAGAAAGCATGGGGCGGCTGTGGGAAGCCCTGCACGGCGCAGGATTTACGGAGGGAGCGCTGGATAAGGTTTTCTGCGAGAATGTGCTGCGGGTATACCGGGATACTTTATAGGGGGGAGTTGAAAGGTTCTTTTGCATCTTTTTGGACTTGACATTTATTTGCTGCGGGAGGTAAAATGAAAAAGAAGCGTCTTGCTCAGTGAGAGGAGGCGCAAATTTTTTACGAGGAGGAAATCCATGAAACAAAAAAGAACCTTAAAACGCCTGCTGGCCACATTTCTTGCGTTTGCCATGCTTTTGACGCCAATGCTTGAAGTGTCTGCAGCAAGCGGATACTCCAAAAAGGACGCTTTTGCCAATGTGTCTTCTATCAAAGGCGCCCAGGGAATTTTATCCCGCACTGCGCCTTATGGAAGAGACGGGGCGGAAGATTGGGGGGTGGATTTGGGGGAATTGAATCACTCTTTGCTGAATGTCAATTTAAATGAGTGTATTTTTTCGCCGGATCACCCTTGGGCCGGTACGGCGGTTGCGCCTTATGAATTTGAGGGTGAAACATTTTACTTGGGAGAGCCTCCCGGATATGATTTTGCCAAGTATTGCAACGGAAACAACATGTCCATCAGCTTTGTATTCCTGGTACGGTGGACTGAAACCAGCGAATCATATGGAAACATGGCAATTGATGAATGGAACAGGGGAGGCCCGGGAAGGGGGCATTGCTATGCGCCGGCCATCGACGGATATAATGGAAAAGCAGTGAGGGCATATTGGCATTATCTTATGGAATTGTTGATAGAGGACGGGTTTCATGTTGACAACTTTGTCCTTGGCAACGAGGTCAACATGCCCGGACAGTGGAACTACTGTGGAACCTCGGTTCCAAACGATGTGGTCTCAATTTACGCAAAAGCTTTCCATGGGATGTGGAGTGCCGTACGGAAGTACACAGACGTTTCCCGATGCAGCGTCAGCCTTGATCATACCTGGAATTGGGTTGACGAGAGCGGCTATGGCTTTGGCGGCAGGGAATTTCTGGATCTGTTTGATACTAAAGTAAAAGAGATAAATGGTGGAAATTCTGTGGACTGGTGTCTTTCCTACCATCCCTATCCTGCATTTCTCTATAATGCGGAGATTTGGGAAGAGCATTATGGCTTTACGGCGACCACTGACGACGTAGACACGCATTTTATCGACGGAAGTAATCTTTCTGTAATGACCAATTATGTCAAGGATCATTTTGGCGAAGAGCATCGTATCATGTTGACAGAGGTGGGCTTTACAAAGGAGCAGGGTGAGGATGTACAGGCGGCGGCTCTTGCCTATACTTACTATGCGGCAATGTATGATTCTATGGTGGACAGCTTCCTGCTTCATTATAACAATGATGGAACTGTTGATACAAGCGAGGGAACTTTTTCACTTGACTTTACTTTTTATCCTAAGACTGCAGAGGTTTACAGGAGGATTGCCAGCGACAGGGAAGAGGACAAGCGCTGGATTGCCGAAAATTGTCTTAACACCATCGGCGTCAGTTCCTGGGAAGAGATTATTCCTAATTTCGGAGGCGAAGTAAGCAGAGGTAAAAATGGCTTCTTTATCGAGGATGGTGTGGGATATCTCTATAAGAACGATAATATTGATACTTCCTATTTCGGGTGGTATACATACGAGGGGAATACATATCTGTTAAAGGCGGGGGTGGAACAGAAGCTGCCCACCAACGCGGGGGACAGCAATTATACCGGATGGTACAGGGATGGTGAGGATCTTTGCTGGTCCGATAACGGCGTTACCGCCCGGAACAAAGCGGCTTATGATCCTATAACGGATAAGATGTATTTCTTTGACAATAACGGCAACTTGGTTCGCGGATTTTATGAAGAAAGAGTAGACGGCATTCCGTTTGGAAGATTGCACAAATCCAATGTGCATACAGGCGTTTATGAAGGCCTTGCCGACAAGGAATGGTATAGCCTGGACAGCGGCGATTATTGGTATGAAGATGGGATCAGACAGGGATTGGAAGGCCGGGGCAAAGAAATTCACGATCCCGGGACGGACGGATGGTATTGGCTGGATTCCGTGGATGATGGTAAAAAGGCTGTCAGCAAGGACGTTTTCCAGGATTCTTATGCAGGCGAATGGGCTGAGAGCGACGACGGCATGGGCAAGTGGTGCCGCTATGACGCAAACGGTCGCATGATAAAAGGCGAAAGCGAGAAAGACGGCGGCTGGTATTATTTTGATCCCATGTACGGCGCCATGGTAAAAGGTTACTTTGAGAGAGACGGCAAGGTATACTATTACAATAAAGAAAACGGTCGCATGGAACATGGCGAAGTGGAAATTGACGGACAGGTGATTTACTTTGACCCTGTCACCGGCGTTCGGGCAGACAATGTATGGGTTGTTGATGGAGAGAAGGAATACTGGTATGAGGGAGGCGTTAAACAGGGTCTGGAAGGCCGGGGCAAGGAAATATATGATCCCGCATCCGCTTCATGGTATTGGCTGGATTCGGTGGATGGCGGCAAGAAAGCCGTAAGCAAGGATCTCTACCAGGAATCCGAAGCAGGTCCTTGGGCTGCAAATGCAGATGGTACCGGAAAATGGGTTCGCTATAACGAAGACGGCCATATGATCAAGGGTTGGCATACCAACGAAAACGGCACATACTATTTTGATCTTACTTATGGCACCATGGCAAAGGGGACGGTTGAGATTGAAGGTCAGACCTATACCTTTGATTTGGTCAGCGGTGTTTTGAAGTAGAGTTGATTAGGAGTTTGTATTTTCTGGTAAAGGAGACAGCTCTTTTCGCTATCAGGCATAGCGGAAAGGGCTGTTTTAATAAAACAAACCAGTTGAGACAAGCCCTTATGGGGCTTGTCTCGTTTTCTCAAGATAGATGGTCCTCAGTTCAGCCACATCTTCTTCGCAGATTGGAAGAAAATCGCCTTTATCCATTCTGCCCTTAATTTGTTTTAATAGTTCACTTTCAAGGAAATGAAATCCCTAATTGGAGCAAAATGAAATATAATAATTTAAGGAAGAGTATACGGCGTTTATTTTGGAGAGATAGGTAAATGTTTGAGATTGCTCTTGGTAAAATAAATCAATAACCGCAAAGCGTCCGCCGGGTTTCAGGCATCGGTAAATTTCTCTGATCAGATTTTTATAGCCATTCACATTGTTGAGCAAATTTCCGCACATGACATCAATGGAATTGTCACGGAAAGGGAGGGACTTGTCAAGATCGATGCACGCCTGCCAAAGAAGTTCCTTGGATTTTTGTGCGTCTTTACATGCCCTTGCATGTTGTTCAGGCATATCCGGCTTTTGGCCCAGCGATGGCCAATATTCATCCAATCTCCGGGACCATTCTGGCTGTTCTCCCTCTGGAATAAAATTAAAAATATTGTCCTTTTGCTTTTTAAAGAGGCGCTGTGATTTGATTGTTCCCAATATTTTATGGTCCATGTTCATACTCTGTTTTCATTTCCTTTTGTTTTTTTTGAGAGTCAATCCCAAATTGTACAATACATATGATTTATAGTTATGAAATATCCTGACCAGCACCTACTGCTGTTCGCTTAAATAGAGTCCCACCCGATTTTCTATAATCTTTACTACTTGCCTGATACTTTTGGTACCGTTAAAGTAATCCAACGCCTCTTCACAGATGATATCCAGTATGGGAGCATTGCGGATAGGGATCGCTCTGATCCCTTCCAACGCCTCAAGGTACTCCGCCGCCCGCTCTCTGGTCATATCCTCCCTAGTATAGGTTTTTCGCTCCTTTACCAGCTCTCCGCCGTCTATGTAGGAAGCATCCACTGTAATCCCATCCTCCTCCGCACGTTGTATCTGTTGTTCTATCCATGCTTCAAGTTGGCTTCTCTTCACCGGAAAGGTTGCCGCTTTGGCCTGGGTGTTCTCCTCCAGCAAAAAAAGCAGAAATTCCCACGCCCCGTTTCCTGCCTTAGAATCAGCGTTGATGGCAAAGGTATGGGCGCTTGTCACCGTCCCGTGACAGCCGTCGTCAAACAGGATCCCGCATACCGCATATCCCTCAGAATTAAGCTCACTGCGGCTGTCATACTCATATATGCCGTCCAGTCTGACATGGCGCATCAGATTTGGGTACTTATTTCTTTCGTCATAGCCATATCGCTTTGCCGCCTCCAGCAGATCTGCAAAAAGCGCTCCTCCGAAATCGCAGCTTCCATACTCCCAGTCCACCATTCCCCAAAGGTCTTCGGAACCCTTCAAAAAACTCCTCAGAATGGTCTCCTGGCTATCATAGCCAAACAGTACGCCTTCCTCCTCACAGGAAAGCAGGCCTTTCACCAGCGACGCCATATCCGATGCCTCTTCTCCACCCAGCACCCTTTTGTCCACGGTATAAAGAAGCGGTGTCCCTCCTTCCGCAGTGATGCCATAGATTTCCTCTCCCTGCCGCCACACGTCAAAAACCAGGGGAAGATACGCCTCCCGGCAAAGACCCGAGGCATCTATCCAGGGAGTCATATTAAGAACCGCCCCCTTCTCGATCATCCCGCTCATATAACTGTCCAGAAAGCTTCCGTAAAACATATCCGGCCCTTTTCCGGTGGCAAGCTGCACGCTGGTCAGTCTGGCATACTCCTCCAAGTCCACGGCATTGGAGGCGGCAAATTCCTCCAGCACCACCTGCCAGTCCGCATTCCTTCGATTGAATTCACGGGCCTGGGCTTTCACCCAGGCAGAAAAAGCCTCTCCGCGAATGGTTACGGCGGGGCGGTCGGCTTCCATGGGATAAATCCTCTCCCGGACTCCATATGCCACATAATTTCCGCTCCACGGCGTATTGTACCATAGCACCTCGGCACTGCCATCCCCGCAGACCCTTAACGCCCCCTGAAGCCAGCCTGTCTCTGTCATCTTTATGGTGCTGTCCCCGGTCACATAGGTGGTTCCGTCAAAGGAAAGCGCCGGCGTAACGCTTCCGTCCGTCAGGTTCACTTCATAGATTCCCTGGGGCCGAATCCGCAGATACAGATACACACGCCCCTCTTCATCCAATCCACATAACGAACCGGCGCCGCAGTTTAGCTTCTTTCCTTTCGAGCCGGGAGCGTCCACCGCCACATCCGTCCCGTTCCGTTCGCCGGTATCCGAATCAAAGGCAACGATCCTTATCTCATTCCGCGGTTCATCTCTCAGCATCATGTACATGCTTCCGTCCGGAAGCTGAAACATCCGGCGAACTCTCACATCAGGTTCCAAAAGGACCTCATACGCAACCTCTCCAGAAGCGCTTATCTTCATAAAAGTATAGGAATCATAGTTGCCCTTATCAAGTTCCCACCAGCAATAGCAGTTCCCATCCCGGTCCACAAACCAGCCGCACAAGTCCATGTAATCAGCCACACGGTCCGCATGTTCATGGAACAAATATCCGCTTCTTTTGTAAATATCGCTGAAGGGCTTATGAGGATCCAAAGAAATCAGATCTGCCACCAAAAGCTCCCTTGTTCCGTCCGGCCTGTACAGGTAAAGATTGGCAGTTACATCCAAGTCCCTGTAAATCGTCCGATGTAACCAGGTCTTGTCTTTTGCCAGTGCATCCAGTTCTTCAGGCGTAAGCGACATCATGTCGGCATACACCTGGTCCATGGTTCTTCCTTCCCTGTCCACCGCCTCGATCCAGAGTTGAACCGGCTCCCCCAGATAATACTGTGTTCCTACAAACACATAGTACCCCATCCGTTCTTTATAATCAATGCGAAACAGCTCTTCCGCTTCCGAACTAATATCGAACCCGGCATTTTCTGTGCGGATAACCAGCTCTCTTTCCTCTGTGGACGGTTTCTCCGGGCCGGAGGGGATTTCCTCTTCCCTGCCGCAGCATACAAGGAAGAAAACGGCAAAAAACAGCATGCCATAGAGTAAATATTTCTTCATAATATACGCCTCCTCCTGAATTCATCCTGGACGGGCTGCCGCTTCCAGGGCATACCAACGCCGCCAAAGCGAAACAGCCCATCACTAAAAAGGGAATCTGATACGTTTACAGGGAATCATCTGGTCTGTTTTTCATTGTCAGTTCTCATATTTTCTTACTTTATACCTTAGGGTCGTTGGGATCATCACTCATGGTGGTTTCATGATACCCACATACGTTGCAGTTAACCTCGAACATGTACAGACCGTTCTGTAAGTCTTCAATCATTGCCCAACCAGGGTCATGTCCTTCATAAGCGCCATAATCAAAAGCAATGTGAACGGGATTTTTGCATTTACAGCATACCTCAACGACTCTTGTTCTTTCCATATGGCCTCCATCGTCGCTGAAATACCCGTCCTGCTCTCGGTCAGTAGTTGTCTTTTCGTGCCAGCAATCTTCCTCCGCCTGCACGGCCAGCTGCCGGAATCCCATTGCACCAATGCAAATCGTGCATGCCATTACTATACTCCATTTTAACTTTTTGTTTTTCATATTTCTTTTATCCTTTCAGCATAGAATTTTCCTCCCTGAACTGGATCCTACTTCCAAATCAAATTCCCCTTTTATAGAAAAATAATAACGTATATTCTTAAAATTGTCAATCTGGTATTTGCTTTTGCATATAACACAATACATTTTTACAGTTATTATCCTGTAATGATTTTCTTTTTCTTGAAGGTGCTACCTTGCAACAGCTTATAGCATCAGACAAGATTTTCGCATTATCTTCCGAAGCTGTATTCACATCATAGCGGAATATTTTAAATTAAACTTGACAAGAGCCTAAAATCTGCATATACTAAATATAGTTTTATATACATTTGATTGAAAAAGGCAATGACAAGAAGAAGTAGCACAGGATGGAGCGTACAGAAAGCAGCCGGTTGATGAGAGGCGCATGGGAAGTTATGTGTGAATACATCTTTGAGCTTCGCACCAAATGTCCATGAGGATTAGTAGGCTGCGACGGTTCCCGCATCCGTTATCGTGCTAGGGTATAACCCATGATTGGACATGGACGTACTCGAAGAGGCAGGCGGTGTGAGCTGTCTGTGAACATTAGGTGGTATCGCGAGAAAATGACTCTCGCCCTTTTGAAAGGGCGGGAGTTTTTTGTTTTGCGTGCATGGAACCGGAGGAAAGCGGAACTGGAAACAGCGTCCGGAGGAGAGATGCCGGAGGTAGTAAGGCGAACGTAGAGAGTCTGACTACCTCCCCTGTAAAGGCATGGAACCGGAGGAAAGCGGAACTGGAATAAGAAAACAAAAAGGAGAGCTGAAAATGAGTCAGGAAATCAGTGAGAAGAATGGGAACAATGGATCAAGTAAGGCAGAAGGGGTGAACTTGGTGAAAGACAGTGTGGTGGCAGAACAGGTACGGCATCAGATGCGGGTTATTCGACAGGGGGCGGCGGAATTGATCGGCGAGGAGGAACTGGAACAGAAGATCACTCGAAGTATTCTTACAGGTAATCCGTTGACGATTAAGTTCGGTATGGACCCCAGCGCACCTGATATTCATCTTGGGCATGCGGTGGCGCTCAGAAAGTTAAAGCAGATGCAGGATTTAGGGCATACAGTTGTGATCGTAATCGGTGATTTTACCGGCAAAATCGGAGATCCAACGGGGAGGAGCAAGGGAAGAAAGGCTATGACGGACAGCGAAGTGCTTCTAAATGCCCAGACATATCAGGAACAGATTTTTCATATCCTGAACCGGGATCGGACGCAGGTTCGCTATAACGGGGAATGGCTGGAGATGTTGAATTTAAACGAAGTGCTGAAGCTGGCTTCCACCATCACCGTGGCCAGGATGATGGAACGTGATGATTTTCAAAGACGTTTTCGGGGAGGCGTTCCCATTGGACTTCATGAATTCTTTTATCCGCTTCTGCAGGCATATGATTCTTTGGAGCTGAAGGCGGATCTGGAATTGGGAGGCTTGGACCAGACCTTTAATGTCCTTATGGGTAGAAGCCTGCAAAAAGATTGGGGACAGGAACCGCAGGCGGCGCTGTTTATGCCTCTTTTGGAGGGAATCGACGGCGTGGAAAAGATGAGCAAAAGCCTGGGAAATTATATCGGAGTTTATGAGAGTGCCTCTGAAATGTTTACCAAAGTTATGCAGGTGCCGGATAAATTGATTGTGAAGTATTTTGAACTGACTACGGACATCATGCCGGAGGATTTGGACAAAATCAAAGAACAGCTTGCAGATGGAGTAAATCCCAAAGATTGTAAGCTGCTTTTGGCCAGGGCTGTGACTTCTCTTTATCACTCTGCGGAAGAATGTGAGGCTGCGGAGGCATTTTTCAGGGAGGCATATACAAATAAGGGGGTTCCGGAGCAGGTGGAAAGCCTGCCTGTGGTGCTGGAAAAAGGTACCTTACATGACTGCGTCAGGCCGCTTATCAGCGCAGGTGTGGTTGCCAGCGGAGCGGAATTCCGTAGATTGGTTTCCCAGGGAGGTGTGCGTAAAAACGGTATTCAGGTGACCATCTTGGAGGAGGCGATACAGACGGGGGATATCCTGAAAGTAGGTAAAAGAAAATTTGTGCGCGTGGAGTTGTGCTGATTTGCCGTAAGGCATTGTATTCTATGATATGTGTATTCACAACAGTTCAGCGGCCTGTCTGAACTGTAGCCCTTTATAAAAAAACGGAAAAAAATGGTTGACATTTACGCCCGTATTGCTTATACTAGAAAAGTAAAAAAATTAAGGAAAGGAGGCAATGAAATGATGTTGAAGCATTTTGAAAGAGATTACAACAAAAAAGAAAGAAATTGTCTCCCGGTATATCGCGACTTGAATTGATCCGTTTAGCAGCTGTGTGTTTGTTCACAGAGTTTTGCCTGAACAGAGAGATTATATTGAGCCATGACTACTTTAGCAGGAGTCATGGCTTTTTGTTGTGATTCGGGAGGTTGAAGCAAAAGGTAAATGGAAGGAGGATTTTCCAATGAATTTACCGAACAGTTTTATCAGCGTTGTCCGTAAATATGGGATTGCACAGGAGGATATTATCTTTGCGGCAATGGCGGACTTTGATGTAGAGTACCGCTTTGCGAATTCCATTGCGGCGATCACCAAAGAAAAGCTGATTTTGGCGGCTTATCCTTATCAGGAGAATGCCGAATATGATTTTGGGGGATATGGCGGATGGCAGGTGAAAGATCCGACACTGTCCGAAGAACCGGCGGTTCAGATTTTTGAACTGGAAAATGCGGAGACCATGGAGGTCATCCGGCAGGTTGCAACCGGTTTGCTCATGGTAAAAATAGACGGTGTGGAGCGTAATTTATGTCACTTTTCCAATACCAGGATGGAATCCTTTCTGCGTATTTGTCGTCTGTTTGAAAAGTTGAAAAAGGGAGAAGAAATCACCAAGGAGGATCTGGACGTAAAGCGGGGCAAGGAATGCTGCCCTAAGTGCGGTATGATTTATCCCGATCAAGAGAGGAAAATCTGTCCAAAGTGTATGGACAAAAAGTCCATTTTACTGCGGGTGATGGGGTATTTTAAACCATACAAAAAATACCTGGCGGTAATGGTGCTGTGTTATCTGGGTACGGCGGTGCTGAATTTGGTGTGGCCTTATTTGAGCGGTACGGTGCTGTATGACAATGTACTTGCGAGGAACGAGGCGTTTCTAACAATGCTCCAGCTTCCCGCAGGCCGCTTTGTGACCGCGTTGACCATACTGGTGCTGGCCATGATTGTGACCAAGGTAATGATTCAAGGGGTGGGAATTCTACAGGGCGTATTGACGGCAAAGATTGCGCCGGAGGTTGTGGCCAAGCTGAAAAGTCAGGTTTTTACCTCCATGGGCAGACTCTCCATCAGTTTTTATTCCAGACGGCAGACCGGAGGCCTGATGACCAGGGTTTCCGATGATTCGGAGCAAATAACAAGCTTTTTCATTGACGGCATTCCGTATTTCTTTATTAATGTTGGAAATATTCTTTTCACATGTGTGATTATGTTTACGCTGAATCCGCTTTTGGCGCTGGCGACCATTATCCTGATGCCGATACTTGTGGTAATCAGCTACCGGATGATACCTCATTTATGGCATTATTATGGCAAGCAGCATCGGGCAAATCGACGCATGAAAGGGCAGATGAATGAGAACCTTACCGGCGCCAGAGTGGTTAAGGCTTTCGGGCAACAGGCGCAGGAGATGACACGTTTCACTAAAAGCAACGGCAAGCTAAGGGATGCGCAAATGGATGTGGCCCGCTATGACAATAAGTTTTTTGCGCTGTATTGTTCGGTGGAGGATACTATCAGCTTCCTTGTGTGGGCCGTGGGCGGTGCCATGATAATCGGAGGCTCCAATATTGAACTGGGACTTCTGCTGACATTTTCCGGATATGTGGGGCAACTGAAAGGGCCGCTGGAATTTATGTCCCGTATTATTCGTTGGTATACCAACTGTATGAACTCAGCGCAAAGGATGTTTGAGATTATTGATGCGGTTCCGGAAGTAAAAGAGGCGTCGGATCCCATTCGGCCCGAGACGCTCCGGGGAGAAATTGAGCTGAAAAATGTTACCTTTGGATATGAGGCTCATAAACCGATTTTGAAGGATATCAGTTTTCATGTGGAGGCCGGGGAAGTATTTGGTATTGTGGGACGTTCCGGAGCCGGAAAGTCTACTTTGGTGAATCTGATATCCCGCCTTTATGATACCCAGGAAGGGGAAGTATTGGTGGACGGGGTCAATGTAAAACAGTACGGATTCCGGGAGCTGCGCAAAAATGTGGCCATGGTGTCGCAGGAAACCTATATTTTTATGGGAACGGTGGCGGAAAATATCGCATATGCCAGACCGGAGGCCACCAGGGAAGAGATTATTCGTGCTGCCATCCAGGCCAATGCGCATGATTTTATCTGCAAGATGCCTGAAGGCTATGATACGCTGCTTGGTTCCTCCAGCCGTTCTCTTTCCGGCGGAGAGAAACAGAGAATATCCATTGCAAGAGCAATTCTGGCGGATCCCAAGATATTGATTCTGGACGAAGCCACATCTGCGGTGGATACGGAGACGGAATTGGCCATTCAGAAGGCTTTGGAGAAGCTGGAAAAGGGAAGGACGGTACTGTCCATTGCCCACAGACTTTCCACCCTTCGGAATGCAACACATTTGATCGTTTTGGATGACGGCAGGTTGACTGAGTCGGGAACTCATGAGGAATTATTGGCAAAGAAAGGAACGTTCTATAAACTGAGTGAGCTGCAGACCAAGGCGCTCGCTATGCGTGGAATTGAGTAGAGATATTTTATTGTGTTCAGTAAATTTAAACAGCATCTGCCGCACAATTCTTTTAGGCCGGAAATGGTTCTCGGTATTTCAGGATACTATCTGGCAGATGCGGAACTTAAAATAGGAGGTCTATATGGACGAGAATGAAAATAATATGCCGGATCTGCTGGATCTGGATGAATTTGATGAGGAAGCCTTGAAGGCGGAGTCTGCGGAATTATTGGAAATGCGGTTTTTAAACGGCGAAAATGCCGTTTTTTGCAGGACGGAAGGTGGGTTTATCTCGCTGAAGACAGGGGATAAGACCTATGACAGAGTTGGGGTATATCTTACTTTCCCGCTGACCAATCCGGAGGAATTTATCTCAATCCGCGAAGCGGACGAGAAGGCAAAGGAAATTGGCATTGTGGAGAAACTTGGCGCACTGCCGAAAGATCAACAGGAAATGTTGCGGGAACAGATCAAGCTGCGCTATTTTATGCCTGTGATTACCAAGGTATTGGATGTGAAGGATGAGTATGGATATGCCTATTGGAATGTAACTACTACCTTTGGCGCCTGCCGTTTCACCACGCAGATGAGCGGTGATGCGGTGATTCATTTAAGTGATTCCAGACTTCTGGTGACGGATATAGATGGAAACCGTTATGAGATTCCGGATTTCTATCAGCTTGGTGTTATGGAGCGCAAAAAGCTGGATCTGTTTATCTGAAACCGGAGGAATGCGGAACTGAAAAACCCATCCATAGAAACTTCAGTTGCGGTAAAAGGAACCGATAAGGACGGATGCGCAACGGAAATAGAGAGGTATTTATGAAGCTATTGTATAAATTGAGTGAAACGCAGATGAATGCCCTCTCCCTGGGGGAGGGGGAGCTGCTGCGTTATTGCGTGCCGGTGGATTTGCAATTTGATAATCAGACCAAACAGGTGGGCGAAGCCTATGCGGAAAAGGTCTGGCTTGTAGTGACTACGGCGCGTTTTCTGGTGATGGATGAGGAGACGGTAACGGCATCTTTTCTGTTGGCCCACTGCGAGAAGATCAAATGTGAACATCAGGTTCACAGCGGGATTGTCACTGTGCAGTTAAAGGACACACCGGACAAAAAACGTGGGGAGATGGAGGCGTCGAGCGGAAAAGGGGATTGTGTGGAACTGTCCGGTAAAATAATCTGCGTGGCCCGTTTCTCCATGAAGCATATCGTCAGGGTCTCCTATGCGATTCGGGGAGCCCAAACCATTATCACGGCCATGAATAAGGGCGTGAATCCTCAGGATGCGGAAATCGTGAACAGTGTGGAATATGAAAAGTACTGTGAAAAGTGCGGCAGAGCGCTTCCAGGAACCAGCAAGTGTCCATATTGTGAGGGAAAGGCCGATATTTTAAAGAAATTTATGGCGCTGTGCGGTGATCATTTGGGGAAGCTGCTGCTGGTCTCTCTGACTATGACGCTGATTGCAGCAGTGAACTTGATTACACCTATGATACAACGTAATTTTATTGACGGCGTTTTGGCTTCGGGCAACGGAAATTGGATAGATTTATGGATATTTGTGGGAATTTCTTTTTTCCTGTTGGTTGCCCGGATTTTGCTGGAGGTATATCAGTATTGGCAGTGCGTGTTGCTGGGATCATCTCTTAGCATGACTCTTCGGAGCAAATTGTATTACAAGATCCAATCCCTTTCCCTTTCCTTTATCAACAACCGGAAGCCGGGGGAGTTGATGAACCGTGTTTCCAAGGATACGAGTCAGATAGGGAATTTTATGGAAGAGGTGTTTGGGGGGATGTTTTCCACGCTGTTGACCATGATCGTGTCGTTGGTAATGATGATGATTATCAGCTGGAAAATGACATTGATGTCAATGATATTTATCGTGGTGGTGTTTACGACCATGAAAGCATTCTGGCATCATATTCGCTGCATTTTTCACAAGCAATGGCTAAAGTTGGATGATTTGGCCAGCAGCTTACAGGATATTATTTCCGGTATGCGGGTGGTGAAATCCTTCGGTAAAGAGGAGAGAGAAGCGGCGCGTTTCCAGGAAAAAGCGGAGGAGTTTGCAGCCATAAACAAAAGGAACGAAACCTTTTGGGCGGTGTTTTTCCCGATTATGACTTTTTTAATGGGAGCGGGAACCTATATTGCGGTGTATTTCGGCGGTATGGATGTGTTGTATGGCAATATGACCATGGGGCAGTTGGTACAGTTTATCACTTACTGCGGTTATCTATTTGGGCCTTTGAGCTGGATGACCTATCTGCCCAGGGCGGTGATGCAGATGGTTACCAGCCTGAACAGAATATATGATGTGCTGGATGAAACGCCGGTAATTGCAGATATGGAGGACAGCAGGGCGTTTCCCATAGAGGGAGCGTTTACGTTTGAGGAGGTGTCCTTTGGTTATCATAGTTATGAGCCGGTGCTGGAAAACATCAGTTTCCAGGTGGAACCAGGGGAGATGATAGGTCTGGTAGGGGCTTCCGGGACGGGCAAATCCACGCTGATCAATCTGATCATGAGACTGTATGACGTGGATCAGGGCAAGATTACGCTGGATGGGGTGGATCTGCGAAAGGTACAAACGGAAAGTCTGCACAAGCAGATCGGTGTGGTGCTGCAGGAAACATTTTTGTTTTCCGGAAGTATTCTAGCGAATATTCGTTTTGCCAGACAGGATGCTTCTTTGGCGGAGGTGATTCAGGCGGCGAAAGCGGCCAACGCTCACGACTTTATTTGCAAGACTCCCGATGGGTACAATACCTATGTGGGTGAGCACGGCTATAATCTCTCCGGCGGCGAACGTCAGCGAATTGCCATTGCCAGGGCGATTTTAAATAATCCCAGACTTCTGATCTTGGACGAAGCCACATCCGCTCTGGATACTGAGAGCGAATTTCTGATTCAGCAGGCACTGGATCGCCTGGTAAAGGGTAGGACCACATTTGCCATTGCCCACCGTCTTTCCACGCTGCGCAATGCGGATCGCCTGGTGGTAATAGATAAGCATGGGATTGCCGAGATAGGAACACACAACGAATTGTTGGAGAAGAAAGGAATTTATTACGGACTGGTGACTGCGCAGTTAAAGATGGCGGAGGGGCGATAACTTCCGGGTATCTTGCGGGCGCTATCACTTGAAACAGGGGATTTTCATAGAGGTGTAGCGGTTTACTTCCGCAAGTAATGAGCCGGGCAGAAGGCAAACCGGAGGTAGACTTGCTAAAAGCCGACGAATGTAGGATAAAACTCTCAACATGGTTGGGAGTTTTATTACTGTCAGAACTAAACCTGGTGGTATCAGGTCAACGCTATTAACAAGAAAACCCTCAAAACTTAACCAACCGGCTTAAGTACGAAGGATACTTATAAAATGTCGGGCGGCTTCCGGCGATGGCCGGGTATTAGAAACGAAAGAAAGTCTATTTACCAAACAGGTATATTATAAAAAGCTGTATAAAAAGAATTGCCAACGTTTACTTGGCAGAAACAGTGGTGCCTTGGAACCTTACATTTACTTTACAACGAAGGAAATTCAAGATATAATTTATAGTGACAGGGAAAGGAACGGATGAAAATGGCCATTCTGAAATGTAAGATGTGTGGGGGAACTTTGGAGTATTTGTCGGGGCAGAATCTGGCGGTTTGTCCTTATTGCGGCAGTAAGTCCACCGTATTTGACCAGGATCAGAAGCTTTTTGAGCAGTTTCAGAACCAGTTTGCCGTGCTGTTGAACCAATCGCCAAAGCCTGGACCGGAAGAAGGATTTTGGGTGGAAGCAAACAGGGAGGAGCTGGTCAGGGAAGACGGGGAGAAGATAGAGATCAAATATCTTGCCAAGCGTCGTGCGGATATGTGTACCATGTATGTGGCGAGGTACAGCATCATATATCTCTTTGAAGAAAGACACAGGGAATACGCCGAGCGCTACAGGGAAATGATACAAAAGATCAAATATCCCAATCAGGAAATGGAAAAGGAACTTTCAAAATACATACCGGAACTATTGACGGAATACAGACTTACCGACGGTCGGATATTTGTGGCAGTTCGTAAAAGGGAAGGTGTGTATCCGTTGCAGATGCTGGGCATATTGTTGGATCGTCATGTGGCCTGGATTATCAGCAGGCTGGAAAATCTGTGCTGTCTGCTGGACTACAATGATATGGTTTTGAATGCTTTAACGCCGGAAAATTTATTTGTGGATCCGGCCAATCATCAGATTTATCTCTATGGAGGCTGGTGGTTTGCCGGCTATCAGGGGGCGAAAGCATCGGGAGCGTCAGAGGCTGTGATCCCCTGTCTGGGGGCGGGGAGAATGGGATTAGGAAAGCATGTGGCCGGACAAATGCCGCGCAACAGGATACGAACCGATTTGGAGAGTATTCGGCTCACCGGGATAAAGTTGCTGGGCTATGCCGACCGGGAAGCTTTGAAACAGGATACCCTTCTGCCGAAACCTTTTCGGGACTTTCTGCTGGATAGGCCGGAGCATACACCGAAGGCGGATTTTGCCAGGTGGGATCGGGTCTTGCTTTCTTCCTATGGGGAGAGGAAGTTTATTCCTCTTGCCATGACGGAGGAAGAAATATACAGCAGAACGTGTGAGGAAAATGATTCATCAGGGGGCTGAAAACGGCGGATGCTCCACCTTGGCAAGCTTAGTGGTGCGGCGTTTCCCAAGTGGAGGGTGCAGATTTGGGGAATGCGTATGTAGATGTGCCCCCATGTAAATCACTTCTTAGGGCGGTTTATAAAGCGGCCTTGGGAGATCATAAATTAGATGGGAAAGGATGGGTATTAAAATGGGACATGGAAGTTATTTGAGCAGTGATTGGGATCAATTGAGGAAGAAGCGAAACATAAACGGTAATTCTACGGTATGGGATTTGTATCAGTCAAAGGAAATGAGAGCGGAGTTGAACCCATACAAGGTGAAGTTCAGGGAATCCTGTGATTCCATGGATAATCCGGCGTCAACTGCCATTATTTTTGGGCTGGATGTGACAGGGTCTATGGGGTATCTGTCGGAGGCCATTGCCAGGTTTGCGCTGAACCGCACGATGTTGGAAATATACGAGAAGACTCCGGTGACAAATCCCCATATTATGTTCCAGGCCATCGGAGATGCCAAGACGGATGAGGCGCCATTGCAGACCACTCAATTTGAGGCAGATATCCGCATTGCGGAACAACTTCTGAATGTGTATTTTGAGGGGCACGGAGGCGGAAACGGCGGGGAGTCCTATCTGTTGGCATGGTATTTTGCCGCAAGGCACACCAAGATTGACTGTTGGGAAAAGCGGCGGGAAAAAGGGTTTCTTTTTACCATAGGGGACGAGTGCTGTCATCAGGAGCTGACCGATAGTGAGATCAGGCGTGTTTTTGGAGAAGAAAGTGCTGACTGTAATGCTATTTCGTTATATCAGGAGGCGGCAAAGAAATATGAAATCTTCCATATTGTCATGAAAGCAGGAGCATATAATATGCAGCACAGCGGGGAGCAGTGGCACGGGCTGATTGGCAACAGAGCCATAGAGTTATCTCCGGAGGATTTGGATGTACTGCCGGAGGTGTTTGTGAGCCTTATGCAGCAGGCAAGGGGAGCCGGGAAAGAACAGATCCTGACCCAGTGGGACGGAAAGGCAAGAGATGTGGTAAAGGAGGTCTTGGAACAAGTGATGGGTGACCTGCTGAAATTTTAAAGGAGTCATTTTAAGTGCTTCCGTTTTATGGCGAAAATTATGTAACGGTTAATTTCCATAACGGTTTAAATTCTGTGAGACCTGTTTGGGCTGAATAGAGGTATCGGCGTAAAAAATGAAAGAAGTTAAGATTGTGATCGGAAAAAATTTCGGTGATGAAGGAAAAGGCGCCGCCGTGGATCGGCTATGCTGTGACAAGAATGCCTTAGTGGTTCGCCATAACGGGGGAGCGCAGGCAGGTCATACAGTGGAAGAAGGGGACTTTAGATTTGTCTTTCATCAGTTGGGCAGCGGCAGCCTTCGGGGCTGCCCTGCTTATTGGAGCAGAACTTTTCTGCCGGATTTATTGAAGCTGGGGGCAGAGATGGAGGACTTTTGCAGCGAGACGGAAAGGGCAGGACGAGCATCGCATAACAGGGAGGATTTTCTCCGTAAAACATGCAGTCAGAAACGTTTAGGTGAATTTGGGTCTGTGCCAGAAGCGTGTCTGCTGGGAGATAAGAGTGTGATTTATGCCCACCCGGATTGTGCCTGCGTCACAGTCTTGGATGTGTTGTTAAACAGCTTGAAGGAAGAACTGCGGGGAGAGGAAAGGCACGGCTCCTGTGGTATGGGAATTTATGAGACGGTATTGCGTACCCGCAGGAAGGAATATGCTCTTTATCTGCGGGATTTTCAGGGAGCGGATACGGGGCGGATTCTATGGAAACTTAGAAATATCAGGGATCAATATACCAATGAGCGCCTGAAGGAACTTCGCGAAATTTATCGGGATAAATATGACGACTCCAAATGTCGATTTTGGACGCAATTGATTGGGGATGAGAACGTTCTGTATAACGCTGCGGCGGATATGGTGGACAATTTCAGACGCTATGTTATCCTCTCGGACTGGCATAGGCTGTGGCCGCAATTTGACACAATTGTTTTTGAGAACGCCCAAGGGCTGATGCTGGACTGGGACAATGAGGAATATGCCCCCAACTTGACCGCCTCTTATACAGGATTGAGAAATGTGGCGGGACTTTTGGAAGAGGCTGGGGCCTTCGACATACCCATAGAGATATTCTATGTGACGCGTACCTATGTGACCAGGCACGGGGCGGGACGGCTGGATTACGAGTGCCCAAGGGAAGAGATCAATGGGGAAATGTTGGACAGAACTAATCTGCCAAATCCATGGCAGGGAGCGCTGCGCTTTGCAAGGCATCCGGCAGGAGAGGACTTTTTCCGCTATATTCGCAGAGATTTGGCATATTTGCAGGGGAAGTATTCCGTCCGGGTGAATTTGTTGCTGACTCATCTGGATGAGACGAAGGGAAAGGTGCTTTTTTCAGATCAGGACAGAAGCCCCGGGGAGCTGGTACAATATTGCAGGGAATTGGCGCCGGGGATTTGTGATTGTGTTTTGTGGGACAGCGGTGGGTAGATCTTGAAGAAATAGGCTTATGAAAATGATTTGTACAGGGGAAATGGGAGAAACGGACAATGTGGAAGCGTGTACATGAGGGAAGAATGCCAATCATTTTTGATGATGATTCACAGATGTTTTATAATACAGGATTTATAGATGAATTAGCCGGTTTACTGCGAGTTGGAGGTTATGTCCCAGATCGATATAAAAATGTCATTATCCCCATGATGATTATTACAAGGCTGGACTATGTTTTAAAAGACGGAAAAAAGGAATTGTTGGATGTTGTCAAAGGATTTGAAGAAGCCGGGCAATGGGCAAGCATGAACCAGGCAGAGAAAGATGAATTTATTACTCTTGAAGATGTGATGAGTGAACCACAGTTTATTAGAAATCATTTTTTAGATTATATAAGAGGATTTTCTGAAAATATTAAAAATATTCTTAATAGTTTTAAATTTATAGATGAAATAAATGAACTAAACAGAAAAAATATTCTTTTTAATGTTATAGATAATTTTTTTAGAAAAAAAGAAGTGTTTGATCCTAATAATGCGGATGATCTGGCCATGGGAAATATGTTTGAAGGTATCATACGTAAATACTATGCAAATCCTACTGCAGGCCAATATTTTACACCACGGGATATCATTAAGTTAATGGTTAATCTGCTGATTGCGGATATGGACAACAATGAGGATTTATTTGAACCTGAAACGCAAGTGAATATATTGGACGCAGCGTGCGGTACCGGTGGTATGCTGTCAGTAGCCGAATCTACATTAAAGGAATTGTTTCCTGAACTTAAGATAACTTTGTTTGGACAAGAATTTTCCGATGAATTGCAGGCGGTCTGTGTGTCAGATATGTTGATTAAAGGGCAGGACGCAAGGATTGAGCATGTTAACACGCTCACAACGGATGCATACATATATTTTAGATTTTGTAAATAAGTATGAAGATATCAAAAATGCATTTAGTAAATTTTATAGTACAACAACGTTGATAACCAATATAAGTAAAGAAAACCTGATAAATCTTTATGGAGATATCATTACGTTAGACATTTTGCGCTTGGATGAGGTTGCGGAGTTTGCAGTGCTAAGTAAGATTGAAAGGCCTTCTGCTGAGGATGCGTGCAGAATGTTAAATTTAATTCATTCTTGTGTCTGTGTATTGAACGACAAAGCGATACAGGAAAGAAAACGTATGCTTTCCCAAATGTCCGCATTTAATAGAATGTACTTGTTATTAAGGCAGATTATTGACATTCCGGAGACAGAATATGAAGATCTCTATAGATTTTTGGATAATGTGTTAAATAGTTTTTCTGCATGTATTAGTTCAGGAAGGCGTTCCTTGGTAGATAGTTTACGTAAGAGGATTGTAGTGACTTCTGATGAATTGAAGTCGGAGGAGGTCGGAACGATGGAGTATGAAGATAACGGAGAAATCAATAAAGACATAGTAGGAAAAACATATGACAATACCATAGATGGAGATATAAAGGAACAACTTTCCATTGTGGTGGAAGAAATCAATATTGCGTTGGGAAATCCAGGATCTAATGTTACGGCCAATAATATTATTAAAAAGCTTCAGGATCAAGCTGGCTTAAAAATATATGCAAAGAGAAATCCTTATACAGATTATGCAGATACCTTTAGGAAAACATACATGAATATAATTACACAAATGTTAAAAGATCAGGAGATTACTATGGAAAATTATGTCAGGTTTATGAAAGATGAAAGAAGAAATAAGTTGTCTAAGGCGACCTATAATCTGTTTCAAGGCTAAATGATAGAGAGGGGTATCAAAATCTGTAGAAAATCTTAAAAATACTGTTAAAAATTGCCTTTTGGGCAATGATATGTTATGATGAATCAAAAGTTTATCACATTATTTGAAAAACGGGCGGGGCTTTACCCTGCGGAAAAGAGGAAAGCATGCTGAACAATAAATCTATTTTGATCACAGGCGGGACGGGGAGCTTTGGCAATGCGTTCACCAGATATGTTTTGGAAAATTATGATCCAAAGAAGATCATCATATACTCCCGGGATGAGTTTAAACAGCATATTATGAGAGAAAAATTCAAAGAGTATGAAGCGAAACTGCGTTTCTTTATTGGGGATGTGCGGGACAGAGACAGGCTGACCAGGGCTCTGGAGGGAGTGGATTATTGTATTCATGCCGCTGCGCTGAAGCAGGTACCTGCCTGCGAGTACAATCCTGCGGAGGCGATCAAGACCAACATTGGCGGCGCTCAGAACGTGATTGACGCCGCATTGGATATGGGAGTGAAAAAGGTGGTGGCGCTGTCTACCGATAAGGCGGTGAACCCTGTGAATCTTTACGGGGGGACAAAGCTTGTATCGGACAAGCTGTTTATTGCGGCCAATGCCTATGCGGGAAATAAGGATGTGTGCTTTGCTATTGTGCGCTACGGAAATGTGGCGGGCAGCAGGGGATCCGTGATTCCCATTTTCAACCATATCATTAAAAACGGCGGCACGGAGCTTCCTGTGACAGATTACCGTATGACCCGCTTCTGGATCAGTCTGCATCAGGGTGTGGAACTGGTGGTAAAGGCATTGGAGGAGGCCAAGGGCGGAGAAACCTTTATCTCAAAGATACCATCCTTTAAGGTTACGGATCTGGCGGAGGCCATGCTCCCGGGCTGTAAAATGAAGGAAGTGGGGATTCGGGTTGGTGAAAAGCTTCATGAGGTTATGGTGACGGTTGAAGACTGTATGAATACTTATGAATATGACAAGCATTTTATCATTTATCCCCAGATGGTGTGGAGCGAGAGCCGCCGTGCGGTACCTACGGGAAAGAAGGTGCCGGAGGGATTTTCCTACAGTTCCGGAAATAACACGGAGTGGCTTGGAGTTGAGGAAATTCGTGAGCTTTTGAAATCGGTGAAGTATGATTAAGCAGGGGGCGCAATACAATGGACAAGCTGGCAATTTATGGGGGAACTCCGGTAAGGAAGACGCCGATAGCATACGGGAAGCAATACATTGACGAGGATGATGTGGCGGCTGTGGCAGAGACACTGCGAAACGGCGACCTGACGGGAGGGCCGCGGATCACGGAACTGGAGCGGAAGCTATGTGAAGTGACGGGAGCGAAATATGCGGTGGCGGTGAGCAACGGCACCGCAGCGCTTCACCTGGCAGCTATGGCGGCAGGGTTTGGGGAAGGGGATCAGGTGATCGTCAGTGCCATTACCTTTGCCGCGTCGGCAAACTGCGTCCTGTATTGTGGAGCAAGACCGGTGTTTGCGGATATCAGGGAAGAGACCTACAATATTGATCCGGCGTCCATTGAAAAGCTGATCACACCCCACACCAAAGGGATTGTGGCGGTGGACTTTACCGGACAGTCGGTGGAACATGACGCCATTGCGGCCGTCTGCGAGAAGCATGATCTTATTTTGATTGAAGATGCCGCCCATGCCATTGGCACAAAGTATAAGGGAAGGTCAGTGGGAAGCATTGCCGATATGACGTGCTTCAGCTTTCATCCGGTGAAGACCGTTACCAGCGGTGAAGGAGGGGCTGTTACCACCAATGACGAAGGACTTTATCGCAGATTGGTGCGCCTGCGTACCCATGGTATCACCCGATGCCGTGAGGAAATGGTACATCCCACCGACGACCGCTGGTACAATGAACAGGTGGAACTGGGTTATAACTACAGGCTTACGGATATCCAGGCGGCTCTGCTGATCAGTCAGCTGAATAAGCTGCCGGCTTTTGCCGCGCGAAGAAGACAGATTGTGGAAATGTATGATGCTGCCTTTGCGCAAATGCCGGAGCTCGTGGTGCAAAAGGAAATTCCGGAATCGGACACCACAAGGCATCTGTACATTCTGCGCCTGAACCCGGAGCGTCTGACCTGTGACAGAAAGCAGTTTTTTGATGCGCTGTGGGCGGAAAACATTCATTCTCAGGTACATTATTTGCCGGTATATTGGCATTCCTTTTATGAAAAGCTAGGTTATGAAAAAGGGTTATGTCCTAATGCGGAGAAGTATTACCAGGAGGTTATGAGTCTTCCGTTATACTATACACTTACGGACGAGGATGTGGCCGATGTGATCAGAGCGGTTAAAAAAATTGCGGCTCATTATGGGAAGCAGGCGTGATTTATGAGGCGGCAGCATTGCTGTAAGCAAAAAAGCTTTTCAATAATTGGAAACGTAAATATGGAAATTTAAGAGGTTTTACAGGATGAAAGAGAAGATACGGAGGCGGAACCGTGTTGTGGATACAGCCGTGTTTGCGGTATTGCTGTTTGCGGTGTCGGCGGTTACGCTGGCACTTTTTTATTGGCAGACCACAGGGAGTACTGCCGGATATCATTCGGATATGGAGGCATATATTCTGGAAATGCAGGGGCTGAATGAAAAGTACAGCTTCCCGTATCCGGTTTTCTTTAAATTAGGGGCGTTGATACATCTGTTTGCGCCGCCGGAGCTGTCTGTGGCCATAGCCGCCATGCTGTTAAACAGTTTGGCCATGGTGGTGGCAAAGCTTGCGTTAAATCGTTTGACTTTGGGGGAGCTGGAAGACGGAATTCGAGAATGGCAGCTTGGAAGGAAATACGACGGAGGAAATTTCACTGGTAGTCCAGTCCAAGGGAAGGATGCGCTGGGGAAATCTGCCGGAGAGAGAGTCGTCGCCGGGGAGCGAACCGGAGGGCGGGGCATTGGAAGGAAAAGAGCTGCAGGAAGAGCCCATGGAAGTTCTGGCGTGTCAGGAGATGTGAGCTGGTTGGGGGGCGTACTGGTCAGTCTGGTGACCTTGTCTCTGTTTTTTATATCCATGCTGTTTCCGCCCCAGGGAATTTATTTGCCTGGAATTCGATTTCGCTATTTAGGGGTGTTTTCGCCCAATCCTTTTCACAACGCCACTTATATGGCAGCCAGGCCCTTTGCAATTTTGGCCTTTTGCTGGTTTGTCAGGTTATTGCCTGTGTATGAGGGAGGGGGTGCATCGGGACAGAGGGGAAAAGAAAATATATCACGTTTGGATTATTTTCTTTTTTCTTTCTTCTTGCTGCTGGCCACAATGACAAAACCCAGTTTCACGCTGGTGATGGTGAGTACGGCGGGACTGGTGATGCTCTGGCGTCTGATTCGGGCAGGTTTCCGCAATTTTATTCCAACGCTCTGGCTGGGATTATGTTTTGTGCCGACTTTTCTCGATTTGCTATATCAGTACAGAGGGGTTTTTGTGCCGGAGGATGGCGCCGAAGGCGGCGTAGGATTCAGCCTTGGAGAAGTTTGGGCACAATATTGTACGAATATCCCGCTGGCGGTATGTCTGGCTATGGGATTTCCGCTTCTGGTGCTTGTGCTTCACTGCAAGGAGTGGAAGAAAAATGCCTGGTTTCGGTTTTCGTGGCAGTTTTATCTGGTGGGATTTGCGGAAGCATTCTTGCTCTATGAGAAAGGGTTCCGCAAGTTTGATTTTAATTTTTCCTGGGGCTATATGTATGGGATCTTTTTCTGTCACTTTTGCGCGTTGGCAATATTGCTGAAAACAACAGCCCAAAGACCCGTGAAGAAAAGGGATGGGCTGCTGATTGCGGTTCAATGGTTTGCGTATCTGTGTCATGTGATCTGCGGATTGGTTTATTTCAAGACGATCTTTGGCGGCGCCATGTATTACTGACCGTCATAGGCAAAGCGCTGCGGTTTCTTCTTACCCATGCTCTTCAGGCGTCGTCCTGGAGTGGCTTATGACCTTTGACGCCGCGTTCTGCAGCAGTACCATGCCCCTTGCGGTATAGGGCAGCATGGTCAGTCCGTAAAGAAAGATATAGCGAGAATTTCCCTCCCAAATCATGTGGAAGAGAAAGCCGCCCAATATGACAATCAGTCCCAGGTAGGCGGGGAGTTCAAACTGGTTTGCAGCGGGGACTGGGGGGGAAGCGTTGGTTTCATCCAAAGCGGCAGTGTTGGGCAGGCAGGTGCCGCCCGTCCCATCAGTGATACCGTTTAAGCCTGTGGCTTCAGCCGACTCCGGAGCATCTGCCAAGGAGGAAGATCGTTTCTGATTTGTCGTCTTGGAAGCCGGGAAACGCTTTTTAAAATAGGGTGCAAGGCAGAAGCTGAAAGCGCCCAGGTAAAGCATGTTTTGATAAAGGTTGCAGTAGGCAATCAGGTATTTGCTGTTAACGCCTTCATAGAGGGTATCAAAGATGGGAGCTCTTCCGCCGAAGGTATTCAGCGTGGCCTGTCGGCAGGCGAAAGTACCGTCCGCCCATTGGGACAGGTATTTTTGCAGGTAAAAGTGAACTGCATATCCGGGGGCTTCCCGGAAGTCGTCAAGGCGTCTGTGAATGGCTTCCCGGCTTAAATCCACCGTTGCTGCCGTATCCATTCCGGTGTCACGATAGGTATTGAAATTGAACCCATTGTACCAGCCGCATGCCCGGGGGCCTTCCTGCATTCCCATGGCAAAATAGGACATGGCAGGGACGCCGGAGCGGAGGGTGCTCCCGGAGCGGGACTCATAATATTTCTGGATACAGGGGAGAATAGACATGGCGCAAACGGCGCAAAGAATGGCCAGCACCGGCAGGTAAGGCTTCCTGCGGCGGATTCCCCACAATATCAGTACAATTATCACCCCAATGACAAAGATCAGGGAATTTTTTCGCAGCATGACGCTTAAGGTAAGGAAAAGCAGACTTCCCAGGGAAAACACAAATATCCTGGGGAGGCCGGAAAGTTTAGAGGCGGAATCGGGAGTCAGCAGCCGCGCCAGGAAATAAAAGGCTATGGAGATTGCAGCGAAAGAGGGAATCTCGCCATAGACAAAGGCGGTGTACATCAGGAGAGGACAGTTTGTCCCTGCCAACAGAAGGTAGAGACAATCTGTCCTTTCATCTTTCCAGAGGGTGTGAACAATTTTTTCCTGGAAAAGGATAATAATACATTCCAAAAGAATGTATATAATCTTGATAAAATGGTAGGCATGTTCATCGATTCCTGTCAGGTTCCATATGCGGATTAGAATTTCTTCAAAGCCCACCAGACCTACCTGTTGTGGATAATAGGACAAATAGGATTTGACAGGATCGATGACAGAGGTATCTCCGGCGGCAAGGCTTTCCGCGATGCTGTAGACCGAATAAGCGTCCGCCGCAGGGACGGATTTGCTGAATAGGATCTGTACAATGCCGGTGATTACGCACCAGCCAAGCACACAGAGTCGCAGACGGCGGCGGGACAAAAGCCCACCTTTAGATATACGGTCAGCAGCAGCGCAAAATATTAGGCACATCAGTCCTGTGGGCAGATAAGTAAAAAGGGGATTGTCCCAGGTCGTCAGCACCTTTTGGGATTCCATGTCCGTGGAAAAGCAGGTCAGCAGCAGTCCGGACAGGAAGAGGGTGCCAGTGAGCAGCAGGGCGATTATCCTTATGGATTGTAGACAGAAAAGATACAGTTTCCCGGAAATATTGTTCATGTCAGCGTATTCCTTTGTCGTTGATTACGGTAAGCGTATTTGGCTTGACTTGCGGTAACCGCGCAGCAATAACAATAGAAAGCTGCCCCGCGCCATACCGCATATGCTTTTGGATATGTGTGTAGCCGGTATGCCAGAGAACGGGCGCACCCATCAATTCCCGGATTTTCTGTGCATTGGTGCGGATGGGAGCATGGCGGCACGGATGCCGGATGGTAGTTTCGTTATGAAGCGTAGCTGTTACACAATGCAATCACCTGTTGGATTTCTTCTTCCCGCATTTCGGGAAACAGAGGCAGGGTCACACAATGATTTGCCAAGTACTCCGCGTTGGGGCAGTCTCCTTCTTTCCCCCCCAGGAAACCATAGGCCTTTTGCAGATGACAGGGGACAGGATAATGCATATGACATTCCACACCGGCATTCTCCATATATGCCAGGAATTTGTCCCGTTCTTCCACCTGAACCACAAACAGATGAAAGACCGGTTCGGTGTTGTTGGGGTGGGCCTGCATGGTCAGCAGCGGGTTGGTAATTTCTTGAAGGTAGCGCTTCCCGATTTCCTGACGCCGCTTTGTCCATTGGGGAAGATATTTTAAGCTGACGGAAAGTACTGCGCCCTGCAGTCCCTCCAGGCGGTAATTGTATCCGATTTCGTCGTGGTAATAGCGCACGTCGCAGCCCTGATTTTTCAGCCTGGTCATATGCCTGTAATAAGCCTCATTCCTGCAGGTGACGCTGCCGCCTTCTCCGAAAGCATACAGGTTTTTTCCGGGATAGAAGCTGAAGCAGCCGATTTCTCCCAGTGAGCCGACGTTTTTTCCTTCAAATTTTGCTCCGTGGGCCTGGGCGCAGTCTTCCGCCACAAAGAGTCCGTGCCGTTTTGCTAATTCGCTGATACCCGAGAAATCAAAAGGCTGACCGTATAAGTGGACACCGATGATTCCCTTTGTCCTGGGGGTGACTTTTTCCGCCGCGGAAGCCGGGTCAATCTCCCAAGTGTCCGGCAGGCAGTCTGCGAATACAGGGGTGGCGCCCGTATAGGAAACGCCCCATGCAGTTGCGATATAGGTGTTGGCGGGGACGATTACCTCATCGCCGGGGCCAACACCCAATGCCAGCATGGCAAGGTGCAGGGCGGAAGTTCCGTTATTGACCCCACAGGCATATTTCACGCCTACATACGCCGCAAATTCCCTGTCGAATGCATCCGCAAATTTTCCGCCGGAAAACGCGGTATCCCTGCATACCTGTTGGATGGCATGCAGATATTCTTCCCTATGTGCTTCATAATCTCTTGTCAAATCAATTCGTTTGATTATTGTATTTTCCATCCTGTTTCCCTGAAAATCCTTTCATAAAGCTTCTTGTGAATCTTTTTGTAGCTATTAAGTTCTCCCGTACCCCATCAGGACGCGTTTGATGCAAAGTGGGGCGTACAGATCGGGGAGCGGGGTTCCTGGTCAGATATGCTTTCTGATGCGGAATTCCACAAATAACCTGGCAATGTGTACCATGTAATTGCAGATGGTTTTCAATATCTTTACCGTAGTATTGTAATCCTCCTGCCATTCCACCGGATAATCCAGAATATTGACACCCCGCTTTTCTGCCCGCAGCAGAAATTCGATCATGTAAAACCACCCGTTGTCCCGGCTGCAGCCTTTCACCAGGGAAACGGCGGTTTTGCGCCGCACAAAGGTAAATCCGCAGATGGCATCCGTGGATTTCATGCCTAAAATGTATTTCAGCAGGATCAGCAGACCTTGGGAAGTGATCTTACGGTACCATTTACGGCCTCGGGTGCGAGACTGCTTTGCAAAGCGGCTGCCGTTGATATAGGCGATTTCCGGATGTTGGTTGAAAATGTGGATGGCCTCGCCTAAATGCCTGATGTTGGTGGACAGGTCGATATCCATGTATCCTACGATCTCGCCATGACTGAGCGCCACACCTCTGCGGAAGGCGGCGCCCACGCCGCGAACGGAGATTTGCTCGTAGCGTACCTTATCATATTTTTTACAAAGGCCGGCGGCAATCTGGGGCGTCTCATCCTCCGAGCCGTTGTCCACGATAATGATTTCGTAATCGTCAAAAGATATGCTTTCCAGGTATTTTACAGTTCGGGTAACGCCGCTTTTTAAACGAAGTCTTTCGTTCAGTACGGGAAATATAATCGTTATCATCATTGTGTCAGCTTTTCCACTCCTTCTATCACATAGCGCTGTCTACGAAATCCCATATTTAAGAGGACGGACAGATATTTTAAGATAATTGTCAGCATGGCTGATACCATAAAGAAACCAAAGGACATCAGAGACATAATGGACAGCCAGCCTTCTACCGGACGCACTTTGCTGAAGATAGAATAGACAAGGTAGCCGAACATTACCAACAGTGCGCCGAACAGGATCACGCTGACCATCATGGACAGTTTTTCCAATACATTGGTAAAGATTATGATGGTATCCATGGCCAGTCCGCTTCGGTTATCCCGTTCCTCCCGGTTATGGGGCTTTTTCGTAACGGATTTGTTATCGTAACAGATGGTGTCCCTCTTAAGGCCGCAGTTGATATACATTGCCTTCCGATAGGGAATATAGGTGTTCATCTGATTGACACGGTTGATGGCACGTCTGGATACCAGACGGAAGCGTTCCTGTCGGATTTTGCCCTGATATCGGCTTCCCAAGTTGTATATCAGATAGAAGAGCTTTGAGGATAGGGAGACGCCGTATTTGGGTGCTGCCGCAACCACATCGTAGCCCTCCAGTGCCCTGTGATAAACGTCCATGATCAGAGAGGGATCGAAATCCGGTTCGCACCTGTCAAATTCAAACAGAAAATCACCCACGGCCAGATCTCGGCCTGCGTTCATGGCGCTTTCCACACCCTGATAATAACTTAAGTTAATCAGGCTGACCACAGGCTTGTCTGTCTGTTCTGCCAGGAATGCCTTGACTTGTTCCACCGTATCGTCCATACAGCCATCGTTTACACAAATAATCTCGTATTTTTCAAAATGCTCCTGCATCACGCCGCAGATCAAACTCAGAAAATGTTCGATGCCGTGTCCCTCGTTGTAAAGGTAGATCACACAGGACACAAAATTTTTCTCTTTATTAATCGTCATATTAGATTACTCCATATCCAAAAACTCATCCAGATCGTATACTGTATTGATTTTGCCTGACAATACGCTTAAAAATACCGGCCTTTGTTTTCCTGCCCTTCGGTTTGCGTATCGAATCACCGTGGGCCTGGAATCGTCAATTTCCGACGCCTTCAAAATAGGCTTCATGGAGAACAAAGAACGCTCATAGGTGAACTGATACTCCTCCCGGATATATTTCCTGGCCAGGGCGGACATATATTCCCAGGCGCTTTCCGGTTTGCAGGCGCAATCATTGCAATTTCCCAGCAGTCCGTCCCGGCAGAGTCCGTCCGCCGTGCAGGGAAATTGAGGAATAGGTTCCATACAGGTCCTGTGTGGGGTGAAAGTCACAGAAGTCAAAGAGTGATATCCCGTTTTCCCAAAGGGCATGATGGAGAAAAAAGGGCCGTCCATCACCGTAAGTCCCATTCCTTTGAACCGATCGTTTACGCTGCAAAGAATGATCTCACACAGTTCATACTTAATGCCAAAGGGATCGGGAGAAGCCGTGCCGTTGGCGGTTTCCATACGACTTAAGATCTGGTTTACCGAGGCGTAAGTGGCGTTTAACACAAAGGGGGTTTCATAAAACTCTTCTTTGCCTTCATGAAAGGCATATACTTCATACCGATCCGCCTTTTCCACAATGCGTCGGACTTCACGGCCGCAGAGCAGTTCTGCTCCGGGATATTTCTCAAGCTCGGCCAGAAAGTAATCCCGGAGGATATGGGCATCATAGGTGTATTCCTTTGTCAAAAAGGCGCCGTCGCAGATTCCTTCTCTAAAGTACCGGTCGGCGGGCAAAGGATCGCAGGGGATGTCCGCATCCCTGCAGAATTTATGGAATTCTTTTGCGTCCGTCCAGGAAAAATGCCCGGAGGTTGCGTAGATTTGTTTAAATTCAAAGTGAATGCAGAAGGGAAAGTCATCCACAAATCGTTTGAAGTAACCGGCGCTTTTCATTGCTGTTGCCAGAGAGCGGGGATAATGGTAGCCCATATGCACCCTGGCCTGATTGATATAAGTAGCCCTGGAAAAGGGTGCTTTGTCCATTTCCAGCACCGTGACCTTTTCGCCTTTCCGGGCGCAGTGCAGGGCGGCATATAATCCGTACAGACCGGCTCCGATAATCAGTTTCTCTGTCATGTATGCCTCTTTTCGGCGTTTATTTTCGCCAGATGATATTCAAAGTCACGCTTGTCCTTTGCCGACATGACTTCCAGAATCATACCTGCAAAGAAGGACAGAATCCCCGCGAGGACGATAAAGCCGCAGACGATCAGTGTCGGGAACCGGGGGACAAGTCCTGTTTTCAGATATACGCTCACAATGGGGAACATGAGCAGCAAGGCAACGAGCAGCAAAAACAGGCACAGTAAACCAAAGAAATGTAACGGTTTATAGTTTCGGTATAGCTGTATCATTTTGCGGATGACCCGAAGACCGTCGCTGTAGGTGTTGAGTTTGGACACGCTGCCTTCCGGGCGGTCCCGATATTCCACTACCACGTTCTCCACCTGCATATTGTAATTCACCGCATGGATGGTCATTTCTGTTTCGATCTCGAACCCTTTGGACACCACGGGGAAAGTCTTGACAAATTCATAGCTGAAGGCCCTGTAGCCGGTCATGATATCTTTGATATCCGTGTGGAACAGTTTGTTGATGCCATAGCGCATCAGACTGTTGCCAAAATTGTGGAAGGGCCTTTTATTTTCGGAAAAGTAGGTGGAAGAAAGTCTGTCGCCCACCACCATGTCCGCATTGTGGCACAATACCATGTCCGCCATTTCCCTGGCGCAGTCCAGAGGATAGGTGTCGTCGCCGTCGATCATCAGATAACATTCCGCGTCAATCTCCCGGAACATTCTGCGGATAACATTGCCCTTGCCCTGTTTGTATTCATGACGGACAATGGCGCCCTGGGCCTGTGCCAGTTCCACCGTTTTATCGGTGGAATTGTTGTTGTAAACATAGATTGCCGCTTCCGGCAGGGCGGTTTGCACGTCGCGAATCACTTTTTCTATGGTTTGTTCTTCGTTGTAACAGGGAATTAACACTGCAATTTTATCCATAATTATGAATCCTTTCCGAAAAATGTAAAAGCCTGACAATAAAGATTATAACACGTTCCGGTAAGGTCAGCCACTGTTTTTGCAAAAAAACGGGCAGAATGCAACATTTCAAACGTAACGGTTCAGACAAGGCGCTGAATTGCTGCTTACAAAACGACCTTGGTCCTGGAATCATTTTATGCCGCTGGCTTTTTTGACATGGATATGCTATAACTATATAAGTATAGCATTTGACTTACATGTCCGTAAGTCTTGCAGGCCGCCTTAAAATGTGTTCAAGGACATATTCATATGCGGTTTTGCAAAACCTTCCGGCATGTGGTGGAGCGTAATGGAGGGTGCCCGGAAGCCGCGTATGTGGGAAACCGCGTAAAAAGCTGTAGATTCTTTTGCGGAGAGGAAGTATGCGTTGTGTGCCCAGGAAACAGGCGGAGGCGGGGCGCAGGTGGGAACCGGAGGATGGTGAAAATGGCGGAAAAAAATAGAAAAGAGCAGATACGTAAGTCAGGAATCCTTGCTGTTGTGATTTTAATATTGGGGGGGACATTGCGCTTTGTAATGTTGGGGAGCGTACCGGGGGGGATGCACCAGGATGAAGCCTTTGTGGCATGGAATGCCTTTGCCATGCTGCGGGAAGGGATGGATTCCGCAGGGCATCATTTCCCTGTGTATATGGCTGACTGGGGGGACGGGCACAGTGCGCTGTATGTCTGGCTTCTGGTGCCGCTGTTTGCCCTGTCCGGAGGAAATATTACCCCGGCTCTCAGCCGCTTTCCTCAGGCGGCGGTGTCCTTCCTTACGCTGTGGGCGGTTTACTGCCTGATGAAGCGTCTTCTGGGAACCAGAGCAGGTCTGTGGGGGCTTGCGCTTCTGGCAGTCTGCCCATGGCACATTATGATGTCAAGGTGGGGATTGGATGCCAACCTGGCGCCGGGCTTTTTGATCTTTGGCCTGTATTTTTTCGTCAGGGGGTTGGAACGGGAGCAATTTTTGCTCTTGTCAGGTCTTTTTTACGGATTGAGCCTCTATTGTTATGCAGTGGTTTGGCCCATTGTTCCTTTTATGCTGATTTTGCAGACGGCCTATTGCGCCTGCCACAAGAAACTTCGCTTGAACCGATGGAGCCTGCTTGGGGCGTTGATTTTGTTTCTCCTGGCGTTGCCTCTGATTTTATTTTTATTGGTAAACTCGGAAACCATTCCCGAGATCGCCCTGCCGTTTCTGACCATACCAAGGATGGGGGGCTACAGAGGGTCCGAGGTAGCTTTTGGCATTGGTGAAATGTGGGAAAATCTGCGCAATACGCTGGTGCTCCTTGGCTGTCAGAATACCGGCAATCCATATGATTTCCTGTTGCCCTGGGGATTGTTTTATGATATCGGGCGCGTATTTATGGTGGTGGGCGCCGTTCTTTTGCTGCTGCGTCTGTGGGGCAGTTTTCGCAGGAAGGTCTTTGCGGGAGAATTTCTGCTGTTTGCGCAGTTGGCGGGAGGCGGCTTGTGCGGCGTTTTGGTTTCTGCGAGAATGCACCAGATCAACTGTCTTTTTATCCCGCTGGTGCTCTGTGAGGCATACGGGGTGTGGGCAGTGGGGGAGATGCTGCTGCAAAAGAAGGCCGTATTGGGGCGCGCTGTAGCTTGGGGTGTAGGAGCTGTTTACCTGGTGTGCCTGATCTTATTTCAAGTGGACTATTATACGGAGTATCGACAGACTGCAGGGGCGTATTTTGGGGAAGGTCTGGAAGAATGTGTGGATTATGCCTGGCAGCAGTGCCAGGAGAGAGGAATTGGCACCATTACGGTGGAAAAAGGAGCCCAATGGCCAAGGCTTTTGCTCTATACGCAGGCGCTGCCCTCCGAGTATCTGGAGACAGTCGTCTATGATGTGGCGCCTGCTCCGGCAAGCTTTGAGACCAAAGGGATCCGTGTCAATACCAGAATCAATTATGACAATATCGACAGGACAAGCGTTTATATCCTGTATTTTACGGATACGCATCTGTTTGAAGATGATTTTACTTTGACAAAATTCCATGACTGGTATGTGGCGGTGCCTTAAGGCAGCGCCAGGGGCGGTCTGGTGTAGGTGAGGTTGTTGCATTGATAGATACAGATTCCGTAACAGGCAAGCATGACAAGGAGGGGGACTGCGTAAGCCGCCGTCTTGTTTTCATATTGCCGGATCCTCTTTATGGCGCTTGCGGCAGGAACACAGAGAAAGAGATATGCCATTCCAAAGAAGATTGCCGGTGTCTCAATCAAGCTGATCAGTTTCAGGGCCCAGTCCCCTAATCGCTGGAAATAATCCCAGGGGAAACCAATGTAGGACAGAAGGATGAAAAATGCGGCCGTTCCGGTGAAGACTTTGCATTGCATGGAGGGTTTCCGGCCGGTTACAAAGAACAGCCAAATCCCTGTCAGCAGGCATATTACCATGCCAAGACCCATGCCGGGATGGCCTTCCCGGAAGGCGTAAGAACTGAAATAACTGCCCAGAGGGTAACCTTTCGGCATAATGGATCCCAAGGGCATGTTCAGATCCTGAAAACCGTTTCGGAACAGATATTGGAAAAGCCTGTAGAGACCTGGCAGAAACAGGAGACTTCCGGCGATTGGTGCAATGAGGACTGAGAGCCTTCTCTTTGCCAGCCCTGACGGCAGTGTGACGCCCGCAGCGATCAGAAAGAACACGGTATCTCCATATCCGATGCCGGCTAAAGAGAGGGCGGCGGCAGTCAGATTCCATATCTGATTCCCTTCTTTTTGCAGCAGTCCCAGAATTGCCCATAAATACACGGGCAGAAGCATCCATGCGGCGGTTTGGGAGAGATCCCCCAGGTCGTAGCAAACATAGATCCGGTAGGGACAGGTCATATATAGCAATACGCCGAAAAACACCGGCAGTTTGGACTCACTGTGAGAAAAGATTCTGCCAAACAGCAGAATGGAAGCGGCAAGGGTTCCTGCCTGTATGGCCAGCATATAGGAGCGGTAGGCAAAGACCAGATTGTTCCCCAATCGGTAAACAAGCGCCGGAAGAAAAAACCATAGATTAGAATCCATGCCGTTTGCGGGGATTCCCGTGGATGCAATGGCCTCGGCCGACGCAAACAAAGGGAAGCCGCCCGGGGATCCCCCTTCTGACAGTTCACACATTCTTGCCACCCATTCTCCGATGATGCCGCCCTCCATGATATAATTGCAGCTTACCGGGAACAAAACCACAAGCCCTGTCAACGCCAATAATATACGATATTGAAAACTCTCATTGTTCTTCATTGCAATCACCGTCCCTCGTTTCGATTCGCCCTGCGCCGGTCTGCGGCGGTTTCATTTTTATCCTGAAGTTCAGCAAGCTTTTTGATTTGTTCCAGCGCATAATCTTGGAATTCCGGACGCAGACTTTTAAAAATTTTCAGGGCTTCCTCCAGCTTATCCGCTTCTTCCGGATTTCCCTCAAACATCTCTCCTTCACCTGTTTCCAGCCAGCGCGCATTTACTTTGTATAACCGACACACATGCCGGAGGAAAAGTTCCTTGGGCTGAACACGGCCATATTCGATATTACTGATTACATCCCGGCTGACGCCCAGTTTTTCACCAAATGCCCTCTGGGACAGCTTAAGCGCCTCCCGCACAGCTCTGATTCGATTGAACAAATAACTTCCCCCCTTCAACGGTTCCACTCAAGCTATATTACAACACAAAAATTCCTCTGTCAACACAAATAACACAAAGTAAGTGTTGACAAAATACAGCTTTTTCCGGGTTTTGTGAATAGACCTATGAGATCAAAATTTGACTAAATTTGCGATTGAAAAAAGTAGAAAAATGTAAAAAATATGATATACTGTTATTGTTACCGCCCCGATACTGGTGACAGGAAGGGGGTGTGGCATGTGGATATGCTGTTATCTTTTGTTCTCTCCATATTGGCCGGTGTAATAGCCTATTACCTGTGCAAGTGGCTTGATGGGGAAGAATAGTCGGTAACCAGGCCCAAACGGTTGACTTCTCCGTAAAAGAAGAAGCCTCGAAAGTATTGGCCGTACTTTCGGGGCTTCGTTCTTTTTGTGTGTCATGTGGACACTGTTATCTTTTTGCCTACTGGCATTATAGCATATGCCGATTGCATTTTCAATATGCTTTTATCTCGCTTTTTATGCAAAATACTCGGTATGTGACAGTTATTTTATGATACTACGAAAAAATAGCAAATATCATTTTGGTGATTCTATCATAGTTCTTTGCGGATATTATATGCAGAATTACAACGAATTCATAAATTGCTGGACGAAGGGAGATATTGTCAGTATAATAGATAGGTAGTCAGGGGGAGGAAAGACGGAAGAAAGCGTGGGACTTGGAGAATGAAGACATATGTTGACGAGGATGCAGGCATTTACCTGCGGCTTATGACTCATGAGGATACGGACAAGATTGTGCAATGGCGAAACAGCGATGAGGTGCGGAACAATTTTATTTACCGGGAGCTTTTTACCAGAGAGGGACATGAGCGTTGGATCAGAGATATGGTGGAGACGGGCAGGGTGGTGCAGATGATCATATGTGCCCTTGCGGACCACAGGGCGCTGGGAAGCGTTTTTATCAGGGATATCGACAGGCAGCACAACAAGGCCGAGTATGGTATTTTTATCGGGGAGGCCGATGCCAGGGACAGGGGCGTTGGAACTGCCGCGGCAAAGCTGATGCTTCGCTATTGCTTTGAGGAGGAGGGACTTCATCGGATTTATCTGCGGGTACTCTCCGGCAATGAGCGGGCCGTTCGCAGCTATGAGAAGGCGGGATTCGTAAAGGAAGCATGTCTCAAAGACGATGTGCGTATCGACGGAAGGTATTGTGATATCATATGGATGGCTGCCGTCCATCCCACAGAATAAGGAAGTACAGGACTATGAAAAAAGTAAGCTTTGTGATTCCGTGCTATCGTTCGGAGCGGACTTTGCCCCATGTGATAGCTGAGATCGAAGAAAAAATGAATACTTTGGGAACATATCAATATGATATTTTTCTGGTAAACGACTGCTCACCGGACAATACCTTTCAGGTGATTCGGAAGCTTTGCGGGGAATATGAGAATATCAAGGGAATTGATTTTGCCCGTAATTTTGGGCAGCATGCCGCATTGATGGCGGGGCTGCGTCATGCGGACGGGGATTATGTGGTATGTCTGGATGACGACGGGCAGACCCCTGCGGATGAAGTGGACAGGCTTCTGAATAAGCTGGAGGAAGGGTATGATGCAGTTTATGCCCAATATGATCATAAGCAGCATTCTGCTTTCCGCAATCTGGGCAGCAAGCTTAATGAGCGCATGACCCGCATGATGCTGGGCAAGCCGCCGGAACTGTATCTTTCCAGCTACTTTGCGGTGAAGAGGTTTGTGGTGGAGGATATGATTCGCTATGAAAATTCATATCCCTATGTAATCGGTCTGGTGCTGCGGGCTACTCGGAATATTGCAAATGTTCCCGTAAACCACAGGGAGAGAGAGGCAGGCACTTCCGGCTATACGCTGAAGAAGCTGATGGGGCTGTGGTTTAACGGTTTTACCGCGTTTTCCGTGAAGCCTCTGCGGGCTGCAACCTGTGTGGGAGGCGTCAGCGCCGTGATTGGATTCCTCTATGGGATCTATACGATCATAAAGAGGTTTGTCAATCCTGCAGTACCTATGGGATTCAGTTCCATGATGTCGGCGATGGTGTTTTTCGGAGGAATGATTATGTTGATGTTGGGATTGATCGGGGAGTATATCGGCCGCATTTACATTAGTTTGAATAATTCGCCCCAATATGTGATTCGGGAGAAGCTCAATATATAAAGTGCGGGATTTCCACGGAGGAAAATTGAAGTTAGAAAGGCGGGTGGTTTTCGTGGAGGGATTTTTAAAATGGTGGAAGCGGGATAAAAGATATATGGTTCTGGTCAAGTCCGTGATTCTTTCGCTTCTGCCCCTGGTCTGCTGTCTGGTTTACTGCGCCGCCCAGGGGACCGGGCTTGGAGCGGTTTATCTGCCGGCTTCTGAGTGGAACGATGAGCTGTTTTATTATAAACAGGTGGAAGGGATTGTAAACTACGGATATCCAAGAGGTTTTTTTGGCTTTAACGAAAGCCGTGCTCTGCAGCTTTCCTTTGCGGCGTGGAGTCCGGTTTTGGTATTTCCCTGGGTGATATGGGGGCTGCTTTTTGGCTGGAATCTGATGTCGCCTGTGCTCTGCAATATTTTCCTGATGATGCTTTGCTGTTTTTTGTTCGTATGGCTGGTGAAGCCCTCCTGGAAGCAGCTTGGAATTCTGGGATTTCTCTTTTGTCTCTATACGCCCTTTGTGCGTTACATGCTCTCTGCAATGCCGGAGGTAATCTGCTTTTCCTTGTTGATCTTTTTTTATTCCCTTGCCCTGAATTATCTGCGGCGGGAGAGGGGATACAAGCTGGTGATTCTTTTTGTTACCGCCGGACTGATGACGCTGATGCGGCCTTACATGTTACTGTTTTTGCTGCTGCCCTGCGGTTTCTGGATTCGCAGGAGCAAATGGAAGGGAGCGGTTGGTTCTCTTGCCGTATTGGCCGGGGTGCTGGGGGCGTATGCCTGTATTAAGCATTTCCTGGGAGCGGAGTATTTTGCGCCGTTATTTTTTACGGATTGGGTTTCGGCGTTTTGGGAGCAGGGGGTAGTAGAGGGAATACGCTTTACTTTGGGAAGGCTTTATTATATGGGAAAGAGCTTCTTTGGGCATACGCTGCAAGGCTATCGTACAGGGCTGGCCTCGGGCGCGTTCTTTGCGGGATTTCTGGTGTGTATGGCCGTGCTGGTATACCAGTGCCTGCGGGATGTTCGGCTGTGGAGAAAGCAATTACCGGAGCCCCTTGCCAAGGTGGAAGAGAGAAAGGGGCGCATGTCAAAGCAGTGGCAATCGTTTCCAGGTAAAGAGGAAGGCGGGGGACAGGCAGTGCGGTCAGCCTGGGAGGAAGACGCCAGGAAAAGAAGGAGCCTTCTGGTGATAGAGGCTCATCTTGCCTTCAGCTTTGTGGCCATGTTCTTTGCGCTGCTGCTTATGTATAAACTCACGGAGGGCAGTAAGCATCTTCTGACCTTTATGGCGGCAGCCATTTTTATAATTTCGCTGATGGAGACAAGATTTTATAAAAAGGTGGTTTTAACGGGGATTACATTTGCCTATTTTTATTCTTATATGGCAGTAGACCCCTATGATTATCAGGTGCCTTTTGTACAGGAAGAGCGTCGTGCCGAGCTGGAAGGATGGCGGGAGAAGCTGTCGGAACAGCTGGTGTTGAATTTGGATGAGAGTGCCCCGCAATATGAGAATGTGGTGATATGGGTGCTCTACGATACGGTGGATGGCAAATCCGTAAATACTCAGTGGCAGCTTTTGTATGGGCTGCCGGAGGGAATGGGAATCAGCTGCTGTATGCCGGATTATGTGATGGAACACTTTGACGCCCTTCAAAGCAGGTATATCTGCGTGTCGCCGGAGGGCGCCATTGAAGACAGGTGTGTGGAGGCGGGTTACAGGAAGCTGGCGGAAGGAGAAAAGGCTGTGCTCTATCAGCGCTATTAAGAGCGAATCCCTGCTGGGCAGACGTGGTATGATTTAACGGACCGCGTCGTCAATAAAGCGGATCAGCTGTAGAGCGATGGCCAGACGGCCCCGTTCGTTGGGGTGGCAGCCATCGGAGAGATAATCGTCCAAGGTTTCTTCCGTCACAACGAAATCATTGTAATTGTCCAGAAAGTATAGGTCCATTTCTTCTGCAAGGGCCCTGGCGGCATCCACATAAACGGGAAGCGTATCGCCTTCTTGGCCGTTGATCTCCATTCCGTTGCCGAAAAGTGCGGTGTGGGTTGGAGACATGATGAGACAGCGGGCTTCCGGGAAGGCGTCCCGTAGCTTGGAGATACAAGTGCGCAGGGCGCCTTTGTAGGTGGAGATGTCATAGGCATCCATGGGGTTATCGACAGGTGCTCCGCTGAAATAGTCGTTAAAACCATAATTAAAGATAAAAATAAGCTTTTTATCCTCAAGGTATGCTGCATCGGCATCCTTGGGTGTGAATTGGAAGCCGTTTTCGCCTGGGGTGACATTTTCCGACAGAAAGGTTCCCACCGTGTTGGGAAAATCCTGATTTCCGCCCCGATAGGAAGCGCTGGTACCTCCGATGGCGTAATTGTAGGAGGGGGCGCCAGACAGTCCGGACGCATATCCGGGAATGGAAAAGCTGCCTGAGAAGTTTCCAAGGACACTATCTCCAAAAAACACAAGGCACCACTGTGACAGGTCGGGATAAGAGGTTGGGGAAGCCTTTTCCACGGCCCACATTTCCCGGAGGGAATTCCAGAAAAAGTCCTCGTTGACAGGGGTGATCTGGTAAGCAGCGTCGCAGAAAGTATAAAGGAAAATCTTGTTTGTGATGATTTCGTTGGCGTCAAAGAGGGTATCCGCATAATTATCAGGATTGACCATCAGCCATTCTTCGATGCCCGGAAAGAAGATTCTTGTGTTGGGATAGGCTGATAACTCATTGACCAAAGTGTGATAAACCGTCAAGACAGTTTCCAGTTCCTCTTCTTCAAAGTCCAGCCAGTAATCAATATAGGGATAGGGCAGCAGGATTTCAAAGGCCACGTCGGGATGATTTTCTATGTGGGCGTACAGATCTTTGGAAAGAGATTTTTTCCATTTTGTCCTGCTGGTGTCCGCTCCCTTCCAGAGCAGTTCCGGATCCAGGCAAAGGTAGAGGCTGGATATGGGATTTCCAGACTGGAAAATGCAGTTCAAATAGTCGGAGAGTTCCCTGGCGGTGCCTATGGAATGGGAAGTGACAAGAATCCTTTGGCCTCGAAAAGCGGCAAAATCTTTTTCGCTGAATTGTTCCGGGGCGTGCATGGAGAGCAGAGCGCCGTCGTAGGGCTCTTCCTTAAGTCTGTCCAGATCTGCCGGCATCAGGGCGTCATTCCTTGGCAGGTTGTATTCGCAAAGGGAATGCCGACCGGAACGGAGACAAAAAAAGACAATCAGGAACACCAGACAGAGAACGGACAGTGCCATAACGATCAGGACTGCTCTGTAAATAAGGCGGCGCTTTTGTGCGTCTAAGTGTGCATCCGTGTGGTCTGAGTGATTTGGCATGATATGAAAACCTCCTGATAATCTGTAATGTGCTTGCCTCTGCATAGCGGTTTGGACAACAAGCAGCCGCTATGATTCTTCCCCATTTTATCATAGAAACAATGGCAGGGAAAGAGATTGTTAAAATAATTGCGCATTTGGAGGAATCAGGTTATACTGAAATATGGAAAAAGGAGCCAGCCGATGAAGAATGATTTGTTGCTTTTATGCAGGAATAAAATATATGGATGGATGCTTTGTCTCACAGCTGTGTGCGGCTATGGTTTTCTTGTCACCCATCAGACTGTTGGCATCGACGATACGCCCTATGCCTATTATTTTGAGGAGGGGCTGAATGCCATTGTGGGAAGGTGGTTTTTGTTCCTGCTTGGGAAGGTATTCCATATTTCCGATTTCTCACCCTTTATCACGGACTTTGCCGGTGTATTGATTCTTATGGCGGCGGTGACCGTATGGTGTGCCCTGCTTCATTCCATCTGCGGCGACAGGATTTCCGTTTGGGGCTATGTGTTTTTTTCCTGCATCTTTTTGTCCAGTCCTCTGATCAGTGAAGTTTATACCTACTATTTACACAATGGCATATCCGTGGGATATCTGTGCGTGGGAATCAGCCTGTGTTTTTTTAGAGACTTGACGGTTGAAACAGGCGGCGTCAGACAAATAATTGCCAGGATCCCCGGTGTGGCGGCCTTTTTGGTAATTGCTCTGGGCTGCTATGAATCATTTATGGTGGTATGGCTGCTGGGGGTATTTCTTGTGCTGTTGACGGAAAATTATATGGGCGTAAAAACCGGAACGTTTGCCTCGCTTTTGTGGGGAGCGTTGGCGGCGGTAGCCGCCATTTTACTACGCAGTCTTGTGATTGCCGGAGTGATCGGCGTTTTCGGTCTGGGGGAGATGCGCGGCGAAGCAGTACAGCGGTCGATTCTGGAAATGGCGGGCTGGATGTTGGAGCCTGGGGCTTGGGCCGAATTTGCAATGGTACTAAAGCGTATTTACGTCATGTACGGCGTGTTTGCATATGCTTATTATCCTATCAAAATATTTGTGACTGCGTCGCTTTTGATAGGGGTGTCTGGCATATATTTTGCCTTTCGACGCAGGAATGTCAGGATATTTTTGTTGACTTTGGGGAGCTTTGGGGTTTCTTTCCTGCTGGTGATTGTGGAGGGAAAGGCGACCCTGTATCGTTCGGCGCAGTTTCTGCCGGTGATATGCGGATATGGGGCGTTTCTTGCGGCTTATGCGGCGGAGGGACTTATAAAGGGAAAGCTTTTTTCCAGAGCCCCCAAGCTCTGCGGCGGGCTGGCGGTCTTTGCAGGAATTGTGGTATTGTGGAACCAGTGCTTTGACCTGAACCGCTGGTTCTATGTGGATTGGCTGAAATATGAATCGGCTGTGGAACTGGCGGGGCGGATTGCCGATAAATTGGAGCAAAATTATGATATTTCCAAACCGGTGGTTTTTACCGGCACCTATCAGGCGCCAAGGGGGATTATAGGGGATGCCTATGTGGGGTATGGAACGGAAGTCTATCATAAGATGAAACGTTGGACCGATATGGTGGATGAGCATCTGCTGGACAAATTTTACCGGGAGTATGGAGTGTGGGTAGCCCAGACGCCGGCGTTGTCAGTGGTGGATTGGGGAATCAATGCGTTTGGAACCGACGAAGAGCTGGTGAGGTTCTTTGCCATGCACGGATATTCCATCCGGGCCAATACGGACAGTGAGCGCTTTGAAGCGGCGCTGCTGTATTCCATGGATTTCCCGGGATTTCCGCAGGAGGGGGCCATTGTGGATATGGGAGAGTATATCATTGTCCATTTTTGAGCGGATCATTCACTGAGAACCGGAAAGAGCAGCCTCCGTCCGAATGACCACGGCAAATGGGGTGTGATAAGGATGGCTGCGTAACGGGAATAGAATTAGGAGACGGAATATGTACAAAGTGTTGCGCGGTGCCCTGGGGAAAATCAACAGGTTTGTTGAGATTGTGGACGGGCTGCCGCTGTGGTGTGTGGGAATTGCACTGATGGTCGTGAACTTCCTGCCGTATTTTATCCTGGGAGAGGGCGGGGTTTTTGAGATTAATGATCAGTTGGACGAGTCCATGATGAATTATGTGTTGACCGCAAGGCATCTGGGAGAAGGGCTGCAGGTACTGCCGGAAATGATGGGGGGCGTCAATGCCAGCGGGCTGCGTCCTGCGGCGGTTTTGTTTGTGCCATTATACAGGATTCTGCCGGAATATTGGGCGTTTGTGGCACAATATGGGGTTTGTTTTGGAGCGGCATTTTTCGGAATGTATTTTTGTGTAAAAAGGCTGACTAAGAGCGGCATTCTGGCGCTGGCTGCGGCGGGATGCTTTTGCATGCTGCCGCTCTACCCGGTGTATGGCTTATCTGAGATGGGTGTGCCATTGCTGCTCTATGGATTCTTGTGCATGGAAAGGGGAAACAGACCGGGAATCGGCATGGCCATTGTGATTTTTTTCGGATTAACCAGTCACCTTGTGTATACGGGATATGTGGTTTTGAGCCTGTGGGCCGTGGCCCTTGTGGTGATGATGATTTGCAGGAAGGGCCAGGGATGGCGTTGGGCGGGATTTTTCCTGCTGATTTCCTTATATATCGTGCAAAACAGAGATTTATTCTGGGAGCTTTTTCTGGGACAGGGGACGTATGTCAGTCACAGGGTGGAGATGGTAAACTATCCCATGGATTTTTGGGGCGCGGTGAAAGAGGTGTTTTTCTTCGGCGCCCAACATGCACCGTCTCTGCACAGGTATTTGATACTTCCCGTGGTTGTGCTGCTTTTGGCGGAGGGCTTGTGCTGGAGGAAGCTGGAGGCCGGCGATCGCAGACGTTTTTTGGCGGCTGCGGGCGGTATGCTGTTTCTAGTGGGAATTGCCCTTTTCTATGGATTTTGTAAGTCCCAGGTATTTACGGACTGGAAAAATGCCAGGGAGGGCTTTTTGCATTATTTTCAGGTGGAGAGGTATTATTGGCTGTATCCGGCAGGATGGTATCTGGAGTTTGCGTATTTATTTGGCCTATGGTGGAACCAGGGAAGGATGAAAGAGAGGGGCGGGAACCTTTTTAAGATGCCTTTTATCCGGGCGGTGGTGCTGGTACTGTTTTTGCTTCCCACCTTACAGCTGATCAAGACAAACTCCTATCTGTATCTGAATGTCAATCAGATCAACAACGGCTCCGGCGTCACAGGATATATTTCCTGGGAGAGTTATTATGCGGAGGAGCTGATGGGGAATTTGGAGGAGGCCATCGGGAGGGATATGTCTTCCTATCGGGTGGCTCATTTGGGGATGAATCCGGCGCCGGCGCTTATGCACGGATTCTATACGGTGGACGGGTACTCCAACAATTATTCTCTGGAATATAAGCATCAGTTCAGGCAGGTTATTGCCAGAGAGCTTACAAAAAACGAAGAGACCAGACTTTACTTTGACGAGTGGGGCAACAGGTGTTATCTTTTTAACGGCGCAACGGGAAATGCCTGGTTATTGGGGAAACAGCTGGAAATCCTATACGAGAAGCTGGAATTTGACATGGAGGCGCTGAAGGGGTTGGGATGTGAATATCTCTTCTCCTGCGGAGAGATTTTAAACCCGGGAGAGCTGGGACTTTCTCTAATGGGGTATTTTGAGACGGAAGAAAGCTACTGGGGCGTATGGCTGTACGAGGTGTCGTCGTAAGCGTTCCTGTGCATCGGCGCAATGATTAAAAGAATTGCCCAAACTGCTGAAGAAAGGTTTCTTGCGGCGGAAGCTGCGGCACGCTTTTGCTTGACATCGTAATGACATGGGGTATATGATAAACGTGTTTCAATTCCAGCATTCCAAAGCCGAAGGGATTTCCGTTTTGGCCTGGGAGGCCGGTACGGGTGGTTTACATTGAGAGAGTTTGTGCCTATGAAAGAGTTTTTTAAAGATAAAGAAAAGGTTGAAGCCGATAAAAATAGAAGAAAAACCGGACAAAGGAAAATAAGCTTCTGGCAGTATCTTGCGTTGGCGCCCCTGCTGGTGGTGCTCTTATGCTTTGCCGCCCGTAAGGAAGGGTATCATATGGACGAGCTTTTGTCCTTTGAGCTGTCAAACGGGGAATTTAATCCCTGGATCGTGCCCACCCAGCCGGTAGGGCGGTTGGCAAAGTTCGTGAAGGAGGAAATCCGGGGAGGCTCACTGTGGGAGACTATGTCCAATCTGGCGGATACGGGAGCGGATGTGTTGAAGAACCGGGGAAACAGTAAGCTCTTGCAATATAAGGCCGACGTATATCCGGAGCCGGTCTGGATCAGCAAAGAGCAGTTTCAGGATTATGTTGCCACAGGGGAGGAAGATAGATTTTCCTATTTGTCCGTTTATTTTAATGTGAAAGACGATAATCATCCCCCGCTGCATTTTATGCTGCTGCACACCATGTCTTCCCTGTTTCCGGGTACCATTGTGCCCATGCTGGGGTGTGTGATCAATCTGTTAGCCATTCTGGGATGTATGATCTGCTTTTTGCGGCTGGGGCTTTTGCTGGAGGAGGGGGGGCTTCTGCCAAAGGGCTACGGGGGGATTTTGGGTGTGGGTGCAAGTCTTTTGTATGGCCTTTCTGCAGGGGGCATTGCCACGGCTCTGCTGATCAGGATGTATGGACTGATGACTTTTTTTTGCGTGGCGCTGTTTTATCTTCATGTGAAAAAGTGGCTGGGAGGAGATTTCGGAGAGAAGAATAAACTGCTGATTGCTGTGACCGTATCGGGGTTTTTAACCCAATATTTTTTCCTTTTTTACTGCCTGACTCTGGCTGCGGTGACAGTGGGAGCGTTGGCGGCGAAAAAGAGATTTGCGGAGCTTGGAAGGTATATCCGATCCATGATCTGTGCTGGAGCGATCGGGGTGCTTCTGTTTCCCTTTTCTGTGGCGGATGTGTTTTCTAGCGGAAGAGGTGTGGAGGCGCTGCAAAACCTTGGGGGTAGCTTTTCGGATTTTGTGTACAGGCTGGGGGCGTTTTCTCGGATTCTGGCCGAGAGCTGTTTTGGCAGCGTCACCATATGCATGGTTGTGCTGGTCTGCCTGGCGGCAGGGATTGTGGGAGGAGTTGTATTTCGCTATGCTGAGAAATGCCGACGGCAGACGAAAGAAGAGCTGCGAAGGGAAGACGGAATGGGAGCAGGAGAAAAAACGGCTGGGCGGGAGAGGCTGCCGTTGCTTCTGATGTTGTTTGTGCCTGTTGTCTCTTATTTCCTATTGACGGTAAAAGCGGCTCCTTATCTGGTGGATCGCTATCTTATGCCGCTGTTTCCCTTTGGGGCCATGGTGCTGTCACTTTTGATTGGTGTGGTATGCCTGCTGTTTTATGGGGAACCCAGGCGCAGGACCTTGAATTTCAGTGTGAAAGGAAGCGCTTATTTTGTAGGGTTTCGTCTGATTCCGTTTTGGATGCTGGCGCCCATGCTTTTGCTTGGAATATATCAGGTGGCGTCCTATGAGGGAGCTTATCTGTACCAGGGCTATGCAAGACAGTTGGAGACAGCCGAACGATATCACGGAATGCCCTGTATCTGTCTGTATGACGGGGTGGGATATTATGAAAATCTGCTGGAATTTACAAGGTATGGCAGGACGTTGCTGGTGAAGCTTCCCGAGTTGGAGGGAAGGGAGGATACATCAGATCTGGCACAGCTTAAAGAGTTGGTGGTACTGAGAAAGAGTGCCGTGGAGGAAGCGGGGGCGATTGCCGTATTGGAGGAGTATGGCTGGGAAGTGGAGCAGGTACTGGTCTCCGGGGAGGAGAGCGTCTATGGGGATACAGTGTATCTGTGCAGGAGAACCTGGCAGGGTGGCTTGGGGGCTGCTGCAGTCCAATCCGAAACAGGAGATAAGAGATGAAAAGAAGAGTTTATGTGTGTCATACTTATTATCATGTATATGTTACGTTCTTAAAGGAACTGGCATTGCCCCAGGAAGAACATGGACATGCCACATTGTTGTTGAGTATGATGTCCATTGATTTTGAGCAGCTCAAGGAAAGGGTTGAGGGAACCGGGCTGTTTGAACAGGTTTTTATGTATGACGAGAAGCGGGATGATTTCTTTCCGGAGTTGGCGGATCATAATCGGGACAGGGGTAATATTGTATTTAATATGCTGGCCCGTATTTCCTATACCAAAAAGCTGGCCAAGCTGAACGCTCCTTATGTACCGGTAAATTTCAGAGATTACGACGATATTTATGTGTATTGCGATTCCGATCCGGTGGGATATTATCTGAACCAGAATAAAATATATTATCATGCCCTGGAGGACGGGTTGAACTGTCTGAAAAATTATGACGCCGCAAGGTATGACAACAGAGGGCATTTTAAGTTAAAGGCATTTCTCTCCATGCGGCTGAATCTGATCTTTGTGCAAAACGGGTATGGGAAGTATTGTATTGATATGGAAGTAAACGATATGTCCCTGCTTCCCTACCCTTGCCCCAGATATATCCAACAGTCCAGGCAGGAACTGGCGCAGCGCCTGGGGCCCAAGGATAAGGATTTGCTTCTGAGGGCGTTTATACGGGATAAAGAGGGACTGGAACGGCAGATTCGGGAGAGCGGAGAAGTGGGGGACAAGATATTGATTCTCACGGATCCTTTGTGTACGCTGGAGGTTAGAGAACGAATATTCCGCGATATTATCAAACGGTTTGAACCGGAGGGAACCATCTTTTTAAAGCCCCATCCCAGAGATGCTTTGGATTATCGCAGGCTGTTTCCGGAGTATCCGCAGTTTGACGCCACCGTACCCATGGAGGTGCTGAACTTTATCCCCGGCTTGCGGTTTAAGAAAGTGGTTTCGGTGCTGACGGAGATCAAAGCCATTCAGTATGCCGACGAGATGGTGCGGCTGGGAGAGGATTTTATGGATGATTACGAGGATCCGCTGATTCACAGACAAAACGAGCAGATATGATTGGTGAGTACACATTGTGACAATGGCAACGGAGGCGACAGGTGCTGCAGATTATTAAGAAACTCAAAATATTGCTGGATAAAAAGCAAAAGTATACGATGGTGGGGCTGATGGTTTTGATGGTCATAGGGGCTTTCCTGCAGACTACGGGCGTGGGATTGTTAGTGCAGGCGGTGAGCGTGATCATTGATCCCGGTTCGGTGGAGAAGAGCGGACTTGTGAGAAGCTTTTATGAGTTCCTTGGCTGCGGCGATTTTGAGAGCTTTTCCGTAACCGTGATGGTGCTGCTGGTGGTGGTTTATGTGGTGAAGAATTTGTTTCTCTTTGTGCAGCAAAAGCTTACGCTGTCCTTTGTGTATACCAACCAATTCAGGACGTCGGAGAGGATGCTGCGCAATTATCTGCGCAGGGGGTATGAATTTTATTTGAATGCGGATACGGCCGTAGTACAGAGGAGCATTACATCGGACGTAAACAACATGTATGCTCTAATCCTGGCGCTGCTGCAGCTGATGTCAGACGGTTTCATGTCGTTGTTTGTAGTGGGGTATTGCCTGATGACAAACGGCGTCATGACCATACTGCTGGCAGTTTCCATGGTGGTGCTGATGGTTCTGATCAAAAGGACGCTGAAACCGGTCATGTACCGGGCCGGAAAGGATAACCAGGATTATTACAGCAGCCTGTTTAAATGGATCTCTCAGACGGTACAGGGGATCAAGGAGGTTAAGATCACTTGTAAGGAGCAATATTTCGTGGAGGAATACCGCAAGTGCGGGAAGGGGTATGTGGGCGCCGTTCAGAGGTACAGCCTGTATAACAATGTCCCAAAGCTGCTTATTGAATCCGTCTGCATTGCGGTGATGATGGGATATATGATTGTCTTAACCGTGACGGGAACCTCCACGGAAAATATGCTGGAGGTGCTTTCCACGCTTGCCGCAGCGGCGTTTGTACTATTACCCGCAGTAAACCGTATTAACAATCAAATCAATTCCATTTCATATTTTGAACCCTTTTTTATGGGAGTCAGCGATAATCTGCAGGAGGAAATCCGGGATAATAAGGTGGATATGACTTTTGCGGAAGAGGCGCAGGACAAGCTGCCCTTGAGAGATTCCATTGAATTAAAAAATATTGTGTATGCATATCCAAACACGGAAAAACTTATATTTGACCATGCGGAACTGACAATACCCATTGGTGCGTCGGTGGGCATCGTAGGAGTGTCCGGCGCGGGAAAAAGCACAATTGTGGATGTTTTGCTGGGACTTTTGGAGGTCAGAGAGGGAGCGGTTCTGGCGGACGGTGCTGAGGTGAAAACCCGGTATCGGAGCTTTCTGAAGAATATCGGCTATATTCCGCAGATGATATTTATGTTGGACGATACCATTCGCAGAAATGTGGCGTTCGGTGTGCAGGATGACAAAATTGATGAGGCCAGGGTTTGGGAGGTTTTAAAGGAAGCACGGCTGGATGACTTTGTGAAAGGGCTGCCGGAAGGACTGGATACCGGCATCGGTGAGCGGGGGATTCGTCTGTCGGGGGGCCAGCGTCAGCGCATCGGCATTGCCAGGGCGCTGTATTATGATCCGGAGGTACTGATTTTGGATGAGGCTACCTCCGCCCTGGACGGCGATACGGAGAGCGCTATTATGGAGTCCATCAACCACCTGCACGGCAGGAAGACCCTGGTGATCATTGCTCACAGGCTTCAGACCATTGAAAAATGCGACCTGGTATATCGGGTGGAGGACGGGAAGACCGTGATAGAGCGGGGAGAACGGAAGAAAGAACAGGTTTAATGTCATTCTTGCCGGAGGCAGGGATAACAGGAAAGGAATCGGTCAGGTGGGAAAGTCTGAGACGGGGGGAAAGATGCGGCTGAGTATAATTGTGCCGGTGTATAATATGGCGGCGGACGGAAAATTGAACTTCTGTATGGATTCCCTTGTGGGACAGACCATTGATGATTATGAGATCATTGCGGTGGACGACGCCTCCACGGATAATTCACTGGAAATATTGCGGGAGTATGAGAACCGGTTTCCAGATAAGGTACGGGTGCTTACCTATCCGGTGAACAGGCGTCAGGGCGGGGCGAAGAACGAGGGAATGCGGGCCGCCCTGGGAGATTGGATCGGCTTTATCGACAGCGACGACTGGGTGGCTGCGGATTATTATGAAAAGTTGCTTGGAAAGGCGGAGGAAACCGGTGCGGATCTGGTGGGCTGCGATTATTGTCTGGTGACGGAGCATACCTTTTGTGCCGATGCAGGCACAGTGGTGCAAAACAATACTATGGATCAGACGGGGGTACTGGATACGGAGGCCCACAGGAAGCTTTTCATGCGGCCCGGCAGTATGGTGATCAAAATCTACAAGGCAAGCGTCATAAGGGAAAATCATCTGGACTTTCCAGAGGGGATTTTTTATGAGGATAATTGTGCGGGTTCCATATGGTCTCTGTATTTCCGGCATTTTGAAAAGGTGGAGGAGCCGTTGTATTTTTATTATCAGCACGGAGGGTCTACCGTACATTATATCACAGAAGAGAAATGCCGGGATCGGATGCGCGCGGCAGTAATGCTCCATGAGGAATGCCAAGAGAGAGGATTTGCGGATGGCTATCACAGGGAACTTTGCTACCGTTTTGCGGAGCTTTATTATGTGATTACATTGTTTTCCTATATGCAGGGAGTGAAGGGCCCCAGGCTGTCCTTTGTGAGAGAACTGCAGAAGGGCGTAGGGGAGCGTTTTCCTGACTTTCAGGAAAATCCCTATTACCTGAAAAATACGGGCCGGGAAGAACAGCGGCTGATTGCTCTGCAGGGGAGGACAAACGTTGGCTTTTACCTTTATTACAGGCTAAAGATGGCAGTGAGAAAAATCAGAAAGTTACGAGCCGGCCTTTTTTGAGCATTTACATGTACGGGCAAATGACGGAACTTGTCCCCGGAAAGGAGTATCATGAAAAAGATAGCGATTATTACGGCCAGGGGAGGGAGCAAGCGGATTCCGCGAAAGAATATCAGGGAATTCTGCGGCAAGCCCATATTGGCCTATTCTATAGAGGCTGCGCTGGATGCGGGCGTGTTTGACGTTGTGATGGTGTCTACGGACGATGAAGAGATCGGGCAGGTTGCAAGGCAGTACGGCGCCCAGGTACCCTTTTACCGCAGCGACGCCACCGCCAACGATTATGCCACCACCAATGATGTATTGTTGGAGGTGTTGGAGGAGTACGGGAAACGGGGAATGGAATTTGACATTGCCTGCTGTATCTATCCTACCGCGCCCTTTGTGACGGGGAAGAAGCTTGGGGAGAGCATGGATATCCTGCTTGGAAGCGATGCGGATACTCTGATTCCTGTGACTGCTTTTTCCTATCCTCCCCAACGGGCCATGTTTATAAGAGAGGGGAGACTGGTATTCGGCTATCCGGAATACATGGACAGCCGTTCTCAGGATCTGGAGCCTCATTATCACGACGTGGGGCAATTTTATGTGTTTCGGACAGAAAGTTTCCGAAAAAACAGGAAACTTATGAAAGGGAATATCCTTCCCTATGTGCTTACCGATCTGGAAGTACAGGATATTGACAACGAGACGGACTGGGAGATTGCGGAGATGAAATACCGGCTGATGCGTGAAAAAGAGGCTTTAGACGCCGGAGAGCACAATGCGCCGTAGGCCCATGACGGAACTGGAATGGAGAATAACGATATGAGTGAGCCTAAGATCGCACTGCTTTCCAATGTAAATATGGATTATGTTATACGGATGCTTGGAAGGCATGTGGATATATTCCGGGCGGAAGGGTATGGTAATGAGTTGGGGGTGCTGCTGAATCCGGCATCGGCTTATCATGAGTTCGGGCCGGATATTACGTTTCTGGTGATGGATTTGATGGAGCTGTTGGAGCATGATCTGGAAACAGAGTCTGCAAGGCGCCGGATTCACAGATGGTTTGCGGAGTTTGCCGGTGGGCTGGACCCGGAAAAAATCTATTATGTTTCGGATGCGTATTTATGGGGGACGGAGCTTGCCGTACTGGCTGATCCGGGGAGGAAAGCTGTGCTGGAAGGGCTGTGGCAGAAGGAGCTGGAGGAAATACACAGTGAAAATGTGCGGATATTGCCTCTGCGCCGTCTGATTGAAGCATTGGGAGAGGAGAATGCGTTTTCTCTCAAAATGTGGTACATGGGTAAGATATTGATGAGCAACGAGGCCCAGAAGAGGCTGTGCGGGTTAATTTCAGACAGGGTGAGAATGGAAACGGAAATTCCCAGGAAGGTGCTGCTCTTGGATCTGGATAACACTCTGTGGGGGGGACTTGCAGGGGAAAATGACCATACGCCCGTCAAACTGTCGGAGGAACAGGCGGGGCTTGCTTATAAGAATTTGCAGCGAGTCATCTTACAGATGCAGCGGCAGGGGGTACTGCTTGGAATTGTCTCCAAGAATAACGAGGCGGACGCTATGGAAATATTGGAGAGACACCCCCATATGGTACTGAGACCGGAGGTGTTTGCCGCAAAGCGTATAAACTGGCGGCCAAAGCATGAGAATATTATGGAGATAGCCAGGGAACTGAACCTGGGGGAGGATTCCTTTGTGTTTTGGGACGACAATCCGGGAGAAAGACAGTTGGTGAAAGAAATGCTGCCAGGAGTGGCGGTACCGGATTTCCCGGAGAGACCGGAGGACCTGGCCGTGGCAATGGGGGAAATCTACGGGAAGTATTTTGCAAAGCCTTCCGTCACCAGAGAGGATTTGGAAAAGACCGCTCAATATGCGGCAAACGCAGAGCGAAGGAAGCTGCAGGATGGGGCCGGAAGCTTTGAGGCGTATCTGAAAGGGCTGGAAATCAAAGCGGTGCGGGTAAAACCGGAAGAACATATGGAGAGGCTGACGCAGCTGATGAATAAGACAAATCAGTTTAATCTGACCACAAGGCGATATACGTTGGGGCAGATAGGAGGATTACTGCAGGATAGGGAAAAACGGGTCTATCTGTATCAAATTCTGGATCGCTTTGGAGATAACGGTGTGACAGTGGCGGCGGTGGCGGACTGCTCGGGAAAGATTCCCGTGCTGACGGATTTGGTGATGAGCTGTCGTGTGATGGGAAAAAATATAGAATTTGCCATCGTGGAGGATATTGAAGAAGATCTACAGAGGAGCGGCTATGAGAGGCTGCGCGGCATTTACATTCCAACGGAGAAAAACGCGCCGGCGGCGGATTTTTACCGGAAATTGGGCTATGAGAAAACGGCGGATGGGGCTTTGGGCAGGGAGGAATACGAACTGTGTCTTGCAGATGCGCCAAAGAGGATGTATTATGTAGAGTATGAGAAGAACTTCTGAGTGGTTTGGAGGTGTGAGAATGAAAGAGAAAATGATTGCGTTGATAGAGGACATCTTAAATGTGCCAGGGGGGACGATCACGGAGGATACGGTGATTGGGGACGTAAAAGAATGGGGCTCCCTGGAACATGTGGCGATTATCGGAGAATTGGAAGAAAAATTGGGAATCATAATCCCGCTGGAGGATACATTGGAGATTACCTCAGTGAAGGAATTGCTGGAGATGGGTACGAGATAGGCACAGGCAGAGGAGAACAATGCGCCTCCGGTGCATGACGGAATCGGCTCCTGCTTGTGGGAACTGGAATAAAAATATAAACAGTTCCGAAACGGAAACGCCCGGGGCATTGCAGTGCAGGGACGGGACATAAAATAAGAGGAGAGCTGGTTATGGGCGTGACACTGCGGGAGATAGAGGAAAAGGATCTGGAAAGGATCATGAGGTGGCGCATGGATGAGGATGTCACCAGGTATATGAATACCAATCCCACGCTTACGCTGGAGGGCCAGAAAGTGTGGCTTCAGAAGATCCGCGGGGATCGGGATGTGAGATATTGGCTGATAGAGGTGGAAAAAGAGCCGGCGGGAGTGATTAATCTGACAGGCCTGACCTGCCCGGCGGGAGATCTTGGATGGGGATATTATGTGGGAGAGAGAGGTCTTCGGAGCATGAAAACCGCGTTGTCCCTGGAGATGAGCATGTACGACTATGCCTTTGACACACTGAAAAAAAGAGCCGTATACGGGGATGTATTTTCCCTGAACAGGGGAGTGATTCAGCTCCATAAGCTCTGCGGCTGTGAGATTGTAGAAGAGAAAAAAAATCATGTGTGCAAGGAAGGCGTGTGGTATGATGTGACATATATGGGCATGACTGCAAAACGGTGGTTCCACATTCGGGACACGAAAAAATATGAGCATATTTTGTTTCCGGCCAGAGCGGAGGAAGTGGGCGGGCAATTCACATAGACAGTGGAAGGGCATGTGAGGCAGTTCACATAGACAAGAAAGGCAATAATGTTGTCCGCACAGGCTTACAATGCTGTTTGCATGGACAGGGAAGGAACGGCTATGAACAAAAAAATACGGATAGGAAAACACCTTGTTGGGGAGGGGGCTCCGGTCTTTATCGTGGCGGAAATGTCAGCGAATCACAATATGGATTTTGATCGGGCGGTGAAGATTATTCGGGCTGCAAAAGAAGCGGGTGCGGATGCGGTCAAGATTCAGACATATACGGCGGATTCCATTACGCTGGACTGCGACGATCCTTGCTTTCAGATTACACAGGGTACCTTATGGGATGGAATTACACTGCACAAACTGTATGAATCGGCCTATACGCCCTGGGAGTGGCAGCCAAAACTGAAAAAGATTGCGGAGGAGATGGGGCTGGAATTTTTCTCGTCCCCTTTTGACTTTAGCAGCGTGGACTTTTTAGAGAAGATGGAGGTACCGGCGTATAAGGTTGCATCCTTTGAAATTACGGATATTCCCTTGATCAGAAAAATTGCGCGGAAGGGGAAGCCTGTAATTTTAGCCACAGGTATCGCCCACATGGCGGATATTGAGCTGGCAATGCGTGCCTGCAGGGAGGAGGGCAATGAGGATGTGGTGCTGTTAAAGTGCACTTCGGCATACCCCACTCCTTATGAGGCTGTGAACCTGCGAACCATTCCCGCCATGGGGGAGACCTTCGACTGTGTGGCTGGGTTGTCCGATCATACCATGGGCAGCGCCGTGGCAGGCGCAGGCGTTGCGCTGGGAGCAAAGATGGTGGAAAAACATTTCACGCTGAGGCGTGGGGACGGGGGCGCAGATTCTGCATTTTCCATGGAGCCGGAGGAGTTTGCCATTATGGTGGATCAAATCCGCAAGATAGAATTGGCGTTGGGAAAAGTGACATATGATCTGACACCCGCCCAGGAGCGGGAGAGAGAGCATTCCCGTTCCCTGTTTATCGCCAAAGATATGAAAGCGGGAGATATATTTACGCCTGAGAATCTTCGCAGCGTTCGGCCTGCAAACGGGCTACACACCATGTATTATGAGGAGCTGCTGGGAAAGAAGATTAACAGAGATGCCAAGATGGGGACGCCGATGAGCTGGGCGCTTATAGATTTTCAGTCGGAAGGGACGGAGTGATCGGCTTTGGGAGGCAATTCATGTATTTGATTCGTGCGGACGGCAATGCCCGGATAGGTGCGGGACATCTGATGCGATGTATGGCGATTGGGGAGGAACTGGCGCGGCTGCAGGGAAGAGAGGCAGTCTGCTTTGTGTGCGCCGACCATCAGTCCGCCGCCCTTGCAGGGGAACATGGCTTTCAGAGTCGTGTCCTTGGAACCGATTACCGGAATATGGAGTCGGAGCTGCCGCTTTGGCAGAGGATGGTATCGGAGCCTGCAGGCGGGGAGGATGAAAGACGTCCAGTGCTTGTGATTGACAGTTATCATGTGACAGATTGGTATCTGGAGGCACTGGGGCAGTACGGAGCTGTGGTTTTGATGGACGACATGGGGGAGCATTGCTATCCTGTGGATTGTGTGGTCAATTACAATGCGCAGGCGTCCCTGGAAGCTTATGAGAGGCTCTATCAGGGGCGTGGGACAAGGCTGCTGATCGGAAGCCGCTATGTGCCGCTGCGGCAGTTTGCGGAGGGGCCGGATCAGTGGGCCTGTGGAGTTTCGGAGGCGCCGGATGGGGCGGCCTGTGGTCAGGGGGAAAAAGTTCCAGATCAGTGGGTCTGTGGCGGTGTTTCGGAGGCGCCGGTATACTGTAGGCCCGTGGTTCGGAATGTGCTGATTACTACGGGGGGCGGGGACAGTGAGAATATAGCGGGAGAAATTTTGAAGAAATTATATTCGGATAAGCTGGTGTTCCACTTGGTCATAGGGCAGTTTCATCCGCGATTTCAGGAGATGAAGCATTTGGAATCAATTTATGGCAATATTTTCGTCCATGTAAATGTGTCGGATATGGCGGGGCTTATGCGGACTTGTGATTTGGCGGTGACGGCAGGAGGTTCCACTATTTATGAACTGGCGGCGGTGGGAGTGCCTTTTATTTGTTTTTCCTATGCCAGGAATCAGGAGCCGCTGACGGAATATATCGGCAGGAAAGACATCGCTGGATTTGCAGGCCCTTGGCATAGATCGCCGGAGAAGACTATGGAGCGGATCGCAACTCTTTTTGATGAGCTGACTGGCAGCAAAAGGAGGAGGGAGACTTATGTGCGAAGAGAAAGAGCCATGACGGACGGACTGGGGGCCGAGAGACTGGCAAAGGCATTGGCGGAAGGGGGGAACCGTTATGAAAAAAGCTAGGATCCTTCGGCGGGTCGCCTGTTATGGAGTCATTGGGGCTGTGATGTTTTTTCTTCTGTTTTCATTGACTTTTCGCAGCCGTTCGGATTTTTCCCAGCGACAGCAGGTAGAAATTGTGGCCTTTGGGGACAGTGTCTTTGGGGAAGTGAGGAATGAGACGGCGGTTCCGGCGCAGGTTGGGGCGCTTATAGGCAAAACGGTGTATAATGCGGCCTTGGGTGGAACCTGTGCTTCGAGGCAGGATGTGGACAGAAGGCTGGACCGTGCAAAGGATTCCCTGTCGCTTGTCGGACTTGCGGTTGCCATGGGCGCGGAGGATTTTGGCGTACAACAGTCGGCCAGACTGCGCGAGAGCAATATGGAATATTTTCCGGAGGTCATTGACGGTCTGGAAGGGATAGATTTCAACAAGGTACAAATAATTTTGATTCAGCATGGAATCAATGATTATCATGCCGGAACTTTGATAGACAACCCTGAGAACCCTTATGATGTGTATACCTTTCTTGGGGCGATCCGGAGGGCAGTGGCGGCGTTTCGGGACAAAAATCCGCAAGTTCGGATTGTGTTGGTCACGCCTGCCTATACCTGGTACACGGCCACAGGGTTGACCTGTGAGGAGACAGACCAGGGCGGGGGTGTGCTGGAAGATTATGTGAACGCAGAAATTCGGCTTGGGGAAGAGCTAGGAATTGAAGTTGTGGATCTGTATCATGACTGCCTGCCCCATGAGAATTGGTGGGATTGGGAGACATATACCAGGGACGGGCTGCACCCCAATGAGGCAGGGCGGAAACTGCTGTCACAAAAGATCGCGGAGGCTTTGAAGTGAAAGCGGACGCTGTAGCGAAATGTACTAAAGGACATGACGGAACTGGAATCAGGAGGCAAAGAGTATGATGGGACCGGAAGGGGTATTTCGGGTGATATACGGAAAAATAAAGCGGGAATGGAAGATAGCCTTTTTATCTTGTTTCTTTCTGGGACTGCTGATTCATATGCCGATAATGCTGTCGGACATTCCCAATCACGACGGGCTGGACAGTATGTATTTTGACCAGAACATGATTACTTCCGGCAGATGGTTTCTGATGATTGCCTGCGGTTTTTCGTCCTTTTTTACAATTCCTTGGGTGATTGGTGTTTTGGGACTTTTGTTTCTGGGATGCACGGGAGCTGCGCTCTGCGAACTGCTGGAGGTGAGGAAGACTTGGGCGGTGATTCTCTGCAGCGGTTTGTTGGTGTCTTTTCCAGCGCTGGCCTGTGCTTTTGCCTATGTGTTTACCCTGGACGGATATATGCTTGCGCTGTTGCTTTCCACGTTGGCAGTGCTGTTTACCAGGAAGTTCAAACGGGGATATCTGCCGGGAGCGGTATGTCTGGCGTTCAGCATGGGGACTTATCAGGCATATCTGGCCTTTGCCATGATTCTGTCGGTATTTGCCATATTGATGCTTTTTGCGGAAGAAAAAAACGGCGCCGAAGGGACGTTGAAGAGCAGAATTATGGGGGCGTTGCGATATCTATATATGGGGGTTATCGGAGCGGGATTGTATGTGGTGATTTTGCAGGTCCTTTTATGGATTCAGGGGAAAGAGCTGGCTGGTTATCAGGGAATTGACGGCATGTTGTCTGGAAGTGCGCGGGAAGGCGGGATTTTCTCTACAGTAATGGGGATGTACAGGGATTTTGCGGCCTTTTCCCTCAGGGGAAACGTGCTGTTCCAGAATGTCTTTTCCTTGGCGGCATGTATCCTGTTGGCGGCGACAGCGGTGTTTTTTCTGACGCGCAATAGAAAATACTGGAAGAATCCGGCGCTATTGGTTATAATAGTGTTGTCGATGCTGACATTACCCTTTGCCACCAATATTATACTGTTGATTTCCCCATCGGTCACATATCATCTGTTGATGCGTTATCAATGGGTGTTGTATGGGATTGGGGCGGTGGCCTTTATCAGCAGGGCAGAGTATAATACCAGGTCCGGAGTGTTGCTGGAATGGACTGGGTGTCTGGCGAGTTTTGTGCTGGTATTTCATTATGGAGTGACGGATAATATTGCATATTCTAATCTGGAGAAGAAATACGAGAAAACGTATGCCTACTGCCTGCGTCTTTTGGACAGGATTGAGCAGACGGAAGGGTATTATCCAGGGGTTCCCATTGCCATGGTGGGGGTGGTGGGAGACGAGCAGTTCCCCTCCACGGATCTGACATTGTCAGTTACCTCCAATATGATCGGCATGTATGGGGACAACCTGCTGTACAGGGGGGATAATTATGAGGCTTTTATACGGCATTATCTGGGGGCTACTTTGAATATTCTGCCTGCGGAGGCCATGGAGGAGATGTATTACGCTGAGGAGTATGTGGCCATGGACAGCTTCCCCGGGGAGAATTCCATCCGGATGATAGATGGTGTCCTGTACATCAAAACAGAGAACGTGATGAGGTAAAATATGGCGCTTTTATCAATTGTTTTGCCGGCGTACAACGAAGAACAGAATATTTCCAATACGGCGGAAGTACTTCAAAAGCTCCTTGAGGACAACGGGACGGATTACGAACTGATTTTTATCAGCGACGGTTCCAGGGATAATACCTTTTCCGAGATACAGAGGATAGCAGAGGAGAATCCCAGGGTCAAGGGAGCGGAATTCAGCCGGAATTTCGGCAAGGAGGCTGCGATTTTCGCAGGACTTGAGATGGCCGTTGGTGATGCGGTCATTGTCATGGACTGCGATCTGCAGCATCCTCCCCAGGTCATTCCAAAGATGTGGGAGCTGTGGCAGGAGGGATTCCAGGTGGTTGAGGGCATCAAGCAAAACAGAGGAAAGGAAAAGCTCGGCTATAAGCTTTCCGCAGGATTATTTTACAAGATTATGAGCAGGCTGGTGAAAATGGATATGAGCGCCTCCTCGGATTTTAAGCTGTTGGACCGGAAGGTAGTGGATGTGCTGCTGGCACTGCCGGAGCGCAATACGTTTTTCAGGGCTCTTAGCTTCTGGGTGGGATTTCGGACTGCACCGGTGTATTATCAGGTGCAGGAGAGGCAGTTCGGGGAAAGTAAGTGGTCCTTTTTAAGCCTGATGAAATATGCCATTGCAAATGCCACTTCTTTCAGCACACTGCCGTTACAGATGGTAACGGTGATGGGAGTGGTGTCCATATTGTTCAGCATTGTACTGTTTATTCAGACTCTGGCAAAGTTTCTGTCCGGGACAGCGGTGGAGGGCTTTACCACTGTGATCCTGTTGATATTAATCATAGGCGGGTTTCTGATGTTAAGTCTGGGAATCATAGGACATTATATAGCCAGGATTTACGAAGAAGTGAAGGGAAGGCCCAAGTATATTATCAGTAAGGTGGCTGGAAGTGTGCAGGGAGAAGTGGTGGGTACATGGAAAGCACATGCCAGATGACAGGAGCCCATTGCGCCGAGGGGAATTCTTCCGTAAGTGCCGTCGCGCAGCGACTTAAATAGGAGGTGTAAGGATGATTAATTTTAATGTGCCGCCTTATGTGGATAAGGCCCTGGATTATATTCAGGAGTGCGTAAAGAATCAAAAGATATGTGGGGATGGGGGGTATACCAGGAAATGCAATGAGTGGATTGAGAAGAAGACGAAAACGGCAAAATGTCTTCTGACCACTTCCTGTACCCATGCCACGGAAATGGCGGCGCTTTTGTGTGATATCCGTCAGGGAGATGAGGTGATCATGCCCTCCTATACTTTTGTGTCCACTGCCAATGCTTTTGTGCTGCGGGGGGCGGTGCCTGTGTTTGTGGATATCCGGCCGGACACCATGAATATAGACGAGAATCTGATAGAGGCGGCGGTGACGGAGCGCACCAGGGCCATTGTGCCCGTGCACTATGCGGGCGTTGGCTGTGAGATGGACAAGATTATGGAAGTGGCGGCAAAATATCACTTGTGGGTGGTGGAGGACGCGGCGCAGGGTATTATGGCAACCTATAAAGGCAGAGCGCTGGGAACCATAGGGGATTTCGGCTGCTTCAGTTTCCATGAGACAAAGAATTACAGCATGGGTGAAGGCGGCGCACTTCTGATTCGGGACGGAAAACATATAGAGGCGGCGGAGGTTATCCGGGAGAAGGGAACCAACCGAAGCAAGTATTACCGGGGACAGATTGACAAGTATACCTGGGTGGACCAGGGGTCTTCCTATTTGCCCAGCGATATGAACGCCGCCTATCTTTATGCCCAGCTGGAGGTGGCGGAGGAGATAAATAACGCCAGGCTGGCCAACTGGAAGCGCTATTACGAGAATCTGGCGCCTCTGGCCCAGGCGGGCAAAATAGAACTCCCGATGGTGCCGGAGGGATGTGTTCACAACGGACATATGTTTTATATCAAGGCGGCGGAGATAGAGGAACGGACGGCGCTGGAAAACTACCTGAAACAAAACGAAGTACATGCGGTGTTCCATTATATCCCGCTTCACTCCGCAACTGCCGGAGTAAAGTTCAGCCGGTTTCACGGGGAGGACAGATACACGACCAAAGAGAGTGAGCGTCTGCTGCGTCTGCCCATGTATTACAGGTTGACTTCGGATGAGGTGGATTATATATGTGATACCGTGAAAAGGTTTTATGCCTGACAGGAGTTTGGATGACTGATTTGAAACAAGCTTTAAAAAATGCCGGGGCGCATGTCCGGGCCGTGATAAAAGGGATTTTGTTCGTGGGCTTTTTCGTGCAAATTCTTCTGGGACTGATTTGGATGTGTTGTCATTTGACGAAGCCTCAGGATTTCGGGGTACCGGAAGGGGTTTTGTACGGATGGATTTGGGGGATGTTTGGGAAAAGGTATGTGATTCTGAACGTACTGCAGCTTTCGGCTGCTTTTGCAGTGAGATATTATTTTCTGTGGTCACTGTCCAAAAGACTGTATCCGGAGAGAAGTGTGACTAAGGGGCTTTTGATATGGGGCAGCCTGGGAATGGTGACATTTCCGTTTGCCATGCAGTGTCATCTGGCTGCTTTGCCCTGTTCTCTGATCAGTTCTCTTTTTCTGCTGATGTTGTCGTATCTCTTTCGCGATGGCAAAGGGAAAAAGCGTTTGGTGACGCTGCTGCTGGCAGCAGTCTGCGCGGGATTGATGATGGGATTGTCCGGTGCGGTGGACGGGGACAGGCGGAGTGTTCCGGGAAGCAGTATTCCGGCGGCAATGGCCAGTCGTTTGGCCTGGCCTACTCTTTGGGTAGATCATGAGGCTTGGACGGAGGAATTACAGGAAATTACAGGGGAGGTGCTCTGGGAGGCCAATTACTATCCAGGTAATATGGCAATGGTGTGCGCAGCCATAGAGGAAAAGGTATCTTTCAGTGAGGCAGAGGCATATTATCGGCAGATGGCGGAAGTGGCTTGGAATTATCACGCACCCATGATCATCCGGCAAATAGGCTGGGATATATTGGGGTATGCGATGACGCCGGTGATCTTTCCTCTGCAGATGGAAGGGGAGGCCTATGATTCCTACAGCGGCAGAAATTATGAGGTGATGCGGTCAAACGCACCTCTTCTCACCAGATATTATGTGGAATATGGCTGTTGGTGGTTTGGCTGCGGCTTGATTATGGCGCTGATGTATACGTTACTTGGGGTGATGGGAAGCCTTGGGAAGGATGGGGAAGGGAATTTATGGAAAAGGGCGGTTTTCCCCATGGCCGTCAGTATCCTTGCGTCAGGGATTCTGGTTGTACTGCTCACCATGCGGGGGGCAGGGATCATGGATTATAAAGATTCCGTAGCCGTCAATGAACTGTGGATCGCATGGCCGCTTTTGTGCCTTGTATGGTTCTCCTGCCGGGAAAAAAGAGTGCCGCAGGAAGAGGGGATAGGGCAATGAAAACAGGCAGGGTTGTCCTGTGGGAATTGTTGTCCCATGGGAAGAGGTGGCAGGGCGCCGGAAAGGTGGCAATATGAGGTGGAATATGCGGAGAGGGAAGAGCGTCAAACCGGAAGGGGTACAGGATGAAAAAAACGCATGTCGCAGGAAATTTCCGTGGAAGCTGACGGTATTGCTCTTGTGCGTCCTGTTTACCATGTTTTTTTTCGGCTCCCGGAAGATTGGGTATCATGTGGATGAAATCTATTCTTACGGACTGGCAAACAGCGAATATCTTCCGTTTTTACATTTCGGTGAAATGGAGTACAGTGTTAAGGATTGGATGCTGGAGTATGGTCCTGGGGAATCTCTGGGAGATTTGTTCCGAAATGTGGCGAAGGATTTCAAAATTCTGAGAGAATGCGGCTTTCGGCTGAAAGAAAGTGTGATATATCAGGACTATCTGATCGCCCAGGAAAACAGTGCGGATACCAGGACAACCACATGGGTGCCAGGGCAGGATTATATGGATTATATCGCCGTCAGTGAAAGCAATACTTTTAATTACGCCTCTGTATATTATAATCAGAGGGGGGATGTGCATCCGCCCCTGTATTATATCATATTACACACAATCTGTTCTGTATTTCAGGGAAACTTTTCCAAGTGGTTTGCGCTTTCTGTAAATATGGTTGTTCTGCTGCTAACGCTTGTGGTGATATATAAAATGGTAAGGGAACACCTGGGAGGGGAGACGGCGGCGCTGGTGACGGTGGGTGTATACGGATTGTCCAGCGGTTTTATGAATACCGCTGTTTGGCTTAGAATGTATGCGCTGCTTACTTTTATGGTGGCGGCATGCTGTTATGTACACTTGAAGATTGCAAAAGAAGGCTTTCGGCTGAAAGGAAGGAACCGTCGGTACCTGATGTTGGTGGTATTGGGAGGTTATTTGACCCATTATTACTTTGTTCTGTACGCCATAGGAGCGGCAGGGGTTTTTGTCCTGTGGATGCTGATTGGGAAGAAATGGCGGGAAACGGTGAAATATCTGTTGACGCTGGCGGGGACGGCGGTGGTGGGACTTTGCATATGGCCGTATTCGGTGAGACATGTGTTCAGCGGTTATCAGGGGCAGGAAGCGTTGAACACCATTTTGAACGGTGAGTTTTATACCATCAGGATTAAGTTGATTCTGGACCAGATCTGGGGGCGGCTTTTCGGGGGAAACGGGTGGATTCTCTTACTGTGCCTGTGTGCCGTGGCAGGCGTTCTGGTATGGAAATATGTGGGAAAACAGAATTGGGGGGGGCATCTTCACAGAGAGCAGCCACAGGGGTTGGAGAATGGCCGGACAATGTACCGGGATGAAAGGGTGCCGGAAGACAAAGCGTTGACCGTGGACAGTGGTTTGGCCATGGACAGTGGTTTGACCGTGGACAGTGACCGGCCCGTAGGCAGTGGTTTGGCCATGGACAGTGACCTGACCATTGGCAAAGCAGTTTTCCTGGTGGTTCCGGTGGTGTTTTATACGGTTGTCGTTGCGCAGATTGTTCCTATGTGGATAGAACGGTATGTGATGTGCACATTCCCTTTTTGGTGTCTCTACGTAGTGGCAGCCGTGGCTTGGATATTGCAGGAGCTGACCCATGATAGGGCCGCAGGGAGAAAAATAGGCAATCTGGTGCTTGCAGGGGTGGGCTTGTGTCTGTTTGCCGTTAACAACTGCTTTTTGGCTGAACCAGATGGACTTTATCACGGTGCGCAGGAACTGGTAAAGGTTCCGGAGAATACCGATTGTGTTTATGTGCTGCCGGATGGGGATTGGAATGAAAGCAGTATCGACATCCCTATCCTGGCCCAATGTCGCAGAGTAGGAGTGGTGTATGATACGGAGCTGGCCTGTCTGGCGGAAGATTACACATATCGGACGGGAGATTATGTGATGGTGGCGGTTCAAAATGATTTGGATGTGGAGGAAGTGGTGGCGCAGGTGTGTTCTGTTTTAAACCTGGAGGATATGATAGAAATCCACAGGCAGCAGGGTGCCACGGCAGTCAGAGTTATGCTGACCAGGCGTGGCTGAAAACACAATTCTCTGAGCTGCACGTCCTACTTTGTGTGACTTATGTTGTGTCGTACATCTCAGGGAAAACAATTTTCAGGCCTGTGCCTGGTAAACGGTAACGAAGGGGTGGATATTAGCCAACGATGGAAGGGAATGAATTGGCAGGACGGTATCAATATGTTAAAAGAAAAGCAAAATGTATTCTGTTTTTGGGCAGGTATCGCGGCAATGCTTCTGACGGCGGTGCCCGGCCTGATCTTGAGAGAAAATTCCATCTTTACTTACCATGACCAGCTGGATGGGGAGCTGATTGCCTATATGCTTCAGGCAAGGCATCTGTTTTCCGGAGATACCCTGCCGGAATTTATGGGAGGAATGTCCAAGACGGCGCTTACCTTGCCGGCGCCGGCCTGCGTACTGCTGTTTTTGGGCGGAAATGGCTTATTAGCTCTGATGGTGATGCAGCTTATGGGCAGAATCGCAGGGTTTGTGGGAATGTATCTGTTGAGCAGGGAAAGGGCGGGATACGCATGGATAGGGGCCCTGGTTGGAGTGCTGTATGGCCTTCTGCCTTTTTTGCCTGTGTACGGTCTGTCCCAATATGGTCTTCCGCTTTTGTTTTGGTGCGGGCTGCAGTTGAGAAAGGGAAGGCATCTGGTGCTGTCTTATTGCTATGTGGCGGTGTTTGCACTGACATCCTCCCTGGTGCTGGTTGGCTTTGGGCTGTTGGGAATGGGAGGTGTTCTTTTTGTGTGGGATATGCTGCATAAGAGAAGACCCTGGCATTTTCTGGCGGCCTGGCAGTTGCTGTTTGGCATTTATGTGGGGGAGAACTTTCCATTGATTGCCCAGCTTCTTGGAATGGGAGAGAGCGGGATTTCTCATAAATCGGAGTATGTTTTGGAGGCGAGACCCTTTTGGGGGAATTTGCTAGAAAGTCTGTGGAAGGGCGGACAGCACAGCGAAGGATATCATGGGGTGCTGGTATCGGTCATATTGGTTTCCTGTATGGTTTTGGTGGCTGTGGCCGTATGTATTGAGAAGGCAAAAAAGGCGGAGAGGGGACTGAAGGATGGGAGACAGGAAGTGACTTCAAAAGCGCTTTCAACGATAATGGCCTGTTTGGGGTGGAATGTATTTTTGGCATTGGTGTCGGCATTGTGGAGCAGTGGAGGGGGGATAGGGCTGCGCGGTTCCATGGGCGCGCTGGGGGCGTTTCAACTGGACAGGCTTTTGTGGGTTATGCCCTGTCTATGGTATCTGGCTGCAGCCTGTGGTTTGGGGGCAGTATGGGACATCTGGAAGTATTATCATGGGGTATGCAGGTTGACGGCCACATTTGCTTTGGTGGGGATTTCCGCGGCCGTGGGCATCACCGGAGTGAGAATACTTCTTGCAGGTGACATTAAATCCAACATTCAGAAGCTGCGGAATCCGGACTATGGATTGTTGGATTACGGTGACTATTATGCGCTGGGTGTGATGGAACAGGTGAGGGAATTTCTCACCGGGTATACAGGGATGGGGCAGGATGCATATCGTGTGGTGAGCCTGGGGATCGATCCGGCGGCAGCTTTGTATCATGGATTTTACTGCCTGGACGGGTATTCCAATCACTATTCCCTTGACTATAAACACAAATTCCGCAGGATCATAAGTCCGGAGCTTGAAAGAAGCGAGTATTTGAAAAATTATTTTGACCAATGGGGAAACCGTTGTTATCTTTTCAGCTCGGAATGCCCGGGGTATTATACCATTGAGAAGAACGGATTCTCTTTTCAGGATTATCGACTGGACGGGGCTGCAGTCAGGGAGATGGGGGGCAGATATCTGCTCTCCGCCGCATATATCCAAAATGCGACTTCTCAGGGGCTTAAGCTTTTGAATGAAACGCCTTTTGAGACACAGGATAGTTATTATCGCATATTCGTATATGAGATTTTGGATCAGGAAAGGAAGCAGTGATGGTGACACAAGTGTTGATTTTGGCGTTTGTGCTGTTGGTAGTACCTATTTTCGCGGGTGGCTGTGTTTCCCGCGTGGACGGAATGCAGGGAAATTTGGTCTTTCGGTGGATCGGAGGCCAGTTCCTTTTGTGGGCGGGATTTCAGGTCATCTGTGTCCCGCTTATTTTAAAAGAAAGGGAATTTGGGGAGCTGGTGAATTTTTTTTGGCTGTATATGGTGGCCCTGGCGCTTTTGGCGGCTGCCCGTCAGATAAGGCGCTGGCGGGGAAAGGTAAAGGCAGGCGTCAGTCGGATCGAGGGTTTTGTCGGTCGCAAATCGCTGGGAGAAATGATACTTTGGGCAGTATTTTGGGGTATATTGCTGTTTCAGCTGGTACAGGCGGTACGGCTGGCCTATGCGGACGGGGACGATGCGTATTATGTGGCTGTGTCGGCCATAACCCAGGATGCGGAGACCATGTACCGCAAGCTTCCCTATACGGGAGGGGAAACAGGATTGGATGTGCGGCACAGTCTGGCGCCGTTCCCCATGTGGCTTGCCTTTCTGGCAAAGGTGTCCGGAATGCCTGCGGTGACGGTGGCCCATGTGGTTCTGCCTGTGGTGCTGATTTCCATGGGATACGCCGTTTTTTATCTGTTGGGAGTCAGGCTTTTTCCTGACAAAAGGTCAAGGCTGCCAATATACCTGATCTTTGTGGAACTGCTGGTGTTGTTTGGAGATTATTCCTTTTATACCATGGAAAACTTTATGATAGCCCGCAGCAGACAGGGAAAGGCGGCGCTGGGAAGTATTGTGATTCCTTTTCTGCTGCTGCTGCTTTTGATCTGGTTGAAAAAGCTGCAGGAAGGTGAGAAAGTACCAATGCGTCTGTATCTGTTGTTTGCTGCCGGAGCTACCACAGGATGCCTTTGCAGTACCCTTGGGGCCTTGCTGCTGTGCATGATGCTTGGGATCGTGGGGTTGCTGGGAGCGGTCTGCTATAGGCGGTTAAGAAGCCTTTTTCCTCTGGCGGTCTGCTGTATCCCCTGCGTTTGCTATGCGCTGCTGTATCTGATGGCGGCGGATTAAATAGAAGGGACGAAACAAGTTTCCGCAAGGCGGGAACTGGAACAGGAGATTGCTATGTGGAGTGATGTGGTGGCATTGTTTCGGGCGTATATGGGGACCGGACTGATAGTAATGTTGTTTTGTATTTCGTTGATATATTTATGGCTAAGGGAAGAAAGAAAGCATATCAGGATACTTTTCCTTTATATGCCGGTGATTTTGCTGCTTTTGTATTTTAATCCTCTGTTTTCCAGGCTGGTGTATGGGATGGCTGGAAATGAGATCTATTACAGAATTTTATGGCTTCTGCCCATTACCATTGTTATTGCATATACCTGTGTCCATATCATCGGAAGGTTGAGCGACGGAAAGGCTTCCCGCAAAAAGCTTGTGGCCGCCGCGCTGTGTATGGCGGGTATTATCGGGGTTTCGGGGAGCTTTATCTACAATAATCCCTATTTCCATAAGGCGGAAAATCTGTATCATGTGCCGGACAGTGTGGTGCATATCTGTGATGCCATCAATGTGCCGGGGCGGGAGGTTATGGCTTTGTTTCCTATGGAGCTGTTGCAGTATGTGCGGCAATATTCCCCTGTGACCTGTATGCCATATGGCCGCGAGGCAGTGGTGGAGCGATGGACGTATTATGACCCTCTCTATAACGCCATGGAAGCGGAGGTGGTGGATATGGCGGAGCTTGTGCCTTTGGTGAGAGAAGTGGGCTGTCATTATGTGATTCTGCCTGTGAACAAGGAGAGAAAAGGGAAGCCCGAAGATTATGGATGGATATGGTTTGGGGAGACGGATGGATATGTGATATACAGAGATCCTGCAAGGGAATTGGTCATTCCGGTGCAGGATCCTGTCCAATAACCGCACGAAAGTGCGGGCCGAATATTTATGGTTCATCGTTGTACAGATACAGGGCATTTACAAATCGTTCGGCCACCCTTTTCCTGCCTTCTACGTTCAAGTGAATATGGTCTGTCAGGTATTGCGGGGCCTCATCTTCATTGACCGTACCATATAAATTATCCACGAAAGAGACAAGTCTATAATAGGCCGAATCCGCCTGTTTAATTACATAAGTGGACAGCACGCTCCAACCGTATCTCTGTATATCACTGCTGACATATTTGCCGTTCTCGTCGAGGCCGAAAGCGTAGGGCGGGGACATGACGATAATACGGATGTGGGGATAGGTCTGCTGTAACACTTCAATTCCGGCTTCCATGTTGCCTGTGAATTGTTGGATATCCGTGCGATTGGAGTCGCTGTACATTTCATGCCCGGCCAAGTAGTCGCTGCCGTCATACATCAGTACAACCACGTCCACCGTGTTCATATCCAGGGTGGTTAACGTATCATAAACTTCCATGGCCTCAGGCGGCGCGCTGTCGCCCAGAAATCCCAGACAATTCAAATACTTTTGGGCAATATCCTTATTGCCTGCTGCCATTAGACACAACCAGTAAAAATTAAAGGCGTCGCTGGGACATTCCCATTCGTTCAGGGAGGGTTCTTCTGCCGCCAGGTAACTGCCGCTGACGGAGCAGTTGTATATGGTGGCGTTGGTCTTTTCGCGAATCATATTGATCAGGCTGTCATTGGAGTTTCGATCATCCGCAAAGGGAGCGTTGCCGAAGGCAAGAATGGTGATATCGCCGCTGTAGTCCCTGCGGATGGTTTTGCCAGAGGTATCTACCAGGGGCAGGATGGAATCCAGCGTGTTGTTATATTCTCCCGGCACGATATCTTCAGGCTTAACCTTTACGCCCCAGTTGGCTATCTTGTAAACGATTCCAAGCACAAATAAGACAATAACCGCCAACAGGGCAAGGTGAATAATCCGTGAATTAAAGCCTCCCAAGGCGGCTTTTTTGCCTTTGGAAGGGGTGGGCATATATTGGAAACTTTGCTCGTCGGATTCCGGCATGGAATCTTGGGTTGGAGAAGCCTCCAGAGGGTCAATATCGTTATCCGCTTCCAGATCAATAATTTCTATGTCCGGTATATGATGCAGTAGTTCTTCCGAAGAATTGTTTTGGGAAGAATTTTTATTTTTCATATGTTTCTCCGTTTCTTTGGCTTTGAGGCTGTCCGGCTGGGATGACAGCGCCCGTTCTTCCTATTTTACTATTATGTGAATGTAAAGTCCACAGTATTAATAGGAATTTTAAAAGAAATTAAGATTTTATGAATAAAATGGTTGCTTATTTCTAAAAAGCCTTAATTTTCGGGTATACAGGCATGATTTCAAGCTGAGTTTACTACCAATTTACTACTTTTGAGGGAAAGAGCCTTCATTACCCATACCACCGCACGGGGCTGATTTGTTTAAACTTCTGTTTATAGATATATGGATTTAGATATGGCCATAGCGAATGATTTTTATAAAGAAATCGGTAACGTGAAAAGGCAAAGATATTTTCAAAAAAAGGCAGGTATTCAAAATGAAAGCAAACCGGGTCTTGCCGCTGCCGGAACCGCCGATTATGAAAAATCCGCCCAATAGAACGACGGATTGCCAGCAACAAATGACGGTTTAGAGCAAGGACCGAAGTGCAATATAATATTTCAATCCTTGCTCTTACATAACAGTTTTTTAATGATGAATATTGAAAAATATGTTATGATAGGTTTGTAGCAGATAGCCTATAGATTTTGGAGGAATATATAAAAATATGGAAAAATGGGACTTGTATACAAAATATAGAGAAAAGACAGGAAAAGAGCAGATTCGAGGAGAAAAGATTCCAAACGGTTTCTACCATTTGGTAGTGCATGTATGGATACGATGATGTTAAATATGAATGTAAAGAATTTAATGATATTATGGATGTATGGCTTTTTGAATACGATGGAGACCTGCATTTGGAAGATGCAACATGTTTATATATTTGGAACAAATAAACCGCTGAAGAGTTTTCGTGGCAAAGTAGTCGCAGTATGGCATCGTTTTGACGATGTGGAGGATAAGTGGATTGTGTCTTTGAATGGAGAAGATATTGCAGAAGAGAAAATATTAGGTGATATTTCATTTCAAGAGCAGTTTTTCTATGGGAAATTGTATAAATAATATTAAATTGCAATTGGTATTTATGGAATAGGAAAGGATGCCCCGTATGGTTAGAGAAATAGAAAAAAATGATTTAGAGGGTTTATTAAGATTGTATATGCAGCTACATAATAATCCCCTGCCGGAAAAGACCGCAGAACTATTGCAGATTTGGGATACCATTTTTCAGGATGAAAACCATCATGTGATTGTTGCAGAGGAAAATGGAAAAATCGTATCTTCCTGTGTCTGTGTTATTATTCCTAACCTGACGTACAACCAGCAACCGTATGCTTTTATTGAAAATGTGATAACGGATGAAAAGTTTAGAAAAAGAGGACTGGCAACACAATGCTTAGACTATGCAAAAGAGATTGCCATAAAAGAAAACTGCTATAAAATGATGTTGCTCACAGGTTCTAAGAAAAAAAGCACATTGGATTTTTACAGAAAGGCAGGGTACAACAGTGACGATAAAACAGCATTTATTCAATGGATATAGTGTGGCAAAGGAAACGCTTGACTTATATTCGGAAATGCAAAATTTGAATCGGGCAGCTATAAAGTACGCTGCTGATATAATTAAAGTCGGGATGAATCTATCGGATATTAAAACATTGTGTGAAAATTATTTGTTGGAACATGGTGCAGATTCATTTTGGTATTGGGATGTTGGTGCATTTGTTTTCGCAGGAGATGAAACTGCTGTTTCCGTATCAGGCAAAGATTATAAAGTAACGGATAGAACCGTACAGGAAAATGATATTATCACGATTGATTTAAGTCCTCAAAAAAATAACATTTGGGGGATTATGCAAGAACGCTTGTATTTGAAAATGGCATTTTATGTGATAAAACTGACAAAATAAAAAATAACGAGTGGCGTAGAGGATTGCAGATGGAAGAATATCTGCATAAAACTCTAATTGATGTCGTAACGCCGGATATGACATTTGAGGAATTATATTATCTCATGAATGATGTTATTGTAAAAAAGGATTTCTTAACTTGGATTTTCTTGGCAACCTTGGACATTCCATTGTGAAAAACAAAAATGACAGGATATATACCGAAAAGGGAAACCATCAAAGATTATCAGATGTTAAAATGTTTACCTTTGAACCGCACATCAGTATTCCTGATTCCAAATTTGGATATAAACGAGAAGATATCTATTATTTCGATAACGGAAGGTTAATACAATTATAGACCGCATAGATGAAAGGATTTTATATGGGAAAACTAAATGTCGATGGAACAGAGATACAGGTATTATAAATTGAAGAAGATGATTATATCTCTTTAACAGATATGGTAAGGAAAATTGATAATGGACCTACTCTGATAGAGAAATGGTTACGCAACAAGAATACAATAGAATTTCTTGGTATATGGGAAGAAATGTATAATGTAGATTTAATGTTGCTGCCTATGAAGAAATCATGCTGGAGGCGGGATTAAAGAAAATCTAAGGGCAAGTTCACAGGCTATAAATTTAGCATTTTCAGGGGTTTGCAAGCTTTTTGAAGATAAGATATAACAGTTAGTAAATGCTATAAAATATGTCTTATCAGAATTCAGATTTATCGGTCTAATAAAAGTTCAAGACAGGGCGGCGGGGCAGAGGTGTT
>CAJTPN010000010.1 GCA_910578185.1 uncultured Acetatifactor sp.
TAACAAAGTGAAAACGAAGAACGGAGGAAGAAAGCAGATGGAAGCAGCGGAAAGAGGCAGGCGGGAGAGCCGCAGACAGGATAAGGCTGTGCGGCATCGACGGATGCTGGGGATAAGAGCGGCAGTGGGGATTTTATGCGGCATGGTGCTGTGTGCGGTGCTGTCTGTCGGAAGCAGTATGTGCGTGCGGGCGGAAGAAATTATGGCGCTCAGCGGGACGTTTGGGAAAAATGGCGGATTGCGCTGGGTGATGGATGAAGGGACAAAGACGATTACGATCAGCGGACAGGATGAGGTGGAGATGTCATCGGGAGCTTCACAGGCAAATGCATTTTTTAATCCAAATGTGGAATACATAAAATTTGACAGCTGTAAGATGAGTGGTTCAATGGGAAGGCTCTTTGCAAGTTTGGCCCATCTAAAAGGAATTGATTTTAATGGTCTGGACACGGGAAGCGTGACAAACATGGGTGATATGTTTTCCGGCTGCAGCGGCCTGACAGTACTGCACACGCCGGTATTTATGGGAGATTCTTTTAATGCATGGCTGCCTGCGGAATATTATGATTTGGATGCATATAAGAATCAGGGAGTACTGGTACGAAAACGGAGTGCGCCAGGGCTGGCGTCCCGACGACCCTTTCTATCGGGGCAAGGAAATCTACGATCCTGAGAGCGGTGCGTGGTACTGGCTGGACAATGTGCAGCAGGGAGCAAAGGCCGTATCCAAGGATGTATATCAGGAATCAGAAGCAGGGCCGTGGGCGGAGCATGAGGACGGCACCGGGAAATGGGTGCGCTACGACGCAGAAGGCCATATGGTAAAGGGCTGGGATGTCACTGAAAAGGGAACCTATTATTTTGACCTGACCTACGGCACCATGGCAAGAGGGCTTGTCACCATAGACGGAACGGAATACCGTTTTGACGATGTATCGGGTATTCTGATTCGTTGAGATGATGGCAGCAAAGCGGAAAATATAAATAGAGAGCATTGAATATTATTCGGGAAAACACCTTTCCATTTTGGATGGGTGTTTTTCTTGCTGTGTCATAAAGGGGTGGGGTACGGATATTTTTCTGAACTGGTTAAACTGTCGATCCCGGTCATGAACGGCGCATAAATGCGCCGCCGTTGACAGCTCCGCCCGTTCATTTCGTCCTTGTATGTGCCCGGTTTTTCAGGTGGTTCCGGCAGGGGCTGTGTTTGCGGATGATCTGAGAGGTATTTTTTGTGTTTTGTGTACATCAGCAGTTAAAAGAGGACATTGACCTATCCAGGACAGTGGTTTATAATAGAAAAAAATGGATTTGATAAAAAGTCGGATTGCGGCGAAAGATTTCAGATTCGTGAAAAGACGGAAAATGTGAGGATTGATCATGTCGGAGCTTTTGAAGCTGGAAAACATTTCAAAATATTATACGTCGGGCCAGTCCGTTGTGATGGGATTACAAAATGTGAGTCTATCTTTTTCGGCAGGTGAATTTGTTGCCGTGACAGGTGAGAGCGGGAGCGGAAAGTCCACTCTGGCCAAGGTTATAGCAGGTATCCTGCCCTACGAGAGCGGGGAGATGACCGTGGAGGGAAAGCCAACTTCTCATTACGGTCAGCCGGACTGGGAGCTTTATCGTTGCGGCAGGATCAGTTTTATCTCCCAAAGTTATGATATATTACCCGGCTGCAGCGTGTTTAAGAACGTGGTCAGCGCATTGGTTTTGACCGGAATGGAGAGTGCAAGGGCTGCGGAAGCGGCGGAAGAGATTCTCAACCGGGTGGATTTGCTGGGGCAAAAGAACAGGAAAGCGGCAAAACTTTCCAGCGGACAAAAGCAGAGACTTTCCATTGCAAGAGCGCTGGCAAAGCCGGCGCCTATTTTAATAGCGGACGAACCTACGGGAAACCTGGATCCGGAAAACAGTGCAAAGATTATCGGACTGTTGGCTGATGCGGCCAAAGAACGTCTGGTGATTATGGTGACCCATGATTTTGAAGAGGTAAAGGCTCATGTGACCCGACAAATCTGTATTCGGGAGGGAGTGGTGGCGTCGGATTTGTGTCTGCGCCAGGAATGTGAAGTGGCGGCGCCGATGTCTGTGGATAGAAAAGAAAACAGAGGATTGAGCTTCTACACGGCATGGCTTCAGATGGAATCAAGGCCCATATGGTCGTTTATTATGCTGCTGTTCTTTGCGCTGACTGCATTTGCCATGTTTGTATTTCTGGGGACTTTCGTAGCAAATGTGGATGACAGTTTTACCAGGCTGTATGATACGTCCGCTTTCCCCAACGGTGACAGCCGCAGGATTGTGGTAATGAGGCAGGATGGGGAGGAATTGCTCCAGGAGGATCTGGAAGTTCTTAAGGGACTGGAAAATGTGGTGGAACTGGAGCGGTTTGGGCTTTTATCCGACATCAATTATTACTATCGGGAAGATCAGGATTATTTTTACCATTATATCCCCAAACATGATCAGGCGGGAAATCCTACCGGAGAGATCGAGATCACGATTACACTGGGAGAGCCGGAGCTGTTTCTGCGGACGATTCCCTATGGGATGGATACGGAAAGCTTTTTGACTGGGGGGCGGCTTCCGGAAAATATGTATGAAGTGGTGGCACATGGGGATGAAAGTCTGATCGGAACAAAGATGCAGGTATTGGTTTCGGACAATAAAAAATGGGCGCCGGGAAGTTATATTCGGCTCAACGTGACTGTTGTGGGCGTTACGGACAGAGAGGGCAATTTGTTTTTTGACAGTCAGCTGGGCAGGGTATTTATGAGTGAAACTGAGTTAGGGCGTCTCATTGCGCCGGTATATTCTTTGGATTTTTTGGAAGATCTGATGATTGAGGGGGACTCACTGGAAGGAAGATTTTTATGCAGCCAGGGGATTTATCAGGAAATCTGGACCATCGTTTGGCTGGAACAGGGAAGGGACAGTGATATCAGCATGAATCAGCTGATCAGAGAAAAGGAATTCCCTTTTTGCTATTATGAAGATCCCGATCAGAAAATAATGTTAAAGGCATACGGTGTTCATAATTCCACCTATATCAATTTTATAATGGTAGAACCGGAAGTCTTTGAACGGATCACACCCGAACTTTTTGGAAACGAGATAGCGCTGACCATCAAAGATTATGCATATACCGACAGGGTGCTGCAGAAAATTTATGATCTCGGATATTCAGCGATTTCTCCATACAGGCTGGGAACGACGAAACAGGATCCCAAACTTGCGGCGGAGCGTCTGGCAACATTAAAGATTTGTATCCTTGCGGCTTTGGCAGTGTTTTTGCTGCAGATCGTTGTGATGAGGGCCATGTTTGGGATGGAAGAAGAGGAATTTCGACTGCTGGCGAATCTGGGACTGCGCTGTCGTATGGCGAAGCGGTCAGTTCTGTGGCAGATTTTGGCCTTTACCGCAGGAGGTCAGATTTTGGCCGTTGCCGTAATCTCTTTTTGTTGTTATCTGGGGATAGAAAGGATCGTGTTTATTTTAAAATATTTGCAGCCCAACGTAATTGTGCTGTTTATGATAATTCACCTGGCCACAGGGCTGCTGACTTCGCTGTGGATTCAGGCGGCGGTTGCCAGACAGGTCTTTCCTTCCGGATTGCAGTATAGGGATCTGAAAATGAATGCGTAAAGGATTTGATAAAAAGGAAACGGAACTGGAAAAGTATATGATAACAATCAGTAATCTCAATAAAACATATGACCGGAAAAGCAGGCATGAAAATCATGTGCTGCGGAATGTGTCACTCACGCTTCCCGATACGGGCTTCGTCTGCATCATAGGTGCTTCCGGCTGCGGAAAGACAAGTCTTTTGAACGTAGTGGGAGGCTTGGATACCTTTGACAGCGGCACGATCTCTGTGGGGAACATGTCCGTGTCCAAACCGGGAAGCCGCAGATATGAACAGGAGAGAAATAACAGCTTCAGCTATATTTTTCAAAATTATTATCTTCTGTCCGATCACAGTGTGGCGTATAATGTCTATCTCGGTCTGCATGCGCTGGCTCTTACCCATGGGGAGAGGTTGGAAAGGGTCAGAGAAGCTCTGGAGGCGGTGAATATGTCCCGATATGCCGGGCGCATCGTGGGAGAGTTGTCCGGTGGGCAGCAACAGAGAGTGGCGATTGCCAGGGCGCTGGCCAGGCGGCCCAGAGTGATCTTTGCAGATGAACCCACGGGAAACCTGGACGAGGAAAACACTTTGAATATCTGCACCATCCTTCGAAGGGTTTCAAAGACAAGTCTGGTGGTTATGGTCACACATGAGGAACGCATTGCCAATTTCTTTGCGGACAGGATTATTACCCTGGGAGAAGGAAAGGTAGTAGAGGACGTGGAGTCCTGGCAGCGGGAGAAGCTTGCCGCCGGCTCAGGCAACGCGCTGTATACGGAGGATTATACATCTTCGGAGTATTCTTCCGGGGATGTCCATATCCGTGTGCTGACGGAGGAGAATGCCGAACCTGTGCGGCTTACCATCGCCGTTTTGAAAAACAAAATAGTGATCAAGACAGACGACGGCCGCGGGGTGAGCTGCTCTAAAAATGAGGAAGCGCCGTTTGTGAAAGAAGGGAAATCTCCGGTGCTTACACTGGAATCCATGGACAATGCTCCACAGGGAGAGGAAGTGTTTTTGACGGAACAGGGAGAAAATGCGCCGGCAAGGGCAGGAGCAGGCTTCCCCTTGGTCATGATGCTGCAGGAGGCCTCCAGACTGCTTCGGGGTAAGGGAATCCGCCAGGTTGGCACTTTGTTGTTTCTTGTGGCAATGACAGTGCTTATGATGCTGGTGATTGGGGATTATCTGACGATTTCTTCCATAGATCCCAGGGATTTTGTAACCAGGGATTCTCATGTGATAGAGCTCAGTGTGGAACGTGGAGAAGAGCTGGATCCCAAGCTGCCGGGCGGCGTAGTTTCCCTTATGCCGGAATTTTTGGATAAACTGATTGCCTCAGAAGTGGATTTGGATCTGCTTCCCTATGTGACAGCCACAAAGGCAAGCTTTACATTTCATACCTTTCCGCAGGTGTCTGAAATTTCCGTCAATCTGGAAAATTTTAGCTATGCGCCATTGGATAGGCTGGATGAAAGTACGCTCATATACGGCAGAATGCCGGAAAATTGTGAAGAAATTGTAGTGGATCGCTGGGTATTGGAGCAAGCGATCGGTCAGGACGGTATATTACAGAATAATATTGTAAATATACAACAGCTTTTGGGGATTGAGCTGGATTATTTTAGGAAAAATTTATCTACGGAAATTGTCGGAATCTGTGACAGCAATAATCCCACCATATATATGTCACAGGCGGCGCTGATCTCCGTTGGAAATATGGGAACCGAGGTGGTGGGATATTCGGAATTTATTTCCAGGTACCCGGAAGCGTATGGGGGGGAAGCTTTGACGGGTGACCAATGCATTGTGGTGGTAAACAATGCGGGGCCCGCATACAAAAATAAAATCGGCTCTATTTTTGTAACCAACAGCACTCAGGTATTTAGAATCATAGATGCGGTTGAATCGGAAACCCATGCCAGTATCGTGGTGGCAGATGAGACACTGGATGGTATGATGCGCTCCATGTATAATTTGGATTATTGCTTTTATACGCAGGATAAGAAGGGGTTGAGCAGTTCCATTTCGGAGATCATGGAGAGGGATTATAAAGGGCTTATTATCTACCGGATTAAGGATGTCTACGGAGATAACTGGGAAGCTTACAGGGAAGCGGCCTCGCTGAAGGCGGACGCCCGGACCATTGTCACCATTACTCTCATTGTACTGTCCATGGTAATGTTGTATTTGCTTCAGCGATCTTTGGTTCAGCAGCGCATTGGTATGGTGGCAGTATACCGTTTGCTGGGCATTCCCGGGCGGAAGTTAACGGGAATTCTTGCAATGGAGAGTCTGCTACTATCTTTTGTAAGTGTACTTCCTGCGGCGGCGGTGACATGGATTGCGGTGGTGGTTCTGAATTTGCTGACGGATCTTGGATTTTCCATGATTCTGCCCTGGCAGGCGGGGGTGCTGGTATGGATTGCCATTACATTGTATTACCTGCTGATATCCCTGCTTCCGGTGAGCCGGCTTTTAAGGCTTCCGCCTGCAAGGCTGGCGGCGAAATATGATATTTAGGGCCTTTGGATAGTCCTGCGGCAGAACGGAAAGCCGTCTGCCGGGGAGGATGTCATGGGAAGGTATTGGGTTCAGGCAGGTGGGGGCTTGTCGGGAAGGAAAAGTAAGCTTAAATGAAGATAAAGATAAAGGATATGTCCCTGGAAGCGGCGTTGTCCCAGCCGGCGGAACTGCATTTGCGTCCCTTAAGGACAGGCAGGCTCATTCGGCTGTTGATGAAAAAGCTGTCGGCCGCTGACTTGAAAGCTACTAACTTTATCTGCCGCAGGATCGGTATGGAGAAGCTGGGCCAAAAGGAACCAGCATTGTTTCTCATGAATCATTCCAGCTTTATCGACCTGAAAATTGCCGCGACCATTCTTTATCCGCGACCGTTCCATATTGTGTGTACTTCCGATGGGTTTGTGGGGAAGAGATGGTTGATGCGTATGGCTGGCTGTATTCCCACCAGGAAGTTTGTCACGGATATGGCGCTGGTCCGGGATATGATGTTTGCTCTGAAAAAGCTGGGCAGTTCCATACTTATGTATCCGGAGGCGAGTTACAGTTTTGACGGTACAGCCACGCCGCTGCCGGAAAGTATGGGAAAGTGCCTGAAACTTTTGGGAGTTCCGGTGGTAATGATCCGTACCTATGGCGCGTTTGCAAGGGATCCTCTGTACAATAATTTAAAGCTGCGCAAAGTGAATGTGTCTGCCGACATGGAATATCTGCTTTCACCGGAGGACATCCGAACAAAAAAAGTGGAGGAATTAAATGAAATATTAAAGAACAGATTTACCTTTGATAATTTTCGCTGGCAGCAGGAAAACAAAATCAGAATTGCCGAAGCATTTCGGGCAGACTGTCTCAACCGGGTCCTGTACAAATGTCCACACTGTATGGCGGAAGGAAAGATGCTTGGAAAGGGGATTCTGCTTACCTGCGGAAGCTGCGGTAAGAAATATGAATTGACGGAATATGGCACTATGAGGGCCATGGAGGGAGAGACGGAATTTGTCCATATTCCAGACTGGTACGGCTGGGAAAGGCGGTGTGTTCGAGAGGAATTGGAGAAGGGGGAATATTGTCTGGACATTCCTGTGGACATCTGCCTTATGGTGAATACAAAAAGTATTTGCAGGGTGGGAACGGGACGCCTGCGTCACACGGCGAAGGGATTTCACCTGACCGGATGTGAAGGCAGGTTGGATTATACGCAAAAACCCTCAGCGTCCTATAGTCTGTATTCGGACTACTATTGGTATGAGGTGGGAGATATGATCTGCATTGGAAATGCGGAAGTACTGTACTACTGCTTCCCAAGGGAAGGAGGGGATGTGGTGGCAAAGACCAGACTTGCCGCGGAAGAACTCTACAAAATGACAAGGCATAAGTAAGTGGGGGGCAGTGAACAATGCGCCGGGGCGCATGACGGAAATCCAAGTGAAATCCTCGCCGACATCAAGCCTGACTGAGAGGTAGGGGATGTTTTCCAACATCATAAGAACTTTTTTGCCAAAACATAAATCATTACCGAATGAACTGACAGACTATTCAAGAGGTTGACTTTGTAACTATTAACCAGTAGTCATTCTTGACTACACCATTATTATACTAGGAGAATAAAAAATGAATGAAAAGACAGAATTTTTCCCGGATGGAACGCAGATCGACCAGTGGTTTTATCATACGGAAATTCCGCAGCTTGCGGATTTGGGAAAGCAGTACATTGTGACGGAGTATGGAATTAAAGATGACGGAAAGGTATATACCAAAGAGTTTCAAGAGCTGATCGAATTGGTGGCTGCCCAGGGGGGCGGCGTGATTGTGGTACCTGCCGGAACTTATATGACAGGGGCTGTCAGGTTTGCCCAGGGAGTACATTTATACATAGCAGAGGACGGCGTGCTCAAGGGCAGTGATGATATTTCCGATTATCCGGTGTGTGAGACCCGCATAGAAGGTGAGACATGTCAATATTTTGCCGCGCTGATCAATGTGGACCATGTAGACGGTTTTACCATGATGGGGCCGGGTACCATAGACGGGAATGGATTGCGCTCATGGAAGGCGTTCTGGCTGAGGCGCGCATGGAATCAAAAGTGTACTAATAAGGATGAACAAAGGCCGCGCCTGGTATATATTTCCAACAGCAAAAATGTGCTGGTGGCGGGGCTTCGGCTCCATAATTCTCATTTTTGGACAAATCACATATATAAGTCGGATCATGTGAAATATATCAACTGCCATATTTTTTCACCTGTGACGCCCGTAAAGGCGCCCAGCACGGATGCCATAGACATAGACGTATGTACGGATGTTCTTGTCAAGAACTGTTATATGGAAGTCAATGATGATGCGGTGGTTTTGAAGGGAGGAAAGGGACCCTGGGCGGATGAAGCGCCGGAAAATGGTTCCAATGAAAGGATTATCATAGAGGATTGCCGCTATGGGTTCTGTCATGGATGTCTCACACTGGGATCGGAATCAATACATGACCGAAATGTGATCATGAGACGAATTCAAGTCTCCAATGCAAGCAATCTGCTTTGGTTTAAGCTGAGGCCGGATACGCCTCAACACTATGAATATATTTTAGTGGAAAATATTGAAGGTACCGTAAAGAATTTCTTAAATATCAATCCGTGGAAGCAGTTTTTTGATTTGAAGGGCCGCACCGATATGCCCGTGTCAAATGTGGAGCATATTACCATGCGGAATTGCAACTGCAAGTGCCAGACCTGTTATCATGTGACGCCCAATGAAGAGCAATATTGGCTTTTGGATTTTAAATTTGAGAATATTCATGTGGATGCGGAAGAAATGGGCTGTCAGCCATAACGTAGGAGTGGCTGAAACAGAGAATATAATGTGGGCTGTCAGCGGTTTATATGCAAAATATAAAAAAGTTTCACGGTGGTGTAATAAGAAATATTGCATATACTGATAGTAAGTATGATTACTTTGAAAAGTTAGCCGCAGACAGAAAAATATGTTATGATGATCTTGGGAGTCCAATCCGGCAAATAGGGGGCTTGGGAAAAATGTTTGCCGGATGAACTTGTTTGAGGGGACTAAGCTGCGTGACAGCTGGTCTTTCGGAAAGGAATGAGCTATGAAAAAAACGACATTGGTGATCATGGCAGCCGGTATGGGCAGCCGCTTTGGAGAGGGAATTAAGCAGTTGGAGCCTATGGGGCCAAACGGAGAAATCATCATGGATTATTCTATCTATGATGCGGTGCAGGCAGGCTTTAATAAGGTGGTCATTGTTACCAGGAATGATTTGCTGGAGACCATGAAGGAAGTGATCGGAAATCGGGTGGAGAAGATGGTTCCCGTAGAATATGCCATTCAGGAGCTTGACAATATCCCGGAGGGCTTTCAGGTGCCGGAGGGACGTAAGAAGCCTTGGGGAACAGGCCAGGCGATACTTTCCTGTAAAGGAATCGTGGACACGCCGTTTCTGGTGATTAATGCCGACGACTATTATGGAAAGGATGCATTTCAACTGATCCATGATTATCTGGTAGAGGATCACCAAAGTGACAGACAGTATAATTTCTGTATGGCCGGCTTTATTCTGGGCAACACCTTAAGCGACCATGGGGGGGTTACCAGAGGTATCTGTGTGGTGGATGAAAATGGGAAGCTGGTGGAGGTTCATGAGACAAAGGGTATCGTGAAGACACCGGAAGGAGCTGCCTGTGAAGACGGAAACGGCGTCATGGTTCCCTGTGATGTAAACAGACATGTGTCCATGAACATGTGGGGCTTTACACTGGATTTCCTTGATGTGCTGGAAAGGGGTTTTCGTGATTTCCTTGCCGGGTTGAAAGACGGGGATACGGATAGCGAATACCTGCTGCCGATGTTTGTAGACAGGCTCATTCAGGAGAAGGAAGCCTGGGTTTCGGTGCTGGAGACAAGGGATAAGTGGTTTGGCGTAACCTATAAGGAAGATAAGCCTATTGTGGTGGAATCTATTAAGAGACTTATCGCAGAAGGGCTTTATCCTGATGATTTATACCAAAAATGAAGTTGGAAGCCCGTAAAGCCAAAGACTGCTTTTGGGCCAAGGTAAAACTCCCGTTCCAGGGTGACTGCAAACGCGCCCTGGAATGACAGTGAGTTTTTTTGCCTGACAGTGTGGGACATGTCGAAACCTGCAAAAAAAGATTGACAGTATCCTGTTTTTCTGATATGATGTAAATGCTTTAACATGTTAAACCTTTATTAATATTTTGAAAAAAATTTAGAAACAGAAAGGTTAGGGAGGGTAAAATGGATAGCAATTCAAATGTAACGGTAACACCCAACGGAAGTGCAAGTGACGACAATGGCGGATTTTTATGGGGATTATTGGGATGTTGTATTCCTATTGTTGGATTGATTCTGTTCCTTGTATGGAAGGATTCAAAGCCTAAGAGTGCTAAAGCCGCAGGAATCGGTGCTCTTGTATGCGTAATTGTATATGTGGTATTTTATATTATCATGGCAGTTATGGGTATAGGATTGGCAAGCCTTGGAATGTACTACTAAGTTTGGCAGATTTTTAAGAATATTTTTCGGATGTCATGCCAGACCTGAGCGTTCCTTTTACTTTCGCGGGAAACAGTTCCCCATCTGTGCCCGCTGTACGGGAGAACTGGTTGGGTTGATAGCAGGAATACCGATTGCAATTTGCTTGGGATATCCAAAGTTTTGGATAGCAGTGCTTATGATGCTGCCCCTGGTGATTGACGGATTTGTTCAGAGGTTTACCAAATATGAGAGCAATAACCGCCGCAGGTTGATCACAGGTATTTTGTTTGGGGTAGCGTTTATCTTTATGCTGATATATTTTCACCGTACATGCATATATATTGCAGGCTGGATTTTAAAGCTCTTTGTGAAAGATGCGGAGAGAATAGACAGGGCAATGGAATTGTTTTTATAGTCCTGTAAAGTACATACTTGAGGAAAAAGGCGTTGACAGCTTTCGAATTATTCTGAGAGCTGTCTGCGCTTTTCTTTTTCCTGCTTATTTCGTATTCGAAGCTGCGAGAAGAAAACTTTTAAGATTTCGCTGCACTCTTGTTCCAGTATCCCTCTGGTCACCATGGCTTGATGATTAAACTGAGGGGTTTCCAGTATGTTCAGGATTGAGCCGCCGCAGCCGGCTTTGGGGTTCATACACCCCATGACCACCTGGGGAATGCGAGCCTGAATGATAGCGCCGGCACACATTTGACAGGGTTCCAGTGTAATATAAATGGTACATTCCTCCAGCCTCCAGTCGCCGATGTATTTGCTTGCCTTCTTGATTGCTGTGATCTCCGCATGGGCAAGGGTACTTTTGTCCGTGTTGCGACGATTGTAACCGCGCCCAATAATCTTGCCCTTGTGGACGATGACACAACCTATGGGGACCTCTCCAAGAGCCAGGGCCTTCTTTGCCTGTTTCAATGCTTCTTTCATATATTTTTCATGAACGCTTCCTATAGACGCCATATTTTATGCTCCTTTAATAATCCTGTTTATGTTCTCCCTGAGGTGTCTCAAAACTGCTTTTTTGAGATGTGTGACACAGTGATCACATATTAAACGCAGTTTGCTCTTATGCGCTATGGTCTGGTGCGCTGACACATTTACTTTCAGCTAAATGACGCAGAATGAATTTTTTTGTCTGCAAGGCGGCGAGTAAAAGGCTGCAGAGATCAAAAACGGCAGACTGCAAAATACGCCATAGGCATATCTGAATTCGGCAAAAACAGGTGTTGCCGCCAACAATGACAAAACCACGGCCAGGACAGGTATGGTGATGAAAAGAGCCGGCTTGTCCCTGCGCACAATGCTTACAAAAGCCAAAAAAGCTGTTATCCATACATGAAAACCAATGCATAAAAAGATCTGCAGCACCCGCCCCTCGGTGAAGAGCCATAAGTATGCGTCCCATAGCTTACTTACGGCAGCAGAGTTAACGGTTCGTACAATGCCCATTTCGTTATAATGCACATAACTGTCCCAATAGGGATAATCATAACCGCCGTTCCAATATCCCTTTGTCTGATCCACCCATGCCTTTAAATATACGTCAGGGTGGGAAATCCCTAATTCCAGGTATAATTGCAGAAATAGCCCTTTTTGTTCCGAGAGGTATTCCAGATTGTTCCGCTGCCGTATCAATTCTTTCATGGGGTCTGAAATATAATGGGTGTAGGCGACGGGAATGGCGTCTACATTCGCCACCTGTTCTAATAATGTCCGCTGTGATTCCGACAGATCATCACAATCCACCACTACTCTTGCAATCTGCTGTATGGGTATGGACAGCGCCTCCACGGTGTCGGGCTGGCTTACCTGAAGGCAGGAAAGCAGGGGATGCTTTAGAAGAAATGTAAAAGCCAATACTGCCAGAAAAACGCCGCAAAGGCGCTTTCGGGTACTCCAAAACAAGAGCGCGAAGCAAAGGAAGCAGATCAGGTATGCAAACCACCCGTTGCTCCGAAACAGGCATATTCCCACACTGCCAAGCAGGAGAGGCGCCGTGTTGAAAAAAGGATGCGTTCCGATTTTTTTCAGAATACGATATACGGCAGTCAAAAAGATCATTATCATCCCGCCAAACATTACATCCTTCCACATGGTAAAGCTATACATAATGTGAAACGGCATAGCGGTGTACCATAGAGCGCATAGGACGATGAGGGCGGAAGGAAGATTCATTTGGTACAATGTGACAATCACGTATGAAAAGCAGCAGGACATCACTATAATCTGAAACACATTATACAGGGCTACGGCGGCATTGATCTCACCAAATAAAGCAAGTCCTGTTTGAAGAAAGAATCGGATGATCAAAGTGTGATAAAAGGGATGATGGTTGGAATATACGCCTGTCAGGGACTGTTCTATCTGCGAGAGACTGTCAGGTGAAATATTGCCGGGATATTGCACCAAAAATAAAACCGACAGGTTCACGCAGGAAATGCAGATAACAGGCAAAAGAAAAACCATTCCGGGTTTCAACTTATGAGGTCTTTGGGGCCAGGTAAAGTCTTTCAGCTTACCTGCCGCGCAGCTAAGGATATTCCAGGCTACGGCAATCCCGCCCAGAAAGCAGAGCAGAAAGGAAATGCCCCTGTAAAGGTTCCTGAAGAAGGAACCGGCATCCGCCGGCCAGGCCAAATTATAAAATATCTTGTAGTTTGCGGCTGTCACTGCCGCAGAATAGAGCAGGGAAAAAAGCGCGCATAAAATTCTGATTTTTCCCTTGCAAAGACGTCTTTTGTCCCGGATATTGATGCAGCAGCATATGCTTCCCACCGCACCGGTAATGAAAAAGGGTGCGTAATAGGAATCCGAATCAACCAAGAGCGCCATCCAGCAATAGATGGCAAGAATCTGAACGGGAATTAAAATTTGCCTGATTTTCATTGGTATGCCTTTCGTAATTAAAAGTGACGCTTTTGTGTTTATATAGTTATGGTATCCGCAAATGTAACTGATCTCAAATATGGTCTTTGTTTCTTATAAAAGGTGTGTTTTTGCAATGTCAGCCACATATTTTATCGTATCATACAATGAGGAAAATATCAATATCCCGTTCCTGTGATTAATCTGTGCCGGATTGGAAATCCTAAGTGATATTGATAATAATACGCGGAGGATTCTCTTATGAGCTTAGAACAGCAGTTAAATGAATTGACAGGCAGAATGTACGGCAAGACCATCGGGAACTGCACCAATGTCCAGCTCTATCAGTGTGTGCTGCAGTTGACAAAGATACTCTTGTCCAACAGACCGGTTAACACGGGTAAGAAGAAAGTTTACTATATTTCCATGGAATTTCTCATAGGAAAGTTATTGTCCAACAATTTGATTAACTTGGGAATTTATGAGGAATTGGAAGAAATTCTGAAAAAAAATCATAAGGAATTGTCCCAAATTGAAGAGGCGGAACCGGAACCTTCACTGGGAAACGGGGGATTGGGGAGGCTGGCGGCCTGTTTTCTTGACTCCATGGCCACACTGGGACTTCCGGGGGACGGTATCGGTCTGAATTACCACTATGGCCTGTTTCGACAGGTGTTTCGGGACCGTTTACAAAGGGCGGAAAAAAATGAATGGATGGAAGAATATTCCTGGCTTACGGATACCGGAGTGGTTTTTGAAGTGGAGTTTGGCGACAAGAAGGTGACATCCGTACTCTATGATATTGATGTCTCTGGCTATGGAAACGGACGTAACAAACTCCATCTGTTTGACCTGTCAACGGTGGATGAGAGTCTGGTGAATGAGGGGATCTGCTTTGACAAAGGAGCCATAGAGAAAAATCTGACCTTGTTTTTGTATCCGGACGACTCGGATGAAGCAGGGAATCTTTTGCGGATTTATCAGGAGTATTTTATGTGCAGCAACGGCGCACAGCTGATTCTAAGGGAATTGAAGAGTAAGGGATGTGATTTGTATCATATGGACGAATGGGCCGTGATCCAGATCAACGACACCCATCCTACCCTTGTGATTCCGGAGCTGATACGGATCCTGACATGGGAGGAGGGATTTACCATGGAGGATGCGATAAATGTGGTCAGCAGAACCTGCGCCTATACCAATCATACCATACTGGCGGAGGCGCTGGAAAAATGGCCGCTTTCTTATCTGGAGAAAGTGGTTCCTCAACTGGTTCCCATAATCAGAGAATTGGACGCCAGGGTAGTGCAGCGGTATGAGGATCCCAGGGTAAGGATTATTGATCAAAAGGGACTGGTTCATATGGCCCATATCGCAATACACTATGGTTTCAGCGTCAACGGCGTGGCGGAGATTCACACGGAAATTTTGAAAAACAGTGAACTAAACAGCTTTTACCGTATTTATCCGGAAAAGTTTAACAATAAGACAAACGGTATCACTTTCCGGCGCTGGCTCCTTTCCTGCAACAGGGAATTGGCAGAACTGCTCACGGCTACGATTGGGGACGGCTACCGGAAAAATGCCCTTGAATTGGAAAAGCTGATAAAAAAAGCGGATGATGCTTTGGTACTGGATGCACTGGAAGATGTAAAGAGGAGAAATAAGGCTGCACTGGCGGCATTTATTCAGGAAAAGGAAGGGGTTGCCCTTGACACGGACGCCATATTTGACATTCAGATCAAGCGGCTTCACGAGTACAAACGCCAGCAGATGAACGCGCTGTATATTATTCATAAGTATCTGGAAATCAAGGCAGGAAAGAAGCCTGTCCGGCCCATTGCGTTTATCTTTGGGGCAAAAGCGGCTCCGGCTTATGTGATTGCCCAGGACATCATTCATTTGCTTCTGGTGCTTGCAGAGATTGTGAATCATGATCCGGAGGTGAGCACTTATATGAAAGTGGTGATGGTGGAAAATTATAACGTCAGCTATGCCGAGAAATTAATCCCTGCCTGTGATGTGTCGGAACAGATTTCGCTTGCTTCCAAGGAAGCCTCCGGAACGGGCAACATGAAATTCATGTTGAACGGCGCGGTTACGCTGGGAACCAGGGACGGCGCAAATGTGGAAATTCGTCAGCTGGTGGGGGATGAGAATATCTACATGTTCGGAAAGGACAGCGATACGGTAATTGTGCATTACACAAAGGGGGATTATGTCCCCAGGGATTACTATGAGAGGAGTCCCGTGATCCGGGCGGCAGTGGACTTTTTGGTGAGTGAGAAGGCGCTTACAGTGGGCCATGAGGAAAATCTAAAGCGGCTTCACAGAGAACTTCTGCATAAGGACTGGTTTATGACACTGCTGGATTTGGAGGAATATATTCAGGTCAAGGATAAAGTGTTTGCAGATTATGAGGACCGGCTGAAATGGAAAAAAATGATGTTGGTAAATATTGCCAAGGCAGGATTTTTTTCTTCGGATAGAACCGTTGGGGAGTATGAGAGGGATATCTGGAAGCTAACGTGATATTACCCGGTCTGTCAATGCAGTGCAGGAAGCATAAATGTTTCGGGAAAATTGTTTGTAAATTTCAAAAAGCGGGAATACTAATATCTGACCCTGGGTTACGCCTGGTTCCTACGGGCTGACTGGAGCATGACGGGATTTTTGGAGGCCGCGTTGTTTGGCTGATTCTAAAGGACAGACTGCTGGGATGGACCATGGTACTTCAGTTCGGGGAGTGGTGGCAAACGCTCCAGGGTATTACAAAATCTGACAGGAGACGAATTTATGAAGAAAAAGTTGGTAAACGGTTTATTGTGTTTGGGGCTTGCGATTGCGCTTGTGACCGGATGCGGAAGACAGGATGATAACAATGGTTCCACGGGAGGAAACACTTCTCAGGGGGACAACGTTTCATCTGGAGAACAATCATCCACAGGGAACAGTGCGCAGGGAAGCGGCGCCACGGGAAAGACGGGCAGCGTCTATTATCTGAGTTTTAAGCCGGAGATCGACGCTGTGTGGAAACGGCTGGCGGCGGATTATGAGAAGGAGACAGGCGTACCGGTCAAGGTGGTGACTGCGGCAAACAATACCTACGAACAGACTTTGATGTCGGAAATTGCCAATAAGGAGGCGCCCACGCTGTTCCAGATTAACGGTCCGGTGGGGTATCAAAACTGGAAAGATTACTGTGCCGATCTCTCCCATACCAGGCTGTACGAATGGCTTTTTGACAAGGACATGGCAGTAAAGGGCCAGGACGGCGGCGTATACGGAATTCCTTATGTGGTGGAGGGCTATGGTATCATTTACAATGACGCCATTATGCGAAAATATTTCTCCTTAAGCGGCGCAAAGGCAGCTTCCATGGACGAAATCAATAATTTTCAGAAGCTGAAGGCCGTGGTGGAAGATATGCAGAGCAGAAAGGATGAACTGGGAATTAAAGGCGTGTTTGCTTCCACGTCGCTGAACCCGGGAGACGACTGGAGATGGCAGACGCATCTGGCAAATATTCCCATTTCCTATGAGTATCAGGACAAGGGGATCACGGATACGGACAAGCTGGACTTTACCTATGGGGAAAATTTTAAGAATATTTTTGATCTGTACCTGGATAATTCTTGTACGGCCAGGGGATTGCTGGGAAGTAAGTCCACAGATGATTCCATGACTGAGTTTGCGTTGGGGCAGGTGGCCATGGTGCAAAACGGCAACTGGGCCTGGGGCCAGATCAAGGATGTGGAAGGCAATGTGGTGGCGGCGGAGGATATTAAGTTCCTGCCTATTTACACGGGGATGCCGGGAGAGGAGAATCAGGGGCTTTGTACCGGTACTGAGAATTTCTTTGCCATCAACAGCAAGGCTTCGCCGGAGGATCAGGCGGCATCTATTGCTTTTGTGGAGTGGCTGTTCAGTTCTGAGGCAGGCAAGAAGGCAGTTACGGAAGAACTTGGCTTTATTGCCCCTTTTAGTACCTTTGAGGAGAATGAAAAACCCACCGATCCCCTGGCAAAGGAAGTGCTGCGGTATATGGAGGACGACACTAAGAAGGCGATTCCCTGGAATTTTACTTCTTTTCCCAGCGAACAGTTCAAGAGCGATTTCGGCGCAGCTTTGCTTGAGTATGCTTCCGGAAGCAAAAGCTGGGATGAGGTCAGGGAACTGGTAAAAGACAGATGGGCGGCGGAAAAGAATATGTGATGTATCCTTTCCAAATGAACCATTCTGTGATAAAATAGGAGACAGAAAATGCAAAAGACATTAAAACGATATTTTCCGATCTTTGTGCTTCCCACCCTGCTTGCTTTTACCTTTGCGTTTATCGTGCCGTTTATCATGGGGGTTTATCTGTCCTTTTGTAATTTCAGAACCATCACGAACGCCGAGTTCAGGGGTATTGGAAATTACGTCAAGATATTTGCGGACAGGGATTTTGTCAACGCTCTTTGGTTTACCGTTAAATTTACGGTTTTTTCCATTCTGACAATCAACATCTGTTCGTTTGCGCTGGCATTGGCGCTGACGAGGAAGATCAGGGGGACGAATCTGTTTCGAACCGTATTTTTCATGCCGAACCTGATCGGGGGTATTATCCTGGGTTATATCTGGCAGCAGATGATCAATGCCCTGCTCCTTAAGTATGAGACAACCCTTGTGGCCAACGCCACATTCGGCTTCTGGGGGCTGGTGATTTTGATGAACTGGCAGATGATCGGTTATATGATGATCATCTATGTGGCCGGGCTGCAAAACGTTTCCTCGGAACTGCTGGAGGCGGCGCAGATAGACGGCGCTACCGGCTGGCAGACCCTGTTTAAGGTGAAAATTCCAATGGTGATGCCCTCTATTACCATTTGTCTGTTTCTCACATTGTCAAACAGCTTTAAGCTGTTTGATCAGAATCTGGCATTGACTGCCGGGGCGCCCAGCAAGAGAACGGCAATGCTGGCGCTTGATATTTTCAATACTTTTTACGGAAGAGCCGGATATGAAGGCGTAGGGCAGGCGAAAGCGGTTTTATTCTTCCTGATCGTAGCGGTGATCGCACTGGGACAGCTGGTGCTGACCAGGAGAAAGGAAGTGGAAGTTTGATTGGCGTGCGTAAAGAAGGGGGTTACATGCCCCCTTATAAGGCACCCGCGGGGGTATGGGCATGAAGAAAAAGGCGTGGGGAGATCTGTGTCTCCTCCTTATATTATGTGTGCTGGTGGTAGTATTTTTGGCTCCGATTTTTTTTGTGGTGATGAATTCCTTCAAAGGGAAGCTGTACATCAGTGACGCGCCTCTTGCGCTTGTCACGCCGGACACCTTTGCCGGACTTACAAATTATCGCAACGGGATCCAGAAGACGGATTTTCTGACGGCCTTTGGCTGTTCGCTTTTTGTCACGGTGTTCTCCGTGCTGGCGATTCTGCTGTTTACTTCCATGACAGCCTATTATCTGACCCGGGTAAAGGGGAAGTTTACGGATGTATTGTATTATATATTTGTATTTTCCATGATCGTGCCTTTTCAGATGGTGATGTTTACCATGTCCAAGCTGGCAAATATATTTCGATTGAATAATCTGCCGGGCATGGTAGTGCTGTATCTGGGATTTGGGGCGGGGCTTTCCGTGTTTATGTTCTGTGGATTTATCAAGTCCATTCCCATGGAGATCGAGGAGGCGGCAATGATTGACGGATGTAATCCGCTGCAGACTTTCTTTGGAGTGGTGCTGCCGGTTTTGAAGCCCACGGCTATCACGGTGGCCATTCTGAATGCCATGTGGATTTGGAACGATTACCTTTTGCCCTATCTGGTGATTGGATTGAGCACGAAATATAAGACCATACCGGTGGCTGTACAGTACTTGGTGGGGTCATATGGGTCAAAGGATATGGGTGCGATGATGGCGCTTCTGGTATTATCGATCATTCCGATTATTGTGTTCTATTTGGTCTGCCAGAAGTATATTATAGAAGGTGTGGTTGCAGGAGCGGTGAAGGGCTGACAGGTTCAGGACGGCGGACTGCAGACGAGGCTTTGAGGCGGCTGCGAAAAAAATGTTGCGGGCTTTTGGCATATGGATTGGAACCTGCTCCATGTGCGGAAAGGAAAATAAAAGTTGCAGGTTGTGAAAAGGGAGGGGCATTTACATGAGAGAAAGCGGTGTGTTACTGCCGGTGGCAAGTCTGCCTTCGGCATATGGGATTGGTTGTTTTTCCAAGGAAGCGTATGGGTTTGTGGACAGGCTGCGGGAGGCAGGGCAGTCCTGCTGGCAGATTTTGCCGCTGGGACCAACCAGTTGTGGGGACTCGCCCTATCAGTCCTTTTCCACATTTGCGGGGAATCCGTATTTTATTGACTTGGAGGATTTGATTCGGAGGGGATTTGTCTCAAAAGAATTCTGCGATTCCTTTGATTTCGGGGATCATGAGGAATACATTGACTACGGTAAGATTTATCAAAATCGCTTCCTTGTGCTGAAGGAGGCCTGGAAAAACAGTAAGATAGAAGAAGATCCCGACTTTGCGGTATTTGTGCAGGAAAATGACTATTGGCTGAAGGATTATGCGCTGTATATGGCAGTGAAAGATCATTTCGAGGGCGTGTGCTGGATTGAATGGGATGAGGATATCAGAGTTCGGAGGCCCGAGGCGGTCAAGCGATATCGGAAAGAGTATGCGGGGGAAATTGCCTTTTATCAGTTCCAGCAGTATTTGTTTCATGTACAGTGGACAAAGCTGAAAAGCTATGCAAATGACAGGGGAATTAAGATCATAGGGGATATTCCTATTTATGTGGCATTTGACAGCGCTGACGCATGGGCAAATCCCAGGCTGTTTCAGTTTGACGAGGCCTGTAATCCTGTGGCGGTGGCCGGCTGTCCGCCCGATGCCTTTTCCGCCACAGGGCAGCTGTGGGGAAATCCGCTGTATGACTGGGAGTATCATAAAAAAACAGGCTATAAATGGTGGATGAAGCGCCTGAGAGCGTGTTTTGAACGGTATGATGTGGTACGAATTGATCATTTCCGAGCATTTGATGCATATTACTCCATTCCGGCAGGGGCGAAGACCGCACAGGTAGGATCCTGGGAACCGGGGCCAGGGTACGGATTGTTTGCGGCCATGAAGAGAAATCTGGGTGAGAAACGTGTGATTGCGGAAGATTTGGGATTTCTTACCCCTTCCGTGCTGGAACTGGTGGAGCGCACGGGGTATCCGGGAATGAAGGTTTTGCAGTTTGCTTTTGATTCACGGGAAGAGAGCGACTATCTGCCTCACAATTATCCGCATAATTGTGTTGTCTATACAGGGACCCATGACAATGACACCACTCTGGGATGGTATCGGTCGCTGGTGGGACATGACAAGGATTTTTGCCGGAGGTATCTGCACCTGGACGGATGTGGGGACGAAGCTGCAGTTTGGGAGATGATCCGTGCGGCGCTTGGAAGCGTGGCGGATCTGGCCGTAATTCCCATGCAGGATTATCTGGGCTTAGGGAGCGAAGCGCGTATTAACATTCCTTCCACACAGGGCAATAACTGGAAGTGGAGGATGAAGAAGGACGCGTTCACGGAAGCGCTGGCCGGCAGAATCCGTGAGATGTGTAAGCTTTACGGAAGATAAATAGAATATCATACATGAAGGGCGATTTCCACAGGAAACGTAAAACAGGCTCGGAACAAGTTGCATTTATGGTTATAAGTGGTATAATAAGACCATATTCCGAGATGGGTTTGGAAATTGCTTTCTTTGGAGAATGCAATAGGAAACATACATCGGAAAGGAATCGGTCGGGTGTTGTGTGATTTGGATGCCCGAAGATAAAGGAGGAGATAAAAGGATGATCAAAGGATTCAAGATGAAACTTTACCCCGGGCAGGAAGCGGAATACGAAAAAAGGCACAATGAATTGTGGCCTGAGATGCAGGACATGATTCATGAACACGGCGGCAAAAATTACACCATCTTTCTTGACAAGGAAACACTGACGCTGTTTGGGTATATCGAGATTGAGGATGAGGAGCTTTGGGCTAAGGGAGCGGATACTGCCATCAACCGTAAATGGTGGGACTTTATGGCTGACATTATGGAAACGAATCCGGATAATAGCCCTGTAAGTATTGATTTGCAAAATGTATTCCATTTGGACTGAGGACAGGGCGGCGGCTTTGACAGGGGGTTCTTGCGTAGTCAAGAATCAGCAGGGAAGCTTGTTCGGACTGCGCATTTTTTGCAGGTGAAGTTGAAAGCGTTCACAGTGAAGCAAAATGACGGAGGGAAACTTTGCATGAGAAAGTGTCCCTCCTTTTTGTTTATGGGGTGTTTACTGAAAACTTGATGTGAACAAGTAAATATGCTATAATTTTGGGGTAAAAGGGTTGAATTGTTCTGCGCTTAACAGCGGTAATATCGAATAGGGAGGAAACATGCTTTATAATTCTGTTGGCAGATTGATATGGAGCGAACGGAAGCGTGCTAAGATTTCGGAGGAAGAACTGTGTAAGGGGATCTGTTCGCGCAGTCTTTTGCATCGCCTGGAGATCGGGGAGAGGAGGTGCGAAAAGATCATGTCCGATGCGCTGCTTCAGAGAGTAGGCATATCGGCGGACAAGTTTATTTACATAATGAATCCTGACGAGCAGGATTGGCTGTTCTTACAGGAGGATTTGGTGGATGCGGTAGATAGGGGTAACAGGAAGCTCACCCAGCCATTGCTGAAAAAGTACTACAAGATGTGCGCCAGAAAGTGCAAGCTGCACAAGCAGTTTGCTTATCTCTGCGAGGTGGTGCTGGACTGGAAGAACGGTTTGTATACGAAGGGAATGCTTGGGAAGCTGGAGGAGGCATGGGAGATCACTATGGAGGATATCACCATGCAGGAGATGTCCAGCTGCTGTCTGTCTCTGATGGAATGCATTATTCGAATGATGTATTGCCGTATCCTGGAGGATATGGGGGAGAAGGAGCAGGCTAAGGAGGGGTACCTTCAACTGTTGGAGTATCTGGAATTTAAGGTGGATGAGGAAGACAGGGTGAAGCTGTACTCTCAAATCGCGTATCGGTTGATGTCATATTATCTTGAGGTGCAGGACTTTCAATCGGCGGTGGAACTGGCAGACAAAGCGGTGAAATTGCTTAAGATTCGCGGCAGACTGTTTTATATGAGAAAATTTCTGCAGGTGCTGCTGGATTATGGCAGCAGGTCCGAGGACGAGTGCAGGATCTATATGGTAGCCTGCGACGCAATTCGATGGCTGTATGAAACATATGGGGTTGAGGAAGAGGAATGGGTCTGGAATACCCATTTCGGTATGGCGGAAGTTGAGTTTTGCGGAGGATTGATTCGCGCCAGAAGAGTTGCAATGGGATTGACGCAGGAAAAGCTGGCAGAGGGAATCTGCGATGCCGTCACCATATCCAGGATAGAATGCGGAAAGGGTGCGCCAAAGACCCAGGTACTGCAGAAGATCATGGAAAGAATTGGCATGAAGGAAGGCGGCTATGAAGCCATCAACCAAATTGAACAGCCGGAATTTTTTGAGCTGGCCAATCAGATATCCATATTGCTTAGTTTTTCCAAGGGGGAAGAAGCGGAATCCCTGGTTGAAGAATTGGATCGAAGGACGAAGAATAAGGATAAGTTTGTGGAGCAGTATATTGAGAATGTAAAGGCTATGGCATTATTCATTCAGAAAAAGATGACACCACAAGAGCATTTTTCGAGACAATGGCAGGCACTTCATCTTACTATGCCATATTTGGGGAAAAAACAACAAAAAGAATGGCGTTTCAGCCGTCAAGAGGTGGGGATAGCAACTTCTTTATCTTATTCATGCGAAGACATGGGGAAAGAGGAAGAAATCTTGGAACTGTTGTATGATATTAAAAATCACTATGAAAAGAAGCCTTTTCAGTTGGTACATTACATAGCAGGATATGAGGTGGTGACAAGAAATATTGGAAACTTGTTGGGCAATAAAGGAGAATATGCAGAAGCGATAGAAATTGCAGACAAAGGTATTGCAATGACTTTAAAGGCGGGAAGAGGATTGGTAATGAGTCTGCTGCTGTACGATTGTGGATGGGATATGGAACAGCTGTGGGAGACAGGAAAATATACAAAAAAAGAAAGCCTTTATTATGTAAAGGCTTCCGTAGCGCTTAATTTACTGTTTTATGGAGAGAGTAAATCTCAATTTTTTGTAGATCATTTAAAAAAATACTATTTTACAAATTGAAGAGAGATTTAGTAAGGGAAAGGTAATCTCACATCGGTAGGAACATCGGAACAAACCGCCGCGCCGCCCAAATTTGAAATGAAGTTGGGTATGGGCAGGATGGTGAAGAGTACTGCGCAAATTGCAAGGGTGCTGATTAATTTTTTGATTTTGTTTTTCATTGGTGAGTTCTCCTTTCGATTGTACGAGTTTTTTGAAATTATTTATAAATTGGTACCTGAAACAGTTTCATTATAGCTGACAAAATACAATAAAACCATAACAAAACTGGCACATTTTAGAATTTAAGGAAAAAATTTTAAAAATGTGCCAGTTTTGTTATGGTACAAATGGCGGGGAAATGCTAACATGAATCGTAACTTTGGAACCTGTTGTGTGGGCTTTTGAAGAAAAGGCCCTGTATATTGAGTAAAGGATGGTTTGCGAAAGATGAGAGGAATGATTTACCACTGTTATGATAATGTGTTGGTTACAGATCGAAAGATGGAGGGCTTGGAAGTTTATGTGGGTAAGCCGGTAAGGGATTCCGTAATACAGCTTCTGGTTTATCCGTGGGATGCTGAGGGTGCACCGCAGAATGCGCCTGAAGGAATTACCCAGGATGGAGATTACTATCTGGTGGTATTTCCAAACAGGGTTACTTACCAGATACATAAGAGCGGCAAGCTGATCAGAGCTTATACCCATGAGCCTGCTGAAGTGGACAAAACAATCATGGATGAGCCGATGGCCGTGGTGGCAATGTGCCAAAACAAGGTGCTGCTGCGCGGCGGAGCCTATTCCATGAAGAAATCTATCTTTGTAATTGTGGGTGATCTGGATTGTGGGAAGGCGGACAGGATAATTAAAGACAGCACGATTATGCTTAAGAACAGTGCGGAAGGGTATCGCGGAGCGGTGCGCTCATTCCCCGGGCATGAGGCGGCGCAGGCCATGGGACGGCCCTGGATTCCTACGGTAAACGGGATTAACGTACTGCAGTACAGTGATGTGGAAGTGGGCAAGGCTCTGGTTGTTCCGGAAGAGGACAGAGAGAACATATTGTTACAACAGCTTGTGGGTTATGACCGGTTTAGTCCGGAATTACAACAGTATGTGAGAGAAAGTCAGTTTATAAAGGATTTGTGTCTGAATGTGCCCATGTTTTCCCTGACGCTGCCGGGAAAGACACTGGAAGAGCGGGCATCCAAGGATGAACTGGACAAAATGATGAGTGTTTGGGAGTAGGGCTGATTGCTGTCGGCAGCAGCACATGGCCGTCCCGCAAAGACAAAGTACCTAAGCCATTCTTCAGCCCCAGGCGGATAGCAGTTGTCCAGGGGGATTGAACAGACCGACAAACCGGGCAGAGGGAGCTTTTGGTGGGAGAAGGCAGGAAGAACCCGACTTTCTTAAATTTTAGTTATATATATGTAATCGGTTGCGACAGTCATGCCAAAGGCTTGACTGCCGCCCGATTTCAACAACCCGGCAGCGAATGCCGGGTTGTTGACTTATATGGAATGAGTGGCTATAATAAAGATAAGAAAATATGGCAGGAAAAAATTCTGCCTGGCGGAACGTAATTCGCCGGAAAGGATGGGTGCGGAGATTATGAAGAAGCTGATTTGGGTAGGGGATTCCACGGTTGCCTTTAACGGAGCGGGAACCTATCCGCAGACGGGAATCGGTCAGGAGTTTGACCGGTATTTGAAGAGGGATTATGTGGTCTTTGACTTTGCAAAGAACGGGGCAAGTTCAAAGAGCTTTTATGATGCGGGGCGGTTTGAACCGGCTGAAGAGATTATGGAAGAGGGGGACTTTCTCTTTATTCAGTTCGGACATAATGATGAGAAACCTCAGGAGGATCGGCACACGGAGCCCGATACCACATATCAGGAGTATTTGATGCGGTATGTGGATGCGGCGAGGAAAAAGGGCGCGGTTCCTGTGCTGATTACGCCACTCTCCAGAAGGCTTTTCCAGGAGGACGGTACCATTCAGAACAGCCACGGCGCATACCCGGCAGCGGTGAAAGCTTTGGCGGAGCGGGAGCATCTGGCAGTAATTGATCTGACGGAGAAGAGCCGGATACTCTATGAGAAGACAGGGGATATGGAGAGCCGGAAGTGGTTTATGTATTTCCCTTTGGGAACTTATGAGAATTATACTAAGGATATGAAGGACAATACCCATCTGCACTATGAGGGTGCGGTGAAGATGGGCGGACTGGTAGCGGAAGGTTTGAAGGAACTGGGCGGCATCTATGCCGAGATGTTGGCGTGAGGATAAAACCATATTGGGTGAAACGGGTTCAGGCGGTATTTTGTGCTCACAGCTAATAGAGCTGGGGCATTGCCGACCATAAATTGCGGAGGTAGGATGATATGGAAGCAAAGGTGATATTGACCACCGCCAGGAGTTTTGTGCTGGAGGTGCTGGACAAAGATGCGGATTACATAACCAGACAGTATGATTTGTATGTGGATGGGGAGAAGAGACTTACGTCGGACCGGACCATTCTCTCCGTATATGGGCTGGAACCGGATACGGATATGGAAGTGCAGCTGAAATGGGCGGACGAGGAGTCGGAAATCATTCGGGTACATACGGAATATGAGTTTGTCACATTGAATGTCCGGGACTTTGGCGCAAAGGGAGACGGTGTAACGGATGATACGGCGTTTCTGCAGGCGGCCATTATGACGGTACCGGAGCATGGCAGAGTCTATGTGCCGGAAGGGACTTATCGTTTCACCCATCTTTTCCTGAAGAGTCATATGAAGCTGGAATTGGCAAAGGGCGCCGTCCTTCTGGCAATTCCAGATAAGACCAGGCTGCCCATTTTGCCGGGCCGTATAGAAAGCTATGATGAGAAAAGTGAGTTCCTGCCTGCAAGCTGGGAGGGAAGCCCCCTGGATACTTACGCCAGTATTTTGACGGGGATGTATGTGGAAGATGTGCTGATCTGCGGCGAGGGCGTCATTGACGGCGGGGCGGATTTTGACAACTGGTGGAATCAGGAGAAGAGGAAAAATGATCCGGCAGCCAGACCCAGAATGCTGTTTTTGAATCACTGCAGCGATGTGGTGCTTCAGGGCGTTACCATCAAAAATTCTCCGGCCTGGAACCTGCATCCGTATTTCTCTCAGAGAGTGCGTTTCCTGGATATCAGGATTCAGTCTCCGGATCGCTCCCACAATACGGACGGCATCGACCCGGAATCCTGTATGGATGTGGAGATCGCAGGTGTGTATTTTTCCGTGGGGGACGACTGTATTGCGGTGAAGTCAGGGAAAATGTATATGGGAAAGACATACCGGACGCCTTCTAAGAATATTGTGATTCATAATTGCCTGATGGAACGGGGCCATGGGGGCGTGACCATCGGCAGCGAGATTGCGGCAGGTGTGGATGAGATTCTTGTGAAGAACTGTCACTTTGTGGATACGGACAGAGGCCTCAGAGTCAAGAGCAGAAGGGGTCGGGGAAAAGATTCCTATTTGTCTGGAATTACATTTGAAAATGTGCGGATGGACGGCGTTCGGACGCCTTTTGTCATCAATTGTTTTTATTACTGCGGGGCGGACGGCAAATCGGAGTATGTGGCCTGTAAGGATGCGCTGCCTGTGGATGACAGGACGCCTGGCGTGGGGCGGATTGTAATTCGCAATGTCACTTGCAGGGATTGTCATGTGGCAGGGGTTTATTTCTATGGACTGCCGGAGTCAAAGATCGAATGTGTGGAGATGGAAAATGTCGCGATCTCTTATGCGGAAGACGCCAGGGAGGGTAAGGCCGCAATGATGACAGGATGCGAGAGAGGCTGCAGGCAGGGGATATTTGTCAGAAATGCCAGGAAGGTGACGCTGAAAAACGTGGTGCTGGAAGGAAATCAGGGAGAGGCCGTGGACATAGATGGCGTTGACGAGTGGAGTATGGAATGAGAGGCGGTGGGATAAGAATGGAACAGGAAAGAGTAAAGGCAGCCGTTAAAAAGGCAGGGGATTATATTGACAAGCTCACCATAAAGTCAAAGGAGAACGTGCCCCAAGCGGTGTTATCGTCCCAGGATAAGTTTTTTACATGGGACAATGAGAAGCGTTCGCCGTTATCCAAGGACTTTTTGTATGACTACAGCTATTACAACGGCGTGGTGATGGAGGGGCTGTATGATATTTATCAGGCTGCTCCGGAGCAGGGAAAGGCATATTATGATTATGTGAAGGCCTATCTGGACGGTTTGATGAAACAGGAGGACGGAAGATGGACCCTTGACTTTGAGCGGTCAGGGTATATTGATTGTCACGGGGCGGACTGCTACAAGACAGCCGCGTTATTCGAGCGGTTTTCCCAGGGCGATGATGCCTATGGCCAGGTGGCGGAGATGCTTTACCGACATCTGACAGATGAAGCTTACGTAAACAGTATCGGACATAAGCCCTGTCTGGAAAATATGCCCAAGGAGTTGGGACATAATTATTGGCATAGCTGGCGGAAGGCGCCCCAGTATAAAATCTGGTTGGACGGAATCTATATGCTGCAGCCATTCCTTTCCCACCATGGGGCCAGGATAGGGGATGAGCGGCAGCTTGCGCTGGTACAGGAGCGTCTGGACTGGGTGGCGGATACGCTTTTGGCGCCTAACGGCATGTATTATCATGCAGGAAACGGGAAAGAGGATGTGTGCAATTTCTTTTGGACCAGGGCTATTGGATGGTATGGCATGGCCATGGTGGATGTAATGGAGGTACTGCCGGAGGCATATATGGACAAGAGGAAGGCGGCATTAAAGCGCTATGTGGACGGAATGCTGAAATATCAACTGGAAAGCGGTATTTGGACGAATCTGGCTGATATGCCCGCCACGGAGACCAACCGTCCGGAGAGCAGCGGCACGGCCATGATGAGTTACGTCATTTTGAAGGGGGTCAGGAAAGGCTGGCTGGACGCATCCTATCAGGAGAAAGGAATCAGGGCTTTTGTGGGTCTGGCGGAAGAGAAGCTGGATGAAGAGGGGCTTAAGGATATCTATCTGAAGGCAAGCGCCAACGGCACCAACAACTATGAAGATACCAGGTATTACCTGACAGATGAGGGCAAGGGAAGCGGACCGTTTATCATGGCGTATTCCGAGATGCTTTACCTGTAAGAGGGAGAGGGGTATACGTCCTGACGGGACATAGGAAATGAGTTTGGGTATCAGTTCCGCGATATGTCCGAACCCTTACAGGTTTTGCTGTTTGCAAAGAAGATGTCAACTTGAGTCTGGAGGCATGTATTTAATGAAAGGATACGGCCAAACAGACAGGAAAGGAAAAGGATATGTACGACAAAAACTTAATGAAAATGCGGCGGGGAAAGGTCTCCGCCTTGATGATGGCGGTAATGCTGGCCGCAACGGCATGTGGGAACGGCGGGGACACACCGGTGACTCAGCCGTTGGAAGGGAGCAGCGGTTCGGATCAGGTGTCCACGCCGGAACCGACTCCGGAGATTACGGCTGCGCCCACACCGGAAGCCACGGCTTCTCCGACGCCAAAGCCGACCCCGACCCCGGAACCTACGCCTTCTCCAACACCGCCACCCATTACCACAAACGGGGAGCTGTCTTCCATCGGAACGTATGCTCCGGCGGAAACCTTTTCAGACAGGGCATTGGTGGCAGTGAAAGCGGAGGAAGGCATCTTTGTCAGCTGGAGATGTTATGAGGCTGATTCAAAAGATATCACCTTTACATTGGAGAGGAACGGAGCCGCCGTGTACACCGGCAATCGTACTTCCTTTCTGGATACGGCAGGTAAGTCGGGGGATACCTATAAGCTGACCGCAAGTGAGGGGATTTCCACGGGAGGAGAAAGCACTAAGGCCTGGGGAGACGTGTACCAGGAGCTGACTTTGCAGGCGCCTCCGGCGCAGACCATGCCGGACGGCACGGTGACGGCGTATACTTCCAACGATATGTCCGTGGGTGACTTGGACGGTGACGGACAGCTGGAACTGATCGTAAAATGGTATCCCGGCAATGCGCAGGATAACTCCAAGGACGGCTATACAGGTACCACGATCCTGGACGCTTATGATATTGATCTGGGAGAGGGCAAGGCTGCGCTGATGTGGCGGATTGATCTGGGATTGAATATTCGTTCCGGTGCTCATTATACCCAGTTCCAGGTTTGGGATTATGACGGTGACGGGAAAGCGGAGCTTATCTGCAAGACTGCGGACGGTTCCACCACCTTTGACGCAAATTTGAATGAGACGGGACATGTGGGTCAGGTGAGTGTGAAGGATCTTCCCACAAATGTGAAAGGAACGCCGGAAACTTATGATTTCCGTCAGCATAAGGGCAGACTTGGCAGGATTGTACTTGGGCAGGAATATTTGACGGCATTTAACGGTGAGACCGGAGAAATCATTGATACGGTGAAATACATTCCTGAGCGAGGTCCTTATGACGCGGAAAAAGGTATTTATGATACAAGATATTGGGGATTGAAAGGCAAGTCTCCTGCGGAGAGTAACGACGGATACGCGAACCGCGCGGATCGTTTCCTGGCAGGAACGGGCTACCTGGATGACGGCAGCGCGAGCGCGATTTTCTGCCGGGGCTATTACGGCAGGTCTGCATTGACAGCCTGGAAGCTGATAAACGGAAAGCTGGAAATGCAATGGGCCTTTGATGTGGACAGCTATAGCGAATATGCGGCGCAGGGCAACCATCAGTTGTCCATCAACGATGTGGACGGGGACGGGTATGATGAAGTGGTCTATGGTTCTCTGGTGGTGGATCATGACGGTACGCCCATGTATACCACTGGTTTGGGACATGGGGATGCAATGCATGTAAGCGATTGGAACAATGACGGCAAGCTTGAGGTTTTCTGCGTCCATGAGGAAAAGACAGCGGATTATGGTCTGGAGCTTCATGACGCCCAGACCGGAGAGATTATCTGGGGCGTGCGCATGGGAAAGGATATCGGCAGGGGTATGGCGGCGGATATCGATCCCAGATATGAGGGCGCTGAGATGTGGAGCGCAAGCAACGAAACGGTTTATGACTGCAAAGGGAATCCTACGGATATCAAACGTCCCAGCATTAACTTCTCTATCTATTGGGACGGAGATCTGCTGATGGAGCTTTTTGACTCCAATAATTCCGATGAACTGATGCCCAGAGTGCAGAAATGGGATTGGGAGAATAAAAAGAGCGTGGATATTCTGCAGGCGCCAGGTACCCAGCTGAATAATACCACAAAGGCAAATGCAGGTATTTTGGCGGATCTTTACGGCGACTGGAGAGAAGAATTTATTGTTGGGGATAAGGAGTACAACAATAAGATTCGAATCTACAGCACCAATATCCCTACGGAATATGTGTTCCCCTGTCTGTTGGAAAACAGGACCTACAGGGAGGGTATCGCATGGCAGAATACCGCTTATAATCAGCCGGCAAATCTGCCGTACCTGTTGACCGAGGAAATGAGCCGATAAAATAGGCCCGCTGTCCTAAGCGTGGCATAAAGACAACAAAACAGGTTACAAAACAGGCTGTCCCCTATTGCCATAAGAGGATGGCCTGTTTGTTAAATTTTTACATATTTCTGATCAGAGCTGTTTTCCATTGAGTAAACTGTCGACGTTCCGATTTTTTTGGCCTTTGATCCATTTGAGACCAGGATTTGGGAAATGAAAAATTGCATCATATACAAGGCATGGTGAATCATATTTTGAGAAGAGGATGTCTGACAGGGAGGTATAAAATGATAAATGATAACAAAAGCAGAAAGAAAAGAAACCAAAGTATACGTATGAGAAGAACGACTGTAGGTGTTCTGATGATAGGGGTATTTTTTGTCTTTATTACGGTTTTCATACTTTCTCAGGGGGACGATACGGATAAAGAGGAAGATATGGTGCAAACCGGAGGAGTACAAGCCGGCGTTGACAAAGAAACGGGCAGTGAGGGAAATCAAAAGGAAGGCATTCCAGAAATATCCGTTCCGCAGACGGTGGAACCGACGCCGGAGCCAAAAGAGGATATGCAGGCAAAGCAGCGCAGGGAGGAAACCATTGCCCGGGCGGAACTTCTGGCAGCGGCTTACGATTATGACGCAGCAACGGATTTGATACGAACCATCGAAGGGTATGAGACGGACACCGCCCTTCAGGAGAAGATAACGGCTTATGAAGCGGAGAAGGCCTCCTGTCTGCCGGTCAATATGGATGAGGTAACCCATGTGTTTTATCATACGCTGGTTGTGGACCCGGAGAGAGCCTTTGCAAATCAGGACAAGGATCCTCAGGCTGTGGGAAACAATCAGTGGATGACCACTGTGAGCGAATTTCTTAAGATCACGGAGGAAATGTATGACAGAGGCTATGTCATTGTGGGAATTCATGATCTGATCGACGTCACTACGGATGAAAACGGGAAGACTGTTTATAAACCTGCGCAAATTATGCTGCCGCCAGGGAAAAGAGCATATGTGCTCTCCCAGGACGATCTGTGTTATTACCACAGCTACGACAATTACGGATATGCGGCCAAGATGGTGTTGGATGAAAATGGAAAACCGGTTTGTGAGTATATTCAAGCGGATGGCACTCGTGTGACGGGAGCTTATGATGTGGTGCCGCTTCTGGATGAATTTATCGAAGAGCATCCTGACGCTTCCTATCGCGGGGCAAAGGGTATCATTGCACTCACAGGCTATAACGGCATATTGGGATATCGCACCGACAGCAGTTATCTTGATATCAACGGCGACTTAAACGAAGACAAAAAAGCATGGCTGCGGGAAAATCCGGACTTTGACATAGAAAAGGAACGGGCGGAGGCAAAGAAGGTGGCGGAGGCTCTGAAGGAGGACGGATGGGAATTTGCCAGCCATACTTGGGGACATATCAGGATTGCAGACAGCAGTCTGGAACGGTTGATGACCGATACGAAGAAATGGCGTGAAAATGTGGAACCTTTAGTGGGGCCCACGGATACCATTATTTTTGCACATGGACAGGACCTGGGGAAATGGGGAGGGTATGACGAGTCCGAGGCAAAATATAAATATCTGAGAGAACAGGGATATGATGTCTTCTGTAATGTGGACTCCAATCTCTACAGGACATGGTTTGGCACAGATTATCTGCGTCAGGGCAGAAGAAATCTGGACGGATACAGGATCTATAAGAATATGATCGGAATGGAAGATAATGTGTCCGATTTGTTTGACGCGGCGGAAGTGATTGATCCCTTGCGTCCGCCGGTTCCTTTACTGCCGTAGCTGGCTACGGATTTTGTCTGCGCTTTTTTCAGGCGTACAGAAGTCCGAGGCGGTAGATTGGAAAGTGATAAAAGTTTAGCCTGCAAAAGAGGGTTTTAATATGAAGAAAGATATGACTACAGGAAAGATTACCCTGCCCCTGGTAGTCTTTACAATCCCGCTGGTGCTGGGAAACCTGTTTCAGCTGGCGTATAATGCGGTGGATTCCATCATAGTGGGACAATTTGTGGGAGAAGGGGCGCTGGCGGCGGTGGGAACCTCTGGGCCGCTGATGAATATTGCGTTACTGTTTATCAGCGGGCTGTGTATGGGTGCAAGTATTCTTATGAGCGCTCAATATGGGGCAAAAGACTATGAACTATTGTCTCGTCAAGTCAGTACAACGTTTCTGGCGGGGTGTGGTTTTTCCCTGCTGTTTTCCATAGTGACCATGATACTTGCCACTCCCCTTTTGAAGCTGATCCAGGTTCCGGATGAAATTATAGGAGAATCCAGCGTTTATCTTCGCATTATTTTTTTGGGGCTTTTGTTCACCTTTATTTATAATTTTTTAGCCAATACGCTGCGGGCGCTGGGAGACAGCAAGACGCCGCTGTATTTTCTCATGATCAGTGCCGGGCTGAATGTGGTGGGGGACTTGGTGATGGTGGTGATACTGAAGCAGGGCGTCATGGGGAGCGCCGTTTCCACCGTGGTCTGTGAGGCGTTCAGCTGCCTGCTCTGTGCCGTATACATTAAGAAAAAGATTCCGCTTTTAAACCTTGGCAGAAAGTGGCTGGTATTTGACAAAAAGCTTTTGGGAAAGACCATCAGTTATGGCAGTACCAGTGCCATGCAGCAGGTCTGTCTGCAGGTGGGGAAGACCATGATTCAGGCCATGGTAAACACCCAGGGAGTCAGCGTTATGGCGGCGTTTACCGCAGTGAATCGAGTGGACGACTTCGTGTATACGCCGCAGCAGAATATCGGTCATGCAATGACCACCTTTATCGCGCAAAACAAAGGCGCGGAACATAGGGAGAGGATACGCAGAGGATTTCGGAGCGGGCTTTTGATAGAAGTGGTCTATACCACAATTCTCTGCGGCGTCATTTTTTTCGGCGCTCCGTTTATTATGGGATTGTTCACGGAGAGTCAGGACGTAGAAGCGGTGGCCTTGGGAATTGATTACTTAAAACTGATTTCGTTCATGTATTTTCTGCCTGCATTTACCAATGGGATACAGGGATTTTTCAGAGGAATGGGGGACTTGAAGGTAACCTTGTACAGCACTTCCATGAATATGCTTGGCCGGGTGGCGGCGGTATTCCTGATGCTGGTGATATTTTCCATGGATTTTTCCAGTCTGGCATGGGCAAATCTGGTTGGTTGGGTGGTGATGCTGCTGTTTGAAGTGCCCTTGCTTTTGAAACAGATAAAGCTGCTCTCAAAGGATGGAAAAAGTTAAGATAACAAAACAGTTCGGTTAAACACCGAACTGTTTTGTTATAATGGACAGAATCTTTCTTTTATGAATTGCATTGTAAACTGGCATAGCATATGATAGACTAAAATAGGTATATTATAACCAGGACTTATGTGTAATTGATCGGACAAGGACTGTCTGTATATAGTCAAAAAGCATTTGTCCGCAATATGTGAAAACAGGAGGATTGCATGGGGGAAACGATCAGGAAGAAACTGGAAGGCAGAGAATTAAAGCTTTTTTGTATTTTTTCCATAGTGATGTTGTTTCTTGCGGGAATGGTGGGCATGAAGTGGGAAAACGGAGGGCGCATCTCCATTGTCCAGGGGCTGTGGACGATTATGGTATCCAGGGATGCATTAATCACCGATTATTTTGAACTGGCAGGCTACGGAGCCGCCTTTATCAACTCCATGATCGTTATGGCCATCGGCTTCGGACTGTTGTGTGTGGAGAGAGTGAAATTTACTGGGACCACCATGGCGGCGTTTTTTATCAATATGGGTTATGGGCTTTGGGGGAAAAATCCGGTAAATATTCTGCCCATATTGCTGGGAACACTTCTCTATGCGCGCTTACATAAGGTCAATCTGGGAAGCTGTATCTATACGGCTCTTTTTGGAACCTGTCTGGCGCCGCTGGTGACGGAACTGGTATTTATTCTTCCCTTCGGCAGGGTGTTTAATCTGCTGGCAGCAATGGGGGTGGGAATGTTCATCGGATTTGCGCTGCCTACCTTTTCCAGGCATACGTCCACCATGCATAAAGGATATAATCTTTTTAATGTAGGTTTTTCGGCAGGCGTCATTGCCTTTGTGCTGGTATGTGTCTTAAAGTCCTTTGGCATTGAGAGCGGTTCCGTGATGATCTGGCGGTCAGAAAGCCCGCTTTGGATAGTGATGGGGATGTTCGGATATTTTGCAGTTACATTTTGCTATGGATTGTTTTTGAACAGGGGAGATTTGAAGGGGGTTTTAAAAATCTGGAGGCATTCCGGCAAAGCGGGTGCGGATTTTGTATTGTTGGAAGGTGTGGGCAGTACATTGATGAATATGGGGATGGTGGGCGTCGCCTGCTGCATTTACATCTGTCTGGTGGGCGGGGATTTTTCCGGTCCTGTGGTCGGGGCAATTCTGGCAGCGTTTGGTTTTGCTGCTTTTGGCGCCCATATCAAAAATTATCTCCCGGTGCTTTTGGGGGTGTTTTTATCCACGCTGTTCAGCCAGTTTCATGCTACCACGCCAAGTATGCAGCTGGCGGCAATCTTTGTGGTGGGGCTGACTCCCATAGCGGGAAAGTTTGGTTTGCTTCCCGGGGTGGTGGCGGGGATGCTCCACTCTGCCATTGTCACTTGCACTACGGAAATGTACGGGGGATTGAATCTGTACAATAACGGTTTCAGCGCGGGCTGGGTGGCCATAGTGATGGTGCCGGGGCTGGAGGGGCGCAAGAAAAGAGAAAAAAATCATTAATTAGGTCTGTCCATTTTCATTGTTTTATAGTAAAATAATAAAGATTAAAGATAAAAATATTGATTCAGGATCCCGGCAAAGAAATGTAAAAACGAATGCCGTTGGGAAGGAATTTTAATGGGAGGAAAAAATGGCAGACAAAAAAATGGTGGAAGAAATCACATCCATGGATGTGGATTTTGCCCAGTGGTATACGGATGTGGTAAAAAAGGCAGAGCTGATTGATTACACATCCGTTAAGGGATGCATGGTGATCAAGCCTGCGGGATATGCCATATGGGAATTGATCCAGAGGCAGTTAGACGACAGGTTTAAGGCGATTGGCGTGGAGAACGTATATCTTCCCATGTTTATTCCCGAGTCTCTGCTGCAGAAGGAAAAGGATCATGTGGAAGGATTTGCGCCGGAGGTGGCGTGGGTGACACAGGGAGGATTGCAGCCTTTGCAGGAGCGGCTTTGCGTGCGGCCCACATCGGAGACTCTTTTCTGTGACTTTTATAAAAATGACATTCATTCTTACAGAGATTTGCCCAGGGTTTATAATCAATGGTGCTCGGTGGTTCGCTGGGAGAAAGAGACGCGTCCGTTCCTGCGTTCCAGGGAATTTCTGTGGCAGGAGGGACATACCGCCCATGCCACGGCGGAGGAGGCACAGGAACAGACCATAAAGATGTTGAATGTTTATGCGGATTTTTGTGAGGATGTTCTTGCGATTCCGGTAATCAAGGGGCAGAAGACGGAGAAAGAAAAGTTTGCGGGAGCCGTTGCAACTTATGCCATCGAGGCCTTAATGCATGACGGTAAGGCGCTGCAGGCGGGAACCAGCCATAACTTCGGAGATGGGTTTGCCAAGGCGTTTGAGGTGCAGTTTACGGACAAGGACAATAAGCTGAAATATGTAAATCAGACCTCCTGGGGTGTGACGACCCGTCTGATTGGTGCGATCATCATGGTACACGGCGACAATGAAGGCTTGGTGCTTCCGCCCAGGGTGGCGCCCATACAGATAGGAATTATTCCCATTCAGCAGAAAAAAGAAGGGGTATTGGATAAAGCCTATGAGCTTAAAGAGCTTTTGGGAAAGAGCTTCCGCGTGAAGGTGGACGACAGTGAGAAGACGCCCGGATGGAAGTTTGCAGAGGCAGAGATGCGGGGGTATCCCATCCGAGTAGAGATTGGTCCCAAGGATATGGAAGCCGGTAAATGTGTTATCTGCCGTCGGGACACCAGAGAAAAACTGGAAGTAGCCCTCTCGGAACTGGAAGAGAAGGCAGGGGAGCTTTTGGATACAATTCAGAAGGAAATGCTGGAAAGAGCAAGGAACCGCAGGGACGAAAATACCTACAGTGCGGTCAATATGGAGGAGTTCGAGGAGATTTTCCGGGAGAAATCAGGGTTTGTGAAAGCCATGTGGTGCGGAAATGAGGAGTGCGAAATTTCAATTAAGGAAAGACTAAGCGTTACGAGCCGCTGTATTCCCTTTGTACAGGAGCATATTGGGGACACCTGTGTATGCTGCGGAAAACCGGCAGGTAAGATGGTATATTGGGGGCGTGCGTACTAATTGGGCATGCCGGAACTGGAAAAAACAGACCCGAAACGGAAACGCCCGGGAAGAAATATGGACGATGATCTTGCGTCAAGATTTGTTCCCCAATAGGGGCGTAGAAGTGTAGGGTCGGAACTGGAAAAAAACAGACCCGAAACGGAAACGCCCAGGAGAAACTTCGGACAAAGAACTAGTGTCAGAAGTTTCTCCTCGGTAAGGGCGTTAAAGGGAAGGGTCGGAACTGGAAAAAAACAGACCCGAAACGGAAACGCCCAGGAGAAACTTCGGACAAAGAACTAGTGTCAGAAGTTTCTCCTCGGTAAGGGCGTTAAAGGGAAGGGTCGGAACTGGAAAAAAACAGACCCGAAACGGAAACGCCCAGGAGAAACTTCGGACAAAGAACTAGTGTCAGAAGTTTCTCCTCGGTAAGGGCGTAGAAGTGTAGGGTCGGAACTGGAATAGGAGAAAAAAAACAATCATGCAACATATTATATTTCCGATTCAGATGGAGGGCTCATTGCCCGATGCGAAACTGATTACTTATATACAGGATTACTATAATGATGTAGCCGTGGATGACAGGCCTCTGGTGCTGATATGTCCCGGAGGCGCCTATGCGCATACTTCCAACCGGGAGGGGGAGGCTCTTGCCATGCAGTTTCTTGCCATGGGATACCATGCGGCCGTGTTGAAATATTCTTGTGCTCCGGCGGTGTATCCTACAGCGCTGACCGAGTTGGCCAAAAGTATTCTGCTGATTCGTCAAAATGCAGCGGAGTGGCACGTGAACCCGGAACAGATTATTGTGCTGGGATGCTCCGCAGGAGGGCATCTTGCGGCATCCATGGGAGTATTTTGGAATGAGGAATTTCTTTTGGAGGCACTGGAGCTTTCAAAGGAGGAACAGGAACTGCTTCGGCCGGCCGGTTTGATTTTGTGTTATCCGGTGATCACATCAGGGGAATTTGCTCATCAGAGATCCATTGAAAATTTGCTGGGAGAGAAAAAAGATTTGCTTTGGGATAAGATGTCTCTGGAGCGAGGGGTCTCTTCCAAGACGCCGCCGGCGTTTATCTGGCACACCGGTACCGACGGTACTGTGCCAGTGGAAAATTCGCTGTTGTTTGTAAGTGCGTTGAGAAAGGCGGGAGTTTCTGTGGAATTTCATATGTATCCCTGTGGCGGACATGGACTTTCGCTTGCCAATCGTCTGACAGACAGTCGAAGCGGAGGCGCCGTTCAGAAGGAGTGTACCTCATGGATTTCTCTGGTGCATACCTGGATGGAGCATAGGTTTATCAATAGCTGAAAGGATTTATATGAATTACATTGTACTGGACTTGGAATGGAATCAAAGCAATACAGGGTTGGAAGAGGAGGTTGCCCGGCTGCCCTTTGAGATCATTGAGATCGGCGCTGTCAGAATGGACCGGAATGGCATGATGACAGGCCAGTTCAGTGAGCTTATCAAGCCTTCCGTATATCTTGAAATGCATCAGTTCACCGGGAGTCTCCTGCACTTGCAAATGAGTCAGTTGGAAAGAGGAAGCGCTTTTCCGGAAGTGGCAAAAGCATTTTTTCAATGGTGCGGGCAGGAGGAATATTTGTTCTGCACATGGGGGGCCATGGATTTGACGGAGCTGCAGAGGAATATGAGATTCTATGGGATGAAGCCTTTGGCCCATGGGCCATTTGCCTTTTTGGATGTGCAGAAATTGTTCAGCATTGCCTTTGAGGACGGAAAGTCCAGAAGGGCGTTGGAGCATGCGGTGGAAGTCATGGAAATAGAGAAAGATATTCCCTTTCACAGGGCGTTCAGCGATGCATATTATACGGCTAAGGTTTTGGCCAGGGTGATGTCCGGGAAACCTGAGGTGCTTAAAAATCTTTCTTACGACGTGTTCCATCTGCCTGTGGACAGAAAGTCCCAGGTCCATGTTCAGTTTGATACTTATATGAAGTTTATTTCCAGGATATTTCCGGGGAAGGCAGAAGCGTTTTCGGACAGAGAAGTAATTTCCAGCAAGTGTTATCTGTGCCATAGAAATCTGCGGAAAAAGTTAAAGTGGTTTACGGTAAACGGAAGGCATTACTATTGTCTGGCCTATTGTGAGGAGCATGGCTATCTGAAGGGAAAGATCAGGGTTAGAAAGGCTGAAGAGGGCGGCGTTTATATTGTCAAGACAACAAAGCTGATTTCGCCTGAGGAAGCGGAGGATTTGAGAGAACGCAGCAGCCATGCAAAAGAATTGCATAAATATGGTAAATCAAAAGGCAATGGTTGAAGACGCAAGGGATTTACCAGAGAGTGATAAACAAACTAAATACATTATACAAGGAGGTGAAAAACATGTTGCCAACCATAGAGGAGGCAGAAAAGGAATTGGAAATAGCCGGAGAACTTAATCAGGGGCCCTGGGTTAAGCATTCTCTGAATGTGGGCATAGCGGCGAGAAACATAGCCCATCTGGTTCCGGGACTGGATGAAAACAAAGCATACATTGTTGGAATTCTCCATGACATTGGCAGGAGGGTGGGCATAGTAAATATTCCGAAACATGTCTACGAAGGGTATATATATTGTATGCAAAAGGAGTGGGAGGAAGCTGCCAGAGTCTGTATGACCCATTCCTATGTGCTTATGAGGGAGGCTTTTGACTACGAACCATCCCAGGAAGAACAGATTGAGATTAAAAAATACATTATGAATTGTACTGCGGACGATTATGACAGACTGATTCAGCTGTGTGATTCCCTTGCCGCCATGGAAACCTCCCGTAAAGTAGCTTTATGGGAGGTTTTTTCAGCCTCCTTTTAACGTTTCCAACGCCCTCTGCGTCTGCGGCGGCGATTTCCTACACCGGAAAAAGAATAGTTTTTTGTGACGATATGGACAATAAAACAGATCAGTACAATGGCGCAGATCCCTCCGCCAATGCAAAGCAGAATGGTTTTGTTGACATAAATCACGGGCTCTTTTTGTTCCTTTTCCTCCGGCGGTGTGGTGCTTGTCTTACCGGGGATGGAGTCAAAGACGTAAGTGTCCTCGTTTCCCATAGTATAATTTACCCGCACGGAACCCACAGGTACGCCTTGAAAAGTATAGAAAATGACGGCCGCCTGATTATCGTTTGAAGTCTCGTAAGAGATGGTGGATTCTGTGTCTTCAAAGGAAGCGGAAATCGGCAAAATGACATAATCATCTCTATTTAACGATAACAGAGAGCGGGAACTGCCGAAAATATCGTTACCGCTGTAAAATAATCCTGTGTTGTCGATGTTGTATTTGGTTTCCGACTGCGCTACTTTTATTTTCTCAAAGTTGGAGAAACCATATTCGTAGAGAGCCAGTGTATCCTCGTACTGATAGGGCGCTTCGTCCCGCATTACCACACAGATCAGCTTCATACCGTTGCGCTCCGCACAGGATACCAGACAACTCCTTGCCGCCTGCGTGTAACCGGTCTTACAGCCCACCAGGTATTCATAGGCATATTTTGCGCCGGGAATCAGCTGCATTTGATTTAGCTCCAGCTTCTGTTGGGGCAGTTTATCCGATGCTGGAATTTCAAGCCTTCTGGTAAGGGTGATCTTGCTCAACATCTCATTGGCAAAAAATGCCCGCCCTATCATGGCAAGGTCATAGGCGGTGGTGTAATGCTCTTCGTCGGGAAGACCGTTTGGATTGACGAAGTGAGAGTTCAGACAGCCCAGCTCCGCAGCCCTTGTATTCATCATCTCAGCGAAATCCAGCCAGTTTGTAGTGCCTGTGATGTGTTCCGCAACGGCAAAGGAAACTTCGTTGGCGGAACGGATCAGGATGGCGTTCAGGCTTTGTTCCATGGTGAGTTCCTGCCCCACATCCATGGCGATGTGATTGCTGTCCCTTGGGGTATCAAAGACAGCGGCTCGGGAAAAGGTGACGATTTCATCCATCTCGCAAAGCTCCGACGCAATCAGAGTGGTGAGGAGCTTGGTGGTGGAGGCGGGATACTCCCTGGTGTGGATATTTTTGGCGTAGAGAATGGCCCCGGTTTCCGCTTCCATCAGAATGGCGGATTCGGCGCCTACTATGGGACCGGTGGGCCAGCCGGAAACCTGATTTGACTGTACCTCCATGGCCCGCTGAGTTTCCCAGCGCTGTTGGATTTCGTCTTCCGTATCAGCCAGTGTCATCAGGGCGGAATTTGCGAATAAACTGCCCGCGCAGACGGCGGCGGCCATATAGCGAAAAATTTGTTTTATGGTAGTATGCTTGCGAACTGGCATAAAAGTACCTCTCATATTTCCTTTGTAATTGATTGTGTAAACTGTAAACTCGTCAGAATTTAATCTATACTAGATTATACACTATTTTGTCAAAAAACAAAACCTTTATATTCATGGATTGACAAGAATGTAAAGATACAGTACATTAATGGAAGAGGAATGTATGGGAGGAAGGCGGCGGACGCCGCAGAGAACAAATCTCCCGGAATACAGAGGTATTGAAATGAGATTGCGTAATATTGCAGGTTCCCGGGAGGTGATTGCGGAGAGTCCTTTTGTGGTTCCGGAGGCCGGACAGTTTCAATGCGCTGGAGCCTGGCAGGAGATTTTTGGAAACCAGCAGCCGATCCACATTGAAATTGGTATGGGAAAGGGGAAATTCATACATACTATGGCTAAGGAGCACCCGGAAGTCAACTATGTGGGGATTGAAAAATATTCCAGTGTGTTGCTTCGGGCAATTCAGAAGATGGAACAGGAACCCCTTTCAAATCTAAAGTTTTTAAGGATGGAGGCGGAGGCGGTAGGGGAGGTATTTGCTCCGGGAGAGGTGGAGCGGATCTATTTGAACTTCTCCGATCCCTGGCCCAAGGACAGGCATGCCAAACGAAGGCTGCCTTCCGGGGAATTCCTTGCCCGGTATGGTAAAATCCTGAAGCCGGGAGGCCGGATGGAATTCAAGACGGATAACAGGGCGCTGTTCGAGTTTGCTTTGGGGGAGCTTGCTCCCGCAGGCTGGTATGCCAAAGTGGTCACATATGACCTGCATGGGGATGAAGAACTGATGCAGGGAAATGTGATGACCGAGTATGAGGAGAAATTTTCCGCCATGGGGAATCCTATTTATAAGTACGTGGTATATCCCGGAGGGCCTACAGCAGAAGGGGAACCGAAAAATCCGGATGTGAGCAGTGGAGGGTGAGGCTCCTCGAAAGCGTATGGGGAAGGCAAGGTGTCCCGGAAGCCCCGAAAGCAAAGTGCAGAAGGAGAGAAGCTCTGGAAACGTATGGGGAAGGCAAGGTGTCCCGAAAGCCCCGGAAGCAAAGTGCAGAAAGAGAGAAGCTCCGGAAGCGTATGGGGAAGGTAAGGTGTCCCGGAAGCCCCGAAAGCAAAACGCAGAAGGAGAGAAGCTCTGAAAGCGTATGGGAAAGGCAAGAAGCCCCGGAAGCCCCGGAAGCAAAGCGCAGAAGGAGAGAAGCTCTGGAAACGTATGGGGAAGGCAAGGTGTCCCGGAAGCAAAGTGCAGAAAGAGAGAAGCTCCGGAAGCGTATGCGGAATGCAGGAGGACTTATGGGCGCCGCAGAATAGGAAGTAAGAGAAAAGATTTGCGCAGGGAAAAGCGCAGGAAAGAGGTTAAAGATGGAATATAAGTTTACTTCGGACAATTTTGAAATGGAGGTATTGCAGGCATCCACACCGGTATTGGTGGATTTCTATGCGGATTGGTGCAATCCGTGCAAGAGAATGGCTCCGGTGGTGGAGAAACTTGCGGAAGAACTTGACGGTAGTGTCAAGGTTGGAAAGTGCAATATTGATGAGAACATGGAGTTGGCACAAAGATATCGGATCTCCAGTATCCCGGCGTTTGTTATCTTTAAGGACGGCAAGGTTGCGGCTACCTGTGTGGGAACCATGACAGGGGCGGAATTAAAGGAGAAGGTGGAGCAGGCGCTGCAGTGAAATGAATAGAGAAATTGTTATACAAGAGGGAAAAAAGACATTGGCATGTATTGTGTGCGCGTTTCTGTACGCTGCGGGTGTGAATCTTTTTATGGTGCCTGCCGGTTTATATACCGGCGGCATCATGGGGATCAGCCAGGTGATCAGAACGGTACTTACTGAATTCTTTCATTTGAATTTTCAAAACTTTGACATTGCCGGTGTCATTTATTATGCCATCAATGTCCCGATTTTTGTGGCGGCCTTCGCCAGAATCGGGAGAAAATTTTTTATCAAGACTTTGGTGACAGTAACTGCCATGACAATATTTTTGTCCGTGATTCCCATCAGAATGATCGTGGAGGACGCCATGGCGTCCTGTGTGGTGGGCGGTATCATAGCCGGCATAGGAATGGGAATTGCACTGCGTATGGGGGCGTCCGGCGGCGGGATGGATGTGGTGGGGGTTATTTTGATCCGGTGGAAGAAAGATTTCAGTGTGGGCAAGGCTAATCTGATAGTGAATGTGGTGCTGTACGTGATCTGTGTCTTTATGTTCGACGTTGAGATTGTGGTGTATTCCATCATCTATGCGGCGGTATATTCCGTGGCCATGGACAAGGTTCACACCCAGAATATCAATGTGGAGGCCAATATCATCACAAAGACCAACTCGGTGGCCATGGAGAAGGAAATCTTTCAGGAGCTGGGCAGAGGGCTTACCAAATGGACTACCTTGGGGGCATATACTTATGAACAGTCTCATATTTTGTACATTACTTTGTCCAAGTACGAGGTGAGCCGCCTGAAAACCATTATCCGAAAGCATGATCCCAATGCGTTTATTGTCATCAACGAGGGTGTCAGTGTGGACGGAAATTATTTAAAAAAATTATAAAGGGCTGGTCTGAAAGCGGAAATGAATCTAATAGAGTACATCTGCGAAGAATATGGGCTTGGCGAGTTTGAAGCAAACGGCTGTATTATGGCTGGAAAAGTATTGGTCAACGATGAGGTGTGCAGCTGGGTAAAGTACAAGGTCAAAAAAAACGACCGCATTCGGATGAAATATAAGAAGACGGATTTTGTCACCAGGGCCGGCAGGAAGCTTGAAAAGGCGCTGAATGTTTTTGGGCTGGACGTGACAGGGAAGGCTGCGCTGGATATCGGAGCCTCGGAAGGGGGCTTTACGGATTGTCTGTTAAAGCATGGCGCCCGGAAAGTGTATGCCGTGGATGTGGCATACGGAATACTGGATTACGGCCTGCGGAGCAACGCAAAAGTGGTTGCATTGGAGAGAAAAAATGCAAGGTATTTGACGGAGGAGGACATTCCTGAGACGGTTGATGTGATTACGTCGGATGTCTCCTTTATCTCCCTTCTTATGGTGATTCCGCCTAATTTGCGTTTCCTGAACAGTGAGGGAGTGGCGGTTCTTCTGTTTAAGCCCCAGTTTGAACTGGCTCCGGAGGATTTGGGAAAAAACGGAATTCCGCTGGAACAGGAGAAGGTAGTGGACAGGATCCGGGAACTGGTTTTGGATATGAGGGCGGAAGGGCTGTTTATCCATGAGATCGCCAAGTCGCCAATCAAGGGAAATTCCGGAAATGTGGAATATCTGCTGTGGGGAAGTAAGAATGCATCGAAGCTCCTTGGCAGACAGCAGGTGGCAGATTGCGTTTACGGAAGGGGATTCCAATGAAGAAGAAAAAAATGTGTACCGTCCTGGAAAGACTGCTGGAAGAGGGATTCTTTGCGGATGAAAAGGAAGCGGCTGCCTGGGTGATGATGAAAAAGGTGCTGGTGAATGATCAGCCGGTCTGGAGTCTGCATGAAAAGATACCTGCGGACGCCGGAATCAGAATCAAGGAATTCTATAAAAAGCAGTATGTCAACAAGGGAGGATTTAAGCTGGAGGCGGCATTGAACCGATTTTCCATTGAAGCACAGGGCTGCGTGGTATTAGATTGCGGAGCTTCCACAGGAGGCTTTACGGACTGTTGGCTGCAGCATGGGGCCGGACTGGTATACGCAGTGGATGTGGGATATGGACAGCTGGCGGGGAAACTGGCCACAGATTCCCGTGTGGTCAATCTGGAGAAGACCAATTTATCGGATGAAAGACTGCTTTGCCTGGAGCCTGCGCCGGAAATGATTTCTCTGGATTTATCTTATCTGTCCCTGAAGAAGGCTCTGCCGATCTGCAGAGAAATCCTTGGGGAGAGAGGGCTGATGATATGTCTGATCAAACCCATATATGAGGTGGATTCTTCTGAGATCCGGAGAACCGGCAACATTAACCAGAGGCAGATTTTGAGGGAGATCCTGACGGATCTGTGTACTTTTTACAGGGAGAACGGACTGGATATTCTTGGGCTGACCAACAGCCCTGTGAGGGGGAACGGCCAAACATTGGAATATTTGATTGGGGTTTCCTGGAACCGGGAAATAGAGGATAACGCAAACCTCACTTACGAAACTCAGATAGAGGAAGCATTGGATGCTTCCTTTGCCTTGAAGGAATTTAAAAAGGGGTAAAATGGCCCTTTAGACTGTTAGATTTGGATTCCCTGGAATAAGGCTGGATGGACGGGAAATTGACATCTGGTTTGGCTCCAGGGATTTTTTTGCCGATTAACCCCGCACATCCAGAAATTGCGCCTGGCCATGGATGCTGAAACGAACAGAATTCGCGGGGACAAACAGGCAGTCACCCTTGTAAAATTTCAAATGGCCTGCTTCTCCTTCGCAGTTGATGGTACCGCAGCCGTTGACGCACAGCAAAATGCGGAAACTTACCTGGTCGGATTGATAATGAACCACCTGACGTCTTTCTGTGTTGACAATCATTCGGTAGACTTCAAAATATTTACAGCTTGTCAGCAGCTCCATGGCGATGCCCTGGCGGTATTTCAATACCCTTAAGGGCTGCTTTGGCTCGGCTAAGCTGTGGAGATTGGCCACATCCAGGGCTTTTTCTATGTGCAGCTCACGTTTTTGACCGTTTTTATCCGTTCGATCATAGTCGTAGAGGCGGTAAGTCAGGTTGCTGTTCTCCTGGATTTCTGCAATCAGCGCCCCGGCGCCTATGGCATGGATGGTTCCCGCCTCAATCATGAACAGGTCCCCTTTTTTGATGGGAACCCTCTGCAGGTATTTTTCTATTGTGCCGTTAAGGATAGCCCGTCGAATGGTTTCTCTGTCGCAGTCATGTTTTAATCCGTATATCAGTTCAGCGTCTTTTGCAGCGTCCAGCACATACCACATTTCGGTTTTGCCCCTTTGGCCGTTTTCGTGTATTCTGGCGTATTCGTCCGTAGGGTGCACTTGTACAGACAGATCTTTTTTGGCGTCTATAAACTTGATCAGGATGGGAAGGTCAATATCCGACGGGGAAGGCATGGCGCAGCGGGTGGTGTCCGGGCAGCTTTTTGTCAGGCTGTCCGTCAGCTCAATGGAAGAATTGTATGTGACATGAGTGTCATATCGCAGCAAGTCGATTACATGGGTTCCCAGATATTCCGGATGTATTTTCAGCACTTCCGAAAGCGTCATGCCCTGAAAATTACCGCTGTCAACATAACTGGGGCCGTCGGGATGGGTGCTGCATTCCCAAGTCTCCGCCAGGGGTTCCATATCTATATTTTTTGCAAATTCATCGTTTAATCTTTTGCCGCCCCACAGGTAATCCTTACCGGAGGGGCGCAGCAAAAAAGGTTGATTCCGCATCTCAATACTCCAATTGGTATTTTTGTTTATCATGAACCGAGATTTCCGAACCAAGCTGAACCTCAATCAATTTCAGTTCGGTTTCGGCAATGACCGTATGGCGGCAGCCTGCGGTCATGGTGATCACGTCTCCGGATTTAACAGATTGTTTCATGCCGTCTACTATGGTCTGGCCGTTTCCGCTGACGACAACCCAGACTTCATCCCGGTTTCTATGGCTGTGATAGTTCATGCAATGTCCTGCGTTTAATGTAACTTTGATGGTCATGGAGCCGTTTTCCACATCGATTACCCGAAAGCTTCCCCAGGACTTTTCGGCAAACATGATCTGCTGCTCAATACCGTCCACATAGGGCTTGATATAAGAGCTTTGCTCCTTGTCGGAAACCAGGATGCCTTCCGGGCTTGCCGAAATGATTACGTCATGGAGTCCCATGGCAAGAACGGGAACATCCATCTCATTGATAATGTGAACGCCGCGGCAGGTATCGTTTAGGATGCCCTTTCCGATTACATGTTCTTCCATGGCCTCTGTCAGGGTGTTCCAGGTGCCGAGATCTTTCCATTGACCTGCAAACCGCATTACCTGAATACTTTTCTCCTTTTCCACTACGGCGTAATCAAAGGAGATCTTTGTCAGCGTGTGGTATTTGGCGTACAGATCTTCATAGTCCGTAAAGTCCATTAATTCATGGGCTTTTTTCAGCAGGTAATTCAGACGGAAAGCGAATACGCCTCCATTCCAGAGAGCACCTCTGGAAATATAGTCTTTGGCGGTAGTTACGTCAGGCTTTTCCTTGAAGGTATCTACAGGGCTGATATTCCCGCTGTTTCTCGGAATAATATACCCGTATTTTTCACTGGGATAAGTGGGCTCGATTCCCATCAGCACAAGATTGGCTTCGCCCTTCTTCGCCTGAAGACTCAGAGCCTTTAAGGATGCAAAATATTCGTCCTCCACATAAGGATCCACGGGACAGATCACAACGGGTTCCTTGGGGTCAATTCCGCGGACATCCGCCAGATAGGCGGCAGCCAGGGCAATGGCCGGAAAGGTATCCCGGCGGCAGGGCTCCACGGAGATGCCTACCTGATCGCCCAACTGATTATGGATGGTGGAAACCTGTGTCTTGCTGGTGGCAATGGTGATATTGGCGTCTGCGTCTGCTTTTTTGATCTGCCGGTATACGCGCTGAACCATGGATTCATAGGTGCCGTCTTCCGATTTAAAAATTTTAATAAATTGTTTGGAGCGAATATCGTTGGAAAGGGGCCACAGGCGTTTGCCCGAACCGCCGGACAGTAATACAATGTTCATTTGGATGATACCTCCATTTCGCTTTGGAACAGCTTTGAGAATTTACAAATTATAAGTTACCTTTTCAAGTAAAATTGGCTCAGGATTCTGTTTGATCCATTTAACTGCAGCTTCCGCTAAGTAATCAATTTGCTCTTGGCAGACCAAGGGAGCTTTGAAATGATTTATCTTTTTAATGGCGCTTTCTGCTTCCTTTATTTCATCCTCGCTCAGAACATTCCCCTGCAAAAAATACTGTGTCAGCGCCTCAAGCATTTTCTGATACTCCACATTCCAATTCACTCCGCCGTTGACATTGATCTCTCTGTCCACGCGGCCGGTAATGCGGATTACCTCTCCCTGCAGAGTTGCACAATTCCCTTTTGGCGGCACAAGAAATTCCCAAAGCGCATTGTGCTGTTTCGCAACGGAGAGACTTTCATCCACCGCTATCAAAGACTTCCCATCGTGCTTAATAACTGGCTTAGCCGGAGTTATGTCAAAAATAATATAAAATCGATTCATTACCGCCTCAATTTGCCTGCAATACGAATCGTCTGGGCTCATACCACTCTTGTAAAGTTCAAATTTATGTCCCATATCAGAAACATATTCCCGGGCCTTTCTCCATTCCTCCTCAGGGATGCCGCCTTGTTCTTTTTGCGCCTTGATCAACGCTTCCGCCATGTCCGGCTTGCTTTCGTGCCATGCTTCTGTCCCTTCGCTCAGCATATGGAGCAAAGGCGTTTGGCATTCATCCCACTTTACGGTATGATGACACGGATCAGCGCCATGTGCAAGGAGTAAACGAACAATCTCACAGTTTCTTCCACTGACTGCATGGAATAAAGCGGTACGTCCCGCATGTGCCGCTATGTTTACATCAGCCCCATGCTCTATAAGGAATTTACATATGTCATAATCTCCCGCAAGCGCATGTTTAAAAAGAGGGGTTCCATAAGTGTTTTCAATATTTACATCAGCCCCACGCTCCACTAGCCACTCGACGATTTCCAAAGGGATATGTTTATGCAGTGCGGTCTCCTTATAACCGCCGCGGTCATGGGCATTGGGATCGCAGGGAGCCAGCATCTGTCTGCATTGTTCAATATTCTCTGCTGACCAGTTAAACATATTTTTACAGCAAAAATCATTAAATTCCTTAGGGAGAGTCATTCGTAATTTTGGCATGTCTCATATTCTCCTTGTGGGGTTATTTGGTTCTGTGTTTGTCTGTAAAATATTATATCACATAATATTTCCGCATTCACCATTTTTTTGCATGGCTGCATAAGATTTGCGGCCGGGCTTGAGAAAATACTTTCTTATCCGGCAGTTGTGAAAATACATACCAAAAATTAAGAAGGATTCAATATCTTTAAGAAAGAACCAATGGAATTTTTAAATTTATTTAAGTTCCATTTAAAGGAAAATTTTTCCGAATTTGTTATAATTACCTGAAACAATCTACGGCAGACATGTGAGCAATGAAAAGCTGCCGCGGTATTGGAATTATAAAACCAGGGAGGAAATCAAAAATGATCGACATCAACAATATGTTTAGTAAAGTCGTAATGAAGGAACAGTACAAAAACGCAGATAATTTGAAGCTGCGCAAAAGCTTACACGAAAAGTACAGTGTGAATAAGGTGGGATTTCAAAAGTGGATGTTTGACCAATATCCCTTTGGACCAAAGATGAAAGTGTTGGAATTGGGAAGCGGGAGAGGGGAACTATGGAATTACTATTTTGAAGATAAGGTGCTTCAGGATTATGAGATGGACATTATATTATCGGATTTTTCGGATGGAATGATAGCGTATTTACGCGAGAGCTTATTGCGCAGGAAAGTATCTGTCAGAAAAATTGACATATTGGATATACCGTTTGATAACGATACTTTTGATCTTATCATAGCCAATTCCATGCTGTATCATGTGAAAGATATTGATTTGGCCCTTTCCGAAGTCAAACGGGTCTTGAAAAAAGACGGTTTGTTTTATTGTTCTACATTTGGCATGAACGGAATGACACAATACCTGTATCATGCCCTGGATGAGCTTGGCATTTCTTATAATCATGAAAGCAATATTTCTTTTACCTTGCAAAACGGAATGCAATTACTTAAAAAGCAGTTTGGAAATGTGGAACGATATGATTATGAGGATGCACTAAAGATTGATAACGTGGAGGATTACCTGGAGTATATCTACTCCATGGCTTCACTGCAGGGACTTGATCGAAATAAATATGATATTTTGCGGGATTACTTTCAATCCAAAAAAGTGGACGGATATTTACATGTGCCCAAGGAATATGGAATGTTTGTGGCAGGGAAAGAGTAAAAATTTCTAAAAAAGGAGGCGGTGTAAATTTAAAAAAATTTAAGAAATTACTACTGGATATTTTCTGATAATCTGTTATAATAATAGTACTATATATTATATACTATAATGGAAAGTAAGATAGGAGGAAGAAATATGGATTTATTCAACATGGCAACGAAGATGGCAAAGGAAGTGAGCAACAGTGTGGTTAGCATGGGAAGCGCATTGACTAATACCACCAGGGAGCAGACAGAGCTGGCGAATCTGAAGATTCAGAAGTCAGCGCTGGAAAGGAAGATGGAGAGCCAGTATGCGGAGATTGGAAAGAAGTACATTGCATACATCTCCAATGTATTTAATGCACAGCCTTTCGACGTGCAGGATATCTTGGATGCGATGAAGCCCAACTTGGAGAAGCTGACCGAGATTGAAGGGCAGGTTGCGGAGAAGGAGAAGCAGGTTAAGGCGAATAACGCGGAGCGCGACAAAAAGAGGGCACAGGAACAGTTTGAGGCGGAGAAGAAAAAGCTGGATAAGGCAAAAGAGCTGGATATCCTCACAGAGGAGGAATACGAAGCCAAAATTTCCGTGGCACAAAAGAAGCTGGAGAATTATGAGCTTCTCCACAAGGTAGAAATGCAGTACAATATGGATATTATCACCAAAGAAGAGTACGAGGAAAAGGTGAGAAATATTCTGCACTGAGCGGAAGGTGCCTATGGCGCCTGTGTATCCTGCGGAACCAATCTTGATACCGACATATGATGGCGCAGACAAGTAAGAGGAGCTGCCGGAAAATGACACAGCAAACAGTCATTTTCCGGCAGCTCACATTTGTTTTGATGTTTCCCTGTAAGGTGTCAACCTTCAACGGATTGAATACCAGGGATTATTGCATTGCTTTGTCACTCAATGCCGCAGCAACAAATCCTTTAAACAAAGGATGGGGTCTGTTGGGGCGGGACTTCAACTCAGGGTGTCCCTGGGTTGCAAGGTAGAAGGGATGTTCTGTGATCTCGCACATTTCCACGATGCGTCCGTCGGGGGAAGTGCCGGAGAGACGCAGTCCCTTTTCCTGCAGGATTGCCCGATAGTCGTTGTTAACCTCATAGCGATGTCTGTGTCGTTCATAAATGGTTTCTTCACCATATAATTCATAGGCACGGGAGTCCTTGTCCAGTACACAGGGATAAGCGCCCAGCCGCAGGGTGCCCCCGATATCTTCCACGCCGTTTTGGTCGGGCAGCAGGGCGATAACGGGGTGGGTGGTGGCAGGATCTAATTCTATGCTGTGAGCATCGTTATAACCGATTACGTTCCGAGCGTATTCTACAATAGTGAGCTGCATTCCGAGGCACAGACCCAGGAGCGGCTTTCTGTGGGTGCGGGCGTAAGTGATGGCAAGTATTTTGCCCTCTATACCCCTTGAGCCGAAGCCGCCGGGGATCAGGACGCCGTTTACATCAGCCAACAGCGTATCCACATTTTCTTTTGTGACCGTCTCAGAGTCTATCCACTTGACATGAACGGTGGCATGATTGCTGATACCGCCGTGTTTCAGTGCCTCCACAACGCTGATATAGGCATCGTGAAGGGAGACATATTTGCCCACCAGGGCAATTTGAACTTCGTCTGTTGGGTGCTTTAAATCCTCCACCATTTTTTCCCAGTCGTTCAGATCAGGTTCCGGACAGTCCAGATGCAGGCATTCGCAAGCTACCTGGGCCAAGTGTTCTTTTTCCATGGCAAGAGGCGCTTCATAGAGATACTCTACATCCAGGTTCTGAAGTACACGCCTGCTGGGAACATTGCAGAACAGGGCGATCTTGTCCCTGATTCCCTGATCCAGTGCATGTTCGCTTCTGCATACGATGATATCTGGTTGAATCCCCATGCCCTGCAGGTCCTTGACGCTGGCCTGGGTAGGCTTTGTCTTCAATTCCTGGGAAGCACTCAGGTATGGAATTAAGGTTACATGGATTAAAATTGCGTTTTCGTGTCCCACATCGTGCTGGAATTGACGGATGGATTCCAGGAAGGGCTGGCTTTCGATATCGCCTACGGTGCCGCCCACCTCAATAATAGCGATGCGGGTGTGTGGATCGGTAAAATTGCGATAGAAACGGCTTTTGATCTCGTTTGTAATATGAGGAATCACCTGAACGGTGCCCCCGCCGTAATCGCCGCGCCGTTCTTTCTGCAGCACTGACCAGTAAATCTTTCCCGTGGTAACATTGGAACGTTTGTCCAGGCTTTCGTCGATGAAGCGCTCATAATGTCCCAAGTCCAGATCTGTTTCCGCGCCGTCGTCGGTGACAAAGACCTCTCCGTGCTGAATGGGGTTCATGGTGCCGGGATCAATATTAATATACGGATCGAATTTCTGCATGGTGACTTTGTAGCCTCTTGCCTTTAACAGGCGACCCAAGGACGCGGCGGTGATCCCTTTTCCCAGGCCGGATACCACACCGCCTGTGACAAATACATATTTTACTGACATTTTTGTATTCTCCTGATTTAAATTCCGTCATGCGCTAAATGCACATTGTCTGTATCGGATTTTAATGTCTTTAATAGGTTTTTCGGGCGGTCTGAATCGGTTCGCTGGTCAGATCCACGCCAAGCTTTTTGTAAATTTTGATATCCACCTCGGAGAGCATCACGGAGGTGTGTGCCTGGCAGCCTTTCAGCCGGGGAAGCTGCTCAAGGGAACGTTTTGCGTTTTCATCCCCGCAGGCGGCGAGGGTCAGGGCAATCAACACTTCGTCCGTGTGGAGACGGGGATTTTTGCCCCCCAGGTATCGCACTTTCAGATCCTGAATGGGCGCGATGGCTTCCGGCTTAATCAGCTTGATATCATGCTCCACATCTGCCAGGTATTTCAGAGCATTCAACAATAATGCCGCAGACGCGCCCAGAAAATCGGAAGTTTTGGAGGTAATGATTTGTCCGTCAGGCAGTTCGATGGCGGCGGTTGGGACGCCCAATGCCTCCGCCCGTTCCTTTGCGGCGGCTGTTACCTTACGGTCAGCCGGGGTAATCTTGGCCTGTTTCATCAAGAGCTCAATTTTATAAACTTCCGTTTCAGATGCCTCGTCCCTGACCGCCTTATTCAGGGCGGTGTAATATCGGCGGATGATTTCCATCTTGGAAGCGTTGCAGCAGACTTCGTCATCTATAATGCAGTTTCCGGCCATGTTTACCCCCATATCAGTAGGAGACTTGTAGGGATTGTTTCCGTAAATTCCCTCAAAAATGGCGTTTAACACCGGGAAAATTTCGATATCCCGGTTATAGTTTACCGTGGTTTCGCCGTATGCCTCCAGGTGGAAGGGATCGATCATATTGATATCGTTCAGGTCGGCGGTGGCGGCCTCATACGCCAGATTAATAGGATGCTTCAACGGAATGTTCCAAATGGGGAACGTTTCATATTTTGCGTATCCGGCTTTGATGCCGCGAAGATTATCATGGTAAAGTTGTGAAAGGCAGGTGGCCATTTTGCCGCTGCCGGGGCCGGGGGCCGTGATTATCACCAAGGGTCGGGAGGTCTCTATATAATCGTTTTTTCCGTAACCGTTTTCGCTGACAATCAGAGGCACGTTGGCCGGGTAGCCCTCAATGGTGTAATGGAGATATACCTTTATGTTTTTCTTTTCCAGCTTTGCCTTGAATTGCTCCGCGCTGAGCTGGCCGGAAAAGTGAGTGATTACAACGCTTCCCACATAAAGGCCTTTGTTGAGAAATTCATCCCTCAGGCGCAGCACGTCCACATCATAGGTAATTCCCAGGTCGCCGCGAACTTTGTTTTTTTCAATATCAAGGGCGCTGATGACTATGACAATTTCCGCATAATCCGACAACTGCATCAGCATTTGCAGTTTTGCGTCGGGGGCAAAGCCGGGCAGCACCCGGGAAGCGTGGTAATCGTCAAAGAGTTTTCCGCCGAACTCCAGATATAGCTTGTCCCCAAACTGGGTGATGCGTTCCTTGATATGTTCCGATTGCATTTTCAAATATTTTTCATTGTCAAATCCTGTTTGTGTATTCACGGTCAGCCTCGTTTCTGTGTGTTGAAAAGGTATGTTTCTGTATGGACATTAGGTCTTTTTTGGAACAAGGATATTATAACATAGATTTTTTTTTAGGGGAATGGATTTTTTGGGTTGGGGATAAAATAAATGATAAAAGCATTTTTCTTTGCCTGAAACAGCAGGGTTTTGGAGAAAAAAGAAAAGTTTAGAAATCTTTAAGAGTTAATTTCTTTTTTTCACATTTCAACTATTGATTTATCAAATGGTTCTATCTATAATAAAATAGATTTAATGACGATTCATAACCCGATGAAAAAATGGACGGAGACGGAGTTACTATGGACAATCAAATGAACCAATATGACAATGGCGGCGGCTACAACAATAATAACGGAAACCGGGGAAACATGCCCGGTAATAACGGAGGAAACGGAGATCAGCCCAGGAGACCCAATATTATGATGGTGGTACTTGCGGTGTTGAGTACTGTTTTGCTGGTCTTTATGCTGTGGAATCTGCTGATGGGCAGCAACGGCAACGCCCAGGAAGTCAGCTATACCAAGTTCCTGGAGTATTTAAACGGGGATGAAGTGGAGGCGGTTGAGGTGCAGAGCACCGGTCAGGTGTTGTTTACCTTGAAAAGCAAGGACACATCCTCCAATCCGTCCGGCGCTTCGGGATATCCTTTTTATGGAAGCTTTAAGGTGACTTATTCCACAATTATTATGGAAGATTTGAACACGCTGACGGCGCGTCTGGAGGAACACGGGGTGGACGGAAGCCGTATCCTCAGCGATAATTCGGGCCGGATTCTGGACATTTTACTGTATGTGATTTTACCGGTGGCGCTGATGTGGGTGCTGTTGGGATTTGTATTTAGAAAGATGGGCGGAAGCGGCGGTCCTATGGGCGTGGGCAAAAGCAATGCCAAAGTATATGTGCAGAAAGAAACAGGCGTCACTTTTAAGGATGTTGCCGGCGAGGACGAGGCAAAGGAATCCCTGGTGGAGGTGGTGGATTTCCTGCACAATCCGGGAAAGTATTCCAAGATCGGCGCAAGATTGCCTAAGGGCGCATTGCTGGTGGGGCCTCCCGGAACAGGCAAGACGTTGCTGGCAAAGGCCGTGGCTGGAGAGGCCCATGTGCCGTTTTTCTCATTGACCGGTTCCGACTTTATAGAATTGTACGTGGGCGTGGGCGCAAGCCGCGTGCGTGATCTGTTCAAGGAAGCCACCAAGAATGCTCCCTGTATTATTTTTATTGATGAGATCGACGCCATTGGGCGCAGCCGGGATTCCAAGTATGGGGGCGGTAACGAAGAGAGAGAGCAGACCCTGAATCAGTTGCTTTCCGAGATGGACGGATTTGACAGTTCCAAAGGTATTTTGATACTGGGAGCTACGAACCGGCCGGAGATATTGGATAAGGCGCTTCTGCGTCCCGGGCGTTTCGACCGGAGAATTATTGTGGATAAGCCGGATTTGAAGGGGCGCGTGGAGATATTGAAGGTTCACTCCAAGGATGTGAAAATGGATGAATCAGTGGATCTGGACGCCATTGCGCTTGCTACCAGCGGCGCGGTTGGTTCCGATCTGGCAAATATGATCAACGAGGCGGCAATCAATGCGGTGAAAGAAGGCAGAGAATATGTATGCCAGAAGGATTTGTTTGATGCCGTTGAGGTGGTTTTGGTTGGCAAGGAAAAGAAAGACCGCATTATGAGCAGGGAAGAGCGCAAGATTGTGTCCTATCATGAGGTGGGACACGCGCTGATCAGTGCCCTGCAGAAGAATTCCGAGCCGGTGCAGAAGATTACCATTGTGCCCAGGACTATGGGGGCGCTTGGATATGTGATGCATGTGCCGGAAGAAGAGAAGTACTTAAACACCGAGGCGGAGCTGCGCGATATGCTGGTGAGCCTGGTGGGCGGCAGAGCTGCAGAGGAAGTTGTATTTGACACGGTTACCACAGGGGCTGCAAACGATATTGAAAAGGCCACTGATATTGCGCGCAATATGGTAACGCGGTATGGTATGAGTAAGAAGTTTGGCCTGGTGGGATTGGCTACCATTGAGAGTCAGTATCTGGAAGGGCGTTCAGCGCTGAATTGCAGCGATACCACGGCGGCGGAGATCGATGCGGAGGTGGTGGCGATCCTGAAGGAAAGCTATGAAAAAGCGCTGGAACTGCTGCGGGAGAATCGGGAGGTGATGGATAAGCTGGCCGAGTTCCTGATTGAGAAGGAAACCATCACTGGCAAGGAATTTATGGAAATATTCCGCAAGGAAAAAGGTTTGCCTGAACCCTCTGTGGAAGTTCCCCATGAAGAACCTGCGCGGGAGGACTTGGGGCCTAAGGCTTGGGACGAGGAAGGTAAAGAAACAAAAGCGCAAGTGGGAGGAAACTCTGGGACGGAATTCCCAGAAGGAGATGACGTGGAACCAGGGACTGTAAGCAAAGAGAACAGGGAAGGGGATTTTCAAAGTGCAGAGTCCTCTGAAATACCGACCCAAAGCAGAGAAGAAGGGGATGTTAGTACCCAACAGGAACAAGCCGGACCAAAGGAATTGGAGCAGCAGGAAAACGATACGGAATCGAACGGGCAGCACAATGGGACGGAGAATAACGGTCAAATGGTGGGCAGATTTTCAAACGGTAAGATAGATTAGGTGTGCAAGCCTTTTCCAGAGAATGGGAGAGGCTTGTTTTACGGGAAGGATGTTTTGGATATGAAATTATTCAGGTGGAATAAATTGTCAGGTAGGATCCTGGCAGGCGCTTTCGTCTTATTGGTTTTGGCAGCGGCTGGCTGTGGGCGGGAGGCCTCAGAGCCTTCCTGCTCCATCGAAGTCTTGGAGGGATTACCACAGGCCACAGGTAATCCTGAAGCGATGCCTACATATGCCCCCGATCATGCATCGGGAGCGGCAGGTACCGACGCACCGACGGGGGGAAGCACGCCCGGCGATACCACAGGTGGCTCCGGCACGCTCGGCGGTGACTCTACAAGTGGTTCCGGCACGTCCGCTGATAACACAACCAATGGCTCTGGTACTCCTGGCGGCGACACGACAATCGGTTCCGGCACCCCCGGCGGCGACGCGACAATCGGTTCTGCTACCCCCGGCGGCGACACAACCAATGGCTCCGGCACGTCAGGCGGCGACACCACAACCGGATCTGATACTTTTGGCGGCGGCGATGACGCAGCCCCTGTGATTGTGATTGATGCGGGACATCAGCAAAAGGGAAACAACGAGAAAGAGCCAGTGGGGCCGGGGGCGTCCGAGATGAAGGCCAAGGTTGCCTCGGGAACTTCAGGTGTCGTCAGTGGTCTGAAGGAATATGAATTGACGCTGATGGTTGCGGAAAAGCTGGAAGAGAAGTTGATTTCGCGGGGATATGAAGTGATCATGGTCCGTACCGCTCATGATGTGGATTTGAGCAACAGCCAGCGGGCTCAGGTGGCAAATGATGCGAAAGCGGATGCTTTTATACGGATTCATGCCAATGGATCGGAGGATGCTGCGATCCAGGGAGCAATGACAATCTGCCAGACCTCCGCCAATCCTTATAACGGGGACTTTTATCGGCAGAGCAGAGATTTGTCGGATGATGTGCTGGATGGTCTGGTGGAAGCAGCAGGCTGTAATAAGAGGCATGTGTGGGAGACGGATACTATGAGCGGGATCAACTGGTGTCAGGTACCGGTGACGATTGTGGAGATGGGGTACATGACAAATCCGGACGAAGATGCGCTTATGGCTACGGAAGAGTATCAGGACAAGATTGCGGAGGGTATTGCAAACGGCATAGATAAATTCTTGCAGGAGCAATAGAGGCGGACACCGAAGGTTGAGAAAACCAGGAAGAGGGCGGAGTATGTTTCATATTGAAGAAGAATTGAAAAAGCTTCCCAAAGAACCGGGAGTGTACATTATGAGAGATGACAAGGATGTCATTTTATATGTGGGCAAAGCGGTAAATCTTCACAATCGTGTACGTTCTTATTTCAGGGAAAATATTGGAAGAGGCCCCATGATTGACAAGATGGTGTCGCTGATTGCCCGGTTCGAGTATATTGTGACGGACTCTGAACTGGAAGCGCTGGTATTGGAAAATAATCTTATCAAGGAGAATTCACCCAAATATAATACACTGTTAAAGGACGACAAAACATATCCCTATATCAAGGTGACGGTGGGAGAGGAATTTCCCCGTATTTTGTTTTCCCGCACCATGAAAAAAGATAAATCAAAGTATTTTGGGCCATATACCAGTGCGGCGGCGGTAAAGGATACCATAGAACTGCTCAATAAACTCTACATGCTGCGGACCTGTAACCGCAGTCTGCCCAGGGATATCGGGGCGGAGCGGCCCTGTCTGAATTATCATATTAAACAATGTCTGGCGCCCTGCCAGGGCTATGTGGACAGGGAACAGTACCGGGAGCAGGTGGCACAGGCGTTGGAATTCTTAAACGGCAATTATAATATGATATTAAAGGACCTGGAAGCGAAGATGAAGGCGGCGGCGGAGCAGTTGGATTTTGAGTCGGCTGCCGGATATCGGGATTTGTATAACAGTGTAAAACAGGTATCCCAAAAGCAGAAAATTACGGACAGTGTGGGAGAAGATAAGGATGTGATCGCGCTGTATCAGGACGAGAGAGAAGCAGTGGTACAGGTTTTCTTTGTCAGGGATGGCAAACTGATTGGCAGGGAGCACTATTATATGACACATGTGTCATCTGATAACAAGCCGGAAATTCTTGAGAATTTTGTAAAGCAGTTTTACGCGGGAACGCCGTTTATACCAAGGGAACTGATGCTGCAGTATGAGATTGGGGACAGGGAATTAATTGAAAAATGGCTCACGGAGCGCAAGGGAGCCAGGGTTCACGTCCGTGTGCCAAAGATTGGTTCCAAAGAAAAGCTGGTGGAGCTGGCGGCTCAGAACGCAAAGCATATTTTACAGCAGGACAGGGAGCGGCTTAAGCGCGAGGAGGGGCGCACCATCGGCGCGGTGAAGGAAATCGCAGGAATTCTGGGGTTGGATCATATTGAACGAATGGAAGCTTTTGATATTTCCAACATCAACGGATTTGAAAATGTGGGCTCCATGATCGTATTTGAAAAGGGAAAACCAAAACCCAGCGATTACCGTAAATTTCGCATTCGGACTGTGTCCGGACCGGACGATTATGCCTGTATGCGGGAGGTTTTGACCAGGCGCTTTCGACATGGTCTGGAGGAAAGTAAGGAGCTGGAAGAAAAGAAACTGGGGCCGGAGTATGGCAGCTTTACCAGGCTTCCAGATCTGTTGATGATGGACGGAGGCAGGGGACAGGTAAATATTGCCATGTCTGTATTAAAGGAGCTAAAGATATCCATTCCGGTTTGCGGCATGGTAAAGGATGACAATCATCGGACCAGAGGGCTTTATTACAACAATGTGGAACTTCCCATTGACACCCGTTCTGAAGGCTTTAAGCTGATTACCAGAGTACAGGACGAGGCGCACCGCTTTGCAATCGAATATCATCGTTCCCTCCGCAGCAAGACACAGGTTAAGTCTGTATTGGACGATATTCCCGGCGTGGGACCAGCCAGGAGAAAGGCTTTGATGCGGCATTTTAAGTCCATTGAGGAGATCAGGTCTGCGTCCGTGGAGGAACTTTCGTCGCTTCTGGAGCTGAACCGCCGGTCGGCTGAGGAAATTTATAACTTTTTCAGAAAAAATTATCCCACAGCCTTAGACAACCAAGTTTAAGTATGATACAATAAGACCATATTCAAGGCTCCAGCCGCTTTGCGTCTGCCGCGCTGCGCGTTTTATTACCATGGCTTGTAAATCAAATGTTTGCTTTGCCGTCACTTGATTTTTTATGCACATGGTTATTCAGGCAGGAAGCGGCCAAATGGTCATCTGACAGGTTTGTGCCGGTGCGGAGCACAAACGGGTTGGCGTTGTTCTGTGAAACCAAGTAAGCGCAATGATGACAAAACTGCTACAAAAATACCGCACGGAAACGAGGGAGATATGGATAGTGTTACATTGACCCGGCTGATTGAGAAGATGAAGCTGGAAAATCTTACCCCTGATCTGGATGTGAAGGGAATTCGTATTACGCAGCCGGACATCAACCGGCCTGCGCTGCAGATGGCAGGATATTTTGAGCATTTTGAGGCCACCCGGCTGCAGATTATCGGCTTTGTGGAGTATACGTATATGGAAAGCCTGCCGGAGGAACGGAAGCGGGAAGTCTATGAGGAGTTTATGGGCTATGATATACCGGCAGTGGTATTTTGCCGTGAGTTAAAGCCGGATCCGATCTTTGTGGAACTGGCGATTCGCCATAGGGTGCCTTTGCTTTCCTCCAAGAAGACCACTTCCGCCTTTATGGCTGAGACGATCCGTTGGCTGAATGTAAAGCTGGCACCCTGTATCTCCGTGCATGGAGTATTGGTGGATGTGTTTGGCGAGGGGTTACTGATCACTGGTGAGAGCGGCATCGGCAAGTCGGAGGCGGCCTTGGAGCTGGTGAAGCGGGGGCATCGTCTGGTCACGGATGATGTTGTGGAATTGCGCAAAGTCAGCGACGATACATTGATTGGTTCCGCACCCGATGTGACAAAACATCTGATTGAGCTGCGGGGTATCGGTATTGTGGACGTGAAGGCGCTGTTTGGCGCATCTTCCGTTAAGGATACGCAGAATATAGATCTGGTGATTCGGCTGGAAGACTGGGATAAGGATAAGGAGTACGACAGGTTGGGACTGGAAGAGAATTATACGGAATATCTGGGCAATAAAATTGTCTGCCACAATATTCCCATTCGTCCCGGGCGGAATCTGTCAATTATATGCGAATCCGCCGCAGTCAATCATCGCCAGAAAAAGATGGGCTATAACGCCGCACAGGAGTTGTATAATCGGGTGCAGAATTCCCTGGCGAAAAAAAGGGATGAGGATGAGGACTGAAAGTTCGACCTTTTGGCGTCAATAGGGGAAAGGCAGGATCCATGAGTATGGAAAGATATATTTTTGGTGTGGATGTGGGAGGAACCACCGTTAAGCTTGGCTTGTTTGGTGAGAAAGGCAATCTTTTGGATAAATGGGAGATTCCTACGGTGAAGGCGGATGGAGGCGCTGCGATTCTGCCCCATGTGGCGGAGAGTATTCTGACCAAGATGGCGGAAAAGGGCATTGGGGAGCAGGAACTGGCTGGAATCGGTGTCGGCGTACCGGGAGCGGTGGACGAGAGAGGTACGCTGGTGGGCGGTGCGGTCAACATTGGCTGGAAGCCTTTTAACATACCGGAGGCACTTCAAGCATATATTAAGGTAACGGTAAAGGCAGTGAATGATGCCAATGCGGCTGCATTCGGTGAAATGTGGCAGGGCGGCGGCAAAGGCGCGAACAACCTGGTGGCAGTGACGCTCGGTACCGGTGTGGGCGGCGGTATCGTGATTGATGGACGTATTGTGACAGGCGCCGTCGGTGCTGCCGGCGAGATCGGACACATTCATCTGGAGGATGGAGAAACGGAAGCCTGTGGCTGTGGAAACAAGGGATGTCTGGAACAATATGCTTCCGCAACGGGAATCGCGCGGCTTGCCAGGAGGAGACTTGCACAGGATGGCGCGCCTAGCATCCTGCGGGAAGGCGAAGTGTCTGCAAAGAGTGTGTTTGATGGGGTGAAAGCCGGGGATAAAATTGCCATCGAAATTGCAACTCAGTTCGGAGCCTACTTGGGAAAGGGGCTGGCGGTGGTTGCGGCGGTGGTGAATCCTGAGATCTTTGTGATCGGCGGAGGCGTGTCAAAAGCCGGGGAGATTCTTTTGTCTTTTGTGAAACCGGCGTTTGCCCAATATGCATTTCCGGCGTGCAGAGAAACGGGATTTGCTCTGGCGGAGTTGGGAAATGACGCGGGGATTTACGGAGCGGCAGGTATTATCCTGCTGTAGGGATAGTCTGTTTGTTGGTTTTATTTGCATGTGTGATCGTATAAACGCTGTGCCGCCGAAACCGGAAGCCCTAAACCTGTATAAGTGTCAAAGAGGTGCAGCCGGATTCGGCGGATCAATTTATTTTAAAGGGAAGTCAATGCAATGATTAGTGGAGCAGTAGTTGAGGCATTACAGAAGTATGTACCCAGAGAAAATATACTCTTGCAGGAGCCAATGGCAGGGCACACTACCTTTCGGATAGGAGGGCCTGCCGATTGCTTTGTGCAGCTTGAGAGTGAGGAGCAGCTAAAGAAGGTGCAGCGGTACCTGAATCTGGTGGGTGTACCGTTTTTTGTGCTGGGGAATGGCAGCAATCTGCTTGTACATGATCTTGGATACCGTGGTGTGATTTTGCAGATCGGCCAGAAAATGAATGGTATCGTGGTGCAGGGAAGCCGTTTGATTGCAAAAGCGGGAGCCACCATGAGTCAGGCGGCCCATAAGGCGTTGGAACATGGCCTGACAGGATTGGAATTTGCATCTGGCATACCGGGAACCGTGGGTGGAGGTGTGGTGATGAACGCCGGAGCCTACGGAGGTGAGATGAGCCAGGTGGTGACGCTGGTGACTGTGGTGAACAGTGAGGGCGAAACCATGGAACTGGATAATGACACCATGGAATTCGGATATCGAAACAGTACCATCAAACATAGTTCTTTTACCGTGACGGAAGTTGCCTTTCAGTTGAAGTCGGCGGACAGAGAAGAGATTAAGAGTAAAATGGAAGATCTTGCAGCCAGGCGCAGAGAGAAACAGCCGTTGGAATATCCAAGCGCGGGCAGCACTTTTAAGCGTCCGGAAGGGTATTTTGCCGGACAGCTGATCATGGATGCCGGATTCAGGGGATTTCAAATTGGGGGCGCCAGAGTCTCCGATAAGCATTGCGGATTTGTTATCAACGTTGGTGATGCAACAGCCAGAGATGTGCGGGAGATTATCTCGGAGATTCGGAAGCGGGTAAAGGAAAGATTCCATGTAGATTTGGAACCTGAAGTGGTGTTTTTAGGCTGGGAGGATATATGAGATTTGTAGTAGTTACGGGAATGAGCGGCGGTGGAAAGAGCACCGCCCTGAAAATGCTTGAGGATGCGGGATTTTACTGTGTGGACAACCTTCCCGTCTCCCTGATCGAAAAATTTGCGGAACTGATTACCATGCCGGGCAGTGAGGTCAGTAAGGTGGTGCTGGGATTGGATGTGCGTTCCGATCAGTCCTTTGAAGACGCCACCAGGGTTTTGGAGAATCTGAAACAGAAGGGATACAAGCTTGAGATTCTGTTTATGGATGCGAGAACGGATGTCTTGATCAAGAGATATAAGGAGACCAGGCGCATCCATCCGCTTGCCCCGGAAGGGCGGCTGGAGGACGGCGTCAAGGCGGAGCGGAAGGTTTTGGAAAATATACGCCGTCATGCGGACTATGTGATTGATACTTCGAATTTGCTAACCCGGGAATTAAAAGAAGAACTTGACCGTATTTTTGTGGAGAATGGGGAATATAATAGTCTCATGGTGACGGTTATGTCCTTTGGTTTTAAACATGGCATACCGGCGGATGCGGACCTGGTGCTGGATGTGCGTTTCCTGCCAAATCCTTTCTATATAGAAGATTTGAAACATAAGACGGGAAATGACAGGGAAGTACAGGAGTATGTGATGGGATTTGAGGAAGCTGAAATCTTCATGGAAAAGCTTACGGATCTGATACGGTTTCTCATACCAAATTATGTGAAGGAAGGAAAGTACAGGCTGGTGATTGCTATTGGCTGTACGGGCGGAAAGCATCGCAGCGTGACACTGGCCAATGAACTGTACAAACGCATGAAGGATAAGGGAAAGTACGGTATTAAGCTCTATCACAGAGATGTGAGCATACATTCTTAAACAGGACATGACAATGGAAAAGTATTGGCAAAACGGCCTGTGTTTTGGGAGAATGAGCTGCATGGATTTACAGGTCGCTGCCGGATATTGGAAAAGCGCAAATAAGGAACCCGGCAGCGGCTTATGGCAGGGATTGGGAGTTGGTAGGATATGTCGTTTTCAGGTGAAGTCAAGAGGGAACTGGCAAAGCAAATCAGCCCGGCAAGACATTGCCGGATAGCCGAACTGGCTGCAATTTTGAATTTCTGCGGGCAGTATGGCCGGGATAAAGAAGGCGGTTTTACCATAGGATTTCAGACAGAAAATGAAGCGGTTGTAAGAAAAGGCTTTACATTATTAGAAAAAACCTTTAATATAGAAGCTGGTGCCATGTTGAACGAAAATGAAATACAGGGCATATTGAGCAAAATTGGAAATCTGGAGGAACCTGTGAGTCCTCTTTTGATAAAAAATTCCTGCTGTAAGAGAGCTTTTTTGCGGGGGGCTTTTTTGAGTATCGGCTCCATGAGCGATCCCGCAAAGGGTTATCATTTGGAATTTGACTGCTGTGATGAGGCCAAAGCCAAACAGCTGCAGGAATTGATAAAAGGGTTTGGCATTGAGGCGAAGATTATACTTCGGAAGAGATATTATGTTGTGTATTTAAAGGAAGGGGCAGGTATCGTAGATCTGCTGAATGTCTGTGAGGCGCCGGTATCGCTGATGAACCTGGAAAATTTAAGGATTTTGAAGGAGATGCGCAATTCCGTAAACAGGCGCGTGAACTGTGAGACGGCAAATATTGCCAGAACGGTAAATGCTGCGGCAAGGCAGGTAGAGGATATAGAATATCTGCAAGCTCATTATGGCTTTCAGAATCTGCCGGATGGACTGCGGCAGATGGCGGAGGTACGACTGGAAAATCCGGACACGCCCTTAAAGGAGCTGGGGGAGTATTTTACTCCCCCCATAGGAAAGTCAGGGGTAAATCACAGACTGCGCAAATTGAGCGAACTTGCGGAAAAAGTTCGTTTAACACATCCCAAAATCACATGACAGACAGGTTTTTTGGTCTGTGGCATAGCGGAGATAGAGAATTTGACTTGTGAGCATTTGGCGGAGAACGGCAGTTCACCGTTGGCGGGAATAAACGATTGTTTGATGGGTAAGGAGGAGAAAAAGTTATGACAAAAAAGAATATCTGCGTCAAGCTGCAGAGTGGGGCGGGAGCCAGACCTGTGGCGTTACTTGTTCAGGAGGCCAGCAAATATGACAGTATTATTTATATTCAGGCCGATGGCAGGAAGGTAAATGCCAAGAGTATCATGGGAATGATGAGTCTGGGACTGCAGACAGGTTTGGAGTTGGAGGTTTCTGCGGAAGGAGCGGACGAGCAGGAAGCCGTGGAAGGAATTGACTGCTTCTTGAGCGGCAAGGGTGCATGATGAGCAAGAAACTGCTTTTTGTATATAATCCGAAAGCGGGCAAGGCTTTCATCAAGAACAAGCTGGCGGATATTCTGGATATTTTTGCCGGAGCAGGCTATGAGATTACCATAGCGCCCACGCAGAAGGTGGGGGATGCAAGGGAACTGGTGGCAGGACGGGACGCAGGATATGAACTTGTGGTGTGCAGCGGCGGAGACGGCACATTGGATGAAACGGTGACAGGAATGATACAGAGTGGTTTCAGGACGCCCATCGGCTATATTCCCGCAGGCAGTACCAATGACTTTGGCGGGAGTCTGTCCCTGCCTAAGAATATGATTCGAGCGGCGGAAGTCATCATGGAGGGGCGGGATTTTCCCTGCGATATCGGTTCCTTTAATGACGATATTTTTGTATATATTGCGGCTTTTGGGCTTTTTACCGACGTGTCTTATGAGACGGGGCAGGATATGAAAAATGTGCTGGGGTATATGGCATATTTGCTGGAGGGTATGAAAAGACTTTCCTCCGTGCATCGTTTTCCCATGAAGGTGCGCTGGGACGGAAATGAGGTGGAGGACGATTTCATCTTCGGTATGATCACAAATTCCGTTTCAGTGGGGGGCTTTAAAAAAATTACGGGGAAAAATGTAAAGCTGGACGACGGTGTTTTTGAAGTAACGCTGATTAAGAGTCCTAAAAATCCGGTGGAGCTGAACAGCATTATGCTGTCTTTATTAAACCGTAAGATTGATAAGAATGTAATGTACTGCTTCCGGGCCTCGGAATTGGAACTGGAATCAGGAAAACCTGTGGCATGGACGCTGGACGGAGAAAACGGAGGGATTCACAGCAAGGTCACCATCCACAATCTGTGCAGGGAGATAGAGTTTAGGGTGGGGACTCCGCCTGTAAAATCAGAAGAATAATGTAGACCGGAGAAGAGAGCAGGAACCTGACAGAGGGACCTGCTTTTTGTGTGCTGTATAAATTTGTAGAAAGCGCTTGCAATTATAGAATTAATATGATATTATAATGATATCAAATAAAGCTCAATATGAAATTGATTTGTTGGAAATAGTGCATTCAGTGCACAAATTGTGGCAAGCAATCAAAAGAGGAGGAAAAGGTATGGAAGAGAAGATTTTAAGTGGAAAAAAGAATGGTATGAAGATGTTGTTTTTGGTACTGCTGGTTTATGTGCTTGATGTGGTTATGTTCATCTTTTCCGTTAATCATATTGACAAGGCCACAACACCTTTGCCCGGTATCGGATTGGGGGTGAGCATTTTCATTTTTCTGACGGCATGGATATTCTTCTGCGGTCTGAAAATATTAAAGCCTCAGGAGGCCCTGGTGCTTACACTGTTTGGAAAGTATGTGGGGACATTGAAGGATCATGGTTTTTATTATGTGAACCCGTTCTGTGAAGGGGTGAATCCCGCGGCGAAGACCAGGTTGAGCCAGAGTGGGGATGTCTCCGAATCCGGCGGGATGCTGTCAGTGGCCGGTGTGGCAGCAACCACAGGCGTTATGGGTATGGAATCAATCAACAAAAAGCTGTCTCTGAAAATTATGACTCTCAATAACAGCCGTCAAAAGATCAACGACTGCCTTGGCAATCCCGTTGAGATCGGCATTGCGGTTACCTGGAGGATTGTGGATACAGCGAAAGCGGTTTTCAATGTAAACAATTATAAAGAATTCCTTTCCCTTCAGTGCGACAGTGCTTTGAGAAATGTGGTCAGGATATACCCTTACGATGTAGCGCCCAATGTGGATACAACAGGGGACGGCGTGGCAGATGAAGGCAGCCTGCGGGGGTCCAGTGAAGTTGTTGCCGCAAGAATTCGCGATGAAATTCAGACAAGGGTTGAGGAAGCGGGAATAGAGATTATTGAAGCAAGGATTACTTATCTGGCATATGCGCCTGAGATTGCGGCAGTGATGCTGCAGCGTCAGCAGGCATCCGCCATCATTGACGCCCGGAAGATGATCGTGGAAGGCGCCGTGGGCATGGTGGAAATGGCATTGGATCGTCTGAACAAAAATGGTGTAGTGGAGTTGGACGAAGAACGTAAGGCAGCCATGGTATCCAACCTGTTGGTAGTTCTGTGCGGGAACAGGGATGCACAGCCTATTGTGAATTCAGGGAGCCTGTATTAATTATGGCTGACAATAAGAAGCAAATTCCGCTTAGATTGTCCTCCAAGCTGTATGAGGCTATAGCTGCCTGGGCGGAAGATGATTTCAGATCCGTAAACGGGCAGATAGAGTATCTGTTGACGGAATGTGTCAGGCAGCGCAAGAAAAACGGGAAATATGTCTCGGATGAGATGGATGTCCCGCCGGAATTAGATCTGTAAGCAATGCGTTCGTTTATCACAATGCCATTTATAACAAGGAGTTGAAAGGGGCACCTGCCACAGAGCGGTGTTCCTTTTGTACTGTAATAATCAGCTTACCATGGAATATTGCAAACCATGTTATAGAAATCTATTTGCTTGTAACCCTTGACATAATGTTTTTTTCATGATAGTATATAAATACTTCAGCGGTCGAAGTATTTTCCAGAAACAGTTACAGGAGTTCATATGAATTTCAGAGAGCAGGGTATCACGGAGGAATTATCCCGTTTTGTCACGGATTATGTGGAGGAGATCAAGGATCTGTTGTCTTCCGGCATATGGGAGAATCTATTTTTAAATTGTACCAAAAACGAGGTCTTTGTTTTTTGGCTTTTGTATCGGAAAAACGAGGCAAATATGACGGAGATCGCAGAATATATTCATGTTCCCCTGAATACGGCCACTGGAATTATCAATCGTATGGAAAAGAGTGGACTTGTGATAAGAACGCGTTCCAATGAAGACAAAAGAGTAGTAAATATCGGCTTTAGTGAAAAGGGAAGATCACAGTTTGAAGCATTGATCAGTGAGTTGTGTTATTACGGTATGAAGGTTATGGGAACTTTTACCAGAGAAGAAATGGAACTTCTCTACAGAATGACTTCCAGAGTCATAGAAGTGCTGCACCAGGAGCACAGAAAAGAAGAGGGAACTAAAAAGATTCGGAAAATTACCATCGAGTGATAAGTCAGGCAGCGAAAGTGCTGCCTTATCATAAAACAAATACTTCTTTAATCGAACTATTCTGATGAAGAAGTATTTGCGGAGGAAGCATGAAAATTTATTTCCAACGGTAACGGCCAAAGAGTTTTTTGCTGTGGGGCTGTGGTTATGAATGTATTTCAGGTATGAGATTTCTGTGAATGGGAGTTTCAATGCTCCGGCAGAATGAAACAGAGAAGTGTATTTCTGACAGGTGATTCTGTAGGGAAGTCATAAAATCTGAACAGGAAATAACATGCTGGGGAAAGTACAGGGCAATATTTTGTGAAAAAGGAAAGGAAGGCAGGATGAAAAGGATTTATATTTTTACTGGAAAGGGCGGCGTGGGAAAAAGCAGTGTGGCCACAGCTCATGCCATAAAGAGTGCGGGAGAGGGAAAAGCTACGCTGTTAGTAAGTACGGATATGGCCCATAATCTTGGGGATATCTTTGGAAGAAAGCTGGGAAAGACGGTGGAAAAAAACGTACTGCCAAACCTGGACGTCTATGAGATCGACCCGGAATATGTGATGCAGAATGACTTTCCGGCAGTTATGGAGTATTTGGGCAAGTTGTTTGCTGAATTCGGAGAGCCTGGTTTGCAGAATGTAGGAATGCTGCCGGGGATGGAGGAACTGTTTTCCCTGTTGAAAATAGCGGATATCTATAAGAAGGAAAATTATGATTGTATTATGGTGGATTGTGCTCCCACAGGTGAGACGCTGTCTCTGCTGAAATTTCCTGAGCTGCTTTCCTGGTATATGGAAAAGTTTTTTCCTATTGGGAAGGTGGGGGTCAGAGTGCTGGCGCCTATTTCCAAGGCGGCTTTTAAGGTGGAGATGCCAAACAAATATGCCATGAATGATATCGAAAAGATGTATTTAAAGTTGGTGCAGCTGCAGGAGCTGTTAAAGGACAGGGAGATTACAAGCGTAAGAATTGTCGCCATTCCGGAAAAGATGGTGGTGGAGGAGACGAAACGCAATTATATGTATCTGAATCTGTACAATTTTAATGTGGATGGCGTCTATATCAACCGAATATTGCCCACAGAACTTGGAAATGTTTTTTTCAGCAGGTGGCTTGTTCTCCAGAAAAAATATATTACCCAGTTAAAAGAGTGCTTTGGGGCGTTGCCTGTCTATGAGATCCCCTGGTACCAAGAGGAACTGAAGGGGGAGGCGGCTGTCAGGAGAATTGTGGAAGATGTGCTGGACGGAGAGGAGATTTTTGCTGCCAGGCATATTACGGAGCGGGAAAGCTTCCGCCAGACAGAAGAGGGGTATGAACTGGAGGTGTTTTTGCCCTGTGCCAGGAAAGAGGAAATCGATCTATATCAGGCGGCCACGGATATTGTTATAAAGACGGGTAATTTTAAACGGAATATTCCTTTGCCCAATTTATTGCGAAGCTATTCGGTGGCAGGAGCCAGATTTCAGGAAGACAGGCTGTGTATCCGGTTTGAGAAAGGAAGTGACGAAGATGGACAGGGAAATGATGCAAAGGCTTAAAACAGCCGGTGAATATCAAAAGAAAGCCATTCGGGCGCTGTTCCCTGAGAAAATGGCAAAGCATTTGGATGTGATTGAAAACGAATTGAAATGGATGGCTGCGGAAGCTTTGGCAGAATTAGTGAAAGAACATGGTACAAAATGCGGCGATACAGAGGAACATAATCAAAGGGAGCAGTCGGGAACGAGAAAAGTGGACATAGAATAAACAGCCCCGTAGAGGAAATCGCTGGGGAAATTCCAAGAGTGGCCGGTGAGAGCCGTGAAATCGGAGAACAAAATTCCAAGAGCGGCCGATGAGAGCCGTGAAATCGGAGAACAAAATTCCAAGAGCGGCCGGTGAGAGCCGTGAAAGCAGGGAGAACGAAGGCCAGGGAGCGTATAGGAGGAGGCAGTGAAACGGCAATGGAGAAGAGTATGAGAATTATTATTTATACGGGAAAAGGCGGGGTTGGGAAGACCAGTATGGCTGCGGCAACCGCCTGCCGGATCGCCAAGAGCGGTAAGAAAGTGCTTGTGATGAGCACTGACCAGGCGCACAGCCTGGGAGATTCTTTTGACAAAAAGGTTGGAAAAGAAGAGACATTCCTCACGGACAATCTTTATGCCATGGAGATTGACACCGTATATGAGGGCGAAAAGAGCTGGGGAAATTTGAAGGGATATCTGAAACAGTTGCTTACCGCCAAAGGGGGCGGAGGTATCGAAGCAGAAGAACTGCTGATTTTTCCTGGGTTGGAAGAGCTGTTTTCCATGTTTAAAATTTTAGATATGTATGAGAGCGGAGAATATGACACCATTATAGTGGACTGTGCACCCACCGGAGAAACGCTGGCGCTGCTGAAATATCCGGAACGCCTGTCCGGAGTCATAGAAAAAGTGTTGCCCTTGGAAAAGTTAGGTGTGAAGACAGTTGGGGCGGTATTGGAGAAAGCCATGAAGATTCCCATGCCTGAGGATAGTGTATTTGACGATATTGAACACCTGACAGAGAAGATGAAGCGGCTGCAGCGCCTGATGCTCAATAAGGATATTGTCAGCCTGCGTGTGGTTACTACGCCGGAGAAAATCGTCATCGAAGAGGCAAAGCGAAATTTCACATGTCTTTATCTGTATCATTACAATGTGGATGCGATTATAGTGAATCATATTTATCCGGCGGAGGCTATGGAAGGATACTTTTCGAAATGGGTGAAATACCAGGAAGAGGCATTGGAGGAGATTAGTGAGTGTTTCAGCGAAGTGCCGCGATTTTATGTGGAACTGCAAAAGGAGGAACTGCGAACACTGGAGATGCTGGAACAAATGGGCGGGCAAATTTTTGGCGATGAAGATCCGGATGAAGTTTTATTTCGACAGAATATTTATGAGATCGACAAAGACGGGAAAAGTCTGAAAATATATCTGCCTTTTGCTGATAAAGCGCAGCTTCGCTTGGAACAGGACAGAGACGAACTTGTGGTGGGGGTGGGGAACGAGAGCCGCAGATTTCCCATACCATCGGAATTTGCACAATGTGATATCGCAGGGGCAAAGTTTGCTGACGGCTATTTACGTATCCGGTTTCTGCCTGAAACAGAAGTTAATAAATAGGGGCTGTCAGCCCCTGTGTTTTTCCCAACAAAATGATTCTTGTTGGTTTCAATTTTTAATTTTGTCCCATTGATGGCATACCGGAAAAGAGGAAGAACGTTCTGTTGTTTGATCGGCAATATTTCATAAAGAAGTCAATCATTTTTGCTTCATTATGGATAGATATATTCCTTTATTCATACCAATCCTGAAATAATAATGTTCCATTAGTCCTATCGCCTATAATATCCATTACAAAATTAAATTCATCCGAAAAAGTTGAACTTACAATACCAAAAACATTTGGCTGTGTATTCTTCCTTGCTGTATTATGTTGTTCCTCGTTATAATAATGAAAAGTATTATCCCATGCATAATCTTGTCCTATAAGCATCAAGGTATCCGCACATGATTCTTCCCGATAGTCTCTATAGCTGCCTATCAGAAAGTAATTATAATCAGCAGGGCCTGCACCATCATACAATTCAGTATAATAAGCATAAACATCATTATTAGATGGCACATTACCTTCAAATACTGTAGCATCTGGGCTAAAATCATAATATGTAAAGTCCAGTAAACAGCATTCGCCAATATACATGTTTGAAGGTATGCGATATAGATTCGTTTCATTTACTGCCACAACAAAAGCTACAAGACTTTTTCTGCAGTATAAACACAATAAAACACTATTTTTCAATTTATACCCTGCAGAAATGAAGGTTTCTTCTGTTGAATGATCCGAATACCACCTTACAACATCCTGATATTCATTCTCAATAATCGGTTGTCCAAACAATTCATCAATATAGTTTTTTGACATCCCAAGGCTGACTGACGACAAATTGTCTGCTAATTCGTGCTTGTACAATTTTTCATTAATGATATTATTTACAAGAGGTGTTAATATAAGAACTATTAATCCTATTACGACACCGGTGACGATCTCGCCAAAATATTTTTTAAAGGATAATATAATCTTTTTAATCAATTTTCGTATTATGCGTTTCCTTTTCACCGTATGCTTCCTATTATCATGCAGATAAAATCAAATCGGACAAACCCACTATGGATTTCTGTTTTTAATAATCAATGTATATAGTTTATCACATTAGGGCAAGTTTTGGTAGATAGAACATTAGTTAAAAATTTTTTGGTCATGACAATAGAATCCCCGCGGAGTGTGGATCCTATTATTGTGTCAGAAGCTGGTGGATATGAAAAAATATCTTTATTAATATGATCTCGATTATACAGGGAAGGTGATGGGAGCTGGAACATTGCGAAAACCAGGATTTTACCTAAAACGGCTATTCCATTATACGGTAAAGTGTGTTATGATGAAACAGACAGCAGGTTAGTTTCCCATTTCAGGGAACTAATGGAAGTCAAATACGCCGCAGCATGCTGCGGGGCATTTGACCCTCGCGGCGTTCGTCAAGTTATGCCACATGGCTTTATCTCCGGGCAGGGAAAGACGGATTTTGTATGCAAGGTACAAAGGCGATGAGATTGACTTGATTTAATGCTTGCGGGAATCATATCATGAAACGGAGGAATGTAAAATGTTAGTTTCTGCAACGGAAATGTTGAAAAAGGCGAAAGCAGGCCATTATGCGGTAGGACAGTTCAACATTAACAATCTGGAGTGGACCAAGTCCATTTTGCTGACGGCAAAAGAGTGTAAGTCTCCTGTTATTCTGGGCGTATCCGAAGGCGCTGGCAAGTATATGGGCGGATATCACGCGGTGGTCGGAATGGTAAACGGTCTGTTAAAGGATCTGGATATTGATGTGCCGGTGGCGCTGCATTTGGATCACGGCTCTTTCGAAGGCTGCTATAAGTGCATTGAGGCAGGTTTCTCTTCCATCATGTTTGATGGTTCTCATTATCCGATTGACGAAAATATTACAAAGACCACGGAGTTGGTTGCGGCAGCTCATGGAAAGGGAATTTCCATCGAGGCGGAGGTTGGTTCCATCGGCGGAGAAGAGGATGGCGTCGTGGGTATGGGCGAGTGCGCGGATCCTAAGGAATGTAAGTCCATTGCGGATCTGGGTGTGGATTTCCTGGCAGCCGGCATTGGAAACATTCATGGCAAATATCCTGCAAACTGGAAGGGACTTAGCTTTGAAACTCTGGATGCGGTTCAGCAGCTTACCGGAGAGCTTCCGCTGGTGCTTCACGGCGGCACGGGCATTCCTGCAGATATGATCAAGAAGGCCATCAGTCTGGGTGTGGCAAAGATTAATGTAAACACCGAATGCCAGCTGGCATTTGCGGAGGCAACCCGTAAATATATTGAAGCAGGCAAGGATCAGGAAGGTAAGGGATTTGATCCTCGTAAGCTGCTGGCTCCCGGCGCAGAAGCGATAAAGGCAACCGTAAAGGAGAAGATGGAACTGTTTGGTTCCGTTGGAAAGGCATAAATAAGTATTTCACATAAAGAGCGACCGCCACTGTCATGTGGCGGTTGTTTTTTTGAACGTTCTGTGAAGCTGTCCGTATCTGTTAAAAAAGTAGTGGAAATTTACTGCGTAATATTGCAGAAATGGATTGCCAAATTGCGAGGATTTGCTATAATAAATGCGTGGCGACATTTTGGCAACAGAAAATCACTGCCGTAAGCGATATTCCCAACTTGAAAGTATTAAGGGAAATCCGAAGATGAAAGCGGCCGTTTGAGATCAGGAGCGAATTACCCCAGAAAGGGAGGATGCCAAGGAACCGGGTTCCTTGGCATTTATTATGAAAAAGTTATTTAGTAAACAATAAACTGTGATTGGCTTATTTAATTGATAATTATAGTATACGGGGCAGAAATGGATAAATCGTGATCATAAATTAAAGATTAATTGAATGAATTATGAACAAAATATGAACATCATGAAATTGAAGGTTTGACAGTTCTGGAGTGAGAATTTAAAATAGGAGGCATACTTGTATTATTTGAGAAAAATTGAAATTCATGTGGAAGAACGGGATGACATTTTGTATGTGACGGATCACGCGGAGGTGGCGGAAAGGCTGAAAAGAGAAGGAAAAGCAGTTTTGATCTATCTGCACCCCCAAAACAGTGATCAGGATTTTTCGCAGTTTTTGTTTGCGGTGGAAGATCCGGAAAACTTAGAGAAGGAGTATGTGGAACGGGTCTACCGGAGGCTGAAGGGTCTGCCGTGGAATATCTTGGATACGGCCAGATGCTGTGTCAGAGAAACCGTTCCGGAAGATGTGGATGCATTTTACCGTATTTACAGCAATCCGGATATCACAAAGTATATGGAAGGTCTGTATCAAGATGTGGAACAGGAGAAGCGGTATGTGCGCAGGTATATGGAAACCGTATATACGTTTTACGGATATGGTGTGTGGACCGTACTGGAGCGGGAGAGCGGGGCAGTCATTGGCAGGGCCGGTTTTTCCGGCAGGGAAGGATTTGAAGACCCGGAACTGGGCTTTATCATTGGAGTGCCATGGCAGGGAAGAGGGTATGCGGAAGAAGTGTGCGCCGCCATTTTGAGATATGGCTGGCTGGCGCTGGAGTTTGAAAAGGTACAGGCATTGGTTGAGCCGGGAAATTCTGCATCCTTGAATTTGTGCCGCAAATTGGGATTTCGATATGTACAAAATGTGGAACTGCAGGGAAAATCCTATTTTCGACTGTTGGTTCAACGAAAGATTTCCTGAACCCAGCCGACGGTTTTGCTTATTTAGATGGTTTTGCAAAAGAAACCGGATTGGAAGAGTGGAAAATACTCCAAGATTAGTAGTCAATATGAAATACCATTAACCAAAGTACAGAAACATCGGTTTAGGAGAAAATCCGTACCAGAGGTTTTTTTATTAGATTTATAATTTCCCTGGGGCTGTCCGAAATGAAATGTCACTCAAACGCTGACAGAGCGTATAACACACTACGCCAAAGGACGGATAAGAGGAACAACCTGGCGAAGTGCAGACTTGTGCGGAAAATATGTCGTTAAAACGGCACATATTCCGCACAAGACATGCTCCGGTCTGCCTTACGGTTCCGGCGTTCTGCTATCTGCCATAAAAGATCTGTGCGATGGGAGATTCCGGAGAGAGGATAACGGTCTTGTTTCCTCCCTGCATGGAAGCTTTCAGCGCATCCAGGCTTCTGACAAAGGAGTAGAATTCCTGCTTGGATTCATCGTTATAGGCTTCTGACAGAATTCGCATGTATTCCGCTTCTCCTTCTGCGATCAGAATGGATGCCTGTTTTTCTGCTTCGGAGAGCAAAACGGTCACTTCTTTATCGGTGGTGTTTTTAATCATCTGTGCTTCGGAGCTTCCTTCTGCCGTATAAGTAGCGGCGATATTGTCACGCTCGGAAATCATACGCTCGTATACCGCGGCTTTGTTGTCACTGGGAAGATCCAGTTTTTTGGTCTCAAAGGACAATAATTCAATGCCGTATTGATCCAGAGAATTTCCGATATTGGCAATAATGGCGGCAGATAATTGGCCGTCCCGTCCTGAGATGACATCGTCCTGGGTAGTGCTGCTGATAACGTTTTTCGTTGAATTATACACGATGGCGTCCAGACGGCTCTCCGCATTTGTAAGGGAAGAATTCAGGGTTTGGGCAAATTTCTGAGGATCTGAAATATACCAAAGAATATAGCTGTCACAGATCATGGTTTTCTTATCGCTGGTGATGACGTCGGAAGAAGACAGGTCATACAGCAGGATTTGCTTTGGAAGGGTATCCACACTTTGAATAAAAGGAATTTTAAAACTGATACCTGCGTTTGCTACCACATGGTCAATCTTACCGAACTGCCGAATCAGGCTATACTCGTTTTCATTTGTTATGACAATGCTGGACGCGCCTGTGAAAAGCAGCGCAATCAAAATAAATACAGATAAAACTTTCATCGTTGTTTTCATCTATCATATCTCCTATTCAAGTCGCAGCGAAGTGCTATTCTGAAAGTTCGTCATCGGTTACAGGGGGCTCCTGACGGTTATCGCTATCGTTGTTTCCGGTAAAAGATTCCAGAGGATAAAAAGTCTGCACATTACCGTTCCCGCTGTCGATCAGGACTTTTAAGTCGGGTAACACCTCCTCCATGGTCTCATAAAACATACGCTGCTTTGTGATGGCTGGATTTTTGATATATTCCGCATACATTGCGTTAAAGCGTGCCACTTGGGCGGTGGCCTCATTGATGCGCTCGGTTTTCTGGGCTTCCGCGTCCTTAATGATGCCGTCTGCCCGGGCCTGAGCGGACGGGAGCTGTTCATTGCGATATTTGTTAGCGTTATTCAGTGCTGTTTCCTTGCCCTGCTTTGCTGTTTCAACCGCCTTGAAAGCTTCCATCACAGCTGTGGTGGGAGGCTCGGAGTCCTGGATGGTGATGTTGACCAGCTGGACGCCGATGTCGTGATCTTCCAGGCGTTCCAGTATCATTTCTTTGATGGCGGCCTGAATTTCGTTCTTGCCGGTGGTCAGCACGTCGTCCACAGGATAACTTCCGATGACAGTACGGATGCAGCTCTGGCTGATATTTTTCAGGATTTCCAGAGGATTTCTGGAGGCGTACATAGCCTTTACAGGATCGCTGTAACGGTATTCCACATAGAAATCTACATCAATAAAGTTAAAATCCGATGTGATCATAAGGGATTCATCTTCCACGGATTCGCTGGTGTTGGTCATATAACCTATGGTAAGTCCCTGGATGGTGGTGTTTACCTTTCGGACATGCTGAATAAACGGGATTTTAAAATGCAGCCCCGGTTCCGTCACTGCCTGAGGAGAACCCAGGGTGATCAGTACAGCCTGTTCCTGCTCTTTGATTTCATAGGTTGCGTTGAACAGCAGAAGGACAAGAATAAACAGTGCGGCAACAATGCCGGTGATTTTCCCGTAGGATTGTTTTTTTCTGGGGGGGAGGCATCTGACCTCCGTCCATGGTTTCAAAGCCATTTCTTCTATTGCGATAAGAATCTCCGTTCATATAGTTCCTCCTTTGCACAGATACATTAAGTTGTATCAAATTCATAATACAATAGTACGCCATGAGACCGTATTCGTCAATGAATATTTTATAACTTTTTTCTAAAATATATTAATGTAGAAATGTGCTTTGGGAGGCGGAGACAAGAGGAAAAGGGATGAGGCAATTGTTTGCAGTCCTTTCCCATGCCGATGTAAAACATTGCATGGTCATGGAAACAACAGGTTTTAAATTCAGTGGGATATTAGACAAATTATAGGTAAAAAATGTTTACGTAACGAATAGGCTATGCTATATTTGATGTAAAAGAATAACATATAAAGTTCTTTTTCAGAAATAAGCAGGAAGTGATTGGATGAGCCAAGAAGGAGGAATCAAACAGTAATGATTAAAAACATCATTATAATTATAGGTAACCGTGTTTAAGCATGACACCAAAGGGCTCAGTTTCTGTATGATTGAGAAAATGATAATCAACGTTTTGATTTTTGAAGTAAAAGATCGATCAGGAGGAAGTATGAATGAATGCTAAATTATTAGGATTTTTCAGTGGGTTTCCAACGCATCATTTCCCTGTTGAAATTCGCAAAAGCACCGAAAACCAAGAATTATTGCAAACTTTATCGCAGATTTTCATGGAACATAATCTGCCTGTCTTTGCTATGGAAGATGAAAGTGCAATTTTTGTTAAGCAAAATAAAGCTACATATGTAGGAAAGATTCTGTGGATAAACAATGGGAACATCTGTCAGATATCGCAGAAAATTGGAACAAGTGACAGCGCTCCAACAAGTCTGTATGGAGTTTTGTACTGAGAAATAATATAATCCATAAGCAGGGGCCACGGGGAGGTAATGTTGAAGATGCGGATAAGGGACAGATTCTGCTTGGGTTTTCACAGGACTGTGATTTATGCTTTTACTGTGATGATATGTTTTGTCTTGATTCTTTTACTGTTTTGTTCAAAGCTCACAGATTATTCGTATAAAAGGTCTTTCTTGGCGGGAAATATATTGCTCTTGGGCGGTGGAATAGTCGCAGCGGCATGTCTGGTTTTGTTCCGGAAAAAGTGTGGAAGGATATTGGGAAAAATGTGCAGGGATTCCACCAGCACCATTCGGAAGCTGACGCTGTTTTTGATTCCCGTACAAATATATATTTGTTACAACGCTTATTTCTACACGGAATGGGATGTGGCGATGATTATCAGGGAAACGTTTTGCGTGGTGGAAGGCAAACCTTTGACCAGTGTACCCTATTTTTCAATTTATCCCAATAATATATTATTGCTGGCGGTTTTTTCACTCATTAAAAAAGTGGATTTGTATTTCGGAATTTTGGATGTGCAGGAAGGCATTATGGGGATTGTATGTGTGCAATGCGTCGTATCCGGTGTGACAGGATATATGCTGTTTCAGATTCTGAAAGAACTTGCGGGAGAATGGGGAGCCTGGTTGGGGTGGATATGTTATCTTGTTTTGGTGGGAAGCAGCGGTTGGCTGATGATTCCCTATTCCGATTCCATGGGATTATTCTTTCCCACAGCATTGCTTTTTTTGTATGGAAAGATTCGCAGCGGAAAATATGTCAGACTAAACTGCTTGGGGGTAGGAACGCTTGCCTTTCTTGGATATCATATCAAACCTCAAATATTGATTACCTTTATCGCCATGACGGCAGTGGAATTATTTTTGCACAGAACCTGTATCGGGGAAAATATGCAGGAATCAGGGGATCTAAGAAAAAGTAAAGCGGGTGCGGGATTTTCGGAGGCGATAGAAGGAGGACAGGGGAAAAAGGGAGGGATAGAAAGACAGAGAAAAGAAATCCGGCTGTTGGGCAGGGGAATTTGGTATGTGCTGGCTGGGGGATTGCTGGCAGCGGTTTTGAACGGATTTCTTGTGAGAGATATTGCGAGGCAGTTGGATGGGGAAAAAGCGTTTGGCCCGGCGCACTTTGTCATGATGGGATTGAATACGGAAAAAAATGGGGCTTATTTGGAATCGGATGTGAATTTTTCCCAAAGCTTTGCAACCAAAGCGGAACGGACCCGGGGGAATTTGGAAGTGATCGGACAGCGGTTGAATGATATGGGCGGTCCTGGGCTGGGAATGCATTGTGTGCGGAAACTGTTGACTAATTACGGGGACGGAACCTTTGCGTGGCGTCAGGAAGGAAACTTTTTCAGCTATATTTATGAACAGAAAAATCAGTTTATCTCACCAGCACTGCGCAATATCATATGGGGGGATGGAGCGGCAAACGCCGTCAATGAAACGCTGAAGCATGGAATATGGCTGTGTCTGCTGGCAGCGTCCCTGGGGGCATTGGGATATCGGAAACAGGCGAATCCTGCGTTGTGTTTGGTACTGCTTGCAATCATGGGACTGACTTTGTTTGGATTGATATTTGAAGCGAGAGCAAGGTATCTGTATATTTATGTACCATTTTATATCATTTCTGGTGTCCTGGGTGCAAGGAAGATTGTCACAGATTTATTGGAAGCACTTGACAAACACGGAAATATGGATATAATGAAATAACAAATAGCAGATAAATGCGGTGACGAAGAGAGTAGCTGTCCCAGGAAAGCAGCAGCGAGCCGGTGAGGGTGCGAGACCGGTGCCGGTAAGGGGCGGGGAAGATCACTTCCGAGCAGACAGGACCAAAGGAGAGAGCGCCGATGCCGAATCCGGGGGATTGCGGTGCGGCTAGTTGGGCTCCCGGTAGTTCTGGACGGCGTTCCCCCGTTATGGGAAAGCATATAATTCTCTCATAGGACAGAGTCGGCGGCAGCCGTGCAGGCACAGTGGCCGGACAAAGGGGCAGTTTGGGAGAACGTATGAGGTAACAGGTGGTTTAGCGAATATCTTGCGGGTTGAGGTTTCGTCCTTTTACGGACGGAACCTTTTTTGATTTCCGCAGGAAAGCAAAGAAAGGATGAGAAAAATGTACAAACCGGTTTCTGCCAATTCTGGCTTTCAGGAACGTGAAAAGACTGTGGAGAAGTTCTGGAGGGAACAGGATATTTTCAGAAAGAGCATTGACAGCCGCAGGGAAGGACCCGTTTACAATTTTTACGACGGCCCGCCAACAGCAAACGGTAAGCCCCATATCGGACATGTGGAGACCCGCTCCTTTAAGGATATGATTCCAAGGTACCGCACCATGAAGGGGTGCATGGTTCCCAGGAAAGCAGGCTGGGATACCCACGGACTGCCGGTGGAGCTGGAGGTGGAGAAGCGGCTTGGCCTGGATGGAAAGGAACAGATTGAGGAGTATGGCCTGGAGCCCTTTATCGGCAAATGTAAGGAAAGTGTCTGGAAGTATAAGGGAATGTGGGAGGATTTTTCTGGTTCCGTGGGCTTTTGGGCGGATATGGATCATCCTTACGTTACTTATGACGATAATTATATTGAGTCCGAGTGGTGGGCGCTTAAGACCATATGGGATAAAGGGCTTTTGTACAAGGGATTTAAGATTGTTCCCTATTGTCCCCGCTGTGGAACGCCTCTTTCCAGTCACGAAGTGGCGCAGGGTTATAAGGCGGTAAAGGAGCGCTCTGCAGTGGCGCGGTTCAAATGTTCGGACGAAGACGCCTATTTCCTGGCGTGGACCACTACGCCCTGGACGTTGCCTTCCAATGTGGCTCTGTGTGTAAATCCGGAGGAGGCTTATGTGAAGGTAAAAGCTGCGGACGGCTATACCTATTACATGGCAAAGGCACTGCTTGACAATGTGCTTGGCGGTCTGGCCGGTGAGGGAACGCCCGCATATGAGGTGCTTGAAACTTATACCGGAAAGGATTTGGAGTACAAAGCTTACCAGCCGTTGTTTGCGTGCACGGGTGAATTTGTGGCAAAACAGGGCAAAAAGGGACATTATGTGACCTGCGATAATTATGTCACCATGTCGGACGGTACCGGAATCGTACACATTGCGCCTGCTTTTGGTGAAGACGACGCCAATGTGGGAAGAAAATATGATCTGCCCTTCGTACAGTTTGTGGACGGCAGGGGAAATATGACCGAAGAGACGCCTTATGCCGGGAAATTTGTCAAGGATGCGGATCCGGATATTTTAAAAAGTCTGGAGCAGGAGGGAAAACTTTTCTCCGCGCCGAAATTTGAACATGATTATCCTTTCTGCTGGAGATGCGACACGCCCTTGATCTATTATGCAAGGGAATCCTGGTTTATCAAGATGACAGCGGTGAAAGAGGATCTGGTGCGCAATAACAGGACGATCAACTGGGTTCCGGCCACCATCGGAGAGGGGCGCTTCGGAAATTGGCTGGAAAATATTCAGGATTGGGGTATTTCAAGGAACCGTTATTGGGGAACGCCTTTAAATATATGGGAATGCCAGTGTGGGCATACGGTTTCTGTAGGAAGCCGTGAAGAATTGTGTGCGTTAAGCAAAGATGAGGGGGCCGCGAATGTGGAGCTGCACAGACCCTTTATTGATGGGATCACAATTCCCTGTCCCAAGTGCGGCCAAACCATGAAGCGTGTGCCTGAGGTAATTGACTGTTGGTTTGACTCCGGCGCAATGCCTTTTGCACAGCATCATTATCCCTTTGAAAATAAAGAGCTGTTTGAGCAGCAGTTCCCGGCACAGTTCATCTCTGAGGCGGTGGATCAGACCCGTGGGTGGTTCTATTCCCTTCTTGCGGAGTCCACGCTTTTGTTTAACAAAGCGCCCTTTGAGAATGTGGTGGTGCTGGGTTTGGTGGCGGATGAAGATGGCCAGAAGATGAGCAAGTCCAAGGGAAATGTGGTGGATCCCTTTGAGGCGTTGGAGGAATTTGGCGCCGATGCTATCAGATGGTATTTCTATTCCTGCTCCGCACCTTGGCTTCCCAAGCGCTTTTCAGGCAAGGCAGTGCTGGAGGGACAGCGCAAATTCCTGGATAAATTGTGGAATACCTATAGCTTTTTTGTGCTGTATGCCAATATTGATGGATTTGACTCGTCAAAATATACATTGGATTATGATAAATTGACGGTGATGGACAAATGGGTACTTTCCAGGCTGAATACGGTCGTTGGCGAGGTGGATCGTAATCTTGACCGATATCGCATTCCCGAGGCGGCAAAGGCATTGCAGGATTTTGCAGAGGAGCTAAGCAACTGGTACGTGCGCCGCAACAGGGAGCGTTTCTGGGCAAAGGGGATGGAACAGGATAAAATCAATGCTTATATGACCTTGCACACGGCGCTGGTGACGCTCTGTAAGGCGGCTGCTCCCATGATTCCTTTTATGACCGAGGCCATATATCGCAACCTGGTATGCAGCGTGGATTCAACGGCGCCGGAAAGCATTCACTTATGTGATTTCCCCTCAGTGGAAGAAGCCTATATCAATAAGAAACTGGAAGAGGACATGGAGGAAGTGCTGGAGGCCGTGACCATGGGAAGAGCTTGCCGTCAGGCGGCTGCGCTGAAAAATCGTCAGCCCCTTGGCAAAATGTATGTCAAGGCAGAAATCGCTTCAGAAGACGCAACGGCTTCCGGATTGGATGCATTCTATACATCCATCATTCAGGATGATCTGAATGTGAAGGAAGTGGTTTTTACCGGGGATGTGAGGGATTATACCACTTATACCTTTAAACCGCAGCTGCGCACCGTTGGGCCCAAGTACGGCAAACAGTTGGGAGGAATCCAGAAGAAACTGGCCGCTTTGGATGGTAATACGGCAATGGATGAACTGAACCAAAGTGGAAAACTTGTGTTTGAGGTGGACGGCGTGAGCGTTGAACTGGAGAAGGGTGATCTGCTGATCGATATGACCCAGAAGCCGGGATATGTGTCTTTGGAGAATAACAAGATGACGGTGATTCTGGATACCAATTTGACGGATGCGCTGATCAGAGAGGGCTTTGTATACGAGATCATCAGCAAGATTCAGACCATGCGCAAGGATGCGGGCTTTGAAGTGATGGATCACATCAGGGTATCCCTGAACGGAAATGAGAAGCTGTTCCAGGTTGCCGGGGATAATCGGGAAATGATCTGCGGTAAGGTGCTGGCGGAGGAATTGACAAGCGGCGCGGATTATGCAGTGTCGAAGGAATGGGATGTGAACGGGGAGAAGGCTGTGATTGCGATTGAGAAGGTTTAAAGGTGGAAATTTATAAAATATCAGTTGGAATGACAGGAAAACTTTGGTATAATGAAAAAGAAGTTTTCATGGGCGGTGATGATAAATTTTACAGGAAGGTTTCGTCGTCCGGATGAAAGGAGAAAAAGAATGGCAGAATTAGAAAACTTGGAAGAGTTGACGGAATTGGAAAAGCTGACGGAAGAAGTCGAAAGCGAAGTGGAGACGTCGGAGAAGGAGGCTGAATTTGATAAGGAACTCTTTAAGAGAAGTGTTTTGTATAATGTGATGACAATGTATCGTAAGACTTTGGAGGAAGCGACTCCCCAGCAGATTTTCCAGGCGGCTTCCTACTCCATCAAGGACAGGATTATCGGCAACTGGATGACCACTCAAAAGGCATATGAGAAAGAAGATCCCAAGATCGTCTATTATATGTCCATGGAGTTTTTGATGGGACGCGCTCTGGGAAATAATATGATCAATCTGAAAGCATACAAGGGCGTAAAAGAGGTGCTGGAAGAGCTGGGCGTGGATATCAATGTGATAGAGGATCAGGAGCCGGATGCCGCACTGGGCAACGGCGGTCTGGGGCGGCTTGCAGCATGTTTCCTGGACTCTCTTGCAACCCTTGGATATGCTGCATATGGCTGCGGTATTCGCTATCGTTATGGTATGTTTAAACAAAAGATTGAGGACGGATATCAGGTGGAGGTGCCGGACAACTGGCTTGCGGACGGAAATCCCTTTGAGCTGCGCAGGACGGAATATGCAAAGACAGTAAAATTCGGCGGCTATGTGTCCGTGCATTGCGACGAAAACGGCAGGAATCACTTTATCCAGGAAGGATATCAGGCTGTGAGGGCAATCCCTTACGATCTGCCCATTGTGGGGTATGGCAACGGTATTGTCAATACACTGCGCATCTGGGATGCGGAATCCATGGGAGGCTTCCAGCTGGACTCTTTTGACAAGGGAGATTACAGCAAGGCAGTGGAGGATGAGAACCTGGCAAGGAATCTGGTGGACGTTCTCTATCCTAACGACAATCATTATGCAGGCAAGGAACTGCGTCTGAAGCAGCAGTATTTCTTTATTTCCGCGTCCGTTCAGGAGGCCGTGGAAAAGTACATGAGGAAGCATGACGATATTCATCGTTTTTATGAAAAAGTGACCTTCCAGCTGAATGATACTCATCCTACGGTGGCGATACCAGAATTGATGCGTATTCTTTTGGATGATTATAATCTCACCTGGGAGGAGGCATGGGAGATCACCACGAAGACATGTGCTTATACCAACCATACTATTATGGCGGAAGCGCTGGAAAAGTGGCCCATCGACTTGTTCTCCAGGCTGCTTCCACGGATTTATCAGATCGTGGAGGAGATCAACCGCAGATTTGTTCTGGAGATTCAGCAGAGATATTCGGGCATGTATGGTGTGGATGTGCAGGAGAAGATCCGCAAGATGGCAATTCTCTATGATGGACAGGTGAAAATGGCGCACATGGCCATCGTGGCAGGTTATTCCGTAAACGGTGTTGCAAGGCTGCACACGGAAATTTTGAAGAAGCAGGAGCTTCGGGACTTTTATGAAATGTATCCGGAGCGCTTTAACAATAAGACCAACGGCATTACCCAGAGACGTTTCCTGCTGCATGGCAATCCTTTGCTGGCAGATTGGGTTACGGAAAAGATCGGCGACGGCTGGATCACAGATCTGCCTCAAATTGGCGGTTTGAAGCCGTTGGCAGACAATAAGAAGGCCCAGAAGGAATTTATGGAGATCAAGTATCAAAATAAGCTTCGTCTGGCAAAATATATCAAGGAACACAACGACATTGAGGTGGATCCCAAATCTATCTTTGATGTCCAGGTAAAGCGTCTCCACGAGTACAAGAGACAGCTTTTGAATATCCTTCATGTAATGTATCTGTATAACGAGCTTAAGGCACATCCCGACAATGCATTCTTCCCCAGAACATTTATCTTCGGGGCAAAGGCTGCCGCAGGTTATCGCAATGCAAAGCTGACCATTAAGCTGATTAATTCCGTGGCAAAGGTGGTTAATAACGATGCGGCCATCGGCGGAAAGATTAAGGTTGTGTTTATCGAGAATTATAATGTGTCCAACGCGGAGATTATTTTTGCGGCGGCAGACGTGTCTGAGCAGATTTCCACTGCCAGCAAGGAAGCTTCCGGTACAGGCAATATGAAGTTTATGTTAAACGGTGCACTGACATTGGGAACCATGGACGGAGCCAATGTGGAAATTGTGGAGGAAGTGGGAGAAGAGAACGCGTTTATCTTCGGACTGTCTTCTGATGAGGTAATACGGTTTGAAAATTACGGCGGCTATGATCCCATGCAGATTTTCAATCAGGATGCGGATATCCATAAGGTTTTGACACAGCTGATCGACGGAACCTATTCCGCTGACAAGGAACTGTTCCGCCCGCTGTACAATTCCCTGTTAAATACGCTATCTACCAACAAAGCGGATACTTATTTCATTTTGAAGGACTTTAAGGCTTATGCAGAGGCGCAGAAAAAGGTAGAGGCTGCATATAAGAATACGGCGGCATGGGCAAAGAGCGCCATTCTGAATATGGCATGTTCCGGCAAGTTTACTTCGGACAGAACCATTCAGCAGTATGTGGATGAGATCTGGCATCTGGATAAGGTGGTTTTGGATTAAATTGATGGCAAGGTATTTTAAAAAGTTTTTTCTTGGCGCAGCCACAGTATGCTTGTGTCTGACTGCTGCTGGCTGCGCACAGGAAACAAGCTGGGAAAAACAGATCTCGGAAGAGACCATATATGTGGAAGGGCTGAGCGGGGAATATACGCTGCTGTTTTTGACGGATACCCATGTGATCATCCGTGATCCGGATGGGGTAGGTGAAGCGGCGGCAAATGAAGCCGCTCGATACCCGACCTTTGTAAATGAAGAAGGCGTATCTTCTGCAGAACAGTTTCCAGAGTGGATTCGGTATGCAAATGAATTAAAAGCAGATGCGGTTTTGCTGGGCGGGGATATCATTGATACCCCGTCCGCCGCTAATCTGGAATGGCTTCACAAACAGCTTGCCGGGCTGGACATGCCATATCTCTATATCAACGGCAATCACGACTGGACATATCCCTGGGAATACATGACACAGACAGGAAAGGAAGCTTATCTGTCGCTTTTGGAACCTTTTATGGATGGAAATACGGCGATTCATTCACTGGATTTAGGCGAGATTGTTTTGGTGGGAATTGATGACAGCAGTAATCAGGTCAATGAAAACATATTCCCGGAATATGAAAGGATATTGCGGGAGAGTCGGCCTGTGATTGTACTGGCTCACGTTCCGTTCATGACGCAGTCGGTACTGGGCAGGGCAAGAGAAATCTGGAGCAGTCCTGTGGTGATTGGCGCCGGAAACTGGGGTGGGATCTACCCCAATGAGCATTCCGAAAAATTCATATCGCTGACCACGGCCTCCGACAGTCCGGTGGAATTGGTACTGGCCGGACATGTGCATTTTCATGACAGCGATGTGATAGAAGGCGAAAAGGATGTGCTGCAGCTGGTAGGGGGCGCGGGCTTTGAGGGCTGTGGAATGATTATCCATATCAAAGGAAAAGAATAGACCAGAAGCAAACAATGCGCTAAGGGCGCATGACAGAACTGGAATAGGAGGAAGACCCATGATAGAATTGTTGCAGGGCGGTGCGTTCCTGGTAAACGGAACGGAAATTATACCCGATACTCCGGATGCACAGCAGGCCATATTGAGTAGAACCGGAAAGAATGTCACAAGAGAAGAAGCGATGGAGGAAACCATAGCCTATGGCATTCTGGAGAGCCATAATACTTCCGGCGATATGGAAAAACTGAAGATCAGATTTGATAAACTGACCAGCCATGACATTACCTTTGTGGGTATTATCCAGACTGCAAGAGCCTCAGGACTGGAGAAATTCCCCATGCCCTATGTGCTTACCAACTGTCACAATTCATTGTGTGCGGTTGGAGGGACGATCAATGAAGACGATCATATGTTTGGGCTGAGCTGTGCAAAGCGCTATGGCGGCATCTATGTTCCTCCCCATCAGGCGGTGATCCATCAATTTGCCAGAGAGATGCTGGCTGGGGGCGGTAAGATGATTTTGGGCTCGGATTCTCATACCCGTTATGGTGCCCTTGGTACCATGGCAGTGGGAGAGGGTGGTCCGGAGCTGGTAAAGCAGCTGCTAAATCAGACTTATGATGTGGATATGCCCGGAGTGGTGGGAGTTTATCTGAAAGGAGAACCCGTTAAGGGGGTGGGACCTCAGGACGTAGCACTGGCCATTATAGGAGCGGTATTTAAAAACGGTTTTGTTAAAAATAAAGTAATGGAGTTCGTGGGACCTGGCATTGCAGCATTGAGTGCGGATTTTCGAATTGGTATAGACGTTATGACGACCGAAACTACCTGTCTTTCTTCTATTTGGCAGACGGATGAGGAGATCAGAACGTTTTATGAAATCCATGGCAGAAGCGAGGAATATAAAGAGCTTACGCCTGGAGAGGTGGCCTATTATGACGGCTTGGTGGTGGTGGATTTATCCAAAGTTCGTCCCATGATTGCCATGCCATTCCACCCCAGCAACACTTATACCATAGAAGAGTTGAATGCAAATTTGACAGATATTCTGGATGAGACAGAGAAACGGGCGCTGGTAAGCTTGGACGGCGCCGTGGAATTCCACTTGAAAGATAAAGTGAAGAACGGTAAATTTATGGTGGATCAGGGTATCATTGCAGGCTGCGCAGGAGGCGGATTTGAAAATATCTGTGCGGCTGCGGATATTTTAAGGGGTAAGGATATCGGCTGTGACGGCTTTACCTTAAGTGTTTATCCCGCTTCCATGCCCATTTATATGGAGCTGATTAAAAACGGATGTGCTTCCGCAATTTTGGAGACCGGAGCTGTGATGAAGACAGCGTTTTGTGGTCCTTGCTTCGGGGCCGGGGATACGCCGGCCAATAATGCGTTCAGCATCCGGCATTCCACCAGAAATTTCCCCAACCGGGAAGGGAGCAAGCTTCAAAATGGTCAGATTTCGTCGGTTGCATTGATGGATGCCCGCTCTATTGCGGCTACGGCAGCCAACAGGGGCGTTTTGACACCGGCAACGGAATTTGACGGTGAAATTGGAAAATACAAATATTATTTTGACAGTAAAATATATGCAAATCGTGTATTTGACTCAAAGGGTGAGGCTGATCCGAGTGTGGAGATACAGCTTGGGCCCAATATCAAGGATTGGCCAAAGATGGGAGCGCTTACCGAGAATCTGATTCTGCAAGTGGTCAGTGAAATTCATGATCCTGTCACTACAACGGATGAGCTGATTCCTTCGGGAGAGACCTCTTCTTATCGCTCCAACCCATTGGGACTTGCTGAATTTACCCTGAGCCGGAAGGATCCGGAATATGTGGGCAGGGCAAAGGAGATTCAGAAGGCGGAGAAAGCGCGTGTTGCGGGAGAACATCCCTGCCAGGTGCTTCCGGCTTTAAAGGAACTGATGGGAGTTATCCAGAGGGATTATCCGGATGTGAATCATTCCAATGTGGGTTTTGGTTCCACGATTTTTGCGGTGAAGCCGGGAGATGGTTCGGCCAGGGAACAGGCCGCATCCTGCCAGAGAGTTCTGGGCGGCTGGGCCAATATTGCTAACGAGTATGCGACAAAACGCTATCGTTCCAACCTGATCAACTGGGGGATGCTGCCTTTTCTGATAGAGGCCGGAAAGCTTCCTTTTAAGAATCTGGATTACCTCTTTATCCCGAATATCAGAAAAGCGGTGGAAGATAAGGCGGATGTGATCAAGGCGTATGTGGTAGGAGAGGATTCTTTGAAAGAATTTGCGCTGTGTCTGGGTGACTTGACCGATGAAGAACGTCAGATTATCTTGAAAGGCTGCCTTATTAATTACAACCGTGTGTAAAGCATATAAATGGTGTTTACAGGCTGTTTGGGCTGGGAGGTTCTTTAGAAGAATTGAATTGGCGCTAAGAACGGCGCAGGAAGAGAGATTGTTATGGAATTTAATAAAATGGTATCCAATCCCATGCTGGTGGGAGCCATAGAGCTGATGAAGGCGGAGGATACGCCGGAGCACCGCAACATGTTTATGGAAGAGCTGACAAAGGCAAGCTTCCTGTCTCCTGCGGTGGTGGAACCGGCGCCTGTGGAAGGAGAAGACGGTCAGCTCACCATTGCAAACGGAAGCAAAGTGCAGCTTCCCATGTTGTCCACGGCGGAAGGTACGAAATTTTTTATGGCGTTTACCGACAAAGCGGAATTAGAAAAATGGGAAGAGAAAAATCAGAAGCTGCCCATTTTTTCATTAAGGCTGGAGGAATTTGCCAATATGATACTGCGCAGGGACGCCAAAGGCAATATCTGCCCTGCGTTGGGACTGGTGGTAAATCCCTTTGGTGCAAATATCATTTTGCCGAGGGAAATGCTGGCGGGGCTTTTGTCTGCGCGGATTGCTCAGGCGAAACAAATGGCGGCGGCTTCCGCTCAGACCATGCCGCCTGTTCAGGAGATGCAGCCGCCTTTGCGCAGGCCGGAGGATACAAAAAACTAATAACGGACAGGGTGGGGGCTGTTTACCTTCAAAATGTGTCCGCTGATTTTCTTGAATAATCAAAATAAATTCCTGCAAAGGGTTTGATAAAGGTTTCTGAAAGAAACTGATATATTGAGCCTTTTGTGGGAATTTTAAATTTATGCCAGCTATTTTTGGAGAAAGGATTTCATTGGCTTTCTTCCGGAATATATTCTGCATAATTCTCTTCCATTAGGGCAAACTGATAGCAAGCTATAAAAAGCAGATTTAGCTTATACGTAATTTTATTTTAAGGAAGGGAAGGCAACTATGAGAAGAAACAGAAGGAATAATGCCAAAAAAGAACGTGTTATCATGATTGCTTCGTCAGCGTTTGTGCTTACGGCTCTGACTATGACGGGGATTTATATGAAGTCAAATCAGGAGGAGTCTCAGAATGACGGCTACACCATAGACTTTACGCAGGTGGAGGACAATGTTCAGGATAAGCTCCAGGAGATTGCCCAGAATAATCAGACGGAAAATAGCCTGGGAGATAATTTGCAGGATCAGATAGGGACAGGTCAGGAAAGTCTTCCTTTCGGAATGAATGAGATGATTGGGCTGGAGGATGATCTGGATTATACGCCCATGGAGGCGGGATCCAATCAGATAGAGATTCCGGATCCGGCGCCTGAACTTCAGGAAACGCCGGGATTGGACAATTCGGATACCCTGATACAGGACGCGCCTGCCAAAGCAACGCCGGAACCGGAAGTGGAACCGACCCCGGAACCAGAAGTAAAGCAGGAGAGCAAACAAACCAGTGGGATTGTAACGAATACTTTGCATTTTGATGAGAGCAACGGTATGCTGCGTCCTTTAAACGGAGAAGTATTGATCCCCTTTGATATGGGAAAGACAGTTCGCTTTGTGACACTTGATCACTATAAGCGTAATCCTGCGCTGATGATAGCCGCTGAGCCGGGAACCGTAGTGACGGCATGTGCTGCGGGCAAGGTGATTAATATTTTTGACGATGCCATAATTGGACATGCTGTGACAATGGATCTGGGAGACGGTTATCAGCTTACTTACGGACAGCTGAACGGGATTAACGTCACATTGGATAGTTATGTGTCCATGGGGGATCAGATCGCCACAGTGGCGGAACCTACGAAATATTTCTGCAGGGACGGAAGCAATTTGTATTTGAAGCTTACCAAAGACGGACAACCGGTGAATCCGGAGCCGCTGTTTCATTAATTGATTTGCAACGATCCGGCTGGTCTGTTTTCAGTCTATTGGGCAGGCCTGCCGGTTGGTTTATCTTGATATAACCAAAGTCCCCTGTGGCTTTGGCGGCCTTGTTTCACGTAAGAATGGGGATTGATATATGTATATTATCGGCGGAATTATTAAGACCATGGCGGGAGCGGATATCAAAGACGGCTGTATCCACATAGCGGATGGGAAGATAGAAGCCATCGGTTCAAGGGATGAAGTTGAATTTTGCCCTGTAGACGGCGAAGAAGTAATCGAAGTCAGGGACGGTATCATCATGCCGGGGATTATTGAAGCACACTGTCATATGGGAATTACGGAAGAGAAAAAGGGAATGGAAGGGGACGATTGTAATGAAACGGTGGATCCCATAACCCCCTGTCTGAGAGCTATAGACGCCATTAATACCATGGATGCGGCTTTTGACGATGCAGTGCGGGCAGGAATTACTTCCGCCATGATAGGACCGGGCAGCTCCAATGTGGTGGGAGGACAGTTTGCGTTTATAAAGACAAAGGGACGGCGGGTGGATGATTTGGTGGTGAAGGCGCCGGCCGCCATGAAAGTTGCTTTTGGGGAAAACCCCAAGGTTAATTATTCCGGTCAGGGGAAGAGCCCTTCCACCAGGATGGCCATTGCCGCAATGCTGCGTCAGGAATTGACAAAAGCGGTTCAGTATGGGGAAAAAAAGAAAGGGGCTAAGGATCGGGGAGAAACGTTTGAAGAGGATTTTGCCATGGAGTGTTGGCTGCCTGTGGTACGGCGAGAGATTCCGCTGAAAGCGCATGTACATCGGGTGGATGACATCTTTACGGCAGTCAGGATTGCAAAAGAATTTCAGCTGAAAATGACTCTGGATCATTGCTCCGAAGGTCATTTGATTGCGGAGGAACTGGCGGCGGAAGGGTTTCCTGCCATTGTGGGGCCGGACCTGGCGAGCCGGAGCAAAATAGAGGTACAGAATATGGCTTTTAAAACCGTGGGTGTTTTGAATAAATCAGGCGTCGTCACGGCAATTACCACCGATCACCCGGTCTCCCTGATCCAGTCTCTGCCTCTATGCGCAGGGCTTGCGGTAAAGTCAGGACTGGATTTGGAAGAGGGATACAAGGCAATTACCATTTCTCCGGCCCGGATCTGCGGTGTGGCGGATCGAGTGGGCAGCCTGGAGGTTGGAAAGGATGCGGATATCGCCATTTTCGACGGAAATCCCATGGAAGTGTTTACCAGGACGCTTTATACGATCATAGACGGAAAGGTAGTGTACAAGCTTGATTCACTTATACAGGAACGGAGCGCAAAGTACAGTCCCCAATCCTGATCGTTGGCATAGGGATCATAAAAGCCGGTGGCTGCTCCATTAACGGATACGGGATAAACGTAAGCACAGGAAGCGGAACCGTCCGGATGAATCAGGCTCAGCACGGAGCGATAGGCCTGTTTTGCCCTTTGCAGGTACTCCCGGGAGCCTGTGATCCTGGCAAAATCCAGAAAGGCATTTGCCGTCAGAGCACTCCAGTAATGGGGGAAGGTGTCCCCATAGGCTTTGCGTTTCCCGAACCAGTATCCGTCCCAATGACGTATGGCGGTTTCATATAAGTGATAATCAGGCTGGAAACCGTTAAACATTTCCAGCACATCCAGTTGTTTTTTTGCAGCGTCCAGATAGATGCTTTCGTTTGTGATCAAGAAGGTCTGAAGCAGTATATTTGCTGCGGGCGCAACGATGCTCTGCTCATATTTCACTTCATGAGCAGGATAATCAAGACCGGTTTCGGCTATGTAGTCGGCATGTTTTCGAAACCAGGATACGGCTGTATCTGCCTCCCGGTCCATATGGCATTCTTTTAAAGCTGTGACAAGTCCCATCACAGGAACTTCTATGGCATAAAAGTGATCTCCGCCCTGTCGGTAAAAAAACAGCATGATTCGATAGGCGGTCTCAAGCAATTCCCGATCTTTAAAAAGCGTATACAATTCCAGATAGAATAAACTCATCCAGGGATAATTGTAGAGTCTGTGATAGGAATTGTTATAGGCGTAGTCATTAAAAACCTCGCCGGTTTCCCGACAAAGCAGATTCTTTTCCACATAGCTTATGTATTTTTTCAAACTATCCATAAGCTTTTCATCTCTGTGTGCCTGGAGATATTTTGCTATGAGCAGGCCCATGCCGATACGCTCCCGGCCCCCGTTATAGTCGTTGGCGCGATGGTAATACATATGCTTTTCTTCGTTGTCGTAGATAAGATAAGCGCCGTCCAATCTGCTTTCCGGGTTTTGATATTGCTGATTATCACATATAAAATGACAGCGCTTTTCCGCAAGTATTTCCAGCTCCGGCAATACCAAAATATTGCAGTGTGTGGAGATTCCGTCGATGTTGATTTCATAGGAATACTGGCCGGGATTTTCCGCCTTTTCCGAAAGGAAGAGCCTGGCGTTATCCTGTTTAGAACTGACAGGAATTTTATCCCTTGTGATCAGGGCATTTTTAAATGCAAAAAAAGGACGAATGCTGACGGCAATGCTTTCTCCTTTAAATACAATATAATTTTCTGCGGAAACCTGAATAAAGTGTTTGTTGTACAGGCATAGTTTCTCTTGAAAATCTTTGAGGCCGCTGTGCCAGAAAAGTGTCCATGCAATCGTAAAGTGTTGTCCCGGTGCAAGGGTTACTGGCGCAGGGTGCAGTATAAAGTCGCCTCTGTCATTGCTGATCTGTGCGGTATCGCGTTCAATACTGTAGCCGCCAAGGCGGCCCTCTGTCAGCACCAGTCCAAGGTGGGGCGCTTCCCCGCCCATTCTCAGACACATTACATAAGATATATTTTCTCCGCACCAGATATGAGTATGGCATCTGGCAGTCATACACACCTTGGAACCGGCTATATAGTCGTCGTTAAAGGGGGTGTAGATGCCTATGCTGTTTAAAGAGGTGAAAATATCCTTATCCGTTTTGTTGGTAAAGACATACCTTTCGGTAATGATATCCTGTGAACGTTCGCTGCTCTTGGCCACGGTAATGCCCTTAGGACATGTTACCGTCCCCCATTGGGTATGCCCTTCAATCCAGTTCATGCCGTATGGATCCGAGGGATGTGATAATGATTTCATTATAATGACCTGCCCTTTCCGAAGCCTGTGAGAGATTGGATACAAAGTAAAACAGTACAGGCTAAACTTTATTTGGAATCTGATTTTATTTTATAGAGTATTGGTTATTTTTGCAAGGATGATTTGCGGTCAAATGTTGATAACTTGTTTGACTTGGATTGATTTGGATTATGGTCCAAGTGACTGTAGACAGCGCAATCGTCTCAAATATGACCTGTCGCTTGATCTGCCTCTGGATATTTCAGAATATTATTTATTGCTTTAGAGTGGAAAAAAGTGTATAATATAGATTAAAAAGTGTTGAAAAGTTATAGCTTAAAATGAAACGGGGAAGGCGGCTTTTTGTATAAAATATGCCCAGGATCAGGGCGGAAAGGGATACCTATGATAAGAAGACGTAGAAAGAACAGGAAAGTATAACAGGATAAAGAAAAAAGGGGATTCATTATGGAAAAAAATACATTTGGGAAGGTGTCAGCATCTTACCGGAAACGGTATGGGCTGCAACGAAAGGTGATTTATGAAGGTATTTGTTCTCCTACCACTTTTACAAGGGCGGAGACAGAGGAAAGAAACTTGGATTTCCTTGTCATTGAGACACTGCTGGCAAGGATGGGAAAAAGGTCTGTGGGATTTGAGTCCATGCTTCGAGAAGAAGACGGGGCATTGTGGGAGAAGCGGCTGGAGATAAAAGTGGCCATGTCAAACGGAGACTATCCTGCGGTGGACAGGGGCATTCAGGAATATCGTCTGCAAGTTTCCCAGGAGAACTGGCTGCATGAACAATTTTGTCTATATTATGAGATGAAGCTGGCCGAGAGGAATGGAAAAGATCAGGATAAGGTGTGTAAGCTGGCGGCAAGGGCCCTGGCATTGACAAAGGAAAAATTCGATTTGCCCGATCAGCAGAATAATTTGTACACCCCCATGGAAATGGACATGCTGTTGGCTTTGGTCAGAAACAGGCAGGGAGAATGGAAAGCAAGCTGCAGGGTGGAAAGCGGGCTGCTGGATATAGTGAGGTATATGGAAATATGTTATCAGGAAGACAGACATGAGGACATAGAGGGAGACGTGTGGCTGGAACTGATTAAAGTGTCGGAATGCTCAGATGAGAATGGCAAGGAGCTCTACTACATAGAGAAAGCGCTGAAATGCTTTGACGGAACCACCGGTATTCGCAGGCTGGCGGAGCTGCACTTTATCAAGGCAAAATTGATTGAACGTTGGAAGAGAGCAGGGGATGGTTGTAAGGATTGGCTTAGGGAGTGTATGGAGGAGTGCAGGATGGCCCATACCATATATGCTATTATGGGGATGGACAGGGAGCGCAATGCAGTGGAGAAGTATTGTGAGGAGGAATTACAATGGCATATTACAATATGAACAAAGTAATTCAGCTGACAAGGACGGCAATGGGAATGCGGCAGCATGAAGTGTGCCATGGGATATGCAGTACGGTGGAATTGTCGCGGATTGAGAACGGAAAGAATGGGGTGAGAAAAGAGAACTTCCGAAAGCTGATGGCGCGAATGGGGAGAACGGCTGAACAGGTCTATGCGGTTTGCGTTGGTAAAGATGGAGACCTGCTGAGAGAAAGGGAAGAGCTGGAAAGGGCGCTGAAACGATTTGACTATGATCAGGCGGAGGAATACCTGAACAGGATGCGGGAAAGAGCGGATGACAATGTGCTCACAATGCAATATATAGCAAGGGATGAGGCGCTGATAGATTATCATAAAGGAAGGATAAATGCAGAGGGATTGCGGAAGCGGATAGACGGAGTGATCCGTATGACGGTGCCGGGATATGAGAAGTTTTTGAATCAGACGGATAGGGTATTTCCCTTCGTTTTGGAGGAACTGCTGGTGTTATTAAGCCTGGAGAACGCGTATGTGTATTTACAGCAGTATGATATGGGTAAAAAAATAAACAGCACGATTCTGCAGTGCCTGAATGCGGGATATATGCTGAATCCGGACAGGCTTACCATGGAGATTACGGTACGGAGAAACCTTGCCAAAATCTATACAAGGGAAGGAAAGTACGTAGAGGCACTGAAAGAAATAGAAGACTGCATGACGTTGTCTGTAAAAATTGATTATGGGCATATGATTGCGCCTCTTTTGGTATCAAAAGCTTTTAATTATATTTGGATGGTAAAGCAGGAACAATGGCCGGAAAATCAGCTGAAGAATGCGGCGCAATACTTGCGGCAGGCATATTATATTACTGCCGCAAGGGGCGACGCAAAGTTGATGGATGTCATCAAAGATTATTATCAGAAGCATTTTGGATATTGGGGTTAAGTATTGGTGGAATCGTTAATAGGTTCTTCTTCTGTTGGGGGAGAAGTAGGTAGTCCGTAGACAGCACAGGCATGTATATCGGTATTGTGATAAGTCTGGAAATAGCTGTTAGGCACAGTATGGTCAATATTACGCTCCTTTTGAAAAGGTCAGTTATTCTATTCATTTAGAGATTTCTTCTGAATTGTAGTTATAACATAATGTATGTTGTTGCAGCGGCAGTGACTTAACAAAACCGGAAAATGATTATTTTCCGGTTTTGTTATGGTGTAATTTGGTAATGTGTGATATAAAGAAGAGGAAATAAATGTTAGCTTATGTTTTAGAGTGTACAAATGATAAACATTCTGTGGGAAACTGACAGGTATCGTGTATTGCTAAAAAGAGAGCTGTTGTTTGATTAATTAAATAGTAATGTGTGTTAAGTTGATATATATTTGCAATGCCTTGTGTCATTGTGTATGTCAAATTATGACATAAATTGCAGTACAATAAAAGTGTAGAATAAGATAGGTGTACTAAAATAATGGTAGATAAACTGTATAAAATCGAAAGAAAGCTTCTGTATAAAGAACTTGAGCCGTTGTTTAAGGAACTTTCTTCAGTGAAATATGCTGTGGTGAAAGGTGAGGCTTTGTCACAACAAATATATGGTGTTCCGGATCGTAGAAGGTCAAGTGATATTGATATCCTGACAGATAAGAGGAATGTGGAGTTTTTGGAGAAGCAACTTCTTAAACTTGGGTTTAAACAAAAACTACCAGAGGATAGTGCGGAAACCAGACGCAATAGGGTGTTATGCATGGCTTATTCTCATCAGATCCCCTCATATCATAAAGAAAAGTTTGGATTTTATTTCAATGTAGATGTGAATTATGATATTTTCTGGGGGGAGTATGAGGGGTGGCGATGTTCTATTGATGAATTCTTGAGTGACTCGGTGGATATGGAGATTTACGGTGTTACAGTGAAGACACTGCCTGTAGAAAAGGCTTTTGTTCAGCTTATCCTTCATCACTACAAGGAGATGAATTCGCTTTATCATTTGAGCCAACACAACACTATTCGTACAGAGATGTTTATGGATGTGTATAATATGCTGAAGAATAATGTAGAAGTGCTTTCAAGTGAAATAGTAAAATGTTTGAGTGATCAATATTCCATCGGGAAGTATATGTATTATATGTTATATTTCACAGGAAAAGTGTTTGAACATGTAGATTTTTGTGAATACGTACGTAAACTTAAGATATATGAAGATTCTTCGCTCCTTGAGTGTTATGGTTTATGCACAAGCGAACGAAAAAAATGGGGGCTTTCGTTTGAGGAAAGATTGGGGTATGAGAAGGTTAATGAATATATTCAAGAGAACTTGAATTTGGAGGAAGCTAAGAAAGTAGAAATTAATTATAATATATTTACGTAAATACATTACATAAATAAAGCGTTAAAAGGTTGATTTCAAATCACCATTTTGATATTGTGCAAAACTTTACACTCAATAATCACTTTTAAAGTGTTTTAGTATTTGACTTTTTGGACAAAATGCATAAGTGTTTTTGATAAAATATCCTTTTGACGCTTGAATCATCAAATATATCAAGGAGAAGCTTATGAACATAAATGAATTACGAGGATTTACTATTTATGTTACCAATGATTGCAATCTAAGGTGTAAACATTGTTGGGTGTCAGGGGGGAAAAGTGCTGACTATTTGGATTATGAATTGATAATTTCCAGGATATTAGAAGCTTATGATATGGGAGTTAGGAATTTTTTGATCACAGGCGGAGAACCGTTTATGCATCCGCAGATAATAGATATAATTGAGTGCATTGCAAAAAAAGAAGGAGCTTACGTTGATATTGAAACTAATGCAACTCTGATCGGCGATTGCGATATAGAGCGAATGGAAAAGTATAAGAACATTAGTTTGTTTGCAAGCATAGATTCTTCGACGGCAAGTACTCATGATTCTATCAGAGGAATTAATGGTGCTTTTGATATTACCAAAAGAACTGTGGAGAAGTTAGTTAAGCATGGCTTGTTATATCAATGCATTATGGCTGTTAGCAAATTAAATGAGGCTGATGTAGAGAATACCATTCAATTGTGTATCCAATTAGGTGTGAAAATATTGCGTGTACTCCCTGTGCAACCATGTGGTCGTGGAGAAGAATTGGCGCAAAACAGAATAACGTTTGATGTGAAAGAACGCATTAAATTTTATGAACAACAGCAAAAATTGATGGAAAAGTATAAAGGACAGATATTAATAAAAACCCCTATTCCACCTGCATTTATGAAGTTGAAAAATGTATTAAACTATCGTAATGAATGTTCTTTCTGTAATCGTTTGACTTTGCTGCCTAATGGTAGATATAGTATGTGTGGAATTGGAGAGGCACATCCGAACTATCAGTTCGGTGAGAATTATTTAACAACGGTTTTTGATTGCTGGAATAATAACCCAACAGTTCAAAAATTATCAAACGAGACAAAAAAATATAAGTCCCCATGTCAACTGTGTATTTATAAGAATATTTGCAAAGGCTTTTGCCACGCGATATCAATACAAGATTCAATAAATATGGATGAACAATATCGATTCTGCTATGAAGCATACAAAGAGGGATTATTTCCATCAAATGCTTTAGTGCATAGTGCAAAGGAGATAAAAAATGAAAATGAATAATGTGGTTGTGAGAAACGCAAATTTGGTTGTAAATACAGATGTAGAAAAAGTTGAGGAAGAGGAGTTAGAGTTTGCAATTGTTTTTGATATTGATGAGGAAAGGATGTTTTATTTGAATAACACATCTTACGAAATATTTAAAATTGCGGAAGTACAAATTTCTACACAAGAGATAGTTGATCACTTTAAGGAAAATTATTCTGTGACTTCTGACGATATTGAAAGCATTAATCAGGTGATCCTTGATATGCTTGATAAAAATATTCTACTGCACGCTGTCAAAGAATGAATGCCTTTGCCAATAATGGTTAATGAAATATTATGAATTTAGGAGGAAACATGAGAAAATTTATTAGACCCATTGTAAAAGAAATCAATAATGTTTTTGCAGCTACAACCAATACCTGTACCAGTGCTGGCACTGGTAATAATAATAACTGCAGTACCAGCGGTATGGGATAATTCTGTAATATGAGGTGATCACATGAAAAAATTTATTTGTCCTGAAGTTGTGGAAATATCTGAATTGTATGGTCGAGGAAATAATACGTGTACAAGTTCAGGTTCTGGAAACAATAATAATCCATGTAGTACCAGTGGAAAATGATTAAGAGGAGATGATATTGTTTGAAAAGGTACATTAAGCCTATAGTAATTGAACTTACTGAATTGTATGGTCGAGGAAATAATACATGTACAAGTTCAGGAAAGGGCGAATACAATACTTGTACCCATGTTGGTTCCGGAACATAATTTGATTTAACTATTATCGGCAATGGCAGATTATTTGGAGGAAATATGTTTGATAAATGGATGATAGGGGCTTTCCTTAGTATCATTGGTGCGTGTAATTACAATTGCATATATTGCAGTGCACATGAACAAATTTTAGATGGTGCTGTTTTAGAATATGAGGATATTAAATATGTGTATGATATTCTAAAGAGAAAGAAAGTGTGTAAAATAAACATAACTGGTGGAGAGCCTTTTCTGCACAAAGATATAGAAAGAATTATTCAATTATCGGTTGATAACTTTTCGACAACCCTACTGACTAATGGTTCGTTAATTCCAGAGCATATTGAGTTTTTGAAACAGTTTAAGAATAAAAAAAGATTACATTTTTCAGTCAGTTTGGATTCGGGTAACCCAGAAAGAAATATGCTTACAAGAGGTGAAGGAACATTTGAATTATCCTTAGAGGGGATAGAAAAACTCATAGACCTTGGCTATAAAGTTAATGTATTATCAACAATAACCAGTTATTATGATGTTACGGATTTAAAAAATCTTGTTAGAAAAGTGATTAGAGCCGGTGGGAATCAGATTAATCTTACACCTTTACAACCATGCGGAGTGGCTAAAAATGAGTTTGATATGTTAAGGCCGAGTGTGAACATGCTTTGTGAAATTGAAAAGATAATTCCAGAACTTCAAAGTAAGTATGGAATTAATATCGGCACGGGTTTTGGCAAATGTTATAGTACCGATGAGCAGACAAACTCTGAATGTTATTTATTACCATGCAAGGCAGGGATAACACAAATTTCAATTAGGTCCAACGGGGATGTGTATCCGTGTAATGCTTTAGAAATATATATGGGCAATCTATTTAAGGATGACATTGATTATATATTAGAGCATTCGGAGGGGGCACAATTAATTCGCCATATATCTAAGGAGAAAATTTCCACTCATACAAAGTGTAAAAAGTGTAGGTTTAATCGTAACTGCACTGGTGGATGCAGAGGTGTTGCATATGGTGGCACAGGGGATATCTATCATCCGGATATATACTGTGATCAATTAAATATTTGTGATTGAAATGACATTTAAGGAGAAATATATGAATAGCAATAAACATATTTCCTTCTTTCTAAAGCGAATATGGGGAGCGAACAAAGTTGCAACAATTGTTAATTTTGCACAGTATATATTGCTGGGAGCGAGCTCTTCTTTGTCGTTGTTATTTACGGCAAATATCATAAATGCTATTTCTCTGTATGAAGGAGTAAATCCCAATAGTATCAAGATAAATATTGTTGTCAATGCTTTTTTTCTGGCGTTGATTGCTTTGTTCCAGCTTTTCTTTGAAAAATTTTCACAGGCCTTACGTGAAAAACATATTTATGCCGTCAGGCAGAATATAGAGAAAGAAATATGTGTAAAGCTGTCGAGGATCCCACAAGATATACTGGATACAAAAGAATTCCAGGATGATTTTAGAATTGTAAATGAAACAAATACAAATCTGTATTTATTTATTACCTATATTGCCCAAGGTATGAGTTTGATTGTACAGTTGGCTATGCCTCTTATTTTGGTTACACGGCTATCTTGGCCGCTATTATTCCCAAGCTTATGTATGGTTCTGTTTTCTGTTTATAGATTATCAAAGATACAGTTGCGATATTGGAGTGAGTATTTGTCGAATACTACTCTTAGAAGGAAGATGGATTACCATGTTGGGTTATTTATGAACGAAGGCTTTTTTTCAGTGATCAGGGCATTTAGCCGAGAGGATTATTTTTTTAAAAAGGCAAAGTCCTCCATAGATGAGTCCATAAATAATGCAAATGAGGCTATAGCGAATCAAAATAAAAAGTATGCTAAATTACAATTAGTAATATTAATAATTCCCATAGCAATAGCGCTTGTGGCAGTACGAAAGTTTTATGAATCACACATATCAGTAGGTGATGTAATAATGTTTTTGGGACTTGGTAAATCTATTCATAGCGCAGTGATATCTTCTGGCGTTATTGTACAGAAAACACAGGAGGTTTCCATATCTCTGAAACGTGTATATGACTTTATTTTTGATTCTGTAGAGGTGAACGAAGACGATAATTGTTATCAAATGGTTGAATGTGTTGAAAATATTGAAATTGATAACCTTACTTTTTACTATCCAAAATCAAAGATTCCGGCGCTTAGTAACATATCACTAAGTATTAATAGTGGTGATCTAGTTGCATTTGTTGGTGAGAATGGGTCTGGGAAAACGACGTTGATAAAGATTCTGCTGGGACTATATAAGAATTATGAAGGTTCTATTAGAATTAACGGCATAAATCTTAGAAATATCTCTCAAGATAATCTTATGAAAATATTTGCTCCATGCTTTCAGGATTATCTTAAACCACAGTTTTTATTGAAAGAGGCAGTAGGTTTGTCGCGAATCGATGAAATGGATGATGTACAAATTAAGGAAGTCCTTCAAATGAATAACGGCACTGATATGATTGAAGCGTATTCACTTGATACGCAGTTGGGAACTCAGTTTACAAATGGTGTTGATTTGTCGATAGGACAATGGCAAAAAGTTGCTGTTTCAAGAGCAATGTATGCGGAGCGCAATGTTATACTGGCTGACGAACCTATGGCATCATTAGATATTTATTCAGAACTGCAACTGTTGAAAGCGGTTAAATTGAATCACAATAAAAACGCCCCCAAAATTTCTATATTGATTTCACATAGAATGGCTGGCATAAAAATGTGTAGTAAAATATTTGTGTTAGATTGTGGAGTTTTAGTAGAGGAGGGTGAACATGAACATTTGATTTCTCTGGGTGGCAAATATAGCACAATGTATAACGCGCAAAATGATTCTGTAAAAAAGGGAAATGGCAAATGAACAGAGTGTATCGTCTTTTAAATAATTTGAAGTACATAGGATGGACTCGGGTGCTTATCAATGTGTTTCTCCTGTTATTATGGAATGTTTTTCCTTTAATAGGTAATTACATTAATAAGTATCTCACTAATTCACTTATTTCTTTCGATATAAGCTTAACTTTTGGAATCATCTTATTTCAAATTCTTATTTGGATTATAAGCATAGTACTAAACGCATATGACCAAAATGTTCGCCAAGAGTCGGTAACTCGTAGCGATACGTATGATAAGTTGGAACTGTGTAAAAAGAAATGTGCATTATCAGCACAGTATTTTGAAACGCCGGCTGGAATAAATACATTTAGTAAAGCAAATCGTGGAATAGGGAAAAGATATAGTTTTTTTAAAAATGCAGTATTGCTGTTAATGCTTGTCCCTACATTGTTGCTGTCAATCGTGCCGGTTGTTCGTTCTGCCCAATGGGCCTGTTGCCTGTTAGCGGTCATCTTGGGCCTGAATATTTTTCTTTCAGCTAAATGTGCAGACATCGAATATTTGGAATCGGTAAAGCAATTGGAATCCGAACGCAGGCGCAATTATTACAAATCATTATTTTATAATTTTTCCTTGTTGAAAGAAATCAGATGTTATGGCATTGAGGCGTGGTTATTAAATAAGTATGATACGATTTCAAAGAAAATCTTTAAAGAAACCCATAGAATCCATATTCGCTCTTCTCTCATTACTGCAAGTATTGACGTGGTGTCTATGGTTTCAAAATTGTTATTTTGGGTATACATATGTTACCAGGCAATAGATGGGAGCATTTCTATCAGTAACTGTGTACTCTTAATTGGCCTTTGGGATACGGCGATTGGTGCAATACAGGAATTTCGTGATGCGACAATCAGGTTATACCATGATTATAAAGGCGTAAAGGATATGGATTCCTTTTTAGATGTTGAAGAAGAAACAAAAAAAAGCAGTATTCAATCAGTAGATGCGATTACTATAAAGAATCTTTCATTTTCGTATCCGGTTGCAAAAGATAAGCTTATTCTGAAAGAAGTATCTTTAGACCTTTATAATGGAAACTGCTATTTGATGTTAGGGTCGAATGGGGCAGGCAAATCAACTTTGATTAAACTTTTGTTGTCTCAGTTTAAAGTGGATGAAGGGACAATTATTATAAATGGGCGCCATGATATAAACCAGCTGAACGGTATCAAGGTTGGATATATGGCCCAAAATGATCCTCATTTTTCACTTACATTAAAGGAAAACATTATTTTTGGATCAGTATACGATGAGGATAGGTTTAAAGCTGCAATTCAAAAGGCTGGCATAACCAGTCTGATTGAGTCGATGCCACTTAAAGAAGATACTTTGTTGGGAATGGCGTATGGTGAGGGAAGAGAAATATCAGGTGGTCAATGGCAACGGATAAATTTTGCGCGTTTATTATATAACCAGTGTGATATTGTTATTTTGGACGAGCCAACTGCCAGTATGGATCCATTGGCAGAACGAGACCTGTATTGTGAAATTAAGAACATTTTTCAACATAAAATAATAATTCTTGTGTCGCATCGACTTAGTAGTGTTGGCATTGCAGATAAGATTATATTCTTGGAAGATGGAATAGTAACAGGCTTTGACACACACGAAGCCCTCTTAAGCAGATGTGCATCCTATAAATCTATGATGGCGATTCAAGAAGCAATATCAGAAGGAGGATCGTATTGAAATATAAGATATTCGGACATTGGCTTCAAGTAGACACCAATGATGACGTTTTAATTAATGCCCTTCAACTTTGTGCAGGGCATTTTGCTGAAACTGAAATAGAAACAATAGGAAAAGTTCGGTTTGTAAAAATCAGCACCATACAGTTACATAATTATAAAATTCCTATTGATGGAATGCGTATCATTCCATCATATGTTCAGCCGACAAAGGAATATTCAACTATTTATAAGTCTTTGGATGGAGAAAAAGTCATTCATTTCTATGAACATTATTATTTGATAGAATATCTGTATAATTCAAACTTAGTAGAGTTCTATTATACAGAAAATGTTTATAAAATACTCGATTTGTTAGGGGAATTTTTAAAATATTATATTTTCGAAAAAGCATTAAGTTTTAGTGAATGTCCATTACACTCTTCGTGTGTTGTAAAAAAAAATAGTGATAAATGTTTTATTTTTGTCGGGGATAGTGGTTGCGGAAAAAGTTCAAATGCATTATTTGCTACTTTCAATAATAACTTTGAGTTTATGAATGATGAAATAACATATATTACTTATTGTGATGGCCATCTGGTATCTATTCCGACTACTGATAAATTCAAGATATGTGAGCCAATGTTTTTTGAGTTAAAAGAACGGACCAAAATACATTTCATAAAGAGTAATAACGAATATTTGTGCGACTTCCAAAATTCGAATGTTCGATCGGACAAAGTGTATGATATAGAGTGCCTTGTGGTGCTAGTGAGAGACGATGAGACCGAATGTATTGAAAAAAACTGTTTGTCTAAATTGGAATTGTATGATCTTATATTGCGGAATTTACACTTTGCTTTTTGTAATACTAAGGAAAGCAAAAAGTTAGTTATGAAATATGCGAGTAAAATAATGCAAGAATGCAATGTTATATCCATTAGATATCCGACAAAATTGATTCAGGAAGTAATTTATTATATTTAAGACGGAGGTGTTGTGTGAAATTCAAAGTACAAGGACATAGCATGTATCCTTATTTGAAACCTTTAGACGAAGTGAAACTAATATTTATTTCGCAAGACGAAGTAAGAATAGGTGATGTAATAGCCTATTTCGATAGCGCTTCCAAGGTTATGACAGTGCACAGAGTTGTTGGGAAAAATAAACGGCAATTGAGTGTGAAGGGAGATAATAACTGGAAAAAAGATGATACGAGAATTTGTGCGGATGATGTTTTGATTGTAGATAAAATATATAGGGACAAAAATAATATAGATGCAATGCATCCCTTTTACAGAAGCGTGGTAAATCTTATATTTGTATTTCTTTCTGTTACTCGTGTTAACTTTTTGTTATTTGGAAGAAAAATACAATATAACAAGAAAATTGGCGGCAGGACAGTTACCGATAAGGTTTACAGGAAATTTGAAAGGTACATAGACATAAATAAAAATCAAAATTCACTAGATAAAAAGTAAAAAAGATTTGTAGGTGTTAGATTATGGTTTTCCATCATTTTGGAATAGTTGTACATGACATAAGTAAGAGTATTCCTCTATATTTGAGACTTGGATATGAATTAACAAGCGAAGTGATTGTTGATTGGGAACAGCATAACAAAGTGGTTTTTTTATCTAATCAAGGTGTGAACATTGAACTAATAGAACCAATTGATAAATTTTCTACAGTTAATAATACAAGAACAGGATATCATCATATATGCTATGAACCAACTTATGGTGAGGACATTATTCAAAGTTTTAAAGAAAAAAAAATAGGAAAGATATTCACGAAACCTATAGTTGCACCAGCATTGAATAATCGGGAGGTTGTGTTTGCTTGTTTGCAAAATGGGACTTTCATAGAGTTAATTATACGAGGAGGAACGGAATGAGAGAAGTTACCATAAAAGGCATCTTGGATGTTATTAACGAATTGGATAACCTGGATATAAGCGAAGAACAGGTAGAAGCAAACCTGTCAGACTTGGGAATGGATTCAATTACTTTTATACAGATCATTGTTGGTCTGGAGGAAATATTCGATTGTGAAATACCAGATACTAAGTTGTTACCAGCTGAGATGGACACTGTTCAGAAGATGTTTGGTGTGTTGCAGGAGCTTTATAAGGCGCAGTCGTTTTGAATAGATCAAAGTATAAGGGAGGATGGGCTTCATGTTAAAACGGATATCATTGCTTACCAATATAAGTTTTGAACCATATTGGGAGACATACATAAAGGACCGTTTTTCTTGTCTTTCCAGTGATATCCAAATCAATGCAGTTTTGTATGATGCGTATCAAGATAATATTGATAATATTAGATTTGCCGAAATCATTGTGGTTTGTTTGAACTATGAAGCGTTCTACACTAATCTTTCAAATGATATATCGTCAGGAAAAGTTACATATGAAGCTGTTGAGGCCGACTGTATTAATAAATGCAGAGAACTATATTCCTATGTCAAGACCCATAGTAATGCTAGTGTAGTTTGGTTTGGATTCGAAGATTATTATTTCCCTCACAGTAGTAATTACGGATCTCTGCTTTTCTTTGATGGACTGGTTGAACGACTCAATCTGGTCTTAAACGATATGCTTAAAGAAGATTCATTTATTGATTTCAAGCGCTTAATCGCAATTGTGGGAATGAAAAACGCATACGATACAAAGGGGAAGTATCGTTGGAATGCGCCGTATTCAAAAGAACTGATTAGTCTCATGGTAGATGAGATATACAAGCAGCATTTAATTACTACCGGGAACACAAAAAAGTGTTTGGTGCTTGATTGTGATAATGTTCTTTGGGGAGGTGTTCTTTCTGAAGATGGAATTGAAGGAATACGTCTTGACAGTTGTGGATTGGGCAGGGAATATCAGGAGTTTCAGAGGTTTCTTTTGAATCTATATTATCATGGAGTGATACTGACAGTTTGTAGCAAGAATGACAAATCTGATGTGTTGCGTGTGTTTCGTGAGCATAGTGGTATGTTATTGAGAGAAGAGCATATTGCTAGCTTCAAAGTGAATTGGAGTGATAAACCTTCAAATATACAGATGATTGCAGATGAATTGAATATCGGAACTGACAGTATGGTTTTTGTTGATGATTCAATATTTGAAATAGAAGCTGTAAAATCCAATCTTCCTGAGGTAACTGCAATTCGATATGATCGTGAGTCTATGTATAATGAATTTTCATGCTTTAATCTTAAAAGCAAGGTCAGCCTATCGGATGTAGAAAAGCGAAATGCAGTCTATCGAACAAATCAGCGTCGGGAGGAATTAAAGCAAAATTGCAGTAGCTATGAGGATTACATAAAATCACTCGATATAAAAGTAGACATTCATAAAGTCTTGCCGACGGAGTATAGTCGTATTGCAGAGTTAACTCAACGAACAAATAAGTGTACGAATGGAAAACGCTATACCGTGAATGCAATGAAAGAAAGATTGCTTTTGAATGATGTAATCTTCTATTCTGTTTCCGTTTCAGACCGATTTTCCGATTTAGGTATTGTTGGAGCAATTGAAATAGAGAAGAATGATTTAAAATTGTTCAGTCTTTCCTGCAGGGCATTAGGGAGAAATGTTGAAAACGAAATGGTTAATTATGTATTAAATGGACATTGTGTTAGGAATATGGAGTTCAAATTGACTGAAAATAATAAAACATTATATAATATTTTGAATAAGTCATTTCCGAATGCGACTTTTTGTGGCTTTTAGAGACTTCATGAAATGAATCAAAAATAAGAGAACTAGCAGATAGGAGCTGTTTATATTACTGCGAAAATGCTGCCGAACATTTTTCATTCCGTCTACTTCATGATATTTTTCAATATATCTTTTGGCAGTATCAGTAGGAGACAATCATATTTGTGTCCCATCGTCTGTATTACGCAGCACTGGCAAATCGGATTGTGGTATTGGAGAAAGGAAAAAATTATGGTATACAGGTATAGAGTAGGGGAAATCAATGATCACAAATGAGAACGCAAAAGAATTACCATGGAACATGCCGGTGATAACCGGATTTCCGCAATATGCGAATGTGCTTGCCATTACGGGACAATTATGCGGAGCGGAGTTATGGCTGCTAAGTCATTGTGTACAACTTCAGGTCAATAAAGGGTCTTATACCATGCTGAACTTGGACTATAGCGTGGGCGATATGCTGAACACAGTGTATCGCTGCCCTTATCTGAGCATTGAGGTTTTTGACATAGCGGAATTTACAGGTGATGTAGAAAAAATGGTTGAAAAAATAATCTATTATATTGATCAGGGCAAGTATATCTATATGCCTGTGGATTGGTTCTATATCCCTGCCTATCAATGTTATGGGGAGAATCATGTGTCCCATGATATGTTGATTTTGGGATATGATAAGGAAAAGGAAGAGTTTTCCATCGCCGACTTTTTTGGCAATTTTCAATATCAAAAAGCAACCTGTAAATATGAGGAGCTGATCAGCGCGTGTAATAAGGATGATGCTTATAAGCTTCCGTGCATTTTAAAGAAAGTACTCATATTAAAACCATGTGAGCAAGTAGTTCCCTTTGATATCAGAACTGTGAAAAGTTTGTTTGAGGATTATTTGGAAGGTAATAATTCAAACAGGAGATTTTTGCCTGTGTGTCAATATATTGACTTTCTGGACGAAGAGTGTTTTGCCTTTGGACTGAATGTATATGAGCCTTTGATGGGGTACTTGGAGGATGCCGTACAGAAGGGAAGCAGTGTGGCTTTGCGTTCCTATGCCGTTCTCTATGATCATAAAGTTCTTTTGAGTAAAGTATGTTCTTATATGGCGGATAAGGGATATCTGCAAAGCGGCGGGGAGATTCTGACCCAAGTGGAAATGGTCAGGAAGCAGTGTTTAATTGTGCGGAATTTGCTGATAAAGTATAATTTAGCAGGCGATACAGCGCTCCTTAAAAGATGCATTCATATGCTTGAGGATATTAGAAAAAGCGAAGAGATATTATTTACAAAGATATTGGATAACATCACGGCAAAACCTGTGCTTTATCGCTTTCAGGAAGAGAAATGTGCTGAAAGTCTGGCGTTGTTTGTGGGGGAAGACAGGCAGACCCTTGGCAACTGGATAGGAAAATATGGGAGTGGAGGATACGATATTTTTCTGGAAGAAGAAATGGGAGACCAGATCAGTATTATGTATCACAACTTTATTTATAAGAAATGGTCAAATGACTGGTCGGAAATTACCGATTTGTATGTGAGGAGGAAAAAGGGGGATAAAGCGTTTGCAGCGTGCAAACATTTTAGAAAGGACGCATATATTGATATCTTGATCCGTGACGGTTTACAGTATGTGTTGTCCATCTATGTTTTGGCATGGTGGGAGTATGAGAGAAGATTTTGCATAAGGCTTGTAGACGGTGATAATGGAAAGCCGTTGTGCAGTCATGAAGTGGTTGCCAGCAATGAGGGATTGTATGTCAGTTTCCTTGTTTCAGGGCATGTAAGACTTGAATTTGAAAATAGAAGTAGGGAGATAGGTGTGATCTCAGGCGTATTTTTTCAGGAAATAAGCGATTTGTAAGGAATTTGGAGGGTTTATCCTCTCTGAATCTTGGAAACTACAGAGGGGATGAGACGGGGCAGGACAGCAGGGCATTGGAAAGACTGGAATCTGCAGGCGACATGGCATTGGGGAGAATAGGGCAATTTTCCCCAATGTTTTTTGTGTGTTTTAGAGGAGGGGACATGAGTAAAGTTATATTTGAAGTTTACGAAAATATTGTCAGGCTGTCTGGGATTTGATATACTGTACAAAACAGATTCGGCTGTGAAATCCGGTTTGGAAGAGGAGGGCTGAGGAAAGTGAAATACATTCCAACATTGACCTAAAATAAGGAAGTGCGTATAATATGAGTGGGAGATATATCAGAGTCTTCTTTCCAAAGGCAATGAGTTAAAGGGTTCAAGTAGACATTCATGGTGACAGAAGGGGCTTCGAATCAATTGTGAAGAGGCGGGGCAGATTGCGCCAGGAGTGTGCAGGTATATTTTGATCGGCGTCCTAAAAGGGCAGGGGGTAATAGGCATGAAAAAAGAAACGGATAAACAAAAGAAGGATGGAAACATTCCTTTACTTCTCTCCATTATCATTGTATTTTGTATATTTGGTACAGTTGTGTTTCTGGTGTCAAACAAGATTTCAGTGGAGATGTCGGCATCGGCAATTCAAAACCTAAGCGAGAGTCTTGATTTAATAGAATGTACGATAGAAGCAGTTATGAATCAGGAGGCTGAGTTTCAGCAGCTGATGGCGCATGAGGTGGCGCTGGCACAAGATCCTCAGGCGTATATTGGCACTTACCGTAACAATGAGACAATGGTGAAGATATCTCTGATATATGCCGGAAATACAGAGGGCGTTTCCAATACAGGAGAACCGTTTTCTGAGGACGGCCTGGATTTTTCTGCTGAGAGAACGGTGAATGGTCTGGCGGTTTCTCAATCCTATATGAATTTTATGGGGACATGGGCGTATACCATGAAATGTCCCGTTATCCGGGAGGGGGAAGAAATTGCCTGCCTTTACATTGAATATACGTATGATTCCCTTGACAAGTCGCTTCCCAACGGATTTTATAACAAGAGGGCAATGCTTTATATTATGGATGCGCACAGTCAGCGTTTTGTATTAAAACCCAAGGGAATGGGTGAGCGTAATGCCGGACATTTAAATATGGAAGACTTTTTTCGGGCGAATAACATCTTGGATGAAGAGCTTCGGGAGCAGGTGGCCCTGAGCGTGAAAAGCGGGCAGAACATTATGTTTCACCACAACATTCGCGGAAAGCGTTCTTTGATATATATGTGGTCCTTAAACGAGGGGACACTTTTTCTGATTGGATATGTGCCGGTGGATGCGATTCAACAGGAAGGGAAAACCGTGAATCAGCATATTCTAATTGTTGTAGTGGTGATGCTGACAGCGTTTGTCCTGTGTTGTTTGCTGTATTATTTTAATCAGAGGCAGCACATCAAAATCAGAAAAGAACGGGAATTGGAACGGGAGACACACAATAGGCAGTTGACGGAAGCACTGCAGGCGGCTCAGATTGCAAGTAAATCCAAGACGATGTTTTTATCAAATATGTCCCACGATATCCGCACTCCGATGAATGCGGTGATCGGTTTTACAACACTGCTTGCCAAGGATGCGGAAAATCCGGAAAAGGTGAGGGAGTATACCAAAAAAATTATGGCGTCGGGACAACACCTGCTCAGTCTGATCAATGACATTTTGGACGTGTCTAAAATTGAGAGCGGCAAGGTTGTGCTCACGGTGGTGGACTTCACCTTGAATGATCTGGTTTCTTCTGTGGACGCTATCATTCGGCCAATGGCAAATGCCAGAGGGCAAAAGTTTCATGTTGAGGTGACGGGGATATTACACGAATATTTGAGTGGGGACGAGACACGAATCAACCAGATTTTGATTAATCTGCTTTCCAATGCGGTGAAATATACTCCGGAGGGCGGTAATATCTGGTTTCGTATGATTGGAATGAAACAGCGCTCTTCCCAGTATGAACGTATTCGCATTGAGGTAGAGGACGACGGATATGGGATGACGCCGGAATATCTGAAAATACTGTTTGACGCATTCACCAGGGCGGAGAACAGTACCACGAACAAGGTGCAGGGCACGGGACTTGGCATGGCGATTACCAAAAATATTGTGGAACTGATGGGCGGCACCATCGATGTGTCCAGCCAGGTGAATCAGGGTACTTTGTTTCGGGTGGAACTGGAACTGCGGATACCGGAAGGGCAGGCAGAAGGGAGATTGTGGGAAGAGAGCGGCGTTTCTCAGGTTCTTGTTGTGGACAATGATGAAGCGGCCTGTGAAAACATTCAAATGCTTATGAAAGACACAGGAGTAACTGTGGATGTAGTTTCCGATATGGAGAAGGCGACACGGATGTTATGCGATAACGGAATGGTGGGAGAAGCGTATCAGGTTCTTTTGATTGACTGGAACGTTGTGAAGACGGAAGGGCTTAAGAGTGTAACTGCTTTGCAGGAGATGATATCCGAGACGGCTGCAATTTTATTTTTAACAGATTCTGATACCACAGGGATGGAGGAGGCGCTTTTGATCAAGAACACCAAAGTCCTGACAAAACCGTTTTTTGTGAGCGCTTTTCGAGAGAGTATATTGGAGATCAGAGCCGAACAGAAAGTGGAACGCAAATTGGAAACGGCGGTGCCGGACAGTCTGAAAGGCCTATATTTCCTTGCGGCGGAGGATAACGAAATCAATTCGGAAATCCTAAGAGAAGTGTTATCAATTGAGGGAGCGGATTGTGAAATTGTGGAGAACGGTCAGCAGGCGGTAGAGCGGTTTGCACGTGCTGCAGAAAATGAATTTGACGCTATCCTTATGGATGTTCAGATGCCTGTGATGAACGGCTATGAAGCCACAAGGGCAATCAGAGCCTTAAAGCGTAAGGATGCCGGAGAAATTCCCATCATTGCCATGACGGCCAATGCTTTTGCGGAGGACGAGAAGGAAGCGCTGGATGCCGGAATGAATGTGCATCTGACCAAGCCAATTGATGTAGAATTGTTGAAAAAGGTCATTCATCAGTATGTGCACAGAAAGGAATAGGATGTGAAGACGGGAATTAGGAAAATAACGGCGCTTTGTCTTGCCGGATTGTTTGTGCTGTCGCTGTCCGCTTGTGGAAACGGCGGTGTGCCAGACGACAATGTGATGATATTTGAGAAAGATAGCCAGAGGGTTGTGACATTTTTCAGCCCCATGGAAAAGACACAGCCGGATGCCGACAATGTGGCCAGAAGCGCATCGGAAAAGACGATTACCATGGCGGAGGAGAGGCTTGGCGTAACTGTAAATTATATCACGTATACGGCGGAGGATTACCGTGATAAAACCTATGATGAGATAGCCATTGAGAGAGTACGCAATAATTTGGACGATCTGTATCTGCTGAATCCGGATACCATTCAGGTGTTGGCCGAAGAGGATAAGCTGATGGATTTATCAGGTCTTGACAGTGCAAAGAATCTGCGGGATGTGGTAAAGATGGCTAATGTGGTAAACGGAAAGCTGGTGGCCATTCCGCAGGAGGTGGTGGCATACGGTTTGTTCGTAAATAAGGACATGTTTGACCGATATCATTTGGAACTGCCGGAAACGCCGGAAGATTTTCTGGAATGCTGCAGAGTGTTTCAGGAGAACGGAATTGAGACGCCGGTGGGGGCTAACCGATGGTGGCTGGAGACATTCGTCTTTGCCCAGGCATATGCGGATCTTTATAACGGCGGAAATATGGAGGCAGAAATTGCCGCGCTTAACAGCGGTGAAAAAAAGTACAGCGACTATATGCGTTCCGGTTTTATGTTTCTTCAAACATTGATTGATTGTGGGTATATCGACGCCCAAAAGGCATATGTGAGTGAGGCCATAGAGGGGGAAGGGGCGGATTTCCTGGCACAGAAGACGCCGATTGTCATGGCATACTGGAGTGCTGCGAACGCCGAGACCGCATATGGAAAACCGGGTTTTAACATGCAGGTAATCGGCTTTCCAAGCAGCAGGGGACAGATGCCGGTTATGGCAATTCCGGGATATGCTGTGGGAATAGATGCGGTACATGCGGAAGACGCCATGAAGACGCTGGATATCATGCTTTCCGATGAGGCGCTGCAGGTTTATGCGGAGACTAACAAGGTGATTTCCCCTTCTAAAAATGTTCAGGTGGACTGTATTCCGGCGTTAAAACCGCTGAATGACAGGATCAACGAAAACGTTTTTGTGCTTGCATCAAATGCGGGCATGAAGCTGGAACAGTGGGGAAATACCTGTGTCATTGTGAGAAATCTGTTGAACGGCGCTTCCGTGGAGGAGTGTATGGCAGAGTTTGACAGGCTTCAAGAGGAAGTGTTAAAAAAATAATATTAAATTTTGATTCTTTTGCCCAATCCGTCATGCGTAATTATGAGTATAGATATCATATGGAGAGAGAGTATCAGCGTCTATGAAAATTGTGGTATTGGCGGGAGGAATCAGTGCGGAGCGTGATGTTTCCTTAAGTTCCGGCAGTATGATCTATAAGGCATTGAAAAACAAGGGGCATAAGGCGGTGCTTCTGGATGCTTATCTGGGATATGGGGGAGAGGTAGAAGGAATCTTTGACAGGCAGGAGGATTGGGCACAGCAGATTGGAAACGTGGGGGAAACTTCACCGGATCCGGACGCCATCAGGGCATTGCGGGAGGAGCGGCGGGAGGGCCGTCCGGGTGAGCCGGATTACCTCGGACCGAATGTGTTGGCCGTTTGCCGGGAGGCGGACTGTGTGTTTCTTGCGCTGCACGGGATGGGGGGAGAGGATGGCAGGCTTCAGGCATGCTTTGAGCTTTTGGGGATTCCCTATACCGGAGCGGATATGGTTGGATCGGTTCTGGCGTTTGACAAAGGTATCACCAAGGATATCTTTCGGGCATACGGAATTCCTACGCCTCAGGGAATTCGGCTGAAACGGGGAGAAAAGGAGACGATGCGGGTGCCCTATCCCTGTATTGTGAAGGCCAGCTGCAGCGGTTCCAGTGTGGGGGTTTGTATTGCCAATGACGATAAGGAATATGAAGCGGCAAAATCAGAAGCCTTCCGGTATGGTGATGAAGTGATTGTGGAACGATATATCAGGGGCAGGGAATTTTCTGTTGGGGTTATGGACGGAAAGGCGCTGCCGGTGATAGAGATGGCGCCCAAGGAAGGTTTTTATGATTATAGGAATAAGTATCAGGCGGGCAGCACGGTGGAGACTTGTCCCGCCCGGATTTCTGCAGAGAAAAGCAGTGAAATGCAGGAGATCGCGGAACGGGTATTCAGGGTGCTGCGATTGAAAAGTTATGCTCGTATGGATTTTGTCATGAGCGGGAAAGGAGAGGTATTCTGCCTGGAAGCCAATACACTTCCGGGGATGACGCCAATCTCTTTGCTTCCTCAGGAGGCTGTTGCTGCGGGACTTGGTTTTGAGCAGTTGTGTGAGAAGATTTTGAATTCTGCCTGCAAAAGGGAAGAATGACAGTGATGACAGGCATGGACGGTGCGGGAGAGAGCATGGGTGCTTATGGGAAAGGTATGGTTTTGAGATGATGGATTTGACGGTAAGAGAAATTGCCGCAGCAGGCGGAGGAAAGCTTGTACTGGGAAACGGGAGAAGCGGTGAGGAACGTGTAAGCGGCGTGGTCATTGATTCCAGGAAGGCAGAGGCAGGAGGGGCATTTATTGCCACCATAGGGGAAAAGACGGATGGGCATCGCTATATTACAGATGTCTTTGCAAAAGGAGGGATTTTGGCTGTAACCCAAAAAACGCCGGAGCAGGTGGAGGCGGAGTATGGCTGTAAGGCCAGGGAATGGGGCAGCTATCTGCTGGTAGAAGACACATTGCAGGCTTTGCAGCGTATTGCAGAGGCATATCGAAGGAAGCTTTCGGTCAAGGTTGTGGGGCTGACGGGAAGTTCGGGCAAGACCAGTACAAAGGAATTTATAGCAAGTGTGCTTGGGCGGAAATATCGTGTATATAAGACCCAGGGAAACCTAAATAACGAAATAGGGGTTCCGCTGACGCTGCTTGGTATCCGCAGGGAAGAAATTGCGGTGGTGGAGATGGGGATCAGCGATTTTGGCGAAATGCACAGATTGAGTAAGATGGCTCGGCCGGACGTATGTGTGATTACCAATATTGGGCAGAGCCATCTAAAGGATTTGAAGAACAGAGATGGCATATTAAAGGCAAAATCAGAGATTTTTGATTTTATGGCCCAGGAGGGGCAAATTTGCCTGAACGGAGAGGATGACAAACTTTGCACGCTCACGGAAGTCAAGGGGCATAGACCGCATTTTTTTGGACTTGGCGGTAATCCTTGTGAGGAGGTGACGGCGGAACAAATTGTGGGCAGTCTGCAGGGAAGTGACGCCACATTGACTTTCAGGAGAGGGAAGGATGCGTATTTGCGTCAGCCCGTTTATGTGCCGCTGCCTGGGACCCATATGGTATTGAATGCGGCGGCGGCGGCATGTGTGGGAAGTTTGTTTGGATTGACCGGGGAGGAGATCAGGGCAGGAATTGCCGATGTTATGCCTGTGGAGGGAAGGGCAAATATCATTCATGGAAAGCATTATACCCTGATTGACGACTGTTACAATGCGAATCCGGAATCTATGAGAGCTGCCATTCATATGCTAGCTTTGGCAGATACGGAGAAAGTTGCCATCCTGGGCGACATGTTTAACTTGGGACCGGATTCCCACGAGCTTCATGAACAAGTGGGAAGACATGCGTTGGAAGCAGGTGTTGATCATGTGATCTGTGTGGGGGAGGAGGCACAGTTTCTATTTCGGGCCGCCCATGAGGCGGAGGCGCTTTGTCAGGCAAAAGGGCTGCCAGCCGGGCGTGTTACTTTATTTCCCGATCGACAGAGCTTTCTTGAAGCGCTTCGGATAAATCGGGAAGAGTTGGTTCCAGAGGGAAGTACCGTGTTGATTAAGGCTTCTCATGATATGAAATTTGTGGAGATATTGGATTTTTTGCGGACATTGCCGTGAGTTGAGGCCGTTCGGTGCTGACGCACCGGGCGGCTTTTGGGATTGTGCTTTCAGGGAGGGGGACGGTGCCGGGATGGGCAATTATAATTCCGGAGGGCATAACAGGACGTATTGGAGGGTAGAAAAGATATTTAATAAGCGGACAAAATAGATACGGAATAATGAAGATGGTGTTACAGATAGAAATTTCACCGGGATTCCTTTAATATGTGTAAAACGTGGAAAGCCTCATAAACACTCAATATTTCCAGAAAGTTCAAAGTTGCAAATTTTGAGAAAATATAGTAATCTTAATAAAATCTTAAACCTATTCCTGCTGCTTTATGGGAAAATAGTGTTATATTTGTGTGAATTATGTCAGGAGATTAGTGGATATGAGTGAAAAAATATTAATAGCGGAAGATGAGAAGGAGATTGCTGATCTCGTGGCGTTGTATCTGGAAAACGAAGGCTTCCAGGTCTTGAAATGTTTTACCGGTACGGATGCCATGGAGGCGGTATCTTCCGGGCAGACGGATCTGGCAATTCTGGATATTATGCTGCCTGGAGTCAGCGGGCTTGAGATATGCCGTAAAATAAGAGAAAAACATAATTACCCGATCATTATGCTGACTGCAAAGAGCCAGGAGACGGATAAGATAACAGGTCTTGCGCTGGGGGCTGATGATTATATGACGAAACCCTTTCTGCCGCTGGAGCTGGTGGCCAGAGTAAAGGCGCAGCTGAGAAGATATAAACGATACAACACAGGAGTCAAACAGGAGGAGGTGCTGGAGGTTTCCGGGTTGGTATTAAATAATAAGACTCACGAATGCTTTTTAAACGAGCGGCCGCTGAATCTGACGCCTACGGAGTTTGCCATTCTGCGTATTCTATGTGAGCGCAAAGGGCAGGTGGTCAGCGCAGAGGACATGTTCCATTTGATATGGGAGGAGGAGTATTATGTGAAAAATAATAATACCATTACGGTACACATACGCCATTTGAGGGAAAAGATGGGAGATTCCTTTGAAAATCCCAAATATATTAAGACGGTATGGGGGTGCGGATATAAAATTGAAGGTTAATATAAAGATTGTCCGTCTGTTTGTAACCGTGTTGCTGCTCATAGGGGGTTTTATTCTGTGCAGGGGAATCTATTTGTTGTTTGATCAGGTGATGAATGGTTTTGTGGTGGACTGGTTTGAGGAAAATTATATATTACAGGAATGGCGGCCAATAGGAAACGAAGGGCAGGGTTATTTTTACAGAAGTGTCCGATGGGGTAAGTTAAAGGTTCTTCTTTTCCAATCGTTTATTGCAGTCGTCTTTTTGTGGATTATGACCGTGAGGCTGGCTTCCATTTTGTATGCCGGCAGGCAGGAGAAAAAGGTGCTGTGTGCAGCAGGGAAAATGATCAATGATTATATGCGTCATGACAGAGAGGCATCCGATGTGTTCCCCAACGAGTATGCGCAGATTGCTGCCCAGATGTCGGAGATAAAGGCATCCATGCAGCGCCATGAACAGGTGCTTAAGGAAGAGACCAGCAGGAAAAACGATCTGATCACATATTTGGCTCATGATTTGAAAACGCCGCTCACATCCATCGTTGGGTATTTAAGTCTGTTAGAAGAGACGCCAAAGCTGCCGGCGCAACAGAGGGAAAAGTATGTACATATCACCTTGGAGAAGGCTTTGCACCTGGAAAAGCTGATCAACGAGTTTTTTGAAATCACCCGTTATAATCTACAGCAGATTGTGCTGGAGAAGGAAACGGTTGATTTGGTATTTCTGCTGGTGCAAATGGCTGACGAGTTTTACCCGGTGTTGTCGGCCCATGGAAATACGATAAAGCTGAGAATCGGACAGGATGTGGCAGGGGAAGATGTAGTTTCGGAGGAATGCAGGTCTGTTGCGGTTTGGGGGAGTTTGGCGGATCAAAAAGAGGAAGGATTAATCTATAATGCTTTGGGGCAAAAAGCAAAAGACGGGAGCCAGGAGCGCGGCGCCGAGCGTATCAACGTCTATGCCGACGGAGAGAAGCTGGCGAGAGTTTTTTGCAACATTCTGAAAAATGCCATTGCTTATAGTTACCCGGACACGGAGATCGGAGTGGATTGCCTTGTGGAGGGGGAAAAGGTGCGGATTGTTTTTGCCAACAGAGGCAGGACGATACCACAGCAAAAGCTGAATGCAATTTTTGAAAAATTTTTCCGATTGGACGATGCCAGAAATACCAATACGGGTGGAGCGGGACTGGGGCTTTCCATTGCCAGGGAGATCGTTACGCTGCACGGAGGGACGATTTCGGCAGAAAGCCAGGATGAAGTGACCCGCTTTATTGTGATGCTGCCGTATTAGACCCGTTTAACAGGTGTTTTCTCGTTTGCTTCCGCGCTTAGAATTTTCAACGCAGGTAGTAGCGTGGGATGAATATCTTCAGCTCTCAAAAACGCTCAAACATATACAATATAATGCCGTGATTCATCGCGCAAAAACCATGACAAAGGTAACTTCTTTTATGCAGTTTGGAAATGCTTGGGCAAATCGCCCCTGTCAATGTAAGACCAATCAGCTTTCGGACAAAGACCAGACACGCCAGCTCTTGGGGGAATTGCTGCAAAAATCCATTGAACGTGTTGTAAATGATTTTATAGAGAGAACTTATTACAAATAATTTATTTGCGTTTGTTAAGCCGCACATAAACTTCCAGTTGAAAAATAGACAGATGGGGTCGAATATTCCTTGTTGCGATAATAATGAGAAGGAATGATTCGGCAAATTCAAACACGCCCCGGAATGTACATTGTGTGTAATTTTTCTGACGGAAGACGCTCCTGCAACTCAATATGTCCCATCCCGGGAAAAACCGCGTCAGACAAAAAAGCACTTCGGAATTTGTCTTATGCTGCTGTCAATCGTGGTTGTTTTTACCGTTTTGAATATAAGTGATCAGAGTCCCGTTAATGGATTCTTAGGAAAGATACAATAAAATGTTATGATCCATTTTGCCGCCGTCTCTTACAATAGAATCGTCTGGAATAAAAATGTTTTTAGGCGTAGGAGGTTGTTATGAGACGAAAAAGGAAGGGTGCATTTCTGAGAGACCAAAGAGCAATGATATGGAAAGGGATCGGTGTTCTGTGTGGATGTATGGTATGGGCAGGGGTGATTCTGGCAGTGGGCTTCCGTGGGAGCGGTGGAAGGATGCAGACACCAAAAGAGATTTGGCTCTATGACCACAGGGAAGAATCCGACGGCATGATGGATCCATCTGACGGGGAAGCAAAATTACAGGAAATACCGTCAGAGATAATGGATGACTTGTACAGTCCCTACGGGGTGTTAATAGATGGGACAAGCGGAGAAGTCTTGGCAGGCAGATACAGCCAGGACCGGATATATCCTGCGTCCATGACAAAGATGATGACGGCTATCGTAGCATTGGAAAATACGGACGACTGGGAGGAGAGGATTGTGCTTCCCACAGAAATATATGGTGTGTTGTATGCAGAGCATGCCTCCGTAGCCGGCTTCGAGGCCGGTGAAAAGGTCTTGCCTATGGATATGTTATATGGTATGCTGCTGCCTTCAGGGGCGGAGTGCTGCCTGGGCTACGCATGGCAGCTGGCAGGAAACGAGAAAAACTTTGTGGAGTGGATGAATGAGAAAGCGGATGCGCTGGAGATGACGGGGACACATTTTGCCAATACCACCGGACTGCCGGATGAGGATCACTATTCCACGGTGGAAGATATGGCGGTTCTGCTCCGCTACTGTCTGCAAAATGAGAGTTTTCGGGAGATATTGACGGCACAAAGCCACCGGACTGCGCCTACAAACGTGCATCCCAAGGGACTTGATTTTACCAGCACATTGCTTGGAAGACTGGAGGGTGGGAAACAGGTGAAAGGCGCGCAGATTCTCGGCGGGAAGACGGGTTATACTTCAAAGGCAGGCTTGTGTCTTGCCAGTGTTGCCAGAATAGGGGATAGGGAATATATCTTGGTTACCGCTGGGGCACCCGGAACAAACTATGCAGAAACTTATCACATTGAGGATGCGGTTGCGGTATATGGAAGATTGGCCGAATTTTTAGAAGGTTCGGATTTGGGCTAATCATTGTTGACTTTTATATCAGGGGCAAATCGGTATGAGCCGATAGCCCCTGACGCTGTGTTACTAAAGCTCAGCCGTTTTTTCCGGCATAGGATTATCATGCAGCTGCATATACAATCTTAATAAACCTCTAAATCGTTTTTTGTCATTTCTCTAATCATATATGGCATCCCTTCTTAATGTTCGTTCCACTCATCATAAAATTCTTTTAGAAACTCACGCATATATCTGTCCCGTTTCTGAGCAATGGATTTTGCACAATCGGTATTCATCATATCTTTCATCAAAAGAAGTTTTTCATAGAAATGATTTATTGTTGTGCCTTCATTATTCCTATACTCAGTTTCGTTCATATTTATATTGGGTTGGCAATCCGGAATGTAAATCGCCCTGTTATGATTTCCGCCATAAGCAAAGGCCCTCGCAATTCCAATCGCCCCCATTGCATCCAGTCGGTCTGCATCCTGCACAATTTTTCCTTCTATTGACGTTGCAGCAATTGTTTCTGTGCCTTTGAATGAAATCTCCTTGATAATATCAATTACACCATCGATGGTATCTTCTGTAAGATGGCAATCTAACATAATACGCCGTGCATTTTCATAATCCGTCGTTTCAAATATCTTTATATCATCCGTATCATGCAGCAATGCAGCGATCATCACTATGTATTCGTCACATTTTTCTGTTTTAGCGATTCTCTCTGCATTATTTAAGACTCTTAAGCTATGCCAGTAATCATGTCCCGAATAATCATTTGCAAACAATTCCTTTATTTTTTGTTGGAGCATATATTTCGTCTGCTCATATACATTCTTCAAATAATCCATTTATCCAAATAGACGGCTACACCGTCCTCCTCATTTAAAAGTGTGAGATCATCAGCAATATCTTTGATCTCTTGTATTGCATTGTCCATGGCTACAACAATACCCCATCCCTTTAAGATACAGCCCTGTATTTATACTTTTGCCTAGGAGAGTTATGGAGTGAACTTTTTGTTTCTAAAAAAGGAGTGGCATGTCTCCAGGAGTCTGGTGGTAAGTTCATCCAGTCCCATTGCCATCATGGGGATCTGCATGAGGAAATAGGGCAGGATATACCTGGTTTTGGCCTCCCACATAAGTGAGAATAGAAAACCGCCAAAGACGGCGATCAGCAACAGGTATTTTTCCAGCCGTACATTATCTCTTCCGTGTCTTGCCAGCAGGTAGAGGATACCGCCGTACATAAGCAGCTGATAGAGTTTCATGCCAAGGGAAAGTAATCTTGTAAGGGCTCCCTGGGCGTAGATCTCTTTTATGACAGGCAGTTGGTCTTCTTTCACATAGTCGTTCATGGCAAGACTCTGGTACATGGGGGCGTTCCATTGGGCATTCATTTTGCGGACAAAAAAGTCAATCATGTAATCGGGATCCTTTTTGTAAATATCCAGATACAACTGTAAATCCTGCCGGGCTTTTTCCTTTGCCATTGCCACGTTATCGTCAAGTTCATCAAAGGTAAGGTATTCATAGCCGTTGTGCCAGCCGGTAAAGCCATTGTCGTCATTAAGCCCCATGACAATAAAAAGCAGTGCCGGGATGGCAGGAGCGTTCACTCCCGGTTCACCTTCTCCGGCAGCGTTATGGTAAAGACCCAATACTGCCAGATGCAGGATGCTGCAGCCTGTGATCAGTGCCGCAAGCAAAGAGAGGGTTTTCAGGCGGCGATCAAAAAGGAGCTTTATCAGCGTCACGATAGCCAGTGCAATTACCAGGATCAGCATATTTTTCCGAAGCTCCACGGCAAAGCCTATGGAGAGCCCAAACAGAAAAAGACGGATTGGGGAAAATTTTTTCAGGCAGGATAAATACATCCAGACCCCAAAAAATCCCAGGATAGTCGAGATGAGATCACCGTATACAAAGGTGGTATAGGCATACATGGGAAAGCAAAATAATACGAACAGGTAATAAAAGATTTCCGCTCTCGTACTTTCCTCCGATAAAAGCCGTACAATCTGGCATCCTGACAATACCAAAAGCGGCACCATGGCCGCCACAAGGTATTGGAAGGCCGGATAAAAGCCTTCACCAAAAACAGCAAAGAGCAGTCGAAGCAGAGTGACCATACCAAGCTGCTGAGGGTATCTGGCCATGTAGCCGCCCTTAGATAATTCATGGAAGTCTCCCCTGTTAAATTCATCCGCATATTGGCATAAAAACATCTGATCCGCCTGAGGGGCGGATTTGCTGCCAAAGACCCAGTAAAAGCTGACGGCGGCGGTTAAAATACAAATTACTAAAAGCACCGTGTTGCGGGCTTTTTTTGACTTGAGCTTATCTGACAGTCTGCCCACAAAACAAAGGGCCAGGAGGGCAAGGCAGATTAAGGCGGCGTTTGACAGGAGGGAATCCGATTTAAAATAAATATGTTCATCCGCCAATTCTGTACTGTTTATGCCGGTGCCGCCCAGACAGTAATAAAAGAGTATGGCGAACATGGCAATTCCGAAGATATGAAACAGGTAGCAGAAAGTTTTTTCTTTGAATAAGCGTTTCATGCAGTACCTCGCTTTGATGCTTCCCGCAAGGGGGAACTTGGCAGTCAATAATTGAAAGATAAACGTCTGATGTCAGGTGATATCATATTCTTTCTTTAACTCAAAATAACGTTCTGAGATTATTTTGCTCACATAGGCGCCCAGGTTTTTTTTGTGTTCCTTATCCAATTCTTTCAAGTTTATCGGCGCTGCGAAATCAATGATAACAGTGGTTTTTTTTATTTTTGGCAGATGATCTTCAAAAACGCCTGCGGAGTTGACGATGGTCATGGGAACGACGGGAACGCCGCCTCTTTCCGCAATCTTAAAGCTGCCTTCATGGAAGGGCAGGAAAGTATCGTTTACTTTGTTGCGGGTGCCCTCCGGAAAAATACAGATGGATATGCCTGACTTTACTTCTTCCACACCCTTCAGGATGGTCTTCAAACCTTCTTTGATATTCTCCCGGTCCAAAAACAGACAGTGGATGTTTTTCATCCAGGTGCTGAGCAGAGGCCACTTGCGCATTTCCGCTTTTGCCACATAGCCGGTGACGCCCGGGAATACGGTGCAGGTGAGCACGATATCAAAATAACTTCGGTGGTTGCCCACATATAGGACGGCGCTGTCAGAGGGGATATTTTCAAGTCCCTTTACGATGACGTTTGTTCCCGCAAAGAAGGTGACGCAGCGAAATCCCCAGCTTACAATGGCCTTGGAACTGCGGGCCTTCAAAGCCGGATTGAACTTTCCGATCACCCATTCCGTCAGCATCACGGGAATGCCGAGGATTAAAAAGGAAAATAAAAAAGTTACCGCTAAAATCAGACGAATCATGGTTCCCACATCCTTTTCGATTATTCTGGAAAATAAAAGGTTATCCTAACATATTTTAGCATAGAAAACGGAAGCTGTACATAGAATAAAATAAACAGAATATCATAAGAGAGGGTTACCATTGAAAAAGTTACGGATAACCGCCAGGCTTGGCGTATGTGGGATATTGCTTTTCTGTGTGCTGGCTGCCAGCGGCTGTACCCTGCTGAGCGAAGAAAAAATCAAACTGCGGGATTTGGAGTTTACGGTCTTAAGTGACGAAATGATTCCGGAGCAGCTTAAGGGCATTATTGAGGAGAAGAAAAAACAGCCGTTTCAGATCACATACACTGATAATGCCAATCTGTACATATGTATCGGTTATGGGGAGCAGCAGACAGGGGGCTACAGCATTGCGGTAAATGAGCTGTATCTGACGGACGCAAATATTGTTGTCAGCACCAGCCTTCTGGGACCGGATCCTTCTGAGAAAAGCAACAAGACTCCGTCTTATCCCTATATTGTGATCAAGACAGAATTTTTAGAGCAGACAGTTACCTTTGAATAAAAAGGGTGTTTATGGAGAAACCTTACTGCATTATTCGGCGTATCGGAAAGGCAGTAAGGTTTTTTGTCAGGAAAAGATATTGAAAATTTTAAACAAAATGCTATAATAAACCAAAAGAACATACATTCTTGGAGGGATGCCCTTTGGGAAATGGGAGGAGAAAATGATGTTACTGATAAAGAATGGCTATATGATTGATCCTAAGTCCGGAAGAGAAGGCAAATTTGATATCTTGACGGAAGGGGACAAGATCATACGAATTGGCAGGAATCTTCCCGGAGTGGAGGAGGCGGGCAGTGTGATCGATGCGGAGGGACTTTTGGTTGCGCCTGGGTTGGTGGACGTGCATGTTCATTTCAGGGATCCCGGATTTCCGGAGAAAGAAGATATTGTCACAGGAGCCGGGGCCGCCGCAAAGGGAGGATTTACCTCTGTGGTAATGATGGCGAATACAAAGCCTAATATAGATAATGTAGATACCCTGGAGTATGTGATACGAAAGGGGAGGGAGACAGGGATTCATGTGTATTCCTGCGCAAATGTGACCGTGGGAATGCAGGGCAGGGAATTGGTGGCCATGGAGGAGCTGGCAGGGGCTGGCGCAGTGGGCTTTACCGATGACGGCATTCCTTTGATGGATGAGAAGCTGGTATCCGAAGCTATGGAGAGGGCTGTGGGATTGGACATGCCTTTGAGCTTTCACGAGGAGGATCCGCAGTTGATAACAAATAACGGTATCAACAGGGGAAGGGCAAGCGCGTTTTTCGGGATTGGCGGTTCTCCCAGAGAGGCTGAAATCGGTCTGGTGAAGAGGGATTTGGAGCTGGCGCTTAAGACGGGCGCAAGTATTAATATACAGCATATCAGTACCAAGGAAGCGGTGGAGCTGGTGCGGCAGGCCAGGAAAAAGGGAAGCAATATTCATGCGGAGGCGACGCCGCACCACTTTACTTTGACGGAGGAAGCCGTGATGGAATATGGCACTTTGGCCAAGATGAATCCTCCGCTGCGGGAGGAGGAGGATCGTCTGGCAATTATTCATGGTCTGGTGGACGGCACCATTGATATGATAGCCACCGACCATGCGCCGCATACCGGGGAGGAAAAGGCAAAGCCTGTGACGGAGGCCCCCAGCGGAATCATTGGGTTGGAGACGGCATTGCCGTTGGCCATCACGGAACTGGTGGGCGGAGGATATCTGACCATGGGGCAGCTGCTTCGATTGATGTGTACCAATCCGGCAAATCTTTACCATCTGAATGCTGGTTATCTGGCGGAAAACGGTCCTGCGGATATTGTGCTGATTGATACTGGGGCAGAGGTGATTCCGGAGAATTATGTTTCCAGGGCCTTCAATACACCGTTTACAGGCTGGCGATTAAAGGGTAAGGTGGTAAAAACCATTGCCTCGGGAAAGATTGTCTGGGAAGATCAGTGACGGACGTGTGAGTTTCCTCGTCTGCTGCAAGATAAGTTATTTGTATCAAAAGGCCTATTGGGGACAGGTTGAATTTATAGGCAATGAGTGGTATAATATTCCAGGCGGCGATGGGGCAGGGAAAGGTGAAAAAGAGAACAGCCGAGCCCAGGCATATGCAGAAAAATTTACTTCCATCTGAAGGCGCTGTAGTGAACAATGTGTTAAGGCGCCTGACGGAACAAGCTGCCGCAGGCGGGAAAAAAATAAAAAAGTCACGGAACTTAAAATAGGAGGAATCAATATGAAAGTCTTTTATATGAGCAGGAAACTGGAGACGGGGGATGGGCTGTGCCCTGATGAAAACAAATATCTTTCTCGTGTGGATCCTTTTATACGAGCACTGGAAAGAAGTGAGGATTGTTTTTATTCCATGATACTTCAGGGCAAGTATCTGTATTCCGTTTTCCGGCACAGCGGTTTGAATGAGGAGGAGGCGGATTATGCAAAATGGGCTGCGGAAGCTGTATTTGAGTATGTTCGCCGCAGAGAATTTCCCAATAGCGTCAGCCGACTTGGATGCAATGTTTATTATGATGCTCCGGAGGATGCAAGACAGATCTTTCGCAGCTTGGGTGAGGGTTCAGAAAAAGCGGTACAGATGTATTTATATGAAGTGGAACTGGATGAAAAACGCCCTACATATTATGATCGAAGTATTTTCAGAATGGCATATGAAATTTTGGGAGAAAACCAGGATCTCAACAAAGCCATTCAGACTGCAAGGCGTTATTTTGCGGGGAAACGCACAAGTACTCCGCTGTTGGAATTATTGAGTGAAAAACAGGCAATAATACTGACTGAGGCGGAAGAACTGCATCAGGAGTCATAGGACGGGAAAACTCTGCAGGGCGGTGGGTGGAGCCATCGTATCTAATGATAGAAAGGACTGACACCATGAAAGAGAAGCATACGGCATTTGTAGTATCTCAACAGAAAATTGCTGCGGATATTTATGATATGTGGATAGAAACCAAAATGGCAGCGGAGGCCAGGCCCGGACAGTTTCTGTGTATTTATCCCAAAGACAGGAGTACTTTGCTTCCACGGCCCATCAGTGTCTGTGAAGTAAATGCAAATGGAACTGCCCTGCGTATTGTATATCGCGTGGTGGGCGCAGGAACCAGGGAATTTTGCGGCTATGGTCAGGGAGATTCCATTGAGATAATGGGAATGCTGGGCAACGGCTTTCCTGTGGAGAAAGGAAAGGGCAAAAGAGTATTTCTCATGGGAGGCGGAATTGGCATACCGCCCATGTTGGAACTGGCAAAGCAGCTGGATGGGGAGAAACAGATCATATTGGGCTATCGAGACTCAGAACTGTTTCTAAAGTCTGATTTGGAAAAATACGGCAGGGTCACGGTTGCAACAGAGGATGGAAGCGCTGGCACCAAGGGCAACGTGATGGATGCAATTTTGGCGGAAGGATTGGAAGGGGATGTGATATTTGCCTGCGGTCCCATGCCTATGCTGCGCGCCATTAAAAATTATGCGGAGAAGAACCGGATGGAGGCATATATTTCCCTGGAGGAGCGCATGGCCTGCGGTGTGGGCGCCTGCCTGGGCTGCGTGGCCAGGACGAAAGAAACCGATTCCCACTCCAATGTACACAATGCCAGAATTTGTACGGATGGCCCTGTATTTGAGGCGGGGGAAGTCAATATATAGAGCCGGGAATGTAATGGTTTGAGGCGCTTGTGGGCGCTGCAGAGTAGAAACGGGACTTTAAATAGGAGATAATAGATGAATACACAAGTGACTTTGGCCGGTGTGACGCTGAAAAATCCTGTTATGACGGCATCCGGAACATTTGGATCCGGCATGGAATATTCGGAATTTGTGGATTTGAATCGATTGGGTGCGGTGGTCACCAAGGGAGTGGCAAATGTTCCCTGGGAGGGAAATCCTACGCCCAGGGTGGCAGAGGTCTATGGAGGAATGCTGAACGCAATCGGGTTGCAGAATCCGGGTGTGGAGGTTCTTTTGGAGCGGGACGTTCCTTTTTTGAAGCAATTTGATACCAAAATAATAGTCAATGTCTGCGGCAAAACGGTGGAGGAGTATGTGGAAACGGTGGAACGGCTGGGGGAAGAACCGGCTGTTGCAATGTTGGAAATCAATGTGTCCTGCCCTAATGTCAAGGAGGGAGCCATTGCGTTTGGTCAGAAAGCGGATGCACTGTATAACATTACCCATGAGATCAAAAAGCATGCAAAACAGCCTGTGATCATGAAGCTGAGTCCCAATGTGACCGATATCGGGGAGATGGCCAGGGCGGCAGAAGCGGCCGGCGCGGATGCGCTCTCTTTGATCAATACGCTCACCGGTATGAAAATAGACGTGAATAAGAGAAGGTTTGTGCTTGCCAATAAGACCGGCGGAATGAGCGGGCCTGCTATCAAGCCGGTAGCGGTTCGGATGGTCTATCAGGCGGCCCATGCGGTGAAGATTCCGATTATTGGTATGGGCGGGATTGCCACAGCGGAGGATGCAATAGAATTTATACTTGCAGGAGCCGCTGCCGTAAGCATCGGGGCAATGAACTTTGTGAATCCGTACACTACTATGGAAGTAGTGAAGGGAATCGAAGACTATATGAAGAAGTATCATGTGGAAAATATAACGGATTTAATTGGGGCGGTAGAGGAATAGGTAATGAATAAGAATCCTCATAAACGCACACAGCAATATCGCTGTAAGAACGATATTGCTGTGTGCGTTTATTCTCGCTGGCAATGAGCCAAGTGCCGCGCTTGCGCGAGTATTTTGCGAATGCCGCGAGGGCCAAATACCCCGCAGTTTGCTGGGAATCAAGCTTGATACCCCGTCAGCTTGCTGCGGGGTATTTGATTATGCTGGCAATTATGGAAATTTACAATGTGCGAGAAAGAATTTGGGGAACCGGAGTAAACGGTACATGCAGATGGAATGTATTCCGCATTATTTTGCCTCACCTGTGTATAATCGGTCCAAAGACTTCATATATATTTATACCAGTATAAATATGGAGGTATTTGCGTGGAACTTTTAAAGAGAAATATACATATGGACCGCATCCGGGTACAGGCGGTCACCCAGTTTACATTGGAAGATGATGTGAATATTCCGGAAAGCAAGCCGGATGTAAGCGCGTTAAATTTGGAAAAGGGAGAACTTATTATTGATGAGATCAAACCTGCCATCGATTCCGTGACAGTCCGCGGGAGGCTTAATTTTGTAGTGCTTTATCATACTACGGAAGAGGGCAGCAACTTGGTTGTGCTGGACGGAAAGCTTCCTTTTGAGGAAAAGATCAACCTGCAGGGGGTAGTGCCATCGGATCCGGTGACTGTGGACGGGGAGGTGGAGGATCTGACTGTGAGTATGATCAACTCACGGAAGCTGAATATTCAATCGCTGGTCACCATGACGGCGAGAGTGGAAGAGCTTTACGATGAAGAGGCTCCTGTGGCCATACATGGGGACGAGATGGTGGAATATCGTCGGATGCCGCTAGATCTGGCGCAGATAGCAATTTGCAAGAACGACATCTTTCGATTAAGAGAGGAAGTGACCCTGCCTTCCAATTACCCCAATGTATTTCAGATATTATGGAGCAATCTTTCTCTGGGCGATGTGGAATTTAAAGTGATGGAGGAGAAAATCACCATTTCCGGCGATATTCACCTGTTTGTTTTATATGAGGGGGAAGGGGAGGATCATTCCTGCCGTTGCTTTGAGACGGCAATTCCCTTCAGCGGCGTGCTGGAATGCCATGGGTGCCGGGAAGGGATGCTGCCGGATATTCGTTATCATTTGGGGCAGCAGGAGCTTTCCATTCGGCCTGATTTTGATGGAGAAGAGCGCAATATCGGCCTGGAACTGGTGTTGGATATCATCATTCGTGTCTATGAGGAGGAAAGGCTGGAGATCATCTCCGACATTTACGGGGTGTCCAAGGAGATCAGCGCAGTGACCCATAAGGCGGATCTGCGCAGATTGCTTTCCAAGGTCACAGGCAAGACCAAAGTAACGGATCATGTCCGGGTTGCAGGAGGGACGGTGCTTCAACTTTTGCACAGCGAAGGATGTGTGGCGCTGGAACAGCAGAGTACGGTGGAAAACGGCATTCTGTTACAGGGAAGCGTGCAGGTAAAGATCATGTATATTATGGGTGAGGATGATTCGCCCTATGGTTGTGCTCAGGCACAAATTCCATATCAGTATACTTTGGAGGTGCCAGATATTGCGCCCGAAGATATGGGAAAGGTGCATGCTGAGGTAGAGCAGCTGCAGGTGACCATGTTGGACGGCGAAGAGATGGATGTGAAGGCAATCCTTAATTTTTCCACAGTGGTATTTAAGAGTGTGCCTGTAGACCTCATTAGCCAGGTAAACGTATCCGATTTGGACGGCAGCAAGATGAGCAGCCTTCCCGGTATGGTGATCTATATGGTTAAAGAGGGGGATAACCTGTGGAATATCGGGAAAAAATATTATGTTCCTGTGGATTCCATCAGAGAGCTGAACTCCCTTGAGGGGGATGAACTGAAGGTGGGGCAAAAGCTTCTGATTGTGAAGGGAAATTAAAGGGAAAAAAGTGTCCTCAACTGAGTTGCTGTAACCGGGGAAATTGATGCAAGTGAAAGGCTCATGTCACATTTTTGTGACATGAGCCTTGTTTAACTTGATATCCTGCAGCCTGCCGCAGGGATTTTGAGTCTTGTCTGAAAAGTTTAATGTTATTCAGCGCCGGGATCTACTGCTTTATTTGCTTCTTCTGCCAATTTGTCGAATTTCTCCATAACAGCATCGTATGTGCGCTTGGAGATATCAGGAAGGGAATCGCCCCAAGTCTTCTCCGCCTGCTTGTAGCCTTTTTCAAAAGCAGCGCGCATATCTTCGATTTTGTCAGGATCTCCGCCGGTCAATGCGTTGGCGAAATCAATAATTCTGTCCGAAGTCTGCTTTACGCCCCAATATCCGTCTTCTGCGATGTCGGCCTGGGCCTGCATTTTGGTGGCAGGATCCACTGTAAAGTTGCCTTCTCTCAGGAAGGACCAGATATCGTTTGCCTTGCCATGAGCAGTTGCCTGCCCGGTCATCAATTTTTCCACCAGGCTGCGCAGCTGTGCGGTACGCGCGTCCACATCCGCCTGCATCTTTTTGATCAAATCGGTATTTGGGGTATAAGTCTTCTTTGTGGAAGTCGTGGTTTCCTTGGAAGGTTCATATACGGCACCTTTGTCGGTTTCTGTGGTGGAAGAACTTTCGGGCTTCTTCGTCTCAGCAGCGTTGGTATCGGCTTTTACGTTTTCCGTAGCGGAATAGGTGTAGGCTGCCGTTGCCTGGGGTGATGTAATTCCATTTACACTCATAGTAATCCTCCTCTTCTGACGGTTTACCGTCCTGTTTGTCCCTTTGCATTGGTTTCTGCCGATAATGAGCCTGTGGGCTGTAAAGGAAACCTGGGGGTTTGTTCGGCACAAAACCATATACTATGTCCAGGCGTATATCTTGAAAAACAATATGATTGCCCTTATTTGGACGCATTGCCCTTTCAGGGGTGTTGATTTGCTTGAAATGACACAGCTGTCATAGTATGCTTTGGGACACATCATCCATGATTTTATAAGTATTTCGGCAAGTTTGGTCATAAAATTTAGGCCTTTAATAGAAATTAATGGTAATTTTCATATCGCATTCGGAAAAAGGCCGTGCATCCCAACTCAGGGTGTATGTCACCTGAATTTCAATACCGCAGTCCCCGGGCGTTATATTCATGGAATGGGTGAGGATTCCGAGCCGCAGCGTTCCGTAGGGGGTGGCGTAGTCGGTTAAATATTCTTTTCCCGTCTCAAACACCATGCGGGTGTTGGTTTCACCGCTTTTTGTCAGCTCCAGCAGACCGCTTTTAAGTTTTAGCCGACATTTGGCATTGCCTCCTGCCGATTCAGTCGTTTCCGAATAAAAAAGGAATATCCCATTATCTTTTTCAAAAAAGTCAGCCTCGGTATGTATTTGCGTAATTGTATCCCGGCCGTCTTCGCCGCGTTGGCGTCCGGTCAGGGAAAGACGTACTCTTTTGGCCATGTCAGTATTCCTCTATATTGACGGTCTTGGCGGAAAGAATGCCGTATTTGATGATTGAGTTTGCAAAGCGCACAAACTTTTCGGCCTTATCGCTGACGTAAAACTGGTAGCGATTGCTTCCAAGCCCCGGGGGTTCTTCGTGGAGCAGGTTTTGCTCTGTCAGCAGGCTTTTTAATTCCCGGGCAGTTTCATATGCTGGATTCACCAATGTGACTCCTTTCCCCATGACTCTTCCCAGAGTGGAGCGGATCAAGGGATAATGAGTGCAGCCTAAGATCAGCGTGTCAATGTCGATGTCGATCAGTTCTGACAAATATCTTCCGGCAATTTCGTCCGTCACGGGATCCTCCAACAGGCCCTCTTCTACCAGAGGTACGAACAGTGGGCAGGCTTTGCCGTAGATAGCCACATTTTTGTTCAGAGCTTGTATGTAATTGGCGTAAATTTGGCTGCCGATGGTGGCCTCCGTTGCGATTACGCCGATACGTCCGTTTTTGGTCACTTCCGCCGCCATCCTGGCGCCTGGCTTCACCACGCCGATCATGGGAATGTGTGAATCCTTTTCCAGGGTGTCCAAGGCGTATGCGCTGGCGGTGTTACACGCCACCACGATGGTCTTTACCTGAAAGGTCTTCAGGAAACGCACGATCTGTTCCGAAAAACGGGTGACGGTTTCCTGGGACTTGCTTCCATAGGGAACCCGGGCGGTATCTCCAAAATAAACGATCTTTTCATTGGGGATCTGCCTTATGATCTCACGTACCACAGTGAGGCCGCCCACACCGGAATCAAATACGCCGATGGGAGCGTCCTTCTTTGGCTGATATTCATTTCTTTCCGTTCCTGTCATTTATATTCTCCCAAAAGTTACTTAAGTCCGTAAGCAGTTTGCTGCGGAATGTAATCTTGTCGCGTCCAGCACCCAGAAGTTCCAGGTACAGGCTGCTTCCCTGGGGCAGTTCGGGGGGAGCGGCACTTGATACCGTTTCGCAGTCTTCCGTATGAACAGCCACAGTATCCGGCGTCAATGTCAGCTCCGGGTAAAGCAGACCCCACCATCCGATTGCCGCGCACAGGCTGAATAGAATACGAAGTCCGATCCATTTTTTCTTCATGATAATAACCTCTTTCCGAATCGGGATATGGTCAGATCAGTCCGTTTGGGAGCACATATGGTTCTCTGGGACGGCGTCCGCAAGCGGAGCGGTTTCACCCGGTTCTTAAGAGATTATTGCCCTGATTTCAGGGGGTTATACTAAATGGCATGGCATTTGCACATTCATTATTGCTGGCTGACCGTTAGCCGTTGTCAGTCTGCCGCGGGGAATTGGCTTCCGACGGACATCCCTGATCCAGGCGGATTTTGCGAATAATGGCTTTCTTTTGATTGTCAATATGGGTCCTGGCCGCAGCGGCGGCTGTTTCCTTATCTTTGCCTACGATACTCTGATAAATTATTCTATGCTCATTTACCAGCCCTTCATGCTGGCTGCTGTCCTTAATATACTCAAAACGATACCGGTACATTTGCTCGGACAGGTTATGGATTAACTGTATCAGGCGCTGGTTGCCGGTGGCCTGCGCGATGATATCATGAAGCGCCACATCCGCCTGGGCTATTTTGCGGGTATCTTTTACAGCCACACACTGTTCAAAATGGTCGCAGGCCAGCTTCAGTGCTGTCAGTTCGTCCTCGGTAATCCGGTCGCAGGCCAGCTCCGCACAGAGTGCGTCCAGGGCGCGCCTGACTTCCAGCACATCGTTCATGCTCTTCTCTGTAATCTGTGCGACTTCCGCGCCATGCCTGGGAACCATGGTGACAAGCCCTTCCAGGGCAAGTTTGTGAATTGCCTCCCTGACCGGAGTACGGCTTACGCCCAGTTTGTCTGCCAGACGGATTTCCATGAGGCGTTCTCCTGGCTTCAGTTCTCCGGTCAGGATAGCCTGTCGCAGCGTATTGAACGCCACATCCCGCAGGGGCAGAAAGTCATCCATATTTGTTTGCATCGAATTTTGCATATTAACCCTCCGTGCGGTTTATGCCGAAGTCTGCAGGGTAACAAGGAATATTTGTTTTGCCAGTCCGTCCAGCCTAAGCTGTTCCAGGGCGGCATTGGCCCGTTTTTGTTCTTCTATTGGGAAAATGCCGAATACGGTGGGGCCGCTGCCGCTCATCAGACTTCCGGCCGCGCCCAGCTCTAACATTCTGTTTTTGATGGCGCTGACCACAGGATAAGCGGGAATAGTCACGGATTCCAACACATTTCCCATTCGGCAAAGGATTCCGGAAAGAGAGCCCTCACGGATGGCTTCCGTCATACCGTCAATGTCAGGGTGAAACAACGTGTCAGAGACGGGAGATCGCCGGTTGGCAGGATTTGGCGCCGATAGACTTACCCCGGCGACCGTGTCCAGATGTTCATAAACGTATTTGGTGGAAACCATAATGTCCGGCTTGGCCACCAGAACGTAACAGTCAGGCGCGGGCGGAAGCGGTGTCAGCTTCTCGCCGATCCCTTCGGCGAGCGCAGTGCCTCCCAGCAGACAATAGGGGACGTCCGCACCAATGGAGAGGCCGTCTTCCATCAGTTGTGCCAGTGAAACATTCAGGTGAAACAGGCGGTTTATCCCCTTCATAGTGGCGGCGGCATCCGTACTGCCGCCGGCCAGCCCTGCTGCAATTGGAATATGCTTTTCCAATTGAATCCGTATTCCTGACGGAAGGCCGTATTTATCTTTCATCAACTTTGCCGCTTTGTAGATCAGGTTGTTTTCGTCGGTGGGAAGCAGATCCGAATCAGTTGTGACAATGATGTCGTTTTCTGCTTTTTGAAATGTCAGCCTATCCCACAGGCCGATGCTTTGCATGATCATCTTTACCTGGTGATATCCGTTTGGCAGACGGCCAATCACGTCAAGGCCCAAATTGATTTTTGCGTATGCTTTTATCTGATATTCGTCCATTTTTGTTTTGTACCTTTTTGTGTGTTTTTGATCCGGTAGATACTTGTGCGCCCCGCCGTCTGGCAGGAAACTTCGGGATTACCGGGGGGAGAACGGCTTTTGCAAGGCGTTCCTGTCCAAAGAACCACGTTGCAGGGGGCGGCGTAAGGGCCGTGTGTTAAAATCTATTATATACAAAATTATATACCAATGTTATTTGTTCCGTCAAGTTGTGGGAGCGACAACATTTGTATTTCGGCACTTCCGCGAGTCTGTCTATAACCCGGAAGGGAAGACCATGGGATGAGATCAGATTCTTTGTATTTTTGGTATATTGGGGGATGGGAGCAGATTGGAAGACTGCAGGTTGAAAGTGAGGCGGCGTAACCATTCCGTGTCCTGTCAGAATTACGACTTGCTGACTGTGGCATATGCACTACAAATGCAATTTTGTGCTTGCAGCGGCGGCGCAGTTTATAGAAGGACGCATTCATACGCTTGTGGTGGAAAATGGCAGAATGGTATTGACAGAATGGGGGGGAGTAGAATAAAGAAAATTTAGCGTTTCTGTGTATGGCTAACAAAGTGAAAACGAAGAACGGAGGAAGAAAGCAGATGGAAGCAGCGGAAAGA
>CAJTPN010000011.1 GCA_910578185.1 uncultured Acetatifactor sp.
CTCCGTACAGTTTCCCGGCGGCTGCCACGGCAACCTGCAGGGTGTCAGCGCGCTGGTAAAGGGAATGCCCCCCCAGGAAGCCATCTCAAAGCTCAAAGGCATCCGTTGCGGCGCAAAGTCCACTTCCTGCCCCGACCAGCTGGCTCTGGCCCTTGAGCAGATGCTTTGATTCGAGAAATTTTAAGTGTCCGCTTAGGGAGCATTGCCTATGGAGGCATCGTTACCCTTGAAACAGGAAATGCTCTCAAAACGGACGCTGCCTTCAGGGCAGACATTGCCTTTAGAACAGGCAAGGGGGATTAACCATGAAAAAAATCGTTTTGACAGGCGGGGGATCCGCCGGACATGTCACCCCAAATATCGCGCTTTTTCCATCTCTGGAGAACGCGGGCTACGAAATAACTTATATGGGTTCCTATGACGGTATTGAGAAAAAGCTGATCGGTGATTTTGACATTCCCTATGTGGGCATTTCCACAGGCAAATTCCGTCGATATCTTGATTTGAAAAATCTGACGGATCCCTTTCGAGTGATAAAAGGTTATTCCGAAGCAAAAAAGTTTTTGAAAAGCTACCGACCGGATGTGGTTTTTTCCAAGGGAGGCTTTGTCTCCGTTCCTGTAATACGGGCTGCCGCGTCACTGCATATCCCCTGCATTATCCATGAATCGGACATGACGCCGGGACTTGCCAACAAAATCTGCATTCCCGTGGCAGAAAGGGTATGCTGTAATTTTCCAGAGACGTTAAAGCTGCTGCCGGAAAATAAAGCCGTACTCACAGGTTCGCCCATTCGATCCGAGCTGACCCGCGGCAACAGGCTGGCAGGCCTCAATATGTGCGGTTTCAGCGCCAACACTCCTGTTATCATGGTGATCGGCGGAAGCCTGGGCGCCGCCAATGTCAATAAGGCGGTTCGGGACGCACTGCCAACACTGCTGGCAGACTTTCAGGTCGTTCACCTGTGCGGAAAGGATAAAGTAGACAATCTACTGCTTAATACGCCGGGTTATCAACAATTTGAATATGTAAAGGCAGAATTAAAAGATTTATTTGCCATGGCGGACGTGGTGATTTCTCGTGCGGGTGCAAATGCCATCTGCGAATTGCTGGCCCTGAAAAAGCCTAATATTCTGATACCACTGCCCGCATCCAGCAGCCGGGGCGATCAACTGCTCAATGCCAGATCTTTTGAGTCCCAAGGCTTCTCCATTGTGATCAACGAAGATGATCTGACCACCGATATGCTGGTTGACAAAGTACACGAACTCTATTTCACCAGGCAGACCTTCCGCAACGCCATGAGCAACAGCGGACAGATGGACTCAATCAAAACCATAATGCGCCTGATTGAAGAGGCCGCCGCACAAGGCAAAGGATAAATGGCAAAATCCAACAATGCAATGTATCAGTTTCATGGCATGTTGAAACTGCTATGCAAAAAAAGAGCTGTGGCAGCAAAGCAAAAAATATTGCTTTCCTGCGGCAGCTCTTTCTTCTAAAAAATCACTCTCACTCGGCATTTGCCACATATATTGTCTTCCCGTCCCCATAAACGGTAAGCGTTCCTTTTCCATCTCCGGCGGGACACGAAATCTCAAAGTCCTGACTATCAGCTTTCAGCTGATAGGAAAGATCACGCAGCATCTTATTAGCCGGACAGGGGCTGATTTCTGCCAGAATTCCTTTCAGTGTGTCAAGATTGTCCGTATAGCTTTTATTCCCATCAAAATAGGCATGCTCTGCATAATAGAGCTTCCGCAGCTCCCACTTGCGCAGTTCATCCTCCGGAATGCTGAAATCTCTTGCACTCTTGGGTACGTCGGAAAAGAAAAGGAATGCCCAAAGTTCCGGGTAATGAATATCATCTACTCCGGTGGGCGCCCATACCCAACGATCTGCCGGCAAAAGTGTTCCGGTATTCCTGTCTTGGCGCCTCTTAAATCCGCCTCCTGCAATGTCCACCTTCCAATGTGATCTAATACAATTAATCCGGTAATATTCCCCGGGAAGCGGCGGATTGTTTTTCACGCCGCAATCCTGCAGCGCCCCAAAGGGGATCACCACCTCCACAGACCAGGAATGATTATTGGATCCCGGCTGATTCAGCTTACCGTCAATGAATACTGCGGAACGAACCTGAGAAAATTCAGCCTCTTTTACAGGTTCTCCCTTATCCCGACAGGTCTTATTCAACAACTGTTTCCAATCCGCATGCAATGCATTTGTTCCATACGCAAAATAAGCCTGGGTATCGGCGTCAGGATCAATATAAAATCCAAAATAATTATCCTCGGCGATCACTGCGTCCTGAACAGTCTGCTCCGCCCAGATCTCATCCCCCTCAAGCAGCGCCCCTACATACAGATTTTCCTTATCCCAAGCCAGCTTAACCCGTGTGCGAAATCTGGGTCTGGGGCGTCCGGGACCTTCCATATCCACAAAGTCGCTGGTAAAAGGAATATTTCTCCAAAATTCTTTCTCCAAATTTCCGTCAAGAGAAAAAGGCTTGTCCGTAAACCGGCATACGTGAATCGGGGGCTGAAACGCCACCGCCGGAACGGGAATGCGATAATTAGTACTCATACCATACCTCTCCTTCTCACAGTCCGCAAATATGACAAAGAAACGCTTACCTTTCTCTGCCCTTCTTGAAACTGTATTCTTTTATATGTTATTTATAAAAATTGTCAATAATACGCTTCTCCCCTCTTGCTGCCGGTTCTTCAACGCTATCATCTTTTATCCGCAATAACCGCTCACAGGGCATTCTCGTCATATTCCGCCCTTACACCGCCGACAAATTTCGGCCTGGTGCGGGCGCAGACCACATGTGCGTCTCCTATTTGTCCGGTGTGAATCCGCACCGGAACGGCCACATCCTTAAGATGCATTCCGATAAGCGTATCTCCGATATCTATCCCTGCATGTGCCTTGATGTGCTCCACTGCCGCAGGCTGGGCAAAGGCTTCATAGGCGGCGGTTGCAAAGGAGCCTCCCGCCTTGGGTTTTGGTATTACGTTGACAATCTCATATCCATAGCGCTGCGCAGCCTCCTTCTCCAGGATCAACACACGATTCAAATGTTCACAGCACTGTGCGGCAAGATAAACTCCCGCCTCCCGGACAGCCTGGTAAATGCCGCCGAAAACTGCTTCCGCAAGCTCCGGGCTGGAAAAAGTACCGATACCCGCTCCAGCCACCTCGCTGGTGGAGCAGCCCACCACCAGGATTTCTCCCTGATTCAGTCCGGCAGCCTTCAACAACTCTTTAGCTGCTCCATATGCCTCTTCACTGATAATCTTCATCTCTTCCGTCATATTAGCATCTCCCATAGCAACTGCTTACCACGACCAATTCACTTGTACATGCTTGAACCATATTTTAGTTATCCGCTGCAGTCTTCGCCATGCCTTCTGCTTTCCTGCACCATTTCAATTAATATTTGAATTTATCTAAGCAACTGCAGCGGTTTCACTTCCCGAATGCCCTGCTGTGTGCTGACCCAGACGCTGACAGCCCCAGGGTTGTACATCATCTGACCGTCTGCGGAAAATTCCTGCTGGCGTACCGCCTGTATATAAGTATAAATTTCCATATTCGTGGCATACCAGATATCATCTCTGTGAGCCATCTTCTCAACAAAGCTCTCAATAACGCTCCAATCCCCGGTGCGTCCGAATTCAAAGCTATGTCCCCACACATACATCACCGGCAATTCATAGAATCCCGGGATATCAATAAAACTGTCCCCAAGCTCCAAAAGATGATTATTGTGATGACAGGTAGGATGCCAAGCCATAAAATCCGCAGGCGGAAAAAAATTGCCTGTCTCTTGAATGGTACGGGAATATTTAATTCCCAAAGCTCTGGCCATATCCATAATTTCCTGATTATAATTGCCAAACGCATAGGACATTCCCTGCACCAGAGATCCGGTCAGCCCTTCCAATGCTTTCCTGTCCTCCTGGATTTCCAAAACAACCTGTTGTCTGGTAATGGTGGGCAGATTCCGGTGCTCCACCCCGTGACACGCTATCTCATGTCCCCCATAAACTTCCTCAAGCTCTTCCCCACCAATATACAGCTCATCGCCCCGGCGAAGTCCAAGCCTGCCCGAATTCAAGTGAAAGGTTCCCTTCATCCCATGGCTGCGCAACAATTCGGCAAGCCTTCTGTCAAAATTCTGCCCGTCGTCATAGCTGAACGTCAATGCTTTTCTCTTCCCTTCGGGAAATACAAATCTCATAAGCTTACCCCCTGTGCGCATAAGTGTCCGTTTCTATTATATCACCCTTTATTCTCCATGAGAATATAGTAAATAGAAAAAAATCACAGGAGAATTCTTATGATATTTGCTTCTCTCCTGTTTGGCATATCAGCCAGCCTTGACGCTTTGTTAGTGGGAATCAGTTATGGCATCCGCCAAGTCCGCATCCGGTTCTGGCAAAACATGATCATAAGCCTGGTGACTCTCCTTGGCACCTGCCTTTCCGTCGGCTTAGGCCGTTACCTTACGCCTTTCCTTCCCAAGCTGCTTCGAAACTGCGCCGGCAGTCTGATTTTGATCTTGTTAGGGCTTTATTATATCATCAAATGGACAATTTCGCTTTTTCGCAGCCGTAAACTAACGCCAAGCAACTCGGCGCAGCTTGAAACTGCCTCCGCTCCTACCGTAAAGTCCCCGTCGGGATTAAAGATCACGGAAGTTTTGACCTTGAGTCTGACGCTTTCACTGAATAATCTCAGCGCAGGGCTGAGCGCCAGCCTTGGTGGGCTGACACTGCTCCCAACTGCTGTCAGCACTCTGATATGTTCTGTGCTCTTCCTTTTTACAGGCAATCGCCTGGGCCGAAATCCCATGCTGCAGCTTGTGGGATGCGCAGCAGACCCGCTCTCCGGCCTGCTGCTGATTGGACTTGGACTGGTACAGCTAATTGCATAAAAAATACGGTTTGGGAAATCCTGTAGTTATTCTATTCCATGAAAACAAACAAAGCACACAATAACTTGGAAGCTTTCATGCCCCATAGTATGGCTGGGTCCATGAGCGGTAATGTGCAGTTAACTATTTCAGAGATACGGAGCGTAAACATTATGGAGTTATCCCCGGTTTTGGAAGAAAATATCAAATACCTGGAATCCCTTCTGCCCATCAAAACCAGTTTTGATCTGATGACAAGACACCTTTTCCTGGGCGGGACAAAGGCTTATTTCCTGGGCGTCAACGGCTTTTGCAAGACAGAAGTCCTTCAGCAGATTTTTTCGGATTTACAAAATCCCATGTATGTGGCAGACGGCAGGGTAGATGATATTGTCCGATTTATGGACAGCAAAATCGGATACGCCCAGACTTCTCTCACCGATTCTTGGGAGCAAATTATCCGAAACGTCTTAAGCGGCCCCTCCGTACTGTTTATTGACGGATTTGCAAAGGCAATCCTCATAGACGTGCGTACCTACCCCACCAGGGGAATCGTGGAACCTGATCTGGAACGGGTTACCAGAGGCGCCCGAGATGGATTCGTGGAAACGCTTTTGCTCAACGCCAATTTAATCCGCCGCCGGGTGCGTTCTCCGCACCTTTCCTTCGCCATGCATTCCGTGGGTACCAAGAGTAAAACAGATGTGGCTGTGGCTTATCTGGAAGACACCGTTAATCAGGATCTTCTGGATAAGCTTTCCCACACGCTTGACTCTATACAGGCCACATGTCTGACAATGGGTACCAAGAGTCTGGAAGAGTTGATACTGCACAAGCATTGGTTTCATCCGTTACCTGCCATGCTGGTAACGGAGCGTCCTGATGTGGCATGCAGCTATCTTTTGGAAGGTCATATTTTGGTTTTGGTGGACAATTCCCCCCTTGTGCTGGTATTGCCCTGTACTATATTCCAATTTACCCAAAGCCCGGAAGATTATTACAAAAGTCCCTCCGTGGGCACTTACCTTAGGCTGGTCCGCTTTCTATGCATTCCGGTCAGCTTGTTTTTAATGCCTTTATTTTTGTTGGCAACCACCTGTTTCCCTGACTTTTCAATGCAATGGGGTCTCCTCACCGACAATGCCCTGACGCCGGAGCGATTATTCTTTTATGTGACGGGGGTGGAATTCCTGCTTGACCTATTCAAATATTCCTCCTCTCTAAGCTCCGGCAAATTTTCCGGTTCCCTGTCCATCGTGGGCGGCCTGTTGATCGGCGATATTGCGGTCAGTCTAAACTGGGCCTCCGTGGAAGTGCTGTTTTACGCAGCCATCACTTTACTATCCTCCCTTTCCATCACAAATACGGAATTCAGCGATGCCATCCGTCTTTACCGAATATTACTGCTTATTGCAACAGGTTTCTTTGGTCTGCCGGGCTTCCTCACCAGCCTCATTTTGGTGCTCTTCTCCATTGCCACAACGCCCACCTTCGGCGGTTTCAGTTACTTCTGGCCGCTCTTTCCCTTTAACGCGAAAGCCCTTGGAAGACTGTTGTTCCGCAGTCCAACTCCTAAAGCGCAGCCTGTGAGGACGTGGGATCGGGGTAAAGTGAAATAATTTATTTGGTGTGTATATTGTACCAGAAAAAGCCAAGACCATTTTGTCGTACTGGTTCCGAAAGCCATGGAGCCCTTAAAAGGGATAAAGGCAGCATCAAAATATCCTCTCTTTACTTTTTGGGCGGAGGGGAAGTTGGAAATACTAAATTAGGGCAGTTATGTTTGAATGAGGGATACCGGAGCGGCAGACAGATTATCTCCGGGAAATGGATTGCCGAGAGTACACAGGTACAAAGTGTCTGAAAAGCACGCATTTCATAAGCTTCCACTGCAATAAAAAAAGCGATAGACGGGACTCGAACCTTTTTCAATCCCGGAAAGCCAATAAAATCAAGGAGGAATGCACACTGTCTACCGTGTGTCTACAGAATGTCTAAAAGCAAAAGCGGCTCTTCATCCGCATAGATACCATTAGGCGCACAACCGCTTAACAGAGTCGCTACGGCAAGCATCATCGCAAAAACTTGTTTTCCTTTTCTTTTCCATTTCATACGATTTACTCTCCCTTTCTAAAGTATATACATATAGTAAAATACTACTAAGGGAAAGAAATTTTCATTTGAAGTTTCTGCAGAATACAAAAACATTAAAAAAGCAACCCGGTTGGGGTTGCAAATACTTTTATGGTGTGGTGTGCTGCATCTCGACTTAAAACAGTGTAATATAGCATACTGCGTATCTTCGCAAAAAAAGCAACCCTTACTGGGGGTTGCTTAAATGCTGAATTGTCTTAGAAATTCCAATCATCGCTATTCTTTTCTTCTTCTGTAGCAGCATGCCAACCTTCTCCATTTGTATCCCCATAAACATTAACACCATTATCTGTAGTATCAACATGCTCCATTACACCATCGTCTACTGCCGCATCAATGTCAACATTGCTGTTTGCATCTGTGTAGTTTTCTAATACACTCTGAGCATACCCAAGATACACCCAATAGTCTCCACACCTGGCTACAGAGATGTACTGGAGTCCCGGGTCGGTCATCGCCGCCCAGTGCCCGGGGCTTTCTTTCCATGAGGCATACACTTCTGCGACTGTGGTTTGACCAAATGCGATATTCTCCACATTTGCGCCATCCCTTAAAACAACATCATGCGTGTAGTTGGATACAAGATTCTTGGCACTTGTAAGTGCGTTGGAATCCAGTGTTCCGTTGGCAGTTACGGTTGAAAGACCCATCGCCTGTCTGTCGGCGTTCAGCAGAGCCACGAACTCGCCGCTTACATTCTGAGCGTCAACCGCTGTGTCGTCTGTTTTAGCCGCTGTTCCGGAGTTTGTACCCTGGTTGGTTGTCTGACCGGAGCCTGAACCCTGACTTCCCGTGTTGTTTGCAGTCTGTGTTGTTTTGGTTGTTGTGGTTGCGGGCTTCTCGGCTACGATGTAGCTGTTGCTTACGAATGCCGCCTCGCCGTTCAGCTCAATCTGATACCACCCGGTCTCTTCACACTGCCCCGTCACGGTGACTTCCTGACCGTAAGCCAATCGTCCAACCTTTTCTCCATCCGTTGACGGCTGGTTTCTTACATTCACTGCGGACTTGGCGTACATCGTACTTGACATCTCGTTGATGGTATAGGGAGAATCTGCTGTTTCTTCCCCTGTGTTTGTCCCGGTCTGGTCTGCCTCGTCCGTCTGGTCTGCGCTGCCGGACTGCCCGGTCTGCGTCACGCTGCCGCTTTCATCGGCATTCCCGTCAGAGGGTGCCTCCGCCCCGGTTTCAGGCTCCGCTGTGGGCTCCGGTGTTTCTTCTGCCGATGGTTCTTCTGTGGGTTCCGCCGTTTCCTCCTGTTCGGATTCCATAGCCCCGGTTCCATCTGCCCCGCTTTCCCGGTTGTCAACATTCCCGTCCTGGCTGCTTTCTGCATCCGCCATGGCCTGCACCTTGCCGTCCCCCTCCATCCTGTTTCCGCAGCCAGCAAAAACGCTGGCTGTCATTGCTGTGATTAGCAATGCCGTCACGATTTTCTTCTTCATGTCCGTCTCCTCCTCGTTGAGATTCTTTCTCCGAAAATCCGTTCAGGGATTTATCCACCTATAGAGTACCCCCCCCCCGGATTTTTTGTCAATAGGAACTTTGCCTGTTCCATACTTGCATTCTATCATAATGCTTTTTGCATTGCAATATGCATTGCATACTATTTGTCCGGAATGCAATACAATCAAGCTGATAAAAGGAGGTATCGGACATGGCTTTTCAGATTAGACCCAACAAAAAAGAGAGCGAGAACAAGACAATCCGTTTTCCGCTTTCCCTGATAGAGAGGATAGACGATGCAATCAAGGACAATGATGTCACATTCTCCGCCTTTGTCATCCAGGCATGTGAATACGCCCTTGATAATATGGAGCCGGAATCCCCTGAACCTTGATGCGGCTTTATGCCTGCTTATGGAAAGTCCGGCTGGGGCGTGCATGTCGGCAGCACAATCAATATGGCACTTGCCTATTGAAGCGTGTGTCCATAATAACAGATGGGCGGAAAAGCAGCGTGTCAAGGGGAACGTGGAATAAATTGGCGCTTCACTTTAAGCGCCGCCCTTTTTATGCCGCGAAAGCCCCTTGATGCGGCGGAAGCTGGTGGAAGACCATGGGGATAGGGGGATTGATAAATGCACTTCTTATCAATTCCCCTTACCTGTGCATTTGGTTCCAGGCAGTGGACGGGCTATCGCATATGATGTAACTTATTCCCTTGCGCGGAGCGTGCAAACTATCCCTGAAATAAATCGGCTACAAATTTATGGTGTATGCATCCATGGAAAGGCCGCACGTTCTCCCAGCTTGCAAAAACAGGAGGGATTATTTGTATCGCATATTTTCCGTGATACAAACAATCCCTCCGTCACTTGCCGGTATGTATGGGCGTTCCAAAATTGAGCGAGCCGAAGCGAGTGTGTTTCAATTTTGGTGATGGATAATTAAATCAGCAATAGACAAACTTAAATATGGTTTTCTATGGTTGGCATTTTTCCATCCAGTAGTTGACGAACATACAACTCACCTATCAGACGGTCTATTGCCTTTTGCTCGTTTCGTCTGTTTTTTTCTTTTTTGAGAAGCTGGTATGCTCCGCTGTATGTCATGACGGCCCATTTCTCTTCCAGAATGCTTTCATCTGTTTTCAGTTCTTTTATGCTGTATAAAAATTTTTCGTATTCCCTTATGTATTGAAGTGTATTGTAGGAAAGACAAGGTTTCGAGTTCATCTGTTTTGAAAATGGACTGTTCCTTATATCATTAATGAATCGTTCGTACCAATTATCTTTTATGACGTAAACCATCCCCATGCCTTTTTTTAAGAGGTCATCCCGAATCAAGAAGTAATCACATAAACATTTAATATATTGTTCGATAGCCGAACTACCATCTCCATTTCTAAGACTTCCCCTTTGTTTTGCAGCATCAATTTGTTTATCAATGTCTTTCACTGTTTGAACCACGCCCTCTATTTGTGTGGCTCCATCTATTGCACCACTTATTTTATACTGGGAAACTTTTGGTTCAGCATGTTTATATCCCTCCAGAAACCGCTTCAAATTGAAGCCAAAAAAATCGCCATCCGGAAGTTCATATAAAACAGCGCGAACAATATTCTGATATTCCGGTATCAGCAAATTGTACTTTCCTACTATTTCTTTGTCGTCATCTGCATCAAAGCAAAGCTTTCTTTTATAGTTTTTAACTTCTGTCTCTTCTCCAACACAATAATATTCATCTTCACTAAGCATGGCAGTACCGCCTTTCTTTTTTTAATTAGTATACACTTCATGATTCTATAAAGCAATATGCAATTACATGCAGATTGAATAATCTGTTTTTCAATTCTCAGCCACACCGCGGTATCAAGAATTGAAATTTCCATATTCAACAAATCGCAGACGCTTCCATATACCAAACATGGGGCTGCTTATCGCACGGTTTACTGTTAGTATGATGGCAGAAACGAGGCGAGGAAAAAACAGGTGGATGACATAAATCAATTCCGGAAATCAGAAGCATTTTCCATACATCAGACATGGGGCTGCTAAAACGGTTTACTGTTAGTATGATGGCAGAAGTAAGGCGAGGAGGAAACAGATGGATGACATAAATCAATTCCGGAAATCAGGAGCATTTTCCATACATCAGACATGGGGCTGCTAAAACGGTTTACTGTTAGTATGATGGCAGAAGTAAGGCGAGGAGGAAACAGATGGATGACATAAATCAATTCCGGAATTCAGAAGCATTTTCCATACATCAGACATGGGGCTGCTAAAACGGTTTACTGTTAGTATGATGGCAGAAGTAAGGCGAGGAGAAAACAGGTGGATGACATAAATCAATTCCGGAATTCAGGAGCATTTTCCATACATCAGACATGGGGCTGCTAAATGTACGGTTTACTGTTAGTATGATGACAGAAGCAAGGCGAGGAGAAAACAGATGGATGACATAAATCAATTCCGGAAATCAGGAGCATTTTCCATACATCAGACATGGGGCTGCTAAAACGGTTTACTGTTAGTATGATGGCAGAAGTAAGGCGAGGAGGAAACAGATGGATGACATAAATCAATTCCGGAATTCAGAAGCATTTTCCATACATCAGACATGGGGCTGCTAAAACGGTTTACTGTTAGTATGATGGCAGAAGCAAGGCGAGGAGAAAACAGATGGATGACATAAATCAATCTCAAACTGTTAATTCATACAGAAGGAGGTGGTTACAGATGAAGCATAAAGCAAAGTGCATGGATAATAGAATAAGGCCTCCCCCATAAGAGAAGCCCTTATCCATGTAACCCGTAAATGAAGCACGGTTACATAATACTGTAGCAAGTTTATTATACCATGCTTTCGCTACTATAGAAAGAGAGGTCATGAAAAATGACCAAATTTATAAATAAAGGAATTCCCCTTAAGACTTTGTACAAAGATGGGACATTTATTTTGTTATCTATCTCTGAATACAAGGAATATAAGGATGGGAAACCGACAAATAATGTTGCGGGTCAAAAATATGAGGTGGTAGACCCATTAAGTTATGACAAAATCATGGTCAAGATACCGGGACAAATGACACCGCTTTTTCCGCCAGAGGTATTGGCAGGACTCCGGGAAAACGGGGAAAAAGTGCTGGTCGAGTTCGTCAACGCTATTGACAAGCTCTACCTCCGCAGGGATGGCAGCTCCATCAGCGTTGAAGACAGCTTTTCCGCTGAGGATGTTCTGCTCGTGGAGCAGAGCTAAAAACTGAATAATGCTTTTCCGCTGACCCTGTGCGGAATAAAAATTTTATCAAAGGAGGAGGGCGGCTGTAGTACAGGGTGCAATGGTTCCTACAGCCTCCTAATGGAAAAATGAATAATGATATTATTGTGATTTTTTTCTATGTAATTCCAGTCATAATGGTGGCGGCAACCATTTGGGCTTTTGACTTGCAAGAGCTTTTAAGCAAGGCGAAGCGTGCCGACAGAATCAAGGCGATTCAGGAGGACGCCAGATGGATTGCGAAAAAAATCCACAACACCTTGATGAGGCTGCCGGAATTTCTGAAAAAGGCGGCCCCCTATATGCTGCGGTTCCTGAAAAGTCTGCTCCATTTGACAGGATGCCTTTTCCGCCTGGCTGTCTGGCTGGTACAATGGCTTATCAGGAATCTGAAAAGATTTTTCCAGGAGACGGAAGACCGCCAGTTTCAAATACCCCAGGAGCTTCTGCTGACTATTGAGGAGAACGATAAACTGGCGAATGCGTTAGAGGGAAAGCCATACGAGTCTATTTTCTTTGAAAATATTGACTGTAGGCGCCCGTTTGCTGTCTGGTATGAAGCCAGCGCCGCCGGGCTTGTTCATCAATATCAAGAGACTGAGCCGGAAGAGCGTAACAGGATTATAGAGCTGCGCATAAAGAAATTCATGGCGGAGAAGCGGAAAGTCCAGGCCTATATCAGAATCATTGCTGCGACACCGACAAAACTTTATTTCGCTGTAACCTATTCGCTGTATGGCTGGAACAGGCTCTTGCAGATTTACCCTCCGATTGAGGACGCCGGGCAGCAGGCACCGCCTCCGGCATTAGAAGAGGCCATTCCGGAGAAAGACGGCGCTGGGAAAAAAGACAGCGGAGGTGAGGACGATTGGCTCTAATGCTGGGATACCACAGGGAGGAATACTTCATGCATGGGATAAAGGTTCCCATATGCATAAATCTAAGCATGAAGACAAGTTCATTGCTGCTTGCGGGTAAGAGCGGCTCCGGAAAATCTTTTGCAGCGCGTTGGTATGTGTGGAATATGCTGCATTCCGGAGAAAGCCGGTGTTACATATCGGACTATAAAGGCGGAATGGAATTTCAGGCATGGGAGGGTTCTCCCTCCTATGCCTCCGGCGAAGAAGCCTTGAAGATGGTCAATGACTTCTATGATTTTTTCACGGCAGTCCGCAGCTACAGGACAAGACTGAGAAAGCACTATACGCTCTTCATAGAGGAGTGGTTCGGACTGCTGACATATGCGGAGACAAAATCTAAGAGCCTGAAAGTGGAACTGATGTCGAAAGTCGGCGAGATACTGGCTGTGGGCCGTGGGCTGAACATAGGGCTGCTCCTTTGTGTACAGAGGGCGGATGCGGCATTGTTCTCTTCCGGTTCCCGTGAGCAGTTCCAGTGCGTCATATCCTTTGGGCGGTGCTCTGCCGAACAGTTCCGTATGCTGGGCTTTTCAAACGAGATGGAGGAGAACCCCACGGGCACCTATAAGCCAGGGGAAGCTCTCGTGCTGATTGACGGCCAGGAAAGCGTACAGGAGATGCTGGTGCCACTAATCAAAAACCCTGACACGCTCTGCCGGAGGATAAGGGAATACCTTGACCGCCAGCCTGACATATGCTCGCTGACACGCGCCATAGCCGGAGGCGGAGGCGCGGGGCAGTGAGCGCCCCGCCAGGGGCCAGGCGGGCTAGTATTACCCCGCCTGAACAAACAACCAAACAGCGGCATAAAAAGCTGATGAATCAGGGCTTTTCGGCACTGACGAAACTGTTCACTGTATCTGCACAGAGCGAACGGCAGAAAAGAAAGGAGAGAAAAGAATGCCAAACAGAAGAAATAAAGACACCCAGCGGAATGCGTTCCAGCTGACGATAAACAATCCGGCAGACAGTGGCCTTGACCACCGCAAGATTAAGGAGACGCTCATCACGGCATTCTCCACATTGCGGTACTTCTGCATGGCGGATGAAGTGGGCGAAAAGGGAACGTACCATACCCACATTTATGCATACTTCAATTCCAGAGTCCGCTTCAGCACAGTAAAAAAACACTTTTCCACTGCCCATATAGAAGCAGCGGAGGGCACGGCAGAAAGCAACCTGGACTATATCAGGAAGAGCGGGAAATGGGCGGACACGAAGAAGAAAGAGACGAGCGTGGACGGAACCTTTGAAGAGTGGGGGGAATTCCCCACACAAAAGGGACGGGACAGCGACATGCACGAACTATATGAGATGGTGAAGAACGGCTATTCCAATGCGGAGATACTCGCCATAAACAACGACTACATACTACAGATTGATAAGCTGGACAAGCTGCGGACGATGCTCCTGACAGAGAAGTACAAGGACGAAAGGCGGCTTGACCTGAAAGTGGTCTATGTATCAGGGGCAACGGGCACCGGAAAGACGCGGGGAATATTAGACAGGCATGGAGACTCCAAAGTGTACCGCGTGACCGATTATGAGCATCCTTTTGATGGATACTCCTGTCAGTCCGTCATAGCGTTCGACGAGTTCAGGAGCCAGCTTAGGCTTGCGGACATGCTGAACTATCTGGATATCTACCCCATAGAACTGCCCGCCAGGTATGCCAATAAATTCGCCTGTTATGACACGGCCTATATCGTGAGCAACTGGGGATTGGAAGAGCAATATCCGGACATACAGGAAAGAAAACCCACATCCTGGCAGGCGTTCCTTAGGCGGATACACGAAGTCCATGTCTATACAGGCAAGGAGGGCGCTGTTGTATACCATTCGACAGAGGAATACCTGAACCGGCACAACGGCTTTCAAAAAGTCTCCGAAGCACAGCAGCTGGAGCTGCCGTTTTAAAATGAATATGAAATAACAGAAGAAAGGAGATGCGCATTACGGGACGCAAATGCTTAAAACCTAAACACCTAAACCCTAGAAACCTAAATCCGAAAACTTAGATACAGTCCCATTGCATGACAAATGGCAATGGAGCAGAAAGAATCCATAAAACAGAAATTTGATATCTTGTATCAGGCACTGGAAAGCGGTATAATAGATGCAGACAGTGTGCTTGATACGCTTATGTCTACAAAGAGAGAACAGATAATGAAGATGCACACCTATGCGATTACCCCACCGACAAAAGAGGGCGGACGCTGGCAGACATGCTACAAGGATGCATCTGGCAAAAGGAAGAATATCAAAGCACAAACAAAGGAAGAGTTGCTGGACAAGCTAGTTCCCATATACTTTTCCGAAACGCACCTTGACAAGCTGACATTTTATGGACTGTATGAAGAATGGCTGGAGTTCAAGGCCACCGTCACCAACAGCACAAACACAATAAGGCGGCATAAACAGCACTATAAAAAATATTTCGAGCCGTCCGTACTCCATGGCATGAAAGTCAGGAAAATTGATGAACTTCTGCTGGAAAAGGAATGCAACCGTATCGTAAAGGAATTCAACCTGTCCCGGAAAGAATGGTACAATGCAAAGACAATACTGAATGGCATGTATGAATATGCTGTTAGAAAAAAATATCTAACAGAAAACCCCATGGACAAGGTGCAGATTCTGGTGAAGTACAGACAGGTGGTAAAAAAGACCGGAAAGACAGAAACGTATAACACCAAAGAGCTTGAGGACATGAACCGGTTCCTTGAAAGCATGTACGAAGAGACACTGGATGCATCTTTTCTTGCCGTCAAGATTAACTTCCTGTTAGGCTTGCGTGTAGGGGAGCTGGTGGCGCTGAAATGGAGCGACTGGTCTGATGTAAGCCATCTGCATATCGTCCGTGAAGAAATCAGGGACCAGACAGAGAACCGTTTTGAAGTCGTGGAGCATACCAAAACGAATCAGGACCGTTTCGTCATACTGGTTCCGAAAGCCATAGAGACATTGAAGCGGATAGAGAGACAGGGCGAGTACATGTTCATGCGGGACGGAAAAAGAATCACCGCCAACCGGATTGCCGTTATCCTTAGAATGTTCGCAAGGTACGAGGGCATATCCGTAAAGTCAAGCCACAAGATGCGTAAGACCTACGCCAGCAACTTGAACGCCAGCGGCGTCCCCTTAGACTGCATCCGGGAGATGCTGGGGCACAATAACTTGAACACAACTCTCGGATATATCTACAATCCCCTGACGGAAAGCCAGACCTATGACCTTATGGCGAAAGCATTAGAGTAGAACATTCGTACTGTCTACAACTGTCTACAGAATTTTAGACACACAAAAACAGCGGAACCCCACATTTATGGGATTCCGCTACAAATTAAAAAAGCGATAGACGGGACTCGAACCCGCGGTTTCCACCTTGGCAAGGTGGCGCTCTACCAACTGAGCCACTATCGCATAAAACAAAAATCTTATAGAACTGTAACTTTGGAACCTTATAAAGGTTTGGTTTTGCCTTTCGACCTTATCAGTATAAGGGATGTTAGCGGTTTTGTCAAGTAGTAAATTTTATTTTTCTATTTCAGTTCAGCTGTCAGGACTTTCATAGAACGTTCCCGTTTGTTGAATTGGTTAATTTACTTGGTTTTTATTTACAAACCGTAGAAATCGTTATATGATAGACAGAAAGAAAGCTTTATGAACGGTAAAATGCCAACGTAAGATCCGTCGCGATCAAGTATAGATAGCATCACCGGCATTTTATCCTACATATTATATAAGAAAAGAGGAATGTATATGGCGCTTATCATATGTCCGGAATGCGGAAAGGAAATCTCCGATCGGGCCGCTGCCTGTCCAAATTGCGGTGTTCCCATCAACCGCGACAATTATAGCAACAAGAAATTCTGCAAGTTTTGCGGTACCAAAATAGATATGGAATGTGTCGTATGTCCAAGTTGCGGGAAACAGGTGGAAGAACTCAAAAGCTCCGATCAGAACCAAAATATCATTGTCAATAATAACAGCAGCTCTTCTTCCAACGCAATTACATATGGAGGAAGCTTGGTCAATTATGTAAGTCCCAAAAGCCGCCTGCTGGCGCTGCTGTTGTGCTTTTTCCTGGGCTGGCTGGGCATACACCGCTTTTACGTCGGAAAGTCCGGCACAGCAATCCTTATGATCCTGCTGATGTTTACCGGTATCGGGGAGATTTGGCTGTTTATTGACCTTGTGCTCATTCTTTTAGGCGCATTTTCGGACAGTTTGGGGCTAAAGCTGAAGAACTGGTAAAAAGTCCATAAATTTTGTCCCAATTTGACTTTGTGTTCCCAGTGAAATACAGTGGATGAATATACAACATTACAATTATATACGAAATGATTTTGACATGCGGTGATATTAAATGAATGATTTAATTGAAAACATTGATAAGCTTCATACAACAGAAATGGGCACAGAGCGAATAAAAAAGAACTGCCAAATCGAAACAGATGATGTTGTCCAATGGAGCAAGGTGCAGATTTTGGACGAAGCCGCCAAAATTGAGAGAATCGGGAAAAATTGGTATGTAACTGTAGGTGGTTATAAAATAACCGTGAACGCCCATAGCTATACAATTATCACTGCGCATAAGGCTAAAGCATAATGTGCGCAATTGGATTCATGGTTTATTATACACTGAAAACAAGAGCTAAGGCAGTGGGAACACAAAAGGAAATGGGGAATAAATTTTCTCCCCTTTCGGAATTATGTACCCATTGGAAAATAACTTTTATACATACATGTTAAATAGCGGATAAAAATCGGGCTTTGTGGGAGTCAATAAGCAGTTATGAAAAAACTATGCTATGGACATACAAACACATTTTATATTGCAGGAACAAACGGTGGTCTGCTTATTGATACTGATTATGCCGGAACCCTGCCTAATTTTTTCAAGGCAGTAAAAACAGCTTGTATCAAATTGAACGATATTACTTATGCTTTAGCTACGCACTACCATCCTGACCATATTGGAATTATTTCTGAATTACAGAAACTTGGCATTGTCCTTTTGATTGTGGATGTCCAGGAAAATTCCATTCATTTCGCTGATGAAATATTTTATAAAGACAAGCGATTGAACTACATACCGATAGACGAGACAAAAGCAAAAGTGATTTGTTGTGCAGAGAGCAGAGACTTCTTATGTGGTATCGGGATTGGCGGTGAAGTGATTCATACGCCAAGCCACAGTGAAGACAGTGTATCTATTATTCTTGATGATGGAAATTGTATTGTTGGCGATTTGGAACCTATTGAATATTTGGAGGCTTATAACAATAACCTCAAACTGAAATGTGATTGGGAAAAAGTCATGAGTTATCATCCAAAGCAGGTTCTTTATGCTCATGCAAACGAAAAATATCTCTAAGAAATAATTCCGGCTTATAGAACTGTTAAGTTGTTGCAGATTATGTGACCCACGTGAAAGTAATTGATGGATGTATCCAAAATGATTATGCAGGCAGCACATATGACACCTTGATACTATACAATGCATTTTGCCATGTTCAATCCCAGTGGTTTGAAATAGATTTAGAATGCAAGCGGGTCCTAAGGACAAATGGTGCTATTTATTTGATTGGGGCATGGAGATAAAAGAGAATTTTAAAAAGAAATTTTTTTATAAAGGTATTGACAAAAGTAAACTTAATGTGTAAAATAAATACTGTTGTAGCAAAGAGATAAATTTCAATCTTTTGTGTGGCTGCAATTTGTATGCGGGTGTAGTTCAGTGGTAGAACACTAGCCTTCCAAGCTAGATATGTGGGTTCGATTCCCATCACCCGCTTTTTTTGATGCACAGCTGCCGACGCTTTGTTTTCTTAGTAAAATCAAAGGGTTGGGGCTGTTTTTTATTGCGGTGAACAGGGTTCCTATTCCAACGCAATATGGAAATGATATAAAGGAGGATCTCAGATGAAGTATTATGTAAACGCGAATGCAGCACAGGGCGGAAATGGGAGTATAACCAAACCCTTCAGCCGGATTCAGGAAGCTGCCGAAAGAGCCGTGTCCGGCGACGAAGTCATTGTTGCACCAGGAGTCTACAGGGAGGCGGTAAGTCCTGTAAATGGAGGCAGCGAAGGCGCAAGAATTGTCTACCGTTCGGAAGTGAAACGGGCAGCTGTTATTACAGGAGCAGAATCCGTAAAAGATTGGAAGCTTTGTGAAGGCACTGTATGGAAAGCGAGAATATCCAACAAGGTTTTTGGCGATTATAATCCATATACAACGCTGGTATATGGCGACTGGTTTGTGGCTGCAATGACCGCCCATACGGGAGACGTATACCTGAACGGTAAGTCTATGTACGAGGTGACAGAATTTGATAAAGTCCTGCACCCGCAGAAAAGCAGAACTTCGTGGGATCCGGAGTTTTCTGTCTATGTATGGTATACCGTTCAGGATGAAAAGGAAAACGAGACGGTTTTGTACGCCAATTTTCAGGGAAAGAATCCCAATGAAGAAAATGTGGAGATCAGTGTAAGAAAGAACTGTTTTTATCCGGAAAAGGAAGGGGTTGGTTATATTACCCTGTCGGGATTTACAGTGAGACAGGCTGCAACCCAGTGGGCTCCGCCGACTGCTTATCAGGAGGGGATGATCGGACCTCACTGGTCAAAGGGCTGGATTATAGAAGAATGTGACGTTTATGAGTCAAAATGCTCCGGCATTTCTCTGGGAAAATATCTGCAGCCAGAAAACGATAATAAGTGGTCCAAATGGAAGTACAAGGATGGAACACAGACGGAACGGGAATGCATCTGTCAGGCGCAGCTGGAAGGATGGAGTAAAGAGAAAATAGGCTCCCATATTATAAGAAGGTGCGACATCCACGACTGCGGCCAGACAGGAATCGTGGGGCATCTGGGCGGTGTATTTTCTGTCATAGAGGACAATAAAATTCATCATATTAATAATAAACAGAATTTATGCGGCGCTGAAATTGGAGGAATTAAAATGCATGCGGCGATTGATGTTATCATACGCCGTAATCGAATATATCACTGCACTCGTGGTTTATGGCTTGACTGGCAGGCACAGGGGACAAGGGTAACAGCAAATCTGTTCTTTGATAACTGCCTGCCGGAAGAATATAATCATACACATGGAAACGAAGTCGGAGAAGATATTTTTGTGGAAGTATCGCACGGTCCCACCCTCCTTGATCACAATGTACTCCTTTCGCATTGTGCACTAAAACTTGCTACACAAGGAGTTGCGATGGTACATAATCTGATCGCCGGTTCTTTCACGGCAGTAGGACGCGGCGTCCTAAATGGCGCACTTACCAAATCTGCACCCCGTTATACGCCGTACCATGTACCCCACCGTACAGAAATCGCAGGATTTATGACAATTTTGCATGGAGACATGAGATTTTATAATAATATTTTCATTCAGAAGGAGATTTCATCAGCTTTGAAACAGATGATGGACGCAATGAAGGATAGTGAATGGACGGACGGCAACCTGATTGCAGGCACGATTCCTTACGAAAAGTATCCCACTCTGGAAGAATACCAAAAGCAATTTGAGGGTTATTGCGGGATGGGCGCAGCGTCCAGCGACAGATATTATAACCCCCTCCCGGTATGGTCGGAAGGAAATGTCTATTTTAACGGTGCAAAGCCCATGACGAAAGAGAAAGCATTTGTGGATGAAACAAACAAGGTGTCTATCTATGTGGAAGAAACAGAGGAAGGCTTTTTCTTAAGAACAAATCTGTATGATTACATGCCCCAAACGAACAACAAAGTCATCTCTACTGATGTGTTGGGTATGGCATTTGAACCGGAACAAAAGTTTGAAAATCCGGACGGCTCCCCTATCCTGTTCAACGAGGACTATTACGGAAATGCATATGGTGAAATGCCGGTATCTGGCCCGTTTGCCAAACCGGGTATGTTGAAGGTTTGAGATGGGCATAGTTGAGATCTGCAAAAAGCTTTGGAGTTCACTTTGGCTCAAAATTTCGGACAAATGCAGGGTTGACGAAAATCATCTGAAAGATTAAGATAGAATTTGGACTGATCGGGGAAACAGGTGCAAATCCTGTACGAGCCCGTCGCCGTAAGGCATAGCAATCCTTTGCCGCCCTCACCGAACGCCACAATTTGGGAACAGGTCATTGGAAAATTCCGAGAAGACCGGACGGCAAAATGCCAAGTCGAAATACCCGACTGTCCAAAATCCTCCATCTGAAACCGCGAGGGCCGGTTTAGGCAGGAAATATACAACAAAGGAGATTCAAAAATGAAGTTAAGAAACAAGAAAAAACTAATCTCCTGCATCCTTTGTATGGCGCTGATTGTGGCTACCGCGCAGTTTACAACCGGTTGCAGCGAAAAGAACTCCCCGTCCGAAAGCAACTTGGAGGCGTTGGACGACGATACCCAACAGGCAGGAACCGGCAGCTATTCGGGGGAGAACAATGTACTTGGCGAGGGAAAGACCAAGTTCTATTTCACCGTGGTGGATAAGGAAGGCAACGAAACCGGCTTTGAAATCCATACGGATGAAGAAACCGTAGGCGCCGCTTTGGTTGGACTTGAATTGATTGCAGGCGAAAACGGACAGTACGGTCTCTATGTAAAAACCGTAAACGGCATCACCGCAGACTATGACAAAGATGGCGTATACTGGGCCTTCTATGTCAACGGCGAATATGCCTCCACCAGTGTGGATGCTACGAAAATTACGGAAGATGAACACTATTCCTTCCGTGTAGAATGAACTTGAGGTAAATTTGAACGGGCTGCCGCAAACCGTGAAGTCACAATTCGGATATGATGATGTGTTGACTCTCCTTTGGCAGCCCGCCGGAGTATATCTATGAAACTTACGATTAAGGAAATGGCCGTATTTGCCATGTTGGGCTCCGTTATGTATGCCTCAAAGATCATCATGGAAGCCGCTCCGAATATTCATCTTCTGGGCGTGTTTACCGTCTCCTTTACGGTGGTATACGGCAAAAAGGCGTTATATCCCATTTATACTTATATCATCTTAAACGGCATCTTCTGCGGCTTTGCCACATGGTGGATCCCCCATTTATATCTATGGATCATTCTATGGGGTGTGGTTATATTTTTGCCTAAAAACATGCCCTCAAAACTAAAACCCTTTGTATACATGGCAGTCTGCTCAGCACATGGCTTTTTGTATGGAACCTTGTACGCCCCGGCGCAGGCCCTTCTGTTTGGCCTGGATTTTCAAAAGACTTTGGCCTGGATTGCCGCAGGTCTGCCATATGATTGCATTCACGGCGTGAGCAATTTCTTCTGTGGTTTACTGATCATGCCAATCATCTCAGCCTTAAAGCTGGCTGAGCGGGTTTCCGGAAATCAGACCTGAAATTTGTCATTGGACTATTCCCTCTGTGCTTTTGCGTTTCCAGCCAAAATGCCGAGCGCAAAAGACACAGGGCAAGCCAGTGAACGAAACGTCCCGGGTCGAAAAACCAAATTGTAGTTTTGCCGCACAAAAAAGAACCCACCTCAGCTGCTGCTAAAATTGTGGATTCTGATTTGAAAATGCTGGTGGCCGGACTTGAACCGGCACGAAGTTGCCCTCGAGGGATTTTAAGTCCCTTGCGTCTGCCTATTCCGCCACACCAGCAGATAAAATGGATGGAGGTGGATTCGAACCACCGAAGCAATTTGCAGCAGATTTACAGTCTGTCCCCTTTGGCCACTCGGGAATCCATCCATTTCAAACAACTAAAACGCTCCGTTGTCAAAACCGGAGCAGGCGCCAAACGCCTGAACCTTTGCTATTGTATCATATATCAATCCAAATTGCAAGAAAAATTTATTTGTTCTCTTCCATCTCTTTTAAGAAGGATTCGATTGCATCCGCCATTCCCTGTGCCAGTTTCTCCTGATACTCTTCCGTCACAATAGCCTCCCTTTCCTTCTTATTTGTCAGGAAACAGGTTTCTACCAGACAGGAAGGCATATTTGCCTCCCGAACCACATACAGCGTATCCGTCTCTTTCAGGCCCCTGTCCCTTGCGCCTGTCTCCTTGGATACAGCGGCCTGTACCAGTTTAGCCAGCCGTTGGCTTCCCTCCGTATCCTCACAATAATATGTTTCGATACCGGACACATCATTATCTTTTTCTTCATAGGTGTTCTGATGAATGCTGATATAGAGGTCCGCCTTGGCATCGTTTGCCTTTACCACCCGGTCGGCTTTTGTGATCGTGGTTTCGTCATCCTCCCTGATCATAAGTACGTCGTAACCCAAATCTTGAAGTTTCTTGGCAAGGCGCTGGGCAATCTGTAAATTGACCTCCTTCTCCAGCACGTTGCCCCTGCCGCTGCCGCCGTCCACTCCTCCGTGTCCCGGATCAATGGCAATCAAAGGAACCTGGTTTTCGGTAGGATCCTTGGTTCCAGCAGGGTCTTTGGTTCCGGCGGGGTCCTTGGTCCCCCCAGGCCCCGTGGTCCCAGTGGGGCTGTCTGCACCGTCGGGCACCTTTACGCCGCCAGGCCCCGTTGGCTGTTTGTCGCCAGCCCCCAAATTTTCCGTGTCATTCTTTACAGTTTGCAGCGGATCCTTGTCTATTTCCTGAAGGTTGTTGTCATCCGGCTCTCCGAAACCTACCTGCTGGGCCTCGGAAGGCAGCCTGAAAATATAGTAACAAGCCGTCACACCGGCAATTACCAGAAAAGTAACCACTGCCAACAGCGAAACCGTTCTCATAAGCCGATTGCGGCGTCTTCGTTTTCTTCCCTTTTTGTTTACTCTATTGTCATGTGGCGCCATTCTAATCAATTTAACCTCATCATGTTCGTTATTGCCACCCTGTCCGTACATACTTCCTCCTCTTTTCTTTTGAAATCACTGTAACTATCATATGAGAATGCTGTATATAATTATCATCTTTTTTACATAATAGTTGCATCATTCACTTGGAAATCTTTAGATACAACTCGTTTATCCCTTCATAAAAGCCAATGGTTACAATCGTATTACCCTTTTCCATCCCGGCAAAACTGTATTTCTTAAAATATGGCGTGGTTTCGGACAAAGGATTGGTATTTTCGTATTCCTCCGGCTCCCCCAATTCCATATATTCCGCCCAGGCCTGGACAAGGGCGTCCGCATCCACATTCTTCCAGTTCTTAATTCCGGTTCTCACATAAAATTCATAAATTTTGCCCGTATCCGCATCCACATAGGCATCCAGCAGACAGTTTTCCTTGTTTGCGTTTTGTCTCGCGGTGCTCAGACCGATCTTCCACACCAATACGTTGTTCCTTGGCTCCGGTACATCAATGGCGGAATACAATACTGCGTGATGGGATTGCTCCGTAAGTACCTTCACATCCCGGGGCAGTATCCCCAACTCCTTCAGAGCCACAATTCCCTGGTTGCACAGAGCAATCCCTGTACTTGCAGACACCTCCCGACCGGAGGGATCTTTTCTGTTTACCACAAAAGCATATGTGCCCGTCAGCTCCTGGTCTTCCGTCTCTGTCCTTGCCATTGCATTTTGTTCGCTTTCAGGCCGCACCTGATTATCAAGGCATTTGGACAAAATATATAGTTTTTCGTTGCTGCCCAGGGAATAGCGATAGCCTTCCATCCCCGTCTCCATCTCTCTGGAGCGCACCTGATCCAATATTCCCTTGTCCCGGTAACGGGCAAGTTGTTCAGGTCCCCAGACGGCCAGACCCACGATCAGCGCCGCCAGCGGAATCAACCAAAGGCTGATCTTGCCTATTCTACCCTTTTCCTTTGTCTTATCCATTTATATCCCTCCGGCATGCGGCAGATTACTCCTATTTAAAGTTTCGTTCCAACACTGGGCCATTGTGTCCTCGTTTTGGAAGTGTTTTAAGCCTGTTCTTGACGCTTCTCCAATAAGCGCTGCGATTTCTCACCTTTGGCCGGTATCACAAATCCAATACAGGTCCCCTCTCCTACCTTGCTCTCAATTTGAAGTTCGCTGTTGTGCAGCCGCAGAATCTCCACACACAATGCCAGCCCAAGCCCTGCTCCGTTTCTGCTTCGGGAACGGGACTTATCCACCATATAAAACGCTTCCGTCACTTTTTTCAGTTCTTCCTCCGGAATGCCCACGCCATAATCCCTGACGCAAAAGGCATATCCGTCTTCCCCATTCTGCCCTGTCAGCTCTATAACGCCGCCCTCCTCGGAAGCCTTACATGCATTGTCCGTCAGATTTAAAAGAACGGATTTTAAAAGGTTGACTTCCGCATACACCGTGCCCTTTTCATAAGATATCTTAATCTGCTGCCGGGTACTGCCGGAAAACATGTCCCCCAGATACGCAAAAAGCACATCAGCCTCTACAGGCTGGGGGTCTATTGTCTCCCGTCTGGTCACAATAATGTCCAACAGTCGAAAAGACATATTCTCCAGCCGCTTTCCTTCCGTATAGATATAGTTGGCGGACAGAAAATGCTTCTCTTCATCCAGTTTTCGGGAGCGCAGCAAATCCGCATATCCGATGATTGCGGTCAGCGGCGTCTTCAGCTCATGGGCAAAGGCCGCGATAAAATCCTCCCTGGCCCGTATTTCCCCCTTCAGTTCTCCGATCGTAGCTTCCAATACATTGGCCATACTGTTAAAATCCGTGGTCAGCTGTCCCAGCTCATCGCCGCTTACCTCCCGTGCGCGGTAACTGTAGTCTCCCTCTGCCATCTTCCTGGTGGCGCGGGTTAAAAGGCGTATAGGTTTTGTCAGCAGAATGCAAATAAAAAACATCAGTGTAGAACTGCACAGCAACATTGCAAGCGTCACTCTCCGGTAAACAGAAAACCCCATGGTGCGTTCTTCAAATATCTCCGTTATATCTTCCAAAGTCTCCAGGTAAAGATTGCGATCCAGGGCATTGACCAAAATGCCCGTATGAATAAAATACCTTTCCCCTGGAGATATGATCTCCCATGTCTTGACATTCTCCGAAAGCTGCGTCAAAAGCTCCGTATTCTCGGGAAATCCGCTGCTCACATACAATATCTTTCCCTCTTCTCCGGAAATCCGCAGAAAGCGTCCGGTGCTGGCTCCGCTGCTCTCCAGCTTAGAGCCGATCTGTTCCACGGCAATGTCTTGCAGCACGTTGTATTTGGTGGGCACATTCAGCGCAGCCGTCTCAAAGGCAAACCGCAGAATATCACTGTCGTCCAGGGCCTGACCGATCTCCCTCTCCAAAGCCGTCTCAAAAACAAAGTTTACAAAGAGATATCCGCTCAGTCCAAAGGCCACGGCCATGATAATGATCGTGCACAGCAATATCTTATACAAAAGCTTCATATTCAGATTTCCAGCCGATAGCCTATCTTGTATACGGCCACCAGGTTCTCCTCCCACCCCATTTTCCGGCGCAGTCTCTGCACATGCAGATCCAGTGTGCGGCTATCTGCCAGATATTCGTCCCCCCAGACTTTTTCATACAGATTTTCCCGAAACAGGGCTATGTTCTTATTGCTGATAAACAGTACCAGAAGTCCATATTCTTTATTGGTCAATACAACAGTCTTTCCCGCCTTCGTCACGGTTCTGGCGTCTAAGTCCACCACCACATCCCCGGCAGTGAGAATGCTTTCCGTTTTGTTATACCGCCGCAGAACTACTTCCACCCTTGCCACCAGCTCCACTACATCAAAGGGCTTAACCAGATAATCCTCCGCTCCCAGCTTCAGGCCCTTAACTCTGTCCTTGACCTCCTGCTTGGCGGTAATAAAAATAACGGGGATCTTCATGGGACGGATATATTCCATAATATCATATCCATCGGCCCCCGGCAGCATTATATCCAGCAATATCAGATCAAAATTTTCTGATTCTATCATGTCAATGGCCTGCAGCCCATCCTGCACTGTCTTACAATGGTATCCTGCCGCCGATAAATTGATATCTATCAGATCACATATAGGCTTTTCGTCGTCTACAATCAGTATTTTGATCATTCCTCTTTCGTCCACCCCCAATACTCTCTGATCACTTTAATCCAAGCGCTGAGTTTCACCCGATCTTCTTCCTGACAAGTGCCGCAAAAATCCGTATCCGCTTCAAAGCCGTCTGTACGCTGGTAATATACGGAACATTTCATCTCGATTAACAGCTCCCCTTCCGGTCCCTCATAGCTGTACCTGGCGAGAACCAGAATATCTTTCATTCCGTCCCCGTCCAGATCCTTACAGGCAATACCCTTCAGGGAATACAGATTTTCGTACTCTCCCATGGGCTGAAAGCTCCAGACAATATATCCCTGTTCATTCACCAGATAAATCATAAAGACATCATACTCCGCAATGGAAAATATCCCCGGCACCAGCCGAAGCTTCCCCTGCTTTTCAAAGCTGTGGGTCTGACAATGCTCGTCGTCGATTTCAAAGCCGTTGTCCAGCAGCTCCTGCAAAGTGGCGGCCGTATACAGTACTTCCGTAGAGACACCGTCCCTCACGTAGGCCATGATAAATTCCACGCTTTTATTCATGCTGAAGCGATTGATCTTATCAGAAACCCGCCAGTCCCGGTAGAATGTGCCTTCCTGTTGAAAGAGAACATCTCCCACTTTGTAAGGCATACCTGCGTAATCACCAGTAGAATTCTCACAGGTAGTGATCAGCACAATATCCGTCAGCCCATCGTCGTTTAAGTCCTGAAAAGACACTGCGGCAATCCCGGTGGTAGGCTGCTCAAGCTGTTCCAGATATTTATAATTAGTCTCCAGCTGATCCGTCTTGTAGAGCACCTTACCCTCACTGTCGGCAATCAGTACCGCCAGCCTTTGATATTTCCTCTCCATAATGGGAATAAACGTAACCTCTTCCTGGCCAAAGGTCTCCAACAGTACCGAAAAGCTCTGATCTTCTATGATGTCATATCCATTTTCTTCTATGTCCTCCACCGTTTCTATCATGGAGAAGCTTTTCTGGTATTCATCATATTTCTGGAGCAGAAGAACAAGCTCCCCATCCTGCGCCGACACTTGTATCGGCGGGCGACACAACAGTCCGCTCACACAGGCGGCCAGTGCGACCCAGATCCTCTTTTTTCTCACAGGCAACTCCTTTCCGTTACTGTGAAAGCTTGAAACGCCGCTAGCGGAAACCGTGCGGTTTGCATATGCAGTCCGGCGCCAGACCATATGTCCTGGCGCCCTCTAAACTCACAGTCAGTATAACCCCTAATTGCATCATTTTTGCATGAAGCTGTCCACTGTTATGCTTCATATTTCAGCACAACCGCACAGGTTTTAGGCAATTCTATCCTGATCTTACCCGCCGTCACCTCAAATTCCTGGTCTCCAAGGGTATATCCGTTTTCGTCCGTCCAGATCAGTGCTTTCATCCTTCCCTGTTTCTGTGTCCCCAACACCCACACGGAAATAATTTTATAGACAGAATGGTTGTTGTTATTGATCAGGATCAGGCACTGGGCGTCCCTGCGGCTACGTCCATAGGCCAGAAAGTTGTGATCACTCTGGACATAATGCAAGGAGCCGCTGCGAAGCTCCTGGTTTTCCCGACGGATTCGAATGATATCCCTGTGAAAGGCAATCAACTCCTGGTCTTCTTTGCCCCAGGGATATGTGCGTCGGTTGTCCGGGTCAGTAAAGCCGCACACCCCGGCTTCGTCGCCGTAATAGATGGTGGGCGCGCCCACCCAGGTCATCTGCAATACCACAGCCTCCCGAAATACCGCCTTGTCTATCCCCTGATCCGCTTCCCAGGCTCCCAGTGTACTTGTCCTGCCTACCTTATGGTTGGTTCTGGTTAGAAAGCGGGAATGGTCATGATTTGAGAGCTGATTCATGGCCACCTGCCAGCTTGGCATGGAAAAGCTGGAATTATGATGCTGCATGGCTCCCCAGAAGCTTCCTGCATTTCCCAGCAAATCCTCCCTGTAGTCGTCGCTGTGCTTTTCCATTCCCGTCAAAAACCATGTCACCGGCTCCATAAAGGCGTCGTAGTTCATCACCGTATCCCATTCGTCCCCCTGAAGCCAATCTCTTGTGTTGCCGTAATGCTCCGCAAGGATCAAGGCATTGGGGTTTGCCTCCTTCACGGCCTTGCGGAATTTCTTCCAGAAATAATGGTTAAAGTCCTGGCTGTGTCCCAGATCCGCAGCCACATCCAATCGCCAGCCGTCCGCGTTATAGGGCGGCGACACCCACTTTTTCGCAATGTGCATCACATAGTCAAACAGCTCTTTTGAACCCTCATAGTTCAGTTTGGGCAGCGTATTATGTCCCCACCAGCCGTCATAGGTATTGTTATAAGGCCAACTGCCGTGATTTTGAAAATCAAAATATCCTCTATACACGCTCTCCCCGCTTATGAAAGCGCCTTTTTCATATCCCTTTGCCTTCTCATAAATCCGCTCCTTATCCATCCATTTATTAAAGGAACCGCAGTGGTTGAAAACACCGTCCAGAATCACACGGATTCCACGACTGTGAGCTTCCTCCACAAGCTTGATAAACAGGGCGTTGCTGGCCTCCAGATTGGCCCGTTTGGTCACCCGGTTGATATATCTGGCGGCATACCGATTCTCTTTCTGTCCCGTTGCAAGCAGATCTCCATTGTCATCCACAATCTTCCCTATGTGGGGATCAATATAATCATAGTCCTGAATATCATATTTATGGTTGGAAGGGGACACAAACAGCGGATTGAAATATATGGCCTCCACGCCCAGCTCCTGCAGATAGTCCAGCTTATTCAGCACGCCCTGCAAATCTCCGCCATAAAACTCCCTCACGTCCATCTGTGCCGGATAGCGGTCCCAGTCATCCACCCTGTGAACCGGTTCGTTGATATAGCAATATTCGTTGGTCAGTACATCATTGGACGGATCCCCGTTACAAAAACGGTCCACATAAATCTGATACATCACCGCGCCCTTAGCCCATGCCGGCGTCTTAAAGCCCGGCAAGACCACAAAATTATAATATTCGTTTACCTCATGGACTAATCCTCTGGTATTGTATAAACCCACCAGAGAACCTGAGCGTATCTCAAAATAATAGGATGCCTTTTCCTCCCCAAGGCGTATTTCATAGGCGTAATAGTCAAACTGCTTATCCGACTCCACCTTATCCATCACATATTTTCTGCCCTGGTACACCAAAAGCACCTGATCCACATTATTTACCGCCGTGCGAAACCGTATTGTCACCTGATCATAAGGCTCCGGTTCTGACGGCGAGAGATATTCTTCCGTGGTGTCCGAAAACAATGCTCTTCTGTTGAATACAGGACGCATGTTTGCAATATATCGTTGTACATTTTCCAGCTTAATAATCTTTTCCAGCTTATCTTCCATATCAATCTCCCTGATGCCTATGACAGTTCACCTTCCATATATGCCAAACGCTTCCAAGTCTAAGTCACAGCAAATGCCCCACCTTCATTTATCACGGGTACGGTCATATGCCGTGGGGAACTTATCTTAACAATCATTATGCCCCAGCGGCACTCGCCGCGGCACAAAGTCAACTGTATTGACCCGGCTCATTGTTCGAGGGAATGCAAAAAGGACAGCCATGGGGTGACTGTCCTTTTTTGAGAAGGTATTACTTATGGGGTATAGCAAAAACTATATAATGTATTGGGGGGTTACGCATATTATAATACCATCCCTGCCACTTTTTGACTATTCCCAAAATTCACAAAATTAACAAATAACCAGTGGTTTTTTTGTCAATAATATACAATGATCAGTTAACCTTCCGCTTGAAACAGCGCCTCAAATTCTTCTCTTCCGATTTTTTCCTTTTCCAGCAACAGTCGTGCGCATCCGTGAAGCACTTTCTCCTGTTCCAGGATAATTGCCTTTGCCTTCGCATAGCACTTGTCAATAATGGCTTTCACTTCTCTGTCAATCTCGCTTGACACGGATTCACTGTGAGACTTTGTGTGCGCCAGATCACGACCAATAAACACTTCGTCGTCATCGTCATCATAACATATGACGCCAATGCTGTCCGACATGCCAAAGCGGGTCACCATCCTGCGCGCCACTTGAGTGGCCTTTTTAATATCGCTGGAAGCCCCTGTGGTGATATCCTGAAAGATAATCTCTTCCGCAATTCGCCCTCCCAAAGAAACCATGATATGCTGCAGCATTTGTCCCTTGGTCATAAACATCTCATCCTTCTCCGGAAGCGGCATTGTATATCCTGCAGCTCCCAGTCCGGTAGGAATAATCGAAACCGTATACACAGGTCCCACATCCGGCAATATATGAAACAAAACAGCGTGTCCCGCTTCATGATATGCCGTAATTTTCTTTTCCTTCTCCGAGATAATACGGCTTTTCTTCTCCGCACCAATCCCAATCTTCACGAAGGCTTTTTTGATATCGTCCTGTGTCACATAACCCTTGTCCTGTTTCGCGGCATTGATGGCCGCCTCGTTCATAAGATTCTCCAAGTCGGCTCCGGTAAAGCCCGCCGTGGTCTGGGCTACCTGCGTCAAATCCACATCCTCCGCAAGCGGTTTGTTCTTGGAATGGACTTTCAGAATATCCTCCCTGCCGCCCACATCCGGTCTGCCCACCGCTACCTTCCTGTCAAAACGCCCCGGACGCAGAATTGCCGGGTCCAGAATATCCACTCTGTTAGTAGCTGCCATAACGATTATACCTTCGTTCACGCCAAAACCGTCCATTTCCACCAGCAGCTGATTCAAAGTCTGTTCGCGCTCGTCGTGGCCGCCTCCCATACCGGTGCCGCGGCGTCTGGCCACCGCGTCTATTTCATCAATAAATACAATACAGGGCGCGTGCCGTTTGGCTTCTCCAAAAAGATCCCTCACACGGGAAGCGCCAACGCCCACGAACATTTCTACAAAGTCGGAACCGGAAATGCTGAAAAACGGGACTCCTGCCTCTCCTGCAACCGCCTTGGCCAGAAGGGTCTTACCTGTTCCGGGAGGCCCCTCCAGCAAAACGCCCTTGGGGATGCGCGCTCCTACTCTGGTATATTTCCCGGGCTCCTTGAGGAAATCCACAATTTCCTCCAACTCCTCTTTTTCTTCCTTCAGACCTGCCACCTTTGCAAAAGTGACAGTATTGTCATTCATATTCAGCGTTGCTCTGGACTTGCCAAAATTCATCATTTTTGCGTTGCCGCTGTTTGCGTTTTGGGCATTGACCATCATAAACAAAAATCCACCCACCGCCAGCACAATCAGCATGGGGACAAGAGTGGTCAAAAACCAGCTTTCCCTGGGAACATCCTTTACCGTGGGATCAAAACCATATGATCTGACCAGCGCTTCCGCCTCCACAATATCGGATACAAACAGCTTTCGTTCCGCACCGCTTTTAAACGTAACCTTTAAATATCCCGTAGGAACCTCCGCATTGGGGTGCATTTCCACCTCTTGCACCTTATCTTGCTCCACATCCCGAATAAACTGCTGCCTGGTATAATTGTCATCTATCTTACTAAAAGCCGCCACGATAGCCGCCACCCCAAGCAACAATATGAAAAACATAAAATAATTAAATCTGCCTCTGTTTTGCTCCAACTTGCAAGCCTCCTATTCCGGTTCCGCCACTGGCTCTGAGCATATCCTCAGGCCTCTCTAAAGGACGTCTCATTTCAGAACCGTTTATAAATGTACGCCTTTTATCAGATAGATGCCCTTTCCGCCTGCTGCGGGGTATCCGACTCAAATTCCACAATTCCGATATAAGGCAGATTTCGGTATTTTTGATCATAGTCCAGGCCGTACCCCACCACAAATTCATCCGGAATCTGAAAACCCGTATAATCCACATTTACATTCACAACCCGTCTGTCCGGCTTATCCAGCAACGTGCACAGCCGCAAGGACTTAGGCCCTCTGCCCTTCAGCACCTCCAGCAAATAACTCAAGGTTCTGCCGCTGTCCACGATATCCTCCACCACAATCACATCCTTATCCTTTAAGGATTCGTCCAAATCTTTCACAATTCTTACCACCCCACAGGATTTGGTATCGCCGCCGTAACTGGACACCGACATGAAGTCCAGCGACACCGGAACCGTAATCCTCTTGGCAAGCTCACACATAAAAAAGCTGCCTCCTTTCAGCACACAGATCAAATGCACCTGCCTGCCCGCATAGTCTGCGCTGATCCTTTCCCCCAGCTCCTGTATCCTGACAGCAATCTCATCTTCCGGCAATAGTACCTTAATGTGTTCTGACATCTTTCTCCTCCGTTGCGCCTTCCCCGCTTCTTCCAAATAGTTTTATCTGCAAAATATACCTTGTCCGCCCGTCCACCTTATAATATTCGCTGATGCGCCAGCCCGGCAGCCACAGGATATGTCTTCCCGAAGCCACCACGGGAAGCCGGTCCCGCAATTGTCTCGGTATCTTCTCCGTCACCATATAATCTTTTAACGACTTGTGTATCATGTACCCCTCCCCATCCGCTATTGTGAGGAAATCTCCAACACACCTGGTTCGGATTATCAGCGGCTCTTCTATTTTATCATAATCAAACCATTTCGTATACCGGTTTTTGGGAAATTCCTGCTCCATTTGTGACTCAAACAGGGTAAATTCCATATCGCCCATGATTCCCAGGCGGCAGACAAAGGGAACATCCTCCATTTTCCCTCTGTCCGGTACCTGCACCGACAATCCGTCCCAAGCCTCACGGCCCGGGTTCTCCAGGATCCGATTCCCGGATCCGGAATCCTCCGGCACCCGGCTCATATCACCCAAATCCTTCCCACACCGGCACATGGTCTCAAACTGCCCTGGACTGCCAAATTCAGCTCCTACCTCCCGGTTCTTTTCCTCGGTCTTCCCCATAAGACAGCGACTGTCACCGTCTTCTTCCCTGTGCTCCATGATCACCTTTCCATACTGCCGCCACACCGTAATCCCACACGGAAGATCCGCACTGCGATTCCCCTCCCTCAAAAGCAAATCCATCACGCTGCGGACATGGACTCGGGAAATATCCTTCCCCGTAGGTGAAAGACGCTCCAGCAGCAGAAGTACCATCCTATTTTGCAGCGCCGGATGAAACTTTCCAAACATCTCCGAACTTACGTTGTATCGCTTTATTTCGGCCGAACCAGCATATATTTCAATCTCTTCCCCTACATGGTCCAATAGACACTGTTCCAGTGCCAGTTTTGTCTGCTGCTCCAGATAATCCTCCGTCTCCCGAAGCATTTCCCCTGTCCGGCACATATGCTCCACAACGCCCCCGGCAATTTCCTGTGCGGCATAGGGCAGGATATGATGGCGAATACGGTTTCTGCGATAATCATCCCCGTTATTAGTGTCATCCATACACCAGGATACGCCTCTCTGTCTTAAATATTCCTCCACTTCCCACCGTTCAAGACACAAAATGGGGCGGATCACCTTCCGTTCCCCCTCCTTGCGCACAGGCGCTATCCCGCACAGCCCCCTGATTCCGCTTCCGCGAAAAAGGTGAAACAACATGGTCTCCGCGTTATCGTTACTATTGTGGGCGACTGCAATGTGGGCATGTCCCAGTCTTTCCGCCTCCCTGCGAAACGCCTCATATCGCACCTGCCTCCCAACGTCTTCCTCAGAACGCTTTTCCTTCAGGGCACGTCCGTGTACATCCGCCACAGACAAGAAAAAAGGGACACCCAAAGTATGGCACAGCAATTCCACAAATCTTGCGTCCCTTCCGGCCTCCTCACGAATTCCATGATTCACATGCACTACCGCCAATGTCAGAGGTATCTTACCGGAATACTCCCACAGTAAATACAGCAGGCATACAGAATCCGCTCCTCCGGAAACACCCGCCACAATCCTGTCGCCAGGCTCTATCATATTGTGTTCCTCCATAAAGCGGAACACCTTTTTTTCCGTTTTCTCTTTGATATTCATAGTAGTATGTTATCTTATAAATCTGCAAAAGTCAAACCGTAACCGTAAGAAAACTAATTGACTCAAGTCTTCCAAATGCCAATTACTCCTATGGTCATATCGTCAAGGATTTTCCCCTCACTGGCGCGCAGCGCAATTCGCAGCAGGCGTTCCGCCATTTCCCCCGGGCTGGAATCCGGAAGTCCCATAACCGCCTTCAGCATATTGTTTCCATAGTCCTCTCCCTGAAAGGCATCCACCACGCCGTCGGAAACCATGATCAAAAAGTCTCCCTCCTGAAGGGTCTTACTCATGGGTTCCACATCCACCTGCTGAAAAATACCAAGGGGCAGATTCCCGGTCACAAGCTGTTCCACCTCTCCCGGCCTTTTGATAAAAGTAACCGCTCCCCCCACCTTTCTAAGCTGACAGTTTCCCTGGTAGAGATCAATGTCGCAGACGTCCAGCGTAGGGTGATTGCTGTCCTCCCCCAAGGCAAACAGGGCCGTGTTCACCATGTTGATAGCCGCGTCGATGTCAAAACCTGCCTCCAGCATTTTTTCCATCAAATCCAGCACTCTTCCGCTGTCTCTGCCCGCCTCCTCGCCAGAACCCGTGCCGTCCGACAACATAACCGTAACCTTGCCCGCCTCCGTCTCCACCACCGAATAATTATCCCCGGATACCGTCTCGCTTTCCTTCACCGCCTTTGCAAATCCTGTCAGCACCAGAAATCCCGCTTCCTCCTCCAGGATAAAGCTCTGCGGCATGTCGTCTATCATGTAGGGGCTGCTCACAGATAACTGAAGCCTTCTGCCAAGCAGCACAGAAATCATATCTGTGATTTCCTCCGCAGATACCTTTTCCCCTCTTTGGGTATTCATCGTGAGCATAATAGCCTGAGGGCCGTTTCCCCGAGGCAGATAGCAGGGATTCTCCACCCGGATCCCCTCCGCCGCCATTGCCTGTACCAATATTCTCCGCTTTTTGCCTTCCATGGGCTTAAACACCAGTACTTCGCAGGCGGCTTCCGTCATAATTTTCGCCATTTCGTGCAGATGCTCCCGAATAATCTGCCTGCTTTCCCATAATCTTCTCTCCATGAGGACAGTTTCCCGATCCCTTTCTTTTATGCCAAATTCCTGGTCATAGCTCTTTGCCAGCTCAAAAAAACTGTCCGCATAATTTAAAAGTCTGCGTCTGCACAAGTCAGACACCTGGGCTGTCTGTAATCTCTTCTCCTCCTCTTTGCGCTTAACCACTGCTGATCCACACCTTTCTGCGATTCTATTTATAATCCGCCGTCGCCGTTCGATAAAAGGTTCCTGCCCAGGACGTATCTGGCAACTGCTTTCCGAGCCAACCTTCGCCCGGACGTTGACGGCAGTACTCATTATAGAAACAACCATGCCTGATTTTTGTCAAAAAAGCAAACCTGCCACCTTAAAGTTTTGCGACAAAAAAAGCGGGGGCTTTCCGCTCCCGCAAAATACGTTTTATTTATCCTGTTTAAAAAGAATCTCATCTTCATAGACAAGTCCAAGCTTTTCCCTGGCAATATTTTCAATATAACCCTTGGTCTGAACTTCTTTCCCAAATTCCTCAATCTGCTGGGCTCTTTTTTTCTCTTCATCAATCTGTGCCTGCAGTGTCTCTATCTCCGCTTTCTTGCCGTCAATCTTCTGCTGTATTTCAATGCTCTTGACCTGCACCAAAATCATTATCATCACCACCACCAGAGATACCAGGAACATGCTGAAACGATTCTGATATTTCTTGCGATATGCCACTTTTCGTTTTCTTGCCATAGGATATCCTTTCAGACGAACCTCAATTCTTTATTCGTCTCTAACTTTTTTCAGATTCATTCTCAGTACTTTCAGAGAAACCGCAACTCTGCTCCTGATCCGGCGCCTTATCCTGCGAAACAGGACGCCCAGCTTTCCCCCCGCCCTGTGAGCGGTATGCCCTGCCTTGCCCAGCAGGAAACAAAAGGGTCTGCACAGCCATTTCAACACTTTTCCGATCACGGAGAGCAGTTTGTTCAGTACAAGGGATACATACTTTACAAGAAAGGGGCTTATCAACTTCTTATAAGAAACCATCCCCGCCAACGCCCCGATGACGGCAAACCACCTGAGCGTCCCGTCGCTTTCATGATACATCAGCAGGAACACTTCTATCCCGCAATACACCCAAAAAACAAAGTCCTCCAAGGATACCAGGAAAGAACCATGGGGAATCACTCTCCTGAATATTCTCAAAAGGTCGTACACATAAGTAATGAAAACGCCCATGAGCAGGGAATGTAAAAGAAACTCATTTTCATTTACCATAAACTCACCGGAACAGTCTTGTCAGGAAGGATTCGTTTTTATGCCCTCCCCCCGAAACATCCGAGTAGGTAAAACTGTCGATCTTGCCGTCGATGTCCACTTCACCCTTGTCTAAGGTCAACCTGCTGACATGAAGGTCGTCTCCCTTGATCATCAGCATCCCCTGTTCCGTTTCCAGCAAAATTTCATGTATATCGAAAGAAAGCACATCATTCACACCACTGATGGCACAGTTTCTTCGATTCGTCATAGTTACTTTATGTGCAGCACGTGCGCCGCCGCTTAAATCCTCCATAAGCCCCTTCCTCCCGCAAAATACCTGTAATAAAATATATGAAGGGCTTATGAAAAAAAGAACCTTTAAAGGTAGCGGAATAATTCCTTTGCCTCATCCTTTTTGGCGGTATCCTGGACATCCAATACTTCCACTTTAACCTCCCTGTTTCCAAAGGACACGGTTATGATATCGCCTTTCTTAACCTCCGCAGACGCCTTCGCCTGCTTTCCGTTGATCATCACGCGCCCGCTGTCACAAGCCTCGTTGGCAACGGTCCGGCGTTTTATCAGCCTGGATACCTTTAAATACTTGTCCAATCTCATGAACCAAACCTCCCTTGCAATTTGGGAATAAAAATCCCGGTTAAACGCCCATTCACATCATGCGAGATGAACCTTTAACCGGGTCTCCTGTGTTGAATCAGGTTATGATAATTTAGGAATTCAACATATCCTTTAAGGGCTTGCCTGCCTTAAACTTAGGAGCCTTGGAAGCCGGAATAGGAATAGGCATCTTGGTCTTGGGATTTCTTCCCTCTCTCGCAGCTCTCTCGGCTACCTCAAAGGTGCCGAAACCAACCAAAGAGATCTTTCCGCCCTTCTTTAACTCTTCAGAAACTACATCCGTGAAAGCCTTTAATGCCTTCTCAGCGTCTTTTTTAGAAATACCAGCCTGCTCAGCGATAGCCGCAACTAATTCTGTTTTGTTCATGTGGAACTCCTCCTACGAGTTTTCATTTTGTACATTTCGCGATGTCTCCGAAACATCTAATATATATATAAAGGTTTTTTAAGGGTTTGTCAAGGTATTTTCCACCAAATCAGCAAAAGAAAACGATAAATCCCTCTCTTCATCGTCCACCTGAATTGTATAACTTCTGGTTTCATAATCCGTTTTTCTCAATATGATCACATGAGCTCCGGAAGTCTTGCGAAAGCTGCACGGAACCACCCCCACATAATTACCGTCCAAATACACCTCCGCGCCCTCCGGGGAATCCACATATACCCTGTAATAATCGGTGTTGGTCTCTCCGGGAGACGGCGTTTGGGTCGGGGGAGGCGTCGTTGCAGCCGGTTCCTCCTGCGATGGAACCACCTGCTCCAGCTTCACCTCCACTCCCACCGATTCCCGTGAAACCCGAATATACTGTGTAATGGGCTGGTATCCTTCTGCCCGGGCGATCATCTGGTGTAAACCGTACTCCAACTCCACCGGCCGGGACGCATTTACCTTTTTCCCGTCAATATACAGCTCCGTTTCGGTGGGCTCCAGAGAAAACAACACTATGCCGGACTGAGGCTCCGGAATCTTCAAATCCCCCACATCCAGCTCCGTCTCTTCATTTCGGTGAATCACAACGGTTTTTACCCCTCCCCCACCTTTGTTGGTCACATTCACCTCATAGCTTCCCTCAGGTATCAAAAGCAACATATCTTCTGTAATCTGCCTGATCATAGACTGCCCAACCTCTATCCATCCGCCCACAAAATTTTCATCGTTGGTAAGCCTTAAATAGCCATGGCCCTTCTCCACCCGGACGGAAAAAATCTGATTGCCGATGCCCTGAAAACTCAATACATCCGCCGCATTCAGATCCATCAGCTCTATCGCTCTGCCGCCGGACAGATATTGCGTATTGGAAGTAAGCTTATAAGCCTCCGAGCCAATACTGATCTCACCCCGCGCCGCATTCATCTCATAGTTTTGCACATTGGTAAAGCTCCATGCCCGGGACGACAGCCGCATTGTGGTCAGGTGCTTCTTTGCCTTTAAAAATGTCACATCCACAATATCGCCCAGGGAAATCTGGCCCAGAGAAATCGCCTCCCCGTGCCTGTCATACATTCTGGTGGTTCCGTCCATGGAGAGCGTATACCTGCGCCCAAGATCCAAATTCAGGAATGTAACCGTATTCTCCTCTTCATTTCTCCCTACGAAAACTGCCGTATCCGCCGAGTCATAGCTGTCCGGCCCCGTGACCACGAATCCGGTATCCACCCGGTCAGGCGCAGGCGACGGGGTGGAACTCCACCAATTTTCGGGAGACAGTTGGACACATCCGCATAATGACACAAGTGTCATAATCATACAGACGGCTAACACCCTCCCTCTTTTTCTTTTTGTGTTCCGTTCTCTGTTCTCACAAATGTATTCTCTCATCCTTATATATCCTCTTTGCCCTGTACTTCTCCCTGCAGTCTCCTCACAGGTATCCTTCTCCCCCAAAAGGTAAAACCCATATTCCTCGCTTATCTCCGCATCAACAGGCGCCGCAGCAGCTTACCTCCGCCGGTCGCCCGCTTAACCGGCAGGCAGTACTCTGGTCACGTCATTGGTCAGCGCAGCTTTCCCACCTGGCGAAATACTTCGTCCAGAAACTTTTGTTTGTCTGTTTCCTGGGCGATCAGCCGTTCCAGCTTCTCCTGATTTCTACCAGGAATCCATGCCTTTCCAGAATTATAATAAAAGTTAACGATCTTCCAAAATTTCTCCGGATACGCCATCCGGTAATAGAGATCAATCCAGCTGTGTGCGGAAATGGGACGCTCCTTCCCGTATGCATTCAAAAGCTCCGTTCCCAGTGCCACCGACCAGTTCCCCTTTTCCAGAAGCTTGCGGAGCAACAGGTACAAATCCCTCACCGGATTATCCCGCAGACACTTTTCAAAATTTATCAGAAACCATCCGTTTCCGTCCTGCAGGATATTGTGATATTGATAATCCCCATGGCAAAAGGCCACGACCTCTCCCTCTGACGCAGATCTTTTCTCGTCGCGGCAGTAGGCGTTCCATTCCTCCGTCACGGCAAGAGCCTGATCCAGAAAAAAGTCAAAATGGTTCAGGAGATTGCGTTCAAATTCCGTCTTCTGCCCCTTCTGACGCAGGAATTTCCGCACTCGTTTCAGCTCCCTGTTATGCTTATCATACTCCTTCTCAGGAGAAAATGCCATAGGAAGCTTAGGCGTATCTCCCGGCAATACCATGCTCTCATGGAGCTTTGCCAAAAGTCTCACCGCCTCCACACATTCGTTTTTATCATGAATGCTGCACTCCCTGCCGTCCCGCCAAGTCTTCAACACATAATTCACACCGTCGTTATCTCTCACAAGCAGCCCGCCGTCTCTATTGGGTATAATCGTTTCCACGTTCACCAGCCCGTCTTGCGCAATCCGTTCCAAAAGCCGATTCTGAATCTCTATTCTGTCCTGACTCCCGGAATATTCCTTCAAAACCAGACATCCCTGTCTGGTGTCACACAAAACAGCGCCTCTTCCCTTCCTGGTCCGCTGCACTTCTATTTCATACTGTCCCAATAATTCAACTGCCCTGTCATTCACTTCCGGCCCCTCCTGATTAGATTGCATCACCGCACCTTTATGTCCGGTTAAACTATCATATGAGAGGATTCCTGAAAGTATGTTACAGGGTATAAGCTAACTCAAACTCTTTTTTGCCTCTTCCAAAAGTCGTTCCCTTGTATTACATTCCGGATATTCCAAAACCAATTCCAAAAGCTGTTTCAGGGTATTTCCCAGTTCCTTTCCCGGCCGCCAGCCCTCTGCAATCAGATCTGCGCCTGTGACAGCCAGATCCTTCAAGGCAACGCACTGCCCACGGGCCATAACTTCTTCATAGAGCCGACTCCATTCCTCTACCTTATCAAGCTTTTCCTGTCTTTGATATTCGCTCTGAGCCAGGATATCCGCCCGTTTCACGGCAAATAACGCCGGGAAGGCATCCTCTCCGATCTTATTGGCGGCTCTTCGCACCATTTTCATATCCAGCTCCTGACTGTTGCCATAATCGTGATACCTTACCAGCTTACAAACCATATCCATGGTATCATTGTCAAACTTAAGCCTTCTTAAAATCTTTTCCGCCATCTGGGCCCCAAGCGATGCATGGTCAAAGAAATGCGTGACGCCCTCCCCGTCCACTGTCAATGCATCCGGTTTCCCCAAGTCATGAAGCAGCATCGTGAGCCGCAGCACTTTATCCGCTTCCACATGGCAAAGGGAATGCAGGATATGCTCTCCAACCGTAAAGCAATGATGGGGGTGTCTTTGCTCCGTTTCCATTGCCCTGTCAAATTCGGGCAAAAATACCTTGGTGACACCGCAGGCATAAGCCACTCGCAGATAATCGGGATGGGGCGACAGCAAAAGCTTAACCAGCTCCGCCTGAATTCGTTCCGCGCTGATTTTGCAAAGAGAAGGCGCCAAGTGCCTGATAGCCTCAAGCGTATGGGCTTCTATTTCATATCCCAGCTGCGCAGAGAAACGAATGGCCCGCAATATCCGCAGGGCATCTTCCCCGAAACGTGCCTCCGGTTCCCCCACACAACGCACCACACCTGCCTCCATGTCGTCCATGCCGCCAAACATATCCACAAGTCCCGTCCTGTCATTATACGCAAGGGCATTGATGGTCAGATCCCGCCGCTTCAAATCCTCTTCCAGATTTGGCGTGAACGTAACCTTCTTGGGGTGCCTGCCGTCCTCATATTCCCCGTCCACTCGGTAGGTAGTCACCTCATACCCTTCCCTGTCCAGCATCACCGTAACCGTACCGTGCTGCAGCCCGGTATCAATGGTTCTCTGAAACAGCGCCTTCACCTGCTCCGGCTTTGCCGATGTGGTAATATCCCAGTCCACAGGCTCCCTGCCCAGAACGGAATCCCGCACACATCCCCCCACCACATAGGCTTCAAAACCTGCATCCGTAATGGTGTCTACTATATATTTTGCTTTTTTAGGCATTTTTATCCTGATATCACGTTTCACAGGTTCCATCTCCCAAATATACTTTTAGTCGTTACATCTTTTCATTTACATAATTCACAAATTCGAACCGCTCTAAAGTATAAACTTGTGAATGACTTCCACCAGGCCGTCCTCATCATTGCCCAGGGTCACATAATCCGCTGCCTCCTTCACCTCCGGCTGCGCATTCCCCATGGCCACGCCCACACCGGCATATTTTATCATGGAAATATCGTTATAGCCGTCGCCGCAGCACACCACATCTTCCCTTTCCACACCGATAATCCCCGCCAGCCTTTCCAGAGCTTCTCCTTTATCCACATACCTGGGCACCACTTCAATATAATAAGGCTCAGAGCGATAAATGCCCACAACATTGCCAAACCGTTCCTGCAACATGCCCTCCAGCACCACCGCCCGTTCCGGTTCCGCAGTCATCAGGCACTTATACACATCAAAATCCACATAATCCACAAAATTATCCACCGTTATCACAGGAAAGCCATTCATTCCCGCCTCCATGGATATATATGCATCCGGGCAAAAGGCGGAGACTGCCTCCGTTTCGGAATGCGTGGCAAGCCCACATCCATTTTTTCTTGCAAAATCATATAGATCCGGCAGTAATTCCACCGGCAAAAGTCTCTGAAAGAGAATCTTTCCGGTTCTGCACTCCGTGATACATGCGCCGTTAAAGGAAAGCAGATAACCACCATATCGATCCAGTTCCAGCTCCCTTTCGTATGGCCGTAACCCCGGCGTGGGACGCCCGGATGACAAAATCACCCTGTGCCCCTCTTCCATAATCTTCCGAAGCGCCGCCCTCGTAGCAGGAGTAATCTCTTTACGGGAATTCAAAAGTGTGCCGTCCATATCCAACGCCAATATTTTCTTCTTCATGAAACCTTCTTCTCCAAGTCAAAATTTCCGTGCGCTGCCCTCTAAGTCCAACTCGCCCCACAGCCCTCCCTGATTCTCTAAAAGTGCATTCCCTCCATCAGCACGCCCAGGAATAGGAGACACATTTCAGGAAAAACCGTTTTCAGACACGCCTTAATGTAATTGCCAGAAACCAAACCTTCAGAAAATGGCGGTGAGAATACCCACCGCCATCCATTGCGCACATATGATTAAATGCATTTGTTCGTTGCCGGTCAAGCGTTATCAACACTTAGGAAACCTTAAAGCATTTGTCAAATACCTGCTTCCCGGCCCATTGTCTGTGAGAATTATCCCACCGGTTCCGGAGTGGGCTCAGCCTCTCCTTCGGGTACGGGAGTCCCCTCTCCTTCAGGTGCAGGAGAAGCCTCATCCCCGGAATTGTCCTCTTCCTCCACCTTCAAAAATGCCAGATTGCCCTTGGGATCATCCACTTTCACACCGGCGATCACTTCCTCCAGATAGTTCATTACCCTTTCTTCCAACAAAGTCCCTCGAATGCTTAAAATCCATTCTGCCTCATTGGGCGCCACATAGTAAAGTACATAGGTATAACCTTCCTCTTCCGGTGTAATCACTGCCGTGTCTCCGGCCACCCTGGCACTGTCAGTCACCCATTCCCGAACTTTCTCGGAAAGCTCCGAAGGAGCTACCCCCACTGCAAGCCCTCCTTCCAGTGTCGTCACCTGAGGATCATTATACTTATCACAAATCTCCGCAAAACTTTCTTCCGTGGCCGCACCGTTCTTCCACTCATCCAGGATCTCCTGCCCATTATCCTGTGCTGTCATCGCCACACGCACATCTGCGGTAAGCGTCTGATCCAGATAGCGATTTTCAAACTCCAACACATAATATCGATGATTGGTATTATCCTCTATCACAGTGGTATCGCCGGTCTTTCTCTCCTCTGCAAACAGCCAATCCCGCAGAAGATACGGTGTGACCGCCGCCTGACGAAGATTTGATTTCAGTTCTCCATTAACCTTAATCGCTCTGACAGCTCTGTCAGCTTCTTCCTTTGCCACTTCCATTGCAGCCGCAATCTCCGCCTCGGAGGGTTGATATACTTCCTGTTCCGCACCCTCCGTTGTCTCTCCGCCTTCATTATTTGTTCCGCTTGCGCCGTCCCCGGTGCTGCCCTCCGCAGGCTCCACAGGATCAGCCAGCTCCGTAGGTTCTGTAGGGAGCTCTGCGTCTACTGTGTATATATAATAATCAACGGAATCATAACTTGCCTTATTGCTGTCATAATGTGCCTGAATGTCGTCCTGAGAAGGCGCCATTCTCTCCTCGATCAAAGCCACATATGCGTTTGCGTACATTCCCTCTTCCACAAAAGGTTTGACCCTGGCCTCCGTGGCATAGGGTCCATACAGGTTTTTAATATACTCTCCCACACTGCTGCCCGATTCCTTTGCCGCCTCTTTTAGCGCTTCCATATAGTCATTGTATTCTTCGGTGGTATCATAGGTAAAACCCTCCGCCTGGGCCGCATTGACCAGCCCCTTGTTGCGGGCAATATTCTCCACCGCCGTCTGATCAAAGAAATCCTTCCAGGTCAACGTTTCAGAGTACATCTGCTTGGTCAGATCCCCTGTCAAATCAATCCCAAAGTAATAATAAAACGTATAATAATTTTCTGCTATATAATTATTGCTCACAATATTATAGTTATAATCAAATTCAACCTTGGTAATATCCTTTCCGTCCACCCTCACATAAGAGCCGTTGACGGTGAGCCAGCTGCGAATGGGAAAAGAAGCCACCAGACATGCCAATGCCACTACCAGTCCAATCCCAACAATCCTGCCGATCAGCTTGTCCCGTCTCTCCTTCTCTTTTTCTTCCTTTCGTTTCTGCACTTTCCGATCATACTTTGTAATTACCTTTTCCGGCTGCTGTTCGGTATTTTGTGTATCCTTGTTAGCCTTGGACATGGCGATTCCTCCTGTTTTCCGTTCGATCCCTTCACTTTAACGCCCGGACGTTCGTTTCGGGACTGTTTCGTTTTCATTCTGTCATACGCTTCGGCGCGCATGACAGAATTGGAATTATTGTACCGTATTTTCGGGAAAATGTGAAGCTATTTCACATAATTTTCAAGTTTTTTCACCATACCCTTCATACAGCCCTCCTCGAAAGGACTTGTCAAGCCCACTTCCCGGATCATATTTGTAAAGAAATCACTGGCGGAAAGTCTGCACAACTTCAGATAACTCTCCCAAGCCCCCCTGAAATCCTCGTCCATCATAACCTTGTACTGCAGCGCACACGTCTGCGCCAGACAATAATCAATATAATAAAACGGACTGTTATAAATATGAGGTTGTCTCTGCCAGATAGCGCCCTTGCCAAAAAACTTATCATCACAATAATCCTGGCTGGGCCTGTACTCCCGCTCCAACTCCAACCATGCTTCATGTCGCTGGGCCGGGGTCATTTCCGGATTCTCATATATGATTACCTGAAACTCATCCACCATACAGCCATAAGGGATGAAGGCAATGGAGTCCTCTAAGTGCATCTTGTTGTAATCTTCTGCATCATCGCCAAAAAACAGGTTCATCCAGTTCTGGGTAAAAAACTCCATGGACATGGAATGAATCTCCGCTGTATCCATGGTGATATCGGAATGCTCCCTGATGGGATCCGTACCGGACAGATATCCCTGGAACGCATGTCCGCACTCATGGGTGATTACATCCACATCCCCGCTGGTACCGTTAAAATTAGCAAAGACAAAAGGCGCATTATACAAAGGCATATAGGTCATATAGCCCCCCGCACGCTTATTCTTTCGCCCAAAAACGTCAAACAGCTCATTTTCCATCATAAAATCATAGAACTCCTTTGTTTCCGGCGATAGCTCCTCATACACTTTCCGGCCCGCCGCCAGAATTTCCTCCGGTGTACCCGAAGGCTGCGGATTCCCGTCCTTAAAATAAACCGAACCGTCAATATATGTCAGCTTGTCAAGCCCCAGCCTCTTTCTTCTGCCCTCATTCAGCTTTTCCACAAACGGCACAAGATCTTCCTTCACCTGCTTCCGGAATTCCGCCAGTTCCTCCGGCCCATAGCAGTTGCGTCTCATTCTGTAATAGCCCATTTCCACATAATTTCCATAGCCCATTTTCTGCGCCTGTGCGGTACGATTTTTCACAAGCTTATCAAATATATCATCCAGCTTCTCCGCAATGGACTCAAAAAATTCACTCTGCTTTTTCCATGCCGCCTCTCTCACGCTCCTGTCCTTATGCACAAGATATGGACGCAGCAGCGAGAGATTCAGCTGCTTGCCGTCAAATTCTATCTTAGCTCCGGCAATCAGCTTATTGTACTCCGTGGTCAAGGCATTTTCCTCCTGCATCAGCGGAATCAGCTTCTCATCCATGGACTTTCTTTTCAACTCCATATTCTTAAAGGCCACCGGACCGATTTTCTCTTCCAGATACCCACGATAGGGCGAATCAAACAGTTTCTTCTCATATTCCAACACAAGATTGCGGTAAACAGGCCTTTTTTCATTATAATACTCATGCTCTTTACCGTAAAATTCATCCACGGTATCCGCGTCAAAACGAATATGGGCAATGGTCATCTGGGTATCCACCCGGTCTGTCAGCTCATAAAATTTCTCATGCACCCTGAACTGTTCCTCACCGCTCCCGGCATTGTCAAATGCTTCCATCAATGCCCTCATATCCTTTTCCACCTGCTCAAAATCTACTCTCTGGTACGGCATGTCCTTAAACTTCATTTTCTTTCCCTCTTTTCCGCAGATCTGCCGCGTCCGGCCAACGCGCTCATGGCCAAACGATCTCTATGATCCACTTTTGTCATTATATAATATTTTTTCCACAGACACAAGCATTTATCTAAAGAGTACCACAATTAGACCTGCTGTCAGGCAAGCCAAAATGGGGAACAGGATATGAAGCCAAAACCACCCTGGACAGGCCTGACAACCATATTGCAAAAAATAACATACAGTGATAAAATTATGGAGAAAATATTACATTACGGAGATTACCATGAAAAAGAAAATTATCAAATGGCTTCCGGCCTTTTTTACATTAGCCATATCCCTGTCCGGATGCCAAAGCAGCCATTATACCACTTCAGAAGAAAAACCCACACCGGAGTCCAATATGGTCAGCCTAACTGTCTGGGGTGCCGAAGAGGACGAAGAACTGCTTCGGCAGATAATTGAAGAATTTGAAAATAAATATCAGGAGGAAGCAGATTTTCAGATTACATATGAACCCCAAAGTGAAGGAAACTGTACCAATGCACTGATGGGTGATCTGGAAAACAGCGCTGATGTGTTTGCTTTTGCAGATGACCAGCTGAACACCCTGGTAGCAGCAGGTGCTCTGAATCCCGTGGAAAATGCAGATGTGCTGCGAGCATCGAATCTGCCGGAAGCGGTCTCCGCCGCCTCTGTAAACAATACCCTGTATGCCTATCCGCTGACTGCAGATAACGGATACTTCTTATATTATAATAAGCAGTATTTTTCTGAGGAAGACATCCTGTCCTGGGATCGCATGCTGGATATTGCCGCTTCTCAGGGAAAAAAGGTTTCTATGGAATGGTCTTCCGGCTGGTATGTATACTCTCTGTTTGGCAACACCGGTCTCACGGTCGGCCTGAACGACGACGGTATTACCAACTTCTGCACCTGGAACAGCACAGAAGGCGATATCAAGGGAACCGATGTGGTAAAGTCCATGGAAAATATTGCAGAAAACCCGGGCTTTATCAGCACAGACGACGCTGGTTTTGTGGAAGGAATCCAGAACGGTACCATTATTGCCGGTATCAGCGGTACTTGGAACGCAGTGATCGTGGAAAATGCATGGCAAAGCAGCTTTGGTGCTTCCAAGCTGCCATCTTATACCTGTGCCGGCCGCCAGGTTCAAATGGCTTCTTTCTCCGGATATAAGCTCATCGGGGTTAATGCCTATTCCGAAAATCATGAATGGGCGGCAAAACTGGCCGAATGGATTACCAATGAAAGAAATCAGGAGCTCCGATTCCGTCTCCGGGGGCAGGGACCATCCAATAAAAACGCTGCCGCTTCGGAGGAAGTTCAAAATTCCCCCGCCATTACAGCGCTTCTGAAGCAGTCTGAATTTTCCTGCCTGCAGCGCATCGGAGGCAATTTCTGGGATCCGGTTTCCGCTTTTACCGCGGAAATTCTGAATGGAACCCCTTCAGGTAAAAGTCGTCAGGAATTACTCGATATTATGGTTACAGGAATTACCGCTCCCTGACTTTATGAATTGATTCCCCCTGAAGTTTCTTGGTACAAAGCTCCTATGTAACGAGCTGTACCATTATGCATAATAATAAGGCAAAAAAAATTTAAAGATTTGAAGATTTCCACAGTAAACAAAAGGAGTACCCGCCATAATGAAAAATATCAGTTTAAAGCATCGCCTGATTATTCCCATTGCACTTCTGGGTATTGTGGCATTGCTGTCAAATATTCTGTCCATTATCAATATCCGTAATGTAAACGCCAGCGCTTCCAATATTGCCGACAATTATATGGACGGCAAAAGCCGGCTGGCCGAAATATACCAGTCTTCCATGAACATTCATAAAATGGCGCTGAGTCACATTGTTGCCACGGACTATGACACTATGATCACTCTCATTCAGCAGATCAAGGATGAAGAAGCGCTTCTGGACAATATGCTCACAGATTATGAAGATTATGTAATTCCAAAGGACCGGCTGAGGTACGAATCCCTTCTGTCCCATTACGATTCCTTTAAACATGCTCTGGTTCACCTGGTTTGTGCCAGTGCAAGCCATAAAACTCAGGATGCCTATGTCCTGGCCAACGGCGATGTCGCTTCCTTTGCCGATGCAATGGAAACAGATATTGATGCCCTGAATACCTCTATCAGTGAACAGACCGCAGAGGCCAGAAGTCGCCTTTCTGTTGTGTACCTTGTATCCCTGTTCATAGGCATTATCGCTGCAGCTGCCTGTATTCTGCTGGTATTTGCAGATCTGAAGCTGATTACCAGCAATGTTATAATTCCAATTAAAAGTATTCTAAAAACCATACAGGACAGTTCCGGACGCATTAACAATATGACAGGTGAAGTCCTGAAGAAGACTCAGACTTCCAGAAAAAGTGCGGCTGATCTTTCCGGACTTGCAGGTCGGCTTTCGTCCACTTTCCAGGACGTAGCCGGCAATATATCTGCTATCAACAGCAGTGCCGGCAATGTACACTTGGATGTGCAGACCATAGCCGAAGACTGCGGAGCCATCACTGACTATACTGCCCGCATGAATACACGCGCAGATGCCATGCAGCAGTCCGCTCAGAACAGCGCCAGGATTACCGGCGCCAAAACAGAAAAAATTCTGCATTCTCTCAATGATGCCATTGAAAAAAGCAAAAGCGTATACCAGATTAAAAATCTGACCGGGGAAATTCTTGCCATCGCCCAACAGACAAGGCTGATTTCACTGAACGCTTCCGTGGAAGCCGCCAACGCAGGCGACGCCGGCAAAGGTTTTGCCATGGTTGCCAGAGAAATCCGAGAGCTTTCCAATTCCAGCCAGGAAACCGCCAATCGAATCCAGGAAATCAATGATGTGGTTACTGACGCTGTCGATAATCTATCCGAACATGCACAACATATGATTGACTACATGAGCCAGTCCGTCCTGAAAGAATTCCAAGATTTCGTACAGTCCGGCTGCCAGTACAAGGAAGACGCAGCTTACATCCGCCGAACTATGGATGAATTCCACGAACGGACCGAACGGCTGAAGAATTCCATGTCCGGCATTGCAGAATCCATTGCAACCATCACAAAAGCCATTGATGAAGGCACCGGCGGAATCACAGGTATAGCCGACAACAGCAGAAGCCTTGCCGCCGACATGGAAGATATCACGCAGCGTATGGGAATTAATCAGGAAGTGGTAGCCAAACTGGAAAAAGAAACCACTTCATTTGATAACCTGTAACCGGCAGGTTTCCCCCCGCTTCTATGGGGAAGCCAGTTCACATCCTTCCCTTATCCTGTAAGCGTCAAGGTATTTCTTCTCCAGCACAATCCACAGTTGACGGAACCTGGCGGCTGCCTGGTTCCGTTTCTGCGGCATATCCGCCCAAACCTTTCCTCCTTTTCTATGTCCAGAAACAACTGCAGAATGTCATAGTCCCACAAAGCGGAGTGACAGCCGCAGGATCCCTCCGCGATTTCTGACAATATATCCTCTACTTCCTCTCCCGCTTTCTGAGCCTGCGCCCCCTAAGGGCTGGATCGCACCAATTCCGTCCGGCTCAGTGCAACCATAATGGCAGGATTCAAAGACAGCATGGTATAATAGGTTCGAAACAACCCTGGACAGGATTCATCTCCCCCTTGTGATTTTACTATGATTGTGATAAAGTATAAGAAGTATTATTATCACATAATATTGACCGAATTACTCACACCTCAAAGGAGAAAATAAACCATGTTACAAGAGTTAGCGAAAAAAACCTTTCGATCTTCCCTCAAGTGGACGGTGCTTCAGGCCGTTGTCGGACTATTGCTGACGGCTTTCTCTGCCCGAGACGCCTTCTACAACATCAAGAACTTTCACAATTTCTTACCAACTAATGCCTTTCACGGCAGTTCCAACCGGTTTTTCAACAAGTGCTTTCCCATCTTCCTGTTTGCATTGGGCATCTATTTCCTTTGCCTTGCCGTCTACAGACTGATCAAAGGAGCCAGGGGAGGCTTCCTCGGTAAACTGAAGCAGGATATCAAAAATTCAGGTTATACCAAATCCGCCATAGAATCCGATTATGCCAGCGCAAAGCTAATGGATAAATGGGGCGTCCGGCTTGGACGATTGATGATCTATGATACTGCCACCGCAAAAGTCAGGGCAATTTCCACTGCAAAAATGCTATGGGCCTACACAGATATTAAAGTTTATCAGACAAAATATGGCGGTGAACTCCCTGTAAACGCCCTGATAATTTATGCCGAGGGAGAAGCAAAAGAATTTCATTTGGTATTTTCCCAAGAAGCCCACGCGACACAAACGCTCCAACTGATAAGCGAAAAGTTCCCGTGGGTCGTGATAGGCTATTCCGACAACCTGAAAAGGCTTATTAAAGAAAATCCAACAGAATTCATGAAGCTGCGCTATCATACCTGTGAACATATTCCATTGTAATACAGAAAAAGGAATTATTATGCAATTTTCATCCAGGAGGTAACATACATGTTTTACAGAGAAGATTCCACCCATACACCTTCCGCTGACGAAATGAGCAACTATATCGCCAATCCCATATGGAACAACTTTTGCAGGCATATGGAACAGACTTATCACGTCAAGCCCTCTTTTACATTCAGTAAATGCAGCATGGAGTATGGATGGAATGCCAAATTTAAAAAAGGCCGCAGAGCCCTTTGTACGGTATATCCGAGAGAAGGCCGCTTTGCTGCGCTTGTTGTGATCGGTCAAAAAGAAAAGGTACTCTTTGAACAAGAACTCCCCACCTTCTGTCCTGCAATACAGCAGCTCTACCACGATACAAAGGAATGCAACGGACAAAAGTGGCTGTTTATAGAATTGGGAGAAGACGACCCAAAATACGATGATGTAAAACGGGTGATTCATATCCGGACGTGTTGACTCTCGCGGCATTAGCCAAATGCTCACGCAAACGCGGCACTTGGCTAATTGCTCACGGCACACGTCCTTTTCCGCACCCTTTCTGGCAGCTCACCACACCGCCTTCACCTTTTACAATTCCAGGAACGTGGTATCATAGGCAGCAATGGTCACTGTCCTGTCGCCCTTCTCGGTCTGAATGACGGCAGCCTGTTCCATATCGCTGTTATTGATAATAACCAGTTTCCTGCTCTCAGGATAATAAGCGCATTCCGTGTAAAGATTATCAGTCATATACATACCGTTCATGCCCTCTCCGCCTGCATATCGAATCAACTGATACAACATGCGGGTATTCTCCAGATTTACCTGGAAGGACGCCAGATAGATACCTTTTCCCTTTCCAAACCCATTTACTGTAATCAGCGGTTTATCGCCGTCTGCCAGGAGCACCTGAGCCTTCCCGTCCGTGAGGAACAAATGCTCCCTGGAAGCCACGCAGGCGCCCGCAGGAATCAGCCCCTCCCTGTCTTCCACCTCAAAGCTCCACTTGCCATGGCATACTCTTGCCCCGGTATCCTCGTCAATTCCAAGCACATGTGCCATACGGAAATAGTTATCATATCCCTCCACTGCGGAAGGCTCATTGACGCCGATAAAAGCGCCGCCCTCATGTACCCATTTCGTCAGAATGGTTACTACTTCTTCGTCCTTCCAATTGTCGCCGCCGCTCCATGCGCTTCCGGCATAACCGGCATTGATCACCACATCCACCTCATTCAGCACACCCGCCTTCACGTCTTCAAAGGAGATAAACCTCACATCCACAGGCAGGCCGGAAAGAGCTTCATTGATATGAATCAGGTCATGCATATAGGTCTCATGAAAATGTCCCGACAATGTCCAGGAACGCAGAGCCCCCCAGCTGTGGAGTACCGCAACTCTCGTCTTGATGGTATAGGGTTTCCCCGCATCATGGAAGGAACTGATCAGACGAAATTCATCTGACACCTTTTCGATATAGTCACAAAAATCAGGAAATTCTTCCACCAGATGCAGATATCCGCCCAGACCGATCCTGTCAATCTTTGCACGCAGCAGCGCACGCCTTACGCTGTTCCAATATTTCTTCGCATCCAGCGTGGGATCGCCGCCCTCCGCAAAAGTAGGCAGACCTCCCAGTCCCACCGGGAACAGATACGGATGAAGCCGCAGCTCATGAGTGGGCACGTCCACACCTGCGCAAAGCCTTGCCTCATAGCCGGAAAACACACACTTGATCAGGCCGTCGAAGCCAAACTCCTGGAACCTGCCGTTATAAGGCTCCACTCCGACCCAACTGTCATCATAGAACACGTACGCTTTCTTGCCGTATTCATGCACCATGTCAATCAGTTTCTTACCAAAGGATATGACAAAATCGTTAACAAACGCCATCCAATCCGACTTCCTTTGATTTCCCGGCATATGGGTCACATGCAGCTGGCCCTTATTGATAAAATCTTCCGCCGTCATACGATATCCGTATTTTTTCTCAAATTCGTCCAGAGCAATATCACTGACCGTATAGTCATAAGAGCCCCAATCGGAGAAAAGCTGACGATTTCTCTCGCTGCTGCCCCATATCCAAACAAAGTTATAAAACATGGAAGTAAAACGCACCACCGTGGTATCCGGGTGTGTCTCACACCAATTCTTCATCCAGCCCAACATATATTCCTGGGTTTCCGGATACCTGGGGTCAATCTGCATCAAATGTTCCTTGTCCCAATTATTTGTGGTATGATTATACATTGAGATCTCTTCCCATATACGGTATGCCAAAAAGCTTACCGTATATTTATGGAAGGGAGCAATGTCCTTTATGGTAACGGCGCCTGCTTCTTTATCGTAACTCCACTTACTGTCATCTATCTTTTCGTTTATGGTCCTATCATAGACTTCCCAATATTTCAAAGCCGCCTCTGTGTCGTTTATGGTAAACTGCTCCTGAAAAAAACTCTCCATCAGACTAACCGTAAGCGTATTCCCCTCTGCCACCGACGCAGGTGTACAAAGAAATGTCTGCTGCAGCTTGTCAAGGTTCTTTTTTGCCCACTCGTTATGGTCGCGAATGATGCAGATTGTGGAATAAATACCATATCCCGCATGTACGATCTCATCTGACAGCACGGTGCCGTCGCTGTCCCTGATCACATCAGCTCCCCACTTTTGGGCCATTTGTAATGTGAGCTTCTCATACCCAGATTCTCCGGGAAGCGTAAAACCGCCTTTTTGTTTTGACATTTTAAGATCCTCCTATTTTTGTACCGTTCCTGTAAGCACCCATACAGGGAAGGAAATTTCCCTCCGGGTGCTTTCGATTCGGAACTGTTTTTATTTGATTCCTGTTCCGTGATGCGCCTTTAGACACATTGTCCCTTTCAGTGCCCGGTTAACGGTTAAAGCTTCATACGACGGCAAAGTTCAACCGCTTCTCCTCTCGTCACAACTTTGCCCAGCGCTTCGCTGCCGTCGGGCTCAAGCAGCCCCAGATAACAAGCCGCCCGCACATAAGGTCTTGCAAATTCTCTGCATTTTCCATCATAGGCACAGGTCTTCTCCCACACCTCCTCAGGAATCGTCCTGCGGCTCTTATATCCGTTGACTGCGAACGTGCAAAATTCTTCCAATGTCACCTGCTGCAGAGGGAAAAACTTCCGCCCCTCCACCAGACCTTCGTCAATCATACCATTTTGATACGCGCACTCCACACATCCCGCATACCATTCATGTCCCAGCACATCGGTAAACATGTCATTGTACACATTGGTAGGAAAGAACTTCACCGTTTTGATCACCATATCCAGAACCGATACCCTGTCCGCAGGCTCCGTAAGTCTGTCAATCTCTGAAAGAAGCTTCGCTCCTTCCTGAGGCTTTTCCACTTCTTCAAATATTGCAGGTTTTACCGCCGGCACAATGCATTGGGCAGGCTCCCAGTTGCCAAAACCTTTCGTCACATGCTCCGCCAGGAAACGATACTGGGCTTCCTCACGATTCGCGCATACTCTGACAATCTCCTCCGCCACATACCCTGCCATATGATAGGCACCGTAATCATTGCTGTGGGTATAATCCCCGGGGAAGAAATAAGACTTGGAAGCTTCCAGTCCCTTCTCCAAAATGAAATCCATACTGCGCTTATGCAAGTCGATCACCGGAACATTCTCGCGCTCTCCGATTTCCAGACAAACCTGTGCATATTCTTCTAAAAGATCGTTATAAGTCCCATCGTTACCCTTCCAGGTATTTCTGGCAATGGGTGTTACCAGCAGCGGAAAAATCCCCTTTGCCCTGCACTCGCCAATATAGCGCAGAAGATTTTCCTGATAACCGCCCCTTGCCTTCAAAGCATCAATCTTTTGATCATTATGGGCAAACTGAAAAAAGCAATAGTCGCCGGGACCAGCATACTGTTCAATGATCTCATAGTGCTTTTCCTTCCGGAAGCTTGACGTGGTCAGCCCCGAATGGGAATGATTGGACACTCCAATTCCTCCCTTCAGATATCCGGAAATCATCTGACCCCAACCCGAATAGCTGGTACCCGGCGCATACGGATAATCCGCGCTCTGATCCGTCACCGTAGAATCGCCCGCAATATAAAGGGTGGGGCAGTCCGTCTCTTCCACAATGATCTCGCTGAACCTGGGCCGATCCGCCACGATTGTGATATCCAGAGACTTATCCTCATATCGCCTGGTATACCCTCTGGGCACAAAATCGCAAACATTCACTGTCATGGTACATTGAAACTGAATCCCGCCAAAGGAATCCTTCGAAATGCTTCCTGTGGGCCGATTAGCCATATCCGCAACATGCCCGAGAGAAATATCCCCCCGGAAACCAAGCCGCCTGCGCCCTGTAAATATCAGCACATCCTCCATGGGTTCCTCGGTATGTATGGTTAGGGTTACTTTGTAATTGCCCTGCCTTGGCACATCCACCTTGAAAGAAAGCGGAATCCTGCGCGGCTCTCCCTCCATCTGCTCACCTGTCATACTCTCCAGACGCGCGATCTCTTTCTTTCCGTCCAGGAAACACCCGGCCCCATCCTCTTCAATATAGGACAGATCCGCATCCCGGTACCAGTATACCGTGTCAAATGCGGAATTCAGCTCCGGTATGCGCAAAAGCTCCTGCTCCCGCCTGTTTTTTTCCGTCACAAAACCATACCCTTTACCCGGCCGATACAGATCGCCGGAACCGACCCCAATTACATCGGCCGTACCCGAATCACGGCCAAACAGGAATTTTCTACGAAACATTAAAGCGCACCATCCTTTTCTATGGTATCTGAAGTCAGCAGGACGGAGAAAAACGAAAGCATAAGCCCCTGGCCCCATCCCTGAATCCAGTCTTTCGAAATCCCCCTGTAACCTTCCTTATCTCGCATAACGGCAGTCCCTGCGGAAACATTCATCACTTTTCCGTCTTCACTTACATTGTCCAGCAGTCCCTTAATGGACTTATTGATATACTTGGAATGCAGCGGATTTCCTCTGTTGAGCATGGCTGCGGCAATCCCTGCGGAAGCTGAAATTTCCTCGTATGAATCCCCATCGTCCAAAACGGTTCTCCACAGACCGTTCTCCGTCTGTACCGTCTTTAACGCTGCCAGCTGCTCGTTTAAGGAGCCTGCCACATCCATATATTTGGGATAAAGATAGCACTCCGGCAGGACGCCCCCTACCTGTGACATGGTAAACGCCGCCCAAGCATTTGCCCTTCCCCAGTAAATGCCGGACATGTGATCCCCTTTGATATTGTCATAACCATGATAATAGAAACCGCTGCTGGGATTCTGCAAATATTTGATATGCCAATAATACTGATTTAGCGCATCGTTAATCATATCCTCGTCCTTGTTCATGACGCCCACTCGAAGCAACAGATAAGCCGCCATAAACAACGTATCACACCATGCCTGTTCCGGGAAATCATTTTTCGCGGATACGGTATGCTGCAGTACATGGTCTCCGAAACGAAGGGCATCGTTGGTCAGATATGCCACTTTGGACATAAGAATATCATAATATTTCTTATCGTTTGTGGCATTGTACAGGGTAATCAGACAATGTCCCATAGCGCAGGCATTGACAGTCCATACCTTCGGCAGCCCCAAATCAATCAATTCGTCCACTCTGTCTTTTAACAGCTTCAGATACTCCTCCTTTTGGGTTTTCTCATAAGCTTCGCTGATTCCGTAATAAGCCACCCCGCAAGGCCAGTCCCAGGTCAAATCCATATTCATGGTCTTCCTTACAATCTTGTCGATCATTTCCTCAATCTGCTGTTTGTCGTACTCCAGCTGCAACATAATTCCCTCCGTTCCGCCTGTCAAAGGCATATTCAATTGTTTCATTCCCTTAAGGCGCGCCGCTTTCCGCATGGTATGTCTGCAAGCTGTTTTCCCGCAATCCTTACTCCCCAAGCAAAGCCTGCGCCCTATCACCGCATGATATTTCTATTATAACAAATGGGAAGAAGTGTGTAAAGTAAAGTTAATCCAATTTCTCATGCGCGAAAACGGAGGCGCACCAATGGCAATCCTCCGTTTTCATGGTTTGGACACTTGGTCCCGGCCGACACAAACAATTTGAACATTTGTTCTGACGGCACGCTATATGATAATTATTGTAACTTGGAACTCAAACCATCTTTCAGCGCCTTCAGTCTTGCTTCCGCAATCTTCTGATATCCTGCTTCCCAATACTTCTTGGCAGCTTCTTCATACTTTGCGTCAAATTCTGCAGGTGAACACATAATCAAGTCATCCCGATACTCCGCATACAATGACAACAGAGTCGCCTGATATTCTCCCGCCACCTTTGCCACATCATCTGTTGCAAACATACAGTCCGTAGGAACCCAGCCCTTTTCCCATGCCGCAACCTGATTGTAATAATTGCTGATTAAATCATTGGTAAAGTCCACACCCTCAATGGCCTTGCCATCGGCATTTTTAACAATTGGCGAGGAAGCCTTGATGGTATCTTCTATGGTTCCCGCATTTCTTGCCTCGATGGTTACACACCAATAGTCCTTATTGGTATTAAAGCCCTGCTTATGTTCGCTTGCCGTATACTCGATTCCGACCGGCAGCCCGTTTTCATATTTAAAATGCTCGTTCTCATATCCCCACTGCATTACAAACAGGTTTTCTTTCTGCGTCATCCATTCCATATACATCATGGCTGCTTTGATCTGATCGTCCGTAGCCTGAGAAGAAAAGCCTATCATCATGCCGAAAGGATTGTTGGAACGGAATGCCGGAACCGTGCCATAGGCTGTATCGGCTTCCAGACTTTGAATGCCAACCACCAGCTCGCCGTCAGGATTGGTCTGGTAGAATGAATCCAGCCACTCCATATTCTGTGCAATATATGCGCTGTAAGAATATGTTTTTCCGTTAACAAAATTAGCCTGCGCAACGGCGCCTTCCGTCACATAATATTCCGGATCCGTGATGCCAAGGTTATAATTCTCATTCAATTCCTTTAACAGTCTCTTGTTGGGTTCCCAGCCAAGGGAAGGGATGGCATAATCGCCGTACATAGCCCATTCTTCTTCATTGGCAGGATATTCCCTGAAGGCATAGTTCTGGTCAATACCGTTCATTTCCGTTGACTTTGCGCCTCCGCCGGGATGCTCGGCAATTCCCTGGTCCATAATCTTCTTCATGGCATCCAGATACTCTTCACGGGTTGCCGGGATATGATCATAGCCAACCTGCTTCAGCCAGTCCATCCGGTACCATGTGACAAAGGTATAGTTGGTATTGTAATAGGGTCTTTCCGCTAAAACAAAATAAATATCGTTGCTCATGGAAGTATATTTGATCTGATCAAGATCAACCATCCTTTGATAATAAGTGGGCGCCACAAACGCAAACTCATCCAGGCTGTACGACTTCAGATATCCGTCCGCCACCCATTGCGCAAGTTTGGGATAGTCATACTCCATCAAAAAGGTAGGCAGCGTCTTGGAAGAAGCCAGCAAAGTATATGTAGTAAGCACTTCGTTCCGGGGAATAGGTACAAACTCCAGCTTTATATTGTATTTGTCTCCAAAATTCTCCTGAAGCCACTTTTCCCAATAATTTTCCCCGATTGCAGGAGCGCCGCCCGAATTGGCCCCTCTATCGTATACAGGAATGCGAAGCGTAACCTTATCGGCAAACGCAGTATACCCTTCCACACCTGCCACCGCCTCGGTACCGCCTGAATTGCTTTCCGAACTGCCGCCTGCGGAATTATTTTGACTATTATTTGTGCCGCCGCTTGCGCTATTGCTGTTGCCTGCAGGGTTGGCGGTGTTGCCGCATCCGCCCAGAGCGCCTATTGCCAAAGCCCCTACAAGCGTGGCGGACAACAGCTTTTGAAGAACCTTCTTCTTCAAATTATATCCTCCTATTCCAGTTCCTGTTTATGGGAACTTGTTTCCGCCTCTTTTCTTTCGTGCCCAAACAGCAGCGTACCCTTCATCTCCCGGGCGCTGCCGTTTTGAGACTGTTTTTATTTCCAGTTCCTGTTCATGGAGACTCGTTTTGGTCTTTTTTCCTTACAGCAACCCGTCTTCCCCCAGCTTTTTGGCAACTCGGTCTGCCAAAAGCACCAGCAGCAAACCGATCAGGGACTGAAACAGATTAACCGCCGTTGCCATACTGTACTTACCGTCCGCCAGACCCTTGTTGTATATGTACACGGCAAGTTGATATTGAAAATCTCTTACCCTGGTATTGTCAAATTCCCTCAGCCTCTCATAGTTGCTCCCCATGATACGGCCCAGATTCATAATCAACAGTGTGACCACGGTACTTTTAATACCGGGCAGGGTAATATGCCACATTCGTTTCCACCTGCCTGCGCCGTCGATCATTGCCGCCTCATATAATTCGCCGCTGATTCCCGTAATCGCTGCAAGGTAAATGATGGTGCCCCATCCCATTCCCTGCCATACCCCCACCAGCAGATAGGTCACGGCCCAATGATATTTTTCCGTCAAAAACGGAATTCCCTGTTCCACCAGTCCTAAATTTGTCAGCGCAATATTTACCAGACCTGTTGAGGGTCGGAACATGGCATATGCCACCGAGCCAATAACGGCCCAGGACAGGAAATGAGGCAGATAAAGAATGGTCTGCGTCACCTTCTTAAACCTGGGATACCGAAGCACAGGACTCTCTGGCCGAAACAATCGGCGTATCCCGAGGCGTTATTTTTAATCTAGAAAAAAATAAAACCACCCCCCAAACCATTGTGATTAACGCCATTTGCCAGACTTTAAAAATCAATAAAAACTGGCTGGTAAACGGTACAGGAGAAATGGAAGACACAAAAGAAATGTCACAGAGCATTAAGATACTGACTGAATTATATGAGGTAGCCAAAGAATTATCTGAGGAAGAACAGCTCTATTTGCTGGATACGGTAAAAGCTCTGCAAAAGCGAATCAGTAAGCCAAGAAAATAGGGCTGCCGCAAGCGACAACCCTTGTAAGTCACAGATTTATCAGTTATTCTCCTGTCTCCGATACTGCACCGGCGTAATCCCGTAATTTTTCTTAAACAGCCGGTTAAAATGCTCCACATTTTCATAACCTACTTCCGCAGCAACCGTCTCAATGGTCTGATCGGTTTCCCGCAAAAGCGCCCTCGCCTTCCTCATACGCTCCTTCCGCACTACCTCCTGGAATGTCATCCCCGCTTTTTCCCGAATATATTTGGATAGATACGGCTTGGAAAGATGAAATTCTTCGGAAAGGATATCCAGCGTCACGTTTTCATAATCATTCTTGATAAAGCTGATAATCTCTACGATCCGTTCCTCCCTGCCTTCAGTGATATGCTGTTGCGCGGCAAGCTTGTTGGCAGCGGAAGCAAGCGCGGCAATGGACGCCTTTATTATATCCTCATCCACGCCTACACCCCAATAAAATTTGTTGTTGCACATGACGGCCACATACGCTGCCGCCTTGGAGCTGGATCCTCTGGAAATGGCATGCTCCTCGTATGTGGACAGCTGATAGCTGATACCAAAAAGCGTCTTGATGGCATTGCTCACAGCGTCCAGGCGTCCGTTTCCGCCGGCTTTGATCACCCTCCTTTGGCCTTTCAGCTCTATTGTCACCTCCGCCTGAATCCCTTTTTCCTGACGGAAATGGCATTCCGGAATTGTAAAGACACTGCGGGGTCTGATATAATTTTCTTCAAATATCTCATATATTTCTCCGGGATGCAACTCCTGATGACGTCTATCGGAGATGCCTTTGACCAGATACCCCACCTCCTCACGCATGGCCATGGGCAGCGAGAATCCAAACTGCTGCTTCAGCACAAAGGCAACGCCTCCTTTTCCCGAGACACTGTTAATGCGAATCACATCCGATTCATACTCACGCCCCACGTCTCCCGGATCAATGGGCAGGTACGGCACATCCCAGCGCTTCCCTGTCCTGCCTTCCTCACGCCACGCCATTCCCTTGCTGATGGCGTCCTGATGAGAACCGGAAAACGCCGTAAAGACCAAATCCCCCGCGTAAGGCACCCTCTCATGAACCTTCATGCCCGTAAAGCGCTCATACGCCTGTCTTATCTCCATAATATGAGAAAAGTCCAGGCCGCTGTCCACACCGTGACTCATCATATTCAGCGCCACTGTTACCAGGTCTACATTACCGGTCCGCTCCCCATTGCCAAACAATGTGCCTTCCACCCGGTCCGCTCCCGCCAGAATACCAAATTCCGCATCGCTGACACCACACCCCCGATCATTGTGAGGATGTACGCTGAGTACCACGTTTTCACGATATTTTAAATGTTTGTGCATATATTCCACCTGACATGCAAACACATGGGGCATGGCAACCTGCACCGTGGTTGGCAGGTTGATGATGGCCTTGTGCTCCGAATCCGGCTGCCAGACATCAAGCACTGCGTTGCAGACCTCCAGGGCATACTCCGGCTCTGTCTGAGAAAAGCTCTCCGGGCTGTACTCGAAGGTAAAATTTCCCTCCGTCTCATCCGCCATTTTCTTCAATAAAACCGCACCATCCACGGCAAGTTGGCGGATGGCCTCTCTGTCTTTCTTAAATACCTGCTCCCTCTGTTCCACGGAGGTGGAATTGTAGAGATGCACCACCGCATGAGGCGCGCCTTTAACCGCCTCAAAGGTCTTGCGGATAATATGTTCTCTGGCCTGGGTCAGCACCTGAATGGTCACATCCTCCGGAATCATATTCCGCTCAATCAGTGCCCTTATAAAATTATATTCTGTATCAGATGACGCGGGAAACCCCACTTCTATCTCCTTAAATCCAATCTTCACCAGCAGCCGGAAAAATTCCAGTTTATCCTCCAAAGGCATGGGATCTATCAAAGCCTGATTGCCGTCCCGCAAGTCTACACTGCACCATACGGGAGGAGCCGTGACAGCATCCTTTTTCACCCAGTCATAGGTCACTTCCGGGGGCATATGATAGGTTTTGCCATACTTTTGGCCAATTTCCTTCTTTTCCATAATCTTCCTCTTTTCCATGTTTTCTTTCGATTATCATACCATTACTTCGCCCATTTCTCAAGTGCTATTTTTATTATACTATTTGATGTATTTTAATTTAATATAATTAGAAAATTTACATTTCCATCTATTTACAATAATTATTATATTTTATATATTGTCTTATTTTTATATTTAAACCCATGTATATTTAATGTCTTCTTCATCTTTTTTCCTAACCATACGCCCGTTTCCCATGCTCTTATGGGCCTTCAAATTGTGCTATCCTTTCTAGTGTACTGCGCCCTTACCCAAAACTGTCAGCGATGTATCACATAACGGTCGTGGAGCATATCTACACCTCGATAATGTTTTGTCCAGGTATCTGCCACTGTCATATCGTTTCTGACCGCTACCTTTTGAGAAGCAATATTCGTGTTTCTGATAATGGAACAGACTTCATCCGCCCCCAATATTTCAAAGGCATACTTCCTGCAAGCCTTCGCTGCTTCCGTGGCATAGCCTTTATGCCAATAATCCCTGTTAAAAAGATACCCTATTTCGAGAACTTCTTTTTCTTTCCACGGCTGCATTGTAAGTCCGCACTGTCCTATCATTACATTGGTTTCTTTTAAAATCACCGCCCATAAGCCAAAATTCCATTTTTGATAACGGGAGATCTGTCTGTCCAGCCAATCCTGTACTTCTTGATTGTCAAACGCACCCTCATAGGCATACATGGCACCTTCATCCTGAAGAATTTTACACAACGCATCAAAATCACCCTGATTCATCTCCCGAAGTGATAGCCGCTCTGTTTCCAATATCATAGTTACCTCCCACAAACCCGAATTATTATATATCTCCGATTATAAAATAATTCATTTTTATTTACAACGCAAATTTGCAGGCCTTCCATCCCTTTTCACAATCTCTCACACTTTCCATGTCAAACGGCAAAATTGCGCAGCAGCCTGAACACAGCATGACCTGTAAAAACGCCTTTCGGCAGCTTGGGAGTGAAAAATTAAATTTCATAATTTTCCTACTAGAAAAAGTTTCGGAAGCCTTGCAAATTTATACAATACTATGTAAAATCATAATGGGCTGCGGTGGAAAGCATCATACGACCGTCAGCCGCATGAGTTCCCGATCCCCGGCATTTACATAAGCATCCTGCTTTTCTGACGCTGGTTTTCGGGGCTCGTTGCATGTAATACTCATTCTATAATAAAGGAGGCGAAGATCGGGAAACATTCAGTCCCGAAAAAGAGATGAAAAAAATCCGTTCTAAGATCATGCTGCTGGTGATTCTGGCTACCATGGGAACCACTGTCATGTGCAGTGTCCTGAGTATGCTGATCACCCAAAACTCCACTATCTCCGCCATTGAAAAAAATCTGTCGGAGACAACCCAACTGGCCGCTGTAGCGGCGCAAAATATGATTTCCACTTATACGCTGACCATTTCGGAAATCGCCACAAATCCAGTCCTCACGGATCAGACGGCAACACCGGAAGAAAAGCAGGCATATTTACAGGCCAAAGCCGACATCTATTATATGCGCTTCGGCGGTATGGCGGACACAAGCGGTCATGATGCCTTCCACGGCACAAACATCTCAGGAGAAACCTTCTTTCAGGAATCTCTAAAAGGTAAGAACTATATCTCAACCCCTTACATAGACGGAAACGACATGTACATGGTGGTATCCGCGCCTGTCATCTCTGACGGTGCGGTGCAGGGTGTGGTCTATTTTAAATGCGATACCTATCTTCTGAGCAACATTGTAACGGACATCCGAATTGGCGAGGAAGGCGAGGCTTATATTCTGGACAAATACGGAACCACCATCGCTCATGGAGACCAGGAAGTAGTTCTTTCCCAGGAAAATATCATTCGATTGTCCGCCGAAAATCCATCCAACAGAGATTACCGCATACTAGGTGCCATTGAAGAGAAAATGATAGCCGGCCAAAGCGGTGTGGATCGCTTTTATTACGCCGCCGACAATTCCAACAATATTCAGGGCTATACCCCCATTCCCGGAACCGACGGATGGAGTATTGCCATTAACCTGGATGAAGATGAATTTATGCACTATGCATATATGGGAAATATGGTGCAGTTTATCTTCTGTGTGGTACTTTGTATCATTATCATATTGATCTCCGCCGTTGTGGTTAATTGTTCCATCGCAGCTCCCATTATCCGCTGCGCAAACCGCCTGCAGGCGTTGAGCGAAGGCGATCTCCACAGCCCTGTACCACAGGTGAGAAACCGGGACGAAATCCATATTTTGTCGGACTCCACTTCCCATCTGGTAAAGACCTTTAGGCAGATTGTAGACGAAATGGGTAAGATACTTGGCGGAATCGCAGAAGGCGATTTGACAAAAGACAGCATAAGCGAACATTACCCCGGAGATTTTAAAGCCCTGCAAAACTACCTGCAGGTTATCAACGACAAGCTAAACCGTGCCATGAGCGGCATTGTCAACGCTGCGGTTATGGTATCAGGAAGCGCCGCACAGGTAGCTTCCTCCAGCTCCATCCTCTCCCAGGGCGCCATTTCCCAATCCAGCGCCGTGGAGCAGCTTTCCGCTTCCATTGAAGAAATCGGCCAGGATGCCAAGACCACCTCGATGCTCACCGAACAGGCAAAATCCTCCGTGCACAGCGCCGGCGCACGTCTACAGGAAAACAGCGGACAGATTCGGGAGCTGAACGAAGCAATGAACCTGATTACCAAGTCATCCAATGAAATTGAACGCATTATTGACACAATAGAAGACATTGCCCTGCAGACCAATATCTTATCCTTGAACGCCTCTGTGGAAGCGGCACGCGCAGGGGAAGCCGGAAAAGGCTTCGCCGTTGTTGCGGGCGAGGTTCAGGAGCTGGCTGCAAAATCCGATACCGCCGCCAAAGCAACCATGAAATTGATTCATGGATCCATTACTGCAGTCAACAGCGGCAGCCAAATTGTAAAAAAAGTAACGGAGTCCGTGACACAGGTGACAGATATTGCCCTCCAGGCCACAGAACAAATGACAGTAGTGTCAGAAGCAATCGAACGCCAAACCGCTGCCATGGAACAGGTGACACTTGGCATCAGTCAAATCTCCAATGTTGTACAGTCCAATTCCGCGTCGGCACAGCAAAGCGCCGCTACCAGCCAGGAATTGTCAGGACAGGCGGAAGTGCTCAAAAAACTTGTCAGCGGTTTCACCCTGAAAAGAAAATAAATCACAGTTCAGCCGCCTGTTCATACTGTTACAAAGATAAATATTATGCGCAGGAATATATCAAATTAACCTTGCATTTTGTATAAACTGCGAGTAAAATAATATGCGAAATCGTCAGGCAGGAAAAAGCCCTGGCGCATCACATAAAAGGAAATGAGGGTACAACATGAAAAACAACAAATGGATACGCGCCGCCATTCCGGCGCTTCTGCTTCACTGCAGTATTGGTACGGTATACTGTTGGTCAATCTTCAGTCAGGAGATTGCCGAATACATCGGCTTCACCAAAGCCGCTACCGAATGGGCATTTAGCTTTGCCATTTTCTTCCTGGGTATGTCTGCGGCTTTCCTGGGCAACGTGGTGGAGAAAGACATTCACAAGTCTTCTCTGATCGCCTCCATCTGCTTCGCCTGCGGTATGGCCGGCACCGGCTTTTTCATTTATTACGGCGGCACTCACAAGGGAAGCCTGATCTCCCTGATTGGTATCTATATATGCTATGGCTTCATCATGGGTATCGGTCTGGGCACCGGATATCTGTCCCCTGTCAAGACCCTGATGCTTTGGTTTGAGGACAGAAAGGGACTTGCCACCGGACTTGCCGTGGCGGGATTTGGCGCCGCAAAGGCAATCGCAAGCCCCATTATGCAGGCATTGCTGGATAACTTGGGCGACGGCGGCATCTACAAAATGTTCCTGATCCTGGCTGTGGTATACTTTGTAATGATGTTTACAGGCCACTTACTGCTAAAGAAACCCGAAAGCTGGCATGAACCTCAAAAGGCCGAAAAGGGCAAGAGCATGATGGACGTGATCAAGACCAGACCCATTGCCAATTACATCGGTATCTGGCTCATGTTCTACATCAATATCACCTGCGGACTGGCTCTCATTTCTCAGGAAAAAATGATCGTAAAATGTATTGGTCTTGCCGAAATGGCCGGAATCATCTCCACCGTTTCCGCCATCTTCAACGCAGGTGGACGTCTTGGCTTCTCCGCCTGGGCTGACAAGATGAAAGACCGCAACACCATCTACAAGCTGATTTTCATCCTCTCCATTGTGTTTACAGGTGTGGTAATGCTGACAGGCGGCATCCGCAACGGGGACGGAAGCACCTTCCTGATCGTTCTGGTGCTGGGACTGATCTTTGTCGTAAACGCAGGCTACGGCGGCGGATTTTCCAACGTGCCCACGCTGCTTTCCGACCACTACGGCATGGGCAATATCAGCGCCATACATGGCCTGACCCTTTCCGCATGGGGTATTGCCGGACTGACAGGCAATCAGCTGGCAAACTGGATTGTAGATCATACCGGTAGCTTCCATATGGTACACAATGTACAAGTTAACCCTGAAGGATACCAAAACGTACTTTATGTCACCGGAGTGTTGTATGTAGTCGCCCTGTTGATCAGCATTCTGATGGTACATCCCATGAAAGAGAAAACTACCAAGCAGCAAAGCAAGAAAAAGGGGACTGTCGGTTAATACCGATCTTTGCCCCTGATGTCTATAAAAAAATCCCGTGGAAATTCAGGCTCTTGTAAGTCCCTGAATTTTCATGGGGTTATTTTATACGACTCCATACCAATGAACAATGTGATTTGTTATTTTATTGATACAGAAACGGTATTTTAATAACTCCCAAGGGTATAGGTACAACGGATTTGTTCATACCGGAACAAGGAAGTTTGATAATTTTCCGTTTACAAGCGGGTATCTGCCAAAGACACTCATTATTATTTCAGGGTCCTCACGCGGCAGGCAAAATGACTGTGAGAGATCCATTTCGGAATCAAGGATCACAAGGCTTGAAAGGAGATCACAATGATATTTGAAGATAAACAGATAACGTTGAAAGACGGCAGAACAGCCATCTTAAAAAGTCCCTGCGTTGAAGATGCGGACAAACTGCTGAATTACATAAAGAAATCGTGTGGTGAAACTGATTTTCTCACACGTTATCCCGAAGAATGGGAAATCACCGTTGAGCAGGAGGAAGCATGGGTAAACCGTCTGCGCTCTTCTCCCAATACCTTGGGAATCACCTGCTATATTGACAGTGAAATTGCGGGAAACTGCGAGATCAGCTTTAGAGGCGGAATGAAAACTTCACACCGGACGACCATTGCTATTGCAATTCTCAAAGACTACTGGAACCTTGGAATTGGCACTGCAATGTTTAAGGAACTTATTGCTACAGCACAAAACCAAGGAGCTGAGATTATGGAGCTGGAATTCATAGAAGGTAATGATCGTGCACGGCATTTGTACGAGAAATTCGGATTCCGTCTTGTTTCTGAAAAGCCCAATGCATTCAAGCTTAAGGACGGTACTTATCTGAGTGAATTCTATATGCAGAAATATTTGTGTGAAATATAAGGCGAGGGAAGCGATAAAATCCTCTTGACGTTTCCGACACCGCAACCCTTTGTGTCAGCCGGACTTTTGAAAATACGGCGGCTCTGGGTGCCGGCAAAAATGGTTATAAGCCGCAGACTCCCGAAAATCAAGGCAAAATATAATTGTAATTGGGTTGCACAAGTGGTACAATAAAACCACATTCAAGGTGGGAAACAGCCAAATGGCGAAACCTGTCAAGTCGCCTATGACAGCGCAGGAAACCGGAGGACTGGCAGATTATGGACAACTACAACAAGGAATATTCATCACTTCCAATACCAAAGCGTTCCAATACTCCCAACATCCGGGACACCGGGCCAAAAACCTCCCCTTGCCCTAAAAATGAATCTCCGGCAGAGTCATTTTATGAGATTGAATACGATGCCTGTCCCATGCCCGGCGTAGGAAAGTTCGTATTGAAGTCCAGGAAAATTGAAGCACGGGAAAGGGATGAGGTGCGGGAGCAATTTAATAAAATGCGGGACATTGCCAGGGCTGACCGGGCTTTATACAACACCCGATATAGCCAAACCGGATTTTATGATAAACGGGCAAAGGAGGAGAACGCCAGAATTTTCTACAAACAGGGAATCTTTATGAAAGACTTCCGGGACGAATATCCCAATTCGGCAGCATTTTCTTCTTATTTTCCCAATTATCAGATGATGGGATATGAGCAGCTTCGGACCTATTTCACTTGGCGGACCCATGTGCGCTGCGGCAATGTAGCAGATACTTCGCTGTCCTATGTTTTTTTATATGTATATGAATTGCTCAATAACATTGGCGTAGACACTCCGGAAGAGGGACTTGAAAAACTGATGTTTTTTTGGAATGCTTTCCGAAGCTATGATCAAACCATTGACAAATATGTTATTAACTGGCTGAAAGATTACCATATCTATTATCCGCTGCCTTGGACCTTCAAAGAATTTATTGTCCGCAACGGCCTCGGCACACATTATCCTAAATTGATGGCGCCCAACGATCACTTTGACGCTTTGTGCTCCTTATCCAAATACGATATTCGAAAATCCCGTTTCTACAATGACGACACGGTCAACCTGATCCGGGACTGTTTTGAATATATACTTGGGAAGCTGGAAGAAGCCTTGCAGGCAAAAAATCTGTGTCTGGAACAATTCCTGCTGCAGCCCACCAGAAACATGACGCCTTGGGCTCCTTTTAAAGACGCGCTCTTTCATCAGGAGACCTGGCAGACGGACAGACAAGTAGTCTTTAACGAAAGAGAAATTTATACTTGTCACCGTAATGCCTGGATGTTTCGCAGCACAATCCCCACGGAAAGCGGAAAGCAGATGATGGGCTATGTGCTGAAACAGATGGAATCGGTTCTCAGGAAAGCCTTAAACTATAAATACAAGCTCTCCGCTAATTACAACGCCATCGGTTCCCCGGTTACGGAGCTCCTTCACCAGGCGGAAATTTCCCTGGAAAAACTGGTTACAAACGCCACCATGGACTTTTACCGGGAGGCCACAAAAACCGTTGTGCGGATTAACCCGGAAACCCTGACTAAAATCAGACAGGAAGCGCTGATAACACAGGAAAAATTAATTGTGCCGGAAAACAGCATTGCCAACGATATGGAGGGTAAACGGGAACCTGCTGCCGCACCGGTAAATCAAATGGTGTCCACCGACCAAGCAGCAGAGGCGCCATTTTTGTCAGTAAGCGGTAACGGACAATACGAATGGATACAGGAATCCTTCAGCGTAAACACAGAAGCGGCTTCAATTCCGGAAACATCCGCAGAGGCCTTACCGTCTCCCTGGGAGGAACTTCTTCAGGCCCTAAACAGCGTAGAACGTCAAGCCCTGGCAATCCTTTGGGAACACCAGCCTTTGGAAACCGGTGCTTCTCAATCGGGTGAAACGCCTGAAACAGCCGTCATGCAATTTGCTCACCAGCAAAATATTATGCCTGAAATATTGATAGACGGCATCAATGAAAAATCCATAGATATTGCGGGGGACAACCTGTTTGACGAAGAGTTTATTTTTTATGAAGACTATACAGAGCATGTAAAAGGGATGGTAGAACGGATATGGCAGCACAAGTACCCACAAGAATAGCCAACATTTTAATCAATGCCTTAAAAGGGGGCGTGGTTCCCCGGGCGGGCCTGGAATATATCACCGTGGGCCGCACCCAGGAAATCTCAGCAATCCTCCACGATATTGAGATGATTCAGGAAGGCGGTGCTTCCTTTCGCTTTATTGTAGGCAAGTACGGAAGCGGCAAAAGCTTTCTGCTTCAGACAATACGAAATTACGCTACCGCCAAAGGTTTTGTGGTGGTGGACGCCGATTTGTCCCCGGAACGCCGCTTTGCCGGTACCAAGGGACAAGGTCTTGCAACCTACAAAGAATTGATCAAAAACCTTTCCACCAAATCCAAGCCTGACGGCGGCGCCCTGCCGCTGATCCTGGAAAAGTGGATTTCCGGCATCCAGACCACCGTCAAAATGCAGTCCGCCGCAGAAGGGGAAGCCTTCGACGCTTTGGTCGAGCAGCAGATCTACGCAGTTGCCGGTTCTCTGGAGGGCATGGTGAACGGCTTTGAATTTGCCAAAGCGGTGGTGCTCTACTGGAATGCTTACAAGCAGGACGACAGCGCCATGAAATCCAACGTCCTGAGATGGTTCCGGGGAGAATATCCCACGCGTAGGGAAGCAAAGGAAGACTTGGGGATTAACTTCATTGTCACGGACGAAACCTGGTACGATTTCCTGAAGCTTTTTGCTGCCTTTCTGGTAGGCGCAGGATATCAAGGTATGTTAGTCATCATTGATGAACTGGTAAACCTGTATAAGATACCAAACTCCATCACCAGGGCCAACAATTACGAAAAAATTCTCACCATGTACAACGACGTACTTCAGGGAAAGGCCAGGCACATCGGCTTCCTGATGGGCGGCACTCCCCAGTGCATCGAGGATAAATATAAGGGAGTATTCAGCTATGAAGCGCTGCGTTCCCGACTGGCGGAAGGGCATTTCTCCACGGCAGACACCAGGGACCTCTCCGCTCCCATCATCCGACTGCAAATGCTGAATCAGGAAGAAATGTATATCCTTGTGGAGAAACTACTGCAGATACATGCCCAACTTTACAATTACACCCCTTCTCTCACACAGGAAGATCTGTTATACTTCCTGACAGTGGAATACAATCGGGTAGGCGCCCAAACCCATATTACTCCGCGGGAAATCATACGTGACTTTATTGAACTAATCAATATACTGCACCAAAATCCTCATAAAACCGTTTCGGAAATTCTGGGCGACAACAGCTTTGAAATGGCAAAAGGCGGAATCCCGGATGAAGTAATACCGGATGAATTCAAGGAATTTGAGCTATGAGCACGGATATTTCCTGTAAAATATACCGGAATGGACTGCCTGAGGACGCCAGAAAGATCAGAGACACCGTTTTCAAAAAAGAACAGGGATTTCAAAATGAATTTGACGATACGGACGAAATAGCGGCACATATTGTATTATACGGCAAAGCCGGAACTCCTATTGCCGTCTGCAGGGTATTTCCGTCCGAAAATCCTGAGACTTATATCATAGGCCGACTGGCAGTGAAAAAAGAATACCGGGGACAGCACATAGGTTCCGCTGTGCTAGGCGCCGCTGAACAATACATCAAAGAGCAGCACGGCAAAAAAGCCGCCCTCCATGCACAATGTCAAGCCGGCGCATTTTATCGCAGTCTTGGATATCAGGAATACGGTGAAATCCAGGACGATGAAGGCTGTCCCCATATTTGGATGAAAAAGCTCCTGTAAAATTGGTAACAGTTCTCAGGACAATCTCGCGGCATTTGCCGAATGCTCGCGTAAGCGCCAAACTTGGCTCATTGCTCGCGGGAATAAAGGCTTACGGAAATGAGGTAAAAATGGACGTATTTAACAGGCTAGCGCCATTTATACAGGACTTTATCTACAATAACAACTGGGAGGAACTGCGCGGCAATCAAGTAGCTGCCTGCGAAGTGATCTTTGACAGCGACGACAATCTTCTGCTCTCTTCCGGAACGGCATCAGGCAAAACGGAAGCTGCTTTCCTGCCTGTCTTAACCGACATTTACAATAACCCTTCCTCTTCCGTGGCGGTAATCTATATCTCACCGCTGAAGGCATTGATCAACGACCAGTTTATACGGCTGGAACAGCTGCTTTTGGATTCCAATATTCCCGTCACCAAATGGCATGGGGACGCCTCTGTCACCAAAAAAAACAAACTGATCAAGAACCCGGAGGGCATTCTGCAGATCACTCCTGAATCTCTGGAAAGTCTCCTTACAAACAAACGCGGTGCCTGCCTGAATATGTTCTCGGACTTGCGTTATATTATTATCGATGAAGTACATTCCTTCATGCGGGATGTTCGGGGTCTGCAGCTTTTGTGCGTTTTGGAACGCCTAAAGGCTCTTACCGGTGTAAATCCCCGCAGAATCGGCTTATCCGCCACCTTAGGCGATATGTCCCTGGCAAAACAATGGCTGAACACTGGAACCGGAAGGGAATGCGCCGCTCCTGTTTCTGAGGAAGGAAAAAAACGTGTCAGACTGCACATTGAAAGATTCGTAAATTATGCGGACAAACGGGATCTTACGGAGAGAAATGCCAGCTACAATGTAGAACGTACCGATTCCGGCGGCGATATCGGAGACAGGGAACATTACGAATACCTGTTTCAACATACCCTGGACCGCAAAACCATTATCTTTGCCAACAGCCGGGAAGAAATTGAGCTGATCATGGCTCATTTACGTGTAATTGCACTGAAGCACAAGGCGCCCGATGTCTATCGCGTCCATCACGGAAACGTGTCGGCCCTGCTGCGCGAAAACACGGAAGAAGAAATGAAATCTGAGGATGAAAAGATCGTAACCGGCGCAACCGTGACTCTGGAACTGGGCATTGATATCGGTTCCCTTGATCAGGCCGTACAGGTTGGCGCACCATTAAACGTATCCAGCTTTGCCCAGCGCCTGGGACGATGCGGCCGCCGAGGCCAGGTTCCACAGCTGCTTTTTACCTTTGTGGAAAGCCTTAAAATCAACTCCTCCGATATCCTTGGCCCTATCAACTGGAACTTCATACGAACCATAGCCATTATAGAGCTTTACCTGAAGGATCACTGGATTGAGCCAATTCCGCCCCTGCGCCACGCCTACAATCTCTTATATCATCAGACTATGAGCTGTCTGAAAAGTAACGGTGAAATGTCTCCTGCAGCATTGGCCGGAAACATCTTGAGCCTGGAGAGTTTCCGCGCAATTCCCAGGGAAGATTACAAATACCTGCTGAATTACCTGATTCAAATCAATCAGCTGGAGCGCACGGAAAACGGCGGTTTGGTCATCGGAAGAGCCGGGGAAAAGATCGTAAACAGCCACAAATTCCTTACGGTATTTCTGGCACCGGAATACCTTTTGGTCAAGGATGAAAATCGCACCATCGGTACGGTGGATAAGGTTTATCCCGTGGGCGTGCGTTTTTCACTGGCAGGCATGTCCTGGGAAACCGTAGAAGTAAACGAAAAATCCAAGGTTCTCTTTGTAAAACATGTCCCCGGCATCTCCATTGTAGATTGGGATGTGGATTTTGAGGCGGAACTTCACACTGTACTTGTGCGCAAAATGCGCAGCGTATTACAGGAAAATCAGCCTTTTCCCTATTTGAGCAGCCGCTGTACTGAACGCCTGGAGGAAATTCGATATATCACCCGCAACAGCGGTATTTTAGAGCACCTTGTGACCGCCCTGTCGGACAAAAAATACGCCGTTTTTCCCTGGATTGGGACAAGGCAGCTGCTGACGCTTCATTACACCCTCCTGCAGCAGGGAATCAAGAGCAAGATACCATGGAACATCAGCGTTTATCTGGAAATAATCTACAGCGGCAGCAAAGAAGAACTGGAAGACGTCATTGCAAATATCCTTTCTTCCGATATTGACCTGTATCAGCTGCCACTGCCTGATAAAATCCAGATTAACGGGAAATACAATGAATTTATCCCGCCAAATCTGCTGCGAAAGCAGTTTATAGAAGATTACCTTGACTTTGAAGGGTTGAAAAATGATATGGCCGCAGAATGACACTCCTGTTAGCCCATGTTTCAATACCCCATATGGCCCTTTTGCATGTGTGGCGCTTGCTTTGTGACAACATCAAATGCAAAATTTAAGTCCATGTCCTTCACCAAAACGTATAGGACATGGACTTAGGAATATGATTGTTTGCTACATTTCGAATGTAAACTGTTCCCCAATTTCTTCTGTTGGCTTAGTTAAACCTGTAGTAATTTCAATTTTTGAATCGGGTATTTCTAATCCCCAATTATCCCATCCAATATAATTATCTCTTGCAAATAACTCTATCTTTCTTTGACTTGGAAACATTTTAGTAATACCATCTATTACTTCCACAGGTTTTACACTATGTTCTCTACGATGAACGGCAATCATTTGCCTGACATTTCTTGCTCCCCTTGGCTGCGGAAACTTCCCTTTTTTAAATGCCAATACAAATTCCGTTTGACTCAATGTATATCTTCCAGGATTATGTACCATTTTATCCCAAACAAACGCAATCGTTTTATATTCAAATCCCCAGGCCTTCCCTAACTCTATGGAATTTGCCATTTGCGGTCCGGTCGTCCACATAAACAATATGCAATCATTTTCTGCAATAGAATCGATATCAAGTTCCTTTAATTGTTTTAGCTTTAATGTAGGATATTTAAATGTAGCAGAACTTAAAAAAATTTTCTTCTCAAATCCAACATTCTCTTCTTTTATCGTGCTCTTATCATACTGCATTTTTCCACCATAATCCCATGGTGGATCAGCATATATAACTTGATACTTTTTATCTGGTAATTGTGGATAAATACCTTCTAATGGATTTACCTTCGTCCTTTCTTTCTGTTGCACACTATATAAAGAATATGCTGTTAATTTCTCTTTTTTGTTCTCCATATATGATTCTCCTCATCTCCCTTTTACAAAAACTCTCACTTCAGAAAAGTAATCCCCATTATCATGGACATGTGTTGCGTACTATGAAAAAAGAATTACAAAAATAATTATAACGACTTTATTCATTATAGTCAACTCACTGTTACTTATAATCCGTTGTCTAAAAAGCATTATACAATATATAAATATATAGAGAGGTAACTTTATGATTACAAAAAAACTGGGTGAACGAATGAAGCAGTTAAGAAACAATTTAGGCATCAGTCAAGAAAAATTCGCTTTATCAATCGATATGGATAGAACTTATTATGCTTCTGTTGAAAACGGCAAACATAATATATCTATCAATAATATTGAAAAGATTGCAAATGGTTTAGGAGTAAGTCTTGAAGAACTATTTCAGGGCTTATAGTGAGGTAATAAAATGGCTAAAAATGAATTGTCAAATCGGGACAACTGGCAAGCGCAAAGTGGTTTCAATGCATCTAATGCTGAGAAAAACTTATATAATGCCTTCAAAATACACTTTCAAAATACAGAATATGAATTTTATGAAAAGCCTAAACACTTAAAAAATTTATACGCTCAAGTTCAGCTACCAGATTATGTCATAAGTCAAATATATAATCCCTCTATCACAATTGAAACAACTAAATGGGGGGTATCTCCTGATTTTGCTATTGAAAACAAACGAACAGGTAAAATTCTTTTTGGAGAAATCAAACGTCAAGATGGATGGGTGGAGGGTAAAGAACCCAGTGCAGGTCGCGGAAATGCACATGAAAGATTATGTAAATTATTTACCCCCGGATTACTAAAAGCATACAGGACAATAGGTAAAATCCAAACTACAAAAATATTACCCTTTTGGGTCGTATTTATAGGTGATATTACCCGTGACCCAAAAAGAAACAGAGAAGTTGCTTTTTGGTTTGATGAATATGATAAAAATTACTTTATGTGGCGTCCTAATATGACGGATAAAGATTTGACAGATCACTTTGATAAGTATTTAAAACCATATCTTGAGTAATAAAAAACCTTCGCACATTTCCGTTTTTCTGAACACGAAAAACTCCACCGCACTGAACCGACTAAAGCCAATAAATTTAAGTCCATGTCCTTCACCAAAACGTATAGGACATGGACTTAGATATAAAGTCATTGCTGAAACATCGCGTCTGTCAATTCAATTTGATTTGTTAGGCAGATATGCATCGGCATACCGCGCCGCTGCGGCAGCGAAACTTGAAACCCAAGATCTTCATATATTTTTTCCTGACTCTTCCATGCCATGACATCTACCTGGATGCCAAACCCCGGCTTCAGTTTAGAATTCAGGAAATCAAAGATCTGTTTTATCAATTCAGTTTCAATACCCCGCATTTGATAGTCGGGTACAACAATAATATCACGAATCAGTGCCACCGCACCGCCATCCCATATCAAACGTGCCATGCCGACAGCCCTCACTTGATCGTATGCTGCAACAATCAATGAACTGCCATCAAGGCTTGCCTGAAGCTGTTCGGGGTGAATTTTTCGAAATCCAACAGCTGCCCGGATGGAATTCGCACTTTCCTGTGTGATGAAATTAGTATAAGAGATTCCCAATAGCCCTTCCTGTACAGGCATTTGTTCCGTACTATAATCTTTCATCTGTACTATTCCTCCATTCATCCTAATTTGCATCTTTAACTATAACGTAATAACCGGCTACTCACAATATCTATTTATAAGCCATTTCCCAATAGACTCTTTATATCCGATTCTCCACATCAAATAATTTCCACTCTTTCAAAATACTTCATCAGTATATTCGCACAGTTTTCAATGCCCAGCTGAGAAGTATCCAAAATCATATGATAATTATTCACATCTCCCCAAACCTTACCTGTGTTTTGATAATAGTATTCCGAACGCTCCTTATCATTCTGCTCTAATGTTGCTTTTGCATCCTCATAAGACATCTCTTTTTTCTGCATCACACGTCTGATTCGGTCTTCCTTATCCGCACAGACATAAATGTTGAACACATTCGCTTGATCCTTTAGAATCTCGGAGGCACAGCGTCCCAAAATGATACAGGAACGGGAAGCAAGCTCTCTGATCACTTCCACCTCACCGGCATAACTGTCTCCTTCCAGCTCATGTTCAATATAAGCCTTGTCATACACCGGAATATCTAACTTCCTGGAAAGTTCCTCCGCAATCATGCTGGCTCCGGTTCCAAATCTGCGGCTCATAGTGATCACCAGATTCATACTCGTACCTCCTTATTCCGTCTGTTCGCTCTGAGGCTGCTCCATTTCCTATCCGATATGCCTTAACCAAACTCATAAAACTATATCTTGCACCCCTGTTCCAAAACCATGTACAATTCTCAGTAAGGATAGCTTTTAGCACTTTATGGATTACAGGAATCGAGAAGCGGTTTCTGAAATATAATTTCATTGTACCATAACGCCTATATTTTTTCAACAACTGGTAAAAAGAGGTTATATCCGTCTATCCATAATAAACAAGAACTAACTTTGTCCCCTTAGCGTTAAATTAATTTGTTATCCGCCCTGTGATGGATCGCTCTTCTGCACATTACATTCTGTACAGAGGAAACGGTTACTGTCTTTGCTGCTTCTACATAACAATACTGCTTACGGCCAGCTCCACCACACCACAACAGAGCATTACCATAATAGGATTCTTTTTAAAGATGCGCAGCACCAGAAAAGCAACTAAAAATATGCCGCATTCCAACCAATGAACATTTGCAAGGCTGACTTCCGCCCCGTCAAATGCAACTAGCTGTAAGATGGACAATCCAGCCGCTGCAATCAGCGCAACCACCGCCGGACGAAGACTGCCCAAAATACTTTGCAAAGTGGACATCTGCTTATAGCGATAATAAATGTAGAAAAGCAGTGATACAATGACACAAGAGGGCAGAATGCAGCCACAGGTTGCAATAATGGCACCCGGAATCCCGGCAATCCGTATTCCTACAAATGTAGCAGAATTCACTGCTATAGGGCCGGGCGTCATCTCCGCTATCGTAATCAAATCCGTAAATTCGCTCATGGTAAGCCATCCATAATGTGTCACCACTTGACTTTGAATCAATGGCATTGCGGCATACCCGCCGCCTATACTGAACATCCCCACTTGTAGAAAGCTAAAAAACAGTTGAATATAAATCACTCTTTTTTCCCCCTCACTTTTTTCCACATTTCCAGACAGACACCCGTAAATGCAGCTGCAAGAATAATATAAATCACATTGATTCCCCATACAAATGTCATCAAAAATGCCATCACCATTACAATGTAATGTATGATATTACGATTCTTCACCACGCCCGCACCCAGAGTGCAGACCACATCCAAAATGACTGCTGCCACACCTGCCTGCATTCCCTTCAGCAAAAGGGCTATATATGTATTGGTGGCAAAAGCCGCATAAAAGAAAGAGATCACAGACAAAATGATCATAGGAGGAATAATGGTTCCGAAAACCGCCGTGAGCATTCCCAAAAAGCCGCCCATGCGCCAACCCACCAATATTGCCGCATTTACGGCAATGGCACCCGGTGAAGACTGTGCAAGCGCCGCCAAATCCAACATCTCCTCCTCCTCAATCCAATGATACTCATCCACAAACTTCTTCTTCATAAATGTAATAATTACAAATCCGCCCCCAAACGTAAAGGTGCTGATGTACAATGTACTCAAAAATAATTTGACAAGAATCTTTCTCTTTTCCGCCGTCATTCCACTTCTCCTGCTTTTACCGAAACCTTCTGCTTCTAAGACCACTGCCCTCGTAGGCGCACACTGTTTTACACTCCCTGACACATGGCCGTATTCTCCCAAGCAATGTGTGCACTATACATTTCTATTTTATCTGCCGGGATTGAATTCGTCAAGCTTCCCGTTTGGAAATCATTTAAATCCCCCTCTCTTACGTATGCGTAATCAATCCTCAAAATGACATTCTGATTCCTTATACGGTCCGGTTTACATCCATGAAACTATTGTACCAAATACATTGAAATATTTCCATCAAATCAATATCTTACTTATGTTTCTTTTCCCTGCGACAACGGTTCGCCATGGACAATCGCAGCACAAAATAGTATAATGCCATTAGATACCATTAAATTACTTGCCGTCGATACCTTTTTCATCGGCGCAGCATAAAGGAGGACACATGAAAAATACTAATTGCGGATATTGCATGAGAGGAGAATTGCTTGACAAATTCGGCATTTTAATATGTGATCTGAAGGTCAGCAGCCTGATCCTGTTCAAGGAACAGAGCAAACCAGGGAGATGTATTGTGGCATATAAAGATCATGTAAGCGAAATCGTAGATATTGACGAAAAAGAAAGAAATGCCTTTATGGAGGACGTGGCCCACGCTGCCCGGGCCATCCATGCAGCCTTCCACCCCGATAAGCTTAATTACGGCGCCTATGGGGATACCGGATGTCATCTTCATATGCACCTGGTTCCCAAATATCGGGAGGGTGACGAATGGGGAGGAACCTTCCAGATGAATCCGGATAAAACTTATCTCTCAGATTCCCAATACCAGGAAATGATAGATAAAATCAAGGCACATCTGTAGAAATACCGACTATCCTAGTGTAACCAAAAACGAATTTTGTCACTTAAGCATTAAAATGATCAAGCGTAAGAACAGCCAAAAAGGAGGTTCTTACGCTTTCCACTTAAGCAAATGTGTTCCTATCATACAGGGGGCTCCTGCCATGGCATCATTGACTACATAATCATTGATGCCACAGCCCCAATTAGAAAGTATCCACACTACAATGTAGCGTTCATCATATCCAACGCCAGTTTCCTGACTTCTTCCAGGGAAGCCCGTCCTTTCACCAGAGGGTCCTCCATAAATGCCTCAACTACCAAATCCGCTTTGGTCATAAATTTGTCATCCAAATTTCCTTCCGTCACCACACGCATAATCCTGTTATGGTTCTCCACATGGGGCATAATCAAACCTCGTACTGGTTCCGGTATGCTCCCGGCAAACACAGGACGTATGGCATCCCTTTCAAATATCGCATTGGTCTCCACAACCGCATCCCCAGGGAGATTTGCAATCTGCATACCGGTATTGGGGATATTCACATTGCTGACCACTCTTTCCAGCCCGCACAACGCCTTGATCAACAGAATCCCCTCCTCTCCGGTGGGCTTTAATGAAATTTCTTCTTCCCCATTTACCAACCTTTCGGAACGCTCCAAACGATTACAAAGATCCTCCTTGCGCCAAGCAACCGTGGTAAGACCAAAATTCCAGGCCGAAACCGTCTCCGGATCTTTCAGGTACCTGTCTCCCGGCATAAACTCGGCCAAATGTCGATCCCCTGCAGCGGCGATCAGGCCATAACGTTTAAACAAATCCATTTTCACTCTGTGCCGACAAGCAAAACTGGAATTCATCCAGTTGGCATCTTTTTCCTCATAGCCCTCCTCAAAATGAGCATCAATATATTCTCTGTAAATCGGAAATAAATCTATCCCTTTGTAACCGGCATAATCAAACCATGTGAAATGATTGATACCCAGCACATTTACATGAATATCCCTTCTGTCAATACCCTGAATACCCAGAGACTGCTGCGCAATACCCGCCAATACCTTCTGTGTGCCAAACACTTCATGACAGCAGCCAAACGCCTTAATCTGCGGAAATGTCTGATACAGCATCTTCACGCACAACGACATGGGATTGGTATAATTGATCACCCATGCCTCAGGACAAAATTCTCTGATGGCATCGGCAAATTCCCGAAACATGGGCAAAGTGCGCAGTGCCCGCATCATACCCCCGGGACCTGCCGTGTCTCCCACGGATTGATAAATTCCAAGTCTTTCCGGCATATGTACATCTGTTTCCATCTCGTCAAATGTTTTGGGCAGAATGGAAATCACCACAAAATCGGCTCCCGAAAGGGCATCTGCCAGCGTATCCCTGACACAATATGTCCACTTTCCGGGTGCATCCTCCCGTTCCCGAACCTTATTCCCTATAATTTCGTTCGCCCTTGCGGCTTCCCCATCAATATCATATAGGCGAATAGTACCTGAAATATCCGGCTCCATGGCTAAATCCGTCATAAAAGTCCAAGCCCAGCCCCTTGATCCACCGCCTATATAAGCAATTTGGATTTCCTCCACACGGCCGCTGTCGTATCGCATTACTACACCTCCATATTAGAATTATTTATTATTTCTACTTGAATCCAAATATCTGATAGGATCCTGTATCCTGGCTAAGAAAGCCAAGATCAAATAAATGCTTTTAATATCATTCCGCCCACATCAATTTGCAGGCATGACTTCAACCTTTAATACATTGCCATAATACCTGTAAGCACCGTAAGCGTCGACCCGATACGAAGTTCCCGCCACATTCTGAAGTTCCTGGCCAAAGTTATTGACACTTGTGGTATCCCAGGAAGCTCCCTCCCTGGTAACCCAGAAAGTATACACAGAATGAGGAGAATTTTTATCCTGAGCCAACACGTTCCGAAGCAGCGCCACGGTATCGGTCTGTGAAACCTCATAACTGGTATCCAGGAACTCCTTCCGCTTGGAAGCATCCGAATAACTGCTGTAAATAGAGACTCTCAGCTTTTTCCAATACTCTCCGTCAGCTCCGTAGTCCTGGGAATCAAAATTTACATAATAAATACTCCCGTATTTCCAATGATTTAACTGCCTGTAAAAGTCCGATTTCTCCTCCTCCGTCCACTGGTGATCTGTACCAATATAAAAATTGGTATAGAAACTGTACCCCAGATCATCTTCCTTTAAAGCCTCGCTCTTTAACCTGTCCCGAATAAATTCCACTGCGCCCTGCTGGGCAATCAACTCCCCCTTGGCATCCTGAAAACTGTCATAATATGTTCTCACTGAGATCAGGACGGCATCCTCATATATCATTGGAGATAAATAGTATAAATCACAATATGGATGGTAATATCTGGCTTTATTGGTAAGCTCTGACACGGCATCCAACACATCGTCCTTCACCCATGGCCTGCCCCCCTCAGGATAAATGACAAAGGCGTATTTCGCATTCCGATTCACCGCTGTACCCTGTCGAACCAGATGCCTTCCAATGGTTTCCGCCCCATTGTCAAATGTTATTTGGGTGATCTCCGTTCCCATAAAAGAATTCTTAAAAGCCTCGTAATTATCATACGCGCCATACAGTTGTATCAGGTCAAAATTCTCGAAGCAATTAGCCTGATAGCCATATGCATTTGCCCAGATGCTTCTGGAACATATGTTTGCATATACTTGATAATATTCCTCATTTGTATGAGAATCACTGATACGGAAGGCAATTTTCTTTCTGTCCACCTGTTCGACATTTTCTCTTATATATAAAAGCATTCTGTCCGCAAGGTCTTCAAAAGAAACATCATACACCTCTTCCCCCACGTACATCTTCTCAAATTCCTCATAACTGTCATAACTTCCCCGCATAAGAACCATAACAATATCTTCATAACAGATAACGTTTCGGTAATACCCATTTGCGGCAAAACTCTTTTGGGATATATCTTTTATCGCCTGATACACCTCTTGATATGTAAGGCTTCGATCATCTAATATAAAAGTAAACCTTTTTTCTTTATTGAGATCCCGTATATTCTGGTCTGCAGCCTGAATTAAGCGCTCCTCTAATTCTCCTATGGAAACCGTTTGTACCACATGCCCTATCCTGTCCTTCTCGAACTCCTGATAGTTGTCAAACGTTCCCCGCACCTGAATCACCGTTCTGTCTCTAAAGATCTTTATTTGATAGCTATATGCCTGGGACATATAGCTTCTATTACGTAATTTATTTATCACATTATAATAGTCTTCTTGCGTTCGCCCAGAATCTGCTATGGAAAAGGCAAAAACTTTCTCCTTATTTATCTCTTTGATATTTTGTCCCACAAACTCAAACAGTCTTCCCTCCAGCTCTTCAAAAGAAACCTTGAAGATCTCATCTCCAATCTGTTCTTTTTCATATTCCTGATAACTGTCATATTCGCCAATGAGACGAATCACACCGCTATTCTCCGAATGATAAGCCTTAAAGTTAAATGCATTATAGTAAGGAGAAATGTCAAACCAATTATTCAGCACATCGGATGCCTTCCTGGCAGCCGTTGAATTCACATAGAAGGCAATCATTTTGTTTTTATTAACCTGTCTGACTTCTTCCTCCAGGATATCCGCTATCCTGTCTTCTGCTCCGTCTGCGTCCAAATAATAAGTGGTCTCACCCATCCATCTGGTTCCCTCGGCTGTCTGGGAATAGTCTCCCGCCTCATGACCAAAGAACCAGGTTGGTACATTGAAATAAGTGTACAGAGTACGGCCCTGCTGATCCGGCACAGGATCATCCCACGTTACGTCCACCATATACCACTCTCCGTCCAGGCGAACCCTGTTCCAGGCATGGTTCAGCTCAAAGGATGTAATCATTTCACACTCAATCCCCAGCATTTCCATAAACATTTTAAACGTAACTGCATAGCCGTTGCAGACAGCCATTTTATTCACCAACACGCCCCTGATGCCATAAGAATCCGGGGGAATGGTATTGTTGTTAAAGTTATCATAATCATATTCACAGTTTAACAGCATGTAATCATGAATCGCCTTTTCCTGCAAAAAGGGGGTATCAAACTGCAGCGCGTAATCCAAGTAAGCCTTTACACCCTCATATACAGGCATGTCTTCTCCTGAAATTCCCGACAGATCCTGACTCCTGTAAGCATACTCATACTTGTAATAAGGACTGCTCTGAGGAAGATTGCACTGACTCTCATTTCTCTCCAGGACACCCGTAATTTCATTAAAGACATACCATACGCCTTCAATGTTGGCTCTGCCTTTGGCCATGGTACCATAGGTATAATCAAAGAAATAAGTACCGTTCCCATTAGTCTGCCAGCCCTTTACCATATGGCCGTTTTCGTCATAACGCACCCATTTTCCCGTTCCGGTTTCCGGATCTCCGGCCCATTGGCCAGCCTCCGACTCCTGGTATACGTCCTTGCTGACAGCCATCTTGCCGCCGTCTACGGCATCCAGCCAATACCACGCATCCGAACCGGGATCATAGATCTCTTTGCCCCGGCCTTCCGTACCCTGTCTTACGCCATTCTCATACCAAAATTTATTTCCATCAATTATGACCCAGCCATCCTGTACAGGATCCGGCTGTAAAATACCCGTAATAAAATCAAAAGTATATTCCCTGCCCTCAATGGAAACCGTTCCCTTCGCCATGGTACCATAGGTATAATCAAAGAAATAAGTGCCGTTCCCATTAGTCTGCCAGCCCTTTATCATATGGCCGTTTTCGTCATAACGCACCCATTTTCCAATTCCGGTCTCCGGATCCTCGGCCCATTGGCCAGCCTCCGACTCCTGGTATACGTCCTTGCTGACAGCCATCTTACCGCCGTCTACGGCATCCAGCCAATACCACGCATCCGAACCGGGATCATAGATCTCTTTGCCCCGGCCTTCCGTACCCTGCCTTATGCCATTCTCATACCAGTACTTTACACCGTTCTCTTCCTCCCAGCCAAAATCTACAGCTGCATGAGAAGAAAACGTCCCCAACCCAAGGGGCAGTATCAAAAGTGCCGCACTTAAGAACCATTTTTGCTTTTTCATCACCTTAAATCCTTTCCGTAATAAATCTAAAACCCCTGACTCTATATTTACTTCACAAGTCCATTATACGTGATTGAAAATTTGGAAGCAATAGATAATATTACCATTTTTTAAGTCCATACCATGTCTCCAAACAAATTTTCTCACTAATTACAAGACGGCCGCTTTCAAGATTCTATAATCATGAAAGCGACCGCCCTGTATTGACGCCATATCTTTCTTTTATGAAATGCCCCGAACCTGATGGCTCGGCAACGGCTCAATACCATTTTGCCTGTTCCTGCCAAATCCGGCTGTACTCACCACCTGCCTGCTGTAACTGTTCGTGTGTGCCGCATTCCACCACACGTCCCTCCTTCATAACCACTATCTTATCGGCGCTGCGGCAGATGCCCACCCTGTGAGAGATGATAACGGAGGTCTTACCTTGTATTAACCCCAGAAACTTGGTAAGAATATCATACTCCATCAAAGGGTCCAAGGCACTGGTGGGCTCGTCTAAAATGATCAGTTTGCTGTCCCTGAAAAGTCCTCTTGCAATCGCCACCTTCTGCCACTCACCGCCGGACAGCTCCCTGCCGCCGAATTCCCTTCCAAGCTGAATGTCCAATCCGCCGATACTCTGCACCAGTTCCTTTATATCCATAGTATCGACTACATTTTCCAGACGCTTTTCATCCCCCATATATTTTAAATCGCTGATGGAGATATTTTCCCGCAGCGTAAAATTATAATGGACAAAGTCCTGTGGAACCAGCGAAATATCACGATAAAAGCTGTTCTTGCGCAAATCGTCCACATTCTGTCCGTCATAGCAAACCGTTCCGGAGGAGGCACGATAGGAACCTGTCAATACCTTTGACAAAGTCGTCTTGCCGGAACCATTAACCCCTACTATAACCACATGTTCTCCCTTGTTGATATTCAAATTCACACCGTTTAAAGCATCCTTCTCGGAACCGCAATAACGGAAATGTACATCTCGAAGTTGGATTTCTTTCTCAAAGGGCTGATACTCTTTTTCGCCGTCCGTTTCCGTCTCCGTCTGAAAAAAATCATAATACTCTTCCACAAAGTGATACGAATTGGCAAAATCTCCTATCTTATTCCCCAGTCTCATCAGTTCGCTTTGCAGAATGGCAAAAGCCGAAAGGCATGCCGCAAACTGGCCTACGGCTATTTTTTCCTGAAGCATCAAAAACAGAGCAATGGCAATATTAGCTGCATAACAGGCATTCTTGATAATGGCATCCAGACTGCTTAGCTTCAGCGCTCTCAGTTCTACCTCCTGCATATCCCGCATGGTCTTTACATTAGCTTCCACCCACAATTTTTTCAGGTATCTGCCAAACCCCATTGACCTCATTTCCTTAACAGATTCTTTCTTGCAAAACTGTACCCATAGATACTGCATTCTGCGTCTGATACCAGACTGGGTCCGATAGACGGTTGCTCTGCGCTTTTCGGAGAGCAGCGTCACCACCAGATGCGGAATGCATCCAACCACCGCGCCAGGTATAAGCCATACAGAAAACCTGCCCACCACAAAAACAGTACTGATACAGATTAAAGTGGCTTCCGTTATCATAAAGACATTGGACAACATTTTACTTCCCGCCATCTCATCGGAATATGCTGCATCCGCCTTTTGAAAGGTGTCCAAAATCTGTGAGTCCTCCAGAGCTTCCAACCGGACTTTCTGTGCATGCTCAAACATGTTCCACCCATAACAGGACTCTTTTTTGCAGTCATTGTATATGGTCGTCCCTCTTGTTATGATGGAAGACAACGCAGGCAGGCCGATACAAAGACACAAAAAAAAGATATTCCTGTTAAAATCAATTCTGTTGATCCCGTTCAAATCTGCGGCAAGCTCACAGATATCCGCTATCAAAATGGGCTGCCACACCGCCAATACGCCTTCCACCAAACTTACCGCCAGCTTTCCCAAAAACATCAGCGGCGTAAACCGTAAAATATCACGAAAACAATATCCAATATAACGAATCATTTTAAATTTCTGTCTCTGTTCCATAATTGTCCCGGTTCCCTTCTTGATCGTCATTCCACTCAAACTGCATCCACGGTATGCTCCGCATCCATGGTACGCTCCGCATCCATGGTACGCTCCGCATCCATGGTACGCTCCGCATCCATGGTACGCTCCGCGTACCAGGAGCTTTGTGCCAGATACATGGTACGGTAAAGTCCTTCCTCCTGCATCAGCTGTTCGTGACTGCCGTGTTGAACGATTCGTCCACCGTCCAACACCATGATGCGGTCCGCCATTTTTGCGCTGGCCAGGCGATGAGAAATCATAATGGTTCCGTTCTTATGAAAAATCCTTGCGAAATTTTCATACATATTACTTTCCGCGATGGGATCCAGGGATGCGGTAGGTTCATCCAACACACAAAACGCTGCATCTGCAAGAAAAGCCCTGGCAATCGCCACTCTCTGCCATTGTCCCTTGGACAAATCTTTTCCGTCTTCCTCCAAATGACCCAGGTTGCGTTCCAAACCTTTTTCCTCGGCGGTATACAAGACTTCCGCCCCCGCCATTTGAAGCGCTTCCATAATCTGTCCGTCCTGGTCTAACTTGTCAATATTTCCCAAGGCTACGTTTTCCCTCAAGGTCAGCTCATAGCCCTGAAAATCCTGAAAGACCACAGACAAAAGTTTTCTGCGCAGGTTTTCGGACAAGTCCCTCACATCCACGCCTCCTATCAACACTCGTCCGCTGTCAGGTGCATAGAGTCCATAAAGCAGTTTGATCATGGTGGATTTGCCCGCGCCGTTTTCCCCTACGAAGGCCACCCTCTCCCCTTCTTTAATTCGGAAAGTCACATGACTCAATATTTCTCTGTCCGTTCCCGGATAAGTAAAGCTCACGTTCTCAAACGCAATATCTTTATGGGAAACCTGCTCCACACTTCCGTAGTATTCTTTCTCCGGAAGTGACATAAATTCCCGATAAAATTCTATATCCAGTGCAAACCGGATGGCATCGGCCATAAACCATGCAGAACCGTTTACCTTTCCCGTAAGAGAACCAATGGAACTGATGGCCGCCACAAACTCGCCCAGGGTAACGGCGCCGTGCATCAGCGAGTAGGCAAGCATTACAATAATAAAAACATAATAAACCAGATTGAGCAGTTTACCAATACCCTCCAGAATCAGAACTCTGACCCCTCCCTTTTTCATCTCTGCTTCCACTCTGCCGCTGGCATCTTTCCATTTATCCCCAATCAATGACTGGCTGCCAAAAACCTTCATTTCATACATGGCATGTTTGCTGCGGATCAGTTGTTTTAAATCCTTCATCCTGCGTCTCTCCTCGGTGGTACCCCACAGGACATGATGATAATGTTTGGTAGAAAGAAAATTTAAAGTAATCATCGGTATGGCAATTACAAATAATCCTATCCCTATCCACACAGAAATGGTCATGTACACACCAAGCACAAATAAAATAGACAGCAAGGTCTGCAGGGACAGCATTGCCCTGTCAAAGCATCTCGTTATATTGAACCATGGAGAATTGCTGATCCTCTGCAGCACCTCCTGGGTATCTTTTGACTCAAATGCGGCATAGTCTAATTTTTGCAGCTTTTCCATAACATCCGCTGCAACATGCCTGGTCATCTTGGTTTCTATCACTTTATTTTCATATGCTCCAAACCGCTGAAGCACAATCCAAAAAAATAAAAGCGCAACAAGGGCTATGCCGTTTATCATAATGGATTCCAGCGCTTCCGGTCTACCGCTCACATAGGCCATACCGCTGTCCACCACGTTTTTCACCAAAATAATCTGTATCCCGCTGAATGTTCCGGCTCCAAAAAAACCTACTATATAGAAAAGAGCATTCCATGGGGTGTATCGAAATATCAGTCCGACAGAAAACAAAAAATTTCGTATCACCTTCATTCTATTTAACCTCCCGTATGTTATTATTTCATTATTGTTTTACCTTACCGCTGTTTCTGCGAATTTCACACCAGATCAGACAGATCGCAATTTTCACTTCCAAATAACAATATTTGCAAATGACTCATTACTTTTTCATTTTAACATGACCCTTTTCCTTTGTGTGATTCCTGTCACTTTCCGCAGCGTATCCGTAACTTTCAGCACAATTCCTGCATTCTGACCACCACCTTGAATTCTCCGTTCTCATAATCTGTCACCAGAGAACCTCCGTATTGATGGGCAATCCGCTCCACACTCCGAAGCCCCAGCCCATGCCCCACGCCATTCTCATAACCCTTTTTTTCCGACACAAATTCGTTGCCTTGCCGAACAGGTTCTAACGCCGAATTGATCACAGTCAAAAAATAAAAATTTTCCTGACGCTTCATGCGAATTACAATTTTGCCCTTCTCGAGCAGCTTCCCACAAGCTTCCATAGCATTATCCAAAAGATTTCCCAACACAGCGCACATGTCGAAAGCAGGTATGGTCATATCCGAAAGATCACAAATAAAAATGGAAATATCTATTTCTTTTCTTCTGGCCTGATAAACCTTATCACTTAATATGGCATCCACAGGAGTACATCCGGTCTTTGTAGGAATCATGCGAATTTCCACATCCCGCTTAAAGCTGTTTAAATAATCCGTCAATTCCAAAAGCCGTTCCTCTTTCGCCAAAATCTCCAACACACCAATATGATTTTTCAAATCATGCCATAATTCTCTGGTTCGTTGGTATTGCATATCTACATTTTTAAAATAGTCCGCCTGTCTCTGCTGCCGCATTGCAGCTACTGCCTGTACAGCCGATTGACTCCACATTTCACGCTTCCTTGTTTCCATGGGATAGCACCGTATTTCATGCCTGCTTTGCTTCGCAGAACGCCCCCTTGTTTTCTTCCCTGCATATTGGGCGGATCTGCTCAATATTTCCCATCGCTCATGTTCTGTAGAATTGCTCAATATTTCCATTCTCTCGTATTCTGTAGACCGGCTCAATGTTTCCTGTTCCTCATGTTGTGTAGTCACGCTCAATATTTCCTGTTTCTCATGTCTCACAGACCCACTAAACGTTTCCTGTTCCACGCTCCTTACATACTGACTCCAGATCAGAAACTCTCTTTGCTCTTTTTCTTTCCATCTGCTCAATTTCAGACAGAACAGAATAAAAAAAATCAACAAACACAGAACCTGACATCCCAGTGCTTTCCAGGTCTCCGTTTCATGAAAATAACTCCAGGTCAACCCAAGCAGTATCAAATTTGCCAAAGCGGATTCCCCCTCCGCTCTCACATGGAATCCCAGCTCCAGATTGCCCCAATCCCCTCTCTTTTCCACATACAACATACTTAACACGAGAAACAAAACAATCATACTTTCCGTAAAAAAGATTCTGACCCCAAGCAGAATGAAGCTGTTCTCCCCATCCACCTGAATTTCCCGCATAATGATTTCAACCAGCCTTATCATACCGAGACTGTAAACAGCAAATTCCAACAACATCCAAAAAGCCACCAAACCTGACTCCTTGCTCACATATCCGTTTTGTTTCATCATTTCCGTATTAATATATTTTTCCTTTTTCTTACAGACATATAAAAAAAGGGCACCTGCCAATAACAGATTCCCTATCCACATCATCATATCCCCTATTTCAAATCCCTTATTCATTTTATCTCCTGTCAATACTTTTTTATTTCCATAGACACAGAATTGTTTTCCTAATCTCCCATCCGCAGCATCAGTCTGCGGTTAACATCTTTTTCATAAGTACGGCTTATAGGAATTTCCCTGCCATCCTCCAGCCACAGCGCATGTTCCTTCCAGCTTTTTACATATCGTTCCTGCACCAGAAAACTTCTGTGACAGCGAAAAAAACCATTCCCTGAAAGCTGCTCTTCCAATACATCCAGCTTTTGATAAAACTGGTATTCCTCCTTTGACGTAAACAAAATGATTACTCTCTTTCTGCTCTCAAAGTAAAGTATGTCCCTTTTTCGTATTCTGTAACTGCGGCGTTCATATGAAAATGTGAAATATTCCTCCGTTCCAAGTTCCCGGCGACAGGCATCCATAACTTTTCCAAGATCCTTATCCGTCTGGTCTTTCAACAGATAGCGAAAGGCTTTGACTTCATAACCCTCCCTGGCATATGCCTCCAGACTGGTCAAAAATATTATAAGGCACCCGCAGCCCTTTTCCCGCAAGATCCTGGCCGTTTCCAACCCGTCCGTTCTTTCCATCCTGATGTCCAAAAAGAGCACATCCATATGGGGTAGCTTTCCCGTACCATAAGCCTCCAAAAGCTCCCTGCCGTCAAAAAACTGCGTCACAGTGATATCCATATTCTTTTCCACACTGTCTCTGACCAAAAGTTCTTTGAGATGATCCAGAAATACCTTCTCGTCGTCACAGATCACGATATGCATATAGACACCCCCTTGTCCTGATCCGTCACAGATTGCCTTTTAACCAATCTAAAGCATTCCACAGAAGATGACTCTCTATTACAATCTATTCTTTTTCGTTAATCAAATCCCCCTCAGCAAGCTGCAGGGTATTTGACCCTCGCGGCATTCGCCAAATGCTCCCGCAAGCGCGGCACTTGGCTCATTGCCCGCAGGAATAAATGATTCATTGCAAAGAGCTGACTTTGATAAGTTGTATTATAACAGCTATCGGATACAATTCGCAACAAAAATCATGCAGGAATTAACAACTGAAAGCATCATGCACCTGTCTTAAGAAAAATCTTTGAAAAAATTAAACAATTATATAAAAGAAATTGTTGCGGATAAGAGTGCAATGTGTGATAATGAAACTATGGAAAAATCAGAATCGATGATAACAAGAGGTTAAAATAAATGAGCGATGTTAAATGGACTAATACAGGGGAGCAAATTAAAGATGCCTTGACAGAAGCCCTGAATTCCGGAGATTTTAAAGAATTAAATACTCTGGTAGCACAGACTGTCACTAACGCTCTGAACGAAGCGGGCAAAAACATGGGATCCAACAATAATATTGTCCAAAATAGCCATCAGGAAGCTTCCGGTTACGGCAATCAAGCCCAGTCAGAGATACCAATCTGGCAGCAGCGCGCTCAGGAAAGGGCGCGTCAGAAGGCCGCAATGCGGCAGGGACTGCAATATCGAAAACAGCAAAGAATGGAGCAGCTCAAACAGGAGGCTGTCTATGTCCAACAACAGACACAGCAGCGAACTGAAATTAAACAAACCACACAGACCATACAAACCCAGGCGGAACCTGCTCAGACAACAGGCTGGAGCACCCCAAAAACCCCCACCGTGAAGATGAGGAAAGTTGGAAAGGTATCCAATGTTCTCTATCAGGTATTTGGAGGAATTGGTCTGGGTATCACCGGATTAATAACCTTGATCAGGCTTTTTGTCTTCCTGGCAGGAGATACCACGCTTGCAGGCTGGATTATAAATTTTATTTTTCTGGCATTCTTTTACGGCATGGTACAAGTGGGAATCGGACAGCGCCAGCGGCTGAAGCGCGCGCTGCGCTATGTACAGCTCTGCGGGCATAAAATGTACGGAGATATCGAACAACTGGCTTTGTCTGTGGGCAAAAATGTACGATTTGTGACAAAGGATATTCGGAAAATGCTCAACGCAGGTATCTTCCCCGAAGGTCATCTGGACAAGCAAAAAACCTGCCTTATGTTAAATGATTCCATCTACAGACAATATCTGGAAACGGAGGGCAACCGAAGGCGTAATATGCTGGAGAGTCCGGCAGAAACATCGCAGAAGGAAAGTGCTGCCGAACAGCAGGAAGAATCGGACTCCAGGGAACAGACCACAGCGGAAGTACTGAATGAACAGGAAACTGAACTCAATACCATGATTGCGGAAGGTATGGAATGTATCCGTAAATTACGGGATTTAAACGACAAAATTCCGGAAGAAGGAATATCTTCCAAGCTGTTCTGCCTTGAAAATCTGTTAAAAGACATTTTTGACAGCCTTAGAGAGCATCCCGACCAGATGAATCGAATGCACAAGCTTATGAATTACTATCTGCCCACCACCATTAAGCTGGTTGAAGCTTACGAAGATTTCAGCCGGGTCAGCTCCCCGGGAAAAGAAATTCAAAAGGCAAAAGCCGAAATAGAAAATACATTGGATACTATCAACCAGGCTTTTACGGAGCTATTGAACAATCTGTTCCAAGACGCCGTCTTCGATGTGACCACGGACGCGCAGGTATTAAAAACAATGCTGGCAAAAGAGGGACTTACAAAGGAAATGGAGCTTGTATCCAACCGCCAAAATTCACAGGAAACGCCAAAAATGCAATTTATGGAATAATCAACACTTAACATAATATGGAGGATCATTAGATGAGCAATGAATTAGATGAAATGTTGAAGGAAGCTCCCACCCTTACCTTTGAACCATTCGGAGCCGAAGCGAAAACGGAAACAGAAGTAGCAAACACCGCACAGACTGTTACAGAAGAAGAACACAAGATCCCGGAAATGGTTTTGACCCCTGCGGAACAGAAAATGGTTGACGATTTTGCGGCACAAATTGACCTGAAAAATACACAGCTTGTCCTGCAGTATGGAGCGGGCAGTCAGAAAAAGATTGCCGACTTCTCCGAGAATGCGCTGAACAATGTGCGCACAAAAGATATGGGTGAGATCGGACAGATGCTGGCCACCGTGGTATCCGAGCTGAAAGGATTCGAGGAAGATGAGGAGGAAAAAGGATTTCTGGGTATCTTCAAAAAAACCAGCAACAAACTGGATAATTTGAAAGTAAAATATGACAAGGCAGAAGTTAATATCAATAAAATCTGTAAGATGATGGAAGACCACCAGGTCACATTACTCAAAGACGCCGCCATGTTGGATAAAATGTACGAGTTAAATTTGAACTATTTTAAAGAATTATCCATGTACATCCTGGCGGGAAAGAAAAAGCTTGAAGAAGCACGCACCGTGGAATTACCAAAGCTGCTTGCCAAAGCAGAACAGAGCGGACTGCCGGAAGACAGTCAGGCAGCAAATGATTATGCATCTATGTGTGAACGTTTTGAAAAGAAAATATATGACCTGGAACTGACCAGAACCATTTCTATGCAGATGGCGCCGCAAATTCGCCTGATTCAGAGCAATGATACGGCCATGTCCGAAAAAATACAATCCACGCTGGTGAATACCATTCCCCTGTGGAAGAGCCAGATGGTAATTGCCATCGGATTAAGTCACTCCAGTGAAGCCGCCAAGGCACAGAGGGAAGTGACCGATATGACCAACGCCCTGCTGAAAAAGAATGCGGAAACCCTGAAAGTAGCTACCATTGAGACCGCCAAAGAAAGTGAGCGGGGCATCGTAGACATCGAGACGCTCACCGCCACCAACAAAACCTTGATCAGCACTCTGGATGAAGTCCTGAAAATTCAGGAGGACGGACGGGCTAAGAGAAAGAACGCAGAGGCGGAACTTGTCAGAATCGAGGATGAAATGCGCCAGAAGATGCTTACCATGAGCCGTGCTTCCGGCAAAATGTAGTCACTAAAAGCGTGTTTATAAATTTATTTTTCCATTTACACGCCTTACTATGATAAAAAGAAAGTCCCTCACCACAAGGTGAAGGGCTTTCTTTTTGCAGCGATATGTCAACCTTTCGGTTCCATCGTTTCTGCAAGTTGCAAAAACATGATCACATCCCATCTCTTTTGCATGAACAAAACCTTCCTGGCACAATTTCCCGCTTCTACATTTTCATTACAACAATCATGCCAAAATCAATCATTGCTCTCCAAAATAAAACACTTCTCCCCGCGCCCGAAATGGCAGGCGTTTTCCTTTTGGAATCAAAAATGCATGTTTACGACGGATCTCCATATGCTCTTCGATATCTCCGTCGGTGATAATTAAAACAGGTCCATCCTTAGGGAAGTCCCCTGCTCTCTCCAGCAAGTCGATTCCCGGCTGCAAAACCGTACCGCCCCTTCCCTGTACACGCACACGTCCTGCAATTTCCTCCGGCGCCATATAACCTGCGTCATATGCATGGGCGTCACAAAACACGACTCTGGCAAAAGGCACCTCTTTGGCGGAAGCATAACTGGCGATAGCTCCCAAGGCGAAGCCAATCAATTTCGCGCTCATGGAGCCGGAAGTATCCACTACCACCCCAAAGGTACGGCTGTTCTCTGGAACATCCGACTGTACATAGCTTGGCCTGGGAATATCCGGCGTACTTCCCTGACGACGGCTGGGTCTGGAATAGGAACGTCTTTTTTCCAACGGCGCAAAATAACAGTCAAACCATCTTGCCAGTTTTACATCCCAAGGAATCGGCGGAACCGCCAACGCACGAATCTCCTCTATCAATCCTGCAGGAAGATAGCCACGCCCTGCCTGGGTATGATATTCCAAGCCGTTTTGCAGCGCACTTTTATAGAAATCATCCAGAGAAGTGACATTGCGATTATGAAATCCGGAAGACTGGGCATCCCCAATGATATCCCCCTTCCCATACCCTCGAAATGTTTCTGCTTTACTATATTTCCGAAGGTCTCTCACCATGCGGTCGTACAATTCCTCTGCAGAAATATTTTGCAGGCTTTCATCGTAGAGCAGTCCCCGTTCCGGCATCTTACCGATACTCATTTCCTGGAGCCACCCGTTGATTACATAATCACAGGCAACATTCCAGAGCTCATGATTTCTTCCCTGACAGCGTTCATAGTGCTGTAAACCTGCATGCAAAAATTCATGGGCCAGTACAAACTTTAATTCCTCTGTAGATAGTCCGGCGGCAGGATTCACATAAATTTCGGCGCAGGCCACATCCACCGCTGCAACCGATATCTCATTCTTCATACAATATCTATAATCTTCTATCACCTGAAATGCGGATGCAAGCCCGCCAAGCAAAGGATAATGATTGATAAACCATTGTGCCGCTTTTTGAGAGGCAGTATAAGAACGTCCTGTGACGACATCATGCCCCCCTGCCCTGCTCACTACATCCGACACGGAATTTGCCAGCGCATAGGCAAACAATGTGGCATATTGATTATGCTGATTCTTTGACTTATCGTACACCAGAGGCTTATCCAGACCTCGCATATCCATTCCACCGGATTCCCCGGTGCCAAATCCCTGATATTCTTCCACGCTGCCCTGTTCCAGCAGATATTGATATATTTTCTCCTCCCCGGACATGGGGCCGGAAAAGGACTGAACGGATGCAAAGGTAAGAGGACTGCCGAATTTCAGATCCTGCAGAAACTTGGCTATATAGATATCACATGCCGTATTCCACAAATATGGATTATAGGATACGCTTCGCTGATAACTATCATGGGAAGAATTGGATAAAGAAATCTTCTCTCTCATTCCGGGTATTTTTTCTGCATCAAAATGTCCGAATGCCAAATGAAGCTTACAGTGTGCAATGGCATATACCCACTGCTCAGGCGTCAGAGCCATATCCTCATTTAAATAGATTGAACCCTCACTGTTTACATACGCCGCAGCTTTTTTTCCCATGGAATTTTTATCACGAATATAAAGATCACCACCCAGCTTGGAAAACAGCGGATTTTGCCGATACAGTTCATAACCTGCGTCCAGATTTTTTCTGTTTGTATTAAGATTGTTTTTTTTATCCTTCATCCCTTCAAGTCCCAAGCATCTCAAAATATCATTACCGTTTAAGACAGGGTGTTAAACGGTATGCAATATGGCTTTACAGATGTTTCATGGCGGTTGTGAAAATCTTCTCAAAAATCAGTGCCCTGTTTGAACTGTTGCAAGTCTTGGCAGATCACGGACAATCTCCACCATAAACCACTCCGGCAGAATGTCTCCATCGTCCGCAGAAACTACCATCTGCGCAATTTCATTGTTGATAAGGGATAAATCCTTCATCAATGCCTTTGCCCTGTGGGTAAGATTTTGCACTTCCTTGCTCATTTTCTGTTTATTCTGAGGCAGATCGTGTATCAATCTGGCCCGGAAAGACTGGGCCACAAAATAAAGTACATCCCGCTCCTCCGGTTTGGAAGGCCATTTGGCTCTTCCTGCCAGAATATCAGCCAAAAGATGTGTATTTCCCAACTGTTTCGTATATGCCAGAAACATTCCCGCATGGTTTGCGGAAATACAGCCATACGCCAGCACACGCAATAAATTCTCCGAAAGTTTCACTTCCCCGGCACCGTATTCCTTCAAGGCGTCACTCAACAGATGCCAGGAACGGGGCGTAGAATAAGGTTCTTCTGTCTTAGGCGGTTCGGAAAACAGATGATCCGGTCTTTGACCGATATAATCCGTGACCCAGGGATGAAGATGATTCTCATAAGCCCACTGCAGCCATTGTTCCGGATTTGCAGTTAACTGTACATGGAACATACGATTGACCAATGCGGAAGACATGGTCTTTACAATGGCACCGTCATTGGAACGATTTCCTGCACCAATCACTACGCTGCCCCTGGGGAGATGATATTCTCCGATTCGCCTCTCATGTATCAAACTATAAAAAGCCTTTTGAACCTCCTGAGAACAGGCATTTAATTCATCCAAAAAAAGCACATAGGGCTCCTTACGGGCTATCATCTTTGGCGGCAGAAATTCCGATGTCTCCCCCTTAATCTGGGGAATACCAATGATATCCTCCGGCGCCAGCTGACTTCCAAGCAGCGATACACAGGGGAGTCCCACCTGGCCGGCAAATTTTTCTACCAAGGCCGATTTACCAATCCCAGGCGCACCCCATATAAAAACCGGTCTAATAGGAGCAATATTTAATAAAATTTCTAGCAATTCATTTTGTGTTACGGAAAACGATAAATTCATGTCGCCTTGTCACTTTCTCTTTGTGCCCTCCCTGTTTTGAAGCCTTTAAAAATTTATTCCCCCGGTCTTCAAATCCTGGAACGCAATTTTGACTTGGAGGGAGATATTGTCCGAAGGGTCGTTTTTCTTTTCGTTTCACCGGCCTTATAATTATATACCGGCTTTATCTGCTTTGTGATCTCTATTGTCTCGGATACTACTGTCGAAATATCCTCCATGCTTCGATAAGCAAAAGGCGCCTCATCCAATGTCTCCTGACAGATGCTGGGACTGTAAATACCCTTCATCTCAGCCTTAAACTGTGACAAAGTAAACTTGGACTGTACATCCTTACGTTTAATAATTCTTCCTGAACCGTGTGGTGCGGAATCATTCCATTCCGGATTCCCCTTGCCTATTCCCAAAAGAATACCATCCCTCATATTTATCGGAATGATCACATTTTCTCCTTTTTTAGCGGATATGGCGCCCTTGCGAAGCATTCTGCCCTGTTTTGTATCCTCCACATAATTGTGGATACAGCAGGAAGTGTCCAGAACTTTCCATTTCATCCCCTTCACCAGTTCTTCCAGTATCACTTCCCTGTTCCATGCGGCAAACTCCTGAACCACCATGCAATCATGAAGATAATGCTCCATCAGATCACCTTCCAGATAAGTCAGTTCATGCGGCACGGAAATCTTCTGCTTTCGCAGAATTTTACCGCCTTCATTTAAATAAAAATCCGCCACTTCCTTCCCTAAATGACGACTTCCCGAATGGATCACCAAATAAAGATTTCCTTCCTGATCTCTGTCCAATTCTATAAAATGATTCCCTCCTCCAAGAGTTCCCATACTATAAGCGGCCTTAACCTCCTGTACGCTCTTTTGACAGTGAAGCTGCCCATAATCAAAAAGTATCCCCTTGGAATGAGCATCCTTTCGCACATCAAATCCGGAAGGAACATGATCCCGAATCACGGAATCCAGCTTCTGAAATTCCACCCTAGTATCCTTTATCCTCGCCATGGTTATTCCGCACCCGATATCTATCCCCACAAGGCTTGGCATAACTTTAGAACCTATGGTCATGGTCAGTCCCACCGGCCCTACCTTTCCGGCATGGACATCCGGCATAACACGCACTTTACAGCCTGAAAGCGCCTCGTTGTCACAAAGCATCCCAAGCTGCGCCAAAGCATAATCGTCAATGGCAGCAGCCAAATTTTCCGAGGTAAAAACCTTCGCGGAAGTATATTTCCCTTCTATTATTTTCATATCTGTTCCTCAAATTATATCCCTATTCTACAAAGTGTTCACAATGCAGCCAGGGTAATCATTATTTCATCATACACCCATCATCCGTCTTGCCGCAACACAGATCTTTGCATACATTTCATACATTCCGTATGCCTGTGCCATCTCCGTTCTAACATATCCCATATGCAGCGGAATTCCCGTTTCTCTTCTGGCAATCATTTTGTTTTCATAGATTGCCTGAGATTGTTCTCTCTCGAAAACTCTCTTCCACATCGCCTTTTTGGCCTGGGCTTCTTCCAACTGTTTTTTCCATCTTCTGCGACGCTCTTCCCGTTTCTTCCAGAAGCTTTTCTCCGCCTTCCTTGTGTCTATATTAGCCCCCTTACTCCAACTGTGCGCAATATATTCTTCCTTTTCTGCCCCAAAACAGTGTATCACATATCTGCTCCCATGCATATATGCCCACGCGTCATAAAAAGTAAAATCATACCGCAATATAGCCAGTACCCATTGCTCATATTCCGGATTGTTTTTCATTGCCTCAAATCCCTCTTCTGTAATATACACGGAAAAAGAAGAGTTCATCTGGGAATCACTGATGGGAATCTTTGCAATTTGATCATAAATATATTGTTTATATTCTTCCATTGTCATATCTTTAACAAAATCTTTTTCCACAACATTGATTTTAGATATTTCTTTGATCTGTTCACTCTGTTCGCTCTTTTCTATCAACTTATCCATAAATGAACATTCCGGTTTTCCATTGTTGCCTGCCCCACTCTTACCCTTGGTCAAATGCCCGCAGGTTTTTGTAAGATAATCCACATACATTGCATTTTCCATAATGATACCTCCTTGTGTGCTTCCTAAAAAGGTATATTATCCCTCTTTATCCACAGCCTTAATTCAAGGTTTCCTTTCAATTTATCCAATTTGAAAGCTGTTACTTACGATATATAAGTAAAACATATTTAACTCAATGTTTTTTTCTTGTCCGCCCAGGCAATTCACTCTTCATTTACTTATATATCGTAAAAAAACACTATATGATTAAGGAAAATGTCATCAATCGTTTTACAGAACCGCTTATTCTTCCTTCTTCCAGGGACCATTCCTGTAAAAAAGAACTGACAGAACCATACCTATAACCCACCCCAAGGGCCATGCACACCAGATACCGGAGGAACCTAAGGGTACGGAAAATACAAGCGCCAATATAACCCTTAAAACAAGATCCGTGAAAGTGGCAATCATAAACCTTCCCATCAAAGCCGCGCCGCGAAGCACACCGTCCGCCACCAGCTTAACAGCCACAATAAAATAAAACGGTGAAACAATTCTCAAAAACATTAAGCCTGTGTCAATAGCCCTGCCTGTGATATCTTTCATAAACAAATAAAGAAGATATCGTCCGCCAAACCAATAAAGCAGTACCAAAGGGATACACAACATCCACACCAGCTTTATACCCGCACAAAATCCCTGTTTTACGCGGTCCATCTTTCCTGCCCCTATGTTCTGAGATACATAGTTTGAAATTCCGTTTCCTATTGTGGTCAGAGAAGTAATCACCAGATTATTCAGCTTGATTGCAGCGGAATACCCTGCCATTACGCTGGGACCAAATCCGTTGATAACTCCCTGAAGCACAATATTTCCTACAGAAATAAAACTCTGCTGCAGAATGCTTGGAATGGCCACAACTGCAATCTTACCCAATAAATTCCAGGAAAATAATTGCACTTTGCCATCGGTTTCATCATCCACGGAAATTTTCCCAAGCCGCCTGAGCACTACCGTCATTGCAAGTAAACAACTGACTCCCTGACATAAAAATGTAGCCCATGCCACACCGCTCACACCCATATGGAAACCTTTTACAAACAAGATATCCATTGCAATATTAGCCAGGGACGAAGAAGCCAAAAAGTAAAAGGGGGTTCTGGAATCCCCCAGAGCAGAAAATATTCCTGTGGCCACATTATAAAAGAACAGAAACGGCAGTCCAAAAAGATAAATATCCAGATAAAGCCTGGAATCAGCAAAAACTTCCCTTGGCGTATGTATCATGTACAACAGTTTTTCACATCCAATCATTCCTATAACCATCAATATTGCACACAAAACTCCTGTCGCAATAAGAGAGGTATAAACGGCCGTTTTCATCCGGCTGTATGCCTTTGTACCAAACAACCGGGATACGATCACAGAGCACCCGATATTACATCCAAATGCAAAAGCGATAAATATCAATGTAACTTCATAACTGTTTCCCACCGCAGCCAGCGCATTTTCCCCTTCAAACTTCCCAACCACAAAGCTGTCCGCAATATTGTATAACTGCTGAAAGATAATACTGCCAAACAAAGGCAGGCAAAAAAGCCACAATACCTTTTGTGGTTCTCCCACAGTCAAATCCTTATTCATAATAACTCCCTGCCTTTCAATGTCTAATGATATTTGATATCATAATAGAATCTCCGCTGCAATCCTTATGCCGCAGGTAGAATAGAAAATATTTGTTTAACCACCAGCATATTTTAACACATTATACACCTTCACTATAAAAAAGCAAGTATGACATGATACCTATTCACTCATTTATCAGACAGTCATTCACGGTAGAAACTGCCTGAACTGTTTATACATTCCCCAAATAGTCAAAATTGAGTTTCAGGACAAATTTCGATGATCACCTGCAATTAATGTAAAAAACTGCTTCCAAACTGTAGACTATAGATTAAAATTTACTTGCTTTTTTCGAAATGGAATGAGATAATATCTTTAATTAATTTTGAGGAGGTATGTTTCAAATGGCGAAACAATGGACAGTCAATGCAAACGGTGTAGACCATATGATTGAACACAAAGGAAATAAACTTATCGTGGACGGGCAGACGTATCCGTTAAAAAGTTCTAACTGGTTTATTCAATTGATCGATTATGCTATCAATTTCGGTGATGTGACCTGCCGTTTTGTAGTAATCGGTAACAAGGTGGATTTGGCGGTTAATGGTACTTATGTCGGAAGTGGTGAACCATATGTCCCCATTTCCAATATCCCTGTGGCAGTCAACGTGCTTGCAGGCATCAGCGTGGTACTGGGTTTCCTGATGAACGGCATCATAGGATTGGCCATCGGTATTATTCTGGGCGCCTTATATTTCAAAATATATTTAAAAAATAGCAATCTTCCTCCTGTGATCATTCTTTTTTCCGTCGCCACCATTGGACAGATCGCATTTGGTGTTCTGGTTTCCATGTTGCTTGTATAAACACCATATTATTAACCGATTTTATATTGTCAACTTTTTATAATTAAATAGGAATAAACATAAAGGAAAATTCAAATGGATAATAATTTTGATCATAATAATACTTATCAGCAAAATACATCCCAACAAACTACGGTATCTCAACAACCTGTAGTAGTTAACGAACTTGAAACCAATAAAGACATGTACGCAATTACCTCACTTATCCTGGGTATATTAGGTCTTGTATTTTCCTGGTGCAGTTTTATTCCATTAATTATATGTATTATTGGAATTGTTTTAGGTATCAAAGGCATGGTAAAAACCAAACAACATACGGGCATAGCGCTTGCAGGCGTAATCACGTCCGCTATAGGATTGGCACTGGGCAGTATCTTTATCATTTTGTTTTTTCTTGTCTAAAGATTATAACAGCCCAGTTCCGTTCCCAGCGGAGACAGGTACATTCACAGAAAGCTTATACTGCGATATTTCTTAATTCTTGGCTGGAATCTTTTTCTGATCTTTGGAATATAACAGTTTCAATATAATCGGCGTTGATATACTGGAAACGATAATCAGCAGGATTACAGAAGTGAAATAAATCGGCGTCAACAATCCCACTGACAAACCCTTCTGAGCCACAATCAGCGCCACTTCTCCTCGTGTCATCATACCAACTCCTATTTTCAAGGAATCCATGGTATTAAAACGACATAATTTTCCCATAATGCCACAGCCAATGACCTTTCCCAACAATGCTACAATAACGAACGCTATTGAAAATAACAAAATGCTGAAGTCCATATTATCTATATTGGTCTTTAAACCAATGCTGGCAAAGAATATGGGGCCGAAAATCATATAAGAGCTCACTTCCATCTTCTCTTCTATATAATAGGAATCTTTGATGGAACACAGGATGATCCCCGCCACATAAGCCCCTGTGATATCTGCTATTCCAAAAAACTTTTCCGCTGCATAGGCAAAGAAAAAGCAAAGCGCCAAACTGATGATGGGAATCCTTCTGGTATGGGGATAACGGGAATCCAAAAATTTAAATACTTTATAAAGAATAAATCCAAGTATCAGCGCCATCACAAAGAATAATATTGTAGAAATAACTACTTTTCCTGGATTGGATTCCGGACTTTTAAATCCTACTACGAAAGTAAGTACAATAATGCCAATCACATCGTCTATGATGGCAGCACTCAAAATAGTTGTCCCTACCTTTTCTTTCAATTTCCCCATCTCTTTTAGAGATTCCACCGTAATACTTACACTGGTAGCGGTCATAATTACACCAATAAAAACTGCCATATAAAACTTTTCGGAACCCCAAGGCGCCGTTCCGTAGAATCCCATATACAAAAAGGTACCGCACACCAAAGGTACAAAAACACCTGCACAGGCAATCAACAGAGCAATCGGTCCTGTCTTTAACAACTCCTTCAGATTTGTCTCCAATCCTGCGGAAAACATCAACAATACCACTCCGATCTCCGCCATCTCCATCAGAAAATCCGTCTGCTGTACCAGTCCCAGAACGCTTGGTCCGATTAGCAAACCTGCCACAATCTCTCCTACCACTTGGGGAGCCTTACACTTTCTGGCCAAAATTCCTACAAGCTTTGCAAAAATAATTATTATTGCCAAATCTTTAAATACACTATAAGCTTCCATGATTTTATCCTGCTTTCCTAATATATTATTACGCGGGTTTTACGCCGCATTCGATTACAAGGTTTGTGAAATGGTTCCTGTAATGTTGCCAAGAATAAGACGAGACAAATGAATTCAAAAAACTCCATTGTTCCCGTCTTATTTCTTCTCTTACTTGCTTAATTTACTTCCTTACATTCAGCTCTTTTCTTGTTCCGTCGTCACTTCCGTTACCTCATCGGGAGATACTTCCTCCACCACATCCCCTTCGCTGTCTATCTTCTCTCTTACCTTGGCGATTCTGGCCACCTTAATTCCTTCGTCCAGATTCATCATCTTGACGCCTGAAGTAATTCTGCCCAATGTGGAAATATCCTGCATCCTGAGCTGGATAATAATACCTTCCGTAGTGATCATCATAATTTCATTGTCATCATTGACCGCCTTAACGCCCACTACATTTCCTGTTTTCTCAGTGATCTTATAGCACTTTACTCCCTTTCCGCCCCGGTTCTGTACGCCGAATTCCTTCAGATAAGTACGTTTTCCCATACCGTTTTCGGATACAATCAGAAGAGAATCTCCCTGGCTTTGAAGCTGCATACCTATAATTTCATCCCCGTGGGACAGATTCATACCGATTACTCCCATGGAACTTCTGCTGGTAGCGCGCACATCCGTCTCTTTAAACCGAATACACATGCCCTGCTTGGTCACAAGGAAAATTTCGCTGTCCCTGTCTGTGGTCTTTACTTCAATCAGTTCATCATCTTCCTTCAAATTGATGGCAGTCAATCCCTTTTTCCTGATATTGCTGTATTCTATCAAGGAAGTTTTCTTTACGATTCCTGTCCTTGTGACCATAAAAAGATTCTTACCACTGTTATAATCCTCAATGGGAATCATTGCGGTAATCTTCTCCCCAGGTGTCAGCTGTAACAAGTTTACGATGGCCGTACCCCTGGCAGTTCTGCCGGCTTCCGGTATTTCATATGCCTTTAACCGATAAACCCTGCCCAAATTCGTAAAGAAGTTGAGATAATGATAAGTGGTGGTCATCAAGAGGTCTTCAATAAAATCATCCTCAATGGTCTGCATACCCTTGATCCCCTTGCCCCCACGATTCTGGGATTTAAAATTATCCACTGTCATACGCTTAATATAACCTAAGCTGGTCAGAGCAATCACTGTATTTTCTTTTGGGACCATGTCTTCTTCAGAGAAATCAAATTCATCAAAACCTATCTTGGTTCTTCTGTCATCTCCATGTTTATCTGAAATTTCCATAATTTCTTTTTTAATCACGCCCAAAAGCAGCTTTTCATCTGCAAGAATTGTCTTTAGTTCACCGATACGCTTCTGCAGCTCCTCATGTTCGCTTTCCAACTTCTCCCGCTCCAGACCTGTCAACGCCCGCAGACGCATATCCACAATCGCCTGGGCTTGGGCGTCTGAAAGCTCAAATCGCTCAATCAGACGCTGCTTTGCGAGCTGAGTATCACGGCTGCTGCGGATAATGGATATCACCTCATCAATGAAATCCAGCGCTTTCAACAATCCCAGTAAAATATGATCTCTTTCTTCCGCCTTATTCAGCTCATACCTGCTTCTTCTTGTTACCACTTCTTCCTGATGTTTCAGGTAATGTGTCAACATGTCAAGCAAACTCATTATCTTTGGTTCCTGATTCACCAAAGCAAGCATGATAATACCATAAGAATTTTGAAGCTGTGTATGTTTGTAAAGCTGATTTAGTATGATATTGGCGTTGGCATCTTTCCGAAGTTCAATAACGACCCGAACACCTTCTCTGTTGGACTCATCACGTATCTCCGTAATACCGTCTACTTTTTTCAGCTTAACCAATTCGGCGATCTTGATAATCAGGTTCGCCTTATTTACCATGTAAGGCAATTCCGTGGCAATAATCTGACTTTTTCCGTTTGGCAGGGTCTCTATATCGGTGATTGCCCTCACCACAACCTTTCCTCGCCCTGTTCTGTAAGCTTCCTCACATCCCCTGGTACCCAATATCAATCCGCCCGTAGGAAAATCAGGGGCTTTCACCAGTTCCAAAATCTCTTCAATAGTAGTGTCCCTGTCCTCATTCACCTTATTGTCAATCATTTTATTGATGGCATTAATAACTTCCCGCAGATTATGTGGCGGTATATTAGTTGCCATTCCCACGGCGATACCGGTGGTACCGTTTACCAACAGATTGGGATATCGTCCCGGTAGAACTACAGGTTCTTTCTCCGTATCATCAAAGTTAGGTATGAAATCCACCGTATCCTTGTTGATATCCGCTAACAATTCCATGGATATCTTGGATAGTCTGGCCTCCGTATAACGCATTGCCGCAGCGCCGTCTCCGTCCATGGAGCCAAAGTTTCCATGTCCATCCACAAGCGGATACCTGGTGGACCAGTCTTGGGCCATATTGACCAAAGCACCGTAAATGGAACTGTCCCCATGGGGATGAAACTTACCCATGGTATCACCGACAATACGAGCACTTTTACGATGAGGCTTATCAGGGCCATTATTTAATTCGATCATGGAATAGAGTACACGACGCTGAACCGGTTTCAGGCCATCCCTAACGTCCGGAAGGGCACGTGAGGCAATAACACTCATGGCATAGTCAATAAAGAAGTTTTCCATTTTCTCCTTCAAGTCCACTTCATGAATCTTATCCACTTCCGGATTGTTGTCAAAAATATCATCGTTCATGTTTTATTCCTCTCTGCACGCCTACGGCGGGCATCACTCCATACGGCTGCTTTTTAGTTTTAGCAAAACAGTTTTCAGACACGCCCCAAATCCTTTAATAAAAATCAATATTCTTTACAAACTTGGCATTTTCCTCAATATATTCCCTCCGCGGTTCCACTTTATCACCCATAAGAGTTGTAAAAGTAAGATCTATCTCCGCATCCATCTCCTTGTCATAATTGACACGAAGTAATGTCCTGCGGGCAGGGTCCATGGTGGTCTCCCAAAGCTGTTCTGCATCCATCTCACCCAGTCCCTTATACCGCTGGATTTTGTTGTTCTGATCTCTGCCCACTTCCTTTAAGATGCTTTCCAGTTCTTCGTCACTATAAGCATACCACACTTTCTTATTTTTTTCCAGCTTATAAAGAGGGGGTTTAGCCAGATATACATGCCCTTCCTTAATCAAATCCGGCATAAAACGATAAATAAACGTAAGCAGCAACGTACTGATATGGGCGCCGTCCACATCGGCATCGGTCATCAATATGATTTTGTCATAGCGCAGCTTCGTAATATCAAAATCCTCATGAATCCCTGTTCCGAATGCAGTGATCATAGCCTTGATCTCCGCATTTCCATATATTTTATCCAATCTTGCCTTCTCCACATTTAAAATCTTGCCGCGAAGGGGCAAAATAGCCTGAGTTGCACGGGCTCTCGCCGTCTTGGCGCTGCCCCCGGCAGATTCTCCCTCCACAATGTAGATCTCGCAGTTTTTCGGATCCTTATCGGAACAATCTGCCAGTTTTCCGGGCAACGTCATACCGTCCAAAGCAGTTTTTCTCCTGGTCAGATCTCTGGCCTTTCTTGCTGCTTCCCTTGCCCGCTGTGCTAAAATAGACTTTTCACAGATGGTCTTTGCCACCATGGGATTCTGCTCCAGAAAGTAGGTAAGTTGTTCGCTGACTATATTGTCAACGGCGCTTCTGGCTTCACTGTTTCCTAATTTCTGCTTTGTCTGTCCCTCAAACTGAGGTTCTTCTATCTTTACACTGATTATGGCCGTCAGACCTTCTCTGATATCCTCACCGGATAAATTTGGCTCATTATCTTTTAACAGTTTTGCATTTCTGGCATAATCATTAAAAGTCTTTGTAACCGCATTGCGAAACCCCTGTAAATGGGTTCCTCCTTCCGGTGTATTGATATTGTTTACAAAGCTGAACACACTTTCATTGTAAGAGTCATTGTGCTGGAACGAAACTTCCACATAAATATTATTTTTCTGACCTTCAAAATACAGGACGTTTTCATATAAAGGAGTCTTACTTCTGTTTAAGTAAGTGACAAATTCCTTGATACCTCCCTCAAAATAAAACTCAACAACCTTTTCTTTCTGCTTCTTTTCCGGTTTATCTTCCGGCTCCGTTTCTGTGACCTCCTCCGAGCGATCTTTCTCCGCCCGCTGCAATAACTCGTTAATCTGGCTGTTTCCGGTTTCACCGGTGATATTTTCACCATGGATGATATCCACAGGAATTTCTTCCTTCCTCTCATCCCGCAAAATCATGCGAAGTCCTTTAGTCAAAAAGGCCATCTCACGAAGTCTTAGTTTCAAAACTTCAAAATCAAAAACTGTCGTCTCCGTAAATATGGTCTTATCCGGCAGAAATGTAATTTTACTCCCTGTCTTTTCCGGAAGACATGTGCCTATTTCCTTTAAGGGATAACAAACTTTTCCGTATTCATACCGTTGTTTATATACCTTGCCTTCCTGGCAAATCTCCACTTCAAGCCATTCGGAAAGTGCATTTACTACAGAGGCACCCACACCGTGCAATCCGCCTGATACTTTATATCCGCCGCTTCCGAATTTTCCTCCGGCGTGCAGTATCGTAAATACCACTTCCACCGCAGGAATACCTGCCTTATGATTGATACCAACCGGAATACCTCGCCCATTATCGGTGACGGTGATGGAATTTCCCTCATGAATCGTAACTTCTATGGTATCACAGAATCCGGCCAACGCTTCGTCAACCGCATTGTCCACAATCTCATATACCATATGATGAAGTCCCCTGCTGGATGTGGTACCTATATACATTCCAGGAACCTGCCTGACCGCTTCCAGACCTTCCAGAATCTGAATCTGATCCGCACCATATTCATGATCTACCGCCGTATTGCCGATGTTTTCTTCATTCTTGCTCATATATGTCCTTTCCTGTAGCAAATATTGTCAATCCATGCACTCTCATTGTAACAGCCAAGGCTGCATAACCATTACTTCTCATTCATGCAGGTAACTGTCCCCTCACATACCTTATAAACCCTGTTCATCTCAAACCGGTTATTGACAAATTCCTCCAATCCCGTACAGGTAATAATGGTCTGTATCTCTCCGATACTGGTTAACAAAAAATTCCGCCTGTTGGAGTCCAACTCCGAAAGCACATCATCCAACAGTAAAACCGGCGTATCCTTTGTTATTTTTTTCACCAATTCTATCTCGGAAAGCTTCAGAGATAGCGCTGCCGTTCGCTGCTGTCCCTGGGAACCAAATTTTCTGATATCCAGATCCCCGCTCATAAATACAAAGTCATCTCTGTGAGGTCCCACAGACGTCATCTTTGCCCTGATATCCCGGTCCTGATTATCCCGCAGTTTCTTTTCAAATTCTTCCATACAGACGTCAGGTTCATAACAGATTTTGATTTCTTCTTTCCCACCTGACAGTTTCCTGTGAATATCATAGATAATCTCATTTAACTGTTCAATAAAAAGCCCTCTGCGCTCAATAATCTTACTTCCAAAGGATGCCAGCTGCATATCCCATATACCTAGCGTCTCCTTTAAGGCAGGATTTGCATACATATCTTTCAGCAGTTTATTTCTCTGGTTCACAATTTTATTATAATGATTCAGATTGTAAAGATAAAAACTGTCCAACTGACATAATTCCATGTCCACAAATCTTCTTCTCTCCGCCGGACCATTTTTAATAATACCCAGATCTTCCGGTGAGAAGAAAACCACATTGCAAAGCCCAAGCAGATCTGCTGCTTTCTTTATCTTCTGTCCGTCAATGGCTATCCCTTTTGATTTATTCTTCCTTAAGTGCATATCAATTTTTGTCTCCACCCCATCCTTTTCCAGATACGCCCTGATATGCCCTTCCTCTTTGTCAAAATTGACAATTTCCTTGTCTTTACTTCCCTTGTGGGACTTTGTGGTGGCCATCACAAAGATAGCCTCCAAAATATTGGTCTTTCCCTGGGCGTTATCCCCATAAAGAATGGTAGTCCCCCTGTCAAACTGAATAGTAAGGGAATTATAATTTCTGTAATCCGCCAGCTCTAACGATTTGATAACCATTTTTATACCTCTGCGTCAGGCTGTTGCATTGATACAATCTCAACGGATTCTCCGCTCAATAATTCCACCACATCCCCTTCAACCAGCTTTCTGCCCCGCCTTACCTCTACATAACCGTTTACCATCACCCGGCCGCACTGAATTTCCAATTTGGCGTCGGCTCCGGATTCCACCAGTCCCGCCGCCTTCAGCGCCTGACCAAGTTTAATATGATCTTCCCTTAAATACAGTACATTCTGCATCTCCATGCTCCTTTATTCTTCCCGCGTACAATAAGCCCGCGCTTAAAAGTCATCTTACGGTTGGTTTGCGGTTACCATCCTCCTCATACCCTTCCTCTTACGGTCAGCGGGGATAGTTTGCAACCAGACTGACAGGCAGAATCAGATAGATATAATTCTTTTCTTCGTTCTTGATAAAACAAGGTGATTTGGGATTTACCATATACAAATCGACCTCTTCATCATCTATTACCCGCAGCGCGTCTATCAAAAATTTGGGATTGAATCCGATCATAAGATCCTTTCCCTGTTTTTCAATATCAATATCCTCATTCATGCTTCCCAGCGTGGAGTCAATTCTAAGTTCCATTACCTCATCCGTTATATTGATGACAATAGGTTTTCTCTCACCTTCCTTGGTCAGCAGCGTAGCTCTGTCGATACAGTTGAGCAGTTCCTTTTTATTAATTCTTACTTTTGTCTCATAATCACTGGAAAGCATCCTGTCAATATTGAAATATTCTCCTTCTATCAGCCTGGATACCACCACCGTATTATCGAATTCAAACACAATATGCTTTGGCGTAAAGTAGATGGTCACAAGACTGTCTGCGCCTCCGGGCAGAATTTTGCTCACCTCGTTCAAAGTCTTGCCCGGAACCACAACTTTCTTTGACGAATAACTTTGCTTCAACTGTATCTTGCGAATGGAAATACGATGCCCGTCTGAAGATACCACCTTTAACTCATCACCGTTAATCTCAAACAATTCGCCTGTCATCAGTTTATTATTATCATTGTCGGAAATGGAAAAAATAGTCTGTCTCACCACTTCTTTTAAAGTAAACTGGCTTACTACAATACTGTCTTCCTTTTCCACCACGGGAAGATAGGAAAAATCTTCTCCTGATTTACCTATAATGGTAAACTTCGCCTTTTCACAGGTAATGGTCGTCTTATAAGATGCGTCCGTTACAATCTTGATGTCGTTGTCGGGAAGCTTTCTGACGATCTCAAGCAATATCTTGGCGTCCAGCGCAATAACTCCTTTTTCCAGTATTTCCCCTTCTATCACAGTCTCTATCCCAAGATCCATATCGTTTCCTGTCAAAGTAATGGTACCGTTAGAGGCATCAATTAAGATACATTCCAGGATAGACATGGTAGTCTTATTTGAAACAGCTTTGGATACGATTTGTACACCGTTTAACAGGTTTGATTTTGAACAGACTAATTTCATGTGAGTGGCTCCCTCCATAATATAAATATATAAAGAAATTCATAGTATTATCAGTAATAGCTGTTGATATGTGCAAAACCACTTCCATTATACTATTTTTCAGCAAAAAAGGAAATGGAAAAGTCGTGAATAATTCGGAATAACATGAGAATAAGTATTAAGTTATTCACAGTTTGTTTTTTCTCTTGTGCTGGCAGGAAAACACTGTCAACAGGCAAACCACAGCCTTCCCGTGAAATATGTGGTTAAAATGTGGTTATCTTTTAGAAAAGAAGTTATCTTCAGGGAAGGGTTTTATTTTATAAGGGTTATTTTTTAAGAAGGGTTTATCTTCTAAGAAGGGTTTATCTTCTAAGAAGGGTTTATCTTCTAAGAAGGGTTTATCTTCTTTATTATAATGTCCACCTTATTCTTCAACTCTTCGTTTTTGGGCAACTCAGCAGTGATTTTATTGACGCCGTGGAGAATGGTTGTGTGATCTTTTTTACCCATAAGTTTTCCTATGTTCACATAAGATGTTTCCGTCAATTCCCGGCATAAGTACATGGCGATCTGTCTTGGGAGAACAAATTCCGAATTTCTCTTTTTGGAGGTGATATCCTCCGGTTTCACGCCGAAGTGCTCTGCTACCACATTGATAATCAGTTCTGGTGTGATTACTTTTGATTTGTTGGGATAAATCACATCCTTTAAGGCTTCTTCTGCCAGAGCCAGAGTCAAATCTACTTTGTTCAGCTTGGCGGAGGCAATAATTTTATTAAAGGCGCCTTCCAGTTCTCTGATATTTGACTTGATATTAGTGGCAATATACTTTATGATCTCTTCATCTATGGGCCTGTCACAGGATTCCACGTTCTTTTTTAAGATGGCCATTCTGGTCTCGTAGTCCGGCGGCTGGATATCCGCAATCAATCCCCATTCAAAACGGGAACGAAAGCGTTCATCCAATGTCTCAATCTCCTTGGGAGGCTTGTCCGAGGAGAGAATGATTTGCTTTCTGGCGGAGTGAAGGACATTAAAGGTGTGAAAGAATTCTTCCTGCGTACTTTCCTTTCCTATGATAAACTGTACGTCGTCAACCATCAATACGTCTACCGTCCTGTACTTCTCGCGGAGCTTGGTCATGGAAGCGGCGTTGCCGTTTCGAATGGACTCAATTACTTCGTTTGTAAATTCTTCGCTGGTGACATAGAGTACTTTATGTTCCGGATTGTGTTCCAGTATAAAATGTCCTATGGAGTGCATCAAATGTGTTTTGCCAAGACCGGGACCGCTGTAAAGGTATAAAGGATTATAAACCCGGCCGGGCGTTTCCGCTACTGCCAGGGAAGCGGAATGGGCAAATTTATTGCTGCTTCCCACTACAAAGGTATCAAATTTATATTTTGGATTTAAATTGGCATTTTCATAATTGATATTGTAAACCGAATTGGAGCCTGACGACTCTTCCTTTTGCGTTTCCTGCAAAATGGCGTCCTTTTCCAGGATAAATTTCACGTCGTAGTATTGATTGAACATTTCTGTGATGGTAACTTGGAAAAAGCTTTTGTATTTGGAAGAAATATAGTTCAGGGCATGGGATTGATCCGAGGGAATGATAATATTCACTTCATTGTTTATGACTGTGTAAAATTCCAACGGCTGTACCCAGGTTTCGTAAGAAATCTTGGAAAGACCGTATTCTCTGCGGATTGTTTCTTTCACTTCAAGCCAGTTTTTTCTGATATTTTCAATTTCCATGTTGTCCATGTATGAACCCTCCCATAAACCCTGTATTTCCTCAGGTTTTCGGTCCCCTGTGGGTATGGGGATACCGTCTCAAAAAACGGCCATGGTCTGAAAAACAATGTCCGCCCTTTCTATTGTAATATAGATTCTTTAATATTTCAAATATAAGTTTTAAACATATTAGGGATATGTTTATCCACATTATGTGGACAATTATGTTTATAAACAGAATGGGAGAGTAATATTGTGGATATAAGTGTGAATAAGTGGATAACTTATATTATGTGGAAAAGCTTGGTAATAGGAAAAATTTTTAAATTTTTAAGTTTTATTACACACAAAGTTTACATTTATATTTTAATTATCCACATGTAATCAACAATTTGTGGATACCGTATTTATATCTCTTTTCTGTGGATAATTATGTGAATAACCTTAAAAAAATTTTTTTTATAGTCAGCATTGAGGTTTTTGTTGATTTTTCCTTGACATTCTGCGCTTTTTCCTATACAATCAAAATGCTATTTTCCCGAAGATGATGACGAAGAGGAGGTGCTTTATTATGAAAATGACATTTCAGCCTAAAAAGCGTTCCCGTGCCAAGGTGCATGGTTTCAGAGCGAGAATGAGTACAAAGAGCGGCAGAAAGGTTTTAGCGGCAAGACGTGCAAAAGGAAGAAAGATTTTATCCGCATAAGGCTGCCACGTGAAATGTGGAAGGTCACATTTTTGTGACCTTTTTTGCTTTGGAAGTGTGTATCCGTTTTCAAAACCTGTGTTTTGCAGCGAACCGGGGCGCGGGGATTATAAAAATTATGATATTTTCCGAAAGTTTAAAGAAAAATCACCAATTTCAGCTTGTTTATCAGGAAAACAGATCTTATGCAAACAAATATTTGGTTATGTATTTAAGGGAAAATGGCACAGAGAGAAACAGAGTTGGGATCAGTGTGAGCAAAAAGGTGGGTAACAGCGTTGTGAGACATCGAATCACAAGGCTGGTACGGGAAAGTTACCGATTACAGGAAGCGGTGTTCAATAGTGGTTTGGATATTGTGATCGTAGCAAGGAAGAGAGCGGCTTTTGCTGGATATGGAGAGATTGAAAACGCGCTGCTTTCTCTTGGAAGGCTTCACCATATTATCAGTTTATGAGGAAAACAATTTGAATTAAGATGAAAAAAATATTGATTGCCGGTATCAGATTTTACCAGAAGTACATCTCTCATTTGAAAAGTACCAGATGTCCCTATGTTCCCAGTTGTTCTCAATATGGGCTGGAGGCGATAGAAAAGCATGGCGTTATCAAAGGAAGCTTATTGGCAATGTGGAGAATATTGCGCTGTAATCCCTTTTCCAAGGGAGGATATGATCCTGTTCCTTAAAGAAATGATGCTGTGAAAATTAGATTCGGCATGATCAGGAGGGTAAATGAACCTAATTATATTAACGCAAAATTCGACTCCAATAATCGGACAGGTTGCCTGGCTGCTTGGCAAGATAATGAACGGAATCTTTTATGTCATAGATTGGATAGGGATTCCCAATATCGGTCTGGCAATTATTTTGTTTACGATTGTCGTAAATATTTTAATGCTGCCGTTAAATATCAAACAGCAGAAATTTTCCAAGCTTTCCGCCAAGATGAATCCGGAGATTCAGGCGATTCAGGCAAAGTATAAGGGAAAAACCAATCAGGATCAGGAAGCCATGATGGCGCAGCAGCAGGAAATCAATGCGGTCTATGCAAAGTATGGCGTATCTCCAAGCGGAAGTTGTGTGCAGCTGTTGATTCAGATGCCCATTCTGTTTGCCTTGTACCGGGTTATCTATTCGATGCCGGCTTATGTTACCAAGATAGGGAACACATTCAGAGTGTTGGCGGATAAGATCATTTCCGTGGATGAAGGTGCTTTCCTTAAAAATTCCGGCAGCGACAGTATTTCCAACGTTGTGTCCATGTATGGACAATCCATGGAAAAAGGAAACCTGTCAAATGGTATTATTGATGTGCTTAACAAATTGTCTTCCGTGGATCTGTCTTCCGTAGCGGAACATTATGGTTTATCGGGGCTTACCTACCCTGAGGCAGGCGGGCAGCTGATTTTAAGCAATGAATCTACCCGCGGTTTGATTGATATTTATAATAACTTTTTTGGGTTAAATATGGGTGACTCACCGTCTGTTTTGATCAAAAATGCGTGGCAGATAGGTGCCTGGGGAATTATTATCGGCGCAGTGATGATACCTGTGCTTTCTGCTGTTACACAGTGGATTAATGTGAAGCTGATGCCTCAGCAGCCTACCAACAATAATGATCAGGCTTCCTCCATGCAGGCTTCCATGAAGACCATGAATATGATCATGCCTCTTTTTTCTGCCTGGCTGTGCTTTTCTCTGCCTTCCGGTATGGGATTATACTGGGTGGCAGGTAGCGTGGTGAGGAGCATTCAGCAGATTGTGATCAACAAGCACATTGACAAAATGGACTTTGAGGAAATCATTAAGAAGAATTCCGTCAAGAGCGCCAAAAAGATTGAAAAAATGAAGGCAAATCAGGAAAGATTGAACGCCTATGCAAATATGAATACCAGAAGCATACAGAACAGAGCAAATGTCACTTCGGGAATGTCGGCCCAGGAAAAGGAAAAAAATAACAGGGTTGTGACGGAAAGCGACGGTACAAAGGCGAAACCCGGAAGTATGATGGCAAAGGCAAATATGGTGAAAGACTATAACGAGAGAAACAATAAGGGTTAGTCAGGGAGGGTTAAACGATGGAAAAGGAATATATCGAGGTATCTGCCAAGACGGTAAATGAAGCGATTACTGAAGCCTGTAGGCGTCTAAGCGTCACCAGCGATAAATTGGAATATGAAGTACTGGAAGAAGGTTCTGCCGGCTTTTTGGGGATTGGGTCAAAGTTGGCGGTCATTAAAGCTACGGCTAAGGTGGAAAAGACCATGGACAATGTGGCAAAGAGCTTTTTGGAAGATGTATTTTCTGCAATGGGATTAACGGTTTCTGTCAATGTGGATTATAACGAAGCAGAAAAGACAATGGATATTGATTTTTCCGGCGATGAAATGGGCGTTTTGATCGGAAAGAGAGGACAGACTCTGGATTCCCTGCAATATCTCGTATCACTGGTAGTAAACAAGGAGACGGAAGATTATATCAGAGTAAAAGTAGACACGGAAAACTATCGTCAGAGGCGTAAGGAAACTTTGGAAAATCTGGCAAAAAACATTGCCTATAAGGTAAAGAGAACAAAGAGGCCGGTTTCTTTGGAGCCCATGAATCCTTATGAAAGACGAATTATCCACTCTGCTTTACAGAATGATAAATATATTTCAACTCACTCTGAAGGAGATGAGCCTTTCAGAAGAGTGGTGGTAACTTTAAAAAGGCAATAAGCTAATAGTAAAAAACCGGATATATGATTATATCCGGTTTTTGTGGCTGTAGGGACATTACAGGTATCTGAAGACCCAAGTATTTATATGGGAAGGAACTTGCAGGTATTTGAAAATGTAAGCTGATATAAGGAATATTGCAGGGAGGAATATGGAAAGTAGGGATACGATTGCCGCGATTGCGACAGGTATGACGGATTCCGGTATTGGTGTTATAAGAATCAGTGGAACGGATGCGGTGGAAGTTGGAAACCGTTTGTTCAGATCACCGTCCGGAAAGGAAATCCTAAACCATGCCATGAGCCATATGATGTATTATGGTTATGCATTTGATATGGAATGTCATGAGATGATAGATGAAGTGATGGCTGTGGTTATGAAGGCGCCGAGAAGTTTTACGGGAGAAGACACAGTGGAAATACAATGTCATGGCGGTATTCTTGTCATGGGAAAAATACTGGAGGCGGTTCTGATAAACGGAGCACGGCTGGCAGAACCGGGAGAATTTACAAAAAGAGCTTTTTTAAACGGAAGATTAGATTTATCAGAGGCGGAAGCCGTGATGGATGTGATATCTTCTCAAAGCGACGCCGCTCTTTCCATATCTTTAAAACAGCTCAAGGGAGAGCTATCACGGAAGATAAGGGAGCTGAGAAAAAGTATTTTATATGAGATTGCGTTTATAGAATCTGCCTTGGATGATCCAGAGCATATCAGTCTGGAAGCATATCCTAACAAGTTGTTTGAAAAGATCAATACCTTGTCCAATGAGATAGAGAATTTAATCCGGACAGCCGATCAAGGAAGATTGATCAAGGAAGGCGTCAATACCGTGATTGTTGGGAAGCCTAATGCCGGCAAATCTTCTCTATTGAATGCACTTTTGGGAGAAGACAGGGCTATTGTAACAGATATTGCTGGGACTACAAGGGATGTACTGCAGGAGACAATGCGGATTGGAAATGTCTGTCTGAATGTGGTGGATACGGCAGGAATCCGAAATACGGAAAATGCGGTGGAAAAAATAGGTGTGGAAAAAGCCAGACAATATGCCGTGGAAGCGGAGCTTTTAGTGCATGTGGTGGATGGAGCCAGGGAACTAGACGAGAGTGACAGAGATATCTTATCTTTGATCAAAAATCAAAAAGTGATAGTTTTGTTAAATAAAAAAGATTTGGATCATGTCTTAGGAGAGGAAGATGTGATAAGATTTTATCAACAACTGCTGCCAGAGAGAGAAAAGCCGATGATTCTTAAAATTTCCGCCAAAGACGGCGCCGGGATAGAAGAGTTTAAGAAAGCGGTGGAGGAAATGTTTTATCAGGGAGCCATTAGGAATAGTAACGAAATTATTATTACAAATATCAGGCATAAAAAGGCTTTGCAGGAGGCCTTTGAGTCTTTGAAGTTGGTGAAACAAAGTATTCAGAATGGATTACCGGAAGATTTTTATTCCATTGATTTGATGAACGCTTATGGGGCTTTAGGCAGAATTATTGGAGAAGAAGTGGATGATGATCTGGTAGAAGAAATTTTTTCAAGATTCTGTATGGGAAAATAAAATAAAAAGTTTTTTGAAAATCCCAATTGGGCCTTGGGTTTGGAAAGTAAAGGGAGGTGGTTCCAATGGTACAATTTTATCAAGGGACGCCGGAATCTGTTATGGAACGGCTTTACAGAACAATCTAAAATTTTGACAGGTAATGGAGCAGTAGATGCGTGTCTGCGTCAGACGAACAAATTCAACAATTAGAAAACATCTGTGCTGAGTACGGTTACCGTGTTCCAAAAGTATACCTTGACTACCTAAAGGCAATGGGAGAAAGTGATGGAGGTTTGCTTTTACTTCGCCGGGAGTTTTGAAAAATACTTATTTCAGAAAGCATTTAACATTTATCAAGAAAAATTTAAGCATAAATTGTCAGTTGTACAAATAAGGAAGTAGGAGATTATGGAATTTGACAAAGTAGATGTTTGTGTGGTGGGCGCCGGGCATGCGGGGTGCGAGGCAGCTTTGGCTTGCGCCAGGCTGGGACTGGAAACGGTTATTTTTACCGTTAGTGTGGACAGCATTGCTCTGATGCCCTGTAATCCTAATATAGGAGGTTCTTCCAAGGGACATTTGGTGAGGGAATTGGATGCCCTTGGGGGAGAAATGGGAAAAAATATTGATAAAACCTTTATTCAGTCTAAGATGTTGAATGTGTCAAAAGGCCCTGCCGTTCACTCCCTTAGGGCCCAAGCGGATAAGGCGGAATATTCCAGGTCCATGAGAAAGATTTTGGAACAACAGGATCATTTAACGATCAAGCAGGCGGAAGTATGTGAAATTTTATGGGAAAAGGTGGAAACAGAGGACTTTTGCGGGAAAAAGATTACAGGGGTAAAGACTTTTACGGGAGCAATTTATGAGTGCCAGGCGGTTGTGTTGTGTACCGGTACTTACCTGGGAGCCAGGTGTCTGTGTGGTGAGGCAATTACATATACCGGTCCAAACGGTTTGCAGGCAGCGACACATTTGACTGGCTCTTTGCAGAATATGGGTGTCAGAGTTCGACGCTTTAAGACAGGAACTCCCGCCAGGATGGATGGACGCAGTATTGATTATTCTAAAATGGAAGAGCAATTTGGTGATCATCCTGTGGTGCCCTTTTCTTTTTCCACGGACCCGGAGTCCGTACAGAAAGAACAAGTTTCCTGTTGGCTTACCTATACTAATGAAAAAACCCATGAAATTATTCGTCAGAATTTGGACAGATCTCCCATCTATGCTGGAATAATCGAAGGAACCGGACCCAGATATTGTCCCTCCATAGAAGATAAAGTGGTTAAATTTGCAGAAAAGGAACGTCATCAGGTATTTATAGAACCGGAGGGACTTCATACAGGAGAAATGTATGTGGGAGGAATGTCTTCATCACTTCCGGAAGATGTGCAGCTTGCCATGTATCGAACAGTACCAGGATTGGAACATTGTAAGATTGTCAGAAATGCCTATGCCATAGAATATGACTGTGTGGACGCAGGGCAGCTTGGAGTCACGTTGGAATTCAAGGATATACATGGGCTGTTCAGCGCCGGTCAGTTTAACGGAAGCAGTGGTTATGAGGAGGCCGCCTGTCAGGGGCTGGTAGCGGGTGTCAACGCAGCCATGTCCATTTTGGGCAGGGAACCGTTGGTGATCGACAGATCAGAGGGATATATAGGTGTGTTGATAGACGATCTTGTCACAAAGGACAACACGGAACCTTATCGTATGATGACTTCACGGGCGGAATATAGATTGCTTTTACGACAGGATAACGCCGACTTAAGGCTCTGCAAAAAAGGATATGAAATTGGATTACTATCGGAGGAAGCATATCAGAAGGTATTATTAAAAGAAAAATCAATACAAGAGGAGATTACACGACTGAAGGAAACATCTGTGGGAGCAAGACAGGAAATACAAGACTTTTTATATGCACATGGGAGTGCGTCTTTGAAAACCGGCGTCAGTCTTGCTGAACTAATGTGCCGTCCGGAACTGTCTTATGGTATTCTGGAGGAGATTGATAATAACAGAAAACCTTTATCAAAAGAAGTGGTGGAGCAGGTTGAAATTGAAATTAAATATGAAGGATATATTGAAAGACAAAGACGTCAGGTAGAACAATATAAGAAGATGGAAAAGAAGCGGATACCGGAAGAAATTGATTACGATAAGATATCTTCTCTCAGATTGGAAGCCCGACAGAAACTTAAATTCTTTCGACCTGTATCCATTGGACAGGCATCCCGGATTTCAGGCGTTTCACCTGCGGACATCTCTGTATTGCTTGTATATCTGGAACATTAATTTATTCTGCACTTTACTTTAACAAAAGTCAAATTTATTCCCGTGAGCATTTGGCGAATGCAGTCAGGGTCAAATACCCGACAGCTTGCTGTGTGGTATTTGAATGTAAACAGGATACAGATTAGGAAGTTTAGTGGAGAGATAGATAAATCAATACCATGGCATCAGTTTTGCAGATGTCATGGTATTGATTTTAAATGCTAATAATTGGTTTTACAGTTGTTATGGCATTATTTCAAATTGTCAGAGCGGTTCCTTATTTGGCAGCCCAGCTTTTCTGGGATATTTGTTCGGTGTGTTTTGCTCTTTTTGAATTATAACCAAATTTCTGTAAATATCGGAATTTGGCAAGTTAAATTCGATTTGTCCTGTCAATCGGCCGCCCAGAACAGAAATAGCCTTATTGGCATGTGCCAGTTCTTGAGATATTTTTTCCGATTTATAGGAAATAAATATTCCGTTCTTTTTTACAAAAGGCAGGCAGTATTCGGATAAAGTGGCTAGATTGGCAACAGCTCTTGACACGCAAAGGTCAAAGGATTCCCGCAATTTTCCTGGTTTCGCATATTCTTCAGCTCTTCCATGTATTGTCTGCACTTCTGTAATTCCGAGCTTTTCAATTACTGTGTCCAGAAAACAAATCCTTTTTTGCAGAGAATCCAGTAGTGTGATATTCAGATGCGGAAAAGCAATTTTCAGGACAAGCCCGGGAAATCCGGCGCCTGTTCCCACATCAATTACGGATACTGATTTCCTGATATCATATGCCCTTACCAGAGAAAGACTGTCTGTAAAATGTTTTTTCATTACATCATCATACTCTGTTATGGCAGTCAGATTCATTTTTTCATTCCACTCTACCAACAGTTCATAATACTGTATAAATTGTTTATATTGTTGTTCTGTAAGAGATATATCAAGTTGATGTAAATCCTTGGAAAACTTATCTAAACTATATTGATTCACTTGTGATGCCTTTCTATATTTGATTGGACATTTCACAAAGCTCAGCCAGCATTTTGGGGAGATCCGTGTTCATGTTTTCGTCGGTAAACTGGCAGGTTCCCACTTTTTTATGACCGCCCCCGTTATATTTCAACATAAGGCTTCCCACATTTACGTCAGACGTTTTGTTTAATATGCTATATCCCACTGCGGCAGAGCAGCCCTTCCCTCCGCGTCCGCTTACAATCCATGCGGATATATTCTGTTCTGGATACATGCTGTAAATCATAAAGCGGTTTCCTGTGTAAATGGGATCAACGCCTCTTAAATCGGATATAATTACGTTACCGTCTACTTTGGTGTGTTCCGCAACCATTTTTTTGAATTTTTCCGTTTGTTCGTTATATACTTCAATTCTTTCCTGTACGTCGGATAATTCTAAGATTTCTTTGGTACTCATGGTACAACAGGCATGCATAAGTTTCTCCATCAACTGATAATTGGAGATGGTAAATTGTCTCCATCTTCCAAGGCCCGTCCTTGGATCCATCAGAAATCCTACCAATATCCAACCTGTAGGATTCATGATCTCATCAATGGTCAGATTGCCTGAATCCACTTTGTCCACTGCTGCCATCATTTCATCAAACTGAGGAAAGCGCTCTTTTCCGCCGTAATATTCATAGATGATTCTTGCACAGGAAGGAGTAATGCGGCTTTCTCCCTTATATTTGCCCTGGAGTTCCAATCTTTCATGTTCACTGGAGTGATGATCAAACCAAAGTCCGCACCCTTCCACAAATGGCACATTGGCAAGACAGTCGTTTTCATTCACTTCTACAAGGCCATCCTGCAGATCCTTGGGATGAGCAAACATCCAACTGTCAATAATTCCGGCTTCCAGGAGCAATGCTCCGCATGCCAAACCATCAAAATCCGAACGTGTGACTAATCTCATAGCCATATTTTTATCCTCCTATTACAATGATTCCTTTTTCTGATTTAAGACTGTTTTATTTTTTAGTTCCGTATTTGCTTTTTTGTGTTATTAGACCGAAACAATGTTGTGGCCTAAAATAGAGCCATTAACTTTGCTTTTTATATATTTTATATCTGTATGGGTCTATATGAGTTAAATTATGTAATTCTTTTGCATGTAGATATTTGAATTTTACTAAGGATACAGAGATAGTATAACATATTATCCGTATTTCTACAAATAAAAATCTTTTCTTATCCTCAATGTTGTAAATATGATTCCATATGGATTCCAACAGGATTTTTGATTTAAATATAAAAATTTCCTTTTATAAAGGGGTTGATTTTGGTATAATAGAATTATTAGTCATGACTAAACTTAAATATTGATATGGCATTTTCAGTTTAATTTGCAGCTCCGCGCTTGAAAGGTGATAATATGATATTGGATGATTATAATTCTTTATACGATATATGGAAGGAGCTCTGCCAGGAAGTAGAGGAGATAGAAGCCCAAATTCAATATAATCTTCAGTGTATCAAGGAAAAGGAGATTTATGTGGATGATTTTTTAAAGTACGAAACAGAAGATTTCAGGGTGTTTTCTCCCAGAAAAGCGGAAGTGATCCATAAAGAAGAAATTGAGGAAGCAAATATAAAAAAGATGTCTTATCTGGAACAAAATGAAGAATTATATCTAAAGAAAGATTTACTGGATAACAGAATTAAAAAGTTGGAGGCTGTTTTGAACCGCCAGGATCGAAATTACACCTTTTTAAATATTCAGGAGGAGGACAGGCAAAGAATTGCCAGGGAACTGCATGATACTTCTTTGCAGAATCTGGCCCATTTAATACATAAGATAGAATTGAGTACAATGTATATTGACAGAGATCCCATTCAGGCCAAACTTGAGCTTTCTGTGATCAGAAAACGATTGAAGGAAACAATAGACGAAATCAGAGGAACTATTTTTGATTTACGTCCCATGACGTTTGATGATTTGGGCTTAAAGCCGGCTTTGGAAAGATTGTTGATTAATATAAACGGGGAAGGGAAATATGATATTATTTCCGAAATCGAGGAAATAACCTGCGATAATAACTTAATATTGTTGTCCTTATATCGGGTTGTACAGGAATCTTTTTGTAATATTGAAAAGCATGCCCATGCGGATAAAATTGTATTTCGTTGTATGGAGAGAGAAGGGAGATGCATTCTGTTCATTGAGGATAATGGTAAAGGTTTTTTGAAGGGATGTAATGATGGGGAAAGACATTTTGGAATATCGCTGATGAAGGAAAGAGTGGAGCTTCTAAATGGCAACATTGAAATCATTTCCGAATTGAATAAGGGTACACGAGTCTCTATTGAGATTCCTTTGGATATGATTAACGTTAAGAGCTAGAGGAGTGGTGGTATGAGTGTAAAAGTAATGTTGGCGGATGACCATGTTATGATGCGGGAGGGAATCAGGCAGCTGCTTGAATTTGACGGAAGCATAGAAGTAGTTGATGAAGCCAATGACGGTGAAGAATGTATTGAGAGATTGAAGGTTTCTAAACCTCAGGTACTTTTATTGGATATTAATATGCCTAAAAAAAATGGGGTTGAAGTTTTAGAGGCAATTAAAAAACTGAAGTTGAATGTAAAGGTTTTAATTTTGACGGTTCATAAAGAGGTGGAATACCTGATAAAAGCAGTTGATATAGGAGTGGACGGCTATATATTGAAGGATTCTGAATCAGCGGAACTGAAAAAGGCAATTAATACAATTATGGAGGGAGAAACCTATATTACTCCTGAGTTAATTCCTGCTTTCAATAACAGACTTATGGCCAGGGACGCCGATAAAGACAAAATAGATTTGTTGACCAGCAGGGAATTGGAGGTATTAATACAAGTGGCCAACGGGATGTTTAATAAAGAAATTGCGGATACTTTGAAAATCAGTGAAAGAACCGTTAAAAATCATATTGCAAATATTTTTAAGAAAATAGAGGTGTCAGATAGAACACAGGCAGCAGTCTTTGCAATCAAAAACGATATTATTAAATTATTTTAAGGTTGATTTCAAAAGTTATGGAAATTGTATTTTCTTTTCACTCTTATGTTTTCATGTTAATTCTTATATATGTATTAATAAAATCAAAGTTCAGTCATATTTGTCGTTGGTATTTTACACATAGAGCATACTGCTGCTTTGACTCCTTTTATGATATCCGCATAATATTATGACTCCCTTTTTAATAGTGTATACTTATTGAATAAAAATTATAATTACACTGATAAATTGGGAGATTTTTACTTTTCAGTAAGCAGATAAAGTTAGAATTTATAATTTGATCATAACGGTTGCTTTATCTGAATCAGCAAGAATATACAGAAGAATGCAATTATTATGAGTAAAATATAACTTTCGGCTTATTATAGGGCTGCTATGTTATTGCGGATTATGTGATTTTGATAGAGGTTTTCGTTATATTTTAGAATATATGCAATGGGAACACATTTCCCAAAAGGGAATTATTATTTAAAGGAGCATAGTACCATATGTTTATTGAAACTGTAAGTCAATTATGTAGCTGTTTTCAGTTGCCCCCTTGGGGAAAATTTAGAGTGGGTGTGCATTATTCGTTCGAATATTTAATTGATGCAGAGAGAGTAATGGATGATTCAGGTGATATGATTACTTTTCCGGAAAAGATTTTTAAATCTCATTTTAATAATTTGACTGAAGCGATAACTTCTTATAGTCCTATTTTAATGGATTCCACAATATATTCTATATATTTCATTATAAAAGACTTAAATCCCAGCTTGGAGGAGATTAAGGTATATGCAAAAATCAAGAATGTAAATTATATTCAGGCAAAGAAAGCGCTGACAAATGGAAGAAATCTGATCTTTTCGGGAAGTGCATATTCTGTAAGAGAAATTTTGAAAAATCTTAATCAATTTCAGGTAAGTTTTGAAATTGAACCTGTATATCCATATTTAACACAATAATAATTGTTTCTTTGAATATTAAATATATGATAAACAAAACAAATTGACTATTTATTTAAATAAAATCCGTCTGTATATATCTCCTTGTGAAAAATGGCTATGCGTATCCACATAGCCATTTGTGTAGTAATTTCATTAGAGTTGCTAACGCTTTGAGCAGTCCACTTTGCGGTAGGACTCACCACTAATAATATTTCATTCGATATTCTCTTTGATTTCGTAAAAACGGTACAACTCCTCTTCAGCATCGTTCAAATCTTTATACATTCTTTGTGTGTTTAGTATATATCCGGCTTTTTCAATCACTTTCCATGAGGGTACATTTTCATTCCTCACGGTTGCGATGATTCTTTTTGCATTATAACATTTTAGGAAATATTCTGTGTATGCCTTAATCGCTTCAACAGCATATCCATTGTTTCTATACTGCGCACCGACAAAATAGGTAATTCCTGTTTCCCGGAGGTCTTCATAATAGGAACATCCAACAGAACCAACAACCACAGCTCCGTCCTTTAAGGTTATTGTATAAGCCAGATAATCCATATTGGGATTATCTCTAAGTGCAAAATATTTTGCCTCAGTTATCCATTCTGTTATCCAATTGCTGCAGTCTTTGTCAAATCCACAGTCGTTTAGGGTTCCGTCTGCCGCCATTATGGCAAACGGAACTGCATCATCTGTTTTTATATTCCTGATCAACAATCTCTTAGTTTCAATCTGCATTAACAAAACCTCCGTATTTTCCCTGCCGTTTATGTTACCATAGAAAACAGACAATGGCTGATGCTGAAGGAAATAGACTGTGGTAATTCCGTCATTAATTCTATCTCTCTCTTATCCAACAGACTTTTAACCTGGTTTCGGGACAGCCCTAAAACTATAGCAATCTGCTTTTCTGAACGAATTTTCATTTGATAGGGATTCCTTACCGTGATTATGATCTGTTCTCCAAATCCGCTGTTTTCTATGGTTTCATGCAGTTTAACCAAACCATAATTTAGTCTGTCAAAATCAATAACTGCTCTATTTGTCTGAAATAACTGCATATTTTTACCATACATTTCCGCAAGCTGTTCGTCATTGTCTAAAAAACACTGATATTCTTCTTTTGTTATGGAAGAGACCTTCTTGCGTTCACAAATTGCAAGATTAAGCGTATGCTTGCATTCCACACATTGATATATAAGCCAAATATCCAGTATGTGTCCATTGGCATTGATGCGAAATTTTTTTGTGTTTATATAATGTGTCTTTCTACCACATTTAGGACAATTCCTGATAATCCAAAAGGAATCCTTCAGTACAATTTTATATTCAATTTTTCTCAAATAGCTCATATGCATCTCCTGCTCATTTTATGTTATGATGCATGGGCTATTACATTATTCCGTTCTATTTTTAATAATTATATGCAATAGCCATGCTATGCAAAATAAACAGGTGTAGTCATAAAAGGTCTTTCTCCTATCGTTATATTTTCAATGCAAATCTGTTAAAATTATCATAGTTCGCCTTGAGCAAACAGATTATCTTTTCCCATACCGCATACAAACGGATTAGAGTCATAATAATGACAAAAATCCAAAAAGTCAGAACGCTGTTTTGAATCATTCATAATTTTCACAAGCAATTCTCTTGGAAGTGTTCTTGCATATGCCCCGGGACCTGCCAGTTTAATATTTTTTGCGCCGTAATATTTCAATATATCCTCTAATTCATCCGGCATAAAAGTGTATGTGATGCACCACGGTGTACCTCCATTTTCATATTCGGCAATCTCACTCTCCCCACCTATAAGCCCGTCCTTGTACAGCTTCCCAGCAGCATCCTTGCTGAAATGATATGCTTCAATGGCATTTTCCTTATTGCCAATGCACCATTTTACGAAAGGATCATCACAAGTTTCATCTAATATGAATTGGTACTTTTGCATTGGATTTGCCAAATATGGGAGAGAACCCAAACGGCTTGATACACTGACCATAATCCGTTTGCGGCATATGCGTACAAGTTCGCCGATCACCTTTTTCTGATTGGGATAAGTATACGAAATAGGGGCGTCAAAGGAAATTACCATATCGAAGGATTTATCGTTGAAACTCTTCAAGTCCTCCAATGCGCCTTTCACAAAGGTTATTTTGTCAAGAACTCCTGCTTTTGCCGCCAATTCCTTTGCCTTATCTATCATAGGCTGCGATATGTCAAAATGTGTAACCGCACAGCCTTTTTTTGCAAGGAGAATGGAAAACCTTCCACATCCTGCACCACCGTCAAACACCGTCTTTATTCCATCCAAATGTGAGAGCAGCTCCTTTTCTATATGGCTCTTTTGGATAATGTCATCAATAAAGGTTTCCTCACGGCGGCTTTCTAATTCACCTTTTTCCGGCCTATTCCACAAACGTTCCGATATTTTTCTGCTATAATCCATAATTCAGTCTCCTTTTCCGGCTACAATAATTGTTGCGCCGTCAGGATTGTCCAAGACTTTTTCAAGCACAAATCCTACATTTTGCAACAATTCCATTTCATGCTCCAAGGTCAGTGGAATATCAAAATGAACGAATTGATTGTCCGGTATTGCAAACTGCTTTCTCCGTTTTAAGTATGCGCTGTACAATAGTTTCTCTTCTTCATCACAACAGGCAATGTAATCTCCCAAAACAAAAACACCACCACGTTTTAGACCATTATAGGCGTTTCGGTACAGTTCCTTTTTGCGTTCCGGCAGAAAATGATGCAGACTTTCAAAAGAAATGACTGCGTCCCACTTTTCGAATCCAAAATCGTATTTGAAATAATCCTGACATACTACGGTAAGGCGCTTATCAGAATGCTTTTTCAGCAGCTTATCCAACATGCTTTGACATAGATCCACACCGGTTACGTCCATGTTCGGATTTTTTTCCCAGATTTTATCTAATTCCAAACCGGTTCCACATCCTAAGTCTAAAATGTTCCGGCAATCAGAAGGTAAAACTTCCGAAAACATTTGATAAGATTTTTCCCAAATAGACATATGTTCCTCATAGCCTTTCAATCGCTTTGTAAAAAAATCAGACATCTCCTCTAATGGAGAATCCGATGTATCGTGAAGCCATTTCTTTAAGTCCTGCAAATATTTTTCATGTGATTCCATATTTTTTCCACCTCATATATACTTCTATTTCATTTCCACTTCTGTAGTTTAGAATAGCATACTTTAATACCATATGACACCTTACACATTTTTATAAAATAATATGAGCCAATACCAAGTATCAGCTCATATTATTACGAACAACGGATGCCCGAATTATGGCATCCGTTGTTTACTCATTTTTCAAGAATACTTTTGTATTCTTAGGATACGCTGTATGCTCTTTTTTGACAGATAATATTTGCAGGCTAATTCTGAAGTTTTACTTCCGGCAAGGTAATCCTTGTAAATTTGTTGGTTACGCATAAAAAGTTCCTGCTTGATTTGCGTGTTTGTGCCCCATGCCTGTCTATGTGCCGACTTGCGTGGAATATAAATATTTTCTCCATCAACATACTGCTGTATCAGTTCTATTATCTCAATTGGCAGAATTTCTTCTGCTTTCCTATAGCCCATGTTTGCCTCCCAAATTTTATTATCAGGAATAGCATTGGCTATAACAATTATTCACTATTGCAATAGCCAGCGCTATGCAAACATAACATATCGTTTCATATACAAATCCCCTTTCTAAAGTTTCTTTTTCATAATATCATCTTTGAGAAAATAAATCAAATGAATTAAGAAACACCCTGTTGCTGACCGCAGGTTATAAACCGTAACAGCGGAGCATTTGCAGACATTCCTTGACCTGCTTACTTTGTGATGGACTTACCCTGACGGAAAAGTTAAGAAAAAGTTGATCATTATATCAACTTTTTCTCAGCGGTTTTACAGCAGTTGTCCCGTTTTGGGGTATTCCCAAAGCAACTGATTAAGTTCAATCCAATGCAGTACATCAAGTTGAAACGAAAAGCAGAGGAAATGGATTTGTTCTCAAAGGAAGATATGGAACAGCGTCACGTTTGGTTAGATGATAAAAGTTTCATAAACAACTCTGCAGTAATAACATATATTTTTTATAGAAATCCATATGAAAGCGAATAACATATAATGAAAAGAACTGGGGCTTTACAATAACTATGAGAGTGTTTAAATTATTTTTAGCAGCTAAATGTAATAAAATGGTTGCAGGTTGAATTGAGTTGTTTTATCGAAAAAAGAACTTTTGATTTAAATGATAAATAAATTAGTAAAAAAATTTTTAC
>CAJTPN010000012.1 GCA_910578185.1 uncultured Acetatifactor sp.
ATCCCTATACAAAAAATATCCGCCAGAGGAAGCACGCAGGATCATCAAAAAGCTGGAGATACATTATACGCCTAAGCATGGCAGCTGGCTCGATATCGCTGAGATAGAACTCAATGTAATGACCCGTCAATGTTTATCCCGCCGGATTGAGACTATGGATATCCTGCGAAACGAACTTGCCGCTTGGGAAACCGAAAGGAATAGCAGGCAGGCAACAATAAATTGGCAGTTCCGAACCAAGGATGCCCGTATTAAGTTGATTTCTCTTTACCCTGAACTCTAAGTTTGGGGTAAAGAAATAAGTTTCAATATCAATGTGTCAATACACTAGCTTTTATGGGAAAACTACAAAAGAAGAGAAATGATCTCCCTTTTCGTGTGTAATATCACCACAATACTCACAAAAACAAAGACCGTTGAAATGCCCCCCTTTATCATTCAATAAATATAATCCAAAAAAATATACTTATAACTTGTAGAGTTAAAAGTAATTATATTTATCAGATTTTCATATCCAATCTGAGCCTTCTTCTCCATGGAAGCTAATTTAGCAATTAATGCATGTTTTATTTCCTTTCTTTTTGTTATATTATATTTAATGGATATAAATAGACACTGCTTGCATTCTTTTACAAGTTCCAAAAAGATACACAATACTTCGGAATTATTAATCAAATGTTTCTCATTCAAATAATTAATTCTTGTAACCATCAATTTATTTATATTTTCTAAAGTAGTAAAATCTCTATAATCCAATTTTCTATTCTAGAATCAATAATTTTAATCATGCCATCATAAATGTTAATTCCATAATATCCATTTTCCGTACATGGAAGTTGACTGCTATAACTTTTTTGTCCTAAATGTATTGGCAACCGATTATACATATCACTCAAGCTAAATAACAACTCTTCCTTGAATTTTTTTGTATACGGTCCAATAGACTTATATATTTCTTTTATTTCATTTTCATCTTTTAACTTTACTGCTGTTACAATGAGAGAACTTTTAACGTTCTGCTGTAAAAATTTTAAATCAGAAAACCCTTTTTCTACTTTTTCAAATTCTACCTCTAGCTGACTTAATTTTCCATGATCAAAATGATCCTGAAGATATAACTTTTTCTTAGCATCATCATATCCATATATAAAATTCTGATGTATAAAATGAGGCATCTGATTAATATAAAACTGATCTAGCATGCAAACCACATACCAATTATCATTTAACATATCTATAACAAAATTAACAAGACCTCCATATTTATTCATTATATCATTACAATCAAATCTTATTTGCTCTACATATGGGCAATCTTCTGCTAAATTAAGATTATTTGTCAACGGCATTATCGATGTCGTCATTTTACCCTTATGTTGTATACTTTCCCTTTGCCATGCAAAAATATAATGATTCATTATCCAACTATATGCCTTTTCATTAGTTGACAATATTGCACACAAAGTGCTATCGCTTTGCGAAGTCATTTCTATACAATTATTTATATCCAAGATTTTTTTCATAGCATATTTTACCTCTGCATGGTCAGCCGCCTATACATTATATTTATCAGCCACCATAAGATAATCCACATTATTCCGCAAATAACATACACATAAAATTTCTTGCTAATTTTCAAAAAACATTTCAGTTATAATATATAGTCAGTCATACCCATTTAACCTATTCTGCGTTATTGGGGATGCTATTGAAGATGCTGTGGTCTACTCCTACCGCACAAACGATCCAACCACAACCCTCTTTGCTAAAGTAGTACATTGTCCCTGATTCATCTCCAAAAATATTCTTGTGTCTGGATAATATATTCCTTTAATCTTACCTTATACTCCGCTCACATGGATAAGGGATTCCATATTACCTTCACCACTTATATCCTGCCTTTTCCTACTGCATGTTTATCGGCATACCAAGATATGAAGAATTCTCTTGCTCACCAACTATTCTTATTTCCTTATTCGTATTTTTTAATATAACACACCTCATTAATTTTGTCAACAATATAGCTTTATACATAGTATTGACATCGCAATATAACTTTGAAATGATTATAAAAATATGAACGTAAATAAATGATGAAATCAAGGAACTATCTAATGACACTTTCAGAAGGAATCAAAAAGAGAACCGTTGCGCTTTTAATTTTAACAATACTTCTGAACCAGGATATGTATAGCTATCAGCTCTCACAAGAACTGGTAAACCATAGCAAAGGGCTATAGAACTCCAGAAAAGTTCTATGTCCCCTCCCCTCTATCAACTGGTTAAAAAGGAGTTCCATGGCTTTTGCCTCCGAGGAAGTCAAATTTACCCATTCCCTGGAATCGGCCAGAGTAATGTGGTAATCAATCTGGGCCTACTCCGAGCAGCACTGCTACTTGTTGAATCTGTAGCTGGAACAACGGAAGAAATCATACTCTATGCAGTCTGATTTCCTTGCTGACAATGGATTTGTCTTTTCCAATGGTTTTTGCAATGGCAGTTTTGGTGGAACAATGATTCTGGTAAAGATGATACGTCTTTCCTGCAAGGTCAAATGAAAAGTATTAAAATTACTGATATATACATGCCTTTCCCGCTACTGTTGTAAGACAAAATATAACATTTATCGAAGAAGAAATAGGTGAAAGGCTAAAATCCTCTTTAACCACTTCAAAGTGGAAATAAACCTTTCACTTCAGCTAAATAATCCACAAAAGTGACGAAATCCCGAAAAATCTTGCATTGCACAGCCAGAAAAGGTATAATGACATTAATAAATATCAGCATATGCCGTTTGCTCTATGATGGCAACAAAACAGGAGGTTTTCCCATGGAAAAGAAAAACGATTTTGAAGATGAAGAAATGACGGTGGAACTGGAGCTTGACGACGGCACCATCGTAAACTGCGCCGTTATTACAATCCTGACGGTGGAGTCAAAAGACTATATCGTCTTGCTTCCCATCAACGAAAAAGGAGAAAATGAGGACGGCGAGGTATGGTTCTATCGCTATCGTGAGAATCCTGACAATCCTGACGAAGAACCTGAACTGGATTATATTGAAGATGATGAAGAATATGAAAAGGTGACGGATGCCTTTGACGAATATTTGGACAACTGTGAATTCGACGAACTGATGGATTAATCTTTGCGAAGGGAATTTAAAAATCTGGACGGATGCCTGGGGCGTTCTTCCGTGCCAATAAGGTACAGAAGCTCCAGGTTTTTTTTAGCTCTCGTCATCGCCACATAAAACAATCTCCTCTCTTCTTCCACAGTGCTTTCATCCGGCATCCTTCCATAGGGAAAGACCCTTTCGTTACAGTCAGGAATCCACACTCTGTCAAATTCCAGCCCTTTCGCTCCATGAACGGTCATCAGCCTCACCGGCTGACTTTCCCTGCCAAAGCCCTGTGAATCCCGGCCTTGTCCGAATCGCCCCCGGTTATCCCATACCCGCCCGGTCTTAGACTGTTCCGGCGACCTGGCATATTCTTCCTGAAAGGCTTTCCACGCTCTCACATCCGGAAAGTGAACTGCATCTTCTTTTATCCACTCCAACACTTCCTGCCATTCCAGCCACTTTTCCGGCTTTAAAACGGAAATTTCTTTTAAATAGTTCTCATATCCAACCGCTTTTAATATATAGCTGACTGAGAGAGATAGAGATAGTCTGCCGATGCTTTGCAGCTGCTTTTCAAAGCGCCGCAGATGATTCCTGACCTTGTTTTTCTCTTCCAGAGGCATCATAACCTGTTCATAATATTGATGGATGTTTTGGATATCCGGCCAACCTTCTAAAACGGCTTCCCGATTAATATACCGGCAAGGTTTGTTCATAATGCGCAGCATATGCTCCCGACTTCCCTGGCCGTTGGCTAATAACAGATAGGACATGATATCCGTCACAATAAAGTGGTCATAAATGTTCGCTCCCTTCTCCCGCATCTCATATGGTATCTCTGCAGCCTGCAGTCTGGCCGCAAATCTCTGCATTTGGGAATTAGTACGAAAAAGAACCGCATGGCTTTCACCTGTCTGTGATATTTCCGGAAAGCGCCTAAGAAGATACTGATACTCTTCCTCTTTTTCCATAAAAGCATGCAGCGTAACCCCGATCCCCCCTGATAATCTCTCCTCCGTTTCCTTTTTCCCCCCAGAAACTTTATTGACATTCAAATCCTCAATAACCTCAAAGGATCGGAGTTTTTTGACATATCTGTTTTGATTCTCCCCAATTACGGCCAGAGAAGCCTTAACGATTTCTGATACACTCCTGTAATTGATATCCAGCAAAAGCTCCCTGGCCCGATATTCCGAAGAAAAACGCTTCAGACAATTCGGATCCGCTCCCCGAAATCCATAGATGGCCTGATCGTCGTCTCCCACTGCAAACAAATTATACGGCGGCGGCGACAACAATTTCACCACCTCATACTGCACCGGATTAATATCCTGAAATTCATCAATCAAAATATGCAGGAACCGTTTCCGCCAATATTCTTTGGCCGCCTTATTCTCCTGTAATAGTTTTCTGCAAAGGTAGAGCATATCATCAAAGTCAATACGCCCCATATTTTTAACTGTTTTTTCATACTCCCGGTATATCTCCTCAAAACATGACTGCCACCTTGCAGGCGTCTTGGCTTCAGCCCGAGACAGGCACATGGTATTCTTATAATAGCTGATTGCCGACAAAATCTGCCCAGCCTCTTCTTTTAAGGCACTTCGGCTCTCCTCCCGGAATCTCTGCTGATCACGGTCATATTTTTTTAAGATTGGGATTAAAAGATTCTTTTTCTCGGAAACATTTAATAAGTGATTAGAATTGAAAACATGAGATTCTTTTAAAATTTGATAGAATACGGAATGGAAGGTTCCAAAATTGACGGGCAAAAACTTAGGGCACTCCAAAGAGGACAGTTTTTGAAAACGATTCTGCATGGACAACGCCGCATCCTTTGTAAACGTAATGACCAGAATGGTCTCTGGCGAAATCCCCTGCTCCAGAAGATGCAGAATACGGTTTGTGATTGTAAAGGTCTTGCCTGAGCCGGGCCCTGCCAAAAGCAGCAGGGGTCCCTCTCCGTGAAGCACAGCCTGACGCTGTGCCTCATTCATATTGCTCAGGTTTTTATTGAGCCCATACATTTCATTCTTTGCAGGCATTCTGTAAAAGTTCGATTCCTTTCCTGATTCTCTTCAGGGATTCTTCCTTGCCCAACACTTCCATAATCTCGGTTGCACCTGCCGGTGTCATCTGTTTACCCGAAACCGCCGTGCGAACAGGCCACATCACATAACCGTTCTTACAGCCCTTCTCTTCCACATATTTCATCAATGTTTTATACAGCCCGTCATTGCTGTAATCTTCCTCCGCCTCCAAAAGCGGCAATACTTCCTGCAATACTTCCAGTGAAGATGCCCTGTCCGTTTTCATTTTTTTATGTGTGTACATCTCCGCGTCATATTTCGGCAGTTTCGCAAAGAAATCCACCATCTCCGGGATATCCGGAAACACTTCGATTCTTGTCTTAACCATTGCGGCAATTTTTTGCAAATCCAGGTCTGGCGGCCCCCCTTCTACCAGCAATGCTTCTTTCAGATAAGGCTCCGCCATTTCATAAAATCGGTCAAAGGCCATGGCCTTGATATGTTCGCCGTTCATCCAGCGCAGCTTTACAACATCAAATACCGCCGGCGACTTACTGATTCTGTGATAATCAAAGTCTCTGATCAGTTCCTCCAGGGTAAAGATTTCTCTGTTATCCTCAGGACTCCAGCCCAAGAGCGCAATAAAATTCACAATTGCCTCCGTCAAAAATCCCTGTTCCAGCAGATCCTCAAAGGATGAGCTTCCGCCTCTCTTGGCAAGCTTTTTATGATTTTCATCGGTGACAAGGGGCAAGTGCACGTATTTGGGCGGTTCCCATCCAAAGGCCTCATAGAGACGCACATATTTGGGTGAAGAAGACAAATACTCATTTCCCCTGACAACATGTGTAATCTCCATGGTGTGATCATCTACCACATTGGCAAAATTATATGTGGGAAAACCGTCCGATTTTATCAGGATCATATCATCCAACTGGGCATTCTCCACCGTAATGTCTCCGTACAGTTCATCATGAAACGTAGTTGTTCCTTCCTCAGGATTGTTTTGTCGGATGACAAAAGGCTTTCCGACCGCCAGATTCGCCTCTGTCTCCTCCTTAGACAGGGACAGACAGTGCTTATCATACACCGAAATCTCCTTGCCCTCCACAACCTCCGTCCTCAGGGACGCAAGCCGGTCTTTATCGCAGAAGCAATAATAGGCTTCTCCCTTTTCAATTAACTCTTTGGCATATTTCATATAAATGCCCGTTTTAATTCTCTCGCTCTGTACATATGGGCCAAAACCGCCGTCCTTGTCCGGGCCCTCGTCATGTTTTAACCCGGCCTTGTCCAATGTGCGGTAAATAATCTCCGTAGCGCCCTCCACAAAGCGCTGCTGATCCGTGTCCTCAATGCGCAGCATAAAGTCTCCCCCCTCATGCTTCGCTATCAAAAATTCGTAAAGGGCGGACCGTAAATTTCCAATATGCATTTTCCCGGTAGGACTGGGCGCAAATCTTGTCCTGATTTTCATAATATACCTCCCGACATTTACTTCAGACTCTTAAATCTCTATTTTCCTGCAGCACGCAAGTGCAAGGGAACCCGGCCCTATATGACAGGCTATGCTCAAGGACAGTGCACCGATATGGATATCGTATCCCGGGAACACCTCCTGCACTTCCTGTTTATAGTTCATTGCCGCTTCCGGATTGGCAGAATGCGCAATTTCCAGCCAAATATGCTTGTCCTCCGTCATACCGCCGAAACGATTCTCAATATCATTTTTAATTGCATTGATCATAATGCTCTTGCCCTGAGTGGTGGTTCTCGCCTTGGCAAACGCATCCAGCTTCTCTCCCTGAATCTGCAATACAGGCTTCAGGCGCAGCATGGTACCGATAGCTGCCGCCGCCGGGGTAATGCGGCCTCCTTTTTTTAAGTAATACAGAGTATCCAGCATAATGTATATACTGCTGTTAAACTTGTCAGCTTCCAGAAAATCCCGAATTTCTTTCGCGTTCATCCCCTTTGCCGCCAACAGCTTTGCATCCAGGCAGGACTGGCGCTGCGTGACGGAAATCCTCTGATTATTCACCACCTGTACCTTTCCCTCATAATCCTCCGCCAACATAATGGCGCTCTGACAAGAGCCGGACAGACCACTACTCATGGGAATATGAACAATCTGATCATATTCCTTCAAAACGGAATTCCATAGTTTCATGACGGACTCAGGCGAAGGCTGACTGGTGGCAATATCAGCGCCTGCGGCAAGTTTCTCATAAAACTGTTCCTGGGTTAAATTGATATCCTCAAAATAAGTTTCCTCATTGATCATAAAAGGCATGGGCAGCACATAAATTCCAAGTTCTGCGGCCTCCGCCTGTGTGATTCCGCTGTTACTGTCCGTAACGATTGCAACTTTTGACATAGCTTCCCTCATTTCCGTGTGCCACAGGCAAAACCTGCAACAATATAATAACTCATTATGCCCATTCACACATAATCTATTATTTCACAAATTCTCTATTTATTTTACTGTCATATGGTCCGAAAGTCAACACCATTTGCCGCCGCTCGTACTAAATGCTGCCTCAAATATCCATGTTCCGGCCGCTCCAGCTTGGGATCCTCCTGCAAAAGCATATCCACAGCTTCCGAGGCCTGTTTTAACAGCGCCGCATCTGTGTAGATGTCTCCGATGCGAAAAGCAAAATCCCCGCTCTGCCGGATGCCGAACAGTTCTCCGGGCCCCCGCAGCTTAAGATCCTCCGAGGCAATGAAAAAACCGTCGTTTGACCGGTTCAAAATCTGCAGCCGCTCCATCGTCTCCTTTTTTTCATTAGAACTCACAAAAATACAATAACTTTGATGGATCCCCCGTCCAACACGCCCCCGAAGCTGATGCAGCTGGGCCAGTCCGAACCGCTCCGCGTTTTCCACCATCATCACCGTGGCATTTGGCACATTTACCCCAACCTCAATCACCGTGGTGGATACCAGCACATCAATTTCATGGGCCCCATATTCCTCCATAATTCTGTTTTTATCCGCCGGACGCATTTTGCCGTGAAGATAAGCAATACGGATTTTCGGAGGCAGAGCGCTCTTCAATTTTTCCGTATATTCCACCACGTTTTCCAGATCCCCCTGCTCTCCCTCCTCCGCCTCCACCTGAGGACAAATTACATACGCCTGACGCCCCTGTTCCACTTCTTTGGCAATAAACTGATACGCTTTGGGCCGATAAGCGGTACCCACCACACAGTTTTTAATCGGAAGACGGTTTGCCGGCAGCTCGTCCACAATGGAAATATGGAGATCGCCATAAAGGATAATCGCAAGGGTTCTGGGAATGGGTGTGGCGCTCATGACAAGTATATGGGGTGCCTGTCCTTTCTCTGCCAGCCGCTCCCTCTGTCTGACGCCAAAGCGATGCTGTTCATCCGTCACAACAAGCGCAAGAGATCGATATTGAACCTTCTCCTGAATCAGCGCATGTGTACCGATCACCAGATTCACTTCCCCGGATTCAATTTTTTCGTAGGCTTCTCTTTTTGCTTTCCCGGTCATGGAACCCACTAAGAGCTGTGTCCGAAAAATCAACCCATATTTTTCCGCATATTCCCGGATCGTCTCATAATGTTGTACAGCCAGCACTTCCGTAGGCGCCATAAACGCCCCCTGATAACCATTTGCCGCAGCAAGCAAAAGGGCCAGTACCGCCAGAATGGTCTTCCCGGATCCTACATCCCCCTGAATCAGGCGGTTCATACAGTATTGACTTTCACAGTCATCTCTGATTTCCTTCCAGACTTTCTTCTGTGCATCCGTCAAGGGAAACGGCAATCTTTCCAGAAGACAGGTTACATTTTCCGTCTCAGAAAGCCTGTAACCGTTTGGCAGTTGTTCACTGAATTCCTTATTTTTGCGCAAAAGAAACAGAAACGAGAAAAACTCGTCAAAAACCAGTCGTTTCCTCGCTTGCGCCAACGTGTCATGATCCGCCGGGAAATGTATAAATTCCAACGCTTCCTTCCGGGATAAAAGCCCGTTGGCCCGAATCATTTTCTCATCATAGAATTCCGGTTCAAAATTATAAAAAGACAATGCCTGCCTGACACACTTTCGCACCGTCAAATTTGTAAGGCCTTTGGTCAAGGCATAGCGCGGAATCAGCTGATTTTCCTGGCTTCGGTACTCTTCTACGGAAAAAATTTTAGGCTGCTCCATCAGCTTAACCGCCCCTCTGTGTTGCACAAGCCCCCTGAAGATATAATAGCCCCCCTGTCTCAATGTCTTCTTCAAAAACGGCATATTAAAAAAAGTCAGCAGCAGATTTCCCGAACCATCCGTAATGTTTACGTTCAGTATGGAAAGATTTCTTACCCTCTTCTCATTTGGTATCCCGCATACTGCCGCATATACGGCACACACCTCTCCTGCCGCCGCACCCTCTATCTTCACAGGTTCCCCAAAAATCTCAAAATCCCTGGGGTAGGCCGCCAGCAAATCCCCCACTGTAGCAATACCAATCTTCCCAAACAGTTTCGCTGTCTTCTCACCCACACCCCTTATTTCCATTACAGGAGTATCACCGTTCATATAGCCTCCCTCACCACACCGCGCAGGAAACCAAAAACATTCCCCGCACATACATAAAAGAGGCAGCCGTAAAAGCATGCCTCCCTATACATAACTCTTTTCCAATCAATCTTCACAAGTCCCAGTTCCTGTATCCTTCCCATGGATTCCGCATTCGCTCTCCCCCTGGGACATATGCTTTGTCTTATTCCACCGACATGACATAATAATATATGGGCTGTCCTCCGTATTGCAGCTCAATATCGCAGTTAGGATATTTTTCTGCAACCTTGGCCCGGAAGGCTTCCGCCTCTTCCGGCTTAACATCTCCGCCGTAATATATGCTGATCAGCTCAGAATCCTCCGCCATCATCTCTGCCACCGTATCTCTGGCGACTCCCTCGATCTCTCCGCCCACAGCAAGAATCCCGCTGTCGCCGATCCCCATATAATCCCCTTTCTTTATTTCCTTTCCGTCTATCACCGCATCGTGAACCGCATAGGTGACCTGCCCCGTTGACACATTTCCGATCTCGCTCAACATGGTCTCCTCATTTTCTCCCACGGACAATTCCGGCACAAAATTGATCACCGCTGTGATTCCCTGAGGTATGGTCTTGGTGGGGATGACAAGCAGATCTTTCTCCGTACACAGCTCTGCAGCCTGATTTGCTGCCAGAATGATATTTTTATTGTTAGGCAGGATAAAAACGGTTCTGGCATTGACCTTTTCCACCGCATCCAGAATATCCGCCGTGCTGGGATTCATGGTCTGTCCACCCTCAATAATGTGATCGACACCAAGACTTTTAAAGATTTCGTTCATCCCTTCCCCTGTAGAAACCGCAATGAAACCGAATTCTTTGGGCGGCTGCGCTGCAGACTCCGCCGCAGAATGTTGGGCAGCTTCCACTTTCCCGCCCGACATCTTAAAAAGCTTCTCCTGATGCTCCAATCGCATATTATCTATCTTCAAATTGGAAAGTGCGCCATACTTCAATGCCTTTTGGATGGCCAATCCCGGGTCATTGGTATGTACATGCACCTTCACCACATCTTCGTCCGCCACACATACAATCGAATCGCCAATAGATTCAAGATAAGCCTTGAAATCCATTTCCGTCTTTATATTAAACGCCTTTTCAAGCATTATGATAAATTCCGTACAATAACCGAACTTAATCTCCGCTTCCGCCTGTGCCTTCATGGAAGAATCCACGGCACTCACAGTCCCTGCTCCCTTTTCCCCGGAATTCGCAAAAGACAGTGAAATCTCCTTGCCCAAAAATGCGTCGTATGCTCCGGAAAGCACCTCCACAAGTCCCTGTCCGCCCGAATCTACCACTCCGGCCTGTTTCAATACAGGCAGCATTTCCGGCGTCTGGCTGAGCACATATTTCGCATGGTTGATGATCTCGGAGAAAAACCGCTCCAAGTCTGCCGTGCCTTCCTCCGCAAGCGCCTTGGCCCTGTCCGCAGCTCCTCTTGCCACGGTGAGGATAGTCCCCTCTTTGGGCTTCATAACCGCCTTGTATGCCGTCTCCACCGCTTTGTCAAAAGCCTCCGCAAAAACCGGAATGGTCAGCACTGTCTCCGTCTTTATTCTCTTGGTAAAACCACGGAAGAGCTGTGAGAGAATCACTCCGGAATTTCCCCTTGCACCGCGCAGGGAACCGCTGGAAATGGCCTTACAGATGGACTCCATATCGGCGTCTTCACCCAGTGCAGACAGTTCTCTTGCCGCAGACATTATGGTCATAGTCATATTGGTACCCGTATCACCATCCGGAACAGGGAAAACATTCAATTCGTTAATCCACTCTTTTTTATTCTCCAAATTCTTTGCGCCGGCTAAGAACATTTTAGAGAGCATCTTAGCATCGATTTGCTGTAAACTCACGGCCACATCCTCCTTAATCAATCACTCTGACACCATCTACATAGATGTTGATTTTTTCGATTTCGATTCCGGTAAATTCCTCTACCTTATACTTTACATTATTGATCAGATTATCCGCAACAGCCAATATACTGACGCCATATGCCACAATGACATGAAAGTCAAGAATCAATTTGTTATTATTGCGCGACACGCTGATTCCTCTGGTAATGCTGTCCATTTTCAACAGCTTCACCAGCCCGTCCTTCACGCTGACGGCTGCCATACCCACGATTCCAAAGCATTCCACGGCTACGCTGCCCGCATACTGGGCGATCACTTCATTATTGATGACAATTTTTCCCATATGGGTATTCATAGAAGAACCTTTCATATTCAGTAACCCTTCCTTTCCGTTCTATCTTCAAACCATTGATTGTTCCGGATTCCACATTTCAACAAAACAACTGCCGCCCTTTCCCGGCCGCAGGCATATATTAGTTATTTTAACAGCTTTCCCGAAAAAAGGGAATATTAAATACAAAAAATAAAAAAAGTTTTTTTTACTTGCTTTTCCCATATTTTTCTGGTAATATACTAATGTTATGAAAAAAATATAGGCGTGAAATTACGCGGGTGTCGAGGAGGTGTCAAGATGGCTAAATGTGATATTTGTGGCAAGGGCGTTCATTTCGGTAACAATGTAAGCCATTCTCATAGAAGAAGCAATGCAATGTGGAGCTCTAATATCAAAAGAGTAAAATGCAAGGTAAATGGCGGCAACAAAAAAATGCACGTCTGCACAAGATGCTTAAGATCCGGTGCGGTAGAGCGGGCTTAAAAACAAGCGGCATGGTCGTAACTATGCCGCTTTCTTACTCCTCTTTTTTCCTTCGAATATATTCGCGATTAATCAACTGCACCAGTTCCTCATCCCCAAACAAATTATCCGGATGGAATATTTTTACCAGATCCCTGTAACGTTTGCGCAGTGCCAGCGGATTATTGGTTCCGCGAAAAAGCGTCCTGACCGTCTCCTCCAAAACGGATTCTCCGCCTCCTCTGGCGTAATTTTGAAGATGGCCTGTCCTCTCTCTCACAAGCTCTCTCTTTTGACGCTCCAGAGCCTGTCTGTCCTCGTCCAACTTCCGAAAACCATCCTGGAGAATCGCCAGTTTCTTATCAAAGAATAAATTTTCCTCTTTCAGTCTTTTTTGTTCCTGTGTTATGCGGCGGTTTAAATCATCCAATTCTCTCCGCTCGTTTTGCAGTCTGACATTTTCCTGAAAAAGCCAAAGCTTTACTTCCCGGAGCTTGTCCTCGTCCTCCGTCCTGTTTATTTCTTCCCAATCCACCATTGAAACCAACCTCGCGGGAACCTTCGCTCCCTTAATCATCACAAAAACAATTATACCCGAAAAATAATAACAGAGCAATGATAACCAGGCCAATCAGGCGATTGTGGGTGATCAGCATGATCAACATGCCAATCGCTATAAAAAAAGCGGCAAATCCGATCATTTTTCTCATAACACACCAGGAAAACTTCATCACTCTATTATATGCAGGCTAATTGCAAAAAGTACTAGATACAACCGGAATCTTTTCTTTCCACTCAAAATTATTCTTCATCCTGGGCACAGGACTTTCCCTCTGCATCCGGGAATGCAATATCCACCACTTCCGCATCGGACATCCCGACTGTTTCCTTATCCTTAGAATTCTTTTCACCCGTCTTCTTATCAGACTTGGTAAACTTATCAACAAGATCAGGAATCATATCCAACACCTTTGTAACCGCGTCCTGATTTTTGATATTTACCAGCTTGACGGCTCCGTCCTTGATCACCAGCACCGCGCTGGGCGTCATCTTTCCGCCCAAACCTCCCGCACCGGAAGCAGATTCGGCGGCGCTTGCTCCCTCACCGACTTTACTGCCTGCGCCGGCGCCTACTCCAAAGGACACATCAACCAACGGCAAAATAATTGTATCGCCAATTTTTGTCGCTTCTCCTACCACCGTCTTCGTTGACAACACTGTGTCCATTCCCTTTAACAGAGACTCCACAACTCCCTGAAATTGATTTTCCTTGACTCCCATTTTTCCTCCATTCTGCGCTTACCCGGCGCAAATTTCAACTATATTTTCATTTTTTTCAAAACCCTGCGCATCCTTCGATCTAACACTAACTTTAATACGTTTATCAGTAAAATTCCGAGCGTAACACGTCCTGCAATGTCAAAATCTCCCTCAAGCACAGCCCGCTCAAAATCCGGCCTCACCAAAAAACCAACTCCCAGCCACGCCGTCAGTGCGCAGTACCCTCCGTAAAGATAACCTGTGGTGTCCGGAGAGCCTGTGCCAAAGAGTACATTTGCCCTGATACGCCTGGGACGGACGCTTTTTAGAATTCTGCCAAAGATCAGTCTGGCATGTCCAAGAAGCAGCCTGGTCTCCTCCTCCCGGAAAAGCGCAATATAATAAGAGATATTTTCCCAAATCTTTTTTATTTTATCATATATATTATAAATTGTGTACTTTATCTTTGTAAATTTTTGAGAAATCTTTCCCAATCCCTCCGGCTGCTCATCCTCTTTGACATCCGCCGTTACATTTTGGGAATCTTCTCCGCCGTCAGCATTTCCGGGTTGGATATTTTCCGCCCCATTCCCTTCCATATCAAAATCAGATGCCATTTCCCCTCTCTCGTCGGTTCCAACATCTTCCTTCCCATTTTCTTCCTCCAGGGCGGATCCGGCTGTTTCTCTCCTTACCTCTCTCCTTTTATTCTTCGTTTTTTTCTTTTTCGATTTCTTTCTTTTCTTCAAATGATCCGTTTCTACGTTCTGTCCCTTTTCCAAAGGATTTCCCACGGAATATATCGTAAACCACAGAGCCTTAACCACCAAATGTTTCGATTCGGGATAAGCATATTCCATCCGCAGAAATCCAAAAAGCCATTTTGCCCTGGCGGACAACCGCAATCCTCTCTCATCTGCGCCTCCGTTTAACCGATAACTCACCGGAAAAAACAGTACCAGAAGCGTCAGCAGCACCAACACCCCAAGCAATATCAGAAGGATTATGCCAAGCACGGTCAATATCCGTAACACAATATCTAACATCGCAGATACTCCTTCAATTCACAGTCTCCCCTCACCTGCAGACATTCCTGCACAATCTCAATCACCACTGAGAAAGCCTCTTCCCGGCTACCCGCAATTCCTACCACATAGGGAGGATTATTCCGATAAAACCTTTGGGCCAACTGTTTTGCGTCATAGATCTCCAGCTGGTCGGAAAAATTGCAAGAAAGAGAAATCAGCACGACATCGGAAAAAAGAGGTTTTCTCACCAGCTTTCTTTTAATTTTTGCCACATTTTTTTCATTAATGCCTTTGCCCAGATATAATTCCGGACGAAAAATCGGTCCATGACGCATATATCGGATTCCTTTACCTTTTTATGATTTAGATGGCCATTCGGCCTCTCCCTTTGTTGAATAAGGACATTATATATCATAATCGCTTTGCGATCATGATATGGATGGCCATTCGGCCTCTCCCTTTGTTGAATAAGGACATTATATCATACTATATACTTTTTGTAACCAAAAACTGTAAGGGATTTTTATTGACTTTTTTCGGAAATACTTTATACTTAAATTAGTAGTCGAAAGGAGGAGAAGTATTTTGAAATCTGTCATGATATCCGAACTGATCCCCGGTATGGTTCTGGGCGAGGATATACTTTACAACGAAGAGATCCTATATCCCAAAAATACCGTTTTGAATGAGGTCGTCATAAAAGGCCTGAACCGATATTCCATTGAGAAAGCCGTAATCAAGGAAGATATCGACTTGGCCGCCACACATTACGAACGGGTTCGTTTCAACGATGATTTTAAGCTCTTTGCCGAAAAGCATAAAAAAAATCTCTTTGTCTACAAACGGTTGATGTTAAACTTTATCGAAACCAAACAACTGATACCGGACAGCGCACTGCTTGCAATCTACAATGATATGGCATCTACATATTCCTACGGTTCCGAACTGCTGGACTTTCTCTACAATCTGATTCCTAATGAGGATGAGCTGACTTTCAACCATTGTCTTAACTCCGCCCTACTTTCAGGCACATTTGCCGACTGGAACAATATGCCCAGGCAGGATGCGGATCAACTGATATTGGCCTGCTTTTATTATGATATCGGTAAGCTCAAGCTTCCCTACGAAATTCTCTGGAAGGCCGGCAAACTTACCGACGAAGAATTTGCCCTTGTAAAAAAACACCCTGTGATCGGATATGCGCTTTTGAATCAGACAAATATTGACCAGCGAATTAAAAATGCCGTCATCATGCACCACGAGCGCATGAACGGAAGCGGATATCCTTATCATATGAAGGGAAACGGAATAGATCTCTACGCGCGTTACATCGCCATCATTGATACTTATATCGCCATGGCTTCTCCCCGTTCCTATCGGGATGCTTTGACACCCCTTCAGATTCTTGGATATTTTGAGTTGAATATGCAGGAATATGACACAGAAATCCTTTTACCTCTGATGAAACGAATCGGCGACGCTCAGATTGGTTCCACCGTACAGTTAAACGACGGTTCCGTCTGGGAAGTGGTTATCATCCATCCGGCTGCAAAATCACGGCCCATTTTGAAAAACGATAATGCTCAGGTTCTGGACCTGCTGGAGCATCCTGAACTGCAAATCGTAAAAAGTCTGTAAATCCATGCAGCCGGAAATATCAATAGTATTTCCGGCTGCCCCATAAATGATTTCTCTTCAGATCCTGGTACTCCTCATAGGCCCTTTCCAAAATCTGCTTCTCATTGGAAAATTTAAGTAAGTGATATGCTTCGTGATACTTATAAAAACCCGAATCCATAAAAAATTCTTCTTTTTGCGGCGTACTGTAATAACTGTCAGCCATCATCAGATACCAGTGAACCTCCTTTTCCACAATGTCCTCCGGAATGTTAAAGGTATATTCGCTTTTTCCAATGTACTTAATGATGGTTGCTTTTGCTCCCGATTCTTCCAAAACTTCCCTCAGAGCCGTGTCTTTATATTCTTCCCCCTGCTCCACCGTGCCTTTGGGCAAAACCCATCCGTCATATTTGTTTTTGTAATTCTTATACAGCAAAAGGATTTTTCCGCGAAAAATCACTACCCCGCCGCAGCTGATCGCCTCTAACATCTTATTTCCTCCGTCACTGTCTGACTTGAACGCAATCCCACCGGAAGTACATTCTCTATTCTTTGTCGCGAAACCAGGTGTCAAAAATCCTCCTGGCAATAGGGACCGCATAATCCCCGCCGCTTCCGGCCCCCTCTACGATTATGGTGACACAGATCTCAGGGTCGTCCGCAGGGGCAAATCCTGTAAACCATGCATGGCTGTCCCCTTTAACATTATTATACTCTGCGGAACCTGTCTTCCCGGCTGCAGTATAATTTCTCCCGGATAGGCTTTTGGCAGTGCCCCCTTCCACCACAGCCGTCATCAACCCCTTTAATACCGCCGCCTCTTCTATGCTCATCAAACGTCCGTAGGCATCCGGCTTAAATTCCTTTACCAGATCTCCCATATCATTTTCTACATGATCAACCACATATGGTCTCATCAAGATCCCCTCGTTGGCAATGGCGCTTGTTATCATATTCAGATGCATCGGCGTGATCTGGGTCTTTCCCTGGCCAATGGAAGTCTGCATCATTTCCGCATCCGATTCTGTCACAGAGATACTGCTCTTGGCATATGGCAACATAATGGGCAACGGTTCGTCAAACAAAAGCTTTTCCAAAGTCTCTCCAAAGCGCTCCCGATCCAACTCCATCCCGATATTGGCAAAAGAAGCGTTACAGGACTTGGCAAAAGAACTTACAAAGTCCACCCTTCCGTGATTGGTTCCATGATAGCACCGAATGCGGTTTCCTCCCGACTGAAATGAACCTGAACACTGATAGGAATAATCATTATAGGTCTCCGGGTTTTCCTTTATATATTCCAGCGCAGTAACAATCTTAAAAGTGGATCCCGGAGGATACAGCCCCTGAACCGCACGATTGAGAAGTACGGAACTATTTTCGTTCTCAATCAGAGAATCCCATATCTCATTGATTTTATTGGGGTCGAAATCCGGATGGGACACCATGGCTAGTAGCTTTCCCGTCTTTACCTCCGTCACCACAACGGCTCCCCTGTAAATGTCAAGCTGGCTATCCGCCACCTGCTGAAGCGCCACATCCAAAGTGGTATAAACATTGTCCCCCGGGTTTTTTACGCCGGCAATATCATTTGCCGCTTTATTTGCAAGAGAGGTACTTGTACGAATCAGGTAATAATTTGCAAGCGCCTCCACACCCATGCGGCCTCTGCAGGAATACCCCACAATGTGAGAAAACAGTTCTTCATAGGGATACACCCTTTTCTCCGTCTGTTCCTCATCCACAACGGTCTGTGCAAGCGTCTCTCCATTCCTGTCATAAATCCCTCCTCTGAAATTGCGGGAAAGCAAAATTTCCTGTCTGGAGTTGTAGCTGTTGTTGATCATTTCCTCTTCCCTGGTGGCGGTAAAATATGCCAGATACCCCACCATTACCAAGAACAGCGTTGCAAAAAATCCCCCCGTCAAAAAAACTTCCCGCCGATTCCCCCTGCCACATCTTTTCTTCCTTTCAGCTCTTGTTTTTTTTCCGGGTTCTGGAGACTGTTCCTCCCTCTTTTCCGTCATCTGTTCCTGCGGCTTTTCTTTCCCCTCTTTCCCCAACGTTGGTTCCCTGTTCTGCTTTCTCTGCAACTTCTCTCCCTCCTTCCTGCCTCAGTCCGAAATGAGTCGCCTGCATATGAATTCTCTGAATCAGAAAAAACATAATCATCGTAGCCATTACGGAACTGCCCCCATAACTGACAAAAGGCAGGGTCACTCCCGTGAGAGGAATCAGCTTAATTCCTCCTCCGATGGTCAAAAATATTTGAAATACATACATGATCCCAATTCCATATACGATCAGTTGATAAAAGCGATCCTGGATCCCAAGCGCTAATTTCATCATAGACAAAAAACAAACCAGGGTGATAAGGATCAAGCCAATACCAAAAATCACACCCAATTCTTCACACACAGCAGAAAAAATAAAATCCTGCTCCACGTAAGGAATCGCACTTGGATTACCCTTCATGAGCCCCATGCCAAACCAACTGCCGCTTCCGATGGCAAACAGGGACTGGGTAATGGCATACCCTTTGGAATCAATATAGACCCAGGGATCTCTCCACGCAAGAACCCGGGTGCGGACATGAGCAAACAGCAGATACGCCGCCCATGCGGCACCGCTTCCTCCCACAGCCCCCATAAGCAGATATAGATAATTCTTTGTCGCCGCAAACACCACAAACACATATGCCACAAAATAAATCAGAGCGCTGCCCAAGTCCTTCGATACCACCAGCAATATCACATGTATCCCCGCAAAAACCGCCGTCAGCGCCACGCGCAGGAATGTAACTTTTTCCCGCAATACTCCCGCCAGATAAAACAGAAACAATATTTTTACAAATTCCGAAGGCTGAAACGTCACTTCTCCTAATGTAAATGTGATTTTGGAGCCATGCGTAACCTCCCCAAGGATATATACCGCCGCCAATAGAAAGATACCTCCAAAGCCATACAGCCATGTCAGTTTTTTCAGGAAACGTATCTTTGACAACAGCCAAGGAATAAAGAGCGTTACCGCCAGGGACGCCAGCGCAATGATATACTGCCGTACCGCCCTGTCGAAAGATATCCGGGAGATAACACACAGTCCAATTCCAAGCAGCATGCACATATTGTTCAGCAACAATCGATTCACCTGTTCATATATCATGGGTACCATCACTGATGCTGCCAGCAGAAATATCTGTACAAACACATACAGAAAAACATACTCCAAATCCTGACTCACAAGCGCCAGATCTGCGAACATGAGCAGCTGCATTCCAAACATAATCAGGTTTTGTATGATGTATAATATCCTTTTCTTTTCCAGCTTATCCGTCAGGCATAGAAAACTGCACAGGGTATAAAGCAGCATGCTTCCCGCTATGACATATTTGGATATTTCAGTAATATATTCCTTCATAAAAAAATTCCTTTTGTTATTCTACGCCCCGCTTCTCGTGACCGGTTGTGTATTCCCCGGACGACAGCGTTTTATCCCCCAAAAAGGCATCCAGAAGCTGTCTGACCTCCCCTGCGGATTCCAGCGTAAAATCCATTCGCAAATCCACCTGTTCCTTCCATTTTGGGATCTCCCTGTACAAGGAAAACGGCACGCTGTTATAAATAATATTCATACAGTGCAGGCAGTTGATTTCCACCGGAAAATCCTTGTGATATCTGTCTTCCAACAGCGCTTGGTATCTGTCTTCCCGTTCCCTGAGACATCCATTCCCCGCTTTCTCATCCCCGCTGTCCCCCCAGATCTTCACCGACCCCTTTTTACACTGTCCCAGAGTACGCCCCAGACAATTTGCAGTAATCATCATAGGAATGCGGCTATAAACAATTTTTTCCCAAGGCAGATTTCCAAGCAGGCTTCTCTGTTCTGAAGCTTTGAGCTCATACGGAATACAGAATCCTTCCATTCCTGCCGCAAGCTCCCTTGCGGCAAATCTATTCCAGACATACAAGCCGGCATCCGCTCTGCATGGCAGTTTCCCCCTGCTTCGCACATAGCCGTAACCATCCATGGAACGAACCAGAAATCCCCCAAAAACACCGCCTGCTTCCGTTTTTTCATATAACCGTTCCAGGTATCCCTTGTCCGATTCCCGTAAAATATACGGCAGCGCCACATATTTAGTACATGTGTGGGGAAGTTTGCTGCACAGGGCAGATACCCTGCTCCACTCCTGGACCGCCAAATCACCCTCCACATAAATCCTTACAGGCTGCCGATATGGGTTTTCTGTCAACCATTCCACAACTCCTTCCAGCTGAGAGAGCGTATGCACCAGAAGCACCCAAATGGGCCGGGATGGTAAGAAGTGAGACGCGACGTCTGCCAATTTTCCACAGGCTCCGGGATTTTTATCCAGCGCATTTTTGTATCCGCCCACCGCAAGAATCTGTTCCTCCAGTTTTTCCACCGCAGCCCTTCTCAATTCGTTGATCTTTTTTAATGGATAGAATACATGTTCCCCCACGGTCACGGTCATCTTTTCCACATAAAAGGCGCTTTCTCCCAATCGCCCCAACTGCTTTGTAACATTTTCCTGGGAAATTGGCTGCTTACAGGCCGCTTCCACCAAATCCCCCATGACGCAAACACAAATATCACCCCACTGCAGAATAACTTCCGCCTGTTGGCCCACTTGAAACAAAGCCGAGACCATTACGGGCAGCTTAAGCCTTTTATCTATGTAGCTCTCACGAATACTTTGCAAAAGAGCCTGTTCGCTTCCGCTGTAGGAAGGACTTTCCATTGTTACCATTTCGCTTCCGTTTCGCTTAAAATAATATCCGTCCTGCACCTGGGTTCTGATATAAAGAGAATTCAAAAACTTTTCATCATCTTTTTCCACCTCAAAAGCTTCTGCCGCTTCCTTCGGACCTTTTTTCTCCCTCAGTTCATAATATCTGTCAATGTAACGTCTGTATACACTCGTAACACCGGCTGCATATTCCGGCTTCTTCATGCGCCCTTCAATTTTAAAGGAATCTATCCCCGCCTCTATCAGCTGCGGAATGTGGCGGATGGTACACATATCCTTTAAACTTAAGGGATAGCACGCCTCCCGCCTGACATTTCCAACACTTACGGAATAACACAGCCTACAGGGCTGGGCGCATCGTCCTCTGTTCCCGCTTCTGCCCCCAACGATACTGCTAAACAGGCATTGTCCTGAATAGCAATAGCACATTGCCCCGTGAATAAAGGCTTCCAGTTCAATATCCGCCTGCTTCTTCATCAAGATCAGTTCCTGCAATCCAAGCTCCCTGGCCGGCACCACGCGGCATGCTCCCATTTCTTTTAAAAGCAATGCGCCATATCCGCTGCACAAAGTCATCTGTGTACTGACATGCAGCTTCCAGCCGGGGAAATTCTCCCTGATAAACCGAAAAACTCCTAAATCCTGCACGATCACCGCATCCATTCCGGCCTCATAAAAAGGATATAGATAATCATACAATTCGGAAAATTCGCTCTCCTTCAGCAGCGTATTCACCGTCAAATATAGTTTTCGCCCCAAAAGATGCCCATATTTGATACACTCCAAAAGTTTTTCCCTTGTAAAATTCTCCGCATAAGCCCTGGCGCCAAACCTGTCCCCCGCCAGATAAACCGCATCCGCACCTCCCCGTATCGCCCCATAAAATCCTTCCTCGCATCCGGCGGGTGCCAGCAGTTCTACCATATGTTGTCTATTTCCCATATCATCTTCCTTTATGTGGTCTGTCCGGGTAACATCCGGCCAAGCAAAACCTTTTTGCCAAAGCCGCATGCTCCTGTCCCTTCAGCGATTCCCCTGTAGCCAAAACAGTATCATCAAGAAAAGCTGCCCGGTTTCGGACAGCTCCTGTTACATAACAACCTTACTTTTTCCTCGGTTCTGATTTGGGTGGATTCTGTGCCTGTTGCAGAACTTTTATTTCTTCCTCAGAGCTTTCCAGCTTTATCTGCGCGGATATCAACTCATGTTTTAAGTCATAAAGCTCCTTGTCCTTGGCCTGCAGTTCCTCTTCCAAAATCGTGATCTGCCTCTTTGCCTTAAAGAAATCATCAGCAATATTCAGCTGCAGCAAGACGGCCTGCGTATCCATAGGCTGCCTGCGGAAGCTGTCGATCTTATTATATTCATTCATTTTATTATTGATATAAGACGCAACCTTCTGCAAGTATTCCTCACTCTCATAGCCGCTCAAGGTAAATACCTTGCCACCTATTATAACTTCCGTATCTGTTTTGGATGCCATATGCCGATACCCCTTTTGTAAACTACCTGATCTCTTCCGTTAAATTCTATTATATATCATTTTATTAAATCAGGCAAGCAAAAAAAGTCCACCTCCACTACAAACGCATGAATGTTCTTTTAGTGAAAACAATTCTACGCGAAAACCGCATCCCGATTGAAATCACCCAGACTACCGCCCCATTCTTCTCCAAGGCAAACACGGCCTATGTGAAGAAATCCGCCCAGGAGTTAAAAGCCGGAAAAGGCACCGCCCATTTCCAAATTCAGCTGGAATAATTCTCCAGAAAATCAAAAAGCTTTTCCTCATTTTCAATCCACATCATCTCCATAATTTTCCTTTGTAACGCCTCCGGCAGCGTCTCCAATATAATATCCGTCTCAATGTATATGGTCTCCCTGTTTTCCTGATAAACAACCACTTCATTGTCATAAACCGCAAGATAATATCCATTGCCTGGCTGTAAAAATTTATAGTTTTTCTGCACTACAACCCGCTCTTTAGAAAAAGCAAGTACCTCCAGGCTCACAAATCCCCTCTCCAACTCCGACAAGGGCGGGGCTTTTTCATAAATTTCCATGGCCTGCAAAAATTGCTCCCTGTCCATCCCCACATACATGTTGGGCAGACGCTGTGTGGTTTCCACCACCGTATGATTCAAGATATCCGTCTCTTCCAACACAAACTTAGTATCCACGCAAAGCGTCACGGCCGTCACTGCCGCCTCAAGGGAATTTTCCCCTTCGGAATCCTCTCCGTCCGGCTTTTCCTCACTCACTTGCCCGTCGCCAATATTTTCGGTCATGTTTTGATTTAGTAGTTCCTGCTCAAAATGGCTTTCTCTCCGATTTGTTCCGTCCTGCTCAAAATAAACGGAAGTCTTTATTCCAGCATAAAACCCCACCCCCACCAGAAGCGGAATCATCAAAAATAAGCCGATACTCTTAAACCCTTTCATTAAATGCTTCTCCCGTCCTCAACAAACCTTTTGGCATTAATAAGTATCAGCTTTTTCTATTTATTTATGCATATAAAATAATTTCCGGTATCATGGGGCTCTAACTGTTTTAAATCAAACGCAACGTACGCCCTAACGCAATCACCAGACGACCGCCGGGCATCACATCCAGCTCCTGATCTCTGAAATTTCTAAGCAGCAACAACACCACCCAATAGGATACTCCCGCCACTGCCAGAGCAAGCAATAAAGTCAAATATGGAGGCAGAACCAAAGCAAACAATCGGCTAAACAACATGCATAACAACCCTGCCACGCCTCCCCCGCCCAAAGGGATCACCAGAACCTGAAGCCAATCTATCCGCATTCGCATCTGCCGATAGGACAGCATCCCCAATAAGATACAAATTACAAACATTCCCGCCATACCGCCATAAACCAGTGACAAGATACCTGCCTTTCCAATTCCAAAAGTAATCATGACTATGATCATATAAATCATGTCCCCAATGCCTACGGCTCCCATAACGGGCATTTTCTTCCCCGCTATCAATAAAAATCTTTTAAAATAGGACGACAGCGCCATAAAAATAATCATGGTAGACCCGCCCAAAAGCATCTGCAGCGCCGTCTCCGAACTTTCCGGACTGATCACCGCCAAAAGCTGCGTCCCCATTACGGCCACAAACACGGCGCCAAAAATACCATGCACCAGACAAATATGAACACCTGTCTGAAACAGATTCCTTGCCGCTTTGGATTCCTCCCTTCTGATACCTGCATAGGTTTTACCAATGATCGGTATGGTTGAAGCGGAAATCCCGAAAGACGCAATGCCGCATACCGACAGATAAATTCCCGCGTACATCCCATAATCCCCAACCGCTTCCAGCTCCGAGGCTCTGCAGAAAAGGAAAACTCCCAATACCAACGGCAGCGTCTCCAGAAATTTTATAATGCACTGCTGCCACCTGGATGCCCATAAAACGCCAATCCCGTAAAGCATTGGCTCCGCAGACAGGTTATCCTGTCGGCTCCTTTTGTCTAAACGGCGGCTGCCTTTATATACCATTCCCAGAAAAAATATAACCAAGAGTTCCGCCAAATTCATCGCAATGGCAAACCCAACGCCGCCGTACATGGAAGTGTAGTTTTCCTCCTGCAGCAATGCGCTTACCTTCTCCCCATAACCTTTCAGAATCCCATAGAACAAAAAGCCGAAAGCAAGCGTAAAAATCTGGCGCATTACACCTGCCACCGCCGTCAGAGACTCTGTACCTTCTCCATAAAAATACCCTAAGATAACGGCTGAGATGGATCGTAATAACAGAATGGGAGAAATCACCATAAGAATCAATGTGCTGCAGGGAATCCTGAAAATCTCTTCCGCCACCGGCCCCGCCAAAAGAAACATGGTCAGACTTCCCAGAATCCCCAGCACCGCATGACAAATCATAGCGCTCCGACGCATCTGCTGCCCGTTCTTATACTGCCCCTTGTTTCTTCTGCTTCTGAGCAGCTTACCCAACGTATCCGACAGACTGCCGCCCAATATGCTCCACAACAGCCAAAATACCTCCAACGCCACAATCATATATGCGGCACCGTTATGCCCCGTCAATCGCACTATCACCAATATGGTAAGCAATGTCAATATATTGGAGATTTCTTCCGCCTGCCTTCTTCTCACCTCAGCCCGATTCATCCTGTGTCCCTCAATTAATCTCTAGTAATGCCCAAGCCCTCCAATATCTCTTCCTGCTTGCGCTCCATAACTTTGCCCTGTGTCTCTTCCATATGGTCATATCCGCACAGATGAAGCATACTATGCGCCAAAAGAAAGGCAAATTCCCTCCTGACACTATGCCCATAGCTTTCCGCCTGTGCAAAAACCCTTTCCGCACAGATCATAATATCTCCTAAGATCAGTTCCCCCGTTTCCGGATCAAAGTAGTCCGCCTCCAGATTTTCATCCACATCAAAGACTCCTTCCTGAGAAAATTCCAGATTCGGAAAAGAAAGCACATCCGTCTCCCTGTCAATGCCCCTGTATTCTTTATTCAGTTCCCAAATGCCTTCGCTGTCCGTTATGACCAGGTTCACCTGCACTTCATAGGGACAGCCCTCCTGTTCCAAAACTGCCTCACATACAGCTCTTACCGTATCCTCTACGGAAAAATCAAACAGGAGGTCTGTCTCATTCTCAACCCAAAAAGTCATAACTCAGGCATCCTCCGATTCTGATTTTTATCCCTGACCAGCCTTTCCTGCGAGATTCCGCCCCGGCGTCTGCCGCTTCTTTGGCCCCCGGCATCCCCCTTATGTCTCCGGCTTTCGGCGGCCTCATAATCCTCGTATGCCTTCACAATCCTCTGTACCAGGGGATGACGTACCACATCCTTGCTGGTCAAATGGCAAAAAGCAATATCGTTGATTCCACTAAGCACTTTTGACGCCACATCCAACCCGGATTTCATGTCAGCCGGCAAATCTTTCTGGGAACTGTCGCCGGTAACCACCACCTTGGAGCCGAACCCAATTCGAGTCAAAAACATTTTCATCTGGGCCGGTGTCGTATTTTGAGCTTCATCCAAAATAATATACGCGTTATCCAAGGTACGCCCTCTCATATAGGCCAAAGGCGCCACCTCTATGAGTCCGTTTTCCATATTTTTGGCAAAACTCTCCGCGCCCATAATCTGATACAGCGCATCGTACAGAGGCCTAAGATAAGGGTCTACTTTACTCTGCAAATCCCCGGGCAAAAAGCCCAGCTTCTCCCCTGCCTCGATGGCAGGCCTGGTCAAAATGATCCTGTTCACTTCGTTATTTTTAAAAGCCGTAACCGCCATCGCCATGGCAAGATAGGTTTTTCCTGTTCCCGCAGGCCCTATCCCAAAGACGATCATATTCTCCCTGATCGCATCCACATAAGCCTTTTGCCCCAATGTCTTTGGTTTGACCGGTTTACCGTTTACCGTATGGCAGATACAATCGGAATCCATCTCCGCAAGCATCCCTTCCTTCTCTTCCATCCCAAGGCTTATAGCATAGTCCACGTTCTGCTCCTCTATGGCGTTCCCCCGGCTGGAAATCACAGAAAGCTGACGCAGCACGCTTTCCGCCCTCCTCACCATATTCTCATCGCCGGTTATGGTAATTCTGCCGTTCCTGTCTATCACCGCCACATGGAAATCCCGCTCAAGTTTTTTCACATAGGCGTCCTGCAGTCCAAATATCTTCTGCATATGCTCCGCCGAAATATCCAGCTCCATCGAAAATTCACTCATTTGTTTCTGTTCCCTCAATATCCTCTTTCTCAGTTTCTTTGTTCATACCCACAGGCTCCCGCACTAAAAATTCCCCCGTCACTACCCATGAATCTTCACCTGTTTCTATTTTAACATTTTTTTCAATAATTTGTACCCCTTTTTCCTCTAAACTTGTGATAAATTCCATTAATTTTTGATTAAGAAGCTTCTTGGCCTCTTCTGTGGTATATTTATACTCCACGTTTTGATATTCCCTGTATGTTATACTTCCCCAGAATATTGGCAAAGACAGCTTTTCAAATACCTGAGGCCTGCTTTCCCTGATCAGGCTGTCATATACCTGAAAAGGACGTTCCGTAGGCAGTTTATAGGAATTATCGCCAAGCTTGAAGTAATTGCTTTTCTTCTCCCTGCCCGTATACTCCTTTTGTATATAGTCAAATTTTAGACTTGTGGTATATTCAGTCATATGCTCCAGTATAATATCCGCATCCGCATTCACATATTGATATTCGCGAACCGTCTTATCCTCATTGAAAATCGGCACCTTTCCCTCCACCAGCACAGCACCTTTTTCCACGGTATCGCCTATGGCCACTTTGGGTACGCCGCTTCTGACAATAATGGCAGCCACCGTGCCGTCATATTCCGATACGATATCCATCCCCTCCGAAACATCCGGTTTTTCCACTATGATGGGCGCGTCATTTTCCTTGATATCAATCCGCAGCCTGGTACCGTTCAGCTTCGCAGACGCCCAGGTAATCTGCGGAAACGCCCTGCGTATTTCCTTCTCCAGCGTCTCAATGTCAAGGTCATTCTTACGCATTCCCACGATCACTTCATGCTCTCTTAAAAAATCGTCAAACACATCCTCTGTTATCTGATAGTTCCCGTCAAGATCAATATCCCATATGTACGTAGACGACAAAGTCCAAAACCCGATTGTCAAAAAAAGACCTGCCACAAAAACTTTGCGCTTCAACAGCTTGGGCAGAAAAAAAGGGAGCCCGTATCTTTCCAATACCGCTACCCTTGTCCCTGTCTTTTTCACCACGGGCCGCAGCCCCCAAAAGCCGCTCAAATTAATATTCATATAATAGACATCGCCTTCGCGCACAATGTTCCACAGCAATATTCCCTTATTACTGCACAGATTCATAAAACGCTCCGGCGAAAATCCGCTCACCCGGATCCGCAGATATCCCTTGATATATTTCAGCAATTCGATCATGGACTTTCCTCTTCTTAATTTTTGCAAACCAGCTGAACCGGCGGTCAGATATATCTGACGCAGCCGATACAGCCGCTGATCTTCATATCCTCCGTGGTGTAATAATCAATGGACAGTCCGTTTCCCTCAAAGGAGACCTGGCAGGTCTTTCCCTGCAGTAAGATCTGGTTTTCCGTATATTCCAGAATCCCCCGGTAATTTTCTATCCATGCCTCCCGATTCCCCGTCATGGTCACCTTCAGCGCTCCCATGCAGATATCCTTTGGAAGCTTTAGGGAATCCAACAATGCCTCTTTCTTTGATTCTTTTTTCTGGCTGCGATCAATATTTTTCTTCATGTTCAAAGTATATTATCCCATGCCAAAAACTATGCCCGAATTATTTATAATCCTCCCTTCTCTTTTATTCCAGCTCCCGATTATGGAGACCTGAACCGTTTCCGTTCATTGGATGCTCTCTATTTTCCTACCCTATGATTGTCTTGATAAGAGGCTTTGGCTTGGGTATTGTCTCCGTGATGGTACATGCCGAAAGATAGCGCTCCTCCGCTTCCAAGGCACGTTTTTCCTCGTTAGCATGCAATATTGCCAGCGGTTCCCCCTCCTTGACATAATCCCCCACTTTTCTGCAAAGCACCAAGCCAACGGCCAAGTCTATCGCACTGTCTTTCCTCTCTCTGCCGCCGCCCAAAATCAGAGAACAGAGTCCTACCTCGTCACAGACAATACGACTCACGTAGCCGCTCCGGGGAGCTGATATCGCGCGCACAATTTGGGCCTTGGGCAATCGCTCCGGCCTATATACCGCTTCTTTGTCCCCACCCTGGGCTTCCACAAATTCGGCAAATTTTCTTAAAGCGCTGCCGTCTGCAATTACGCCGCGAAGCATTTCCCTTGCTTCCGCTTCCAGAGAAGCTTTCCCGCCGACCAGAAGCATCTGACTTCCCAGCGTTATGCACAGTTCCACAAAGTCCTCGGGCCCTTTACCACTTAAAGTATCAATGGCTTCCTTTACCTCCAATGCATTCCCAACCGCATAACCCAGGGGCTGATCCATATCCGAGATCACAGCAACGGTTTTGCGCCCGGCATTTCTGCCGATCTCCACCATCTCCTCCGCCAGCGCCCTGGCATCCTGTTCCCGCTTCATAAACGCACCGCTGCCCGTCTTTACATCCAACACAATGGCGTCCGCTCCAGCGGCCAGCTTCTTGCTCATAATAGAACTGGCAATCAACGACATATTATCCACCGTTGCGGTTACATCACGAAGCGCATAAAGCTTTTTGTCCGCAGGCGCTAAATCCGCCGTCTGCCCCATAATGGCAATCCCAATACGATTAACATTGTCAATAAATTTATCTGAAGTAAGCCCTGTGGTAAATCCTAAAAAACTTTCCAGTTTGTCGATAGTGCCGCCGGTGTGCCCAAGCCCTCGTCCGCTCATCTTCGCCACAGGAATACCGCACGCTGCCACCATGGGGGCCAGGGCAAGGGAGGTCTTGTCTCCAACTCCTCCGGTGCTGTGCTTATCCACCTTTACTCCCTGTATCATTGACAAATCAAGCTGTTCCCCGCTTCCCGCCATAGCCATTGTAAGCGCCAGTGTCTCCCCCTTGGTCATCTTGCGGAAATAAATTGCCATCATCAGCGCAGATACTTGATAGTCCGGAATCTCTCCCCTGGTATAGCCTTCCACAAAGAAATTGATCTCCTCTTTTGAAAGCTCCCCTCCATTCCTTTTTTTCAAAATAATATCATACATTCTCATAATTGTTTCCCCCTTCGGCTTACATTTGTACTTTTACTTTAAAATATAAAACTGATTTTGCAGCAAAACCCAATTTGCCCGAAACCATTTCATTATCTGCCAATAGCCACAGCCTCGCAAATTGTACTCCTGAATCAGTCGAAACTTTGCCTGGAGGCTCCTTACATCTTCAAACCATACCTCATGGCTGATCCCGTCCTTCACATAAGTGAAATACGGACTTTCCGCCAAACTGTCAAACATAATCTCCGCTTCCTGTTCAATGGCAATGCGCACAGCCTCTACATTTCCTATGGTTGTGGCTTTGGTGGTTCCGCGCTCATAGGGAAGCGGCCAATCGTAACCGTAGTTGGGAATGCCCAGATCAATTTTATCGGCCGGGATTTCCGTCAACGCGTATTCCACCACCCTCCGAACCTGATTGATGGGCGCTACTGCCATGGGGGGGCCATAAGTATATCCCCACTCGTAAGTCATCAAAAGAACGTGATCAGCAGCCTCCCCCAATGCCCGGTAATCTTTCCCTTCATACAGCAGTCCTGCCTGATCCGCACTTGTCTTCGGCGCCAGTGCAACGGAAGTATGATACCCGTTGGTACGCATGATTTCCGCTACCTGTCTTACAAACGCAGAAAAAGGATCCCGATCCTGGGCCAAAATATATTCAAAATCAATATCAACACCCTGATATCCTTTTTCTTCCATTACCTGAAGCAGGTTTTCAATCAATCTGTCCGTGTATTGGGGATTGTTCACAACGGAATGTATCAGCTGATTATTAAAATTACCATCCGGTCCAAATGGAGTGAGCGTCAGTATCGGCTGTGTCCCAAAGCGCAAAGCTTCCGCTATCATCCAAGTATCATCTCCATAAGCAGGAGGCAACAGTTCCCCCTCCCTGGTAAAGCCATAGGAAAAAATTGGCAGCTCTGACAAATACGGCAAGGTCTGCTCCAAGACCCATGGACTGATAAAAGGATAGGCATAACCGCTAACCGAAATTGCCCTGTCCGCATTTCTCTCATACTGGTTGATCAATAAGGCCTGCCCAATGGCCAGTTCATAAGGATAGACCAGTTGATTATCATAAATAATCTGTTCCACATTGGCGCCATATTCCTCCGCTATACTGTCCACGCTGTCTCCGCGTTTCACCACATATATTTCCATCGCAAATCTCCAAAAATAAGGTTTCCTTATTTTATGCAGATACCACATATATTGCCCACATATGATTAATGGAACCGGCAAACATTCAGGCACACTTGCCCTATTCTATTTGGTTCTGGGTCAGATATCTCCAATGACATTACTCGGAAACGCCAACCCTCTTACAGACTCCCATAAGGCAGCAATTTTCACAATGAGGCTTTGTGCGTGCCGTACAGACGGCCCTGCCATGATCCACGAGCCGATGACAGAAATCATTCCCTTCCTCCGGCGGAATGATCTTCCACAACTCTTTCTCCACTTTGGCTGGTTCCCTGATTCCATCCACCAATCCCATCCTGTTTGTCAGACGAATGCAGTGCGTATCTGTGACGATGGCAGGTTTTCCAAATACATCTCCCATAATCAAATTGGCGCTTTTTCTGCCAACTCCTGGCAATGCCAGCAATTTATCAAATTGGTCCGGCACATTTCCACCATAGGTATTCCGCAGCACTTTCATACATGCACTGATATCCCTGGCCTTGCTGTGTCCCAAACCGCATGGTCGGACGATCTCCTCAATCTCTTCCACCAAAGCTTCTGCCAATGCGTTCACATCCGGAAATTTTTCATACAGTTTCTCAACCACCACATTGACTCTGGCGTCCGTACACTGCGCCGCCAACCTTACACTCACCAGAAGCTTCCACGCCTGATCGTATGCAAGTGTACAATCAGAATCGGGATACTCCTTTTTCAACTTTTCTATAATCTGAATCGCCCGCTGTTTCTTTGTCATTTGCACTTCCCTTTCAAATCGTATTTTTAGCGCATTTCCTGTGGAACGCCATCCTTGCTTCTGCCTGTCAATTTCTTTATAATTGGACTAAACAGGACAGAAGAGATACAATCTCAATCTGTCCTGTTATCAATTTAATCATATTGATTTTGTTATTTGTTCGATTAGTTCAAATCGATATGACCATAAGAGTCATAGGAATTGCCATAATTTCTCACATTTTGAGAACCAATGGCATACTCTTCCCGAAGAATGAATTTTGCAACAAGATTTTTGAGCATAGCCGCCTGATTGGAAAGTTCCTGGCTGGCCGCAGCGCTTTGTTCTGATGTAGCAGAATTGGTCTGTACAACGCTGGATATCTGATCCACACCCAATGTAACCTGTTCAATGGCATCCGCCTGCTGCTCTGCAGCATTTGCAATCATATCTACCTTGGAAGATGTGGTGCGCACTGCATCCACTACCTTCGTAAGCGACTGAGCCGTTGCATCTGCAATTTTGGTACCTCTTGCCACAGCTTCAATAGACTGCTCAATCAAGTTTGCGGTATCCTTTGACGCCTCAGAACTCTTGTTGGCAAGGCTGCGCACTTCATCGGCAACTACCGCAAAACCACGTCCGGCCTGACCTGCCCGTGCAGCCTCCACTGATGCGTTAAGCGCCAGTATATTCGTCTGGAATGCAATGTCTTCAATTGTATTGATAATCTTGTTGATCTCGTTGGATGTATGTGAAATTTCTTCCATGGCGGCAATCATATTCCGCATTTGTACATTACATTCTTCCGCTTCACTTCCAGCCATGCTGGACTGGTTTCTGGCCTCCATGGCATTTTCTGCAGTATCCTTAATCTGATGAGAGATCCCCGTAATGGTTGACGCAAGCTGCTCTACAGCCGATGCCTGCTCCGTAGCACCCTGTGCAAGCGCCTGTGCACCGTCGGAAACCTGTCCGGAACCGGAGGCAACCTGATCGGAGCTACGATTAATCTGACCTAATGTAGAGCTTAAATCACGGTTGAGCTTGCGGATGGATAGCAAAAGACTTTGGAAACTTCCCACATAGTATTCCTCCGCCTGAGTACGCACGTCAAAATTTCCCTCTGCCATCTCGCTCAAAATCCTTGACGCATCCACAATAACGGTGCCTACAATCTTGGTCATATTCTTGAAAGCCTTGGCCAGAAGTCCCATCTCGTCTCTTGATTCGTATGATATGGAAATGTCAAAATTACCTTCCACAATCTTATCTGCAGACTTTTCCAGTTCACGGAGAGGACGCGTAATTGCACCCGTTAAATATGTAGAGAGGAACAAAGTGATGATCAATACGCCAATGGCCAGCCCCATCTGAAGGGCAACCAGCTGTTCCTGCATTTTAACGGTACTCTGATAATTGTTTTCCGCATTGGTTTCCGCTACATTGCTGATCTGAATCAATGTGTTTACCGCTTCCTCCACCATGGGCTGATATTCTTCCAACAGCATGGTCTGAGCTTTCTCCTGATCGGTGTGTGACACTTCGATAACAGCCTCCTGCAAATCCACAGCTTTTCTTACACTTGTAGCAAAAGAATCCAGCAATGCGGCGTCGCCTTCAAAATTCTCAAACAGCCAGTTTGCGTTTTCTTCCAGCAGGGTCAGTTCTTTATTTAAGTCACTTAAATAAACGGCGCTTTTTTGAGCATCGTCATCAATGGTCATAAAGGAGAGATCTTTTACAATGATCTGCAGCCCTCGCCGCATATTCATAACTTTGTTGGTAATCTGATACCCCACATTATAAAAATGCGAATATTTTTCTTCGTTTTCCCTCAATCCCCAGATCGAAGTTGCCACTGTCCCAATGAACAGTACAATAATTAGCAAAAAAGTTACCAAGAGCTTTGTTCTGATTTTTAGATTTTTCATTTTTCCCTCCGCTGCTTTACAAACAAATACCATATTTCTCTGCTTTTGATATGGCGTACTGTTTATAAGTGATAGTCGTGCTGTTCCTGATAATTAGATTATAGTAGATAATTGACAGTTTGTCTACTCTATTTGTAAAACAGTTACAATAAACTGTAGCAATTCGTCACTATCCATTTATAGCCGCCGGGAAACGCATTCACACCTTCCATTGGGCGGCAACTCCGAGACTGCCATGGGCAAAAGCAAAGACATCGGCGAATCCGCTAATGTCTTCCAATTCACTTATCAGCTACTTTTTATCCCTGTCAAAATATTCAATAATACCTTTTGTATTAATTCCGCCGATGGATTTGCTGTCGTCAATAACAAGCTTCTTCCACTCCTGGGAATCAACGTCCGCTCCGTTACTTATGGCCCATTGCTCAATCTCCGATTTGAGATTATTAGCTTTCTCGATCAATAAATTTTCCATATCCGCTTTTTTATAAATATGTTGTGGCACCACCATTTGATTATCCTTTCCAAAAAGATATATAATTCATATTATTCTTTTCATCCGTTTGATATTCTTTTTATGAAACCAACTCCGATCCCGGGACAGATTTCCCGCCCCCTGCGTGCCGGCCATCCGGTAATCGTTAAATAGTGCTGAATATTTCCTTCTGCTGTAATGCAGAGGAATGAGACAAAGCAGCTGCTGCGGTGACCGGGAAGGACCGTCATAACTGTTGCTTTTCTACAGCTCATAGGGCGTCATCTGGTACACGTAGTAATTCAACCAGTTGCTGTACAGATTATTGCTGTGGGATCTCCACTGCAGCAACGGTCTGCTTTTGGGATCGTCATCCGGATAATAATTATATGGCACCTGAATGGTCAGACCTTTGTTTAAATCCCTATAATATTCATTGTTTAAGGTAATTCTGTCATATTCCGGATGTCCGGTCACAAATATTTTTCTGCCTTCCTCCGCAATAGCCAAATACACACCCGCCGCCCGGGATTCCGCCAGCACCATCAATTCTTTACAGGCATGTATCGCCTCTGACGGCGTTTCTGTATGGCGGCTGTGAGGCGCCAGGAAAATATCGTCAAATCCCCGTACCAGAGGCACTTTGCGGTTTTCCACCTTATGTTCATAAATTCCAAAAAGCTTCCTGGGAAGTTGTCTCTTATTGATGCCATAATAATAATAGAACCCCGCCTGGGCAGCCCAGCAAATATGAAGTGTTGAAGTCACATGGGTCTGGGCCCAGTCAAAAATCTCACATATTTCCTGCCAGTAGTCCACCTCCTCAAAAGAAATATCTTCCACCGGCGCTCCCGTAACAATCATTCCGTCAAACTTTTTGTCCCTGACATCATCCAGCGTAATATAAAATTTATTTAGATGACTTGCGGATGTATTCACGGATATATGACTTTTTACATTCATAAACGTAACGTCCACCTGAAGCGGCGTATTTGACAAGGCGCGCAACAGCTGAAGTTCCGTATCCTGTTTCACAGGCATATTATTTAATATCAATACTTGCAGGGGACGGATATCCTGATGCATGGCCCTGAATTCATCCATCACAAATATATTTTCGTTTTCCAATATTTCTTTTGCAGGCAAATCCCTCTGTGTCCTGATTGGCATTATTCTCCTCCTTGCCCCAATCTGATTTTATCAGTTACTGTTGTATGGCGGCCTCTATTCCGTACTGTGCCATAAAGTCCTCCTCCGACAGCACGGCCACCCCCAAATCTCTTGCCTTTTTATTCTTTGACGATGTGGATGCAACATCATTGTTGATGAGACAGGTGGTTTTACTGGTTACGGAACCGGTCACTTTCCCCCCTTTTTGCTCTATTATTTCCTTCAAATCATTCCGATTGGCAAAAAACTTCAGGCTTCCGGTAATCACAAAGTTTAATCCGGACAAGGTCTGGCTCCCTTCCTCCACCTTTGGAACTTCGATTTTTAATTCTTCCATTAATGCGTTCATCTTCCGAAGATTGTCCTCATCCTGCATATAGTTCACAAAAGCCGTCGCAATGACCTCCCCCACGCCATCTATTGCACTTAAACTTTCCACATCCGCTTCCTGCATCTGCTTTAAATCATATTCAAAATATTTACAGAGCATCTTTGCATTGGCCACACCGATATTTTCAATACCCAATCCGTAAATGACCCGGGGCAGGGTGGTATTTCTGGCACGCTCCACGCCGTCGACGAGCTTTTGATAAGATCTTTCGCCGAAACCTTCCAACTCTACAATTTTATCCCTGTGCCGCTCCAAGTGAAACAAATCAGCAAATTCCTGTATAAACCCTCTGTCAATAAACTTCTCCAAAGTCGCCTCCGATAAGCCGTCTATATTCATGGCGTCCCTGCTCACAAATAATGTAAAAGCCTTAATCTGCTTTGCCGGACATTTTTCATTGGTACAATACAGGGAGGATACTTCATTTACCTGGCGAACCTGTGTCTCCTCTCCGCAAACCGGACACTGCTTTGGAATCACCACAGTGTTGCTGCAGGTAAGGTTCTCCGCAATCTGTGGTATAATCATATTGGCCTTATACACCGTAATGTGATCTCCGATCCCCAACTGAAGTCCTTTTAAAATACTGATATTATGAACGGATGCCCGGCTGACCGTGGTTCCCTCCAGCTCCACAGGCTCAAAAATAGCCACAGGATTAATCAATCCTGTCCGGCTGGCACTCCACTCAATTTCCTTCAATACCGTTTCTCTCAACTCATCCGCCCATTTAAAGGCAATGGAATGCCTGGGAAACTTTGCTGTGCGGCCAAGGGATTGTCCATATGCAATATCTTCATATGTCAATACCAGACCATCGGAAGGAATATCATGGGAGGATACCTTCTGTTCAAATTGTTCTAAAATATCCAATATATTCTCCTCTGTCACCAGGTAATGCTCCACCACATCAAAACCCTGCTGTTCCAGAAAAATAAATTGTGCTTCTCTGGAATTATTAAAATTTTCCCCTTCCGCGCTCACCAGCGCAAACGCATAAAACCTTACATTCCTTTGGGCCGTAATTTCATTATTCAACTGGCGTACGGAGCCGCTGCAAAGGTTCCTGGGATTCTTGTATTTCGACTCCTCCTCTATCCCCCTGTTGATCTCCTCAAAATCGGAATAGCTGATAACCGCCTCTCCCCGGAGAGTCAATTCCCCCTGAAAGGGAATTCCCAGGGGCAGATTGACAAATGTTTTGGCGTTATTGGTAATCACTTCCCCAATCTCACCGTTCCCTCTCGTAACAGCCTTAACCAGTCTGCCTTCCCGATATGTGAGTACAATCGTCAGACCGTCCAGCTTCCAGCTCAATATGGCTTTATTGCCCTGCAGCCAGTCTCTGAGCGCTTCCCTGTCCTTTGTCTTATCCAGTGACAGCATGGGCGTTTCATGACGTTCTTTGGGCAATTCGTCCACCGCCTCATATCCCACATGGATGGTGGGGCTGTTTGAGAGCACCACGCCCGTCTCCTGTTCCAGAGCCTGCAGTTCGTCATACAGGCTGTCGTATTCCAAATTGCTCATAATTTCTCTGTCTTGCACATAATAAGCTTTGGATGCTTCGTTGAGCGTATCCGACAAATATTTAATGCGTTCCAATTTTTGATACTCCATATCGTTTTCCATCCGTCTTCCCACACCTTTCCGCCATACTTTCATATCCTTGCATAAGTCTTCGTTTTCATCTGTAAGGTGTTATAAAATCCCCTCAGACTCATTGCAATTCTCCTATTTTCAGACCGCAATCCCTGTAGAGACGCCTTACATCCCTGTCTTCTAACTCGTAATACTCTCCGGGCCTCATATTCCCCAATTTGATATGCATCACTCTCACCCGCTTCAATTCCTTCACACGGTACCCACAAGCGATACACATTCTTTTAATCTGTCGGTTTACTCCCTGGGTCAAAACCAGTCTGAACGTATACTTCCCCATTTTTTCCGCCTTACACTCCCTGGTTGTGATCTCCAGCTCTTCCAGGTAAATCCCTTTGGATATTTGGGCCAGAAATTCCGGTGTTACTTCCCGGTTCACCTTTACCACATATTCCTTTTCGTGGCGGTTTGCCCCTTTCATCATGGCCTGAATCAAATCCCCATCATTGGTCAGCAGCAAAAGCCCTTCCGAATCCTTGTCTAAACGACCCGCATAAGAAAGCCTCACAGGATACTTTACCAAATCGGAAATTATTTTCTCCGCATGAGGATCTCTTTCAGTACAGGTGATTCCCACCGGTTTATAAAATGCCAGCACCACCGGTTTCTTCACCCCTCGGATTTGCTTTCCGGATACGATAACCTGATCCTTTTCATCCACACGCTGACCCGGTTCCGGTACCCTGCCATTGACCAGTACCTTTCCCTGCAGTATCATCTGATCCGCATCCCGCCGTGAACACACTCCGCAATGGGCGAGATACTTATTCAGCCTCATCCGTTCCATCCCAACCTCCTGTCGCCTCTTTTGGTTTCATGCCCCCCGGTCATTGTCTTTCTTGTCACTATCTCTCTCCGTACCTGTCAATCGGAGAATCCCAGGAATACCGTTTCCCTTTCGCAGGCCTTCCTTTGCCATTTTATCGGCCAACTCATTATAGTATACATTTGTATGGGCCACAACTTTCGTAAAAACGATATCTATGCTTTGTTCCCACTGACGCATTGCCCTTGCGTATTTGCCGGTCAATTCCGTTTTAGATCGCCATTCTCCCGTAACCCACTTTTCAATTCCCTGATAATCATATCGAATCTCTACCTTTGAAAAGCCGTTGAGCATTGCCACCTTCACGGCATACATTGCCCCCAACATTTCTCCCGTCACATTTCGATGTTGCAGGGACTGCTCCTTATCCCCATTGCCATATGCCGTCTCCTCTCTGCCATCCGGAGAAATAAACACACAGCCAAAAGCATACTTTTTCAGTGCATCATCATAGCTGCCATCCACATAGGCCAACAGTGTACCGGGCTCCGGAACTTCCCCCGCTCCCGTCCCTTGTTCTTCCCTCAATCCGGTTTTCCCTTCTCTTTTTAATGGAAGTTCGGAATTCAAGTGCAGTTCATTTCTCGAAATTTGCTCCAGCTGTCCGTTCCCCATTCCTCCAAGGTAATCGTTTGCCTCTTCCAATCGCTTGAAACTTTTGTATTCTGCTCCCGGATATCCGTTTACTGAGGATTTGCACTCCTCCCATGTCTCATAAATTCCAGGCATCTTACCTTTTTTTACCGCATAATACTTACCTGCCATTCTTCCTCCCCCGTATCTCTGCCGCAAACATTCAAATCACTCTTGATTATACCAACTTTTTTTCCATATTGCAATTGGCTGGACAGGAAAAGGGTCTGTCGCTTTACTTAGTACGACAGCCCCTTTGACTCACCTCTATTGGGCAGAAGTATTATAAAATGCAAAATCATTTTTGCCGCTCTTCTTCACCTGATACATGGCGTCATCGGCAAACACCACCAACTGTTCCATATCTTCCGTATCCTTCGGATAGGAGGCAATACCAATACTTCCTCCCACCCGCGCCTCGTTCCCTGCCAGCTGAAACGGCTTGGTAAAAATCTGCCGGCACTGATACGCCGTCTTTTCCACGATCTTACTGTTGTTGCTTTTCAATATGATAATAAATTCATCCCCTGCAAAGCGATATGGCGTGAGCAGTTCTGTTCCCATTCCTTTCAGTCTTCCCGCCACCTGCTGCAGCGCCTCGTCCCCGGCCGTATGGCCAAGATTATCATTGATGCTCTTAAAGTCATCAATATCAATCATAAGGATGGTACATGGCTTCTTCGCGTCTATCTGCTCTTTTAAGTCGGCCATAAATTTGCTGCGGTTTGGAATCCCTGTCAGAAAATCATGCTGTGACGCAGATTCCAAGATTTTCCCCGTCTCCTTTAACTGCAGCATCAGCTTTCTGCGCCTGTAATTGTCAAAAACCACCCACGCAATAATGATCAGCATGGCGCCGATCAAAATAAGTCCCGGCACCAGAACTTCTCTGTTTTTTTCAAAAAACGTCTCCTTTTCATTTATGATTACCGTTTCTTTCGGCAGCACAGACAAATTGATATTGAATTTTTCCATAACATCCGCATCCACACAATAAATTGTGGGACTGTCCAAAATGCTTCCCATCTCCTGACCAATTTTGCCGGAAATAATCTTGCGCGCAAGCTCCGCGGCCACCGAACCTGATTCGGTCATGGACACAATGTTGCCGCCTAAAAGCCCCTCTCCGATACCGCCTTCCACCATGCGAAGAGCAGGAACAGGCGCAGATTCTCCAATCAACTGAATTGCTTCCAAACTTGTATATTGTTTTCCGCTGGCGTCTTCAGTCATTGTTATGTAGATCAAAATACTGTTATCCGTCACACTGCGCAATGCAAGACTTAAGCGGGACGAAGAAAGCTGAGAGGAATTAATCTCCAGGAATTCCAATTCAGGAAAATTTTCCGCGCTCTGGTACAGACTTTTTCGTACCGCGCCGCCCGTAAGGGTATCGTCCACAATGGCCACCACTTTTTCGGCAGAAGGGTTGATTTTCAATCCGAATTCAATGTTTTTATCCACGGAAAGTGTCTCCATAACGCCTGTCACCAAAGGCTGCGCCACAGCTCTCTGCGCCAACTCCACACTGTTTATCCCCTCAAATACCAATGGTATCCCTTCAAACAGTTCTTCACGATAATCCAGGGCAAATTTTAATGCGGCATCGTCTCCCAAAATCACCACATCATATGGCTCCACTTTGGACAACCGATACGCCAGTCCATCATGAAAAAGTCTCAGGGACTCCTGGTCATCCACACGTTTTGTATCCATAAATTCATAGTCCAGAACAATACTGCTTCCCAATGTATCGCTGATCCCTTTTATCTGGAGCTGCACCGTATCCCACGCATACGAATAGGAGCTGATAAACAGCACACGCCCACTGATAGTACCTTTTTCTGCCTGACAACTTATCTTGGCTCCCATCAGACAAAAAACCAGCAAAACGATGAACAATCCCCTGTTGTAAAATACATTTTTTCTTAATTTTGTCATCATAATCTCCTATCATAAGCAAGCATTCTAGTACTATTTTACCACTATTCCGTATAAATTCAAGATTTATTTATGAAAAATTACTTGTAGTAAAAATTTTGCCTTCCGGTATATTGGCTGAAACTGCCATAGTTTACATTAAAATACCGCAGGCTCGTTATCAAGGAGTCTGCGGTATTCCTAATAAATCAATTATACAATTCCCTGTGCCGTCATAGCCTCAGCTACTTTGAGGAAACCTGCAATGTTGGCACCTGCCACATAATTTCCTTCCATTCCGTATTTCTTTGCGGCCTCATTCAGATTATGAAAAATATTCACCATAATACCCTTCAGCTTGGCGTCAACCTCTTCAAATGTCCAGCTTAAACGTTCGCTGTTCTGGCTCATCTCAAGGGCGGATGTGGCAACCCCACCTGCATTGGATGCCTTACCAGGGCAAAACAGAATATTATTTGACTGAAGATACTCGGTAGCTTCCATGGTGGTAGGCATATTGGCACCCTCTGCCACTGCAAAACAACCGTTTGCAACCAGCGTCCTGGCATCCTCCAGTCCAAGTTCATTCTGAGTCGCGCAGGGAAGGGCAATATCACACTTAACAGTCCATACGCCTTTACCTTCATGATACTGGGCGCCTGGTCTGGCGGCCGCATACTCAGTGAGTCTTGCACGTTTCACTTCCTTCACCTCTTTCAGAAGCGCTACATCAATCCCTTCCGGATCATAGATCCAACCCGTAGAATCGGAACAAGTCACAGGCTTTGCCCCCAGCTGCTGTGCCTTCTGAATCGCATATATCGCAACGTTCCCGGCACCGGAAACCGCTATCGTCTTGCCCTTGATATCCTTGCCGTTACATTTCAGCATTTCCTCTGTCAGGTATAATAACCCATAGCCTGTGGCTTCCGTTCTGGCCAGAGAGCCGCCGTATGCAAGTCCCTTTCCCGTAAGTACGCCTTCATATAGGCCGGTGAGCCGCTTATACTGCCCGTACATGTAGCCGATCTCTCTTGCACCGGTACCGATATCGCCTGCTGGGACATCTGTATCCGCGCCAATATATTTATACAGTTCATTGATAAAGCTCTGACAAAAAGCCATCACTTCCCTGTCTGACTTTCCCTTGGGATCAAAATCCGATCCGCCCTTGCCTCCGCCAATGGGAAGACCTGTCAGGGAATTCTTGAAGATCTGCTCAAAACCCAAAAACTTGATAATTCCAAGATTAACGCTGGGATGCAGCCTCAATCCTCCCTTGTAAGGTCCAATGGCCGAATTAAACTGCACACGAAAACCATTGTTCACCTGTACCTGTCCCTTATCGTCCACCCACGGCACGCGAAACAGCAACTGTCTTTCAGGCGTTACAATTCTCTCCAACAAAGCATCTCTGCGATACTTTTCCTCATCGGCTTCGATAACCACGCGAAGCGACTCCAAAACCTCCTTCACCGCCTGATGAAACTCGGGCTGGGCAGGATTCTTGGCAACTACCAATTCATAAACCTCATCAACATATGACATTATCATGTCCTCCTTGAATTATTCAGCACAAATGCAATCCTTGTTTTGCCGAAAATCACTTCTTTTTTCGTAAAACAGGAAAAAGCATGGAGCCAAATGTCCATGCCTTCCTCGACACAGTTGTCCACCCATAATTATAACCTGTGTCTCTCAATTTCTCAACTCACTTTAACTCATTAAACTGTAAAAGTTTTTTGCATTTTTTTATACAAATTGCACAAAAAATAATGCTATTTACAGTAAAAGTAACTGTTACGGAAACACAACCACAATTCCGAAAAAAAGTTTGATCCAAAGCGATATTATATGTTTTATAAGTATTCCTTTAACTGTTTAATATTTGTCTGTTCAAAATCTATCAGTTGTCTGGCTAAAGCCAGCGGACGTTCACCGGCATTTTCATTATGCTTTAACACTTTTTCCATCTCTAGAATACCGTTATTGCTTCCTTTAATCATCATCTCCGCAATATGTCCGGTACTGGTATTCAGAATGGTATTATAATGAATTCCTGTCTTCAACATAACATCCGACAAAGCATTGCTCTGATAGCTTTCCGCCTTTGCTGCCATCAACTGTTTGGATGCTTCATTGTGAAGTTCCGAATATCGTATGGATTGTCTGGAAATCTGCAGTGCCAGATCATCATCATACACCTTGCCTGCAATGGTATCTATAGCTTTCATAGCCATATCCGTATTTCTCTGTATTTCTCTGTAAACAGCCGCCTCATGTGATTTCATAGTTCCTCCTATTCCAGTTCCGTCTTTGCACTCGATGCCCTTCCAAGCATCTTCGATACAGGACTGTTTTTATTCCAGTCCCGTCTTTGCACTGCGATGCCCAGTCCCGTCTTACAATGGCAATTTTTGAGAAAAAATTGGATGTATATCCAATATTGAAACAATACAATATAAACTTAACAAAAAAGCCTTCTACAGTCACTCCCTGTAAAAGGCTTTCCATTCCCTATGATTTTTATTCACCATACTCCCACATTTGCAGTGAAAAGTTTCCCTTATTCCTGAGTCACAAACTCTTCCTTGACATACGCAACTCTTCCGTTATAGTTCACTTTACACCAGCCGTTTTCGATGGCATATAATTCCAGAGATTCCCCACCGGACAAGATTCCAAGGCTTTCCGCCTCCAGACTTGCCGCCGCACGCGCACGGACATTGGTGGTTGCCGTAACCGTTCCGATTACCTCCAATCCCTGTGCCTGTTCTTCCATTTCCAGAAATTCAGACTTGATATATCCGTCATTTCCTTCAAATACTACCTTTGACCATCCGTTTAACCTGACTTCCTGTACTTCAATCCTGGTACCGCCGGAAATCTTTCCCAGCTTGTCAGCCTGTTCGCTGTCAGAGCTTCTCACATTCACCGTGGTGGTTGCCACAGCATACATAGGCCCCGCTACTTCCCCGGCAGGCTGCTCCGGTTCCTGTCCCTCCGGTTCTCCTTCGCCGCCTTCTTCCTGATTGCCCTCTTGATTTGCTTCTGCTTCCTGTGCAGCTTCCGCCAATGCATTTCCTATCGCCACATCCACCTGAGATAACACTTCCTGAACATACTGCCACAGTGTGACATTGGACTCCATCAGCTCAGCAAATTCCGCGTTAACGCGATTCCTCAATTCTTCGGCGTCATCCTGCTCCGTAACCGCAGTAATATACTCCGCTTCCTCCATGGTGAAATTCTTTTCATTCTTTATATAAAGCCCGCCCTGTCCGTCATCACAAATATACAGTACCTCAAATCCAGGCACTTCCTCTTCATGATTCAAAAAACATAATTTATAATAGACATAGGCAACCGTGCTTCCCTCTTCAATCCCCGGCTTGGTATAAATCTCCAAGGCAGGATAATAATCAAGATATTTGGCCAATTCAATATAATGGAGCAAGTCTTCTTCCGACAGTTCATCATAAATATCCACAAGAGACGCCGAATCTCCCAGTGCCCACGCATTGTAATAAGTTGCCACAAAGGAGTATATTTCAGGCCTTTCGTTTGCCACCAGCGGAACATTCTCAGCAACCATTTGCAACGGTGCCTGCAGGGGATCCGATACCGTCTCAGGCTGCGGCTCCGGTGTAGAGGTGGCTTCGGGAACATTCTGGCCCTCTTCTGGCCCCCTGGCCAAAAGTACTGCCGGCTCCTGCCTCTCCTGATTTTCCTTCTCTCCCTGATCCGCTCTGGCCCTGCCAGCACTCAACCCCACAGAGACTGTAATAGCAACTGCAGCAATCACAATGACAGGAAATAAAATCTTAGAATGCTTTATGATATAATCAAGTACTGCGTCCACTTTATCTTTCCGCATAACGAATGTACCTCTCCTTCAAATATCAGACAATGCCCATCTGTTTCCGCATATTATAGCACAGGGTGATGTAAAGTGCATCCGACAGGAATCGAACCTGCATTAAAGGCGTCGGAGGCCTTCGTTCTATCCATTAGACTACGGATGCAAATAAAATATTACAAAATTGTTACATCACCCTGATTTATAATAACACAAAATTAATGATCTGTCTACATTGAATTTAAGGAATTTCTAAGAAAATTATTTTGACCCTTTTTTCAGAATAATCATAATAATAGAGACTGTCAGAAAGAACTTCTTCCGGCGGCACCTGCGTACTGTTTACCTCGGCAATCATATTCTTTAACTCGTCCGCCCTCTCTCCACCCCTGTCTGCCAAAAGCAGTACCTCGTGGACAGAGCTGGGCAAAATATAGACATTCTCCTGCGCTGCTAATTTCTCCAGCACCCCCGGATAAAGCATACAAACTGCTCCATGCACTCTTTTCGCGTTGCTCAGCACCCTTATGGATACCTCCGGATCTTCATCAATGCTTACGTCCGGCGTATCATGACCCGAAATTTCCTCCAGAATATTTTCCAGTGAACTGCATCGCCATGGAAACAGTCTCGGCGTATTGCTCTGTGCCAGCCTCAACAATTCCGCAGTGCATGTCCCCCACATTTCCACATGGGAGTTATGCACCAAAATAGTTCCCTCCCCCAAAGCTTTTCCCTGATAGGCATAGTAAAAACATAATACCAAATCAAGGAATTCAATATATGGTATCTCCTCCAGCAGATTCTCGTTTCCTCTTCTGCCGATCAAACGATAACATATTCTGTCCTTCACAAGATTGAAAGACTTAAAAAAATCCATATTGACTTTCCCCACAGGCACACTTTCCCGATAAATACCCATCAGACGATTTGTAATATCCGAAAGTGCCGCTCCGGCCTCGTAGGCCTCCAAAAACGGTTCCAGATAAATAGTGGGAATTACGTTTTTTTCCTGCGATCGAATCAGCAGACCGTGCAACACCACTCCGTTGTTCTTCTTCACTTGCTGAAGTTCCACAGTGCAGTTTCGCCCGACTTCCCTTTCCATCGCACACCGAACAATCGCTGCAAATTCCTTTATCTCCATACTTTTCCTCTTTCCGCGCTGTTAGCGATTATATATACGCCACAACGCCTGCGTACTAACAGTCCCTTAACGGCGTCTGTCGTTGCGCACGGTAAAGACAACGCCGTCCCCTGAAAGGATCGGGAATATCATCGTCTTACAAGCAGCTTATCATATGGGATAATACAGTATGCAGTCCGGCATACGGACAATGGAACTTAAACGCGGGATAAATACTCTCCTGTTCTGGTGTCAATTTTAATCTTGTCCCCCTGTTCCACAAACAAAGGCACCAAAACCTGTGCGCCGGTCTCAACAATGGCAGGCTTGGAAGCTCCTGTAGCGGTATCTCCCTTAAAACCGGGCTCCGTTTCCGTGATCACCAGTTCCACAAACAGAGGAGGCTCCACAGAAAAGACGCTGCCATTATGAGAACATACCTTACACATCTCGTTCTCCTTGACAAATTTCAACGCGTCACCCACATTTTCCGTATTCAGAGCAATCTGCTCGTAATTTTCCGTATCCATAAAGTAATAGAGATCACCATCGGAATACAGATACTGCATATCTTTTCTATCAATACGCGCCTGGGGACATTTCTCCGTAGGACGGAACGTCTTTTCAACCACACCGCCACTCTTAACGTTCTTTAATTTTGTCCTGACGAAAGCCGCGCCCTTACCAGGTTTTACATGCTGGAATTCAATAATCTGGTATACGTTATTATCGTACTCAATTGTAATACCATTTCTGAAATCACCTGCAGAAATCATATTATCTTCCTCCTAAATTATGTTCACAAATATAATTCTTTACTAGTGTAATATAAATGGCCGCCGATTTCAACTGTTTTTTTTGATTTCACACATTTAATTTTTGAATAATATAATTAATTGCATATATGTAGCCGTTGAGCCCCTGTCCGTAAATCTGTTTATCACACACTTCCGCCGTCACTGACACCTTGCGGAACTCTTCCCTGTTTGTGATATCCGAAATGTGTACCTCCACCTTCGGCACAGTTTTACTGATGCTGGCAAGCGCATCCCTGATGGCATAACTATAGTGGGTATACGCCCCCGGATTGATCACGATTCCCTCTGTGCCGTCAAAATATGCCTCCTGAATTCTGTCGATAATCGCCCCTTCATGATTACTTTGAAAAACAATAATCTCGTTTCCTGTCTCCTCCGCTTTCTTTTGAATCAGATCCAGCAAATATTGATAATCCTGTGTACCATACACAATTTTTTCCCGAATGCCCAGAAAATTAATATTGGGTCCGTTAATGACTAACAGCTTCATTTTGTCAACCTCCTTAAAATACGATTTTGAATCTCGTCCAAGTCCAATTCATCCGCATCCACAATGATATCCGCGCAGGATTCATATGCTCCCGCCCGGCTTTCCATCAACTCTTGAATACGTGAAAGAGGATCTTTACACTGCAACAGGGGTCTGGATTTATCCCATTTTAACCGCTCATAAACCGTCTCCGGACGTACCCGAAGGTAGACAACCGTGCCAAGCTGCTTTAACAGATCGCGGTTTTGCTGTCTCATAGGCGTCCCGCCTCCTGCGGACAAAATTCCCTGGCGCTTCTTTCTCACCAGTTCCCGAAGGAGTTCCGTTTCCTTCTCGCGAAAATATTCCTCACCTTTGGTGGCAAATAACTCACTGATAGTACACGCTTCACGGCGTTCTATCATCTTATCCAAATCCTCAACCGGTCTGCGTATCTTATAGGAAAGACGCATGCCAACAGTGGTCTTTCCGCTTCCCATAAACCCGATCAATATGATCGATTCACGTTTCATCTTCCTCCTCCGTTTCTACCGGATCCCCATCGCTTTCTTCATCTTAGAATATGCCTTTTGGGCCAAAATCTCGTCTACCTGCCTCCCCGTCCAAAGCTCATACGCAATAATTCCCTGATACAGCAACATTTTAAGGCCTCCAAACGCCTTCCCTCCATTTTCCCGCACCCGTTTCATAAAAAGTGTCTCCGCCGGATTAAATATCAAATCATAGCCCGTATGCACCCTCTTATAAAATTCCTCTTCCTCGATAACAGCTTTCTCCACATCCGGAAACATTCCCACATTAGTGGCCTGGATGGCAAGATATTTCTCTCCTTTTGGCAGTGTCCCATAGTCTTCTAAAGTAAGCGCCCGTACAAGTGCTTTGCCTTCCATGGCATTCACTTCCTCCGCCACCTTGTTGGCTTTTTCCAGAGTGCGGTTGAACAAGATAATCTGTCCGGCCCCTTTCTTGGCGGCCAAAATGGCCACCGCCCTTGCCGCGCCGCCGGCACCCAAAATCAATATATTTTCCCCTTCCATCCCTACTCCGTCTTCACACATGGCACGATACAGACCGGGCATATCCGTGTTATACCCCTTATAACCTCCCTCCGTATATACCAAAGTGTTTACCGCCCCTATGAGCCTTGCAAGAGGATCGATTTCCTTCAAACAGGGAATCACCTGACTTTTGTAGGGAACCGTTATGTTCAATCCCTGCAGATTCAGCGCATATGCTCCTTCTATCGCCGCCAAAAGGCCGTCTTTTTGTACGCGAAACGGCACATATACCAGATTCTCTCCCATAGCTTGTGCAAGGGTATTGTGTATGGCCGGCGACATGGTATGTTCCACCGGATTGCCGATCAAACCGCAGGTACGGGTATATCCATTGATATTCATTTTATTTTTCTCCTGTTTTTCCTTTTACATATGACAATTCTTCTCTCAAACTCGGCGCTTTACCGCAACATTGCTTTTTCCTTCTTTTTTCAGTCTTCTGTGATAAAAAAACAACACAATCCATTCCAGGCGCCGCTTTAATATAATCTGGATTTCTTCTTTCGGATGAATGGGTTTGACAAGCCAGGTGGACACACCTGCTTTTTTAGCTCCCCATATATCCGTAAAGAGCTGATCTCCCACAAACACCGTGTTCTTTGGAACCGTTCCCATCCGCTTCATGGCGTTTTCGTACCCTCTTCGTCCTGGTTTACCCGCCTTGAAAATATAGGTGGAACCCACACCATCGTTAAACATCTTCACCCTTGGTTCTTTGTTGTTCGACAAAAGCACGGTCTGTAAGCCCATTTTGTGAAGTCTTTTAAACAATGCCGTCGCTCTTTCGTCTGCAGGTGCACCGTGGGGCACCAATGTATTATCTATATCAAAAATTACGCCCCGATAGCCCTTTTGATACAGCCTCTCAAAATCAATTTCATATGCGCTCTCCACCTCATGATCAGGATAAAAAATCTCCAGCATCCGCCCTTCCTCCGTCCATAACCGTTCGCTTCACATCAGCTTATCCACAGCTTCTTTCACATAATCGCCCAGTTTCTTCCCTTCCACTCCCATCACCTGCACATGGCAACGGCTCATGGGAATCAACAGTATTCTGGCGTTGCTGGACGCCACAGCTTCCGCCATTTTGGGAGTGATCTCTCCCATCATGGCATTTGCCACCACAATACCGATTGGCCCCAAAATGGCATCCACCCGGCGGCTGTTGTAAATCACCGCATTTTCTCCCGTGGCCCCCAGGGATGTGCCACCCTTCATCATATTGGCTGTAGCCATTGCATTGGTTCCCACCGCTATCAGCTCTACATCAGGGAATCTAAAATGCAATTCCTCCACCAGACTGCGTCCAACGCCCCCGCCCTGTCCGTCCATAATCATTATTTTCATCTTATCCCCTGTCTTCAAAAGCAGTCATCCCTGCAGGCACTCTGCCCGCCGAATCGCTCTTATAAAAAACTCTACTGCCTGCCCAGCAGCGACTGCATTAGGAGAGCCTTTTCTCCGTAATGAGCGCCTTCCATTTATATGATCTGACCGTCCTCCCAGGCTTTTGATTCTTGGCATCTGTCAAAATCCCCATGCATACCTGAAATCCGCCCGGTCTCGGAAACCTGCCTTTCATCATGGCTCTTATTATACATAGTCCCCGGAGAAATTGCAATAAGTATGAAAGTGTTCTTTTTTCCAACCGCCGTTTTACCATGCAAACGACCTCCAATGGGGATATGATTTCCCTTTGGAGGTCGTCTCTTTGCTTTTTTGTCTAATCTTTCGTTTTTCCTCTTGGGAATGCTAAAACAGCTTTGCCAAATCCTGCTGCCTACTTAAAATAAGCGACTCCCGACTCAAAAATTCTGATATCCTGTTCCCCGTAAATATTCATGGCAACACCACTGCCCCGTCTCTCAGAATGCGCCATCTTCCCCAGACACCGTCCGTCCGGCGAGGTGATTCCTTCAATAGCGCGATAAGAACCATTGATATTATACTCTTCATCCATGGATACATTGCCCTCCTGGTCACAGTACTGGGTGGCAACCTGACCTTCCGCAAACAGCTTATCCAGCCATGAGACGGGGGCCACAAAGCGTCCTTCTCCATGGGACGCGGGATTGCAATAGACGCCTCCCAGTTTCGCCCCTTGGAGCCAGGGTGATTTATCAGACACCACTTTCGTATATACCATTTTTGAAATATGCCTGTTAAGGGTATTAAAGGTCAATGTGGGAGCGTCGGCCTTCTGTCCCACAATCTTCCCATTTGGCACCAGCCCCAGCTTGATCAGTGCCTGGAATCCGTTACATATCCCCAGTGCAAGACCGTCCCTTCTGTCCAAAAGATCCCTCACGGCTTCCTCCATCTTTGCATTTCGAAAGGCAGTAGCAAAGAACTTTGCGCTTCCGTCGGGTTCATCCCCCGCAGAAAAACCTCCGGGGAACATAATAATCTGTGCCTGAGCGATGGCTTTCTCGAATTCCTCCACAGACGACCTGATATCCTCCGCGCTCAGGTTCCTGAACACTCTGGTCAAAACACTGGCCCCTGCCCGTTCGAAGGCCCTGGCACTGTCATATTCACAGTTGGTTCCGGGGAATACCGGAATAAACACCGTGGGCCGGGCGACCTTATTCCTGCACACATAAACGCTTTCCGCCTTGTAACAATCGCTGGCTACGGGCGTAGTTTCTTTCACCGCTTTTGTGGCAAATACCTTTTCAAGTCTTGAAGTCCATGCCTCCAAAGCCTCATCCATGGTAATTTTCACATCGCCATAGACAAAAGCCGGCTCCTCTATGACGGTGCCAATTAATGATACAGTATATTCGGAAGCCATAATCATGGGCAACTTATGTTCTACCACTTCCACCAAAATATCGCCTACGCAGTTCTCAAACAGCTCTTCCGGCGTGATATCATCAAAAATTTCCACACCTAACTTATTGCCGAAAGCCATCTTGGAGACGGCGGCCGCAACTCCCTTTGCATCCAGCGCATATGCGGAAACCACTATCAGATCTTCCATCAAAAAATAAATATAAGAATAGACATCCATCACATCCTCATAGTCGGGGAGGTCATATTCATCCCTCTCTATGTGAAAGCGCACAAGGATATTTCCTTCATCCTTCAGCTCCGGCGTCACAACATAATTAATCTTTTCCACGTCCACGGCAAACGAAACCAAAGTGGGCGGTACGTCTATTTCATTAAAGGTTCCCGACATACTGTCCTTGCCGCCGATAGAAGGCAGTCCAAATCCCATCTGTGCGTCAAATGCGCCCAAAAGCGCCGCAAAAGGCTGACTCCAACGGGAAGGATCCTCCGTCATCCTGCGAAAATATTCCTGGAAAGTAAAACGTATATTGGAGAAATCCCCTCCGCAGGCAACAATCTTTGCCATGGATTCCACCACCGCGTAAATCGCACCGTGGTATGGACTCCAGGAGGACAAATAGGGATCAAATCCATAACTCATCATGGTGACAGTGTCCGTTTTGCCCTTGAGCACAGGGAGCTTTGCCACCATGGCCTGGGTCTCCGTCAGCTGATACTTACCCCCATATGGCATCAGTACACTTCCCGCCCCGATAGACGCGTCGAACATTTCCACCAGCCCCTTTTGAGAACACACATTCAGATCATTCAAAAGGGTAAGCCATGCGGCCTTAATGTCACCTTCCTCCAGTTTGTCACCTACCTGGGGCACCGCCCATGTCTTAAAATAATTTTTCTCTTCCTCAGGAATCTCAACCTTTACTCCGGTCTCCTGATGCGCCCCGTTGGTATCCAGGAAAGACCTCTTCAGATCCACAATCTTTTTTCCTCTCCAGTTTAACACCAATCTGGGTTCTTCTGTGACAACAGCAACAGCCACCGCCTCCAGGTTTTCCTCTGCGGAATACTTCAGGAATTTTTCCACATCTTTCGGGTCAACTACCACCGCCATACGCTCCTGAGACTCTGAGATGGCAAGTTCCGTGCCGTCCAGTCCGGCATATTTTTTCGGCACCTTATCCAGATCCACTACCAGGCCGTCCGCAAGCTCTCCGATGGCAACAGATACACCGCCCGCACCGAAATCATTACATTTTTTGATAATGCTGCTGACCTCTTCCCGGCGGAATAACCTTTGTATTTTCCTCTCCGTAGGGGCGTTTCCCTTCTGGACTTCCGCGCCGCATGTCTCAATGGACTGTTCCGTGTGGACTTTGGAAGATCCTGTGGCGCCGCCGCAGCCGTCCCTTCCGGTGCGTCCTCCCAACAGGATAATCACATCCCCCGGATCCGATGTTTTGCGAATCACATTCTTTCTGGGCGCCGCCCCCATAACGGCTCCGATCTCCATTCTTTTTGCCACATAATCAGGATGATAAATCTCTTTCACAAAGCCCGTGGCCAGTCCGATCTGGTTGCCGTAAGAAGAATAGCCGTTTGCCGCGCCGCGCACTAACTTTTTCTGCGGCAGTTTGCCCTTGAGTGTATCCGCTACAGGAACCGTTGGATCCGCCGCGCCGGTGACACGCATGGCCTGGTATACGTATCCTCTTCCTGAGAGAGGATCCCTGATCGCACCGCCCAGACAGGTTGCGGCACCGCCAAAAGGCTCAATTTCGGTAGGATGGTTATGGGTCTCATTTTTGAAAAATACCAGCCACTCCTCCGTCTGTTTGTGGCCGTCATACTCCATTTCCACAGGTACCACCACGGAACAGGCATTGATCTCCTCCGACTCTTCCAGATCTGCCAGCTTGCCGTCTTTTTTCAATTTCCGCATGGCCATCAGCGCCAGGTCCATCAGACAGACAAATTTATCCCCTGACTGCCTGCCGGCAAAAACTTCTTCCCTGATTTCCAGATATTTGTGATAGGCGTTTTCAATGGGGGTACGGTAATAGCCCTCACCAAATTCCACCTCCGTCAACTCTGTGGAAAATGTGGTGTGACGGCAGTGATCCGACCAATATGTATCCAATACCCTTACTTCCGTCATGGACGGATCCCGCTTTTCCTCATCCCTGAAGTAATTTCGGATATGCACAAAATCCATAAATGTCATCGCCAGCGAAAGAGAATCATAAAGTTTCCGAAGCGATTCTTCGCACATTTCCATAAAACCGTCAAGCACGGAAACATCCGCAGGATCCTCAAAAGCTGTGATCAGCGTATCCGGCTTTACGCTGTCCGTCTCTCTGGAATCCACAGGATTGATACAGTATGCTTTAATCCTGGAAAACGCATCCTCCGTTATATCCCCTAATATCATATAGGTTACTGCTGTACGAATCACCGGTTCTTCGTCTTCTTTCAGGAACCTGACACACTGCACTGCAGAATCCGCTCTCTGATCAAACTGACCGGGTAAATACTCCACCGAAAACACCCTCGCCCCCTCCGGCACCGGTATTTTCTCCTCATACAGATCATCCACGGGAGGCTCCGAAAAAACGGTTCTACAGGCCTTTTCAAAAATCTCATCGGTTATATTCTCCACATCATAGCGGATAAACACCCTGACTCCTTCCGTCCTGATTCCGAGGAAACTTCCGATCTCCTCATACAATTCCTTTGCCTTTACCGCAAAAGGCTCCTTCTTTTCCACATAGATACGTCTGACAATTCCCATTCTGCTCCTCCATATTTTAAGATGTTGGGTTCAAAAGACTTTTGCTCCCATGATACATTGATTACTCTACATACATATAACGTCCCTCAGGCTTCCTCCTCATTGCCCAATGCCCTCAATATGTAAAGGATCTCCCTGTCTACGGTCTCCGCCGTGATTCCCATGGTCTGGGCGCAAATCTTCAGCCCCTCCAGCACGAACATGATATTTCTTGCGGTTCCTTTGCAGTCCTCACAGGAAAACTCCCCGCTCTCCACACCGGCTTCTATCAGCTTTTCAATAATTTTCACCGCCGAGTCAAACTGCTTTTTCAGCATATTATCCTTCTTGCTCAGTTGATTCTGGAAATAGAACTCATATATGGCCTGGGTTAAGGTATCATTTTTTCGGAGAAGTTCTTTCTTCTGCTCTCTCAAAAAAAGAATCAGAATATCTGCCGCTGTTGCATCCTCCGTGATACTGTCGGAAAACACGTCGTCCGTCTCCTGACTCTCCAGCCGCATCACTTCAAGGAAAATCTGACTTGTATTCTCGAAATACAGATAAAGGCCGCCGCGGCTGATCTGGCATGCATCCACTATATCCTTCATAGTGACCTTCTTGAAGCCCTTCTCTACAAAAACCTTCCTCGCTGTCTCCAATATGAACTTCTTCTTCTGTACCGATTTCTCTCCCATACCGTACCCCATTTCCGTAACCCAAAATCTTTTACAAACCGCTCCTTTATGTCTCCAGCGGCTTGTCCCAGTATTCAATAATCTTACGCATCTGTTCCAGCACCATCAGAAAAATTCCCTCCGAAACGCCTTCGCTCCACAACACGCTCTTTGTCCTGCCTCCCAGCACATATTTCGACAAAATTCCACGCAGAAGATCCCACTCCTTTATTCCCGCCGATGTGATAATCCTGCGCTCCTTATCATGGTCTGTAATTCTATTTCTCGTAAATATATAACTGTAATTCCGTTCCATCAATGAAGACGCGGAAGCCTCCTTTATAAAGCTCATCAGCGTGGAGTCATACACTGGAAAGCTCATGGAATTCTCAGTGAATCCCTGCCCGCGATAATTTGTGCTGCCCGGCTTTCCCGAATTTTTTTCCAGCCATGGCTGATACCGCAGCAGAGGCGTAACCTGTTCTTTATATTCCTGTACCATATTATGTCGGTATTCTGTGACCTGTACCATGAAAATACACCTGCCTTTAACCTATCTCTATTCTAACAAATTCCCATGTTATGACACTAAATATGACACACATGTATTTTTATTTTACCACATTTTTCACAAAAGTACAGTAAAAATTTAAAAATCTACTTGATTATTCCAACCCACCTGTGCTATAATATGATTCGTGACAGGGAGCCAATGGTTTTATACAGGATTGTTCATTGGCGAAAGCTGAAAATAGGGGAATAGTACAGCGGTAGTGCGGCGGTCTCCAAAACCGTAAACGGGAGTTCGATCCTCTCTTCCCCTGCTGAAAGAAAGTGTCAGGAAGTGTTGTCAGACAGCATTTGCCGACACTTTCTTTTTTTGTCCGCCTCGCCAAAAGGGCGTCCAGTACAGAGCCATAAACGCCCGAAAGAAAATATCAGCTGCGGTCTTTGACGATGCATTCTTTGACGATGCATTTTTTCATGTATGGACCTTATAGCACACAATGTAAAAGGAAGCAGAATGGAACTTAAAACAGGAGGAAAGACCATGACACAAAAAGAACAGTTAGAAAAAGCACTCGACACCTTACGGCAGTATATCCTTCTTCTGGCAGAACAGGCAGGAGAAAGCAAAGAACATGCGGAGTTGCTCTGGGAGGGTATCAGGAAATCTGAAGGCCTTCTGCAGGAGCTGGCATACTACCACGACTACGGGGAGCTGCTCTGCAAATATCAAATTGGAGGATATACCCTGGCGGATGTACTTGTCTGGCAAGTGGATCATTTTAAACTCTACATGGATCGTCCGGATGATATGAATCGATACAGACAGCCCCGGCTAATCCTGTCCGCCTTTGACACAATGGTGCGGATGGAGACCGCCCCAGAACAGTTTCGGGATAAAATGCATTACGAAACAGGTCAGGATATCCTGTAAACAATTATTCTACTGTGTTAATTTGGGCTAAATGCTGATGAGAACAAAAGAATTTTATAATAAGACAAAGCACTCACAAAAAATCTTTGTGGGTGCTTCGTCTTATAAAAGGGGAATTCATGTATATAATAACCCAAGGTTCGACTTTTGTCAACAGTTTTTTCAAATATTTTTATTTTTTTTGCAGCCTGCACTTCAATACAATTTTGCGCCTCCCCGTCCGGCTTTAAGATTCCTGCACCGGGCTTTGGGGCAATACTTCTCTCGCTTTCTTTTCCCTGATAAATAAATCATAGACACAGGGAATGACCACCAACGTCAGCAGCGTTCCGTAAGTGAGCCCGCCTATGGTTACCACCGCCATGGGCTTTGCCATCTCAGATCCCATATCATTGCTGAACACCATAGTGGATAAGGCAAGAATGGTGGTAAGTGCAGTCATAAGAACGGGACGGAGTCTGGTACGCCCTGCCATCAGTATCGCCTCTCTTTTCTCCATGCCTTCCTGCCTGAGCTGATTCATATAGTCAATGAGCACGATACCATTATTGACAATGACACCGGCAAGCATTACAAAACCGATCAGAGCAATCACACTGACTTCGCTGCCGCTGACATATAACCCAAGGAATCCTCCCGTAAATGCCAGCGGTATGGTAAACATGATAATAAAGGGAGAAAGCAGAGACTGAAACTGCGCCACCATGATCAAATACATAAACAGCACTGCCAGAATCAGCATCAGAACAATCTGCTGCATGGCGTCTACAATCATCTCATTTTCACCGGAAAATACCAGCCGATAGCCCGCAGGCACCTCATAATTTGCCAGCTTTGCCTCCACGTCCCCTGAGACAATCCCTACATTATATCCCTCCGCAATGGCCGCGGACACGGAAATATACCTGGTCTGATCCACACGATTGATGGAGGACAGCGATTCCGCCACTTCAAAGGATGCAATCTGAGAAAGCGGAATCTTCACCTTATCGCCGTTTTCATCCGTGCCGTCCACCTCCAGAGCCTTCACCAATTCTCTGGTCAAGGTGATGTCATTTCCGTTCATAACATACACGCCGTAATCCTTCTGGGACGCCTCCAGCGTGGTTGCCGCACTGGCACTGGCAAGCTTTGTATAAATCTGGCTAAACACCTGACCTACCGTTAGACCGTAGCGCACCGCCTCATTGCGGTCAACGACAACTCGCAGCTCCTGTCCCGCATCGTCAAGGCCGTCGCTGATATCAGTAGTCCCTTCCACACTCTCAAGCACGGCAGCTACTTCCCCTGCAATCCGGCGCAAAGTATCCAAATCCCTGCCCCGCACCTGAATGGCAATTCCGCTCCCTCCCATGACACTCATATCCATGCTTGAGGTATCAATATCGATCTCTGCTTCCAGCCCTTCTGTCTTTTCCATGATAGCACGTGCGATTCTCTCGTTGCTCATGGACTTATCCTCCCGGGTCACCACATAGATGGTGGTAGAATTAGTACTGTTTCCTCCCATGCCGCCCAGCATGGCCATGGTAGAACCGCTGGTCATGGCACCCACATTCTGCACATCCTCTATGGAAAGAATCTCTTCCACCACTTTATCCGTCAGATCTCCCGTCTCCTCCAGCGTTGCGTCCTCCGGCAGCTTTACACTGACCGTAAGCTGAGTGGAATCCATATCCGACATAAATGCGGTGCCATTGGAGAAGGCAAGCCAAACGCTGGCAGCCAGCAGGCCGATCACCAAAATAATCACTAAAGGCTTCATCCTCAAAGCCCCGGAGAGCAATTTTTCATATCCTTTCGCCATTGCGCCAAAAAATTTACTCTCCTTCTGCTCTTTCATCTTCACCAACATCTTGGAAGACATGGCCGGAACCACCGTCAATGCTATGATTAGACTGGCCAAAAGTGAATATGCAATCGTAAGCCCCATATCCACAAATAGCTGCCTTGTAATACCCTCGGTAAATACGATGGGAAGGAACACACATACCGTGGTAAGCGTAGACGCCATAATAGCTCCCGCCACCTCGCCGGCACCCGCCATTGCCGCATCTTTCACGGAATATCCCTCACTGCGAAGCCTGTAAATATTTTCGATCACCACAATGGAATTATCCACCAGCATACCTATGCCCAGCGCAAGTCCGGACAATGAAATAATATTCAGGGTCACACCGCTGAAATACATACAAACGATGGCCGTCACCAAGCTGATTGGAATGGAAAAGGCCACAACCAGCGTCGGTCTGAGATCTTTTAAAAACAACAACAGAATCACAATGGCCAGAACCGCTCCAAATAAAATATTGCTGATGATGGAATCCATTACCAGATCGATATAGATCCCCTGGTCCATTAAAACAATCAGCGACAGATTGCCGTCCTGTCCCATAAGTTCTTCAAAACGTTTTGCCAACAAGTCCGATACCTGGCCGGTAGAATATCCCGTCTGTTTTTGGATTGAGAGCATGACCCCCGCGCTGCCGTCCACATTGGTATAAATAGACGCAGCGTTATCAGTATAAAAAACATCCGCCACATCCTGCAGCGTAATTACCGGGACCCCATCCATGTGCAGATCCATCAAAGGAATGTTCTGCAACTCCTCCACCGTATGAGGCTTATCCCCCACACGCACCATATAACTGATACCCTCTTCTGTCACATAGCCTGCGGGCATGGAAAAATTCTGTGCCGTCAACAGCCCCTTAACTGTATCCACAGTAAGAATGTTGGTCATATCCGCCTGTTCATACGCCGTCTCCTTTGAATCCTCCAACTGTTGTAATCCATCGGCAAGCTGATCCTCAGCATCGTTAAGCTGATCCTCTCCGCTCTTCAACTGCTCCAGTGCGCTGTCAAGCTGCGTTTCGGCCAACTCCAACTGCAGCTGGCCAAGCGCAATCTGTGTGCTTGCCTCCGCAAAGCCAAGCGCAGCCTCCATCTGCCCCTTTTCCACTTCCACAAGTCCTGCATCCACCAGCGCAAGCTGCTCGTCCAATGTGTGAATGGTCTCATACACAATCCCGGCGTAAGCGTCCAGTCCCAGACCGTTTGTCAGTGCATTCAACGCATTCTCCAGATTCTCCCGCTTTGCCACGATCTGATTGGATCCCCCCTGCGACAGAATCGTCAGCATAGCCGTCACGGAAACGAACTGATTGCTGTCGCTCCAATCCAACTGCTCCAGGTTGTTGAGCAATTCGTCCAGCTGACTGTCAATCCCCCGCATCTGAGATACAATCTCGCTTTCCATATAATCTCTCTTCAGTTCCCGTATCTCCTGTCTGGCCTGTTCCGCCGCAGTCTCGTCCCCTGCGGAAACAGCGGATATTACCGCCTGGCACGCCCGCAGATATCTTTCCGGTGCATTGATCAAAATATCTGTTAGATCGTTTATCTGATTAATTCCATCACTTAGCTGTTTCGCCGTCGTAAGATTCGCCGTCAGATTCATCTTGGTGGCTTCCAAATCCGCCTTTGCCGTGAGCAGATCCTTTTTGGTTGACGCAAGCGTCTGCATGGTTTCTTCCTTTTTGTCCGCCAGTTCCTTTTTGCCGTTTTCCAATTCGGCCCTGCCGTCCTCCACCTCCTTTTTGCCGTCTTCAAGCTCCTTTTTGCCGTCCGCAAGTTCTTTTTTGCCGTCTTCGATTTTCTGGCGCCCATCCTCTATTTCTTCCCGGGCCTCTTTCATTTTCTCATCAATAGCGGCAAAAATTTTTTCATTTACCACATCCACCTTATCCTGCCGGATAATGACATTCACACTCTCTTCCAGCAGACCGGTGGCGCTGACACTTGCAACGCCCTCAATACTTTCCAGCTCCGGAATAATTGATTCCTGCGCATATGTACTGATTTGGGCATAATCCATGCCCTCCACGCCAACAGCCGCAATCATCACAGGCAGCATATCCGGATTCATCTTTATCATAATGGGATTCCCAATGGAATCACTCCAGTAACTCTTGATTTGATCCAGACTCTCTCTGATCTCCAGTGATACCGCATTCATATCCGCCGTCTGCGCAAACTCCAAAATTACCATGGAATAACTCTCATTAGATATGGAACTGATACTTTCGATATTACTCACGGTAGCCATGGCCGCTTCCACCGGCTGCGTTACCGCCTCCTCCACTGTCTCCGGACTGGCTCCCGGATAAGTGGTCATCACGATCACATATGGAAGGCTGATACTGGGCAGCAAGTCGGCGGTCATCCTGGTAAAGGAAACCACTCCCAGGATAATTGCCAATACCACTCCCACCAACACTGTATAAGGCTTTTTTACACTAAAATCAGAAATCATACCCGCTCCTATTCTGCCGTCCGATCAGGAAAGCCCGGCCTGAATTGATCAGATGCCGTTTTATCCTGTTGATTATATTCCCCATTGGCTTTGCCTGTCAATAGAAGTGATCTTTCCAAAATTGAAACTTTTTCTAAAATTTTCTTGGGCTGTTTTATAAAATTTTTTTAATTTTTGCTTTCAGCCGCTGCAGCGCATTATCCGTGGCCTTCTCATCCCTGCCCAGTACTCTGGCAATTTGACTGTAACTCATACCGGTGATGTACAAGTCCAATACTTGTTTTTCAAATTCGCTAAGTTCCTCCTCTATGGTTCTCTCCAAATATGCCACTCTTTCCTTGTCCAAAAAGCGTTCCTCCGGACTTAATTCCACTCTGTCCGCCAGTAATTCCGCCAGATTCGCCCCTTCCCTGTCGTCCCCCGGGCTCTCGCTGTCCAAGGATACATAAGTATTCAGCGGAAAATGTTTTCGTCTTCTGGAAGCCTGTACCGCCGTATACATCTGCCTGCTGATACATAGTTCCGCAAAGGTGGAAAAGCTGGCATCCCTGCCAGTGTCATAATCTCTCACCGCTTTAAACAGACCTATCATCCCTTCCTGGATCAGATCCTCGTTGTCCGCCCCCAGTATAAACATGGACTTGGCCTTGCTGCGCACCAGGTTCTTATACTTTTCACAGATATAATCCATAATCCCTGTTTCACCGCGTCTTAGACGGTCAATCAATTCTCCGTCACCGCATTGTACATAATTTCCGTATCTTTCCGCCATGCCATCTTTTCCTCACATCATCCTCTGCCGCAGAATCTCATACGCCAGTACGCCTGCCGCCACGGATGCATTCAGGGAATCAATATCCCCTTTCATCGGGATGGCCGCTGTCATATCACATTTTTCCTTCACCAGCCTGCCAACGCCTTCGCCCTCACTTCCAATCACAAGTCCCATAGGTCCTTTCAAATTCAGCTCATACATGGGTGTTCCCCCCATATCGGCACAGACAAACCATAACCCTTCTTTCTTCAGATCCTCTATGGTCTTTGCAAGATTCGTTACCTTTGCCACAGGGGTATAATTCAGCGCCCCTGCGGAGGCTTTGGCCACCGTAGCCGTCAAACCAACCGCCCTGTTCCTGGGTATGATAACCCCATGACCTCCCACCAGATTTGCCGTTCTGATGATTGCGCCCAAATTATGAGGATCTTCTATATTGTCAAGCAAAAACAAAAACGGCGGCTCTCCTTTTTCCTTTGCCGCCCGCAGCATATCATCCACCGAGGCATATTCGTACGCCGCTGCAACCGCGATGACGCCCTGATGCTTCCCTGTCTGGGAAAGCTGGTTCAGCCGTTCCCTGGTGACATATTTCACAAGGGTATCACACTTTTTGGCTTCCCTCTTAATGGTCATGACAGGCCCGTCTTGACAGCCTTCCAGCAAATACAGCTTGTCTATGGTCTTCCCCGACCTAAATGCCTCGATCACCGCATTTCTACCCTCTATGGTTAATTCTTCGTATTCCATTGCCCTCTCCTTGTTCCGGCGTGTCGCCAGCCTGTATAATCATTCTCCGTTCAACCCTCTCCTCTTCTCCCAGCGCCGTTCCCTACCGGTCAGCCTGGGTCTCCAGGAATGTGCCTCCCATATCCCCATCAACCAAATTTCTCACCATTTTCAACGGCGCCGGCTCCCGCTCCATGGGTGGGCTCCGATAAACAGCTATTCCCACCCTTCCCGTCCACCACAAAAACACCTTTTTTCACCAATTCCAGCACCCTCTGCATTCTCCCTGTCAAATACAGGTATCCCAATACCGCTTCAAAGCCTGTAGCGCGCATGTAATCCGCAACGCTGGCATTCTTCGCCGTAGTGTGAGGCTTGGAATTTTTTCCCCGGCGATAAACCGATTGTTCTTCCTCCGTAAAGTCTTTTATCAGCTCCCTTACGATTTTAGACTGTGCATTGGCGCTGACATATCTGATTGTAAGCCTGTGTAAATCGTTGGCAGGACGGTTCGCACGCTCCACCACCATGGTTCGTATGATCAGATCATAGATCCCATCCCCCACATAGGCAAGCGTGAGAGGGGAATAGGTCCGAATATCTCGGAAATACTTTCCTTCCCTTTCCCCCTCATAAAAAATCCCGTAAATTTCCAAAGCCAGCCCTTCTTCCGTGGAAGGCTCTTTTTCTATGGAAGGCTCTTTTTCCATGGATGGCCCTTTTTCTATGGAAGGCTCTCCCGTTATGAATTGCTTTTCTTCCATTTTACGCCCTCCCGGGTATCTTCCAGGACAATTCCCTTTTCCAGAAGCTCCGCCCTGATTTCATCCGCCCTGGCAAAGTTCTTCTCCTTTTTTGCCGCCTTTCTCTCCTCAATTTTCGCCAGAATATAGCGCTCCTCTTCCGCGTCCACCTCCTGTCCGGCCGCTTTTGCCGCATGGGCGGTGAGGAGCCCAAGAGAAAGTACCTGATCAAAACTTTCCGCAAGCGCATACTTTGTGGCATCCGACATGCCATCTTTTAACATATCATACAACACCGTAACGGCCATGGAGGAATTCAGATCATCACAGAGCGCCGTTTCAAACCGTTCCCGATACTCAACAAATTTAGCCTCGTCAATCTCGCCTTCCTTTTCCAGTGCGCCGATTCGTTTCGTAAGCTTTTCATATGCCGCTTCCATATTGTCAAGCGCTTCATAGGTAAACTTTAGCGGTTTGCGGTAATGGGACTGAAGGCAGAAAAGTCTGTATGCCAGCGGTTCATATCCCTTGGATTCCAAAAGCGCCACTGTGAGAAAATCCCCGTTGGATTTGCTCATTTTTCCTGACTCATCGTTTAAGTGGTTTACATGAAACCAGTACTTACACCACTCATGTCCCAGATACGCCTCGCTCTGCGCGATCTCGTTGGTATGATGGGGGAATATATTATCCACACCCCCACAGTGAAGATCCAGATACTCGCCCAAGTGCTTCATACTGATACAGGAACACTCAATATGCCAGCCTGGGTACCCAAGCCCCCATGGACTCTCCCATTTCAACTCCTGGTCGTCAAACTTGGACTTGGTGAACCACAGCACAAAATCACTTTTGTTCTTCTTGTTTCCATCCTCCTCCACATCCTCCCTCACACCCACAAGCAGCTCTTTCTCACTCTGATTGGAGAGGACATAATACTCATCCAGTTTGGATGTGTCAAAATAAATGTTCCCACCGCTCTCATAGGCATATTCCTTTTCCAGCAGCCTTCGAATGACACGGATAAAATCATTGATACAGTTTGTAGCAGGCTCCACCACATCAGGCCTTTTAATATTCAGTTTCCCGCAGTCATCAAAAAAAGCATCCGTGTAGAATCCGGCAATCTCCATAACGGTCTTATGCTCCCGTTTCGCCCCCTTGAGCATCTTATCCTCACCGGTATCCGCATCGCTGGAAAGATGCCCCACATCAGTGATATTCATCACACGCTTTACGTCATATCCTATATAGCGAAGTGTTTTTTCCAACACATCCTCCATAATATAACTTCTCAGATTCCCAATATGCGCATAGTGATATACTGTCGGTCCACAGGTGTACATTGCTACTTTTCCATCCTGCTTCGGCACAAACCGCTCCAGCCTCTTAGATGCCGTATTGTAAAAAAACATTTTATTTTCCATGATTTTATCCTCCTTTGAAAACGATTCACACTTCCGGTCATGCCGCCAGGGGAGTCAAAACCTAAGTCTGCTCCGATATCTTTTCTTCCAACTGTTTTATCTGCCGCTCCAGTTCCAGTACCCGATTCACCAACTGGGAATTGGCTCGCTGCAATCCTGCTATATCTTCCCTGACCGGATCCGGAAGATCATTTTGAATCATGGTTTCCCGCGGCAGCGCTGTATTATTGCGCTTTACCACACGCCCAGGTACTCCCACTACAGTGGAGCCGGGCGGTACCTCGCTTAAGACCACGCTCCCCGCACCGATCTTGGAATTGGCACCGATTGTAAAGGAGCCCAAAACCTTTGCACCGGCACTGATCATCACATTATCCCCTATGGTAGGATGCCGTTTCCCATGTTCCTTGCCCGTTCCTCCCAGCGTAACACCCTGATACATTGTCACGTTATCCCCTATTTCGGTGGTTTCGCCGATAATCACTCCGTTTCCGTGATCAATAAAAAAACCTTTTCCGATCTTCGCTCCGGGGTGAATTTCAATTCCTGTCTTTCGGACACCTCGCTGGGAGACCCACCTGGCCAGAAAAAAATGATTTTTTTCATAAAGACGATGTGCCAACCGATAATGAAGCATTACCTTAAAACTGGGATATAAAAAAACCTCCATGGAGGAGTGAATTGCAGGATCACGTTCCCGGATTACTCTGATCTCCTCCCTAATATTTTTGATGATTCCCAAGTGAAACCTCCTGCTTATAAGTTTCGTCTTGCGCCTTTGGCGCAATGTGCACTGCAGCACCCGCCCATCGGGTGCTTTCGTTTCGGAACTGTTTAAACCTCCAGCTTATCAAACTGCTAATGTCAGCTGCCATGCTTCCGGATATCTGACCTGCTCACGTGCGCTTTCGTGATTTCACCTGACTTGTAATCCAGTCAATTGAAAAACAATAAAACCGCAGCCAAATCCATCCTTTAGAGACGAATTCATCCGCGGTTCCACTCTACTTAAGGGCTCTCGCCCTTCCCTTAACACGTTTAACGCACGCCCACGAATCTGCCTATCCTCCGTCATAACAGACGGCCCTTCAGCAGACCTGCTCCCGGATGCACTTCCCTTTTCTCCGGTGAGGACTGTTTCCAGCATCTTCCACAATCCCTCTCTGTCACCTTCCAAAAAAGTACTCTCCCCGTTCCCAGCATTCTCATATTTACTTATTAAACAGAATATGCAAAAACTTTCCGTTTGTCAACCATATTTCAAAATTTTCCCCTGCATCCGCCGCAGCTTCCACATTCTCCCGCCACCTGTCCTGCCGTCAAGTCAAACGGGCTGGTCAGAAGACAGACCGCCTGTGCCGCAATTCCTTCACCGGCTCCCGTAAATCCCAAACCTTCCTCGGTAGTAGCCTTTACATTTACATATTCCTCCTGGAGTTCCAGCGCCCTTGCCACATTCCCCCTCATGGTATCTATATACGGCCGCATTTTGGGGGCCTGAGCAATAATTGTGGCATCGATATTTTCAATCAGAAAGCCCTTTCCCTCCAGAAGCTTTCCCACCTTTTCCAATAGTATCATGGACGAAATCCCCTTATAAGCCGGATCACTGTCAGGAAAATGCTTACCGATATCCCCCAATGCAGCCGCTCCCAAAAGGGCATCCATAATTGCATGGAGAAGCACGTCTGCATCGGAATGTCCCAGAAGTCCTTTTTCATAAGGAATCATCACACCGCCCATAATAAGCTCTCGGTTTTCAACAAGCCTGTGGACATCATATCCGATTCCAACTCTCATGTCTAATCAGCCTCACTTTTTCTTCTTTTTGGGAAACGAAAAAGCCAATCCCTTTTCACTTCCCTCACGGTCATGTTTTCTGGAGTTCACACGGCCTGCGTTTTCATCCTCTCGGTTTCCACGACGGCTTCCCCGTTCTTCCTCACGATCCAAACGACGGCGACTTCCACGCTCTTCCTCACGGTCCGGGCGGCGGCGATTTCCCCGCTCTTCCTCACGGTCCGGGCGGCGGCGACTTCCACGCTCTTCCTCACGGTCCAAGCGGCGGCGATTTCCCCGCTCCTCACGGTCCGGGCGACGGCGATTTCCTCGCTCTTCCTCACGATCTCCACGACGGCTTCTACGCCCTTCTTCTGCACCTTCTTCTCTTCTTCCGCCTCTGTCGTTTCTCCTTCGGCCAAAGCGATCCCGCCTATCGCCAAAACGACCGCCTCTCACCTCTTCGTCATCGGCTTCGATCTCAGGTCCCTTGTCCCCAATCTGATACTTCAGCATTGCTGCTGCCAGTTCCATGGCATCACAGCCCTCCAGATCCATCTTCTTTTGCAGATACTTCTTCATCAGGGCCATATCTTCATGTTCATGCAGCTCCCATGCGGTTTCCAGATATTTATATGCCTTTGATCTCAGAACCTTAGCCGCCCCTGGCAGTTTCATCTCCTCAATTTCGGTACGACAGATTCTCTCGATCTCACGGATACGATAAAGCTCTCTGGCACTGGCAAAGGTAAATGACTGTCCCGTCTTGCCCGCCCGCCCCGTCCTTCCGATACGATGCACATAATATTCAATGTCCTGAGGGATATCATAGTTGATGACCACCTCCACATTGTCCACGTCAATTCCTCTGGCCGCCACATCCGTGGCAATCAAAATATTGGTACTATTATGCCTGAAACGTCCCATTGCCACGTCCCTTTGATGCTGGGACATATCGCCGTGAAGTCCCTCCGCCCGAAATCCGGCCTTTTTCAATACCTCCGCCAGCTCGTCCACCTTGACCTTGGTGTTACAGAATATCAGGCAAAGCTTAGGCTGATAATATTCCAGCAGACGGATGCACGCCGCATCCTTATCCTGGCGTTTCACCTTGTAATATTTCTGGGATACCAAGGGAATGGTCAGCTCTTTTGCAGCCACTCTCACCATTCTTGCATTCTTCTGAAATTGGCTGGTAATATCCAGAATGGGCTTTGGCATGGTAGCGGAAAACAGCGCGGTCTGATGTTCATTGGGAATTTGCCCCAAAATAAGCTCCATATCTTCCCGAAAACCCATATTCAACATCTCATCGGCCTCATCCAGCACCACCATCCTCACGTCATCCAGCTTCAAGGTATTGCGCCGCATATGATCCATGACGCGGCCAGGAGTCCCCACAATGATCTGCACACCATGCAATCCCCTGATCTGCTTACTGATCTCTTGTCCTCCATACACCGCAAGCACCTTAATCCCATGCATATACTTGGCAATCCTGCGAATTTCCTCCGCTGCCTGCATTGCCAGCTCTCTTGTAGGACAAAGTACAATTACCTGCAGTTTCCTGGATTCGGGATCAATCTTTTGCAGCGCAGGTATGCCAAAGGCAGCCGTCTTTCCCGTCCCCGTCTGGGCCTGGCCGATAATATCCTCCCCCTTGAGCAGAAAAGGAATGGACTGTTCCTGAATCGGTGTAAGCTTCTCAAATCCCATCTCCCTCACCGCACGCACAATCCTCTCGTCCAAAAGCTCCTCAATCAATGCAAGCGTATCTGTATCCTGTACAATATCCTCCCCTATTTCCGTCTCCATTCCTCCTACTTCCAAGCCTTCCGTTTTTTTCTTAAACTCCATTTGTCTCAATTCACTCATTTTTTCGTTTTCTCTCTTTCCATTTGTTCCAATGTCCGTTTCGAACTGCCCATCCACTGTCAGAGCAAAATTTCCATCCCTGTCTTCTGAGGAAGCATCCCGCACCTTTCGTAAAACTTCTTTGCCCCGGAATTGCACTCCCATACATTCAAAGTCACATTATAACACTCTGACTTTCTGGCATAATCCAGCACATAGTCGTAAATCTGCCTGCCTATATGCCGCCCTCTCCTGTGCTCGTCCACACATAGATCATCAATATAAAGCGTTTTAATATCCGTCAATATATTATGATTTAAATGCCTTATTATCATGCAAAAAGCATATCCGGACACACTGCCGTCTTCCTCCACCGCCACAAATACGGGCCTTGTATCATCCTCAAGTATTTCCAAAAGTTCCTCATCCGTATACTTTAACGCATTGCTTTTAAAAAGATCCGGTCTGCCCTGATGATGTACTGTCAGTACCTGGCAAAGCAGTGCGTGAATTTGCGGCAAATCCCCTCTGCATCCCCGCCTGATCTCCATAATTGCCTCCCATTAATGTTTCTTTGCTCCGCCGAATGCCTTAACCCAATCACATCTGCCTGATAGCCCAAATTACCGTCACATGATCCGATACTTCAATATCGTCCGGTTCCACATTCATGTCGTAAGCGTCATCTTCATCCCCTGACATTGTGATCCCCCTGCAGGCCTCCGCCATCCTGTTCAAGGGGCTGGCCACCAATTCTATTTCCTCCCAGGAATAATCGATTGTGACGACCTCCCCGAGACTCACTCCCGCCGCCTGTGCAAGTATCTCTGCTTTTCCTTTAGAATCCTCAACCGCCTTTTTCAGCAGAAGATTTTTCGCACCTTCTGCATCTTTCACCGTATAAGTGATCTGGAATTCCGGATCCGAGGGATTATGTGCCAGAACATACAGTATTTTGCCCAGCTTTTTATTATCAATATCAAATTCCAGTTTTAAATCATGGCGGAATTCATATCCCTTAAATTTCCTCTTCCAGGATTTGTCCATCGCTTGCACATTTTCATATTTTGCGCTGATATGAAAAAATGTTGTCTTTAACGCAGTCCCCTCAAACCCCAATTTCACAAAACTGTCCCGCAAAGCTTCCACCTGCACGGCAGACTGCTGCAAGGTCTCCTCATAATTCTTCCTGCTATCCTTTAAATGTATCACTAAGCGGATCCTATCCGGCCTTACCGATATCTTACCCTTCCCGGTTACTTTAATCATCTTCTCCACAAGATATCCTCCTGATTATCCTAACAGATTCGTTCCCGCATCTTACAGAAACCTCCCTCACCGGAGACAGGCATAATTTCGGAAACATTTTCATTGTCCATTCATGCATCTTAACATGAATTACCATATCCCGCAAGCTTTTTTTCCTTGACACGGAGACGGATAACTACGGTTCTCATTTTTTTCATAAAAAACTTCTCTATTATCTCTTGACATTATTTGTGTAACAGTAAGGCTTTGTCAGCACTACCAGGGTAGTTTCACAACAATAAAATCATGATCCGTTAGGATTGTATTTCCTGAAAAAAGAATGCTTGAAAACATCACATTTTCAAGCATTCCCATGAGTGGAGTAGACGGGAGTCGAACCCGTGTCCAAAAGCCCATTCCCTGTCCTTCTACTATCATAGTTCGTTATCCCGGCGGATCTTTCTTCCGCCTGTTCCCTCCTCCGGCAGCCAACGAACAACCTGTCGGATTCAGTAGCTTCATTCTACGCCCGCATGCGCAAAGCTTAACATGCGTCGTTTCCCACATAGTCGATGCCCGACTTCCGAAGTGTGAGTGCCCCGGAGCGGACAAGCCGCCTTCAGACGGCGTCACCCACAGCTTAGATTAACTAAGCTGCAAGTGCATACTGAGTATTATCTTCAGCGTTTAGTTTAGATTTGCGATTAACGTGTCGCAACGGATAGCTTCTCCAGCTGCAAGACCCCTGTCGAAACCTTTACTACCCCAAATAATTTATCCTTTATCAGTATATGCGTTTCCATTACCGCTGTCAATGCTGTTTACAAGTTTTTTATCTTAAAGTCCCTTTCCGTCTCTCTTCTCTGGTCTTTTTTGGCTATATCCTGCCTTTTATCGTAAAGTTTCTTTCCTCTTGCCAGACCGATTTCCGCTTTAACCCTTCCATTTTTAAAATAAACCTGCAATGGCACAAGAGTATATCCTTTTTCGGCCACCTTACCTGCAAGCTTACTGATCTCATATCTGTGCATCAACAGTTTTTTCACCCTTAACGGATCCTTATTAAATATATTTCCCTTTTCATAGGGACTGACATGCATACCATAGACGAATACTTCACCGTTTTCAATACGGACAAAAGATTCCTTAATACTGCATTTTCCCATACGCATGGACTTCACTTCCGTTCCATGCAACTCCACACCTGCTTCGTAGGTCTCGTCTATAAAATATTCGTGATATGCCTTTTTATTGTTGGCAATCAGCTTCTGTGCCGCCTGATTTTGTGCCATTTTGATTGTCCTCCATTCCAGTACCGTATCTGCCTACTTGATACACCCTCTTCTGTGCGATAACGGATGCCGCTTTCGCGTCTTCCCTTATCGCAGGTGTCCCTTCCGGCTGATACTGTTTTCCAGTACCGTATCTGCCCACAGGATACACCCTCTTCTGTGCGATAACGGATGCCGCTTTCGCGTCTTCCCTTATCGCAGGTGTCCCTTCCGGCTGATACTGTTTTCCAGTACCGTATCTGCCTACTCGATACACTCATTTCATATTTCATACTTCCAACATTCCAAAGTCGATTGTCTTGCTGAATCGGTCGCAGCCATCTACAGTGATCTTTACGGGCATGCCAAGCTTATAGCTCTTGCCTGTTGCTTCCCCTACCATCTCATAAGCGGCCTCATTGTAGTAGAAGTAGTCTCCCGGAAGTTTAGAGACATGTACAAGTCCCTCCACTGTGTTTGGCAATTCCACATAGATACCCCAGCTGGTAATGCCGGAGATCACTCCCTGGAAGGTCTCGCCCAAATGTCCTTCCATATATTCCACCTTTTTCAGTTTATCAGTCTCCCGTTCCGCTTCATCCGCACGTCGTTCCGTATCGGAGGAATGTTTGGCTACCTCCGGCAGAATACTTTTATAATGGCTTATTCGCTCTTCACCGAGTCTGCCCCGTAATTGTTCCTTAATAATTCTATGAATCTGCAAGTCAGGATATCTACGAATTGGAGAAGTAAAATGGCAATAATATCCGCACGCCAATCCAAAATGTCCCGTACACTCCACACTGTATTTGGCCTGTTTCATGCTTCTGAGCGCCAATCGGCTGATCATTGGTTCCTCAGGCGTGCCTGCGATTTTCGCCAGCAGCTTTTGAATCTCCTTGGGATGGATTTCCTCATTGACTGCCTTCCTTCCCGTCTTGCCCACACTATGTCCAAACTTCATATAATAGCCAAAATTATTGATAAAAGCCATCAATTTCTGAATCCGTTCTCCGTCAGGCACATCGTGAACCCGGTATACAAAGGGCAATTCCATCCAATAAAAGTGCTGCGCAATCGTCTCATTGGCCGCCAACATAAAGTCTTCTATGATATCAGTTGCCACATTTCGTTCATAGGGCATAATATCCACCGGATGTCCTTTTTTGTCCAACAATATCTTGCACTCCGGAAAATCGAAATCAATGGAACCCCTTTTGCGTCTCTGTTGGCGCAGAATCGCCGCCAGATCCCTCATCTCCCGAAACATGGGCAGCAGATTTTCATACTGCATGAAATCCGGCTCCTTTTCCACAAGGGTTTCATCTTCCAGCATTTTTTTCACTGCAGTATAAGACATACGCTTATTGACCCGAATCACGGATTCACAGATATCGTAATCTATCATCTCACCGTTTTTCCCGATTGTCATCAGACAGCTTAAGGCAAGTCTGTCCACCCCTTCATTCAGGGAACAGATTCCGTTAGAGAGCGCATGGGGAAGCATTGGAATCACTCTGTCCACCAAATATACGCTGGTTCCTCTCTTTAACGCCTCCCTGTCCAGAGCGGAATTTTCCTGTACATAATTGGTGACATCCGCAATATGGACCCCCAGACAGTACTTTTCACCGTCGAAGGTAACGCTGACCGCATCATCCAAATCTTTAGCGTCTTCTCCATCAATGGTCACCATGACCACATGGCGCAGATCCCTGCGGCCCGCCATATCGGCTTCCGAAACCGTCTGATAAATCCGCCCCGCCTGATTCATTACCTTCTCCGGAAATTCCACAGGCAGCTCATAGCTGCGCACAATAGACATGATATCCACCCCAGGATCATTGACATGTCCCAGGATCTCCACTACTTTCCCTTCTGGTGCATTTTGATCCGAACCGTAGTCCGTGATTTCCACCACAACCTTATGCCCGCTCACGGCGCCCTTAGAGCGTTCTCTGGGGACAAAAATATCCTGAGGCAATTTGGTATTGTCCGGAATCACAAAACTATAGTTCTCCCTAGAACGCTCGTAAGTTCCAACTACCTGCGTGATTCCCCGGGCAATAATTCTAATCACCTGAGCCTCCTGGCGTTTTCCTGAGGCGGAAGAAAGCAGTGCCACTTCCACTGTATCCTTATGGTACGCCCCTCCAACCTTATCCTCCGGAATATACAAGTCCGCATCACGTCCTTCTATTTCCACAAATCCAAAACCCTTCGCATTGGAAATAAAGGTTCCCGTCAGAACGTTTCCGTTGGACTTCACATATTTTCCTTTGGCAGTAAGCATCAATTCCCCTTCTACCAGCAATTCCCCCAATATTGTCCGCAATTCTTCTCTGTCCTCTTTTGCCACCTGAAGAAATGCGGCCAGTTCCTTTTCTTTCATGGGAACATAAATAGGGTCCCTCACCAAATCACATATCATCTTTTTTCTTTCTTTTTTATCTTTAATATCCATAATTCTCCTGATTCTCAATAATAAAATATTCAAAAGTCCCGATCCTTTGTCCGATCGTTTCGTTTCATCCCAGATCTTCCAAACATTTACCCGCTACATACGAAAAGACACCCCTGTAGTCTAACAAGAGTGTCTTTCTTAAGCAATTTAAAATACGGTCAAATTCAGTATCGCCGCAAGAACCATAAACAATACCGCCAATACCTTGGTAATCTTTACCAAAAGACCTTCCATGGAACGTCCCTTGTTCTTTCCCCAATAAGTATCCGCCGCACCGCTGATGGCTCCCAATCCTGCCGACTTACCTTCCTGCATTAATACCAACACTACAAGCGCCACACAAACTATTATGAAAAAAATTGTGAGAACAATTCTCAATACTTCCATTTTTAACACCTCCTAACGTCACGCACGTCTCATCTTACCATATTTATACAAAAAAGGCAAGCAAAAATTTAAAGGCACCCGCCCTATGGAAATACTGCTGTAACAGTTCGGTAAGCTTCCCGAACCGTTACAACCTGTGAAAATAATTCATAACAGCTCATAAAAGATAAGACAGACAATACTTGCCGCAAAGCAGATCAGTCCCACCACCAGAAAGTGCTTCAGCCATCCCGACTGCTCCTCCCCTTTCCTGACCTTATACTCATAATAGCTCTCCGCAATCTTTCCCGGGTGTATCATCCTCCCAAAGATCACGGAAAATCCGTAGCCTAACATATCAAAAGTTCCCGTTTGCGCAATCCAGCTCAACGCGCCGATTCCGCCTAACAAAACCGCTGGAAACAGGAAACAGTCTGAAAGTGTCCCGAAAAAATCCGTCCTGTTCGTCTCATGAAACAGACCCTGAGAAAATGCGCCTGCCAAAAAGACTGCCACGGCAATACCGACACTTATCACGTACCGGAAAATACGCCTACTGCCCATCCAATACCTCATTACTTTAATATACTCAAATATTTTTCGTACTCGGATTCATTGCACTGTACAAAATGACCCGGTTTTACCTCCCGGAAAGAAGGCTTATCCACGGAATAATCATGTTCCACCAAAGGATTATAGCTGATTCTTTTGCGCTTTTTCTCATAGATCGGATCCGGAAGGGGAATTGCGGATAAAAGCGACTTTGTATAGGGATGAAGCGGATTTAAAAACAGCTCCTCGGAAGAGGCCAGCTCTACCATTTTTCCAAAGTACATTACCCCGATTCTGTCCGAAAAATACTTTACCACCGAGAGATCATGGGCTATAAACAGTATGGTTAATCCCAGACTTTTGCGCAGATCGTTCAGCAGATTGATCACCTGTGCCTGTATGGATACGTCCAGAGCAGATACCGGCTCATCAGCGATAATCAGATCCGGATTCATGATTACGGAACGCGCCACACCGATACGCTGTCTCTGACCGCCGGAAAATTCATGTGGATACCTGCCCGCATGTTCCCGCACCAACCCCACCAGCTCCAGCATTTCAAATACTTTTTGATCAATAACTTGTTTATTTTTCTCCCCCTGTATCACAAGACCCTCGGCAATGATATCCCTGATTGTCATTCTTGGGTCGAGAGAGGCGATGGGATCCTGGAAAATCATTTGAATCTGCGTAACCAGCTTGGTACGCTTGGCCTTGTACAGCTCCGCTTTGTATTCCGCGCTCAGTTTTTGTTTCTCCCCACCCTGCGCCTTCTCAATCATGGGCGGATACTTCTCCTGAAGCTTCTTTACCAGCTCATCGGAATATTCCTTGTCGCAATTTTTCTGGTCATATTCAGCTTCTTTGATCTTTTTCTTATTGTCCTCTATAATTCCCGCAAGTTCTTTTTTTAATCTCTGTTTTTCTTCATCGCTTGCTGCAGCCGCTATCTTTTCCTTGTAAGATTCCTTCGCTTTGGAAATGGCGTCCAAATAGGATCTCTTTCCCGCAGCTATACGAATGCCCTTAAAATAAACATTTCCAGAGGTGATATCATAAAGCTTTATAATGGAACGGCCTGTGGTAGTTTTACCACATCCGGACTCGCCCACCAACCCGAATACCTCTCCCTTTTTTATCTCAAAATTGACATCGTCCACCGCCTTAAGCTCCGAACCTCCCATGGGAAAATACTGGCAGAGATGCTCCACTTTCAGCAACACTTCGGAATCCATATGATTATTCTGCATCTTCTTCCTCCTCCCTCTTTTGCTGCATACGGGCGATCCTGTCCATAATCACCTTTGGCATCTCCACCTTAGGTGCGTCCGGATGAAGCAGCCAGGTTGCCGCATAATGAGTATCCGTAATTTGGAACATGGGCGGCTGTTTCTCAAAGTCAATCTTTAAGGCATACTTATTTCGCGGCGCAAACGCATCCCCCACAGGAGGATAAATCATATTGGGGGGGGTTCCCGGAATCGCTTCCAGCTTCTCATTGGTATCCAGATCGGGCATGGAAGACAGAAGGGCCCAGGTATACGGGTGCGCGGCATGGTAGAAGACGTCCTCCACCGTACCATATTCCACCACCTTGCCTGCATACATTACGGCAATACGGTCAGCCATATTTGCCACAACGCCAAGGTCATGGGTAATGAAAATAACGGAAAGATGCCTTTCCTCCTTTAGCTTGTTAATCAGCTCCAAAATCTGAGCCTGAATGGTCACATCCAACGCCGTGGTAGGCTCGTCACAGATCAAAATATCCGGATTGGCAGCCAATGCAATGGCAATCACAATTCGCTGACGCATTCCTCCGGAAAACTCAAAGGGATATTGCCTGAAACGCTTTCTCGGCTCGGCAATGCCCACCTCTTCCATCAGTTTGATGGCCTTCGCCTTCGCCACCTGCTTTGTCACCTTATTCACCACGGCAGAAGCATTTTCTTTCAAGTAATCGATTGCCGCCACCGTCTCTTTGTCATAATCCCTGTTGTCTCTTTGGGCAAGTGAATCCTCAAAATGCTTTATCATGCGCTCGATCTGGCGGCAGATATCGGCTCTGACCTCTTCCAGATCCACAATCTTGGCCTCCACCACTTTCCATTCAGGCGTCCTGCCACGACTCACCAGACCGTCATATTTTGCCTTTGCTTTCTCGTAGCGCTTCTGTTCTTCTTTATTCTTGATTATGGAAGAAAAATATCTGTCAATCTCACCCTTTAACCTGCCGGGGAAGGTATATGTCACATTATCCTTGATTATTTCCAGTTTATTGATGGTGGCGTTGATCTTCTCGATCAATATCTTCTCGGACGCACGGCACGCCTCGGCGTTTAACTCTTCTTTTTCGAATACAGGAAGCTGTTCCTTTAAAGCTGCGATGGCCTCTTTCTTTTTCTCATAAGAAACCTCGGCCGCATGCATCATACCCTTCTTGGCATCCGCAATAAAGTCCAGCATAAAATTATCATCCAGATATTGATGTAAGAATACATTCAACTGATTCACATCGCTCATCACAGGCAGCTCTTTTCCACTGAAGGCAACATAATACCCCATACAGAAAAAATTGGGTTCCGGCAAAGCAATAGCCTTTTCCAGAATTTCCCTCACCTCATTCAATCTGCCGATCACATCGTCATAATTGCCGTCTGCCTTTTTCACCCTCTGGGCGTCCTTGCCAAGCTGGGCTGCCAGAGCCTGCAGCTTCTCCCCGTCCTCTTTGACCACATATTCCTGAACGGACATTTTCGCCATTTTGGCAATTTCCCTGATACGGTAAATCGCATCTTTTACCGCATTTTTCTCCATTTCAAACACAAGCTCTTTGATATCGTCAACCGCTTCCGTCGCAGCTTCGTAAGCTGTGCGGTAGGCCGCCTCCAAGTCCAGGTGCTTATACTCAAATTTGTCAAAATCCTGGCATTTTTGGGTAATAGCATCTGCCGTTTCCTTAGAATATCCTTCTTTCGTACTGTCTCCTGCAATCGCACTGATCATATGCAGCTTCAGATTTTTCAGATACTCGTTGAAGCATTCCCTGCTCTCTCTCTGACGAGCCTTTCCCTTCAGAATCATTGCCTCCGTCAACTGACGTCCTATCCTGACAATGGGATTTAAGCTTGACATGGGATCCTGAAAGATCATGGCAATCTTGTCGCCGCGAATCCTGTGAAATTCCTCTTCCGAGAGCTTCATCAGATCCTTGCCGTCATAGATGATCTCCCCTGCTTCTATCATGGCATTGCCCGCAAGAATACCCAATATTGCCTTGCTGGTGACGGACTTTCCTGACCCGGATTCTCCCACGATAGCAAGCGTTTCTCCCTTTGCAAGGTCAAAATTAATCCCCCGCACCGCCTGAACACGGCCATTTGTCGTACGGAAGGATATGGTAAGATTTCTAACCGCTAATTTGTTTTCTACATTTTCCATCTCAATCCTCCACTCCTCTCGTTGAAGGGTTAAACGCATCGCGCAGGCCATTGCCGAACAAATTAAAGGAAATCAGCAGCAATGCAAAGTAGAGCGACGGATAAAACATTGCATGGGGCGATGTGGTTATGGAAGCCCTGGCCATTGACAGCAACGTACCGAGGCTGGTGCCTGCAAACTCGCTTAAGTTTACGATTCCCAGATAAGTCAGCGTAGTCTCGGAAAGAATAACCGAAGGGATAACCAACGCGCATCGCGTGATAATGGTGCCCATGGCATTGGGAAATATATGTCTAAACATTAACCGGCCATCGGAAGCTCCCAGCGTCCTTGCCGCATAGACAAATTCCTGTCCCTTAAAACGATAAAACTGCTTTCTCACCAGACCGCTCATGCCAATCCACCCCGTCATGACAAAGGCAAAAAGAAAGGCTCCCACCGTTCCTACCTTAGCCGCCAGGTGCAGCTGAAACAATGTGGTTACTACGATCATGGGAATTCCGGAACAAATATCCGCAAATCGATCCAGTGCCATATCCACGGCACCGCCGTAATATCCCTGAATCGCGCCGTAAATGGCGCCGATGGTAAGGTTGATGGCAGAGACAATCACCGCAAAAACAAGTGAAAATCTTGCGCCGATACCAATAGCGTAGAACAGATCCTGTCCCATGGCATTTGTCCCGAATATATACATGGGCTCACGACCGTTAAGGTAAGTATAATAATTATAATAGCAGATTCGCGCCTGTACCGCACCGGATCTGCGCACACTGTAAATATAGCTTCCGTCATCTCCGGGAATTCTGATGCTGTAATAGGGGGTGCCTTCTATCTCCGAATTGGTGGAATAAACTGGAACAAAATTACCGTTGGCGTCCAGAATCGCCGTTCCTCTGGAATCCACCTGATACCACAGATTTGGATCGTCGGTGATTTCACTGATGGCAGAAGGCTCCACATAGGGATAAATCACCTGGAGTCCCGTTTCATTCTGCCAATCCTGAATCTTGTTAAATTCCTCATAAGACAATACCCTGTACACCACACCCTTCTCATAATATCTGTTCGTGGCAATCTTGTAGGTATAGGAGATTCGCTCCTCTCCTCTGTACTTTGACACGGTCTTCACCGTATCCAAAACCTTAATCAAAGGCTGATATCCGGTCTCCTCCCCGATGGCTCTCCAATAATTACACTGCGCCTCATTCTGGCTGGCATGGGTTCCCCTGCCGTCAAACAGCCCTATCCCCAAATCAGCCAACGCCCTCACATAGGGCGGAAAGCTTACATATTCCTTGTCCCGATTATCCAGGTTATTAGGCGAGATAAACGGGGAAACAACGGCAAAAATTACCAGAAACAGCAGGATATAGGCAGCCGCCACGGAAGACTTGTTCTTTTTAAAGCGGATCATGGCATCCGCAAAAAATCCCTTTGCCTTTGTATCAAACTTCTGGTCATGTATATTTTCATTTAACTGGGCAAATTCAAATTTTTCCCTGGGGATATTTTCCGTCTTTCTATTCTTCTCCATAGCAGTCTCCTTATTTCTTTGAGCCCATTCTAATGCGGGGGTCAATAAAGCCGTAACTGATATCTATTACAATACTTGCCAGCAGACCAATCGTGGTATAGAACACAGTCACCATGGTAAAGATGGGATAGTCCCTGCCGTTGATGGCGTTCAGGGACAAACCGCCCACACCCGGAACGGAAAAAATCCCTTCTATGATCAGGGAACCGCTCATGATACTGATAAACTCGGCAAAAATAGAAGGCAGCACCACTACCATACAGTTTTTAAGCGCATGACGAACGGTAGCCTGGGTCTTGGTCAGTCCTTTCGTTCTGGCCAGCAGCATAAATTCACTGGTCAACACCTCTGTCAGCTCCGCCCGAGTGGTACGGGTAAAGCCCGCCACAACCCCCATTCCCAGGGACATGATCGCAGGCAGCATACTGACAAACATACTGAAGGAAAAATAGTCCGTCCCGCCTTTCATCAGAAAGGGCAGCCACCCCAGTTTATATGACAGGAAATATTGTATAATAAACGCATATACGAAAGAAGGTACGGATATGCACACCATAGTCAGGGTTGAGATTGTGTGGTCTATCCAGGTATTTTTCTTGATCGCCGCGAAAATCCCCAAGCCCACACCCAAAGGAATTGCAAAAATAATGGAATATAGATTTACAACAACTGTGGCCGGAAGCTTCGTTACAAAAATCGTAGTCACATCCCGCCCAAAATAAAGTACGTCACTGACACCCCAGTCCCATTTGGTGAAAATATTCTTTAAGAAAATTCCAAACTGAACCAAATAGGGCTTATTATATCCGGCTGCCTCTCTGCGGGCCAAAATAACCGCGCTGTGAGGATCTTCTATCGGCAGCTCCGCCGGCGGGAGCATCCTGATCAATACAAAACACATAAATGTGATGATCAATAAAGTCATCATCATCAGCAATATTCTCTTTACCGCATATTTTCCCATACGTTACCTCCGGCCCATCTATTTTTCTATCTCTTAACAGTTCAGCCGGTCCAAACAGATGGCTTAAAACACGCCTGCACATATCATTCGCCATTTCCGCCGGTCAAAACAATGCCGCTTTTCAAATGGCCCTTTCCGGACTGTTACTGTATTTTCCTCATAAAAACAGGCTGATAGAGACACGACCGGGAGGATAAATTCCCGGTCGATGTCCCTATTGCCTGACGCAGACAAAGCCAAAATTAATATCTCAGCTCGCCGCCCTGATCTGCAACATATTGAGCCCACTCTTCGTCGGTATAATTGTACTTTAAGTATTGCACGCCGCCTCTTGCCATAACAGGGACATACTCTTCCACTACATAGTATACCTGCTGGGACAATAATGACATTCCTGCATCCTGCAGCATGGGAATATAGTTATAAGTCTGAAGAACTTCATTCTCAACTGCCGCAAGAATATTCAGTCTATCCTCTACGCTGGCGCTGTCTTCACCAAAGTTGTACTCCTTACCATTTGCCGTAACAGTGGTACCGTTTAAGGCATCAGACCACTCTTTCAGGTTCAGTGTAATCTTCTCACCGGCAATCTCCAGTTCAACCCTCACGGTAGTAGCATCAAACCATTTTCCGTCATACTGTTTAGAAGGGTTGGTATACAGGTCGGTCAATGAGAAAGGATTCAAAGTGGAACCGGTCCATCCTGCAAGTACGATATCGGACATACCCTCTCTGATCTTGTTTGACCAGTCGGTTCCGTAAGGTGCCGATTCCTTAATGCGAACCTTTCCCTCAAAAGGCGTACCGGCAATGACTTCCGAAAGCTTCTCATTCAGATAATTAATGGTCGTCTCCGTAAAGTTTGAATGTGTGGAAGCGCAATATTCAATCTCTACCACCTGATCACAGATGCCGTCGTTATTGGTGTCCGTGATGTAGCCTGCCGCAAGCGCCTCGTCAAAGGCCTGCTTATACAGAGCCTTTGCTGCTACCGGGTCATATCCGGTGATGGTGGAAACCGCCTCGTCCAGACTGCTGAACTTGGAAGGATCCACAGAGTAGAACTTGCAAAGAGCCTGTTTAGCCTGATCTGTATCACGATATCTTGCGCCCTCGGAAGGGTTATACAAATAGGTTCCGCCAATCAGACCATACGCACCGCTTCGGGAAGGAGAAATGGTGGTTGCCAACAGCTCCTTGTCATAGGTAACAGCGATTGCCTGACGGAAACTCTTCAATGTCATGGTCTCCAGGTCATACTTGGTCTTGTCAAAGTCAGCAGCATTCTCACGATTCTTGATGGCATCCAGATATCCGTTAAAAATAAAGAAGAAAATGGTTGCGCCCGGAGTCTTGTATGCATATTCGCTGTTCTTGTAGGTATCAAAGTCATCCGACTGGAGACCATAGCTCATCAGCTCACCCTTTAAGAACATCATCTTGCGCGTATCCGCCTCTGCCACCACCTGACATTCAATGGCACTGCTCATCCACATGTTATAGTATTTACCGTCATGAGGATCTTTATAAACATGCTGTCCGTCGCTGTAGCCGAGCCAGCTGTCGTTTCTCTCAAGTCTCAGTCCCTTGTCTGCCTGATACTCCACCAGTTTATAAGGGCCATAGCTGGATGTGGTTTCCACGCTGGTGTTGTAGGTGGTGGAATATACCTCTCCATCCATCCTCTTGCAGCTCTCGTAGATGTCCTCTTTTACAAGCCAGTTGCTTGTCAGGCTGTACAGAAGCGTAAAGCCTCCCATCGCCTTGTCAAACACGATGGTAATCTGATAGTCGCCTGTCTTGTACAGACCCACTGCAGAATAATCCACTGTGGGATAGGTATAGGTATAAGACATCATATATGCCAGCTGCTCTTTCGTCTCGTTGCCCCATGCATCGCTTCCCGTAAATTTGTAGAGCGTCTCAAGGGTTTCATCGGTAACAGGGCAATAGCCATCCTTATCAGCCTTGGCGGTAACGGCATCCCATACATCCTGAGGAATCACTTCCGTGCCGTATGCCTCCCAATATTTTCCAAGAGAATTGCCGCCGTTCCACGCATAGCCTGTCTGCAGGCCAAAGAACACAGGATATCCTTCAGGCGTGGTGTACTGTCCGTCAGCACCCTTCACCAAGTCTGCCAAATTGTAGGTCAGGGTTTCGGCGTCAGTAGAATTCACTTTTTGAATTGTCTTGCCGCTGTTATAATAGGCTTCCGCTCCAGCCAGGACAAAATCTCCCTCCATATAATCGGCAGCCCTGTAGTTCAATGCCACCGGATCCAGCAGCTGCTGCATGGAATATACATAGCTGTCCGCGTTGATCTTTGTCCCGTCCTCCCAAACTGCATTGGGATTCAGATCGATGGTATACGCATATCCTGAAGTTGCCGACTCAGGGATATTAAACTGAGGATGTGATTTCTTCACCTCTTCAGTCACGTCCACCGGCTCGCTTGCAGCCATCATGGGAACGATCTTGTATGTGGTATAGGGGTCGCGTCCCTCCACCTCATGCAGCTCATCATTGAACAGAATCTCATAAAAACCAGAACGGATATAGTCTGCCATATACGCATCGTCATTCGTCTGATAAGTATGAGGATTCCAGTTGGTACACAGTACGGAAACGGAATCTTTAAAGGTATAGTTGCCTTCGAACTGCTCCACATCCTGCTGTGGCGTATTGCCGCAGGCCGTAGTGGAAACAACCATCGCAGCCGCAAGTAACAGCGCAATTGGTTTTTTCATAATACATTCCTCCTCTATCTATTGTGGTATGGATACCGCTATGGTATCCATTCTCTATGTATCACATATCCGTACCTTTGCTTCTTTACGTCCGTTGATTCTTACTCAAAAAAGGAGCCAATAAAAAACTTACCCACCCCTTTATGCGTAACTGACGAAATATACAATTGTACCGATCTGCGAATCCACGTATACAATAATACTCTTACAGCACTTTTTTGTCAAGAGTTTTTTAATAAATTATCAATACAGCGTTTTAATGTGTTAAAGTTTTCCACACTGCACTTCCTATTTTTGCAACAGATAACACGCTGTTAACGAAAGCCGTCGTCTCACAATCCATGATCCATGAAACGACGGCCCCTTTCCTGTATTTACTCCTTCTCAGCGGACGTGAAATGCCAAAAGTCCCGGATATTCCGCTGCCCTGCCCAATTCTTCTTCTATTCGCAGCAGTCTGTTGTATTTTGCCACGCGGTCGCTTCTGCAAGGTGCGCCCGTCTTGATCTGAGCCGTATTCCATGCTACCGCCAGGTCAGCTATGGTGGTATCCTCCGTCTCACCGGAGCGATGGGACATGACCGCAGTATAATTGTTCTTGTGTGCCAACTCCACTGCCTCAAAGGCCTCCGTCAAGGTTCCGATCTGGTTCACCTTCACCAGAATGGAACCGGCGGTTCCCAGCTTGATCCCGGCGGCAAGGCGCTTTTTGTTAGTGACAAAAAGGTCATCTCCCACCAGCTGAACCTTTGCTCCCAGCCGTTTTGTCAATTCCTGCCACCCATCCCAATCATCTTCCGCCAGAGCATCCTCAATGGAGATGATGGGATAGCGATCAGTCAGCTCCTCGAAGTAGGAAATCATTTCCTCCGTGCTGCGAATGACTTCCCCGCCCTTTTGACGGCTCTCGCCGGGAAAATGATACATATTGGTCTTTTCGTTATACAGTTCGCTGGCCGCCGCATCCATAGCAATCCATATCTCTTCCCCCGGCGTATAACCGGATGCTTTGATGGCGTCCACCAACATTTCCAATACGCTTTCCGCATCCGGCAGATCAGGCGCAAAACCGCCCTCGTCTCCCACACCTGTGGAAAGTCCTTTTTGCTCCAAAAGCTTCTTCAGATTGTGATAGATTTCCGCACAGATGCGCAAAGCACAGGAAAAGCTGTCCGCACAGGTGGGCATGATCATAAATTCCTGAAAGTCCACCGTATTGGCCGCGTGCTTTCCTCCGTTTAAGATATTCATCATGGGAACCGGGAGCAGATGCGCACCGGTTCCGCCCACATAGCGGTAAAGAGGCATGGAAAGCGCGCATGCCGCCGCCTTTGCGCAGGCCAGCGAAACCGACAGCGTGGCGTTTGCCCCCAAGTTTCCCTTATTGTCCGTACCGTCCAGTTCCAAAAGCGCCCTGTCTATCTCAAACTGATTCAGCGCATTTTTCCCCAGGAACGCCGGAGCGATCTTTTCATTTACATTTTTTACCGCATGCTGTACCCCCAGACCAAAATATCGTGGTTCGCCGTCCCGCAGCTCCACCGCTTCAAATTGTCCGGTGCTGGCTCCGGAAGGAACCGCCGCAGTACCGGTATAGCATTTCCCGTTGCAGTGATTCAAGACGGTAAGATCAGTTTCAACAGTAGGATTTCCCCGAGAATCCAGAATTTCCCGGGCATGGATAAATTTGATTTCCAGATATGCTGACATGAATAGAAAACCTCCTTTTGGGTATCAATACCATTTTCTCGTAGGATACCCAAAAAGGAGGCGGATATACAATCAATACAATGTAATCGTATCTTTGGCCGTCAGGCCGCATTATTGCTTTTGACAGGAATGGAATACTATGACAGGCATTATATCATGATATGCTGGTTTTCCCTTCCAATATTTCCCGATAATCCCTGTAATTTTTCTCAAGAAGCTTTGGCGTGTCCAGCCCATAGGGACATTTTGATCTGCATTTGCCGCAGTGAAGGCAATCTTCGATCTTTTTCATCATAGCCTGCGCCTTGGGCGTCAGCTGAGCTTCCGAGGGGGAACGCCTGATCAACAGGCTCATGCGGGCACAGGTATTGATCTCAATGCCTGCCGGGCAGGGCATACAATAGCCACATCCCCTGCAAAAGTCTCCCAGCAGTTCCCCCCTGTCCCCGGCAATCACAGCCGCTAGTTCCTCTGTCATTGAAGGCGGCGCATCTATGTAGGAAATAAATTCATCCAGTTCTTCCTCCCGCTGCACACCCCATATGGGAAGCACATGGTCATATTGCGCAAGGAACGCGTATGCCGCTGCGGAATTGGTGATTAATCCGCCGGACAGAGCTTTCATGGCAATAAAGCCCATTCCCGCTCTCCCGCACTTCTCCACCAGCTCCACATCCTTTTCGGTGGCCAGGTAGCAAAAAGGAAACTGCAATGTCTCATAAAGCCCGCTGTCCACCGCCTCATGCGCCACCTTCAGCCGATGATTGGTGATGCCGATATGGCGTATCATCCCCTTTTCCCGAGCCTCCAGCATGGCTTCATAAAGTCCGCTGCCATCTCCTGGTTTGGGACAAAATGCCGGATTGTGAAACTGATAAATATCAATATGGTCCGTGCGCAGATTTTCAAGGGAAGTGTGAAGATCCCTCCAGAATCCCTCCGCATCCGCGGCTCCTGTCTTTGTTGCAATATAGACCTTATCCCGCATAGCGCCAAAGGCCTTCCCAAGCTTCTCCTCACTGTCCGTATAGAAACGGGCCGTGTCAAAAAAAGTGATCCCATGGTCATACGCTCTGTGCAGCAGCCCCACGGCTTCCTCCGTGGAAATCCGCTGAATGGGTAACGCGCCGAATGCATTCTTTTCCACTGTAATTCCCGTTTTTCCCAATGTAACCTTTGCCATTTTTATACCTCTCGACTATGAGTATACCCGGTTTTACTTAGTTGTTTTCCCCATCGCTATTTTGGGGCTTTTTAAACAGTACCACCGCAGTTACCGCAATCCCCACCACCAGAATCACACCAATACACACACAGATCATCACCCAGTTGATGCCTTCTTCCGTCTCCAAATCCTCCGGGCTTCCTAAATTGCCTACCGGTACGGGAGATGGTGTAGGCGCTGTAGACGACGGAACACTGATGTCCCCGGAAGGGGTCTTGTCGTTTACCTCACCGCTACCGTCACCAGAACCCGAAGGCTGACTGCTGCCGGAAGAACCGGGCACGGAACTGCTTGAAGGCTGGCCGGACGACGACGGCGTACTGCTCGAAGGCTGGCCGGACGACGATGGCGTACTGCTTGAGGGCTGACTGGACGACGATGGCGTACTGCTTGAGGGCTGACTGGAGGCACTTGGCTTACTGCCGGAAGGCTGACTGGAAGAGGATGTGGTACCGCTGCCGGAAGGCTGACCGCTCCCTGAAGGAGTTACTTCATTCTGCTGCGAATTATCCTGATCCTCTTCCTGGTCGTCCTCTTCCTGCTCTTCCTCCTGACCGTTGTCTTCCTCTTTTGCTTCATTGACTCTTACCGGTTCCGGCAGCGTCAATGAATCCACAGTCTTTAATTCCGTTCCGTAGACATATTTAACAGAATCCTGTACTACACTGACTGTTGCGGCAACGTGGTCACCATTGCCGTTTTTCACCAAAATCCGTCCGATGTCCAGGGAATCTCCCTTTCCCTCAAACAAATCTTCCGTTCCTGCCAGGTAGAGATTCAGTCTCTTTTCTTCCTGATGATAGCGAAAATCCATAATTTTGGCGTTGCTTCCGGCAAATTCAAACTCCACCTTGGCCCCGTCTTCCGCATCCACCTGCAGGCTCATCTGGAGGGAGGAAATTTCCTCCCTCCCCCCTTCCTGCAGCTGCAACGTCACTTGTCCCGCTTCATTCAGCCGGACCCCGTCGCCTTCTTCCGCCGAAGCCCTGATGAAAGCTGTGTTCTCCACTGGTAAAAGCACTGCCAGGAGAAATGCCGTGATCAACATGATCCACTTATTTTTCTTCATTGCATACCTCTTTATCACTGTTGAACCGCGCCTCCGTCGATCCTGATTTCCGGCAATACCTCCGGTACGGTCTCCGTCAGCGAATCGCTGACCAATCTCTGTCCTTCATTTGTCATTGCATTATTGACGCGATACAGTTCCGCACGCACTTTCTTTCCGGTCAGCTCGGCATGTTGTCCCACTTCTATCCAATAAATCCATGTACCGTCTGATACATTCTGGATATTTCCTTCTGCAGGCACATCCGCCAGAATAATTTGCTGTGCCTTCAGCGCGCCGTTTTCGTCCACGCCTCCTACGATATTGCCATCCTGGTCATAGAGCAGCACCACGTTATAAGCGGGATTTCCCTTATAGATACCCGTAAAGATCATTGAGCCCGCAGGGATTACATCTCCCTCTTTATCACCATAGCGATATTCTTCGGCCAATATACCAATAACCGAAGTATTGTCCTGGCTCCTTCTGAAGTCAACATTATCGCCGGTTACACCCAGCACATCCAGTTCCGCTATGGACATTTGTCTGTCCGCCGCGCCTCTGAGAATGAATTTGACTCCTGTGGCCTCATAAGTACTCACATACTTGCCATCCTCGTTAGCGAAGTGTATGGTTTCCGTATTGCCCTGTCCAAAGTTTCCCTCTGCCACCGTGAGCCATTCCTCACCGGATCGTACCTGTATCTGATATTCTCCGGAAGCTTCTTCCACCTGATACTTAAATCCTGTCACTGTAAGGGTCTTGTTAAAGTCAATGGTTATTTCCGCAGCTTCTCCACAGCTTCCTCTGTACACCGTGGCAACATCTCCGTCAATCATGGCCGCTGCCAGATTCTCCTGTTCCGGCGTACAAAGGGAATCGCTGTTAACCTCACCTGTAGTTTCTCCCGGCACGCTCAGCCCCTGGGCAGAGATAGTCCAGAACGTCTTATCCAGACTGCCGTCATGTTCTATTTTCATTGGCTCCAACACCTTCACCGCCGAACGGTTCAGATATTTGTCAATCACCGTGATCTCATACCACACCACACGGTTATTGATATAAACGATGTCGCTGAAGGTCTCCTCCGTCGCAAATCCAACCGCTTCCTTTGTGGTCTCACCACCGGATATCATACATCTTACAATTTCGTAACCAAGCACATCTTCAGCAGGTATGTTCTTTGCACTTAAGGTGAAGTCCACCTGGTTTGCATTATTTGCATTCACGGAAGCTGTCACTGCATCCGAAACGGCTTCCACTGAACCGGAAGCATCCAGTGAGCTTGCACCTCCCTGCAGACTGTATACTCTTGCATCATCACTTACATAATAGATGGCTCGGGTTTCGCTCTCAAACTGTCTCGCATAAACCCTGGTCCCCTCATCGGGTGTCATTCCCCAGCGCTCAAAGAACTCCAGGATATTTTTCTCCGCTGCGGCACAGGACAGACGCATCAACTGCTGATCCCTATCTCCCTCCAGAGCAAGCGCCACGCCGCCCGGAGCCGGTGCCCTGGAAGTATCCCTGGCATAAGTGTCCACTCTCGCATAGAACAGATTTGCAAGCTGCTCCTCATAATTTTCATAGGTCTTATAATTATATCCCTTGTCATAAGCAAGATGCAGCTGCCAATACATACCCAGCTGTGTCGCCCCATTGGAGGAAGGTCCTTTCGCACCGGATGTAACCTTTGCGTAAATATTTCCATACTGGAAGCGCATACCTTCATTGGTATCTTTTGCCTGCGCCAGCTGTGCGAAATAATTGTTGGTGATTTCCGCAACGGCGTATGCGCCCTGGTTAATGCAATGGCCGATTTCGTGGGCAACACCCCATCCAAAATACCGACCGTCAATATATCTGCCTTCCTCGTCGGACGTAACCGGAACGGCTCCCACCATTCCTGCGGTTTCCGGCCATTCGATACCAATATGATTGCCGGAAGCATACATAAACGCACCCGAGAACATTCTCTGATAACGAATATTCAGATGTCCCTTGGGAATCTGATCCAGAGCATTTGGTGCGCCGGCATTCAGTCCCTTATGCTGGTAAAACAGATACATCATATCTTCCATGGCATCCATGGAATCCAGAATTCTGCGCGCCTGTTCCTGCGTACTGCCAGCTCCTGATCCTGCCAGAACCTGCTTTGCAGGAATGGAAAGCATCATGGTATCCAGCATAATATCGGAAGCGCCCAGGATACAGTTCTTCTCGTCATAATCATAAGCAACCTGACGGTTACCGGAATTCTGATGAACTTGTTCATGTTGCTGCGTCATCCGATTTACATATTCCGTCAGCTCTTTCACATAATTTTCCGTCCTGGCAAGACGCTCCCCGTCATCCGTCACCTGATACAGATCCAGTATGGGAACCTGCGCACCACCGCTGACACGAACCGCATACCTGTCGTTTGCATCCGCACCCGTATATTGTACATAAAGCGCGCCGCCGGACTCAAAGCCTGTTGTGCTCCATATCTTAGGTATGGTAATTTTGTTGGCGCCCACTTTCAAAGTAGCCACCACTTTATTCATCGGTCCTGACTCCGCATGATACTGTGTTGCCACCAGCTGCAGATTGGTATTCTCTCCGGTCTTCTTGCGGTTATGCCCCACATAGACCATGATCTCTTCCTCTGCCGCCGCCACAACGCCCAAAGGCTGCCATGCGTTGAGCCCGCCGAAGCCTCTTCCCACATCCTTTGTGCTGATGGTGTTGTGTATCCGCACGGAAGCATTTAAATGTTCGTCGTGTAAAATTGCTTCCGCCGTCTGAAGTTCTCGCTCCAACAGCTCACGATCCGGATGATATTCTCCGCTCACCTCATCTACGGTGTTGATCTTCACGCGCAATGCATCTATGGTTCCCTGGTTCACATCCGCCCGAAGGACCGTATGCAGATCATCTTCATAAAGAGCCATGATCTCATCCATAAGCGTATCGTAATAATAGAAGTAAACTTCCGAAATATTAGTATTTACATTGCCTGCCAGATAACGTCCCAAACCAAATTGAATCTTCTTGACATTTGCCGGCTCCGGCAGCTTTAACTGATAATAACGACGTCCGTCTGCATCTGTTTTCCTCAAAACGGCAACCTGTCCTCTGGATATCTCGGTCTGATTTCCGTTCTCGTCCCAATACCGGACTCTTGCGTAGAAATAGTCCAATTCCTGAGGTATCGCTTCCTCCAGGGCAATGGTATCCATTTTATACGCCTGATCAAACTCATATGTAATTCCGTTCTGCCCCAGGTTGTTATATCCGCCGTCATCCCAGGTGTTCTTTAAGTAATAAGAAGAAGGATCATGGTCAACGGTTCCCCATGCGGTTCCGCTCTCCGTATCCAGGCCGCTGTCCACCATGGTGCCTTTGGTTGTCGCACTGATAATATGCGCTCCCACCTCTCCTGCTTCTCCCGTATTGATCAGATTATACTTGGGCATTACCGCCGCGTTCTTATCCGTCGTGACAGCCGATACCGTCAAGGACGGTCCGCTCTCTCCGAACTCGTTTACGCCCGTGACATATATGATATACTCCGTCAGATCCTTTAATCCTTCCAGAGTGTAACCATTTTCAATCAGCCCTTCAATCTTCTCATAGGTTTCGGCGCTGCTTTCCTTATAAAACAGGTTATAAGAAAGTGTATCGTCCATCTTTTTCCATGACACCACAATGCTCTGGTATTTTCCCACCGCAGACACATTATCCGGTTTATCCGGTTTGCCTGAGGGCTTCGGTACCGCCGTCACCTCATCCCCGTAGCCGCTGCGCCAGCTGCCGTTGACAGACTGTACACTGACGTGGTACTCCTGGTAATTCACCAGCTCTTTGCCGCCAAAGGACATGACGTCCGCAGAATTTTTGGGCGTCAATATGGTCTCTTCCATATCCCCCTGCCGAATCCTGATTTCATAACCGGTGATATTCTTACACTGATCCCAGCTCAAATTGATCAGCTGGCTTCCCACCGTTGCCGACAGATTCATGGGAATATCCATCTCCGGCTCTGGAATCCGCTCTTCCATGCCATTTACAAATTCCACTTTGGAAATTTCCGCCAGATTGTTGTTGTTTCTCATCCCCATAATGGTAAGCGTTACCTTCTTAACCGCAATCTGGGATCCCAGGTGCAGCCTGATATTGCCGCTGCTGTCCCGCTCCGCTCTCACCTGGGAGCTGCGCAGCAGAAAATGCACATCGTCCTCCACAGGAACCTCTTCCGTGTGTTCCGCCCCGCTCTCATCCACATAACTGATAGAAATAAGAGCCTTTTGTATGGGATTATCGCTTCCGGTTTCAATAATGATTCCATCCGCCTTTGTATATCCCGACTGCTCCGGGAAATCAAACTCCAGCGAAACCGGATGCTCCGCAATCGATCCTCCCTGTTTCGGCGTCAGGACCACGCTTGCCTGATTCCGAAGCAGTGCGTTCAAATCCCCTTCCAGATTCGTACTCTCTCCCTGTTTGGGCACAATGGCCGCAGCAGGTACAAAGCTTTCCACTTTGGCCCGCGTGTCTCCTGTCACCTGATATCCTGTGGCCAGATATTCCAGATCCACAAGATTTAACACGCCGTCTCCGTTTAAATCTGCCTGTGGAAGATACTGCCCCTGGTCAATGGCGTTCACCAGATCCACCCTGTCTCCCGTATCCACTCTGCCGTCTCCATTTACATCGCCAATCAGCAGTACGCCCGGGTGAGCAGCCCCCTCCGCATAATTAACGCCGCCCAAAAATCCTGTGGTCAGATTCACCACCTGTGCGCTGTCAGTCACAAAGACCTCCTGACTGTATGTGGCGAAACCCTTTCCAGAGACGGTTAGCGTATAGACGCCTTCCGCCAGTCCCTCAAAATTGATCCGGCGCTCTTTTGCCTCATTCACACCCAAAGTAACCGATTCTTTCAAAACGGCACCTTTCGCATCCCGCAGGCTGACGGAAAAGTCCACAGGACTTTTCATCACCAAAGCTCCGCTTATGGACACATCCACCTGCCCGATGCCGCCTCCCTCCGCCTTTACGGCATAGGAAGGAAATCCTGTCTGCAGCCCCAAAAGAGCTGCCAGCACAAGGGCGCTTGCCCTTATTCTATTCTTCTTTCTTCCTTTTCTCTTCATATCCGCACCCTCTTGCACGCCGCATATTCTCCCTGCGGCATTGCATTATAGATATTTTTTACTCCCTTACCAAAAGAGATTTTCCCGTCATCTCCCCAGGCTGTTCCATACCCATGATCTGAATCAGCGTGGGAACGATATCCGCAAGGCAGCCGTTCTCCCGCAAAGTATATCCTTCCTCATAGTTTACCAGAATAAAAGGCACCTGATTTGTGGTATGTGCCGTAAAAGGTTCTCCGGTCTCATAGTCCACCAGCATCTCCGCATTGCCGTGATCCGCACAGATAAACATGGCGCCGCCCGCTTCCTTTACGGCATCCACCGCTTTTCCCACACACTCGTCCACCGCTTCCACCGCCTTGACCGCCGCTTGCAGCACGCCCGTATGCCCTACCATATCCGGATTAGCAAAGTTGATGATGATCACGTCATATTTACCGGAACGAATGGCCTGACAAAGCTTATCGCAGACCTCATAAGCGCTCATCTGAGGTTTTAAATCATAGGTGGCAACATCCTTTGGGGAATTTACCAGAACCCTGTCCTCTCCCTCGTTAGGCTCTTCCACGCCGCCGTTAAAGAAAAATGTCACATGGGCGTACTTCTCCGTCTCCGCAATGCGCGCCTGCTTCAAGCCATTTGCCGCAAGCCATTCGCCAAAAGTATTCGTCACCGCAACCTTGTGGAACGCCACGTCTTTATTGGGAATGGTAGGATCGTAATCAGAAAAGCAAACAAAAGTTATCTTTTTTTTGTTTCCTCTGTCAAACCCGCCAAAATCGTCGTCACAGAAAGCTCTGGTGATCTCTCTTGCCCGGTCAGGCCGGAAATTAAAGAAGATAACGGAATCACCATCCTGAACGGTTGCCACAGGCTTTCCGTCCTCCATGGCCAAAGTGGGCTTTACAAATTCATCCGTCTCTCCCCTGTCATAGGATTCCTGAATTCCGCAGACACCGCAGGCTGCCTTAAGGCCCTCCCCCTTTGTCATGGCGTCATAAGCAAGCTTTACGCGATCATAATTATTGTCCCTGTCCATGGCATAATAGCGCCCCATTACAGAGGCAATTCTGCCCACGCCGATCTTGTCCATTTCGGCGGTCAAAGCCTGCGCATATTCCTTGCCGCTGGCAGGGGGCGTATCCCTCCCATCCAAGAAACAATGTACATAAACCTTTTCCAATCCATTCCTCTTCGCCAACTCCAGCAGGCCGTACAGATGGGTATTGTGACTGTGCACGCCGCCGTCGGACAATAATCCCATCAGATGAAGGGTGCTGTTATTTTTTCGGCAGTTCTCCACCGCCTTAAGCAGAGCGGTATTTTCAAAAAAGGTACCATCCTGAATCTCCTTTGTGATCCTAGTCAGTTCCTGGTACACAATCCGCCCGGCCCCCATGTTCAGATGTCCCACCTCGGAATTCCCCATCTGTCCCTCCGGCAGTCCCACCGCCATTCCGCTGGCATTCCCTCTCACGAAGGGGTACTCCCGCATCAATGCGTCCATCACAGGGGTCTTCGCCTGTGCTACCGCATTGCCTTCGGCTTTCTCATTGAGTCCGTATCCGTCCAAAATCATAAGCACTACAGGTTTCTTCATCATACTTCTCTCTCCTTACACCGCCTGCACAAAACAAGCAGTTTTTACTCTCCGTGGGAAATGTTCCCACACCCGTTGCTACATTATACTATTAAAAACCGTATCACGCAATACCCCATTCGAAATTTAAATCATGTCCGATACCGTTCATTTTCCGCTGTGTAATACATCCCAGATTCTCCCTAAACTCAGTTCTCCAATTGTATTTCCGCAAATGGAGTAAGTTGTGACAAACCGTATGTCCCACAGCAATTACAGAACTGCATTCAGTCTCCCTGAGACATGATTTTGACTTCTGGGAAAGAGCTGTAAAATCTGTTCCAGTCTTGCCTCTTCCCCGGGTATATTGTACACTCTTTGTTGCAAATCCATGCCGTATATGTTATAATTGCCTTCAAATCTTAAGGAAAAAGAGCTTCCCTGAACCAAACGGGATTGCGCCCGGGACAAATCATGATCAGAATATTAGCTAACCTTTTTATAAAAAACCACGAAGATATCAAAAACCCTTCCACACGGCAGGCCTATGGCATCCTGTGCGGAGCCGTGGGAATCTTTTTAAACCTTTGCCTGTTTGGCGGCAAATTCCTTGCAGGAACCTTTAGCAATTCCATCGCCATCACTGCTGACGCCTTTAACAATCTCTCCGATGCAGGCTCCTCCATTATCACACTCATCGGTTTCCGTATGGCAAGTCAGAAACCGGATCCTCACCATCCTTTCGGACACGGGCGAATCGAATACATCTCCGGCCTGCTGGTATCAATGCTCATTTTGCTCATGGGACTTGATCTGCTGGAAGTCTCCGTATCCAAGATTCTGCATCCCGAAGAAATCGCCTTTTCAATGCCGGTATTGTTTATTTTGCTTGCCTCCATCCTGGTAAAAGCCTATATGTTTCTGTATAACAGACGGTTGGGCAAACGGCTGGACTCTGCCGCCATGTCCGCCACCGCTACGGACAGTTTAAGTGACATGCTCGCCACCGCAGTGGTTCTGGCCGCTACCCTCACCGCACATTTTACCGGACTTGCCATCGACGGCTGGTGCGGCGTGCTGGTGGGACTGTTTATCTGCTACGCCGGTGTCCAGGCTGCCAAGGAGACTATCAGTCCCCTGCTGGGCCAGGCGCCTGACCCTGAATTTGTCCGTCAAATAAACGATTTGGTTCTGGGCCATAAAGGCATCCTGGGTATCCATGATCTGATTGTACATAACTATGGTCCGGGACGAATCCTGATCTCCCTGCACGCTGAGGTTCCTGCAGACGGAAGCCTATTGGCGCTCCATGAACTGATCGATGCCATAGAGCATGAACTCAGAGAACAGCTGCGGTGCCACGCCGTCATCCACATGGATCCAGTATGTGTGGGAGATGAGGAAACGGCAAAGCTGAAAACCGTTGCCGAAAGCTGTCTGCATGAAATTAACCCTACGCTTACATTGCATGACTTCCGAATCGTAGCCGGTCCCACTCACACCAACTTGATCTTTGATGTGGTGACCCCTTATGATTTCCCCATCTCGGATAAAGCGCTGGTGACGCTGCTCCAGGAAAAGATCAGCGCGTCTAATCCAAATTATTCCGCGGTTATTGAAGTGGATAAGCAAATGTTATAATTACAAAGAAATTTCGTCGCCGAAAACAGCAGAAATAAAGCGAATATGTGAGAAAGGAGCCCCATGGTCAAGAGAGAAATCTCCCTTGCCGCTGCAGAGCGCAGGCGGCTGGAAACATTGGAAAAACGTTATCGTGAAGCAGCACGCACACAGTTTGAAGGTCGGGCAGCCTACTTTCAGCTAATCACAGGCGGCAGCTATTCTTCCATCACGGTACGGGATCAGAAAACACGCTGGGGAAGCTGTTCCTCCCGGGGAACCCTTTCCTTTAATTACCGTCTGATCTTTGCGCCACCCCAGGTACTTGATTATGTAGTGGTTCATGAGCTTTGTCATCTGACCCATATGAACCATTCCAGGGATTTCTGGAATATGGTGGCAAGGATCATGCCGGACTATCAAATCCACAGGAAATGGCTTCGGGACCACGGAGATGAGCTGACACTGGAAACCCACCTGGCCAAGAAAGGGATTCCCGTCTCTCTGGAGAGCGATTCCATAAAGTAGCGAAATTCTCTCCGTTTAGCGTACTCAGCATTTCTTTTTCCGGTTTCCTCTGATTCATAAAACAATTCTATTGATGATTCATAATTCATAAATCCCTTCGCATGTGTACAATGACTGTTTATGTAAATCACACATATCTTTAAACTCAAATAAAGATGATAATCGCTATGAATCATTTTTCTTCTTCTTTCCATCGGTGTAGTCACGCAATTAAAGTACATCAAATACCTTGTAAGCAGAACACTCATGAATCTATCATATCTTTAAATCTTTAAGTTTTCCTCTCTATATTCAATTTTTCATTTTGCTTATCTATAAAATGCTGTACAAATAAAACGGTCATAATTACTCCAAGTAAATTTGTTGCCAGACCGCTCCCCATTTCAAAAGTGTGATATAATTTTTTAAAGTTTTGGTTTTGATGTAGTATTTGCCGCTAAAACCGTAGTATATAGGTGAAGCCGGAAAGGAGGCGGTGTGATGATAGAAGATGAAAAAATCATTGAAATGTTTTTTGGGCGTTCAGAGCAAGGCATACGGGAGCTGGATATAAAATACGGTAAAGTCTGTCAGAAGCTATCGTATAACATTGTGAACAGCAAACAGGACGCGGAGGAGTGCGTCAATGACGCTTACTTAGGGGCATGGAACGCAATCCCCCCAGCGAAGCCAGCCCCACTGCTATCCTATATCTGTAAAATCATTCGGAACATTTCACTGAAAATCTATTACAAAAAGGAAGCAGCCAAACGAAACAGCACTTACACGATTGCTATGGAGGAAATCGAAGCCTGTATAGCAGACCCGAACACAGTGGAAGCCGAGATTGAAGCCAGAGAGTTAGCCCGTATCATTGAAAGTTTTCTGGACACGCTGACCGTCGAAAATCGCGTTATCTTCATGCGCCGCTATTGGTTTTCCGATAGCTGTAAGGACATAGCCAAGTTTGTAGGGCTTTCGGAGAAAAACATCTCCGTCCGACTGACCCGTATCCGTCAAAAAATGAAAAGCTACTTAGCAGAAAGAGAGGTATTCACATGAACTCAAAGAAGTTTTCCGAAGCCATGAACGAACTTGACACCAAGTATGTTGATGAAGCCATCAACTACAAAAAGAAAACTAAGAAGCTTGTTTGGACTAAATTGGGGACGATTGCGGCCTGTCTTGCCGTTGTCATTGCCATCGGAAGCATACTGAACCCTTTTCATGGAGGCATGGTTGTAGCTGCCTACGCTCATGGGACAGATGAAGAGATTCCTACCGCCGGCGCAGTAATGAGTGGCGGCACTATCAGTGATACCGGAGAAATGAAAGGACAGCCATTGAAGTTCTATCTCTCTGGTAAAGACATTGCCTCTGTACGTTTCTCCTGCAAAAATCAGCAAATCAATTTTATGGATTGGACTGAAAAAAGAGACGAATATGGAAACGCTCAAAATTTTACAGTTGTTTATGGGGAGGACGCAAGTGAATATTATTATTTGACAATCAACTGGGTTCCTAATGCTCTTATCCGCGAATTAACCGATAATGTGGATAGCAAAATTACAACCTTGTCAGAAGAAATGCGCAATGATATTATTTTCATGGAAATTACCTTTGAAAACGGAAAAACAACAACAAAAGCAATCACAATCTCTCTGTTAAACGACGGTACATTCTTTGCGTCCTTTGGCGATTACCAAATCAGTGAAGAAGATACTTTTGTAAACCGACCAGACAGCGAAGCAATTCCCCGTGATGTGCTTTATTCGCAAGGAGATAGCCCTGTCACTTCCAGTATAGCAGACGCAGCGCCAATGATTTGTGTTAATGGCACCTTGTATAAACAATCCACTAACCAAATATCATTTGATGAACTGAAAGACAATTTTGTTTATTTAGGTGATATTGAAAGTGATGTTACCAACTTGCAGGGTAATATTGGCCCTGGAAATACTTTGGACGGTATTCCTAAAGAAAACTTCCAAGCAAATCACCCCATTGTGGGTTCAGAAATTTATCAGTATGACAATGATATTGTAGTTAGGATTGATGGTAAATATTGGCTATATGAAGCTATCAGCGAAAGCACATTAGATAAACAAAGTGGACTTTCCGAGGAAGAAAAAATGCAACTTGCCCAATCCTTTGAAACAGGGATAGAAGGAAACCCAGACGGATATGACCCAATCTCTAGCAGCCAGGCTAATGATGAAGCAGAGGCAGCCGCCAGAGCTTATTATGAAAATACAATCTTTGAGGTTGTCTCTCTGAAATTGAAAAACCAAACGGAAAATGAAATTGTCTTTTCCGTTTGCGTAAGCAAGGGCGGAGTAATTCAAGAGCCTAATCGTAATATTACTTTACAACTAAATAATGGAACGTGGGAAGTTTTGAACGAGGGGTACTAACTCATAACGCCACCCACAAGGGTAGCCGAGAAATCGACTGCCCGCGTTTTTACGCCAACAGACAGAAAAAGCAACTGCACATGACGTAACCAAGAGAGAACACACACGAAGAACTGACCGCCGAAATTGAGGACGGAAGAAGAAAATCTGACAGTTCGAGAACCGAGAAAAGATGCTGCGTCAGAAGCTATCTAAAGAGAAAGGCAGAATACGCAGCCACCGCCTTATCGTCCGGGGCGCAGTCTTTGAAGGCATTGTGCCAAGCAAACCGACGAGGAAGGCGGCGGCAACACCCTCCCCACGCTCCCACCGGGCCGCATATTGATACCTATACCAGGCTTATACACACGCTCTTTGCATTGGAAAATATGTACTAAAGCGAAACACGCTATTAGCCACCAAATCATTCCTTTTCTATTCAACTACTCCCGACTCCATAATCTTGAATGTCACGCGACTACAATCAATCTCCGCCATTGCTCCCATCGGAACAACAGTCATTGGTGTCCTATGAACAAAATCAACATTTGATAATACGGGAATATCTTCTCGATGTGCTTCATACTTCAAAAACTTAACCAGCATATTTTCTTCTTCCTCGCTTAATTGACCAATAATGATTCCCGCCGCTTGTCTAAACATTCCTGCCGCATCTAATGCCCGAAGTTCGTGCAACCCCGCCAAAACACTTCCATACGGTGAGCCAATCTCTAACATGATAATACAATCTTTAAAAAAATCTGGGCTTGGGAAAAATTCAGTTCCCATAATCTGCCGCAGTGGTCCTGCACATCCCCCAAAAATTCTTCCTTGTACAACTCCACTTCCTTGTACTAATCTATATCCAGTATTGGATACCCACTTAATTTCATCTTTAGCAATATTTCGCCATTCAATATTTGTGTATTCTGAACAAGCTGATATATTACCAATCATTTCAGTGGAAAATAAACATTTTGTTATCGCTTCTTTTGTGTATTTATCTAATGACACAGGTTGAGCGATAGGCGTTAATAAATTAGGACCATAGTAAGCTCTTATACCGGCTTTTGCAAAGACCGCCATCCATGAAGTAATATCTGAATATCCCATAAATACCTTTGGATTACTTTTTATTACATTTAAGTCTATGTATGGAAGCACTCTGTAAGAATCATCACCACCCATCATACAAATAATTCCATTTATCTTTTTATCCTGCATCGCCCACATTAAATCTTCGGCTCGCGCCTCTGGATGTTCATATAAAAAATTACTTCCCGCTAATGCGTTCGGTGTTGGGATAACATAAATGCCCCATATTTCCTCCAATCGCTTTTTGCCTACTTCATATCTATAAAGCATATCCTCATCACCTGCTCTACCACCAGAAATAGATATCAAAGCAATCGTGTCACCCCTTTTTAACACTTTAGGCACCTCTAATTTATACATACTTTCTCTCCTCCTCGTATAATAAGTTTGTAAGCAAGGAAAACAGCTTACAGACTTATTCTTT
>CAJTPN010000013.1:0-51615 GCA_910578185.1 uncultured Acetatifactor sp.
GGTTCTTTGCTTTGGATTTTATCTGGCGTTGATTCTTGTCATTACTGTTTTTTCCAGAGAAGGGGGAGAAAGTAACGGAGTGGATTTGGAGTTGTTTTCTACCTGGGGGATCAATGACAGAAACAATGCTTTTGTGGTGGAAAATGTGCTTCTTTTCCTGCCGTATGGTTTTTTCGGCGGATGGGTATTGGGGAAAAAGCGTCGCTTTATTATCTGTACGGCCATGGGAGCCATTACCAGTCTGTGTATCGAATGTCTACAGCTGGTTACAGGAAGGGGATTCTTCCAGATAGATGACATTCTGACCAATATCCTGGGAACCATGATAGGCTATCTGAGCTTCAAACTGCTGTTTGGCAGAAGGGCTTGATATTGTCGTTAATGCAGCCTATGCCGTCAGATAAGTGCGCATGGTACGCAGGGCATTTTTTTCCAGGCGGGAAACCTGTGCCTGGGAGATGCCGATGCTTTCCGCTACCTCCATCTGGGTTTTGCCCTCGAAAAAGCGCAGGGAAATGATCTCATGTTCTCTTGGGTTTAAGTGTTTCATGGCTTCGCTGAGAGAGAGATGCTCTACCCATGTCTCTTCCTTGTTTTTCTTGTCACTGATTTGGTCCATCACATAGAGCGTGTCGCCGCCGTCGGTAAAGATAGGCTCATAAAGACTCATGGGATTTTGAATGGCGTCCAGTGCATAGGCAATATCTTCCTTGGAAACACCGATTTCGGTGGCGATCTCTTCTATGGATGGCTCTTTTAAATTCTTTCTGGTGAGGGATTCTCTTGCGTAGATTGCTTTGTAGGCGGTGTCTTTCAGTGAACGGGAGACTCGCATGGTGCTGTTATCCCGAAGAAAACGCCGTATCTCTCCTATGATCATGGGAACCGCATAGGTTGAAAACTTTACGTTCAGGGAAGGGTCAAAATTATCTATCGCCTTGATCAGGCCAATGCACCCTATCTGGAATAAATCGTCCACGTTTTCGTTGCTGGAGGAAAAACGTTTGATGACGCTGAGCACCAGGCGCAGATTGCCTTCAATGTAAGTCTCCCGTGCCTTCGCGTCGCCGGCTTCGATTTGCTGAAAAAGAGCTTCCTTTTCTTCTGCTTTCAGCAGAGGGAGCTTGGAGGTATTTACCCCACAGATTTCCACTTTTCCCTGTGTCATTTCTTACTTCCTCATTTCTATGCTTTTTAATGCCTTGATATAGTGCTAGTATGTACTTGGCAAGGAAAAATATTCCCGGAGCGGTGCAAAACATTATTTTGTTATCATTTGGAAAAAGGCAGCATATTTGTAATAAAGAAAAGATTATTTTCAGGGGCTGTATGAAAAAGTTTTAAAGTTCACCCTGATAAAGGAGTGTCATATGCTTTATTCCGAATTAAAATGTAAGGACGTCATCAATATCAAGGATTGTAAGAAATTGGGAAGGGTGTGTGATCTGGAATTTGATCAGTGTACGGGATGTATATGTAAGATCATGGTGCCTGGGTGCAATCGTTTTTTGGGCTTTTTGAACTGTGATCCCAATATTGTGATACCCTACAAGGACATCCGGCAGATTGGCCCTGATATTATTCTCGTTGACATTCATTGCTGAATATGGTACATTAGGACTATAAAATAGGTTTGGTCAACGAGCCAAAAAATATGTAAATGGAGGCAAATATATGAAATGTCCTTTTTGCAGCCATGAAAATACCAGGGTGATCGATTCGAGACCGGCGGAAGATAACAATTCCATCCGGCGTCGGCGTGTGTGTGATGAGTGTGGGAAACGCTTTACCACTTATGAAAAAATTGAGACGATTCCCCTGATCATCATTAAAAAAGACAATAACAGAGAAGCGTACAACCGTTCAAAGATTGAGGGGGGATTGATACGCGCCTGTCATAAAAGGCCGGTGAGTGTGCAGCAGATTACCATTTTGGTGGACGAAGTGGAAAATGAGATATTCAGTATGGTGGAGAAGGAGATTTCCAGCCAGGTGATCGGTGAGCTTTTGATGAACAAGTTAAAAGATCTGGATCCGGTGGCTTATGTCCGGTTTGCGTCCGTCTACAGAGAATTTAAGGATGTGAACACATTTATGGACGAATTGAAGAAGCTGCTGGAATAAGAGAGTGAGGTTTGCGTACAACTGTTGAGAGGCCGGCAATCTTGGCGAAGGGGATGAGCGCCAGGTTGGTGATGAATTGGAACAATCGAAAATTTGAACAGGAAAATATAAATTCCCGCAGGAAGTAAGAAAATCTTACCTTTTGCGGGAATTTATCGATTGCAGGCCGTTGTTTTGGAAAAAACCTTGAGATTTCATGTGATAAGGGGCTTAAAATCAATGCTTTTTCAGGAAGCGGTACAGGCATCCCAAGTAGAGCAGACCCAGGGCAAGCTGGCTGGCCAAAAGCCCCCAGAGATATCCAGTGATGCCAAAGCGGGGAATGGCGGCAAATACAAAACCCAGGCGAAGCAGCAGGCAGACCACATTCATGGCAAAGATGTGCCCGGCCATACCAAGGCCCTGAAGAATGCTGGACAGGGTGGTATCCAGATAGAGGAAGGGGCACAGGAATCCAAGTGTGGTGATAAAATAACCTGCCAGGGGACTGTTGAATAATGTGGTTCCCATCCATCTGCCCAACAGGACAAAGACGCCCATGCAGCAAATTCCCATGAAGCCGCAGTATTTTACGGTGCGCAGAGTGGCTTTTTTGACGGCGTCCATATCTCCCAGCGCGTAGTTTTCTGATATCATTGGCAGGAGGAGAACTGCTACGGAGCTGGTCAAGGCGTTTGGAAAGAAGATAAAGGGCATTGCCATACCGGTGAGTACCCCGTAAACGCTTAATGCGGTGGTGTTGTCATAGCCGTAGATTTTCAGCTGTGCGGGAATGGATACCGATTCCACACTTTGCAGGAGATTTAATACAATACGATTGGCGGTAAGCGGCAGTGCCATTGCCAACAGCTTGCCATATAAGAGACTGGCCTGGCCGGATTTTTTGTTCAAGCTTCCGGGAAGCTTGGATATCGGGTTGGCAGAAGAAATCCGCAGCCGTGGAAAGATGGCGATGGCGGCCATCAGCATGGAGAAAAATTCTCCGATGGTAAGTCCCAGGATAGCCACGCTGATGGAAGGGGTTTTGCCAAGGGACAGGCAGTAGGCGGAAATTATGTAGACACAGCCGACTCTGACACTCTGCTCCAGGAGCTGAGAGCCTGCCGGAATCCCGGCTTTTTTGATACCATAAAAGTATCCGTTCAGACAAGAGTGTACTGCGCTCAAGGGTACAGAGAAAGAGAGGATGCGCAGCATGGAGGCGGTACGGGGCTCCTGCAGCAGATATAAGGCAATGTGGTCCGCAAAAATGTACAGGACGGCATTACATAGCAGGGACAGAGGCAGGGACAGGCTTAGTCCCTGGAGAACGGGACGCAGAGAAGGGGACTTTTGGGTAGCAGTCTGTTCCGCCACAAGTTTGGAAATGGCGGTCTGATAACCTGCCGCAGTCAGGGAGAAGGACAGGGAGAGTACCGGGCTGAGCAGCTGGTAGATTCCCATTTCCGCTTCCCCGAACAGGCGAGAGAGGTAGATGCGGTAAAAAAAACCGATGAGCCTGCTGATGAAACCTGTGGCGGTAAGGATAAATGTGCCCACAATCAGAGGGTGTCGTTGTTTTTTCATGTGGATTAACTTCCATAGATAGTAACTTTTAATCATTATATTCGAAGGGTTTGGTTGACAGAACGGACAGGGGAGAGTAAAAGAAAGGATAGGGACGGACGGAGATGATTTACCTTGACAATGCGGCTACTACAAGAATGGCCTCGGAGGTGCTGGAGGCAATGTTGCCGTACTTTACAACAGAATATGGCAATCCTGGCGCAGTGTACGCTATGGGGTCAGGTGGAAAGAAGGCGGTAAACGAGGCGAGAAGGAAGATTGCGGCTGTGATTGGCGCCGGACAGGAAGAAATTTATTTCACATCGGGAGGATCCGAGTCGGATAACTGGGCCATAAAGGGGGCGGCGGAGAGCCTGTGTGAGAGGGGGCGCCATATTATCACAACCAAGATAGAGCATTATGCGGTGCTGCGCACCTGTAAATATCTTGAGAAAAAGGGGTATGAGGTGACTTATTTGGATGTGGATCGGGAAGGGCTGGTGCGGATTCGGGATCTGGAAGCGGCTGTACGCAAGGATACAATTTTGATCAGTGTGATGTCGGCAAACAATGAGGTGGGTACCATACAACCGATTGGAGAGATTGGCAAACTGGCCAGGGAAAAAGGAATTTTGTTTCACACGGATGCGGTACAGACGTTTGGGCAAATCCCCGTTAATGTGGAGGAACTGGGTGTGGATATGCTGAGTGCCAGCGCTCATAAACTCAATGGACCCAAGGGTGTGGGGATGCTGTATCTTCGCAAGGGGGTGAAGCTTGCGGCGTTTCTGCACGGAGGTACGCAGGAGAGAGGCCGCAGGGCCGGAACGGAAAATGTTCCCGGGATCGTTGGATTTGGGGTGGCTGCGGAGAGAGCATCCGGCAGGTTGGAGGAAAAAGAACCAAGGGAAAAGGAGCTTCGAGACTATTTGATCCGCAGGATTGAGAGCGAAATTCCGGATTGCCGTCTGAACGGTCACAGAACAAAGCGGCTCCCTGGCAATGTAAACTTTTCTTTTGGAGCCGTTGAAGGAGAAGCTCTGTTGATTTTGCTGGATAGGAAGGGAATCTGTGCTTCCAGCGGTTCCGCGTGTACTTCTCGGGAATCGGCTCCATCCCATGTACTGCTGGCCATGGGACTGGATGAGGAGCAGGCAAACGGTTCGATCAGATTGACCCTTTCCGGGGACAATACAAGGGAAGAGATGGATGTGACAGTCCAACAGTTGAAGCAAATTGTGGAATATCTTCGTGAAATCAAAAGATCCTAATATGAAAAACTCTAAAAAAAGATGGATTTCAGGTACAAAATAGTCTATAATAAAGAAAGGCAGCTCTTTTCACATAATTTATATTTTTGGGGGAAGCCAGTGGTAAGGAGAAAATATATAAGTACAAGAGCGATAAAGAATGGTATGGTGATTGACCAGGCAATCGTAGACAGAACTGGCCGTATTCTGATTGCGCGAAAAACGATATTGGATGATTTCCTGATAGAGGCGCTTCGCAAGATGGCCATTTCCGGGATATATATCAGGGAAGGCGAAGAGGATCCGGAGGAGGATGTGATAGAGGCATCGCCGGAGGTAGAGGAAAAAATCGAGAAACTTAAGGTTGCGGACAGGGCAAGGGTCAATTTGTCCGAGAGTGTGAAGAAGCGTGTGACAGAAGGCGTGAAATATCTCTACAGTGACACTGCATCCGCAGATCTCACCGACACGGCGGCCAGAGTCACCGGAAATTTGATGGATTCTATTATGGAAAACGACGCTGTGGCACTCAATATTGACGTGCTGAAGGTCAGCGACGAATATACATTCAAACACAGCGTGGATGTCTCAACCATTTCCATGCTGATCGCAAAGAAAAGCGGATTTCCGGAAATGGATATTCAGAGGATAGGCATGGCGGGGCTGCTGCACGACTTGGGAAAATCCAAAGTGCCAAACGAAGTGCTGAATAAAGCGGGAAAACTAACGGAAGAAGAATTTGCCATCATGAAAAAACATTCTCTCTATGGCTATCAGATATTAAAGGAGAGAAAGGACATTCCACAGGAGGTACTGATGGGAGTACTTCAGCACCATGAGAAAATAAACGGGAAGGGATATCCCATGGGTGTGTCCGCAGAACAGATTTCGGAGTATGCAAAGATACTTTCCATTGCGGATATCTACGACGCGCTTGTTACGGAAAGACCCTATAAGAAGGCATTCAGTCAGCAGGACGCCATTGAGATGATTATGGCCATGACGGATGAACTTGATATTACATACATGAGAAATTTTCTCGCCATAATGATTCTGTATCCCGTTGACAGTGTTGTTACCTTGAGCAATGGGGAGCGGGCAAGGGTGGTGAAGAATAATCCTCAATATCCTCTCCGACCAACCGTTGTGAGTATAAAGACCGGTGCGGTATATAATTTGTCCGAAGATATCAAATGTGCCAGCCTGATTATTGAATAGGAGCCGGGATCAAATGAAGTATAAGCTGTTAATTGTAGAAGATGATACTGTAATTGCGGAGGAGATGAAACGCCACCTGGAAAAATGGGGGTATGAAGTGGCCTGTGTGGAGAACTTTCAAAATGTGACCAGGGAATTTGCCGCATTTGCGCCCCAACTGGTGCTGATGGATATTGGGCTGCCTTTTTATAACGGTTATTATTGGTGCGCCCAGATCAGACAGGTTTCCCAGGTACCGATTATCTTTGTCTCTTCCGCCAGTGATCATATGAATATCGTTATGGCGGTGAACATGGGCGGTGACGATTTTGTGACCAAACCGTTTCTGCCGGAGGTGTTGTCCGCAAAGGTCCAGGCGATGTTAAGGCGCACTTACACATTCAGAGACCAGACGAATCTGATGGAATGTCAGGGATTGCTGCTGGACTTGGCGGATGCGTCGGTTTTGGTAAACGGGCAGAAGCTGGAGTTGACCAAAAATGAATTCCGCATTTTGCAGATTTTATTTGAAAACGCAGGAGGTACAGTGTCCAGAGAAGCAATTATGAAACGGCTATGGGACAATGACTGCTTTGTGGATGACAATACTTTGACGGTAAACATGACAAGACTGCGTAAAAAGCTGGATGCGGCAGGCGCGGAGGGGATGATACACACAAAGAAAGGCCTTGGCTACAGTATCGGAGAATCAATATGAGGTTTTGGTTTCGTTTTTTGAAAGAAAAAAAAATAATCATTTTTCTTTATGTGGTATCCACGCTGTTATTTATCTCGGTAGGGGCTTTATATCACATCGAGAATCTGGGCAAGCTTTTGTATGCCACGCTTTTGGCGTTTTCGGTGTGGGGAGCGATTGGATTTCTTGCCAGTATGCGGTATGTCCGCAAGAGCCGCCGACTGGAAGAAATATTTGAACATTTTGAACGGGAGGGAGAGCTGCTTTTGTGGGAGCCTCTGCCTATGGGAGAGGATAGGATAGAAGAAGCTGCGACATACGCGGATGCCCAGCTTTTTTTTCTTTTGTCCATTTATGAAAAGCAGTTGAAGGAGAGAGAAGAATGGGAGAAGAAATCCCAGGAGTACAGGGAATATTACGTAATGTGGACGCATCAGGTCAAGACGCCCATCGCCGCTATGAAGCTTTTGCTGGAAAACGGAGGAATGCAGGGCAGGGAAGGGTTTTTGATGCAGGAAGAACTGTTTAAGATAGAACAGTACGTGGAAATGGTGTTGACTTATCAGAGATTGGAGAACATGTCCGCCGATCTGGAACTGCAAAAATACGATTTACATTCGCTGATACGGCAGGCGGTTAAAAAGTATTCTGTTCTTTTTATCAATAAGGGATTAAGTCTGGAACTGCAGGATATGGATATCAGTATTTTGACAGATGAAAAGTGGTTTGTCTTTTGTCTGGAACAGCTTTTGTCAAATAGTATTAAGTATACAAAGGAAGGCGGAATTAAGATAAGGGCAGTTTCGGACGGAGAGGAGACGATCAGACTCTGTATTGAGGATACGGGGATCGGAATTCGGCAGGAAGATCTGCCGCGCATTTTTGAGAAAGGCTTTACCGGATATAACGGCAGGGTGGATAAAAGGGCCACTGGGATCGGATTGTATTTGTGCAGGCGGATTCTGGCATATCTGGGAATTCGGATAAAAGTGGATAGCATGGAGGGAGAAGGCACCAAAGTGTCCTTGTTATGGGAAAGCTTTCCTTCTGTCTTACAGAAGGACTGAAGCGATTAGAATCAGTCTGATTCCTGTTTTGTATGAATCGCAATGTATCGTATATTTCTTTTTTAGATTGCGGTAATAGATTTTTGCAAAAATGTATGAAAAACACATCGCGGAACAGTTCGAAAAGGAACCTGTGAAGGTAATAAAGAAGCGAAAAATATGTGCTATAAGTAAAAAAGAACTCCTTTTTGGTAAGAATTGAAATGGGAAAATTCTTATTGAAAAGGAGTATTTATATGCCCCTTGGGAATGATGCAGGTATCTTCAAACCTTACAAAACTGTAAGTATATGGGGGAAAATGTAAGGCTGTTCTATTGTATCAAGCGTCTGTTTTTTGTATGCTTAATACATAATCGTTAGACGAAAACAAGGAGGAGAAAAATGGCACTTTTAGAGGTAAAAAGCTTGAGAAAAGTCTATACCACACGATTGGGGGGAAATAAAGTACAGGCGCTGGATAATGTGAATTTTTCGGTGGAACAGGGAGAGTATGTGGCTATTATGGGTGAGTCTGGCTCCGGCAAGACGACTCTTTTGAATATTATGGCATCTTTGGATAAACCTACCGGCGGTCAGGTGATTCTGGCGGGAAAGAATATGGCGGATATCAGGGCAAAGGAGCTGTGTGCTTTTCGGCGTGACAATCTGGGATTTGTCTTTCAGGATTTTAATTTGCTGGATACATTATCCTTAAAGGACAATATTTTTCTGCCCCTGGTGCTGGCAGGATATCATTATATGGATATGGAGGAGCGTATCGGGCCGCTGGCAGAGAAGCTTGGTATTTCGGAGCTGCTGGAGAAATATCCCTATGAGGTCTCCGGAGGACAAAAGCAGAGGGCAGCGGTGGCAAGGGCGTTGATTACCAGACCACAGATCGTACTGGCCGACGAGCCCACGGGAGCATTGGACTCCAAGGCATCAGACAAATTGCTGCGCATTTTTTCTCAGGTAAACGAGGATGGTCAGACCATTGTAATGGTGACACACAGCATACAGGCTGCCAGCCGTGCAGGAAGAGTGCTTTTTATCAAGGATGGGTGTGTGTTTAACCAGATATATCGCGGAAAGCTTGCGGACGAGGAAATGTATCGCAAGATATCGGATACTTTGACTGTATTACAGACGGAGATGGCAAATCCGTCCAGGGCAGTGGCGGCCCAAGCGTGAGAGGGGGAATGAGAGATGAAAAAGCATTTGACACTTTTGCCCAGGATGGCAGTATCCAATATTCGTAAAAACGGCTCCAGCTATTTCCCGTATATCGGAGTCAGCGCCTTTGCAATGTTTACTTATTTTGTGTTTGATCTGATTTTGAAAAATGATATCATGTATACTCTTCCTAAAGGGGTATATGCGGTAATGCTTGTAAGCATAGGCTTTGGATTGTTGACCATCATTATGATCCCTTTTTTATATTATACCAACAGTTTCCTGATCAAACGCCGGAAAAGGGAGCTGGGCTTATACAGTATCCTCGGGATGGAAAAGAAGCATATTGGCATCATGATGTTCTGGGAGAGCATAGTGGTATATTTCATTGTTATGGCGGCAGCCATAATTATGGGATTGTTGTTCTCAAGACTGATCTTTCTGATTCTGTTGAATCTGGTGAAAATGCCTGTGGATGTGGAGTTTGTCATAAGCCCCCGGGCGCTGACGGATACTTTGATTTTTTATGCGTTTATCACAGGATTAAATTTGCTGGTAAATCTGGTACAGGTGGGAAAGTCAAATCCTGTGGAACTTATGAGCGATTCAAGGAGGGGGGAGAAAGAGCCTAAGAGGGTTTGTCTGTGGAGTATTGTTGGGCTGGCGGCGATGGTGACCGGTTATCGTATGGCAATATTATCAAGGTTGGACAGCTATATTTTTGGCAATTTCTTTCTGGCTGTATTTTTGGTGGTAATAGGGACATATCTTTTGTTTACGTCAGGCTCGATTGGGGTTCTTAGAATTTTAAAGAAAAACCGTAAATTTTATTATCAGCCTGAGAATTTTGTCACTGTATCCGGTATGATTTACCGAATGAAGAAAAGCGCGGCAAGCCTGTCAAACATCTGTATTTTTTCCACCATGGTGGTTATTACGGTGGGATGTACCGTTGCGGTGTATCTGGGAATGGAATCCATTGTGACTTCCAGTTTCAGCCGGGTGTTTGAAGTTTATTTTTTTGGAAGAGAGCATGGGGATATGGGGACATTGAAACAGGAGACGGCAAAACTGGCCGAGACAAATGGGATCACGCTTACGGATGAGCTGCATTATTCTTATGTAAAGATTCGGGCTTACAGAGAGGATGAGGCTTTTAAAATTCAGGGAGAGTCGTATAATTACAACAGGTGGTCGGATTTGATTTTGATGACGCAGGAGGAATATAATCTGCTGGAAGGCAAGGAAGAGCGCCTGGAGCCTGGGGAAGTACTTGTCTTTTCCGACGGAGCCGATTATGGAAAAGAAAGGATACGATTTGAAGAACAGGAATATTCCATACAACGAGAGCTGACAGAGAGCAGCGTTTTAAAGAAAAGAATTAATAATGTTATGGGGATAGATTATGTTGTGGTGTTTGCCAATCGTGAGCAATTAAATCAGGTCAGCTCTGCCTTTGGTGTGGACGGATATGAGGGAATATCATATTTTTACGGATTTCAGGCAGAAGGCAGCCAGGAGGATGTGGACGATTTTTCCGGGCAGCTGAAGCAGTATATGAGTATGCAGAAAGGATTTGCCCGGTATGATGACAACAGGAGTCTTATGAGCGATATGGAGAGCATGTACGGAGGGCTGTTGTTTATCGGTATTTTCTTTGGAGCTATTTTTCTGATTTGTCTGTTGATCATCATGTACTATAAACAGATTACGGAAGGATTTGAAGATCAGAAGAACTTTGAAATCATGCAGAAGGTGGGAATGAATGATACGGAAATACGTAGAACCATCAAAAGACAGATCAGCATGGTGTTTGGGATTCCATTGTTAGGAGCACTTTGTCATACCGCGGTGGGCATGAATATGGTATATATGTTATTGGGGGCTATCGGCTTTTTTGAAGTAAGACTGCTCATAGCCTGTTCCATCGGAGGCTGTCTGATTTTTGCGATTGTGTATGGTTTGAGTTTTAAAAGGACATCCATGGCGTATTATCGGATTGTTAAGAGGCTGAACTGATTCGGGCTGTTATGTGGGTTGCCGAATTTGCAGACTTAGAGTAAATTTCCGGTTGTAAATCAGGTGTTTTTCCATTATAATAGGAATAGGATTTTCAGACCTTTATGGATGGATTCCATAGAGGTCTTTTTGGTATTGCGTTGCTTTCTGTGTAGGTGCAGGTGGCGGGAAAGCGTGTGGGAGGTATATGAAAAAGAAGGTTATAGTTGGGATGTCAGGGGGAGTTGATTCTTCTGTGGCAGCTTATCTTTTGCAGGAGCAGGGATATGATGTGATAGGGGTAACCATGCGGATGTGGCAGGAGGGAGAGGATGCGTCCTGCGCCGGCCCTGGTGTCGCAGAGGATGCCGAAAGGGTGGCCAGAGCCCTGCATATCCCTTTTAATGTAATAGACTGTCAAAGAGAATTCGGATGCCATGTAATAGATAATTTTGTGGAGGAATATTTGCAGGGACGTACGCCCAATCCCTGTATCGTATGTAACCGTCATGTGAAATGGGAAGGGCTGCTGCGTTACGGTTTATCGGTGGGAGCGGATTATATTGCAACAGGGCATTATGCCAGAGTGGCAATGCTGCCTGGGGGACGCAGGGCAGTCAGGCGAGGTGTCAGCGGTGCGAAAGATCAGAGCTATGCCCTTTATGGTTTGACCCAGGAACAACTTTCGCATACGCTGCTGCCTGTGGGGGAATATGAAAAGAGCCATATTCGGGCCATTGCCCAGGAGATTCATATACCGGTGGCAGATAAGCCGGACAGTCAGGAGATTTGCTTTGTGCCTGATGATGATTATGCGGCTTTTATTGACAGAAGGGTCAGAGATCGTGTGCCGGGGCCGGGAAATTTTGTGAATGAAAAGGGGGATGTTCTGGGCAGGCACAAAGGGATCACACACTATACGTTGGGCCAGAGAAGGGGGCTGGAGCTGGCCATGGGAGAACGGATCTATGTGACTCAGATTCGACCGGATACCAACGAGGTGATAGTAGGGAAAGAGGAAGCGCTTATGACAGGAAGCGTAGTTTGTCATAAGGTCAATTATATGGCCGTGGAAGATTTGCCCCAACCCTTGAGGGTGTTTGCAAAGATACGCTATAATCACAAAGGGGGATGGTGTGTCATTGAAAAACTTCCGGACGGCAGTGTGCGAGCCTTATTTGAGGAACCTGTCCGGGCCGCCACGCCGGGGCAATCAATTTGCTTTTACCAAGGAGAATATGTGCTGGGGGGAGGCATTATCAGATAAAATCTCCTCGGGCAGGATCATTTGCCTGATACCCAGGAACAAAAGCATTGTTTGCGGCATATCATAGACGGAATGATTCCAGATTAAAATAATATGGAAGGGGAGCCTTCCGGGGAGAAATGATGGATTTTGTTTTTAATGGCAATATGGCTTTGAAGAGGAATCGGTATGCGTCTGTAACAGGTACCATTGTGGATATGGTGCCTGCCGGGATGGGAAATCGTCGTGTCAACGGATGTATGATTTTTGTCACGTTGGAGGATATGGAGGGCAATACGGTTAACTTTATCATGACGCCATCCACTTATGTGCTTGATTTTGAGACACTTTCCGTTGGAATGCTGTGTACTTTCTGGTATGCTACTAATGTACCTATGCCTCTGATCTATCCGCCTCAGTATAACGCGGTGGTCGCGGCACAGGAGAAGAACGGCAGGAATGTGAATGTGGCATTTTATAATACTTCCATGGTAAATGAGGAACATACACTGGAGCTGAATCTGGATGCCACTGTGGAAGTGAGAACTACCAACAATCAATATTATCAGGGGAGTCCGGCCAATCACAGCCTGGTGGTTGTATATGGCAGTTCCACAAGGAGTATTCCTGCCCAGACGACTCCGTCCAAGATTGTGGTGCTTTGCGACTAAGTTTGTGCGGAGGAAATCCTGACGGCATGACAGGCAGGATTTCCTCCTATAAGTGTCCAAACCTTGATGGATCGGCGCACCTGTACAGGCGACAAAGGCAGGGGGCTGTTACCGGAAATGTGGTTGTTTAAATGCATTCAGGGGTCTTGCGTATCAATAGACAAAGCTGACGAAAGAGAGGAACCTAATTATATGTTTTTTCAATGTAGAAACTGCGGGGGGAATGTGGTGTACAGCCCGGAAAAACACGGTATGTTCTGCCCTTTCTGCGGCAGTGAAAAAAGTCATCAGCGTTCGGATGCCGGAAGCGGTAAGCTGACGCTTTGCCCAAACTGCGGCGGCGAAGTGCCGGTAGAAAAACATACTTCCGCAACACAGTGCCCTTACTGTGACAGTTATCTTGTATTCAACGAGAGAGTGGAAGGGGTTTATGCGCCTAAGATGATCATTCCATTTCAGTTGGGCAAGGATGTATGTAAGAAATCCATTCGGGAAAAGTTTAAAAATAGTATTTTTGCGCCTTCAGATTTCCTTTCAGAGGTGCGTTTAAACAGTTTGCAGGGAATTTATGTGCCCTACTGGTTTTATGATTACGACACGAACTGTTATTTTCAGGGAGAGGGAACCCGGGTGAGAAGCTGGCGCAGCGGCAATATGGAATATACGGAAACGTCCTTTTATGCCATCCGGAGGGAAATGGATATTGATTTCAGAAAGATTCCTGTGGATGCTTCCGAACAGATGCCGGACGACGTGATGGATTTGATGGCTCCTTTTCGATATGATCAGCTCATGGCTTTTTCTCCGGAGTATATGTCAGGATTTTATGGTGAGAAGTACAATATGGATGCTGCGGCTGTGGAAAATCGCGCAAATGTTGTGATGAAGGCCGATGCGGCGAAGCTTCTGAGGGAAAGCTATGCGGGATATCATGCGGTAAGTCCCATAAAGCAGGATGTGGTGGTGAGGCGAAGTAATGCTGAATATGGTCTTCTTCCGGTATGGAAGTACATATATCATTATAAGGATAAAGATTATCCCTTTTATGTCAATGGACAGACGGGGAAAATTGTTGGAACGGCGCCTGTTTCTGCCGCAAAGGTATGGGGATATACGGCAACTCTGTGGGGATGTATGACGATAATTTTACTGTTATTGTCGGCACTGTTAGGATCCTTTTGACAAATTGTACAGGACGGCAAATAAAGGCCAAATAAGACAGACTGAAAGACTTAAAACGGAATCGTCATAACGGTGACGAGAAAAGATAAAAAGGGATTAAAAATCGGAGGGAAATCGTGTGAGCCATGTGACAGAAGGAGAAATGGAATTTGATTATAAAAAATCGGCAAGAAGGCAGTATCTGCGATATTTTCGTCTATGGTTCCTTGTTATAGGGATACTGATCATACTTTGCTTTGCAGTGAGATATTTAAGGCCGGTGAACCATGAGGCGCCCGAGGAGCGGGTATATGATTATGCAGAAGTTCTGACCGACCAGGAGGAAGAGAAACTGAGACAATATATTGCACAAAAAGAAAAAGAGCTGCGTATTCATATTGTCTTGGTGACGTTTAGCTTGTCCGTGGAAGGGGAGGAAGCCAGGGAACAATATGGGTTCCGTTATACGGAGTGGGAGCGCAACATGGAGATTCTGGCTGACGACTTCTGGGATCTGAATTATTATGGATACAATAAGGGCTTTGAAGGAGACGGTGTTATACTTATACATAATTGGTATCCTGGTCAAAACGGAGAGCATCTTTCCACCAGCGGTAAAGCGGAGCGAAGACTTGACAGCTATGACATTGACAGTATCCTGTATGCGGTGGATGCATATTATGAGACGGACCCATACAAGGCGTATCAGGCGTATATAGATAAAACATGTGAGCTGCTTGAGGGCAGGACATGGGCGATTCCCTTGGGAGTGGTGTTCTTTCTGCCGTTTTTGGTTGCGTGTATTTATGCCGTGGGCAATATACCTCAGAAGAAGGCGGCGAAGACCACTTCCGTAAATACCTATGTGGAAGGAGGAAAACCGGAGTTAAGAGATAAGTCCGATGAATTTATCAGAAAGAGCGTAACTTCCAGAAGGATAGAAACCAGCAGCAGCAGCGGCGGTGGAGGGCGCAGCAGCGGAGGAGGCGGTCATCATTACAGTAGCAGCGGTGCCAGTCATGGCGGCGGAAGTCATCGACATTAGAAAGCTATCCTTTATATGAAAATAGAATTGAAAATAATATCAAAAAAAACACCCATATGACGGTATGGGTGTTTTTTAATATCTTTTAAAATGAGAAGAGGGTATAAATATATAAATAATTTAAGCCATCTCGTTTACAGCTTTGCTGATTCTTGAAACCTTGTGAGCAACATTGTTCTTGTGATAAATGCCCTTGCTGCCGGCCATCTCAATGACTTTGGTAGCGGCTTTTAACTGTTCCGTGGCAGCTGCCTTATCGCCGGTTCCGATAGCGGCATAAACCTTCTTAATCGCAGTCTTAACACCGGATTTGATTGCTTTATTTCTATCGGCCTTGGTACGGTTTACCAGGATTCTCTTTTTAGCGGATTTTATGTTAGCCAAGTATTACACCTCCTATTTGTATATTGAGTTATGCTTTCCGTAAGCCAGACACGGAGGACAAACGGAAACATACCACTATAGTTTAGTAAAATATAGAAATTTTGTCAAGACATATTCTTAGAAAAGTTGGGAAAAATGTTAGCAGTTATTTCGAAGCATATTGTAAAAATCGTTGCATGGCAGTGGTAAAGTACTTTAAGTGTGTTGTATGAGGGAACAAGGAAGGTAGCGTATGGTAAATTTTCAGATGAGGACGGATTTGGCGCTGGAGGCAAGGGAGAGCATCAGCGAGGCGGACAGTGAACTGCGCGGGGTAAGGGTGGAGGAATATGATCTGAAAGAAGACGACATCCATGTTACAAAAGTGATGATTGACACGAAAAATGCGGCGAAGGCAATGGGGAAGCCAATGGGGGTCTATGTGACTATGGAGGCGCCTGCCATGGTGGAGCCGGATGAGGATTATCACAGGGAGATTTCCAGTTGTCTTGCACAGGAACTTTTGGATATGCTGCCCGGCGCGAATAGGGAACAGTCCATTCTTGTTGTGGGATTGGGTAACAGAGAGGTGACTGCGGATGCTTTGGGGCCGCAGGTGGTGGATAATCTGTTTATCACCAGGCATATTGTGAAGGAATATGGCGCAGCGGCTTATAATTGTGACAAGATGAATCAAATCAGCGCGTTGGAGCCGGGGGTGATGGCAAAAACTGGGATGGAGACGGCGGAGATTGTCAAAGGTGTGGTGGCGGAAACCGCACCGGACGTGCTGATTGTGATAGATGCACTGGCAGCCCGCAGCACAAAAAGGCTCAACCGGACCATACAGATTACCAATACGGGCATCCAGCCAGGTTCAGGGGTGGGAAATCACAGAAATGCACTGACGCAGGAGAGTCTGGGGGTTCCGGTGGTGGCTATTGGGATTCCAACGGTTGTGGATGCGGCCACCATTGTGTGTGACGCTTTGGAAAAGCTGTTGGAGGAGGAAAAGGATCTGTCAAGTGTTCGATTTATGGATAAGCAGAAATTGAATTTTGCGGAGCTGAACAATATGTATATGACAGGTAAGGACATTGACGCCGTTATCAAAAGAGTCAGCTTCACCGTGTCGGAGGGAATTAACATTGCTATAGGAGAAGCATTCATGGATTCTTGATATTCGGCATATATTTAGGATGGAATAAGGGAAGGGGAAGGAAGTGCGTTGCCGTAAAGAGAAAAGTTTTGTCTGCCAATTTTTGGAAAAAAATGCTGGTACTGGCGGTTTCGGTTCTGGGGATACAGATATTGACAAATGGCTGTGGTGCCGCAGAGATCACGGAGCAACAAGATACTATGAAAGGCGCCATGGGGAAAAGTCTGGCGGACGGGCTGTCGCTTATGCTATATGATCAATTTCTGCCCGGTGCCGTGGCTTGGGCAAATAGAGGAAACAAGACATACTGGCTGATACAGGAACAGATTGAAAGTCTACTTCCATTTTTTGGTTATCTGACAAACGGGGCACCGGAGGAAGAAGGCCAGGCCTCATTGGATCCTCGTACAATTTTTCTGGCGGAAGCGGAGGATGGAAGATATGTGATGGCAGATGGGCAGGACAACGAAGGTGAGGAAACGGAGTATTTGGAATCGTCGGAAAACGTTATACAACCGCCGGAAGATATGGGGGAGCCATTGGAGTCAGAGATTGAGGAGACCATGGGAGAGACCTTGGACGAATTATTGAAAGCGGAAAATGATGCGCTTCTCCAACTGCAGTATTCGTCATTTATGCCCCATGGGAGACAGGAGCAGATCAGTTTGGAGACGTTACAGGATTATGATATCCTGCTCAGACAGTTTTACACAGTGGACGCCAACACCATGGTGGGCAGTGACCAGCTGAATGCAGATAAATTGTTAGATGCGGACCTGACGATATCAAGGGAAGATCCCGGGCCGCAGATTTTGATTTATCACACCCATTCCCAGGAAGCTTTTTCGGATTCCGTATCAGGAGACGAGTCCACTTCCATCATGGGGGTTGGAGACCGGTTGACGGAGATATTGACACAGGACTATGGTTATGAAGTGCTTCACCACAGGGGTAAGTACGATGTAAATACGCGAGACGACGCCTATTCCAATGCACTGTCGGATATAGAACAGGTGTTGAAGGAGAATCCGTCCATTCAGGTGGTAATCGACTTACATAGGGATGAAATGCCCGAGGGAACTAGGCTGGTGATGGATTTGGACGGCAGACCCACAGCCCGCTTCATGTTCTTTAACGGTTTGTCACGCACCAAAAAGACCGGCAATATCGCATATCTATATAATGAAAATCTGGAAAGCAATCTGGCGTTTTCGTTTCAGATGCAACTGAAAGCAATGGAATATTATCCAGGTTTAACCAGGAGAATATACTTGAAAGGGTATCGCTATAACATGCATCTCAAACCAAGGTATCTGTTAATTGAACTGGGTGCGCAGAACAATACTGTGGAGGAGGCAATGAATGCCTGTGATCCCCTGGCGCATATATTGGATATGGTGCTTTCGGGAAATTGATTATTGTCTGGACAATCCTGTAAAATTCTGATACAATCAACCTTGTTGACAATGGGCCGAAGGGCCGGACAGGAATTGAGGAACGGGAGCAGAAATGGGAACAGAAGCCAGAGGACAGGAAAAAATTCGGAATTTTTGTATTATCGCTCATATAGATCACGGAAAATCAACATTGGCAGATCGAATTATAGAACATACCGGTCTTTTGACCAGCCGGGAGATGCAGGAACAGGTGCTTGATAATATGGACTTGGAGAGAGAGAGGGGCATTACCATCAAGGCACAGGCTGTCCGCACGGTATATAAGGCACAGGACGAAGAGGAATATATTTTAAATCTGATTGATACACCCGGCCATGTGGACTTTAACTATGAGGTAAGCCGCTCTCTTGCCGCCTGTGACGGAGCTGTTCTTGTGGTGGATGCGGCTCAGGGAGTTGAGGCCCAGACGTTGGCAAATGTCTATATGGCATTGGATCACAATCTGGATGTGTTTCCGGTGATCAACAAGATTGATTTGCCCAGTGCCGATCCGCAGCGCGTCATTGAAGAGATAGAGGATGTGATAGGCATTGAAGCCCATGACGCGCCTTTGATTTCCGCAAAAAACGGTATCGGTATCGAAGATGTGCTGGAACAGATTGTGGCAAAAGTTCCCGCGCCCAAAGGGGATCCGCAGAATCCGTTGAAGGCGTTAATCTTTGATTCTCTGTATGATTCTTATAAAGGTGTAATTATTTTTTGTCGTATTGTGGAAGGAACCGTAAAGAAGGGCACGATGATCCGGATGATGGCCACGGGGGCAAAAGAGGAAGTAGTGGAGGTAGGGTATTTTGGAGCGGGACGTTTTATTCCCTGTGAGGAATTATCGGCCGGTATGGTGGGCTATATTACGGCGTCTATTAAGAATGTGAAAGATACGGCTGTGGGCGATACTGTGACGGATGATGAACGCCCCTGCGACGGCCCCCTGCCCGGTTACAAAAAAGTACAGTCCATGGTTTATTGCGGGATGTATCCGGCAGACGGTGCCAAGTATCCGGATCTACGAGATGCATTGGAAAAACTGCAGTTAAATGATGCTTCTTTGCATTATGAACCGGAGACATCCATCGCTTTGGGGTTTGGTTTCAGATGTGGTTTCCTTGGGCTTTTGCACCTGGAGGTGATTCAGGAGAGATTGGAGAGAGAATACAATTTGGATCTGGTGACCACTGCTCCAGGCGTTGTGTATAAAGTATACAAGACCAATGGGGAAGTTATCGAGCTGACTAACCCTTCCAATTTGCCGGATCCTTCCCTGATAGAACATATGGAAGAACCTGTGGTCAGCGCGGAGATAATGGTTACCAGTGAGTTCATTGGATCCATTATGGAGCTTTGCCAGGAACGGCGCGGACGTTATCTGGGTATGGAGTATATAGAGGCCGGTCGCGCTCTGCTTAAATACGAGTTGCCTTTGAACGAAATAATATATGACTTTTTTGATGCCTTGAAATCCCGTTCCAGAGGATATGCTTCTTTTGATTACGATATCAAGGGGTACGAGACATCGAAGCTTGTAAAGCTGGATATCCTGATAAATAAGGAGGAGGTGGATGCCCTTTCCTTTATCGTTCATGGGGATTCGGCATATGAACGGGGACGTAGGATGTGCGAGAAGCTGAAGGATGAGATACCGAGGCATTTGTTTGAGATTCCTATCCAGGCGGCGGTGGGAGGAAAGGTGATCGCAAGGGAGACCGTGAAGGCGATGCGCAAGGATGTATTGGCAAAGTGTTATGGCGGCGATATCACTAGAAAGAAAAAGCTCCTGGAGAAACAGAAGGAAGGAAAAAAGCGCATGCGACAGATAGGAAGTGTGGAAGTACCCCAGAAAGCATTTATGAGCGTGCTGAAACTGGATGACAAATAGGATATGAAAGAATCGGGATTAAAACGGCTTGGAATGTATTTCCACATTCCCTTTTGTGTCAAAAAGTGTCTGTATTGCGATTTCCTCTCGGCACCGGCGGATGAGGCCACAAAGAAAGGTTATATGGAGGCACTTTGCGAGGAGACAGCCGGAAGCGCATTGAAATATAAAAAGTATGGGGTGGAGACAATATTTTTGGGAGGTGGAACGCCCTCGGTGGTACCGGTGGAATGGGTGGAAGGGCTGATTTCTGTGATAAGGGAACACTATCATATGGAACAATGTTCTGAGGTGACAATGGAGGTTAATCCGGGAACCGTTTCTCCCCAGGCGCTTGAGCGTTACAAAATGGCGGGAGTCAATCGTCTGAGTATCGGATTGCAGTCATCCCATAATGAAGAATTGGCTGTGCTGGGCAGAGTTCACACATGGGAACAGTTTATGGAGACTTATCAGGCAGCCAGAGACGTGGGTTTTGATAATATCAATGTGGACTTGATGAGTGCTTTACCCGGGCAGACCTTATCCCGATATAGGGAGACGCTGGAGAATGTTGTGGCATTGACGCCTTCGCCGGAACATATATCCGCCTATGGATTGATTTTGGAAGAGGGAACGCCTTTTTATGTAAATTATGAAAAGGGCTGTCTGGCTGTGCCGGATGAGGATACCGACAGGGTAATGTATCATGAAACCAAACGTTTCCTGGAGAAAATGGGGTATCACAGATATGAGATATCCAATTTTGCCAGGGAGGGGTATGAGTGCCGTCACAACTGTGGCTATTGGCAGCGGGAAGAATATGTGGGCTTTGGAATTGGTGCTGCTTCCCTGATTGAGAATGTTCGATTTCAAAATAGCAGCGATCTGAAGCATTATCTGCAAGAACCAATGGGCTGTGGGCAGGGATTCCATGTGTTGAACAGGCGGGAACAGATGGAAGAGTTTATGTTTCTGGGGCTGCGGATGACGGAAGGGGTAAGTCTGGAGGTGTTTCAGAAACTGTTTGGATGTACAATGGAATCCGTTTATGGTGATGTGATTCAGAAAAACAGGCAGGAAGGGCTTTTAGAAATCTTTTCTGGTTCCAGGACCGATGAGGATTGTGTCAGGCTGGCATTGACGGAATTTGGGATTGATGTGAGTAATTATGTCATGGCGCAGTTTTTACTGTCATGACAGGCACCATGGATGAAATGATTACATAAAATATGTTAAGAGTAATCCATGGGGGTTTGGTTTGGAGACATTTCAAAAGCCGTTGACCCAGGAGGAAGAAGCGGAATATATTCGGCTGCTGCGGGATGGCTCTCCGGAGGAAGCATTGCGGGCGCAGAAGATATTGGTCGAACGGAATTTGCGCCTGGTAGTCCATATTGTCAAGAAATACCAGAATGCGGATGAGGATATAGAGGATTTCATTTCCATAGGCTGTATTGGCCTGATCAAGGGGATTAGAACTTTTGATGACAAGAAGGGACGTCTTGCAACCTACGCATGCAGATGCATTGAGAATGAACTATTAATGTTCCTGAGAGGGAAAAAGAAGTCTTCTCGTGAAGTTTCCCTTTTTGAACCCATCGGACAGGATAAAGAGGGAAATGAGATTCATCTGGTGGACGTGATTGAGCAGAGCCAGCCTGATATTGTCGAAAATATGGAGCTTACGGGAAATATCAAGAGACTTTTCGCCCTGATGGATACGGATCTGACCGAGAGAGAGAGACAGATACTGATTATGCGCTACGGGCTGTATGGAAATCGGGAAGTGACGCAAAGTGAGATCGGAGAGGCACTTGGGATATCCAGGAGTTACGTGTCAAGGATTGAGAAGAAAGCGTTGGGAAAGCTTCGGGAGAAGTTTGAGCAGGGGTGAGCGGGGATTTGTTTATGAACCAAGGGAAACTATAAAATGTAAAAGTACGTATGTTAATTGGTAGCCTTTGAACTACATTGTTTTATAAATAATGGGAAATACCATATAAAATGGGGGCGGCCTTTGGGTTGCTCCTGTTTTATTGCTTTAGGGAATCTATTTATAAAGCAGAAAAACCGAAAAAACAAAATAATTAACACAAATGATTTTTATTGAATAAACAGAAAGCTGGATGTATAATATTACCAAAACTGTGTAAAAATGGTGAATTAGATGGATGTATTAAGCAAAGAACAGCGACATCACAATATGGCAAATATAAAAGGCAAAGATACTTCTATTGAGGTAAGATTGCGAAAGGCATTGTGGCATAAGGGCTATAGATATAGAAAAAATTATAGTCAGCTTCCGGGAAAGCCAGATATTGTTCTGACAAAGTATAAGATCGTGATTTTTTGCGATAGTGAGTTTTTTCATGGCAAGGACTGGGATAAACTGAGTAAAAAGCTTGAACAGAGTAATAATGGTGAATTTTGGATTAAGAAGATCGCCAGAAATAAAAAACGGGATGAAGAAATTGAAAAACGATTATCTTATATGGGTTGGACAGTTTTGCGATTTTGGGGAAGAGACATTTTAAAGAATGCAGATGAATGTGTACAGGTAATCGAAGAGACATTATGGCAACAGAAAATATCGGATGTGGGTTGGATACAGTGGGATGATTAAAAGTCTTGAATGGAGGTTTCGGAATGGCTAATTTCAGAACAAAAGCCAGAGCGATTGATTTGTTGGGAAAAACGCAAATTGCTGATTTGCCAACAGCCATTACGGAGTTGTGGAAAAATGGGTATGATGCATATGGTGATTACCTGGCAGCAAGATTGTATCATGGCGGATATAGAGATGTACAGGATGATATTTTTCTTATTTCAGATGATGGACGTGGAATGGATGAAAATGATATTCTGAACAATTGGATTGTAATAGGTACAGGAAATAAAAAAGAATATAGCAGTGGATTAAGCGAGGAAGACCGGCTATGTAAAAAGGAAAGGGTACCATTGGGAGAAAAGGGAATTGGTCGTTTGTCCGTGGCGTACTTGGGGAATCATATGCTGATGTTTTCCAAAAAAGCGGACAGTGATATACAGATACTTTTCATGAATTGGAAGATTCTTGACAACTATGAAATGTATCTGGATGAAGTTGAAATCCCTTTGACTCACTTGGAAACATTGGATTCTCTGGAAGACGCTTATGCAGAACTTGAAAATGAATTCAGAAAAAATTTCAATAGTGAGTCATGGAAAATGTTCGAGGAAGTTAAGCAAAGCGTATTAAATGATTTGACAGTTTATCATAGAATCCCCAAAACAATAGAAGAGACAGTGAAAGAACATTTTGAAACATATAAACATGGAACTATCTTTGTTGTTTTTGATCCGATTTCAGAATTAAGAGAACTGGAGATGGAGAATAGTCCTGAGATTGTACTTGCAGAAGACAGAGAGAGGTTCGCAGAGCAAACGAATTATATTCGTTCTGCTTTATCAGGCTTATTTAACCCTTTTGATAAAAAGTTGGTGGCTGAGAGAGAAATTGATTTAAAAAAAAGCAGGGATGAAACACAAGAGGATAGTCCGTGTTTTATGGTATATGGTAACGATGGTATGGCAGATACTGTTCATGACTTTCTGCAGCTGAAAGATTCTTTTTCAGAAGCAGAGTTTGAGACTTGTGAACACTGGATTATGGGTACATTTGATTTGGATGGTAGATTTACAGGAAAGATAAAACAATATAACAATGAAGTCCTGGACTACCAATATGTTCCCAGAAATAGACTGAGGACAAAAATAGGTAAGATGGATTTGAAGGTTGCTTTTTGGGAAGCAGTCGAAAAAAACAGTATTATGTCTGGAGAAAAGTGGAATGTATATGAAAAAAAGGCGGAAAACTATGGAGGACTTGCGATATACAGAGACGGGTTCCGGGTTTTGCCTTACGGACGTGTTGACTTTGATTTTTTAGGGTTTGAAGAGAATAGATCCAAAGGCGCAGGTTATTATTACTTTTCGCACCGGAAGATGTTTGGATATATTGGTATTTCAAAGAAAGAGAATCCTAAGCTGATAGATAAGTCAGGGAGAGAAGGATTGATTTCCAATGAGGCATACAGAAGTATGCGGGGGTTGTTGAAAGACTTTTTTAAAGAGGTCGGTGTGAAATATTTTGGGACAGCTTCTGAGGGAAGAAAAAGATTTACCGGTGAACTGCAGTATAGGAAGCAAAAGGAAGAATTGATAGAAAAGGAAAAACAAAGAAACAGGAAGAAGCTTATGGAACTCAATAAGCGGTTGAAAACCCAGCAAAAAGAATTGGGTATTCTTGAAGAGGAAATAAAATCCCTGAAACTCCGGTTGGACGAAAAACTGAAAAGGGAGCAGATTGTCAAGAGCGAAGAAAGGCAATTGCTTTCAGAAATTAACAGTTTGCAGTTAAAAGTAATCAGCGTTAAGACTATATTAGATCCAGATATTAGTTTTGAGGGAAATGAAAGCATTCAGGATTTGTATTATTCATATGAAGATCAACGGAACAAGATAGTAGATGAGTTGACAGAATTAAGCAGTATAGTCATGGATAATGTCTACAAAAATGGGTTGGCAGAAGAATATAAAGAAAAGTATAAGGAAATATCTGAGGAAATTAGTCAGACATTAGATATCTGTAAAAAACAGTTGGATGACATTGTTTATCAGATTCGTCTGAATGTGAACCAGAAGATTGATGAACTGAGGAAGATATTAAAGGATTTATCCCCGGAAGCAATTAATCTGGAAGAATTGAGTGATGATAACACACGAACTTGTATTTCCAATCTCAATTCCCGATATGGTGAGATGTTGGATATATGTAATCAGTATCTGATGAATTATTTTAAGATATTATCTTTACAGGAACCGGGTGGTCAGGGGCTAAGCTTGTTGGAGGCGTATAAAAGCAGGGAAATTGAGTTGACAAACAGGGTTGATATGTTTTATGAGCTTGCACAGGTAGGATTATCTATTGATGTTATAGATCATCAGTTTAATGTATTATATTCAGAAATCAGTAAGGAATTGCAGAATTTTGCATATGAAGCAAGAGGTAATCAGAGATTGGGAGAAATATGTCAGTCCATAAAGATGTCGTTTCAGCATATGGAGACAAATCATAAGATGTTAATGCCTTTATATAGAAATACAAGGCGTGTAAGGAAAAACATATCTGGAGAAGACATAAAGAGTACACTGCTTGATTTCTATGGAAAGGCGATGGATAAGGCCGATATTTCTTTCGAATGTACTGATGTTTTTTGCAGACAGATATATTACAGTTTTGAATCTATGTTACTGCCAGTATTTATCAATATAGTGAACAATGCTATATACTGGGTTGGATTTGCGGAGAATAAAATAATTAAAATCGATGTAGACGATAACAAAACGCTGATTATGAATTCCGGTCCGCAGATGTCCCATACGGAATTGGAAAGATGCTTTGATATCTTTTACACAAAAAAGCCAAATGGAAGAGGAATCGGACTTTTTTTGGCAAAAAGAAACCTTAATGCAATAGATTTTGACATTTATGCAACAAATGACCAGGAATTAAATCAGTTAAATGGTTCCTGCTTTGTTATTTTAAGCTTACATGGAGATGAGTGAAAATGGATATAGCAAATGCGTATGAGAAAATAGTGCGGGATTCACTGCAGCATGTTGCATGCATTGATGATGATTTTATTGATCCATATACATGTACAAAGGAAGTAGATAAAGAAAAACAAGAGTTTACTCAGAAAATGTATGATAACTTGAAAGAAAGATGTGATGGCCATGTCGAACTGCAACGATACTATGGAGGCATAGATGCCGGGATACTGGACAAATGCATGAGAAACAAAGATTTATTAGTATTGGACTGGGAATTGACAGGAGGCAATGATAAAGCTGTATTGGAGATTATTGCTCGTGCCGTAGGTTTACAGATTCCGTTTATCTGTATCTATACAAACAGGTCGGATGTTGAAAATATTTATCCGATTATATGTAGTTATTTTTCCGGCTATACAAATGCGTCTGTGGAAGAGATATGTGACAAGTGGATGGGTGTCGGAGTATTTGAAGAAGAATTCAAAACAGACGTGGAAGATTTGTTTGCGGGTTCTGGCAGAAAACTATATGAGTTGAAGGAGCATTTTAGTCAGGAAAGTGAAGAAATAAGAAAAACTTTAAAGGACTTGGGGTATGATAAAAAAGAATCCTGGTATCCATTATTGCTAAAATGGAATAACGCTATTTTGCCAGATGAACCATTTCCTATAGCGGCAAACTTGTCAAATGAAGCAGTTATTATAGATGGGAAAGTTATTATTTGCCTTTCAAAGTCAAACTCTGGATCAGAAAAGAGTGTTTGCATTAATGAGTTGATTCTTTCCATAGCCAGGCATATTACAAATGTGCCCAATAGTGTCTTTGATATTATATGGTTAAATTATACAAATTCTCTTCGCAGAGTATTGCAGGCAAGAACCAATTTATTTTCAGGGATAGACGCCAAAGCATTAGGATATTTTGCCAAAGGTTTACTGGATGAAAGTATAGAGACATTTGATGATTTTATGAAGGGATTATATCGGGATGAAATTATGGATTGTCTTGACGGACAGGAGATAAGTCTTCCAGAGTGTATTATTGAGGACCTAAAAAGGGACTATTCTGGAATTAATCCTCATAATTATGCTAATCAGCTGATAGAATTAAATGAAAAGATAACAGTGAATCATCTTTATTCCGGTGTTAGACATAAAGTTGATTTCGGAGATTTATTTGTAGTTGAGCAGGGAGGGAAGGAGAGAACTTTCTGGTTATGTGTAACGGCCAAATGTGAGTGTCTGCGGGAAAATAAAATAGATAATAATTACCTTTTTATTGAAGGGGAGCAAATTCTAAATGCATCAAAAGCCTTAAAAAATGCAGAGTCAGAATTTCGCAGTTTTGTAAAATATAAAGGGGAAATAGTTTCCATAAGTTGGTTTGGGAAACTGAGAAGTGTTTATATCAGGTCTGGGGAAAATATTATTGATGGAATAGGAAAAACAGTTACAGGGTGTTATCAGGGGAATAATCTCAATTATACATATATCTGTAATCTGAAAGAAAATTATGCACAAAGAATGGCAAATGAAGCTTTTTCAAAGGGAAACAAAGTTGGAATTACATTAGCACAGATAAGAAAAAAGGAAGAAGAGCCATAAAGGCTTCTTTCTTCCTAAGGCAGTTGCTTTAATTGATTAAGCAGATTTAAGAAATATTTTCCGCTTGCTTCAGCTAACAAAGGAGGAACGGCATTTCCAACCTGAAGGGCAGTTTGACCTCTGGAGCCGTAGAAAACAAAGGTATCTGGAAAGGATTGCAGGCGGGCGGCTTCTCGTACAGTAATAGCTCTGTCCTCATAAGGATGTCCATAGCGCCCCTTGCTATATGTAATACAGCCTCCGGTCATGGTTGGAGCAGGAAGAGCAGGATCCATAATGCCATACACATCTGTATATCCCAGGTGCTCGTTTTGATGGCAGGGTAATTGCAGATGCTCTGGCAGACAAGTACGATTTCCGCCGTTTGCGCGTATATGTTGAATCCGCTGAATATTTATGTTCGTCAGGCCACTAGTTTCATGATTTGGAAAACCATTTGGAGCGGGAGCACCGGCAACAACGGGAGGCAGATTTATAAATGCAGTTCCAGCAGTTACCCAAGGAAGCAAAGAAGGATTATGTGCTGTATCAGAAGTATGTGTTGTTGGTGGAAGTAACACTTTAAAATTTTCATCAGCAGTATGAAATAATTCAAATATATCATTTCTGATACCATGCATAACCAAGCGGCGCCTGGTCTGAGGAATGCCATAATCTGCACAATTTAAAATGCCGTAGTCTAATTGATACCATTGTTTTAATTCATTAACAGCTTTTTTGAAAATTTTTTTGCCGCGTCCATTTTTCAGTCCAGGAACATTTTCTAATTGTATAAATAAGGGTTTCAGGCCTTTTACCAGTCGTGTATACTCAAAAATAAGGTTGTTACGTTCATCTTCAGCAGTATTATCTTTCTGAAGGGAAGAAAAGGTCTGACAGGGAGGGCATCCGGCCAATAAAAAAAGTTCTCCACATTTTTTCTGAAGCTTTTGAAGTACATCGTTCACGGAAACGGCTTTGATATCTTCTATAACTACCTGCCCGGGAAGGTTGCTTGTATACGTAGTAGCAGCAGTTTGACTGATTTCTATACCAAGGCGTACGTGGATGCCAGCATTTTCCAACCCTAATGAGAGTCCGCCGGCTCCACAGAACAGGTCGATTGCATCCGGCTGTATGTTGTTAAATGCCATTTATTGTATCTCCCTCCTATTCAGAAATGTATTTATTCATGAATATATAAACAACACCACTTTACAAGTTTTTTAATAAAAAAAGTATCGTACAGGACTTTCTGATGTATAATGAGTTTGCTACAACTATTACAAAGGAAAGTGACCCTGTACGATAAACTCATTATACAACAAAGATAACCTGATTGGTAGACTTCATCAATATTTTTTTACTTATTTTGAAACATTTTCTGCTCCTACTGCAGAGACACTGTTTTTACTGGTGCTATCCATACTGGCAATGGAATCAGCCCATTCCATACGCTTCCTTTACAGGCATTTTTTGTCTGGCATCACGGAAAAGTCGCTGAATGCTTTCTACCATGCCTGCTCTTATGCAAAAGCAGACTACTCCAGATTTATGAAGGTAACAGCGGCCATGGCCCTGAAGCTAATTCCGGAACGCCTGAAGTCACAGCCGGTTTTTCTCTGCATTGACGACACCATGGTGGCAAAGTTTGGTAAAAAGTTTGAGGATGTATCAAAACTTTTCGACCATGCCGCGCATAATGGTTCCAATTACCTCAACGGGCATTGTTTTGTCAGCCTTATGCTTTGTGTTCCGGTATGGCGGAAACAGCGGATAGTTTACCTGGCAGTTCCCCTGGGATACCGTATGTGGAAAAAGGAAGTATCCAAGCTGGAACTGGCAGCATCCATGGTACGGCAGGTTATGCCGGAGTTTTCCGCACAGAGAAATGTCATCATCCTATGCGACAGCTGGTATGCCAAAAAGGATCTGGTGTGCGTCGTAGATGAATATGCCAACCTGGATGTTATCTGCAATGCCAGGCATGACTCTGTTATTTATGACCTTGCACCGCAGCCTACAGGCAAAAAGGGCAGGCCTGCCAAACATGGGAGACGCCTGTCCACAGAGACAGATTTCGCCCTTTCTGAGGAAAAGATTGGGGATTATTACATTGGTGTTCGCCAGGTCCTCACCAACCTCTTCGGGCAGAGGGAAGTCCTTGCCTATGTGACGGCATCTGATAAAGCAAAGGGCGCCAGACGTCTGTTTTTCAGCACTATTTTCCCCTGGCAGGAAAAGGTGCCGCTGAACCAGACCGGGAGCAGCTGCATGCAGTTTATTCCCCTGCTGTGTTACTATTTCAGGTGGAACATCGAAGTCAGTTACTACGAGCAGAAAACGTTCTGGTCATTATGTAGCTACATGGTCCGCAGTAGCAGAGGGATAGAAACGCTGGTCAATTTGATTAATGTCGCATACTGCGCAATGAAAATACTGCCTTATCAGGATGAAGTTTTTTCAAAATACCGCAGCGTAAGCGTGCAGGAATTCCGGTTCGCCCTTAGTGAGGAAATTCGCCGGCAGGTATTTTATGCTACTTTCCTGCAAAATGTCGAAACAGGCCTAAAATCAAGTGTCTTTACAAAGGTACTGAAACAGCTGCTTCGGCATCAATGTAGCGGTTGGCATAAGTTGTAAAGTGGTGTATAAACAACAAATCTACCACATTTACCACTATTTTATGATATTTGGAAGCAAATGTCAAATTATTAGATGAAAAAAGTGCTTTATTGCAAAGAAAATTTTTAGGCAGCAATAAATTGCAAAGAATAAAAATTTTTAGCCCCAACTTGACAGGAGAGTACGTGTCAAGGATTGAGAAGAAAGCGTTGGGAAAGCTTCGGGAGAAGTTTGAGCAGGGGTGAGCGTATAGAAAGAAAATGGGATAGAGTCAGTTGAGCCATGGGTGGCTTCACTGACTCTATCCTTTTAGTTGCGCATAAGGCGGATTTACAGGAGAATAAACCAGAAGAGTCGGAAAATGGGTAAGATATGATGAAAATGGCTGAAGCTGCCAGAATATACATTTGTATCAACCTGCACTGATATCAGCAGTTTTCAGATGGGAGATTTAGCGGCGTGATTGATGGAGGTGTGCTGTTATGGTATGTATGAAAAGACATTTTCCTTGTATATGCAGGGGGATTCTGCAATTTTCAAATATAACAATAAATGCCGAGAATATGATTGTCTTGCGTATTATAGATATAGTGTATATAATGAAATAAAGCATAAAATTTGGATTCAGAAAAAGATATAAAGCAGGGGCTGAAAAGAAAAATACCTGTGTAAAGTCAAAAATGAATGTAAGCGGTAGAACGTATATTAGAGAGATGTTAGGTAATACCGGCCACGCGCAGTAAATGCTAAAACAATGCAGCAGGACAGAGAAGGGGAATTATGAATCAGGAGTTGTTAAATCATATACATTTCAGCGATAAATTTTCTCGGGATCCGATAAAAAATGAAAGAAGCAAAAAGGTATATACCGAGATGATAGAGAGTATCATAACGGAATCATTGTTTCTGTTTAACGATGACTACTATCAGGCGCATATCAAGTTTGTTCAGTATGATATGATGAATCTTGAGTATTGTATTGATTTATTTCCGACGGTAAATGCAAGTGTTGATATCTATCACAACTGGATTATACTTCATTTATTTACTATGATAGCGGCAAATAACATGACGATTATATCAGGGCTTCTGGATTTGTTAAGTCTTTCGGGGGATACTGCAAGTGCGCAGGTGGTTCCAAAGGCGCTGGAATGGGCAGCTTCCCATGACAATATAAGTATGATTGACAGATACATCAGGGATTGCAGCGCTGAGAAGGAAATGGCGGTGGTTCAGGAAGGAAATGAATTATATGCGTTATGGAATACGGATATATTTCAAAAGCAAAAGTATTCCGATTATACATACGATATTTTAAAGTTGATTTTTTTGCACGAGTTGGGGCATTGGCAATATGTGCGTTTTGGGGACGAAATGAAGCGGGCGTATTACAGACAGGCGTATGATATTTTGAGCCAATATTATGGAGAAGCCTATATAAGCGGTAATCGGCAGGTTTTTGATGCGTGGATTGAAGAAATTATTGCAGATTATATTGCTTTGCTTGTCTATACGAAAAACAGCCGTCAGCAAAACGGTGAAAAGCAATGTACAAAACGGTGTTATATTGCCATAGGATTATATTATGGGTTGATTGCAATGGAAGAATTAGGTTCCGGCTTATATCAGAAAACGAGCCGGACACATCCTTGCGTTAAAATACGGCAGGAGGCTGTTCAAAAGCTTTATGCCAATTTCTTTTCCGATATTCTGGGAATTCCGTATGATACGTTTATGGAACATGAGATTCAGGAGTGGTATGTGATACAGTTATATTTTTCCATGATCATAGAAGAATACTGGAGGAAAAACAATGGATAATATTGTAAAAGTGGGAAGCCGTGAGAAAATTAAAAACGGTATTGCGGCCGGGCTTTCAATCAGTGATGCGGATGCCGAAAAAATTTTTGAATATTTGGCTGTCGCTTATGAGGAGAATGGGGTGGAATTCGGCTGTGTCAACCAAAGCACGGATTGTGGGCAGGGATTGGTTTTCGGTGGAGGGCAGTATTATATTAATTTGCCCAAAAGTATTGCTGTAGTGGTAGCCCTGATTCTTGACATTACGCTTACAAAGGGAGTTATTTCAGGAGTCTGTGGCATTCTGGGAGTACAATCCCAGGCATTTTACAATATAAATCAACACAATGGTGAAACCTGTCTGCTTCGGGAGTACTTGCGCAGGAAAAGTGGGATGGGGGCGTCAGGATATGGCTATTTGGCAGGAAATGAATGCGTGAATAATGATCTGGAATGCAGACATCGTGACGGGGATGGAAAATGCAACATTGGGAAAGAGGATATTGAAAAAGTTTTGTCGTTTTTTAGAGAAGCACAGATTATAAAGTGCTGATTTTACATTTATTTCTCTATGAAACTGTCTTCAAATAAAAGAGGAAGGTTTGTTTGGGCAGGGATGGAATTGGCTGTATGTAGATCGGAATGCCGGAAGTATTGAAATATTGCATAGAAAAAGGGAAGTATCCTGTGTAGTCAGGGGTACTTCTTTTATTATGGTCTAACGCGGACGAATATGGGGTGGGAGTGAAAACCAGATGCAGGTTGATTGTAAACTGAAAATGGCAATAGGTTGACAATTTGTTAAGGATTCGTTATAATGCAAAGGTATTATATGGTAGTTTTGAGTGTGGAAATTTTAAAGGCATGTCTAAAAAGCGTGTTTCATGGAAAGTGGGTTTTTGGACGCAGTCAAAGAAACGTCGGCAGAAAATGGAAAGAGGTTCTGAATTAGGATTCATCGAAAGGGGGCGTCCATGAAAAACAGAGAAATGATTAGAAAAATGACTACAAATGCATTGCTGGCGGCACTGTTGGCATTGTTTGGAATCATGAAGCTGCCCAGCCCACTTCCCGGTTGTGAGTTTCAGCTTTCCGCGCCTTTTGCAATCTGTATTGCCGCCTGCTTCGGATTTAAGAGATATTTTAAAATTGGTCTTCTTGCCAGTGCAATGAATCTGATTCTTGGTACCCATTCTATTGTGAATATCTCCATTGCCATGATATTTCGTGTGGTTGCGGGGGGCGTTCTTGCAATTTTCGGAGTCAACCCTGTTACGATTGTGGTCAGCGGTCCTTTGGGGACGATAACGGGGAGACTTACTCTTGGCGGTATTATGGGTACAAATCCTTTGACTCTGGTGGCGGCAGCTGTGCCGGGAATGATTTTTACGGCGGTGGCTGCGACGGTCATGTATCCGGTGATGAGGAGACTGGTGCAAAGAGGGACAGGTTGTTGACCATGTAAGTGAGTGTGGAGAGTATAACATGTGGGGAGAAGGAGCACAGGGAAAAATATGAATCGATACAGCATTAAGATGAGAGCGTCAAACGAAGATGAAGGACATATTTCAGGCGCGGAAAAGATAATTTTGGAGGAGGAGTTGGAGCAGTATTGTTCCTGCCTGCTTAGGCGTGCTCTCCGGCACAGCAAGGGAAAGCCTGATTTTATCAATCTGAAGATCGAGGCCGTGAGGGAGGAGGAGATATTGCACCTTCCGGCGCTTGCCGTAACCACCGTTAATACCGCAAATCCGGAGGAGGGGCGCGGGATTGTGCGTGACTATCTGCACAGGCTTGGGGTGATTCGGGTGGAAGAGATTATGGGGTTCTGGAGGCAGAGTTATGCCATGCGGGGGGCCATGCTTTTAGATGTGGATACGCTGCAGCGTCTGGAACCTGACAGAGAGAGGGGGATCCGAGCCACTTACATGGATATGGAAACGGAGGATTCAACAATAAGGTGGGCTTGTGCGGGAAAGAACCATTTTCACGAAGCGCTGGTTTTGGCCACTAAAGTAGTCAGCCATCCCAATATTGTGGCGGAACTATGCATCTCAGACGATCCTGATTATGTCACCGGTTATATAGCCTCCAAAGAATTTGGTTACGTGCGTATCACTACACTGAAAGAAATGGGAAGTCCGCAGGGCGGAAGGGTTTTTTTATTTCGCGGAAATGAGCAGGAGCGGGGGGCATGTATCCGTTATCTGCAGCAGGAGAGGGTGTTGGTTCATTTTCGTGAGCAATAAGGCAGAAAGCGAAAGGCGAGGGGTAGTCCGTGGATAAATGGAAACGAATGGGAGATGAACTTTATCAATTGCAGGAAAAGCATCTCTACCGCAGGATAAAGGTGATTGAAAGCGCTCAAAGCGCACATGTGCGTTATCAGGGCAGGGATATGCTGATGCTGGCATCCAATTCCTATCTGGATTTTTGTGATGAGGAGCGCATAAAAGAATATGCCGCGAAGGCACTTATGGAATATGGAACGGGTTCCGGGGGTTCCCGGCTGACTACCGGAACAACAGTTTTACATACACGGCTGGAGGAGGCGCTTGCGCGATTCAAAGGCAGGGAAGCCGCCTTGGTATTTAACACAGGATTCGCGGCAAACAGTGGGGTGATTCCCGCACTGTGTGGAGAAGGGGAGATTATCTACAGCGATGCAAAAAATCATGCCAGCATCATTGATGGCTGCAGGCAGTCTAAAGCGGAAACGGTCATTTACCGACATAATGATATGGCGGACTTGGAGAAGAAAATTTTAGAGCGGCCGGGGAAGTCAGGGCTGATCGTCAGCGACGGAGTATTCAGCATGGATGGGGATATTGTAGATTTGCCGGGACTTGTTAAGCTGGCGGATACCTACGGGCTTTTGTCTATGATCGACGAGGCCCATGCCACGGGAGTGATTGGAGCTACGGGGAGGGGCTGTGAAGAGTATTATCATATGGAGGGAAGAACGGATATTCTGATGGGAACATTGAGCAAAGCCATAGGAGGTGAAGGCGGTTATGTCTGTGGTCCATGTATCTTGACGGAATATTTGAAAAACAAGGCCAGGAGCTATATTTTTTCCACGTCCCTCTCACCGGTGGCCATGGCGGCGGCAGCACGAGCTTTGGAACTGATAGAGTCGGAACCCTGGCGGGTTCACAGGCTTCAGGAAAATATCAAGTGGTTTTGCCATAAACTTCAGGAATTGGGTTTAAATGTCCGTTCGGAGACGGCCATTGTGCCGATTCTCATCGGGGAGGAAGAAAAGGCGGAGCGAATATCAGATGAGCTGATGGAGCGTGGGTTCTTTATTCCAGCCATCCGTTATCCGACGGTTGGGAAAGGAGAGGCCATGCTGCGCGCTGCTCTGATGGCAACGCACACAAAAGAGGAACTGGCTGAGGCGGCCGGAGCCATTGCTGAGGTTATATGTCACTGCGGTTGACAGGGAAAGCAGGTACCGCAATGAGGTTTTTATAGGAAAGGGACAGGGTAATTGGGATGAGCGTTGTGCAGGAGTTAAAAGATAAGGCCTTGGAATGGGGAGGAATTTCCAGGGAAGAGGCGCTATTGCTTGTAAAGTCGCCTCTTTGGGAACTGGCGGAGGCAGCGGATGAGATTCGCAGAAAAAAGTGCGGGCAAAGGTTTGATATCTGTACGATTATCAACGGTAAATGCGGCCGCTGCTCGGAGGATTGCAAGTATTGTGCGCAAAGTGCCCATTATCAGGCCGGATGTGGGGAAGGATATGGGCTTTTGCCGACTCAGAAGCTCTTGGAAGGGGCCAGGTACAATGAGGAGCGGGGAGTTCTGCGTTACTCTATTGTGACCTCCGGCAGGAAATTGTCTGATAGGGAAGTGGAGCAGGTTTGTGAAAGTATCCGTGTTATCAGGGAGAAAACCAACATTCAAATTTGCGTGTCTTTTGGGCTGTTGGAGGAAAAGCAGTTTGAAAAGATCAAAGAAGCCGGGGCTTCTCGTGTGCATTGTAATCTGGAGTCCTCTGCAGGATTTTTCCGCCAGATTTGTACCACACATACATATGAGGACAAAATAAAGACCTTGCAGGCGGCCCAAAGAGCCGGTCTGTCCATCTGTTCCGGCGGTATCCTGGGGCTTGGAGAAAGCATGGAGGATCGTATTGACATGGTTCTGACCGCAAGAAAACTGGAAGTGAAATCCATTCCGGTCAATCTGCTCAATCCAATTCCCGGAACGCCTCTGGAGAGCAGGAAACCTTTGACCAATGAGGAGGCAATTCGCTGTGTGGCTGTTTTCCGTTTCCTCATACCGGATGCAGCCATTCGTCTGGCAGGCGGAAGGGGACTTCTTGGGGATAAGGGAAAAGGGTGTTTTCAAAGCGGCGCCAATGCAGCTATTTCCGGGGATATGCTGACTACCGCCGGGATCACTGTGGAGACGGATATGGACTTGATGGAGGAACTTGGATTTAAGGTGGGGCTTTTGCAATGAGTAAGAATATTTTTGTTGTGGGAACAGGGACGGATGTGGGCAAAACCTATGTGACGGCTTTGATGATAAAGAAATTACGGGAAAGCGGCAGATATGCCGGATATTATAAGGCTGCTATGAGCGGCAACACCCGTCGGGAGGACGGTACACTGATTCCCGGAGATGCTGTTTATGTTAAAAATATTTCAGGAATTGATCAGCCCCTTGAACAGATGTGTCCTTATGTCTATGAGCATGCGGTATCACCTCATCTGGCTTCCCGGCTGGAAGGAAATCCGGTGCGGTTGCAAAATGTAGAGAAGGGATTCAGGGAAGTTTGCCGGCAGTATGATTATGTGACCATGGAGGGCAGCGGGGGTATTTTGTGCCCCATTTGTTTTGACGAGGAGAAACTCTGGCTGGAGGACGTGATCTCCAGGCTGGGGCTGTCCTGCCTGCTCGTTGCCGACGCCGGGCTGGGTACTATCAATAATGTGGTATTGACCACGGCATATATGCGAACCCGAGGGATTCCTGTAAAAGGTATCATTTTTAACCGCTTCCATGCAGGGAATGTTATGGAGGAGGACAATGTACGGATGTGCGAATACGCCACTGGCCTGAAAACCATTGCCTGTGTGGAGGAAGGAGCTGAAGCGCTTTCCGTGACAGGGGAATGGTTGGCCTCTCTTTATGAATGATACAATGGAAAGGTTACATTATGCTGGGTTAAGTATTTGTTCCCTGGTCAACAGGGCATGAAATATGCATTGCTTTGAGGGGAATACGCCTGAAGAGTCAGAAAAAAGAAGGGAGTTGGTTGATATGATATGGTATCCTTACCAGCAAATGAAGAAAATGAAAGCGCCATATAAGATTACGGACGCGGAGGGAGTTTACCTTTATACAGAGGATGGGAAAATAATTGATTCGGTTTCTTCCTGGTGGAGTGTGATCCATGGTTATAAGCACCCGGTTTTGACAGAGGCAATCAAGGAGCAGGCGGATCGTTTTTCTCATGTCATGCTGGGAGGGTTGACTCATGAACCGGTTCGCAGGCTCGCGGATAAGCTGGAGGAGTGGCTGCCGGGGGATCTGGACTATTGCTTTTTCTCTGATTCAGGCAGTGTGGCGGTGGAAGTTGCACTGAAGATGGCTTTGCAGTATAACGTCAATCGGGGAGATTTGAAAAGGACAAAGGTCCTTTCTTTGACCCATGCATACCATGGGGATACTTTTAAGGCCATGGAAGTTGGGGATGACGAGGATTATCATTTTATTCTGGAAGCTTACGGTGAGAAAAAGAATGTATTCCATATCCCTACAAAGAGGGAAGCTCTGGAGGAAGCCTTTGATAAATTACACGAAGAATTAAACTGTTTTATTGTGGAGCCGTTGCTGCAGGGGGCAGGAGGAATGCGTATGTATGATATATCCTTTCTGCAGCGGGCCAGGGAGCTGTGCGACAGATACGGAGTCCTGCTAATTTTTGACGAGGTGGCAACCGGCTTTGGAAGAACCGGCAATCGATTTGTGGCTGATCTTGTGCTGCCGGATATTCTGGTGCTGGGCAAGGCATTGACCGGCGGGTATATAGGACATGCGGTGACGGTGGCTAATCATAAGGTTTATGACAGTTTTTATGGAGAAGACCCTCAAAAGGCTCTGATGCACGGTCCGACTTTTATGGGAAATGCGCTTGCGTGCAGTGTTGCGTTGAAATCCATTGAGTTGTTTGAAGCGGGGGACTATCTTTCCCGAATTCGCCGTATTGAGGAGATTACAAGGCGTGAGATGAAAGGGGTGGAACATGAGCAGATTCGCGAAGTGCGGATTATGGGTGGATGCGTTTGTGTCGAAGTGCGGGATGCTTCTTATTTACAGGGCTTTCAGCAGTTTGCGTATGAGAGGGGTGTTTTCAGCAGGCCCTTTTTGAATTATATGTATGCAATGGTTCCTTATGTGATCACGGAGGAGGAGTTGTCAAAGGTGCTGGGAGTGATGAAGGAGTGGTTTGACGTTGCCGACAGCGTTCGCTGACCGGCTGCAGGAATGCACACATATTATGGAACACAGGCATTCTATAAAGCGTTATAAGAATGGGGAGATTTCTGAATTGCTGCAATCGTTTTCATCCTGTGAAAATTTAGACAGAATAAAGTTGAAAAACAGAGTAAACTGTTATATAATGTGCATGTGAAGAGTATTTATAAGGCTGCGGGGAAAATTTACAAGAAATAATCTTAATAACGGTTATTTTTTATTTAGCTTTGACCGATGTAAATAATATAATATTATTTTAGATACGTTAGAAAAAGGACAGGGGAGTATATGAAATTTTTAGAGGTATCTGACTTGAAGATAGGGATGCGTTTGGCACGTCCTATTTACAGTGAAAAAGGGGTGTTGTTGTTTGAACGCGATTCCAAGTTGACAAAACAGGCAATTGACAGCGCAAGAAATTTCGGATTGCTGGGAGTGTACATTTTGGAACCGGCGGAACCACTTCCTCCTATTTCCGAGGAGGATTTGGAGTTTGAAAGATTTCAGATTGTTTCGGTCTTTTCTATTCAGGCAGAGCTGGAAAAGGTTATCACAACCAAAAAGCCAGGCAGGATGGACGCCATAGTCGGCACAATTACCAAAAAATACGGGCATATAAACGGCAAGGTGAATTTTTATCAAAATCTCCGGAGCAAAGATGATTATGTGTGCAGACACACACTGAACACTGCTATTTTATGTGCTCTGATTTCGCACACCATGAATGTTCGGCCGGAGGAGCAGGGACAGGCTGTTCTGGCGGCGCTGCTGCATGAGATAGGCAAAACGCAGGTCTCCAAGGAGATGCTTTTCGGACGGGAAGATATCGAGGAGAACAGGGAGAGGCTTTATCAGATACAACTGCAGGGGCTGGATATTGTGGAGGAAGCGTTCCCGGAGGGGAAGACGCTCAAAAGAATCTGTATGCCTGCCCTTCGTGCGCAATATGATTTTTCCGTGTATGGAAAAGTAGATCCTGATCTGAAGCTTTCAAATGTGGCTAAAATCCTTTTGGTGGCCAATCGGTATGATGAGCTGACAGCCATGGATCTTCAGGGAAAATCGGAGTCGGAAGTGAAGGCTATTTGGGAGTTTCGAGATCATCCCGAACTGTATGACGAAAAAGTGGTGGAAGCACTTCTTAAATCCGTTAACATACTGATTCCCGGAGTCAGCGTGGAGCTGGATAACAGGGATAAGGCGCTGGTATTGGTGGAAAATAACGCAGATGTGCTTCGGCCGATGCTGCTCAGTTTCAAGGACAATTCTATTTTGGACCTTTCTTTGAAGAGAAATAAAGATATTCGAATCATGGATATTATGAAGACGTTGGATAATCGTTATGTTATGGATATGGAGACCGTAAAAGAGGAAATGAGGCTGGCCAAACTTAGGGAGCAGTGATAGCGGCGGTTTTACGGGATTGCGATAGTAAAACGGAAGGAGTAAGGTTATGGCCTCACCCATATCGAAATTAGAAGAATTGTTGTGCGCTGCCCGGGATGCCGGTGCCAGCGATGTACATTTGACAGTGGGAAGTTCCCCGAGAATGCGGGTGGAGGGTGAGCTGATTACCATGGACGCCCCCGGGATTCTGCCTTCGGATACATTGGATATTCTGCTGTCAGTCATGAACGAAGCACAGCGGGATCTGTTTGAAGAAAGCGGGGAATACGATTTTTCCATTTCCTTTCCGGGCGGGGGGCGCTGTCGTGCAAGCGCCTATAAGCAAAAGGGAAGTGTGGCGTTTTCGCTGAGGCTTTTAAATCGGGAAATACCGTCTCTGGAGGGGTTGGGAGTGCCAAATGCCGTGGAGGAATTGTGTCGGTTAAGACGGGGGCTGGTGTTGGTGACGGGACTGTCGGGCAGCGGTAAATCGTCTACTTTGGCTGCAATGGTGGATTATATAAACAGTCATCGCAATGCCCACATTGTCACACTTGAAGACCCGATTGAGTATATTCATCCGCACAAGATGGCCCTGGTGAGTCAACGGGAGATTGGTGTGGACAGCAGGGATTATGTCCATGCACTGCGCGCCGCACTGCGGGAGGATCCTGATGTGATCATGGTAGGAGAGTTGTGTGGTTGCGAGGCTGTCAATGCTGCTGTTGCAGCGGCGGAGACAGGGTGCTTGGTGCTGGCGTCTTTGAATACGGCTGATATTGTCAGCGCCATAGGCCATATTATTTATGAAAATGTGCCAGACCGGCAGCCTCAGGTTTGTGTACGTCTTGCAGATGTGCTGGAGGCGGTGGTATGTCAGCGCTTGTGTCTGGATGAAGTAGGGGGACAAAAGGCTGTATTTGAAGTGCTGCGGATGAACCAGGAGGCACGTAGCCTTATCCGAGAAGGCCAGTACCTTTTGCTGGCTCAACAGGTCACGGTTGAAGGAGATTTGCAGGAAGCGCCTTAGAAATTTTTAGTGATATCCCATAGATGCAAAGTGGGACATTTATTTTGTGGCAAGTGATTTTCAGAGCTGTCCTTGTGCATTGTTTCATCCATATTCAGGCGGGATTTTTCGCCGAAGGGATGGGACAATACACAGGGCCTGTCATGGATTTTGAGCCAAATTTGTGACAGGGAGATTTTGATGCGGATCAATTTGTGTAAGTGATAATTTTATATTTCGGGAGCATACAGCCTGCTTTCTATGCGGCTGCTGTCCGAGTATTCTAAGAAGTCAGGATTCTAATTTTTCCTTATTTCAATTTTTTCATAATGCTATGCTTATGCAGACAGGGGGGCTGTGCTGTTTGTTTTGCGGCGCTTCAATTGATAATCCCATTTGAGTAGGTCTGTTGAAGAAAAGAGAGGAGGCGTTTTATGTACAGCGCAATTTTTTCGGGTGCGCTCCAGGGAATTGCGGCATATCTTGTGTCCGTGGAGGTGGACATCGCCAGAGGGCTTCCGGCATTTTATATGGTGGGGTCTCTGAGCACCGAGGTCAGAGAGTCCAGGGAGCGGGTGACGGTGGCTCTGAAAAATGTGGGGATGGATTTACCTCCTTGCCATATTACAGTAAATTTATCACCGGCAGACAGGAAAAAGGAAGGAACCGCATTTGACTTGCCCATTGCAGTGGGGATACTGGAGTCTTTAAATATTATCCCCAGAGGAGTTACGGATCATATCCTGTTTCTGGGAGAACTGGGTCTGAACGGCGAATTAAAAAAGGCCAGGGGTGTCCTTCCCATTGTACGGGCGGCGGCTGAGGGAGGAATCAGAGAATGCATCGTCCCGGGGGCCAATGCCAGGGAAGGTGCTGTGATTCCTGGAATTGCCGTGAGAGGAGCAGAAAATATACGAGATATCATAAAGTTTTTTATGGCGGGAAAAGAAGAAAGAGAGATTGTGCTGCCCGCTGTGTCCGTGGATATGAGCAGTCTCTTTTCTGAGAACCGGGAAGGTTCCATGGGGCCGCCGGACTTCAGAGAAGTGGCGGGACAGGAAAGTGCCAGGCGAGGTGCGGAAATCGCTGCGGCCGGATTTCATAATATGTTGATGGTGGGGCCGCCGGGGGTGGGAAAATCCATGATTGCCCGGCGGATTCCGGGGATATTGCCGCCCCTTAATCTGGAGGAAAGTCTGGAAGTGACATCCGTTGTCAGTGTGGCAGGGCTGTTGGAAGAAGGGGAGGCGTTGATTACAAAGCGCCCTTTTCACAGTCCTCATCACAGTATTTCACAGGCTGCTTTGATCGGTGGGAACAATGTTCCGAAACCGGGCATGATCTCTCTGGCACACAGAGGCGTGCTGTTTCTGGATGAATTGACGGAATTTCCGCGCGCTTCATTGGACGCCCTGAGACAACCCTTGGAAGATCGCAGGGTGAATATTGCGCGCGTCAGCGGGAATGTGACTTATCCAAGCAACTTTATGTTGGTTTGTGCCATGAACCCCTGTCCCTGCGGGTATTATCCGGATCGGAATCGCTGTCATTGTACGGAGCCGGAAGTGCACAGGTACATGGGGAAGGTGTCGGGACCGATTCTGGACAGGATAGATTTGTGTGTGGAGCTGCAGCCCATGAACTATTTTCATTTAAAGGAAAAACAAAATGGAGAGAGCAGTGAGGAGATCAGAAAGCGTGTGGGAAGAGCAAGGGAAGCGCAGAGATTACGGTTTCAAGGGACAAAATATCAATTCAATGCGGATATCGAAACCACTTCCATGGAGAAGTTTTGTACTTTGGGAGCAGAGGAAGAACAATGCATGGAACAGCTTTATCATTCTCTGTGCCTAAGCGCAAGGTCATATCACCGTATTTTGCGGGTGGCCAGAACGATAGCGGATTTGGAAGGGGTGGAGCGGATTGGGGTGGAGCATTTGATGGAGGCCTCATTTTACAGGCCTTCTTTGGAGTATTGGGGATGTTGACTGCAGACATCGCAATGCGCCCGATATTGCAGATGGAAATTCCGGCGAAACATTTGGCATATGTAATCCGGTTTCATTTGGCCAGATAATAAAATTTAAAAGAAAGCAGAGAGAAGATATGGATCAAAGGTTATGGGAGGAAAGGGAAAAAATATATGCCTGCTGGCTTTGCAGTTTCCCGGCGATCAGAAGCAGACAGCTTCATAGGCTGTATGATATTTTTGGATGTATGGAAGGGATATATTATGCGGGCAGGGAGGAATGGGAAAAGGTTTTATCTCCCGGTCAGACGGAATTATTGAAAGAATACACAGCGGCATGGCGGCCCAAAGAAGCATACTGCCGGATCAGAGATCAGGGATTTGAACTTGTGACTTTTTATGATAAGGCATATCCAAAGCGTCTGAAAAGTATTCCTGACGCGCCGTTTTTTCTGTTTGTACGTGGGAAATTACCCAGAGAGGATGTACCGGCGGTGGCGGTGATTGGTGCCAGGGAATGTTCCGAATACGGCAAATTTGTGGCAAAACAGTTGGGGGCGGTGCTTGGCAGATGTGGTGTGACGGTGATTAGCGGCATGGCCAGGGGAATCGACGGTATCAGTCAGGAAGAGGTTTTGAATGTGGGGGGCAGTTCCGCGGGAGTGTTGGGGTGCGGGGCGGATATTTGTTATCCTGCCCGAAACAGGGACTTATATGAGCGATTGGCAAGGCAGGGGGCGGTGCTTTCGGCATATCCTCTTGGGACGCCTGCGCTTAAGCGGAATTTCCCGCCGAGAAACCGGATTGTCAGCGGTATGGCGGATGCGGTGGTAGTGATAGAGGCAAGAGTCAAGAGCGGGACGTTAATCACCGTAGATATGGCGCTGGAACAGGGGAAAGAAGTGTATGTGGTTCCAGGGCGAGTGACGGATAAGCTGAGCGAGGGGTGCAACAGATTGATCAGGCAGGGGGCAGGAGTTATGTTGGATCCGGATGCCTTTGTGGAGGAATTATGGGAATTATGGGAACGCAAAAACGGTTATTTCCAAGATAAGGCACATTCCACGGGAAGAACCGTGGGGAAATTCACGGAAAACGGCTGGGCAGAGAGCGGGGGCGAGGCGGTAACGGATAGTATAAGCCGGATACAGGAAGGGCAAAGGACGGCAGCCCTGCCGCCGGAGCTGGAGGCAGTATATAAGGCTTTGGACTTTGAACCTCGCTCGGCGGAAGAAATCAGAGGGAAATTGCCGACAGAATTCAGAGATCGGCAAATTATTACTTGCTTGATGAAACTATGTATGGATAAATGGGCGTTCCAGGTCAGTCCCGGACGTTTTTGCAGGAAAGGGGACGGGGGAATTTGAAAAGGAATTGCATAGAAGAAGTCCTTTTGGTATACTAACAGTAGACTTATTGGACTTGGGAAGACTTGGAGAATAAGTCTGAAATGGTTGTGTAAGGGTGTAGTAAAACGGCTGATAGATCTGGCAGAAAGGGAGATGATTATGTACAGGGATCATACGAAAGTAGTGCAGATAGGGGATAGAAAGATTGGCGGGGGAAATCCGATTTTGATACAGTCCATGACAAATACAAGGACCCAGGATGTATCTGCAACGGTTTTGCAGATTTTGGAACTGGAGAGGGCGGGGTGTGAAATCATTCGCTGTACGGTGCCGGATTTAGCGGCAGCCTCGGCGCTTGGGGAGATCAGGAGACAGATTCATATTCCTCTGGTGGCGGATATTCATTTTGATTACAGGCTCGCCATTGCGGCCATGGAAAACGGGGCGGATAAAATACGCATTAATCCCGGGAACATTGGCGGTGAGGAAAAGGTCGGCGCGGTGGTAGAAGTGGCAAAGAAATACAATGTCCCCATTCGTATCGGGGTAAACAGCGGCTCTTTGGAAAAACATCTGATAGAGAAATACGGCGGTGTTACGGCGGAAGGTATTGTGGAGAGCGCTTTGGATAAGGTACATATGGTGGAAAAAGCCGGTTATGACAATCTGGTGATCAGTATCAAGTCCTCGGATGTACTAATGTGCGTGAGAGCCCATGAATTATTGGCTGACAAGACCGTGTATCCTCTTCATGTTGGGATTACGGAATCAGGTACGGTTAACAGCGGCAATATTAAATCTGCAATCGGATTGGGGCTGATTCTACATCAGGGAATCGGGGATACGATTCGGGTGTCCCTGACAGGGGATCCTGTTGAGGAGATTAAATCGGCCAGACTGATCCTTCGCACTCTGGGATTGCGTAAGGGCGGGATTGAGGTGGTTTCCTGCCCTACCTGTGGCAGGACGAAAATAGATCTGATCGGTCTTGCTTCCAGGGTGGAGAAATTGGTAGAGGACTATCCGTTGGACATTAAGGTGGCGGTGATGGGGTGTGTGGTAAACGGCCCCGGAGAGGCAAAAGAGGCGGATATCGGCATAGCAGGGGGCAACGGAGAGGGGCTTTTGATTAAAAAGGGTGAAATCATACGCAAGGTACCTGAGGATCAACTGCTGGATGCCCTGAAGGGAGAATTGGATCACTGGAAATGATGACTACACAGAAACCGTTTTTTGAAGTATTCCCAACTCTGGATATCAAAGGAAGCCTACACGATATTTTGGAACAGGCTAAGGTGGAGCGGGTGTCCGCCACAAAGCAAAAGGACAGATTATCGGTTTATCTGTTCAGCACCAGGCTGATTTTAAAAGAGGATATTTGGACAGCGGAAAAAGAGATCAAGAATCAACTGTTTCCCAATGCCATGCTGGCGGTCAGGATACGGGAGCGGTTTGAACTTTCCGCCCAATATACGCCGGAGAATTTGATGCAGGTTTACAGGGAAAGTATCCTGGTTGAGCTGCAGGAATACAGCCATATAGAGTATAACGCTTTTCGCACGGCGGATATTTCTTATCCTGAGTCCGGACGGATACTTTTGATGATCGAGGATACCGTGCTCAACAGGAGCAAGGAAGGGGAGCTTGTACGCGTACTGGAAAAAATATTGGTGGAACGGTGCGGCATGAGAACCGGGGTAGAAGTTGCCTATAAGGAAGCGCAGGCCGGAAAATTTGCCCGAGACGATGAACTGAAGATACGGATGAGAGTGGACGAAATCAGTCGACGGCTCAAAAAGGATGGTCAGGGAGCAGCGGCTGCCAAGGGGGAGGGTTATGGAGACGGAGCGGGTAAGACGACAGGTGAAACGCCTTGGAATTTTGACAGCGGTGAAGGGAAGACAGGCGGAAATGGGCCCCGGAATCAGGGAAGTATGTCTCAGGGAAATACCAGGCAGAATTTTGGCGGCGGAATGGGAAAGGCCGAGGGAAACAAGGGACAGGGAAGCACGAAAGCTTTTCAGGGAAAAGGCGGTTTTGGCAGGGGCGAGTATCGCAGGGGGGGCGATTTTAACCGTTCCTTGAGACAGTCGGACAATCCAGACGTCATTTATGGGCGTGATATGGAAGAGGAAGCTATCCCCATTGAAGATATTATTGGGGAAATGGGGGATGTAACCATACGGGGGAGGATTCTAAAGATTGATTGCCGTGAGATCAAAAACGAAAAGACAATTATCAGCTTTGATATTACGGATTTTACTGATACCATAACCGTTAAGCTGTTTTCCAAAAACGAGAACGTAAAAGAGCTGACGGGAGGCCTGAAACCCGGTACCTTTGTGAAGGTGAAGGGAGTAGCCAGTCTGGATAAGTTTGACCACGAGATTGCCGTGATGTCCATTGCCGGTATTAAAAAAATATCGGATTTTACTGTTACCAGAATGGACACGGCGTTTCATAAGCGTGTGGAGCTGCATTGTCATACAAAGATGAGTGATATGGACGGCGTTTCTGAGGTAAAAGATATCGTAAAACGCGCATATAAATGGGGGCACCGGGCGATAGCCATAACGGATCATGGGGTGGTGCAGGGCTATACCGATGCAAATCACCTTTGGGATGACCTGTGGGGGGCGGAGAAGGCGAAACGTAAGGAGGCAGGGGACGAAAATCCGGATAAGCAGGATTTCTTCAAAGTAATCTATGGGGTGGAGGCATATCTGGTAGATGACTTGAAAGAGATTGTAACCGGTGACCGGGGACAGAAGCTGAGTGAAGACTTTGTGGTATTTGACATTGAGACCACCGGCTTTTCTCCGGTCAATAACCGCATAATAGAAATCGGCGCGGTGAAAGTCAGCAAAGGAGAGGTGACAGACCGATTTTCCACCTTTGTCAATCCCAGGGTGCCGATTCCTTTTGAGATAGAAAAGCTCACGGGGATCCGGGATGATATGGTGCAGGAGGCTCCTTTTATCGAGGAGGTGCTGCCGCGCTTTTTAGCTTTTTCTAAGGGATGTGTGCTAGTGGCGCATAACGCGGGTTTTGATATGAGCTTTATCATTGAAAATGCAGGGCGTCTTGGGCTTACGGCGCAAGGGGCCACAAGAGGGTGCGCTGCTGAGGAATCAAAAAGTGAGGAGACCGAGGATTTTTTCACCTATGTGGATACGGTTGGTATTTCCAGGGTGCTGCTGCCTAACCAGTCTAAACATACTCTGGACGCGGTGGCAAAGGCTTTAAATATTTCTCTGGAGAACCATCATCGCGCGGTGGACGACGCGGAGTGTACGGCTTGGATTTTTGTGAAATTTATCAAGATGCTGGAGGAGCAGGATATTTATACATTGGCCCAGGTCAACGCATTGGGGGCGTCCAGCAAGGAGACGGTGAAAAAACTCCCTTCTTATCATGCCATAATACTGGCGAAAAATGATCTGGGACGCATTAATTTATACAGATTGATATCGGAATCTCATTTGAATTATTTTCAAAGGCATCCCAGGATTCCCAAAAGTCTCGTGATGCGATATCGGGAGGGACTTATTTTGGGAAGCGCCTGTGAGGCGGGAGAATTGTACAGAGCTCTTTTAGACGGTCAAAGCGATATCCAAATTGCAAGGCTGGTTAAGTTTTATGATTATCTGGAGATACAGCCCACGGGAAACAACAAGTTTATGATTGATTCGGAGAAGATACGCAGCATTAATTCTGTGGAGGACATTCAAAATGTGAATCGTCGTATCGTACAGTTGGGCGAGCAGTTTCACAAGCCGGTGGTGGCTACCTGTGATGTTCATTTTCTGGATCCCAAGGATGAGGTTTACCGACGTATTATAATGACCGGAAAGGGCTTTGAGGACGCAGACGACCAGGCGCCTTTATATCTGCATACCACGGATGAAATGCTGGAAGAATTCTCTTATCTGGGAAGCGATAAGGCGTATGAAGTGGTGGTGAAAAACACCAATATGATTGCGGATATGATAGAGACCATTGCGCCTGTTCGCCCGGATAAATGTCCTCCGGTGATTCAGGACAGTGACAAGACATTGACAAAAATCTGTTATGATAAGGCCCATGAGCTTTACGGACCTGATTTGCCCACTGTAGTGGAGGCGCGTTTGGAGAAGGAACTGAATTCCATCATCAAAAACGGTTTTGCGGTGATGTATATCATTGCGCAGAAACTGGTGTGGAAGTCAGTGGAAGACGGCTATCTGGTGGGCTCCAGAGGGAGTGTGGGAAGTTCCTTTGTGGCGACCATGGCGGGAATCACGGAGATCAATCCGCTGCCGCCCCACTACTATTGCAGTAAATGTCATTATGTGGATTTTGACGAGGAGGATGTAAAGGCATATACAGGTAAGGTGGGAATTGATATGCCGGATAAAATTTGTCCTCATTGTGGTGAAAAGCTCCACAAGGACGGTTTCGACATTCCTTTTGAAACCTTTCTTGGTTTTAAGGGAGATAAGGAACCGGATATTGATTTGAATTTTTCTGGAGAATACCAGTCTAAAGCACATAAGTATACGGAGGTGATTTTTGGGGCCGGCCAGACGTTTCGGGCGGGAACCATAGCTACTCTGGCGGAAAAGACGGCGTTTGGTTATGTAAAACGGTATTTTGAGGAAAAGGGACAACATAAGCGAAGCAGTGAGGTGGAACGGGTTGCAGCAGGGTGTACGGGGGTGCGCAGAAGTACCGGTCAGCATCCAGGCGGCATTGTAGTGCTGCCATTTGGACAGGATATCAATTCCTTTACCCCTGTGCAGCATCCTGCAAATGATATGACTACGGATATCATTACCACCCACTTCGACTATCACTCTATTGACCATAATCTGTTGAAGCTGGATATCCTTGGACACGATGATCCCACAATGATCAGGATGCTGCAGGATCTGACGGGTTTGGATCCGCTGACCATTCCGCTGGACGGCAAGGATGTGATGTCGTTATTCCAGAATACAGATGCGTTGGGGATTACGCCCGATCAGATCAGTGGTACGAAGTTGGGACTTTTGGGGATTCCGGAGTTTGGTACAGGATTGGCAATCCAGATGGTAATTGAGGCAAAACCTGAGGATTTTACGGATTTGGTGCGTATCTCAGGATTATCCCATGGCACAAACGTCTGGCTGGGCAATGCCAGGGACCTTATTATGAGCGGTACGGCCACGCTTTCAACGGCAATCTGTACCAGGGAAGATATCATGCAAAATTTAATACTAAAGGGGATGGAATCCAGTCTTTCCTTTTCCATTATGGAAAGTGTCAGAAAGGGGAAGGGATTAAAGGAGGAGTGGATTGAGCAGATGAAGGAGCATGATGTGCCGGACTGGTATATCGCATCCTGCAAGAAAATAGAATATATGTTTCCTAAGGCCCATGCGGCGGCTTACGTTATGATGGCATGGAGGATCGGTTATTGTAAGATTCATTATCCCCTGGCTTATTATGGTGCTTTCTTCAGCATTCGTGCAAAGGCTTTTTCCTATGAACAGATGTGTCAGGGGAAGGCGCATTTGGAGGCGGTAATGACAGAATACAAGCGCCGCATGGACGCGGTGGCCAACAAGGAGCCGGGGGCAGAGCCTCTTTCCAATAAAGAGGAACTGGCCTATGGGGATATGAAGATTGTGCAGGAAATGTATGCCCGGGGATATGAATTTACACCCATTGACATATTTACGGCCAAGTCCCGTTCTTTTCAAATTGTAGGTGATAAGCTGATGCCGTCTATCAGCAGTATAGACGGACTGGGTGATAAGGCGGCCGACGCCATCGTGGAGGCTGCAAAGGACGGCCCGTTTTTGTCCAAGGACGATTTCAGGGAGCGCACCAAGGTTTCCAAAACGGTGGTGGATGTGATGGCGTCACTGGATTTGCTTGGAGATCTGCCGGAGTCCAATCAGTTGAGTCTGTTTGATTTCTAGCGCCCGTTCGAAAATCAGCTTTGTCAGGTTTGGCAAACTGTTTGACACCAAATGCGGCATTGGTATTCGTATTTTGAGCCGTAGAAGGAAAAGCAGGGAAGCAATTTGCTGAAACATGAAGGAAAGAGTATGGGAAAGACTTGGTATTGGGTATGAAAACGGCAGTTTATGTGGAGATTTGGGGAGAACAGGGAAAAAGTAAAAAAAAGTAAAAAAAGTGCTTGCATTTTTCAGCCATCTGTAGTAATATAAAAAAGTGCTACGGAACAGCAGTTAACTATGGCTGATTGGTCAAGCGGTTAAGACGCCGCCCTCTCACGGCGGAAACAGGGGTTCGATTCCCCTATCAGCTGTTTATCTTAGCAAACTTCATCAAAAACTTAAGAAAGTGCCAGGAAGCCTAATTTGCATAAGGTTTCCTGGCACTTTCTTATTGCTGCAGACAGTGAGGAGTGAATGATCTGGACGCGCTTATTTCCTGGCATTGCAGAAATGAATTTCAAATATGTATGAATAGAAAATGCCTCTATGGGCGTAGTATGATATGGATGGAAAAACCAATTTTTTGAAAATCACAGAAAATGCTTGCACCTCTTTCTTTTTTGGTGTATATTGATTCACGATTAGTTTTTTTATGGTTTTTAAAAGTTTTGATAAAAGACGGCGCTTAATGCGCCGCGTTGATTACAGGGCCTGGGAAGGTTTTCTGGAATGTATAATATAGAAGAAACGTAGAATTGAAGAGGTGTCTATCATGGCAAAATACCTGGTAATTGTGGAGTCGCCGGCAAAAGTGAAGACTATCAGAAAGTTTCTTGGGTCGAATTATCAAGTGGCGGCCAGCAATGGACATGTTCGCGACCTGCCCAAAAGCTCTCTGGGGATAGATGTGGATCATGACTTTGAGCCCAAATATATCACTATCAGAGGAAAAGGGGATATCCTTGCCGGTTTGCGCAAGGAAGTAAAAAAAGCAGAAAAAATATATCTTGCAACCGACCCTGACCGGGAAGGAGAGGCGATTTCCTGGCATCTGCTGTTTGCGCTAAAGCTGGAAGGGAAAAAGGTCTACAGAATTACCTTTAATGAAATTACGAAAAATGCCGTCAGAGAGTCTCTGAAAAATGCTCGTCAAATCGATATGAATCTGGTGGATGCGCAACAGGCGCGCCGAATGCTTGACCGAATGGTTGGGTATCGGATATCCCCGCTGTTGTGGGCAAAAATTAAGAGGGGCTTAAGTGCAGGAAGAGTGCAGTCGGTGGCGCTTCGCATTATCTGTGACAGGGAAGACGAGATCAATGCCTTTGTGCCGGAAGAATATTGGACGCTGGACGTGAAACTGCATGTGGAGGGAGAGAAGAAGCCCATCTGCGCCAGATACTATGGGACGGCGGACAAAAAACAGGAAATTACCTGTAGGAAACAGGTGGAGGCTGTCATGGCGTCCCTGGAAAATGCAAAGTATTCCGTTTGGGAAGTAAAAAAGGGGGAACGACTGAAAAAATCTCCCCTGCCCTTCACCACATCAACTTTACAGCAGGAGGCAAGTAAGGTTTTGAACTTTTCCACACAGAAGACCATGCGGCTTGCCCAGCAGCTTTACGAAGGGGTTGACATCAAGGGAGAGGGAACAGTAGGCCTTATCACTTATCTGCGTACCGATTCCACGCGTGTGTCCGAAGAGGCGGAATTAATGGCGGCGAAGTTCGTCGAGGCCAATTATGGCAAAGAATACCTGTTGGCTGTGTCCGCCGAAAAGAAAAACGGACAGAAAATACAGGATGCGCATGAGGCGATACGTCCCACTGATTTGAACAGAATTCCCGCTGGGATTAAGGAGGAGCTGCCAAGAGATCTGTTTCGGCTGTATC
>CAJTPN010000013.1:51625-94737 GCA_910578185.1 uncultured Acetatifactor sp.
AGCTGATCTGGAAGCGATTTGCTGCCAGCCGTATGAGTGCCGCGAAGTATGAGACGACTTCGGTTAAGATCAAGGGCGGGGAGAGTCTGTTTACGGTGTCGGCATCCGCTTTAAAATTTGACGGCTTTTTGAAGGTTTACAGTTCCGATGACGACAGGGAGGAGGATAACACGCTGAATGTCGGGCTGGATAAAGACAGCGTGCTTTCTTTCTCAGCCTTTGAACCAAAGCAGCATTTTACACAGCCTCCCGCTCATTACACGGAGGCTTCCCTGGTGAGGACTCTGGAGGAGCTTGGCATTGGCCGTCCCAGCACATATGCGCCTACGATTACTACGATACTTGCCAGACGGTATGTGGTGAAGGAGAATAAAAATCTTTATGTGACGGAATTGGGAGAGGTAGTAAACGGCATGATGAAAGAAGCCTTTCCCACCATTGTGGATGTGAATTTTACGGCGAATATGGAAGCGCTTTTGGACGGGGTGGAGGACGGCAGTGTAAAGTGGAAGACGATCGTGGCCAATTTTTACCCGGATTTGGACGAGGCTGTGAAGCTGGCTGAAAAAGAGCTGGCTGAAGTTGCCATTGCGGACGAGGTCAGCGATGAGGTCTGTGAAGTATGCGGCAGGCAAATGGTGATCAAATACGGACCCCACGGACGTTTCCTGGCTTGTCCTGGCTTTCCGGAGTGCCGTAATACCAAACCGTATTTTGAGAAGATAGGGGTGGCCTGTCCCAAATGCGGTAAGGATGTGGTGCTGAAAAAGACAAAAAAGGGACGGAAGTATTACGGATGTATAGATAATCCGGAATGTGATTTTATGGTGTGGCAGAAGCCTTCCGGAGAAAATTGTCCCAAATGTGGGGCGCCGCTTTTGATAAAGGGAAATAAACTGGTTTGTATGGACGGAGAGTGCGGCTACAGCGCACTGCAGAAAGAAAATACGGAGAATCCATAGGATATATCAGGCCGCTGATCAAGTAGTGAATGGCAATGTTTTGTAGTGACAGCTCAGCCAACTGTCTGAACTGATCGCTTTGTCAGAATTGTCCAAATAAAATAATAAATTAAACATTGAAATTCTCAATTATTTGTGATATCATGAGTGAGGATTCATTTATGCAGAAGTAATTATATATTTTTGGTTTGCTTGGCACGGTGGTGCGTAGCGGCCGGATCCTGTGGCTTGGCTCCGCGTTTGTAATAATAACAAAGAACGGAGGAATCGGTATGGGCAGTGTACAGCTTCTAGATAAGACCAGAAAGATCGGTAAGCTGCTGCATAATAACAATTCCAGCAAGGTGGTTTTCAACGACATCTGTGAGGTAATGTGTGGAATTGTGAGTTCTAATGTGCAGGTGATCAGTCGTAAGGGAAAGGTGTTGGGTGTTGCAAAACTGGAGGGGGTTGACTCCATCAATGAGCTGATTGACGAGGGCGTGGGCGGTTTTATTGATTCCATGCTGAATGAAAGGCTGTTGGGCGTTCTCTCCACAAAAGAAAATGTAAATTTGGCGACGCTGGGTTTTGAAAGTCAGGATATTAAAAAGTTTCAGGCAATTATTACACCGATTGAAATTGCCGGTGAGCGGCTGGGGACATTGTTTATATATAAATGTGACGCCCAGTACGACATTGATGACATTATTTTGTGTGAGTACGGAACTACCGTTGTGGGGCTGGAGATGCTTCGGGCGGTAAATGAGGAGAGCGCCGAGGAAAACCGTAAGGTTGCGGTGGTAAAGTCAGCGATCAGCACGCTTTCTTTTTCCGAGATGGAGGCAATCACACATATTTTTGAGGAATTGAACGGGATGGAGGGAATTTTGGTGGCAAGCAAGATTGCGGACAGGGTGGGAATTACCCGCTCCGTGATTGTCAATGCTTTGAGAAAGTTTGAGAGCGCAGGCGTGATTGAATCCCGGTCTTCTGGTATGAAGGGTACTTATATTAAAGTGCTGAACGATGTGGTTTTTGATGAGATTGCGGAGCTTAAGCGTCAAAGCCAACGTTGATGTACTGTTGAAAATGTAATATGGACAAATGGATTTGGAACAAGAGAACTGTCTGTAAAAGGATTTATTGAATTGACAATAAATCCTTTTTGCATATTACTCATATAGGAAATTTTTACCATATAATGTGATTTTTTATATTTCTTAAACAATATCTATTGTTTTTTTACCAAAAAACATTATAATAGAAAAGTGTAAAGGTGGAAATCACTGCTTATAGGCAGTCATTTTGAGTTGTACATAAAAGCGTGTTCGCATAGAATAGGGGAATAAATATCAGGGAAGAAAGGAAGATAGGATGTTTCAGTCAAGTGTATTTAATTATGTAGATGTGTTGGATAAGGCTATGGATGCCAGCTGGCTCCGCAACGAGGCAATCTCCAACAATATTTCCAATGCCACAACACCGGGTTATAAGAGACAGGATGTGGCATTTGAGTCTGTTCTGAAGAGGGCAATGGGCAGCAGGCGCTATGAGCCTACGGATTTCAAGGTGGCCAAAGCTTTAAACAAGTCTCTAAGGCCAAGGGTTTATACCGAATATGAAAGCCTTTCATATCGCCTTGACAAGAACAATGAGGATATAGAGACGGAAAATGTCATGCTTGCAGCTAACCAGCTCAAGTATCAGGGACTTTTTGACAGCATGAAACAGGAGTTTACCAATTTGCAGGCAGTTATGAAATAATGTTTTGTGATATGGGGCGGGCATCCGGAACCCAGGACAAAATGAAAATAGGAGATAAAGATTATGAGTATGTTTTCGGCTTTTAATATCAACGCATCCGGTATGACAGCACAGAGATATCGCATGGATATCATTTCAGAAAATGTGGCGAATGCCAATACGACCCGTACCGCAGACGGTACGGCATATCGCAGGAAGATCGTTACTTTTGAGGAAAAGGGAGGGCAGACCTCTTTCAGTCGTATTTTGGGGCAGGCGGCATACAGCCACGGCTATTCCGGAAGAGGGGTAAAGGTTTCGGGCGTTTATGAGGACTTTAAGACTCCTATGAATATGGTTTATGATCCTTCTCACCCTGATGCGGATGAAAATGGTTATGTGACAGGTCCCAATGTAAATATTATTACAGAGATGACAAATATGATTGACGCCAGCCGTGCGTGGGAGGCAAACTCAACGGCGTTTAACGCAAGTAAGACCATTGCTTTAAAAGGCCTGGAAATGAATACCTGACGAATGGCTGCCCGGATTGGATAGGGGCTGTGTCATGAGGGGAAGTATGTGAAGAATCATTTGAGGCATGTTCCGGTGGGAATGTGTTCGGGAAAGGCAGGATTGACATGGATTTATCATCTATTACAGGAGTTCGCGGTGTCTCCGGACTGGATTCCGCAGAGAGGATCTCCTCTCTGACAGGTGCGTTAAAAAAGGACGGTAAGGTGGAGGGAACGCTCTTTGACTCCTTTTTGAATGCGGCAATCGACAATATAAAGACTACCAATGATTATCTTTCCAAGGCGGAGGATGAGAAGATAAAGTTTGCACTGGGGCAGACGGAGAATACACATGACTTGACCATTGCCATGCAGAAAGCTTCGGCGGCATTGCAATATACGGTTTCCATCCGGGATAAGCTGATGGAAGCTTATAAAGAAATAATGCAGATGCAGATATAACTGCGGCTTAAAATAAGAAATGACTAGGGGAGAAATACCATGGCTGACAAGCTGAAAGAGATACCAGGAAAAATACTGGAATGGTGGAAGAAATTTACCAATAAACAAAGAACCATTATCGTTGCAATCGTTGCAGTGGTGATTTTTACCTTTGTGATAATCATATATGCTTTCACTAGGCCTCAATACACGCATCTCAATACGTTCAGTGACAGGAAAGAAGCTGCGGCAGTGATTGATATTCTGAATGAAGCGGGTATCACCCATAAAGAGTCGGCGGATCTGCAGACCATTGAGGTGCTGACCGGTCAGATTTCCCAAGCAAATTACGCGATGGCTGCAGCGGGTTATGTGCCTGATTCGCTGAAGATGAGCGATTTTGTAAAGGGCGGCATGTCCGTTACGTCTTGGGAGCAGCAGAGGCAGTTTGAGGAATATCTGGGGGAAAAGATGGCGATGATGTTCAGATCGCTTTCTTTTGTCAGGGATGCCAAGGTGAGCGTAACGCTGGCGGATCAGACGGGGACTTTGTGGGCACAGCAAAACAGTGACGATTCTACGGCATATATACAGCTCTCGCTTTCCGGCACATGCTCTTCTGCCAATGCTACGGCGATTGCCCGGTCTGCGGCTACTGTGATTGGAAACGCCACCACGGCTAATATTACCATTATAGATTATGACGGCAATCTGTTGTTTGCCGGGGGCGATGATTACTCTCCGGCGGCAAGTGCAAACTCCCTTCAGGAGCTGCAGGAGCAGGCTCAGATCACTGCGGAGAATCAGACAAGAAGGGTGCTGCTTGGAACGAATCAGTACAGCACCATTGACGTCAAGATACATTATCAACTGGATTACGCTACATACGAGAATAAGGTAAAAGAATATTACGCCAATAACGGCATGACCCAGGGACTTACGGATTATGAAATTCTGTTTAATTCCAGTGGGGTCAACAGTGTGGCGGGAACACCGGGGACGGATTCCAATGGCAATGATATTACGGATTATGATAATCCGGATTATGGTTCCAGCGAAAATGAAGAAACCGAAGAGGAGCGGCATTATCTGCCCAATACGTCGGAGAAGAATATTTTGATTCCTGCAGGCGTCATCGACTATACGAACTCTTCCATGGCAATTTCGATGATTACGCGCCGTGAGTATTATGAGGATACCGTAAAGAACCAGGGGCTTTTGGCAGGTATTACATGGGAACAGTTTAAAGAGGAACATCGGGAGGATGTTCGCAGGGACGTAGATGAGGAACTCTACCAAATGGCCTGCGCGGCAACAGGCATCAGTCGGGATAAGATTGTTATCATTTCCTATGAGACGCCGATTTTCTATGACAGTCCCGGATTAAATATCAGCACCACGGATGTACTGAGTATTGTGATGATCGTTTTGATCCTGTTGCTGCTTGGGTTTGTGGTATTGCGCAGCATGGGGACCAGAAATCGTGCTGCGGAGGAGGAAGAGTTATCGGTGGAAGGAATGTTGCAGTCCACGCCTGAGACTACCATGGAAGATATTGATGTGGAAGCCAAGTCCGAAACGCGTAAGCTGATAGAGAAGTTTGTGGATGAAAATCCGGAAGCGGCGGCAAATCTGCTGCGTAACTGGTTGACTGAGGATTGGAGTTAGAGAGGGGACATAAATGGCAAAGAGTTCAGCAAAGGACGAAGGGATTCGGGGAGTTCAGAAGGCGGCGATTCTTCTGATCTCTTTAGGGCCGGAGCGTTCTGCCGGTATATTTAAGCATTTAAAAGAGGATGAAATAGAAGAACTGACATTGGAAATTGCCAATACCAGAAGTGTTACACCTCAGGTAAAGGAAGATGTCATAAATGAATTTTATGAGGTCTGTTTGGCACAGCAGTATATCGCGGAAGGGGGTATCGGTTACGCGAAGGATCTGTTGGAGAAGGCTTTGGGGTCGGAGAAAGCTATGGATGTCATCGGCAAGCTGACGGCATCCCTGCAGGTAAAACCTTTCGAGTTTGTGCGTAAGACGGATGCCACACAGATTATAAACTTTATCCAGGATGAACATCCTCAGACCATCGCCTTGATTTTGTCCTATCTGGCGCCGGCACAGTCGGCATTGGTTATTTCTTCGCTGCCTCCTGAGAGACAGGCGGATGTGGCGAAACGTATTGCGGTCATGGACCGAACCAGTCCCGATGTGATCAAGGAGGTGGAGAAGGTGCTGGAAGCCAAGCTGGCAAACCTTGTAAATCAGGATTATACCATTATCGGCGGTGTGGACGCGGTGGTGGAGATCCTGAACACGGTGGACCGGGGAACGGAACGTCATATCATGGAAACCCTGGAAATCGACGAGCCGGAATTGGCGGACGAGATCAGGAAAAAGATGTTCGTGTTCGAAGATATTCTGCTTTTGGACGACAGGGCGATCCAGCGTGTGCTGCGTGAGGTGGACAACAACGATATGGCCGTTGCTCTTAAGGTGGCCAATGAGGATGTGAAGAATGCAATCTTTAACAACATGTCCAAGCGTCTCGCGGTTATGATTCAGGAAGATATGGAATTTATGGGACCTGTACGTATGAAAGATGTGGAAGAAGCGCAGCAGAAGATTGTCAATGTGATCCGGAAACTTGAAGATACAGGTGAGATTGTGATTTCCAGAGGCGGAGGTGACGAGATTGTTGTCTAGGAATCTGGTCAAACAGATGTATATGGTGGCTCAGGAGGAAGAAAAGAGAGTCATTGACAATAATGCATTGGTCAGAAAACGAATCGGAGAGCTTTCTTCGGGAGAGTTTGTGTCAGGGCTTGGAGCGGAAACCTTGGACGTGTCGCTGGAGGAAGGCTCCGGCAATGTCATCAAGGCCAGGGAGGATGCCAATGCTGTTTTGGAGCAGGCACGAAATGAAGCTCAGACTATATTAAACGAGGCACGTACAAGTGCGATACATATGCAGGAGCAAGCGATTGCAAAGGCGGAGACTGAGAAGACGCAGATTTTGAGTCAGGCGAGACAGCAGGGGTATGAGGAAGGACTTTCCAAAGCGAAGGCAGAAATTGAGGCAAAAGAACGGGAATTTCAGGAGAAAGCCCGTCAGATAGAAGAGGCATATCAGCAGCAGATTGATGTGCTGGAGCCGCAGTTTATAGATACGATTACAGGTATCTATGAATATATTTTTCATGTGGAGCTTGGCGCTTATCGTGACATTTTAGTACATTTGATTTCAACCACCATACGAAAGCTGGAGGGAAGTCATGACTTTATGATTCATGTGTCCAGAGAAGATTACCCTTATGTCAGCATGCAGAAGAAGCAGATGTTGTCGGGATCCGTTTCCGGAAATTGTAATGTGGATGTGATGGAGGATGGGGCTTTAGAGAAGAACCAGTGCATGATTGAGACGGAAAGCGGTATTTATGACTGTGGATTGGGGACACAGCTGTCGGAGCTGACAAGAAAATTACGGTTGTTATCCTGGTCAAAACAGAATGGGTGATCAGCAAACCTCATTTTTATGGTCAGAAATTTAGGGACGACAGGATCAGAACGGAAGTTCTTGGGAGGATTGATTGCTTGCGTGTACTGAATGTGGATTTTACAAAGTACAATAGAATATCAGAACAGACTTTTTACAGAAAAAAAGGTAAGGTGGTCAATGTGGTGGGGCTGACCATCGAGTCTTCCGGACCTGATGCCCGGCTTGGCGATATATGCGAGATTACGCCGGAGGGAGAAGGGGACAGGCAGCCCATAAAGGCGGAAGTAGTGGGGTTTAAGGATAAGAAGACGCTGCTGATGCCCTATGATTCCGTGGACGGGATCGGTCTGGGATGCATCGTGGAAAATACGGGGGTTCCCCTGCAGGTTCTGGTCAGCGATTCTCTGCTTGGCAAGACATTGGACGGCATGGGGCATCCGGTAGATGGCACACGTTTTGACGGAATTCCTTATCTGGTGGAGGCGGCTCCGCCGGATCCCATGAGCAGAAAAATTATTGATACAGTGCTTCCTTTGGGCGTGAAGGCGGTGGACGGATTGATAACCGTTGGCAAAGGTCAGCGTATTGGAATCTTTGCGGGGTCAGGTGTGGGAAAATCCACTCTTATGGGGATGTTTGCCAGGAATACCAAGGCGGATATCAATGTGATTGCCCTGATCGGAGAGCGAGGCAGGGAAGTTCGGGAGTTTATTGAACGCGACCTGGGGGTGGAAGGCATGAAGCGCTCCGTTGTTGTGGTGGCCACTTCCGACAGGCCGGCTTTGGAGAGGAATAAAGCGGCGAAGACCGCCACGGCAATTGCGGAATATTTCAGAGATCAGGGAAAAGATGTTCTTTTGATGATGGATTCGCTGACACGTTTTTCCATGGCCCAGCGGGAGATCGGTCTTGCCAGCGGAGAGCCTCCTGTGACCCGGGGATATCCGCCCAGCGTGTATTCCGAGATGCCGAAGCTTTTGGAACGGGCCGGCTGTGCGGCCAAAGGTTCAATCACAGGACTGTATACGGTGCTTGTGGACGGAGACGACTTTAACGAACCGATCACGGATACGGCACGAAGTATCCTGGATGGTCATATTATGTTGGATAGGAAACTGGGGCATAAGAATCACTATCCAGCCATCGATATTTTGCAGAGTATTTCCAGGTGTATGAGCCAGATTGCCGATAAGGAACATAAGCAGGCGGCGGGTAAGTTGAAGAATGTGCTTGCAACTTACAATGAGGCGGAAGATCTGATCAACATCGGAGCATATAAAAGCGGAAGTAATCCGTCAATTGATTATGCAATTTCCAAGATCGATGCGGTGAACGGATTCTTGTGTCAGAATGTGGAAGAAAAGTTCAGCTTTGAAGAAAGTGTCGCCATGCTTCAGAGATTGTTTGTGTGAGGGCCGGACGAAGCGGCTGAGGAGGAGCGGATATGGCCAGATTTCGGTATTCCATGCAGAGCATCCTGAATATTAAGATGAAGATGGAGACACTGGCGAAACAGGAGTTTTCCGCGGCGAGAGCAGCATTGGACGCAGAAGAGGAACGACTTAGGCAGCTTTTTAACAGGAAGGGCGAATATGAGAAAAGGGCGAAGGCGCTTTTGGCGGGAACCCTGAACATCAGAGATATTGAGGAAAACAAAGCGGCCATCCTAGTGATGGAGGACTATATCGTTCAGCAGAAGATACGTGTGGAAGCGGCGGAAAAGAATCTGGAGGATGCCAGAGAGCGGCTGACGACGGTAATGATGGAGCGCAAGACCCATGAAACGCTTAAGGAAAAGGCATTTCAGGCGTTTCTGATGGAGGAAAAAAGGCAGGAAAGCAAGGAGATAGACCAGCTGACCAGCTATACGTATGGGCAGAGAATAAGCGAAGAGAACAATGTGGTAAAAACGGCGTCTGTTTAGGAGAAGATATATGGCAAAGGAAATGGCATTGGACACGGGTACGGCGGAACAGGAAAAGGCCAAATTAAAAGAGGAAAAAAAGCAATTTAAAAAAGAACAAAAAGAACAGCGGAAGGAAGCAAAGCGCAGGGCTGCGGAGATCGCGAAACAGGAGGAGGCTCTAGGGGAGGACAGCGGAAACGGCATTGTCACTCTGGCGGCGACACTTTTGATTGTGGTGCTGTGGCTGGCTGTGATTTGCGTTGTGATAAAGCTGGATATCGGTGGATTTGGCAGCAGCGTGCTGACGCCTCTTTTGAAGGATGTGCCTGTATTGAACAGGATATTACCCGGAGGGGTCATAACGGAAACCGTGGAACCGGATGATTTTGGAGGGTATTCCAGTCTCGAGGAAGCAGTCGCCTACATCAGGAAGCTGGAACTGGATATGGAGAGGATGCAGACGGCGCTGAACGAAAAAGACGCCGATATAGCTGCCTTGAAAGCAGAGGTATTGCGCTTGCAGGAATTTGAGCGCTTACAGCAGGAATTTCAGAGAATTAAGACGGAATTCTTTGAAGAGGTGGTGGGTGAAGCGGGAACGGAGGCATATCAAAAATATTTTGAGGCCATGGATCCCACTACTGCGGAATATATCTACAGACAGGTTGCCATTCAGATGCAGGCCAGCGAGGAAATACAATCTTTTGTGCAGGCATATAAGGATATGAAACCCAAGGAAGCAGCCAACATTTTTAACAATATGACGGACAATCTGAGCCTGGTGGCCAAAATATTGAAAAATATGGACGCGGAGAGCAGAGGTAAGATTATGGCCCAGATGGAAGTGGACATCGCTGCAAAACTTACAAAAATGATGGATCCTGACTCTTAAGAAAATAACGATATTATCCGATATATAAATGGGGTTTTAGAACCCTTTCAGACAAAACAGGAAAGGAGGGTAAAGATGACGAGTACACCTGTAAAAGATGTGGGTTCGGTTTTGACGAACCTGGCGGCATCGCAGACCGGCAGGAGCGCCTCAGGGACCGGAGAATTTCAGAAGGTCTGGAGCAGCCAGATGAACAAGGGTACGCAGAGTTTTTCTGCGGATGGCTTCGGGTCGGAGGAATCGGTGCAAAGCAATGTTTCCAAGACATCTGAAAGCCAAGGCACAGACAGAAGCCAGGGAAACGATACTACCAACGGAAGCGTCAAAGAACAGGGCGTTTCGGAAGGTCAGGAGGAATCCAAAGTTTCGGATGCTGTGGAAGGCACAGATACTGCAGAGAGTAAGGATACAGATGTCCAGGCTCCGGGAGGGGATTCAGACGCGCCAACGGAAACGGTGGACAGCGTAGAAGAAATGTCTCCGGAAGAATTGGAACAGGTCATGGCGGTGCTTGGCACAGCGTCGGTGGAGCTGATTCAGAAGATTGCAGACGCTTTTGGAATTACCGTGGATGAAGTGCAGGCGGTCATGGACGAATTGGGAATGGTGCAGACGGATGTGCTGAATGAGAAAGCGTTGGGCAATCTGCTGTTAACGCTTGGCGGTGCGGAAGATTCCTATGCGCTGATCATGGATGAATCGCTTTACGGCAATTATCGGATGCTGATGGAACAGCTTCAGAATGTGCTGAAAGAGAGTTCCGGTGAATTATTATTAGAGCCGGAGCAGTTGACTGCGTTTCTGGAGAAAGAGCCGGAGTCAGGCACTGTGGTGGAAGAGAGTGCGTTGATTATTGAAACGCCTAAGTTCCAGGACGGACAACGCGGAGAGGAACCTGTTGAAGCGGTTGACGGCGCGGAGGCGGAGATGCCCCTGCAGGGCAGGACGGTGCAAAACGTCCAGGCGCAGACAGAGGGACAGACCGGAGAGCAACCGGGGCAGACAAAGGCAGAGCACAGAAGTGCGGTAGAAAAGCCGGAGGAGGATTCGGCGCCGGGGGCACAGTCAAAGCAATTTCATTTCGGCCAGCTTCAGGCAGATGAATTTTCGCCGGAGGCAGTCAGGACAGAAAGCGCGGCGCAAACCGGCGGATGGTCGGCAGAGACCCGAAATATCATGAGTCAGATCATGGACTATATGAAGCTTCAGCTGAATGAGGATTCCAACAGCTTGGAAATGCAGCTGCATCCGGCAAGTCTGGGCACGCTCCAGGTACAGATTGCCACAAAGGGCGGAATGCTCACGGCTCATTTTATCACCCAGAACGAGGCGGTTAAGGCAGCGATTGAAGGTCAGATCGTACAGCTGAGAGAAACCTTTGAAGAACAGGGTGTTAAGGTGGAGGCCATCGAGGTTACGGTGCAGACCCACGAATTTGAGCAGAATCTGGAACAGGGCAGGGGCAGGGATTCTCAGGAAACAGACAAGAAGAATCGCACAAGAAAGCTTCGGCTGGAGGAACCCGCTGCCGTTGAGAATGTGGATGAGGAAGATGCGCTGCAGGCCGAGATGATGGCGGCAAGGGGCAGTACGGTAAGCTACACCGCATAGCAGTATAAGTGATAAGGAAAGGAGAAAGCATATGAGTTTGGTGGCGCCGATAGAAGACGGCAAGGTTGTGGAGACAGATTCACAGAATTCACTGAAAAAGGCAAATACTTCCAAAAACGGCATGGACAAAGACGCTTTTTTACAGTTGCTGGTGGCACAGATGCAGTATCAGGATCCGTTGGAACCAACTTCCAATACGGAATTTGTCTCACAGTACGCACAGTTCTCTCAGGTAGAACAGATGCAGAATCTGGCGGCTACCAGTGAGATGGCAAGGGCATCTTCTCTGGTGGGACAGGAGGTTTATGTTAAGACTACCACGTCTTCAGGAGACAGCAAATATATTTATGGAAAAGTAGATTATGTTGTCTTTGAAGGAAATAAGGCATATCTGGCAATCAACGAGGAGCTTTATGCCCTTGACGATCTGGATACTGTGGTAGATGCGGAATACAAGGCTGCTTATGACAAGGCATATAACTTTACCAAGGATCTGAACAAACTTCCCAAGGTAACCAGCATTGATTTGTCCTATGAGGAAGAAATCGAAGAACTTAAGAAGATCTACGAGGGCATGAACGATTACGAGAAGAGCTTCCTGGCGGAGGATACGGTTAAGAGATATGAGGAATATCTCAAGAGATTGGAAGAAGTCCGCAACGCTGCTGAAAATCAGAAGCCGGAAAAACCGGAAGGTGAGGAAGGCGAGGGCAGTGGAGACAGTGGGGAAGGCGAAGATTCCGGAACTAACACGGAAGGCTCGGAAGGTACCGACGAAACTTGATGAAAGCCGTATTAAATCATCTAAGATGTGAAGGTACCGGAGGTACTTAAAAGCACACAGGCACTAAAAAGGCTTTGGGCAATGAAAGCAGGAAATAAGAGAAGGAGCTTGCAGGGATGAACATTCAGAACAATGGATATGTTTCCATTGCAAAGCTGACGGATCAGTACTTGGGCAAGACCCAGAAGACACAGGTTCGGGAAGCCCTGGGGACTACGGATGGTCTTTCCTTTCAGGAAGTGCTGCAGCAGAAGGAACTGCAGGGCACGGGGAGCCTTAAGTTTTCAAAGCATGCCATGGGAAGACTGGCGGATCGAAAGATTGAGCTGAGCGACAGCCAGTTGGAGCGGTTGCAGTCAGGAACACAGAAGGCAGGCGAAAAGGGTATCAGGGATTCTCTGGTAATCGTGGATGAGTTGGCGTTTATCGTGAATATTCCTAACCAGACGGTCGTCACGGCAATGGACAGCACAGAGACGAACGGAAACATTTTTACCAATATCAACGGAGCGGTTATTGTATAACCGGACCTATGGGAGGTTGTCACTCTCCGAATGACAGAAGAGGGTGTAAGGTCGGCTGTAAAGCGGCCGGCCCCCGTTCCGATTGATGTGGCTTAAAAGGCCGGAAACAAATTTAACACGGTATCGGCCCCGATCCGTTTGGGTAAAAGTATGGGATGGAAGGTTCCGGAAACTTTTACCGATGGAGAAAGCGGGATTCGGGAGGATGCCAAGCTCTCAACAGGAGGAACGAATACTATGATGCGATCACTTTTCTCTGGTGTGTCAGGACTTAAGACACATCAGACCAAGATGGATGTTATTGGTAATAACATTGCAAACGTAAATACCACAGGTTATAAAGCTAGTTCCATTACGTTCAGCGCGCTTATGAGCCAGACGACACAGAAGGCCAGCGGCGCCAATGCGGCTACCGGAACAGGTGGTACGAATGCCAGACAGATCGGTCTGGGTGTAAAGGCAGGCGCCATCAATATCAACATTACAGGACAGGGTGCCAGCCAGTCTACGGGTAATCCCTTTGACGTCATGATTAACGGTGAGAATTTCTTTGTTGTCAGCGATGGCAGCCAGAACTATTTTACCAGGGACGGTTCTTTTTATGTGGACGGTGCGGGAAACCTGGCCATGACCAGTATTGGTTATAATGTTATGGGATGGCAGGTGGATCCTGAGACGGGCAATATCAAGAAAGATACCGTTTCTGCTCTGCGTATTATGAGCGCAGCCAATATGACATATCCGCCTGAGGCGACTACACAGGGTTATATGTCCGGTATCCTTGACAAGAATGATACAGATGTAACCAGTACCAACGGCAAGACGGTTAACTTTCAATTTTATGACAGTCTGGGTTACAGCTACACCGCAAAATTTATATTCCGTCAGTCTGACGATCGGAAGGTGTATGGTCTGGAATTGGATAAGATCATTGATTCGGAAGGGAAAGAAGTGCCCTTTACGGATAAGCAGGGCAACCCGGTTAATGTGTTTGGCGATACAAAACTGTTGGAGAAAGATGGAACGCTGCAGTTTAATACCAACAATTATGAATGGGCCAGTGCTACGTTGTTGAGAAACAAGAATACAGGTGAAGAGATTGACTTGGCTGCGTTAATCGACGGCGGGGACTGGAGAGACATGGATGAGATGATCGGACCCGCAGGCGCTCAGGTGCGAGTGGGAGATCAGCTGAATAAGATAGCCGCAGCATACGGCTATGAAGGCAGAACGGAAGATTTTCTCAATTTGGCATATCTGGTGACACCGGGAAATCCGACGGCAACTCCGCCCACACAGGATGTAACATGTACGATAGAGAATATCCTTTTGGGGCAGGCACCTGCAGGCGTGACAGGTATGCCAACCATCAACAATGCCTGTGTGGTAAATCCTGCGGATGCCACCGATCCCATATACACCGCGCAGCTTAAGGGAAGTATGTTTACGGGCGTAACGGTTTCCTTTGATGGGAAGAATGGCGACTTTGCGGGTATTGACGGAAATCCGGCGCAGTCTACGATCAAATTGGCTCTCAGCGGCATCGGAGAGGGCAATTTCGCAGATATTACTATTGATATGTCTGCCATCGGTAATCAGGACAACAAGGGTACTTCCACCGTAGGCGCTACTAACGGCAGTAATGATGATGCTACTTTAGGGCAGGGAGCAGGCCGCCGTCTGGGCGATATGATTGGTGTATCCATTCAGCCAAACGGTATGATCTATGCAAGTTATGACAACGGAATGACAAAATTGCTGGGACAGATCGCTACGGCGCGGTTTGCAAATGCTTCCGGTCTGGAGAAGCAGGCGGATAACTTGTATTCTTCCACGCTGAACTCAGGAGAATTTGACGGAATTGGTGTGGATATCACTGCCAATGGCGACTCCATGTCCACCGGACAGCTGGAAATGAGTAATGTGGATCTGTCATCCGAATTTACTGAGATGATTACCACGCAGCGCGGTTTCCAGGCAAACAGCCGTATCATTACCGTGTCGGATACGCTGCTGGAAGAATTAACTAACTTAAAGAGATAATTTTACTCGCATTATAGTTGGAATTGTGCTATACTATGGGGGCAGGGTACTGTCCCCATATATGATTTCGTTTTACGGGGAATTTTATCTGCCAAAGCAGAGGGGAAGAAAAGAAAAATGGTTTTGGCTGGATGGGTAGTGTGAATTGTAGGCTTATTCATTTACAGGAAAGAAGTGGGAGTGATAATATCAGGGTGAGGTATGGAATATGATAGAGGTGACAAAAATCAATGGGGTGAAAATTCTTGTGAACCCACACTTGTTTGAAGTTGTTGAGGAGACGCCGGATACGGTGATAACCCTCACGACGGGAAAAAAAATAATTGTAAAAGAAAGTAGACAAGAGATAAAAAATCTTGTAAAATTATATAGAAAGGATATTTTTGCTGATTAACTAAAAAATATGCAGAATGTTAGGTGATTTACATGGACATAGCTTCGTTAGGTGGCCTTTTACTGGGCCTTATAATGATTATATATGGTGTTATCTCAAGTGCCGGTCTGGATAGGTTGATTCCGGAATATTGGAATTTCCCCTCGGCCGTCATTACATTCGGCGGTGCGTTCAGTGCTACGCTTACTTCGGTTAGTTTACAGGATTACATAGCAGGTCTTAAGAGTTTTGGATTGATCTTTAAGGCTCCGGCATTGAATACGACGGAGATGATACGCAAGATTATAGATTTGTCCAATGTGGCACGTAAGGAAGGGCTTCTGTCTTTGGAGGAAGCGGCTGCCGATATGGATGAACCCTTCTTGAAAAAAGGGATTCTGCTCATTGTGGACGGCACGGACCCGGAACTGGTTCGGGCGATCATGGAGACAGAGCTGATCAGTATAGAGGGAAGACATAAGGGATGTATTGGTTTCTGGGATACGCTTGGCGCCATGGGGCCTGCGTGGGGTATGATTGGTACCCTGGTAGGACTGGTTCACATGTTGTATCAGATGGATGATGTGACGACGCTGGGGCCTGCAATGGCAGTGGCGTTGATTACCACTCTGTATGGCTCCGTTCTGGCAAACTTTATCTGTATTCCTGTTTCTAATAAGCTGAAAGCAGATAATTCTGCTGAGATGATGCTGAAAGAAGTTATGATAGAAGGGCTTTTGTCCATTCAGGCGGGCGAGAACCCCAGAGTTATTGAAGAAAAGCTGAAATCTTTCCTGGCTCCCAAGGATAGAGAAATAGCTGCAGAAGAAGGTGCAGGGGGTGAAGAATAATGGCGAAACGCAGTGAAGATGCGCCGTCTCCCGGTGCTCCCGCGTGGATGGCTACCTTCAGTGATTTGATGAATTTGCTGCTTTGCTTTTTCGTTATGCTGTTTGCCATGTCAAGCATTCAGGAGGAGAAGCTGCAGGCTTTTGTGGCTGCCATGAATAATACTTTCAGTATTTTTGACAAGGGTGCAACCGCTATTGGGGATGGTATCCTGATCAGCAACGGCGTAAGCCAGCTGAACGAGCTGGATGAATATATCAACAGTACGGGTGTGGTGGCTGACAGCGATACGGACAGTGACGAGCTGGACAATGCTGCTGACTCTGCTGAAAAGCTGGAACAGATGCTGGAAGAACATAAATTAAAAGATAACGAAGAACTTTCGGAACAGGTGGAAGAAATGTTGGCGGAATCCCAGATTGGCGATGAAGTTGACGTGAGTTTTACGGCACAGTACGTACAGCTTTCTATGAACGGTGGGCTGCTTTTCAGCTCGGGCAGCGCGGAGCTCAAAGACGATGCGAAGAAGGTTCTGGACAAGGTAGGAGGAGTGCTGGAATATTATTCTTCCGGTACGATTGAAATTGAGGGACATACGGACAATGTGCCCATACACAGCGCCCAGTATCCAAGCAATGAGGAACTCAGCAGCGCCAGAGCTTTGAGTGTGTTCTATTATTTGGTAGATAATACTTTGTTGGATCCTGTGAATCTGAAGCACGCGGGGATGGGGGAAAGAATCCCTATCGCCGATAATTCCGTGGAAGAAGGCAGGAGCAGGAACCGGCGGGTAGAAATCCGAATATACAATCCGTCACAGGGATAAGACGGAAGAAGGGGGCTTTTTAAAGCATGAAGAAAAATTTATTAAGTGTGCTGGTTTTGGTATTGGTTGTTGTGAATATTGCCATGTCTGCGGTTATGATGATCAGTGTCATCAGCACGAACAAAAAGACAGCGGAGCTGATTACAAGCATAGCGACGGTGTTAAACCTGGATCTGCATAGTCCCGGAGGTAACGGGCCGGTAGACGTGCCTTTGGCGGATATCAAAACTTATGACGACATGACCGGTATTATGATCGGTTTGCAGAGGTCTGTCACCATTAATGAAGACGGATCCAGGACGGAGGGAAAGCAGCTGTATCTGGTTTTTGATCTGTCCCTGCAAATGAATATGAAGCATGAGGATTACAAGACCTATGGCGAGACGATTGCCGACAGGCGCACCATGATTCTGGAGGCAGTGACGGATGTGGTCAGCTCACATACGGAAGAGGATTGCCGTGGCAGCAATATCAAGGGGGTCGAGCAGGAGATTTTGAGTGCTCTCCAGAAGTTATTTGGTTCGGACTTTATATTTAAGGTTTCCATGCTGAACTTAAAGTGCAGCGGTTGATGGAAATAGATAAGGATGTAAGCAATGAGACAAACAGCTATGCGATTGGAGGTGAACTTGTGTGGGCGAGGTCCTTTCCCAGAGTGAAATAGATAACCTGCTTGCAGCGTTATCAACAGGTGAGCTTGATGTAGACCAGATGCAGGAAAGCGAAGAGAAGAAGATAAAAAGCTATGACTTCAGCCGCCCTACAAAGTTTTCCAAGGAACATTTGAGAACGCTGGAATTCATCTTTGAGCATTACAGCAGGTTGATTTCCACGAATCTCCCGGTATATCTTCGAAAGAATGTACAGGTTGCGGTGACCAGTTCGGAGACCAACACCTTTAACGAATTTACCAATGCTTTATCCAGCCCTGTGATTTTGGGGATTGTTGATTTTGCGCCTCTCAACGGTTCCATTATCATTGACTTGGCTACGAACCTTGGGTATGCCATGCTTGACAGAATGTTGGGAGGAAATGGAACTCCTCTGGACAAGAGCAGAGAATTTTCTGAGATAGAGCAGACGATTATTGAAAAAATATTGGTGATGTTTACCCAGCTCTTGCGGGAACCATGGCGGAATGTTATTGATATATCACCTGTCCTGAGCCGGCTGGAAACGAATCCACAGTTTGCACAAATTATAGCCCCGGGTGATATGGTCGCTATTGTGACTTTAAATATTAAAATCGGGGATGTTGAAGGCTTCATGAATGTTTGTCTTCCGTTTTTTACACTGGAAGACGTGATGGATAAGCTGAATACGAAGTTTTGGTATTCCACCATGCAGGAGAATCGTGACGAAAATTATGAGGCTTACGTGGAATCGCTGATTCGCAAGGTAAATGTGCCTGTAAGGGCAGTGCTTGGAAAGAGTACCATAACCGTAAATGATTTTATGAATTTGCAGGTGGGGGACTGTATCCGCCTGAATACCGGAGTGGACGAAGACATGAATGTTTATGTAGGCAATATTAAAAAATTTACCGCGTTACCCGGCACTGAAAAAGACTCTTATGCTGTCAGGATTACATCGGTTATCAGAGAGGAGGAGTAAACAATGGATGCAGGAATGTTGTCTCAAGATGAGATAAATGCGTTACTCACCGGTATGGATGTGTCTGATGACGATGGGCAGGATACAGAGACCGCAGGCACGGACGGACCGGTGGACAGTTCGCAGATAGTCAATAATGACGCAGTCCTTACGGACGTGGAGAAGGATGCAATCGGCGAGGTGGCCAATATCAGTATGGGCTCCTCGGCCACTACATTATATTCCCTTGTAAGCAGAAAAGTAAATATTACGACACCTCAGGTAGAGCTTGCTACATGGGATAATTTGTTGACACAGTATGAAAGACCTTGCGTTTTTATTCAAATCAAGTATACGGTGGGATTGGACGGCACCAATATTCTGATTTTGAAGGAACATGATGTGAAAGTCATCACAGATTTGATGATGGGAGGGGACGGTACCAATACGGGAGGAGAGCTTGGAGAGTTACATTTAAGTGCTATCTCCGAGGCGATGAATCAGATGATGGGAGCATCGGCCACATCGCTTTCCACCATGTTGCAGACCAAAATTGATATCAGTCCGCCAGAGGCATCCCTTTTGGATTTAACAAAGATAGAGGGGGGCGGCGGAGAGATTTCTCCCTTTCTGGGAGGCCTGTTTGTAAAGATAGCTTTCAGGATGCAGATTGACGATTTAGTAGACAGCTCAATTATGCAGCTATACCCGGTAGAGTTTGCACGTAATGTTGTAAGCACATTTATGAACACGCAAACGGGGGCTGGAGATTCCGGCGCTGACAGTCAGGAGGTAAGCAGTGCGCCTGCCACCGATATGTCACAGCAGACAATGAATGCCGGTGCAGGAATGCCTGCTCAGGACATGAATCCGCAGATGCCTCCTCAGGATATGAGCTATCAGATGATGGGAATGCCTCCTCAAATGATGGGAATGCCTCCTCAGATGATGAATCCTCAAATGATGGGAATGAATTCTCAAATGATGAATCCACAGATGATGGGAATGAATCCTCAGGTTATGGGAATGAACCCCCAGATGGGAATGCCGATGGGTATGGGAGTATCCACTGGCGCGGCAATGCAGAATGTAAACGTTCAGCCGGCACAGTTCCAAAGCTTTTCCAACGATGGGAGAGGCATTGCAGGCCAGGAAAATATCGGAATTATTATGGATGTCCCGCTGGAAGTTACTGTGGAGCTTGGCCGTACTTCCAAGTCGATTTCCGAAATTCTAAACTTTGCACCCGGCACGATTATCGAGCTTGACAGAATTGCCGGTGAACCAATAGATGTACTGGTAAATGGCAAGTTTGTGGCTAAGGGAGAAGTTGTTGTAATCGAAGAAAGCTTTAGTGTGAGAGTAACAGAGATTATAAAGTAGGAGGAAGTTATAATGGCAAAGAATATTTTGGTATGTGATGATGCAGCGTTCATGAGGATGATGATCAAAGACATTTTGACCAAAAACGGTTATAATGTTGCGGGCGAGGCGGAAAATGGTCTGAAGGCAGTGGAAAAGTATAAGGAAGTTACACCTGATCTTGTGCTGATGGATATTACCATGCCTGAAATGGACGGAATTCAGGCATTGAAGGAAATTAAAAAAGTAGATGCTGCGGCTAAGATTATTATGTGCTCCGCAATGGGACAGCAGGCAATGGTAATTGAATCTATTCAGGCCGGCGCGAAGGATTTCATAGTGAAACCCTTTCAGCCGGAGCGTGTTTTGGAAGCAGTGAAGAAGGTTGTCGGTTAATGTTGCTTTTGGTTACAAGCGCAGGCAGCTATGCCCAGCTTATCACCGTTCTGATTTTGTTTGTTATTGTGTTGGGAATTACGGCATTTACAACCAAATGGATTGCAAATTATCAGAAACAGCAGGGTGTAAAAGAAAACATTCAAGTGATAGATACCGTTCGAATTGCGAATAATAAATATGTCCAGATTATAAGGGTAGGCGGAAAATATATGGTGATTGCGATCTGCAAGGACACGGTTACCATGTTGGGCGAGGTTCTGAAGGAAGAACTGATTATGGATGAGGCTTTTTCTGTGGAAGCAAAAGATGCAGGAAAGGAATCTTCACAGAAATTCAGTTTTCAGGAATTCCTTGACAGGGCTTCTGGGTCCAGAAAAAATGGTGCTGCCCGGGATGAATTAGAGGAAGATCAATCACATGATGAAAAATAAGCTTAAATTCAAGCGAATAGTAACCGCAATATGCCTGCTGATCACGGTGGGCATATTGTGTATTCAAAATTCAATAACGGCATCTGCATCTGGTGAGGTGGCTGATCTGGGGCAGTCGTTAACGATTTCTTTGGATAATAATGGCAATGGAGAGTTAAACGGTAATTTGAGAATTTTTTTGACGTTGACGTTAATTGCCATTGCGCCAACCATTATTATTATGATGACGGCGTTTACGCGTATCATCATAGTATTGCATTTTACCCGTGCCGCTCTGAACACACAGCAGGCGCCTCCAAATCAAATATTGGTAGGGTTGGCGTTGATATTGACATTTTTCATTATGGAACCCACGGTGGCGACGATTAATGAACAGGCGATTGTGCCGTTGCAGGCAGGGGAGATCGATCAGGCAGAGGCATTGGAGATAGGGATTGCTTCTCTGAGGGACTTTATGTATCCCCAGACGCAGGTAAAGGATGTGCAATTATTTATGGATATTGCGGGACGGACATGGGACGGACAGAATATAAGCGATATCCCTTTTTCTGTGTTGTTGCCCAGCTTTATGTTGAGTGAATTGAGAATAGCATTTTGGATAGGATTTATGATATATATTCCGTTCATTGTGATCGATATGGTGGTTGCGTCAACACTGATGAGTATGGGTATGATGATGCTGCCGCCTACAACGATTTCCATGCCTTTTAAAATTTTGTTGTTTGTGCTGGCGGATGGCTGGAGCCTTGTTCTGGGAAATCTGGTGGCAACATTTTACGTTTAAAAAGCCTGGATTATATGATATAATAAAGCGAAGTAACGGTTCGGCCCCAGGGAAAAGCCTGTGGAAGTTTCGGAGATGAACTGTGACAAAATGAAGAATGAGCGGAGGTGTGCAGGTTGACAATAGAAGCGGTGACGGATATTACAAGACAGGCGCTGTTTTTAATAATTAAGGTATCAATGCCGGTATTGCTGGTGTCTCTGTGTGTTGGCTTGGCAGTCAGTATTTTTCAGACGGTTACTTCAATTCAGGAACAGACACTTACTTTTGTACCGAAGATTGTTTGTGTATTTTTGGCATTGGTATTATTTGGAAACTGGATGATGAATTCACTGGTGGAATTTATGACTATGCTTTGGGGCAGTTTTGCCCAATATGTGCATAGATAGTGGGAGTTGAGTCGGGAATGATCGAATACTCCTTTTCCATGTATGATTTGGAATATTTTCTGCTGATCTTGACACGGATATCCTGCTTTGTGTTCGTGGCCCCTTTTTTCAGCATGAAAAATACACCTTCCGTAGTGCGCCTTGGCATCAGCTTTTTTACTGCCATGCTGCTGTATCAGGTTCTGACACCGGCGGAACCGATTGCATATGCAACGCTGTTGGAATATGTGGTTATTGTGATTAAGGAAGCCGTCACAGGGCTGCTGATTGGATTTGCGGCAAATATCTGTATGTCCATTGTTAATTTTGCTGGGTCTATTGCGGATATGGAAGTGGGTTTATCCATGGTAACATTGATGGATCCCACCAGTCGTGAGGCAACCAGTGTTACGGGAGTATTATATCAGTATGTTTTTATGCTACTGATGATTGCTACGGGAATGTACCGGTATTTATTTGGGGCGCTAGCAGATACTTTTTTGTTGATTCCCGTGAACGGAGCCGTATTGCGCAGCGATGCGCTGCTGGCGTCCACGTTGGAATTTCTAAAGGATTATGTCATTATCGGCTTTCGTATCATTTTGCCGATTTTCTGTGCAATATTGCTTCTGAATGCGATTCTGGGTGTGCTGGCCAGGGTATCGCCGCAGTTGAATATGTTTGCGGTTGGTATTCAGCTGAAGGTGCTGGTTGGGCTTTCCGTTATTTTTTTGACGGCGGAGCTTCTGCCCGGAGCTGCTGATTTTATCTTTCAGGAAATGAAGAAAATGATAGTTACTTTTGTGGGTACAATGCAATGATTCGTTATAATCTTCAGTTTTTTGCAAAAGAGGGTATGGGTGGCGAGAAGACGGAGCCCGCTACTCAAAAACGATTGGACGACGCCCGCAAGGAGGGGCAGGTTGCCAAGAGTAAAGAGATTTCAAACGGCATGGGACTGCTGACTTTGTTTTTGGTTCTGAAATTGTGGGTGGGCAATATGGGGATTCAGTTGATGGGAGTCTTCAGCGGCATCTACGACATGATACCGGCGGTGACTACATATTGGAATGGAACCATGCCCCAGAGGGATACGGGGATTGTATATCGTCAGCTCCTTTGGAAAGTGATTGTCATTATAGCCCCTATTTTGCTGCTTGGCTTGCTTGTGGGCTTTGTCTGTAATGTTATTCAGGTCAAGTGGAAGGTTACAACCAAGCCCCTGCACCCCAAGTTCAGTAAACTGAACCCCATAAATGGTTTTAAGAAGTTTCTTTCCGTTCAATCGCTGGTGGAACTGGTAAAGTCCATTCTAAAGATATTGTTGATCGTTTATATCTGTTATGGATATCTGAAAGACAAGTGGCCGATTTTGTTTAACCTGTATGGTGTGACATTAATGCAGGCTCTGCAGTTGATTGCAGAGATAGTGACAGATCTGGGAATAAGGATTTCCATTTTTTATATGCTGATTGCAGCAGGGGATTTTATCTATCAGAAGTTTAAATTCAAAAATGATATGAAGATGACAAAGCAGGAGATCAAGGAAGAATTTAAACAGCAGGAAGGTGATCCGGCGGTCAAGGGCAAGATCAGACAAAAGATGATGGAGGTTTCCAGACGCCGTATGATGCAGGCGCTTCCCCAGGCAGATGTGGTAATTACGAATCCCACACATTTTGCGGTGGCGATTAAATACGATCCGGAAGTGGCGGATGCCCCCATTGTGATTGCAAAGGGTGAGGACTATCTGGCGGCACGTATCAAGGAAGCGGCAAAGGAATATAAGATTGAAATCGTTGAGAATAAGCCTTTGGCCCGGATGCTGTACGCCAATGTGGATGTTGGTCAGGCGGTGCCGCCGGAACTTTATCAGGCGGTGGCGGAAGTTCTTGCCTTCGTATATCATTTGCAGGGGAAAATTTAAGAATAAAGAATTTGTTGTCTTAAAATAGAGTATAAAAAGGGTGTGTAAGTATATGAGTGGAATGAGGAAGGAGAGTACGGCATATGAGTGCTAGGTTGGCTAAAACAGATGCAATTGTGGCTATTTATGTGTTAGTCGCATTTATTATGCTGATTGTGCCTCTTCCTGCAACGGTACTGGATGTCTTTATGGCGTTCAATATCGCGGTGGGCTTTACGATATTGTTTGCCTGTATGTTTACGAAAGAGGTTTTGGATTTATCTTACTATCCTACTATTTTGCTGTTCACAACCATATTCAGGATCGCAATGAACGTTTCTTCCACCAGATTGATTCTGACTACGGGGACATCCGGAAATGTGGTACAGGTTTTCGGTGCGTTTGTCGGCGGCGGTGATTTGATTGTAGGTGCCATTGTCTTTATTATTTTGATTATGATTCAGTTCCTGGTCATCAATAAAGGTTCCGAGCGTGTGGCTGAAGTAACGGCGAGATTTACCCTGGACGCCATGCCCGGTAAGCAGATGGCAATAGACGCCGATTTGAATACCGGCGCCATTGACGATAAGGAGGCAAAAGAGAGGCGGGATAAGATCCAGATGGAGTCCAGTTTCTTTGGTTCCATGGATGGTGCCGTGAAATATGTAAAGGGAGACGCTGTTGCCGGACTGCTCTTGACTGTGATCAACCTGGTGGGTGGTATTGCCATGGGAATGATACGGGGAAATATGGAGATAATGGGAGCATTGGATAACTACGGCATTCTTACCATCGGTGACGGCCTGGTGAGCCAAATTCCTTCCCTGCTGATCTCTCTGTCAACCGGTGTTCTTGTCACAAAGGGAACCAAGGAGGCGGAATTTGGTCCTGCGATTCTCAAACAGCTCTTCGGAATACCAAAAGTTATGTATATGGTGGGAGGCACGTTATCCTTCCTGGGAATCGTCACGGAATTGAATACGATTCTCTTTTTGGGGATGGGCCTGATTTTCATTGTGGGCGGAAGGATGATGGCCGGCAACCTGGAGACTGCGGCGATCGAAAGTGAACTGGAAAGCGAAGAGGAAGCGGCGGAGGAGATCCGGCAGCTGGAGAATGTAAACACTTTGCTGCAGGTGGACCCGATAGAGTTGGAATTTGGATATGGTATTATTCCTTTGGCTGATGTGAATCAGGGCGGGGACCTGCTGGACCGCGTGGTAATGATCCGGCGTCAGATTGCTACGGAGCTGGGGACGGTAGTGCCCATCATACGTTTGAGGGACAATATCCAGTTGAATCCAAACCAGTATATTATTAAGATCAAAGGAATCCAGGTCAGTGAGGGTGAGATTTTATTCGATCATTATATGGCCATGAATCCCGGATATGTGGAAGAAGAGATTGCAGGTATTCCAACCTTTGAGCCTTCTTTCCATCTGCCGGCGATCTGGATAACAGAGGGGCAAAGGGAGCGGGCGGAGAGCTTTGGCTATACCGTGGTAGATCCGCCTTCCATTATTGCAACGCATCTGACGGAAGTGATCAGGCAGTTTATTGCCGAGCTGTTGACCAGGCAGGATACACAGAGCCTGATCAACAATATAAAGGAATCCAATCCTTCTGTGACGGAGGAGCTGGTGCCAAAACTGCTTGGGCTTGGCGATGTACAAAAAGTATTGCAGAATCTGCTGAAAGAAGGTATTTCCATAAGGGATCTTCTGACCATTATGGAGACCCTTGCGGATTATGCTCCTGCCACCAGGGATACCGATATCCTGACGGAATATGTAAGGCAGAGTCTGAAGCGTGCGATTTCTACAAAATATTTTCCTTCTCACGAGACTACCAATGTGGTAACATTGGATCCAAAGGTGGAGCAGGAGATTATGGGAAGCGTGAAACAGACGGAAAACGGCGCCTTTTTGAATCTGGATCCCAGCAGGTCCAGAGCTATCATAGATTCCGTCGGCAAGGAAGTACAAAAGTTGGAGAATCTGGGAAAGAGCCCTATAGTGATTACTTCTCCTATTGTGCGTATGTATTTTAAGCGTCTCACAGAGGATTATTACAAAGACCTTGTGGTAGTTTCCTACAATGAAGTGGAATCTAATGTAGAGTTACAGTCGGTTGGGATGGTGACAGCATAAAATGATAATTAAGAAGTTTACGGGAAAAACGGAAGAAGAAGCGGTAGAAGCTGCCAGAAAAGAATTGGGCAGCAACGTTGTCATCATGAATGTAAAGAGCGTGAAGCGCAAGGGGCTGGCCGGATTGTTTGGCGGAAAGCAGACGGAAGTTACGGTTGCGTTGGAAGAGGAAAAAGAGGTAAAGCGCAGCGTTCAAAGTGGCGCGGCACAGACGGCGTTAAAGTCGGCAAAAACGGAGGAACTGCTGGCGGCGCGGACAGCGGCGAATGTAGTGAGTGAAAGCTCGGCAAATATTGAAAAGCGATTGGACAGCCTGGAAACACTGCTGCTGAACCGGTTTCAGCAAAGCGAGGCCGAGAAGAAAGAGCTTCTGAACACGGAAGGTTTAGAAGAACAGCAAAAGGTCGAGGAACCGGAAGAAAAACAGGAAGCTTCGGAGCAGGAGCGGTTTGTCAAGCTTTTGTATAATACCATGCTTGAGAGCGAAGTGGATGAGAAGTATGCCAATCAGATAGTGGACGACTTTGACAGGGCCAATAAACCTGATCTGCCCATAGATTATATCCTTTCGGATGTCTATCAGAAAATGATATTGAAATTTGGCAAGGCAGAGGGGATTACGCCCGTGGAAGAGGGCCCCAGAATCGTGCTTTTTATGGGGCCTACCGGAGTGGGAAAGACCACTACCATCGCAAAGATTGCCAGCGGGTTTGCAGTGGGGGACAAAAAACGTGTGGCGCTTTTGACGGCGGATACCTATCGGATTGCTGCGGTGGAACAACTGCGCATTTATGCAAATATTCTGGAGGTTCCTTTCCGTGTCATTTATACGGAGGAGGAGGTGCAGAAGGCGATTCTGGAATTTGCCGATTATGATTACATTTTTATGGATACCGCAGGGCATTCCCATCAAAATGAGGAACAACTTGAACACATGAAGAGGCTCTTTGAGACGGTGAAGAATGCGGGAGCATGTCAGACGTTTCTGGTGCTTTCCGCAACTACAAAGTATCGTGACCTTCTGAAAATCGTTTCCAGTTACAGGGAGGTTACGGATTATCAGCTGATCTTTACAAAACTTGATGAGACGGCCACATGGGGAAATCTTTTGAACTTGAAAATGTATACGGATACACCCATAGCGTTTGTCACTTACGGACAGAATGTGCCAAACGATATCGAACCGTTTAATCCGCAGAAGATAGTGAAACAAATTCTCAGCACAAGGGCGTTATAGGCAAATTGCCGCTAATGCGGCAGGTTCAACAAAAAGAGGAGGTACGGCATGGATCAGGCTGAACAGTTACGAATCCTAAAGGCAGGCCAGCAACAGGCCAAGCCGCTGGCCCGTGTCATTACTGTCACCAGTGGAAAGGGTGGTGTGGGTAAGTCCAATACATCCATTAACCTGGCAATTCAGTTTAGAAAAATGGGGAAAAAGGTCATCATTCTGGATGCGGATTTTGGTCTGGCAAACATAGAAATCATGTTTGGTGCGGTACCCGAACACAATTTATACGATTTGATATATCAGGGGAAAAGCATTACCGATATTATTACATGGGGACCGATGAAGGTTGGGTTTATTTCCGGTGGCAGTGGTATAGCGGGAATGGCTAACTTAAGTCGTGATTATCTGGGATATATTATTCAGAACCTGGCCCAGCTGGACACTATGGCCGATATCATAATCGTGGACACAGGTGCGGGAATTGCGGATGCGGTGCTGGAGTTTTTGGTGGCAAGCGGCGAGATCCTTATGGTGACTACGCCGGAACCCACTTCCATAACAGACTCTTATTCTCTGTTAAAAGCCTTGTATCGCCATCCAAGGTTTGACCAGGAGGCCACGAAGGTTAAGCTGATTGCAAACAGAGTGGAGAAGGGGACGGAAGGAAGAATCCTTTTTGATAAGTTGAATGCGGTGGTGGAGCGATATTTGAAGATTCCCATGCTGTATTTGGGCTATGTTCCGGAAGATTCCCAGCTGGTAAGATCAGTGATGCAGCAGGTTCCTGTATCATTGCAGTATCCCGGTTCAAAGGCGGCGGCGGCCTACGAGCGTATCGCGGTCAGACTTTTGACGAAAGCAGAGGCGGAGCGCCAGCCCAAAAGAGGAATGGCGGCCTTTTTCTCGCATATTATTACAGGTAAAAAATAATATGGATAAATTTGTGATTTCATAAATAAAGAATAAGGAGAGTGTGATTATTATGCTTTCTAAGTTTATTACGGAAGGAAACAAAATTGAAATCAGGACCATTGAGCGGATGAAGGGAGAAGGCTCCGGCGTGAAGGTCTACAACAGTATGATACATAATATTTTATCGGAAGATACCATGGAGATTACCATGCCGATGGAAAAAACAAAACTGATTCTGCTTCCGGTGGACAGTGAATTTGATTTGGTTTTTTATGGTATTGGAAGCCTGTATCAGTGTGTTGCAAGGATTATCGACAGATATAAGAGCAATAACGTGTATCTGTTATTGGTGGAATTAACCAGTAATCTGCGCAAGTATCAGAGACGGGAATACTATCGTTTCAGCTGTGCGCTGGAAATGTGTGCGCGTAATCTGGAAGAAGAGGAACTTCAGGCTATCGAACAGAGAGTGGATTATCAGCTGACGCCAGGGCTTCCCCTCAAGCAGAGCGTTATTGTGGATATCAGCGGCGGCGGTTTGCGCTTCATGTCTTCACAGCGCTATGAACCGGGCAGCCTGATTTATTGCAGCTATCATCTATATAAGGAAGAAGAGCGCAAAAAATACGAGGTGATTGGCAAGGTGCTGGGAAACAGGGAGCTTGACGATCGACCGGGAACCTTTGAACATCGTGTACAGTATTATGATATAGACGCGAATACTCGGGAAGAGATTATCAAATATATTTTTGATGAAGAAAGAAAGAGCAGGCGTAAAGAAATTTACTGCAGTGGCCAGGAAAATGCATAAGCCGTGATATGTGGAGGGTATAAACATGAAAAAAAATATTTTGATAGTTGATGACTCTGCACTCATGAGAAGAGTCCTTTGTGATATAATCAATGGTGATGAAAGGTTTCAGGTTGTTGAGAGAGCGGCGAACGGCGTGGAAGCATTGGATTTGCTCCGCAAGAATCAGTACGATGCGGTGGTTCTGGATATCAATATGCCAAAGATGAATGGGCTTGAGCTTTTAAAGGAACTGAGAAAGCTCAAGATACCTGCTAAAGTCATGATAGCCAGTACGGATTCTCACGAAGGGGCAAAAACAACACTGGATGCGCTGGCGCTGGGAGCTCTTGATTTCATTCACAAACCTGTCAGTGCAGTGGAATGCCGTGAAGGTGATTTCCGGACAGGGATGCTTGATATCTTATGGGCGGTTGCAAACAGCAAACTTCCTGCAAATGACGTTGAGGAAAAGGCCCAGGAGTCTATGCAGACGCTTACGAAGATGGTTGATCTTGCCAGAAAGTCTCCGGCAAAGGTGATTCCGGGTACTAAGGTGATAGCGATTGCCAGTTCCACCGGGGGCCCCAGGGCCTTGCAGATGGTGATCCCCAGGCTTCCGGCGGAGTTGGATGCTCCTGTTTTGATCGTGCAGCATATGCCGAAAGGATTTACGGCTTCTTTGGCAGAGCGTTTTAACTCTGTAAGCGCGGTAAAGGTTAAGGAGGCGCAGGAAGGGGATGAGCTGCAGGCCGGCGTTGTGTATATCGCCATGGGTGGGATGCATATGAATGTGGCTACATCCGCAGCGGGCAGACATACAATCCATTATTCGGATGAACCTTACAGGGAGGGTGTTAAGCCCTGTGCAAACTATATGTACGAGTCTCTTATGACAAGCAGATATGACAAGATAGTTTGTGTTGTGATGACGGGAATGGGGTCTGATGGTACCGAGGGGATCAAGAAGCTGGCGAGTCAGAAAAAGATTCATGTCATATCCCAGGATCAGGCCAGTTGTACGGTTTACGGCATGCCAAAGAGTGTATATAACGCGGGATTATCCAATCAGGTGGTTGCACTGGAACAGATCGCACAGGAAATTATTTTAAATACAGGAATGAAATCGTGAAACACTTTTTTAACTGGAAAATGTCGGTCCGGGCGGATGTTTGGACAGACATTTGTCTCACGGATTGAGCGTGCCGTTTTTCTGCGGCAGTGGATGGATCGTGGGAAAGTATACAGAAAGGGAAGGTATTAAAGTATGGATGTAAGCCAGTATCTCGAAATTTTCCTTGACGAGACCAGAGAGCACTTGCAGAATTTGAACACACAGATTCTGGAGTTGGAAGCCGATCCCGAAGGAGAGGATGCCATTAAAGAGATTTTCCGTGCCGCACATTCTTTGAAGGGAATGGCGGGAACCATGGGATATAAGAGGATGCAGACTCTGACGCATGATATGGAGAATGTATTCACGGAGATCCGGAACGGCAATATCAAAGTGAAACCGGATATGATCGATGTGTTGTTCAAGTGCCTGGATGCTTTGGAAGAATATACCAATAATATTCAGACTACTGCGGATGAAGGGACAAATGACAATGAGGTTTTGATCAAACAGCTGAATCAGATCTTAAATGTGAAAAACGGGGATGCACCTAAAGTTTCGGCGCCTGAGATCAGAGATTCCGTCGTGCTTCAGGATGGGGAAAAGTGGGATAACATCACATTGGATGATTCACAGGTTCATGTGATTAAAGAGGCTGTGCATTTGGGCAAGAAGGTTTACGGTCTGAATGTGACTATCCATGAGAGCTGTATATTGAAGGCAGCAAGAGCGTTTCTAGTATTTAAGGCAGTGGAGGAGATGGGAGAGATCATCGTATCTGATCCCAGCGCTCAGGATGTAGAAGACGAGAAGTTTGATAGAGATTTCACGCTGATCATTTTATCGGATGCCGAAATTGAAAATATTATCAGGGCAGCGGAAAGTGTTTCCGAAATCGAGAAAGCGGTTGGCGGAGTGTTTGAGTTGGAAAAGAATAAACATTATAAGGCCAGCAGCGAGACAGCTGCGGCAGAGCCGGCGGAACAGAGTACGATACAGGAGCATGCGGGAGGCGCTCCCGCATCGGTGGCCGCAGCGGAGGTTACGGTACAGCAGGCGTCTGCGGAGGCAGCGTCGAAACCAGCAGCTTCGCAGGCGCCCGCAAAGGCGGAACCCAAAAAGCCGGCTTCAGGTAAACCTGTGGTAAATCGTACCGTGCGTGTGGATATTGAGAAGCTGGATTCGCTGATGAATCTGGTGAGTGAGCTGATCATTGCCAAGAATTCTCTGGTGTCTGCTTCCAGCCAGGAGCAGGCAGCTGCCAATAGCAGCTTTGACGAACAGATAGAATATCTGGAGAGCGTTACCACGAACCTTCATGAATCGGTAATGAAGGTTAGAATGGTGCCCATAGAGAGCGTGGTAAATAAATTCCCGCGTATGATCAGGGACTTATCCAAAAAGTTGGATAAGAAGATGGAATTGTACATGACGGGAGAGGATACGGAACTGGATCGTACCGTGGTGGATGAGATTGGAGATCCTCTGATGCATCTTTTGCGAAATTCTGCCGATCACGGATTGGAATCTGCGGAAGTACGTGCCCAGAGGGGGAAACCTGCAGTGGGTTCCATCTTCTTAGATGCTTATCAGGAGGGAAACAACGTAGTTATAGAAGTGCGTGACGATGGCAACGGTATTGATGTGGAGGCGGTGAAGAACAAGGCCATTGAGAGAGGCGCCATAACGCCTGAGCAGGCGGCGAATATGACTGATAAGGAGATTATCGGACTTCTGTTTTTGCCCAGTTTTTCTACGGCAAAACAGGTTACGGATGTATCCGGTCGAGGCGTTGGGCTGGATGTGGTGAAATCCAAGATTGAATCTCTCAGCGGCGAGGTGGAAGTCAAGTCTACCCTGGGTGAAGGAAGCACCTGGATTATCAGACTTCCTCTGACACTTGCCATAGTTCAGGCGCTTATGGTTGTGGTTGGGGATGAAAAATATGCTATTCCGCTGGGGTCCATTCAGACGCTGGAGGATATTCCGCCCAGTGACGTGAAATTGGTTCAGAATAAACAGGTGATTCATCTGCGCGGCACTGTGATTCCGTTGGTTTATTTAAGCGAAGTATTGGATGTGGAGAGCAAGAAGGCAGCCGAGGACAATCTCATTGTGGTCATTGTTAAGAAGGGAGATCAGACGGCGGGGCTGGTGATCGACGAATTGATTGGCCAACAGGAAATAGTCATCAAATCTTTGGGAAGATACATAAAACAGTGTAAATTTATCAGCGGTGCGACGATTTTAGGTGACGGGGAAATTGCCTTGATCCTGGATGCAAACACATTGATTTAGGAGGAAGGAGGAAGTACCTATGGATTTGAGCGCGGCAAATATGAATTTGGGTTTGGAGGTGGAGAGCGCAAAGAGGGTGGTGGAGACAATCCAGTATATTGTGATTCGGCTGGGAGATGAGCAATATGGTATTGATATACGAAATATAGACAATATTGTGAGAATGCAACATATTACCCGTGTGCCTAAGATGCCCATTTATTTAAGAGGGGTTATCAATCTTCGCGGCGAGGTGATTCCTGTGCTCAGTATGCGCCTGAAAATGGGGCTTGCAAATGATGAGTTTACCAAAAACACCAGGATTATTGTGGTGAAGCTGGAACAGGAGGGAAACGTAGGGTTCCTTGTGGATGAAGTAAAAGAAGTGGTTACCCTCTCGATGGATGAGATTGAAAAGATCAATTATAATGGCACGGAAGATAAGATCAATCTGATTAACGCGGTTGGCAAGCATAACGATGAGTTGATTTCACTGGTTGACCTGAATGCGATCAGTCTTGATGAAAATTAGCAAGGGGACTAGGGGACATTTTCTGGAGATTCTCGCTCCGGAAAATGTCCCGAAAAGAGGATTGTTCCAAGGAGAGAGAAGAATATATGAGTGATTTGAGCTTAGAGCGGGTTACGGAAAATTATTATGATGTGCTCAAGGAAATTGGTAATATCGGTGCCGGGAATGCCATGACTGCGCTGGCGCAGATGCTTCAGTGTAAAGTAGACATGAAGGTACCGCAGGTGAAGCTGCTGGAGTTTTCCGAGGTAGGGGAGATGATGGGCGGCGAAGAACAGGTAATGGTAGGTGTGTTCCTGGGTGTGGAAGGTGAAATTACCGGAAGTATGATGTTTATGGTAGAGGAAATCAGTGCCAGACATTTGATTCAGAAGATCACTATGGGAATGTTGCCTGAGGGAAGTGAATTTTCGGAGATGGGCTTGTCGGCCATGCAGGAAGTGGGGAATATTATCACCGGCGCTTACCTGAATTCACTTTCTACGTTGACAAACCTTAAGGTCTTTCCCACACCGCCGGCACTGACTGTTGATATGGCAGGGGCAATATTGAGTGTACCTGCAATTCAGTTTGGTATTTTCGGTGATAAAATTTTGTTAATACAGTCCCAGTTTTATGATGAAATTGAATTGGACGGATATTTTATCCTAATCCCTGATATGGAGTCGTATGAAAAGATACTGACTGCTTTGGGGTTGCCGATCGTATCATAATGCGAAGCGTTTGGCTGGAAGTTTTTTCATACCGGAGTTTTTTTGGTGTGCTTTATAGAGTATAAAACGGATAAAGGGATATGGAAGTGGCTCATGAGTGAAATAATCAAAGTTGGAATAGCGGATTTAAAGACTTGTGTGAGTCCTGACGGCGTGATGACTTTGGGACTTGGCTCCTGCGTTGGAATTGCCATTAGGGATCCCATGACTAAGATTGGCGGCTTGGTACATATTATGTTGCCGGACAGCAGACAAATAACAAGCGGACAACACAATATAGCAAAATTTGCCGATACAGGGATAGAAGAATTGGTGAGACAACTGGAGTTAAAAGGGGCAAGGCGCGCCCGCATGGTGGCAAAGATTGCAGGCGGGGCAAATATGTTTAGCTTTCAGGGAGGCAGTGCGGTTGGGCAGGTCGGTGAACGGAATGTGGAAGCTGCAAGGGCAAAACTGAGAGATATGAAGATACCTCTTTTGGCGGATGACACAGGGGCAAATTATGGCAGAACCGTAATTTTTTATCCTGAGACAGGCGATTATATTGTCAGGGCTGTGGGTAAGCCCGAGAAGACAATCTGAAGGGATAAATATATGGACAGGAAAAACTTACCGCTCTTATTGATGTTGGTGACCGGCATTGTGACGTGTGTAATTACTTTCATAGAGAAGTACACTATGATTGCCAAACTGGTCTCTCTCTTTGTTGTTCTTCTGTTATTTTATGTTCTGGGAAGCGTATTGAAATGGACGTTGGACTTTTTTGACAGGCAAAATGAGGAAAAATTAAAAGAAGAGGGAGAAGTGATCGAAAAGGAGCCGGATGAATTTGCGGAATCACAGCCGATCAGTGAGCAGTGATCGGGCATGGCACAGTAGGGCGCACGGCTTAAGGCAGGCTGGCGTATAATAGGTTAGAGAGTTAGTGTGGAGAGAAGCTTTTGCGTTGACCGGCGGTCGGGAAATTTGAGACACCGGTTCTTCACACTGGATAAGGAGCATGGTTTCATGGACGAGGCAGGCAGAAAAAAGCTTTTAGAAGAATATGCAAGTACAAAAGCTCCGGAAACCAGAGAAAAGATTATTCTGGAATATGCTCCTCTTGTAAAGGTAGTGGCGGGCAGACTCAGTATGTATCTGGGCTATAATGTAGAATATGATGATTTGGTCAGCTATGGCATCTTTGGTTTGATAGATGCCATAGATAAGTTTGATTACTTAAAGGATGTAAAATTTGAAACATATGCCAGTCTGCGTATAAGGGGAGCAATCCTGGATCAGATCCGCAAAATGGACTGGATTCCCAGGACGATCAGGCAAAAACAGAAAAAGATTGAAGCGGTAATCAGAGAAGTGGAGCAAAATACGGGGCACTGTGCTACAGATGAGGAAATCGCCAGAGGACTTGGCATTTCGGATGAAGAATATCTGGATTGGCAGTCTCAGATGAAGGTAACGGGACTGGTTTCGCTGAATGAATATATGGAGCAGGGGAGCGATGTGGCTCAGGAATATGGCAGACATACCACATCCAGGTTTGAAGCGCCGGAGGAACGGATAGAGAAGGAAGAACTTGCTAAGGTATTGGGAGAGGCGCTGCTGCTTTTGACAGAAAAAGAGCAGCGGGTGATCACATTGTATTATTATGAAGAGCTTACTTTGAAGGAAATCAGCAATATATTAGAGGTGTCGGAATCAAGAGTGTCACAGCTACACACACGGGCGTTGCAGAAAATGAAAGTAAAAATGGGGAGCTATATGGGAATTTTGTCAGACAAATAATATGTACGGTTTTCAAATGGCCGTAACGTATGGCACCAGACTTATAAAATGGAGAGAAGACTATGCAGAACGGTTACTTTCGATTGGTGAATGATTCAGAGGGATTTGGAATCGCTTTGTACCGTCCAACAGGGTACGGTGAAGAATTACAGATAGGGGAAATCACCGAATATCTGGAAGACATGAGGATAGGATATGACAGACGGTGGATAGAGAAACAGCTTGACGTCGAGGAGGATGTGGTCTGTCATTTAGGGCCGGATGATTGCCCTGTTTGTCCTGAGACATACCATCTGGAAGAAAGTTCAGATGGTATGACTGTTACCGTGCGCTTCTATCCGCCTTCCGAGACAGGGGAGAGAATGACGCTGAACGGGTTCCTGCAGGATCTGCAGCTTCGGAATATTACTCGCGGAGTTCAGATGAATGTTTTGCAGGAGCATTTCCAATCTGATGGCAGTTACTGTACGGATATTATTGTGGCAAAGGGAAAGGAACCTGTGGAGGGCACTGACGCCAGGATCGAATATTTTTTTGATACTGACATGCACAGGCGTCCGGCGCAGAAAGATGACGGAAGAGTGGATTATTTCAATTTATCTACCATCAATCATTGCCATAAGGGTGAAATGCTTGCCCGGATCATCCCGGAGGTGAGGGGTGAAATGGGATATGATGTATATGGCAGGGAGAAAAAGCCGCGTGAGGTAAAACGCGGTGTATTGAAATTTGGCAGAAATATTGTAATGTCCGAGGATAAACTTTCCATTTCCTCTACGGTGGATGGCCATGTAGCGCTGCAGGATGAGAAAGTCATAGTGTCGGCAGTGTACATGGTACAGAATGTGGATGTGTCTACCGGAAATATCAGCTATGAGGGAAGTGTGGAGATTGCTGGAAACGTGTCGGAAAACTTTGAGGTAAAGGCCGGCGGAAACGTGGTTGTAAACGGTCTGGTGGAGGGGGCCAAGATTACAGCCGGCGGCAATATCATCATCGGAAAGGGAATGAACGGCATGGGGGGCAAGGGCTATTTGAGAGCCGGTGGCGATGTGATCGTAAAATTCCTGGAAAATGTTCGTGTGGTGACAGGCGGTTATGTGGAAACGGAAGCAATTCTTCACTGCAGGGTGTCTGCGGGAAGCGAAGTCAGAGTAGACGGCAGAAAGGGGCTTATCGTTGGAGGATATGTGCAGGCGGCAAATAAGGTTATGGCAAAGACCATTGGCGGCAGTATGGGAGCGGCAACCATTTTGGAAGTGGGAGTGAATCCTCTGATCAAATCTCAATACACCCGAATGCAGAAGCAGCTGGCAGATACTACAAAGACGGTGAAGGATGCGGAAGTAATTCTGGAGAATTTTAAAGATAAATTGAAAAAGGGCTTTAAGTACAATGAATCCCAGTTGAAATATATGAAGAGTATTACGACGCTGGTGGAAGACAAATCAGTGGAGATTGAACAGATTACCATGCGTTTGGAAAAGCTCAGGACTATGATGGAGATACAGAAGATGGCGGAAGTGGTCATTAATGATCAGGTATTTCCTGGAACCACCATTATTATTGGCGATGCGTCCAAGACAATCCAGAGTAACTTTCACTATTGTAAGTTTATCAAGGAGATGGGCGAAGTAAGGATGGCGCCCTTGTAAGTTTTTACTGCAGGGTTTGCACCGGCACCGTTTCGCTTGTATCATGTAATTTTAATACAGAGGAAATTGCAGGCCGGAGAAAGGCGGGAATTGATATATGGCATTGGGAGCGATTGAATTGGCAACTATTTCCAGGTCTCAAGATTATACTACAATTAAGCATAATGAAGATAATAAAGGAATGGTGGATCAGGTTAATTTCGGAGAACAGGTTCAGAAAGCCGCGGAGCAGCAGGTGCGCGAGGTGCGCAGTAGAGAGGATCCGCAGTGGAAGGAGAGCAGACCGGATGCCAAGGAAAAGGGAAACGGACAGTACAGCGGCGACGGCGGTAGCAGGCGGAAGAAACAGGAGCCACGGGAACGTATGGTGGTAAAAGGCAGAGAAGGATTTGATTTAAAGATATAAGCAGGTCATGGTGTGAGGACCGGACAGAGGATAATAAATATATGGATATAATGGAAATCATCCTGTTGGTTTTGGGAGGAATTGTTTTTGTATTAAGCTTTATTGTTCCTGATAAAAGGGACTCTGAGGGAGCAAATGGAAAGGCGCCTACAGGGGATGAGATTAAGCGTCTTGTCAATCAGGAGCTGGAGTCAATCAGAAGCCATGTGGATGATGTGGTTGAAGAAGCGATAACCTATGCCATGGAGAAAACAGAGCGCTCTCTGGAGCGTCTTTCCAATGAGAAGATAATGGCTGTCAGTGAATATTCCGATACTGTGTTGGCAGAGATTCATAAAAATCACGAAGAGGCAATGTTTTTGTATGACATGCTGAATAACAAACAGGCAAGCTTGAAAAATACCGTATCCGAGATAAACAAAACTGTAAAGGAAGCCGAGGAAATGGTTTCTTCTTTTCAGAGGATTGTTCCGGAGCAGCCTGTTTTTGAGGGAAAGTTACCTCAAATGCCTTTATCATCTGCGGAATCCTCTGTGACGGAAAATGCGGCGGATGATTCTGCGGCTACGGAAAATGTGGTTTCTACACAAACGTCGGGCGGAAGAAATCAGTCCAGGAAAAACGGTTCCAAGAGAAATTCTTCCAGAAAAAATGCAGCCAATAGGTCATCTTCAGGACAGGGGACCCAGGGAAAGGCATATACAGATTCGATTGTTTCAAAGGCCAAGCCTGAACAGGAAGACGAAAAAGGTCAGAATTCGGATGTACAGCCGGAATATAATAATAATGAGAAGATCTTAGGATTGTACAAAGAGGGAAAATCTGCTGTGGAAATTGCCAAGGAACTTGAACTTGGAGTGGGAGAGGTAAGTCTGGTTATTGATCTGTTTAAGTCTTAAGTTTTAGATGGAACAATGTTAGAATTGAGGGAATAAGTGAAACTGAGATATCAATTAAGAGGATTGGGAATTGGGATAATTGTTACCGCTTTGTTGATGGGAGTGGCGCTTGGGGATGAGAATCCCATAAGTGATGCAGAGATCCGGGCGAGAGCCTTGGAGCTTGGAATGGTGGATGGCGATTCCATGAAACTGACAGATATACAGAATAAGACACCACCGTCATCTGACGGAAGTGGTTCGCCGGTAGTTCCCACACCGGGTACAGAGAGTCCAGTGGGTACAACTTCTCCGGAACCGCCCGATCTTTCTTCGGCGCCGGATTCGTTGCCTGTGCAGCCATCTGCACAAAATCCCAGAGATGATTTTGTGGAACAAGAAGCGTCTTCCCAAACGCCGGAACCGGAGGCTGATATATCCAATTCAGGTGCGGTTGTAACACCGGGTGAGGGAACGGAAGGAGATATACCTGTCTCAGACCAGAATGGAGAGACAGCAGAGATTGTGATTGAACCCGGTGAAAATTCCTCCGATATCAGCAGAAAGCTGGCGGAAGCCGGATTGGTGGAAGACGGGGCAGCATTTGACAAGTATTTGTGCGATAATGGCTATTCCAGAAGGATTCGGGACGGTGTGTATCGTATCCCTGTTGGGACATCAGAAGAAAAAATTGCAGAAATATTGGTAAAAGGCAGATAAATCCCCTTGCATGGCAAGGGGATTTATGTTATAATGCGAATGTTGTGATAAAAACACGTATGTTGATTTGGCAGTGGTGCCGTTTACATGGTAGCTGTCGGAGCTCGTCGGATTTTAACGCAGATTCGGCGCGGGTATTTGTTGGGACAAGACCCGTACGACATACGGAAGATTAACCAAACGGAGGTAAAAACATGAGCGTTATTTCTATGAAGCAGTTGCTTGAGGCAGGTGTCCATTTTGGACATTTAACAAGAAGATGGAACCCTAAGATGGCTCCTTATATCTTCACTGAGAGGAACGGTATCCATATCATTGACTTGCAGAAGTCGGTGGGTAAGGTGGATGAAGCTTACAGAGCGATTTCAGAGATCGCGGCCCAGGGCGGAACCATTCTTTTTGTGGGAACGAAAAAGCAGGCACAGGATGCTGTGAAGACAGAGGCTGAACGTTGCGGTATGTATTATGTCAATGAGAGATGGCTGGGAGGTATGCTCACCAACTTTAAGACCATTCAGTCCAGGATCGGCAGACTTCATGCGATTGAGAAAATGTCTGAGGACGGAACCTTTGATGTGCTTCCCAAGAAGGAAGTGATCAAGCTTAAGAAAGAGTGGGAGAAGCTGGAGAAGAACCTGGGCGGCATCAAGAATATGACCAGAGTTCCCGACGCTATTTTTGTGGTAGATCCCAAGAAGGAAAGAATTTGTGTACAGGAGGCACGGGCACTCGGCATTACACTGATTGGTATTGGCGATACTAATTGTGATCCGGAAGAACTGGATTATATCATTCCGGGTAATGATGACGCTATCAGGGCGGTGAAATTGATTGTGGCTAAGATGGCGGATGCGGTTGTAGAAGCAAATCAGGGTGAAGCCGTTTACACCGAGGAAGCGCTTGCAGCAGATCCTGAGGCTGCACAGGATATAGAGGAAGTTGTAGCTACACAGGAATAAGATGATAAGCCGCCCAGAAAGGCACAGAGCTTCCCATCGGCGGAAGCAGATAGGGGCCTGAAGCGGTATATGACGGAACAAATTCCCACAAACGGGAAATGTAAATAGGAGGGAAAATTGAGATGGCAGAGATTACTGCGGCTATGGTGAAGGAACTGCGCGAGCAGACCGGCGCAGGTATGACGGATTGTAAGAAGGCTTTAAGTGAAGCAAATGGAAATATGGATGAGGCTGTTGAAATTCTGAGAAAGAATGGGCAGGCAAAAGCAGTAAAGAAGGAGAGTAGAATTGCAGCGGAAGGCATTTGCAGCGTGGTTTGCAAGGGTGATCAGGCAGCAGCTGTCGTGGAGGTGAACTCCGAGACAGATTTCGTAGCAAAGAACGATACCTTCAGGGAGTTTGTGCATGCGGTTGCAGAACAGGCAGTTAGCACGAAGGCAACGGACATTGAGGCGTTTTTGGAGGAGAAATGGATAGAGGATTCTTCCAAGACCGTGAAGGAAGCATTGGTGGATAAGATTGCTGTGATTGGTGAGAAACTGAGCATCCGCAGATTTTGTAAGGTTGAGGCTTCTGAAGGCTGTGTGGTTTCTTATGTTCACGGTGGAGGACGTATCGCTGTTATTGTGGAGGCAAAGACCAGTGTGGTAAATGATGCCGTTAAGGAAGCGATGGCAAATCTTGCAATGCAGGTTGCAGCTCTCAGTCCTAAGTATGTAGCTACTTCGGATGTATCCGAAGAATATAAGGCCCATGAGAAAGAAATTATTGCGGCACAAATTGCTCAGGATCCCAAGATGGCAGGAAAGCCGGAAAAGGTGATCGAGGGTGCTGTAATTGGTCGTTTGAACAAGGAGCTGAAAGAGGTATGTCTGTTAGAGCAGGTGTATGTGAAGGCAGAGGATGGCAAGCAGACGGTTGCGCAGTATCTTTCTCAGGTTTCCAAGGAGAACGGTACGGAAGTTAGTATCAATCAGTTTGTGCGCTATGAGACCGGTGAAGGTCTTGAGAAGAAACAGGAAGATTTTGCTGCGGAAGTTGCCGCGCAGATGAATCAGTAAACTTCTGAGAGAAATTGATTTACGAACCCCTGAAAATCCCATAGAATGGGCATTTTCAGGGGTTTTTTGCGTTCTTGGGAGAGGTTCATTATCGTAAATTACCGTATTTTGAGTGCCGATTTGGGGGATTTTTGGGGGAAGAGTTGGGGGAAAGGGTATCCCCCAAATGGTGTGTGAAAGTTTGCCTCGTTCTTTTGGGAAAAGGGGAGAAGTTTGCTTGGTGTTTCTTTTTGGGGGATAGCACTATCTTCCAAATTTGAATGTAAAATGGTGTATCTTCCCTTAAATTATTATAAGTTATCATATGGAAAATATGGATTGATGAAAAATATGAAATAATTTATAATGTAGGAAGGGTAAAATGAATACTCGGTAGAGTATTTTGTGTCCTAATTTGGGGACAGGGTGAAAAGCGCATTATTTAGTGTTATTTGGTACTGATTGTACCGTATTTTGTGGATGAAATGGGGATTATGGACGAAATAACACCAAGCGGACGGGTGGAGTTTGTGACCTGGATTCGTGTAATGGACTAAATAATATTAGACAATATTAAATATTTGGAGGAAACATGTCTAAAATTGATTTTTGGAATGATATAGAGGGTTTAGCTTCATTTATGATTGAAGGCGAAGAATATTCGGAGGATGGAGAAAAAGCGATAGTTCCAGTTGCTGTATTAAAGAAAACTGATATAGCAAGTTTTCCATATAATTTTGATATAGAAATATGCGAGTCACAATCTGAGTCGGCAATAGTTATTAACATTCCAGCATATTTTAGGCGTGTTGGTGAGAATGAATTCCATATTTGGTATGAGGAATTAATTACGAGGAAATATTGGGATGGTGCAGTTGGATTAAAGCTGTATATGGAAACAAAAAAAGGTATTATAGAAGAACGTGCTAAGGAAATGGAGGATATCACATTAGATTATTACAATGATGATGGTGCCTATATTTCTTTACGGTATAGTGCAAATTTGAAAGTAGATTCTATGGAAAATCTTTTACTGGATGTAGAGCAGTTATATGAAGAAATAGAGGGAGCTACAGATATAGCATTAGGCTCTCCTTTTCAAAGAATTGATGAATGTGAGAAAGAAAGCGAATTTACGATAAAAATATTAGTGCCTCTTTTTAGAAAATTAGGATTTGTAAATGTAAAATATAATCATGGCAATAAGGAGTTTGGTAAAGACATTACTTTTGCAAGAAGAACGGAATTTGATGAATATGAGTATTATGGGGTACAAGTGAAATATGGAGATGTTTCAGGTGGAGTGCATGGTGATATAAATGAGTTGATTGTGCAGGCGAAGGATGCCTTTTCAATGCCATTTTATGATGTATACTCACGGAATAAAGTAAGAGTAGCAAAGGTTATTATTGCTATTTCGGGTAAATTTACAATGAACGCAGTTGAAAAAATAATAGAGGGAATACAAGATTATCCTTTAAAGAATAATCTTATATTTCTTGATAAGGAAAAAATAGAAAACTTGATGAGTAAATATAGTAGATTTTAAATACATAGCCGATTGATTTTGATATGATATGCCCCTTGTCAAGTAGACAGGTAAAATATCTAAAATTTAGCGCAGATGATGCCTACATTTCAGTTTGGAGTGTAGGTATTTTCTATGCACACCATTTCTCTTTATATTTGTTTATCCGCTTGTTTTCCGGAATAGGATATTCTATTGGCATATCAGAATCCAGTGCCTCCTGACGCACCTCCAGGGGTGTTTTGCAGTGGTATCTGTCCTGTGGTTGTTCCTCACTGTAAAAACGCAGGTAATCTTGCTTGGTATAAAGCATCTTCGGTATGAAACTCGTACAGGTTAATGCATTCGTTTTTCAGCGTGTTAAAATATCTTTCCATGGGGGCATTGTCGTAGGGATATCCTGCCTTGCTCATACTCTGGGTCACATGGACAGATTCGCAGAATTCCACAAATGCCCTCGATGTATACTGGGATCCCTGGTCGCTGTGGAGAATCAGTTCTTCCTTGATCTGCGGCTGTGATTCCAGCGCTTTCTTCAAAGTTCGAACCGCAAGGCTGCTGGTGATCTGGCGGTCTGTCACACTCGCAATTACGCTCCGGTCATACAGGTCAACAATGCTGCAGTTATAGCGCG